>JAKBMB010000012.1 GCA_021831785.1 Deltaproteobacteria bacterium | reverse complement strand
AAGCAAGGCGGGCCTGGCGGCCCGCCCCACTGAATAAAGAGAAGCAAGGCGGGCACGGCGGCCCGCCCCACTGAATAAAGAGAAGCAAGGCGGGCACGGCGGCCCGCCCCACTGAATAAAGAGGAGAAGGCGGGTACGGCGGCCCACCCCACCGGAGGCAAGTCGCAGGAGCAATTCGCCGCCGGCGCAATCCCTTCGGCAGCCTCGGGGCTCCGGCTCACGGCGCTCAGCGGGGAGCCTTGCTGAGCGCCGGTCTTGTTCAACCCCGAATGACAACGGTCTCCCGCCTCGCTTTCCTTTCCTTAACCTGAATCAACATACAAGAATGACAATCAGCGCTTTGTGAGGGTATCTGCCGGGCGCCACACTAGGGCTTGCACGCCTTTAGATCGACCTCCTCAACGTTGATCAGCAGCGGCTTGCGCTCGGCGCGAAGCGACTTAAGCGCGGCCTCGCGCACCTGCTCGAAGTCGCGCTCGAAGCGCGCAGCGATACGCCCGAGAAGCTCGCGCTCGGTCTCGGGATCGCTGCCTTCGAGCGCATCGGGGCGCCGTCGCGGGACGCGGCAGATAAGCCCGACACGCTCGAGTCCTCCGCGATGCTCCAACACCAGCGGCAGGACGAGCGCTTCGCCGGCTAGCTCCGGCGCGGCCGCGAGCTTCAGCAAATAGTCGCCGCGGCCGGTTTTCAGCACGGGTTCATCGGCCATGCGCGAGGCTGCCGAGCGGGCTTTACGCTGCCCGCGAAAGCGCGCTGGTGCGCACCCGCTGCTCCCAGAACAAGACCACGGGACTGGCGATATAGATCGACGAGTAGGTGCCGGTGATGAAGCCCACCAGCAGGGTAAACGCGGAGGGGCGGAGAATCGGCCCGCCGAGCGCCAGCAGCGCGACCAGCACCGCGATCGCGGTGCCGGAGGTTAGGATCGTGCGCGAGAGCGTCTCGTTAATCGCGCGGTTCATGATCGAGGCCAGCGTGTCGCGCCGGCGCGCCATCGCGTCCTCGCGGATGCGGTCCGAGACGATAATCGTGTCGTGAACCGAGTAGCCGATTACCGTGAGCAGGGCGGCCAGCGTAGTGAGGTCGAACTGGAGGTGCGAGACCACCAGCGCGCCGACCACTACCAAGACGTCATGAACCAGGGCGATTACCGCGCCGGCGCCGAAGCTCCAGCTCACCCGCCGGAAGCGCATGGCGATGAACACCCCCATGAATAGCGTGGCGACGATTACCGCGCCGAAGGCGTCGCGCCGCAAGCTTTTGCCGACCTTGGCGCCAACGCTCTCCACGCGCACGATATCGGCGGCCCCGGCGCCGAGCTTGCGGTCGAGCGCCTGCCCGACCTGCGCGCCGATGCTGCCCATGTTCTCCACTTTCTCAAAGCGCAGCAGGTACTCGCGCCCGCTGTGGCCGAGGTCCTGAACCGTGACGTCCTTGAGGTTAAGGGGCGCCAGCGCGTCGCGAATCGCGTTGGGCGCGACCTGGCCCTTAAAGCGCGCCTGCACCACGCTGCCGCCGGCGAAATCGACCCCGTAGTTCAGCCCCACGAAGATCAGCAAAAACAGCGCAACTAGATTAACCACCGAAGACAAGGCGACGAAAAACTTGCGCTTGCCGACGAAGTCAAGGTCAAGGTTGGGCGCGATGAACTGCAGCGACATGCTTCACTCTACCTTTTGCTGTTTCATTGGTGGCGCGGGCGTTCAACCCGACGCCCTGCTTTATCAAGGCCCGTATCGCGAAAATATCCGCTCGGGTTGCGCAAAGAAAGCCCGAGACTCGCTACCAACTCTGCTGCGCATGTCCGAGGTGTCCGGGCGCGCTTAACTCCAATTCGCGCGCTTGTCCGAGCCGAGGGCATCGCGGCCCTGCTCCGATGCGCCTGCTGCGGTGGCATCAGAAATCGCGCCGATAAACTACAAAGTTGGCGGTAACGCGGCCGCCCAGCTTTTCGGCAGTTTTGCGCGACGGCCAATTGTCGTCGAGGACCAAGGTATAGCCGGCATAGCTCATCCCGCGCTGCGCCATGGCCAGAAACGAGCTGGCGGCCAACGCGAGATTGACGCCCTGGCCGCGCCAGGCCTCCAGCACGCCGATGTTGATTAGCGCCCCGCGGCTCCCGCCGCCGCGCTCGGGAGCGAGCCTGACGCCCGGCTTGACTCGGGCCAGCAGCGGGCTCAAGTCGGGCACCGAAAAAACCATCCCCACCACCGTGCCGCGCGTCACGGCCACCATCGAAAGGTCGGCCGCGGCCGTCGCTTCGAGCAAGGCCAGCGTCGGACGCACTTGCGCGCGGCTGGCCGGACTCCATCCCCAATGGCGCGCGAAGGCAGCGTTGATCGTGTCGGCCCAGGCGTCCACGGCCCGTATAAAGCCGTATTCGCGCCAGCTTTGCACTAAAAAGCCGCGGGTATGCGCCGCGTCTACCGCCGCGGAAAAGCCCTGCAGCGCCTGCGAGGTCAACGCCATGGTGTAATCCGCCATGCCCTTTTCGCTGAAAAAGCCGGCGTTTTTGAAATACGCGTGGTAGTAGTCCGGGTTTGCGCGCAGCAAAAAGGAAGGAAAAGCCTCGTAGTTGTCGATGGCGTATGGGTAGTCGAGAAAGGTCGCAAAGCCGCTTCGTGCCGACTCAAGGCCCCGTTGCTCTAGCCGCGCGCAAGCTTCCTCAAGCAGCGCAACGGCGGCTGCGGTCTCGTTGGGCAGGGCCTCGAAGTGGATCAGATGCCCGAGCTTTTCTTGATGATGGTCGAGGTAGCGCCGATTTATCACCACGCTTAGGCGCGCCAGCGTTTTGCCGTTGCGCCGCGCCCACATGGGGGTTATCTCCAGGTCCGCGGCTATCGGCGTGCGCCCCAACAAGAGTTCGACGTCGCTGCGCGTGTCGGGCGGCCACCAGGCTTGCCGGTGGGAGTAAATTTCGAACGGGAATGCGGCGAAATGTTCGAGCTGGCTTGCTGTGGCCGGCTGCTCGACCTGCATTTTGCCCGCGCTCATCAGCGCGCCTCCTTAAGGCCTAGGCCGGCGGCAGCGCCCTAGGCTAAACATGCTCTGCTCCAAGACGCCGGACGGCCTTGGGCGCGGATGCGCGCAGTAGGGCCGCACAGAGCCGAACAATCAGAGCAGCCCCGCTTCGCCCATCACCGCGCGCACTCGTTCGGCCGGCTCGGCGGACAACGGCGTCAAGGGTAGGCGTACCTCAGCCGCGCACTTGCCCAAAAGAGAGGCGGCGTATTTCACCGGGATAGGGTTGGTCTCGACAAACATCGCGCGCATCACGGGCAGCAGCCGGTAGTGAAGCTCGCGGGCATGCGCGAAATCACCCGCCATCGCCCGCTCGACCAGCTCGCACATCTGACGCGGTATGACATTGGTGATTACCGAGATCACCCCTTGAGCGCCCAAGGCTATCAGCGGCAGAGTCAACGAATCGTCGCCGGACAGCAGCGTGAATTGGTCCCCGCATAGCCGCACAATCTCGGACGCTTGCTCCATCGATCCCGACGATTCCTTCACGCCGACGATATGGCTGACCTTAGCGAGCCGGGCAAGCGTTTCGGGCATTATATTCGACCCGGTTCTTCCAGGGATGTTATAGATCACGAGCGGCAGCTCGACGCTGGCGGCGATCGCCGTGTAATGCCGGAAGATACCCTCCTGCGTAGGCTTGTTGTAATAGGGCGAGATAAGCAGCGCTGCGTCGGCGCCGGCTTCGCGCGCGAAGGCAGTCAGGCGAATCGCTTCGGCAGTCGAATTGGAGCCCGTACCGGCCAAAACCTGGACCCGCCCGCGCGCCTGAGCAACCGCAATCTTGATCGCGCGCTCGTGCTCGGCGTGACTGAGCGTGGCCGCCTCGCCGGTCGAGCCGCACGGAACGATTCCGTTGACGCCGTGCTGGATCTGCCATTCGATAAGCTCGCGCAAGGCGCGTTCGTCAAGCGCCCCGTCCTTAAACGGCGTGATGAGCGCGGAAAAAGTTCCCCTAAACATCAAGGCTTCCTCCTCGACGCGGCGCGCGCGTCCGCAAGCTTATCGAACTAGTGTACAACGAAGTCGAGCTTAAGTCGCGGCGCCGCGCGTCGCTCCTTCCTCGGCTCGCGACCCCGGCTCGCGGCAGCGAGGCGGGGTCGCCCGGCGGGACTGCGCCGGTTCGTGCCCGAGGTGCTCGAAGCCGCCGAGGGGAAACTACCCGGCTGGGGTCAGCTCCTGTTCGTCCAGCTCAATCCGGCCGCGGAACACTTCGACCGCCTCGCCCGTCATAAAGACGTGTCCCGCAAGCTCCCCGTTCTCGCGCCATTCGATCTCCAGCTCTCCGCCCCTCACGACGACAATTGCGCGCCGTTGCGCCCGTCCCGTCATCACCGCGGCCACCAACGCCGCGCATGCCCCGGTGCCGCACGCCAAAGTCTCGCCCGAGCCGCGCTCCCAGACCCGCATTTTGAGGCGCTGCGGGCCAACCGGAAGAACGAACTCCGTATTCACTGCGCGGGGAAAAAACGGATGATGCTCGAACTTGCGGCCGAGAGCGGCAAATTCGCCGTCGGGTAGGGCAAAAACCTGCTCGTCCTCGACGAAAACCACGGCGTGAGGGTTGCCCATCGACACCGCGGTTATCTTCGTCCGCGTTCCGTCGATGTCAAGGGGATAATCTACGACTCTGCCGCTGGCCATGACCGGGATATCGGGGCCGTTGAGGATCGGCGCTCCCATATCTACGGTAGCCGCCGTTGCGCGGCCGTCGCGGTCGAGCTTGAGGCTCACCGTCTTGAGCCCGGCGTCGGTTTCGACCACAAGCGGATTTTTGCGGGCAAAACCTCGTTCGAACGCCAACCGCGCCGTGCAGCGTATGCCATTGCCGCACATCTCCGCGCGGCTGCCGTCGGCATTGTACATCTCCATGCGCACGTCACCCGCGTTTGACCCCAGAAGCAGGATCAGTCCGTCGGCGCCAATCCCGAGCCGCCGGTCCGACAGCCGGCGAGCGAGCGAGGCAGGGGCGGCCGGGCGCGATTGTTCGCCGATAACGTAGATGTAATCGTTACCGCACCCGTGCATCTTGGTGAATTCTAACGTGGGCATGGGAACGAGTGTCCGTCGAGCTTCTTGACTCTCACTTTTTCACGGTTCGCGCTCGGGGCCCAGCTCGACCAACTTTTCACCCCGGATAAGGTCGTCAAAGGTCTCGCGCTCCCGCACCACGTGCCAGCGTTGGCCGTCCACCAGCACCTCGGGCGGGCGCGGGCGGCTGTTGTAGTTCGAGGCCATCACGAAACCGTAGGCGCCCGCGCCCATCACCGCGAGCAGATCGCCGGGGCGCGGCAGGGGCAAAAGCCGGTCGCGGGCGAAAAAGTCGCCACTTTCGCACACCGGCCCGACGACGTCGGCGACCGCAAGCTCGGCATGCTCGCGCTTGTCGACCGGCCAGATCGCGTGGTAGGCGTCGTATAGCGCCGGCCGAATAAGGTCGTTCATCGCGCCGTCGATCACGATAAAGCGCTTGACGTCGGTCTCTTTGATGTACAACACGCGCGTTAGCAGCACGCCGGCGTTGCCGGCGATCACGCGGCCGGGCTCCGCGATCAGCTTGACCTTGAGCGCGCGCAGCGGCTTTAAGATCGCTGACGCGTAGTCCTCAAGCTCGATCGACTCGTCCTGATAGGGCACGCCCACGCCGCCGCCCAAGTCCAGGTACCTAAGCTCGATCCCCTTGGCTAAGAGGTCGCGCATGGCCCCGGCCAGCTTCTCACCCGCCTCGCGAAACGGCTCGGGCTCGGTGATCTGGGAGCCGATGTGCGTGCTGAGGCCCACAACTTCGAGCTCTTTGAGCGCCTGCGCCTCGTCGTAGTACTCCGCTAGCTGCTTGAGCGGCACGCCGAATTTGCTGGTTCGATGACCGGTCGAAATATGGGGATGGGTGCCGGGGTCGAGGTCCGGGTTAACGCGCAGGCTTATCGGCGCGCGCGTCTTAAGCCGGCGGGCGATCGCGGCGATTTGGTAAAGCTCGGGACGCGACTCGACATTGAACATGAGTATTCCGGCCTTCAGCGCGGCCGCGATCTCCTCGGCGCTCTTGCCCACGCCGGAGAAGACGATCTTGCGCGCGTCGGCCCCGGCGCGAAGACAGCGCATCAACTCGCCTTGCGACACGATATCGAAACCCGAACCCATCGCGGCCAAAAGCTTGAGCACGCTTAGGTTGGAGAGCGCTTTGGCGGCGAAGCAGATCAGATGGTCGGTGCCGGCCAGCGCCTGTTCAAAAACCTTCAGATGACGGCGCAAGGTGCGCGCGCTGTACACGTAGGCGGGAACGCCGACTTCGGCCGCGAGCGCTTTGACCGAGACCTCCTCGACGAAAAGCTCTTCGCCGCGGTAAACGAAATAGTGCATACGTAATTGACCCTGCGTGGAGATGCTTCGGCCGGCCCACGGCCCATCTTAGCGCCTTTGGCGCGTTGATCATAACCGCCACTGCCTCTTGAGCGCCCCAGGACAACGTATCGGACGACGCACCGTTTGCGCGAAGCCGACCCAGGCGCAGCGGTGTGGCGCGCGCGAGGCTTAGCGGACGGGCGCGAGGGTCGGCGCGCCGGCGGGCTGCTTGTTGCCGGAGTTGCGCGCGGCTGCGCTCTGCCCCGGCGGCGGGAGTGCTAGCCGGGTCGCCCGCGCTTCATTAGAGGGACGGCTTTGATCGCCGTCGTCGGTGACCGAGATAATCACGTAGCGATATCGACGGTTCAGCAAGGTGTCTTGGTCGAGGTACGAAAGCGTCTTCGCTTGCTGCAAACGCTCGCGGTCTGGGACCGGCGCTTCGACCAGAGGCTTAAGCGGACCGCCGTCCTCTGCCCGCATGATCACAAAATGATTCAGGTCACGCATCGGGTTGCCGCTCAGGTACTTGTCGGGGCGTGAAAAGGTAAGCCTTATCCCTTTTTGCTCCGATTTGGCGCGCAAGTTGGCGATCGGGGCAGGAAGCGCCTGAGCGGGCGGGACCGGCCGCGTCTTCATCCCGCATCCGAGCATCCCGCCGGCCATGACCAGCGCGGCGAAGGCCACGGACATCGGCCGCGCGGGGCCAAAGCTCATATCGCCTTCTTTAATTGCGCCAGACGGCGTTTGACCGCGGCGGGGGCCGGCCCGCCGATCACTTTGCGCGCGCGGATTGAAGTGCCGGGCGAAAGTCTCGCGAGCGCCTCGCTTCCGAAGCGCGGCGAATAGCGCTTCAACTGCGCGAGCGTCATTTTGTCCGGCTCCCTGCCCTCCGCGATTGCCTCGCGTGCTAGTCGAGCCACGGTTTCATGGGCCGCGCGAAAGGGCACGCCGCGGCGCACCAAATATTCAGCCAAGTCGGTGGCAAGCGCCCAGCCGCCGGCTGCCTTGCGCATCACCTCTCGCTCAAAACGCAGCCTTGGCCATAGCTTGGCCGTAAGTTCGAGCGCAGGCTTAAGCGTATCCAGCGTGTCAAACACTCTTTCTTTGTCTTCCTGGAGGTCGGAGTTGTAGGCCAGTGGGAGGCCCTTCAAAACCACCAGGACAGCCTGCAGGTTCCCCAGCGCGCGACCGGTTTTGGCCCGGACAAGCTCGAGCAGGTCGGGGTTTTTTTTCTGCGGCATCATCGAGCTGCCGCTCGAGAACTCGTCGGGAAGCACGACGAAGCCGAACTCCGTGCTCGACCACAGGATAAGCTCCTCACTTAGGCGCGAGAGATGGACCATGCACAGCGCGCCGGCGGCCAGGAATTCGATCGCGAAGTCGCGGTCGGACACCGCGTCGAGGCTATTCGCGGTAACGGCGCTGAAGCCCAGCTCGCGCGCCACCGCTTGGCGGTCAATCGGCAGCGTGGTCGCCGCCAGGGCGCCCGCGCCCAGCGGCATCACGCGCGCGGCCGAACGCGCCCGCGCAAAGCGCTCCTGGTCACGGCCGAACATCTCGACATAGGCGAGAATATGATGAGCCAGGGAGACCGGTTGCGCGCGCTGCAGATGGGTGTAGCCGGGCATAACCGTGTCGACATGCCGCTCGGCCACCTTAAGCATGCTGCGGCGCAGCCGGCGCGTCGCCGAGATAACCCCCTCCAGCTCTTCGCCGAGGAACAAGCGCAGGTCCAGGACCGCCTGGTCGTTGCGCGAACGCGCGGTGTGCAGCTTGCCGGCGGCCGCGCCCACGAGCTCGCCCAGCCGCCGCTCGACCGCCATGTGAATGTCCTCGTCGGCTACGCTGAAACGAAAGCAGCCGGTTTCCATTTCCCGCTCCACCGCGCGCAGCCCTTTTTCCAGCCGCGCCGCCTCGGCGCTGCTGATCAGCCGCACCTTGGCCAACATTCGGACGTGCGCGACCGAGCCGTGTATATCGTGGCGATAGAGCCTGCGGTCAAACGGCAAAGAGGCGGTGAACGCCTCGACTTCCGGAAGACGCGCGCGCGCGAACCGGCCCCGCAAAAGATTAGCCTTGGCCTCCTGCGCCGCCGCCGACATGGTCTTAGCCCCAGGCACAAAATATCTCCGCGAAGGAATCTTATCCCAGAAGCGCAAGAGCGGCCAAACCAACGGTCGTCTCAGCGCGCAAGGGAGGTTACGGATGGTCGGTTGAGCCGACGCCGATCGTCGATTGCTCGACGAGCCCCAGCTCGGCCCGCTGCCAGCCCTGGGTGAAGGCCTCCGCGCGCTGGCCGCTTTCCCCATGGTCGTGGCGGATACCCGTGAAGTCGTCGCCGGTGAGCCGGTAATAATCCGTCAGGTCGTCCACCCTGATGCTCAACCGGGAGAGCATGTAGCCGGCGAACCGGTCGGCCTCAAGCTCGCGCGTCATCGGCGCCACTTGAGCGCGCTCCTCCGAGAAGTCGTGATGGGCCAGATGGCCGAGCTCGTGAGCGAAGACGGCGTAGAGCATCGGCTCGGCAAGGCCCGGTTGGGTGAGCCCCAACCAACGCTGAAAAAGACCGCCTAGCTCCTCGCGGTTGTAGAAGATGCATCCGCCCGCCCGCGCGTGCGGGCTGGTCTGCGCCACCGATTCGTAGAGCTGCGCACTCACGCCAGAGACCTCGGCCAGCCGCGCCACGATCGAGCGAAACGGCTCACCCGCGGGCCGCGCAGACTCGCCACAGGCCGTTAGCGCCGCCTGCGGCGCCGTGGGCCGCGCGGTTTGGAGGCTTGGGGCAGCGCTGTCCGAGCCGTCCGAGCGTTCAATTTCGCTGCCCAGAAACTGCCAGTTGCTCTGCCCGTAAAGCGGCAGCGGATATGCCGCGAACGCCGCCAGGAAAAAGGCCGCGCCGAACCGCGAGGCGCGCGCACGCTCCAGCGATGTCTGAGGCGATTTGCCTGCCATCGGCGCCAACCGTTGCCCTCAAGCCGGACGCTAAACAAACCCCGCCCATCAACGCCACGCTTTCAGTGGCTAGCGGCTCGATGAGAGCATAAAGCAATATCCAGGCCGGCCACGCCGATGGGCAAACCAGTGCGTTGTGACTTTCTGTCGCGCGGATTTTCGACCGGCGATTGACGCGCTTGCACGAGCGAACGCTGCTCTGCTGCGCGCAGTCTCATCGACGCGACAGTCTGCCCGAATGTGACCGTATCTCTCACAGACGGGAATCGGCGCGCGCGACGCCCTGAACGGTCAGCGAACCTGAGCTGTCGCCAGGCGGGTTTTACCGCGGCGGCCGACTCTCGCATCCGCAGCCCCGCGCTACGCAACTCACCACTCCACTGGGGTGCGTGATGTGCACGTTGCGTTGATGGCCGCATTTGGGACATGCCTCTTTCGCCGGGCCGAACCGCTTGCGCGACCGCGATTGCTTGGGTCTGAGTGGGACGACCTTTGCCACGTGTTTTCTTGGCCGGATAATTCATTTTGAGGCTGACTCGCCCGGCGCCGGCCAGCCACCGCTCACGAAAAGGCTAGAAGTAGTTGCATAAATGAGCGTAGGGCATGGATGTCACTCCGAGCGCGCCCTTCTCTCATGCCGAGCGTCCCTGCTCGGTCATCCTGAGAGTTTGTGAATTTTTGAATAGCACGGCGGCCCGACCTACTAGAGACATATCGGGCGCAGTCTGCGGCGGCATGCGGTAGCTTGCCAAAAATTCACCGGCTCTGCGCGCAGCGAAGCATCTGCGCGCAGCGATTCTATGCCCTTATACCTTCGCCTTTCAGCCAAATCGCTGCGCGTAGATGCTTCGCGGAATTCACCCTGAGCCGCCGTGCGCTGAGATTCCTCGCTGCGCTCGGAATGACAGGCAAAGGGCTCGGAATGACAGAGAAAGCAAGAGCGTTCATGGCGGACAAAGCGAAAGCGTTTATGAGATAGGCTCTAATTCCTCATTATGGAGTATCACGCGGCGGCGAGCAGCGGCGCTTAGCTCGAACCCGGCAAGCGTCCTAGTGCGCGCAGTCTAAGGGCGTTCAGCCGAATGAAGCCCTCGGCGTCGCCTTGGCGGTAGCCGCCTGCTTCGTCAAAGCTTGCCAGCGCGGGATTGTAGAGCGAGCGTGGCGATTGGCGCCCGACGATCCATACGCCGCCCTTGAAAAGCTTAAGCCGCGCTCGCCCGGTGACGTTGCGCTGCGTATGGTCGATAAGCGCTTGCAGCGCCTCGCGCTCGGGCGCAAACCAGAACCCGTAGTAAATTAGCTCCGCGTACCGCGTAAGAAGCGAGTCGCGCAGATGTGCCTGTTCGCGGTCCAACGTGAGCTGTTCTACCGCGCGGTGCGCATGCAAAAGCAGCGTGGCACCGGGGCTTTCGTAAACCCCGCGCGACTTGATTCCCACGAAGCGGTTTTCTACCAGGTCGACTCTGCCGACTCCGTGACGGCCGCCAATTTGATTGGCGCGCTCGATGAGCGCGGCCGGCGAAAGGCGCTCGCCGTTGATCGCCACCGGATCGCCGGCTAGGTACTCAACCTCGACGAACTCCGCCGCGTCGGGCGCCTTATGCGGCGCAACCGTCATCTGAAACATGTCCTCGTCGGGTTCGCGCCACGGGTCTTCCAGGATGCCGCCCTCGTAGCTGACGTGCAGCAGATTGCGGTCGGTCGAGTATGGCCGTTCCACGGTGGCCGCAACCGGTATCTGCTTTTGATGCGCGTAAGCGATGAGGGCCTTGCGGCTTTCGAATTTCCAGTCGGGGTTGCGCCACGGCGCAACTACCTTGAGCTCCGGCGCCAAGCGCGCAAAACACAACTCAAAACGCGCCTGATCGTTGCCCTTGCCGGTGGCGCCATGACCCACGGCGTCGGCGCCCTCGCGGCGGGCGACCTCGACCTGGCGCTTGGCGATCGCGGGACGCGCGATGGAGGTGCCGAGCAGGTAGTAACCCTCGTATACCGCGCCGGCGCGCATCATGGGAAAGACAAAGTCCCGCGCGAACTCCTCGCGCAGGTCCTCGAGGTAAAACCGACTCGCTCCGCTGGCCAGGGCCTTGCGCTCGAGCCCCTGGGTCTCATCGGCTTGCCCAATATCCGCGCAAAAAGCGATCACCTCGCATTCGTAGTACTCCTTCGCCCAGCGCAGGATCACCGAGGTGTCAAGGCCGCCGGAGTAAGCGAGCACGAGTTTCCTTATCGGCTCCTTAGCCATGCTGAATCATTAAATTATCGCCGGCCTCGGGTCTCCAGCTCATGGGGCGGTTTGGATTGTCCAAGAGTATTTCGCGCCGTGTCCGGCCGCCCTAACATCTGCGGCTTGAGCAGCCAGAGCAGCAGCGCCTTTTGCGCGTGCAGACGATTTTCCGCTTGATCGAGCACGACCGAGCTGGGCCCGTCGATCACCTCGTCGGTAATCTCCTCTCCGCGATGAGCCGGCAGGCAGTGCATCACTAATGCCCCGTGCTTGGCGTGCTTAAGCAACTTGCGGCTCACCTGGAAGCTACGAAAATCACGCCGGCGGATTTGCGCCTGCTCCTCTTGTCCCATCGACACCCACGCGTCGGTGTAAACTACGTCGGCGTCCCTGAGCGCGACCGCCGGGTCGTGGGTCAAACGCGCGCGCGGATTGCGGCGCAGCCGGCCGAGAAACTTCGGCTCGGGCTCGTAGCCGGAGGGGCAGGCAACGCGAAGCTCGAAGCCCGCGAGCTCGGCGGCCTCGATCCAAGTGTTCGCCAGGTTGAAGCCGTCGCCGACAAACGCAATCTTCAGCGCGGCCAAATCGGGAAACCGCTCGTACAAAGTAAACAGATCGGCCAGCAGTTGGCATGGATGAACCAGGTCGGTGAGCCCGTTGATCACCGGCACCGCGGCCTCGCGCGCCAAGTCCGCGCAGGTGGCATGGGCGAAGGTGCGGATCATGATCACGTCCACCCAGCGCGAAAGATTGTGCGCCACATCCTTGACCGCTTCGCGCTCGCCAAGCCCAATCTCGCTGGGGCCGAGGTAAATCGCGTGTCCGCCGAGCTGCGCCATGCCGGTCTCGAAGCTGATGCGGGTGCGCAGCGACGGCTTCTGGAAGATCATCGCCAGCGTCTTGCCGCGCAGATAGGGATGCTCCAAGCCGTGCTTGAGCTCGCCCTTAAGGCGCGCGGCCAACGCAAGCAGCCCGTAGAGCTCCTCGGTGACGAGCGCGCTCAGCTCGACGAAATCGCGTTTCATCAGCGGCGCGACGGCCGGCGCCTGGCCGGCACGGCCTTTCATCGTCTCTTACCAGCTTTCGCGCGTTAGCTCAGGCCGCGCCCAAGGCGCGGCGGATAATTGCGAGCCCTTCGTCAGCCTGCGCGCGCGTCAGATTGAGCGGCGGCAAAAGGCGCAGCACGTTGCCCGCGGTTGCGTTGACGATCAGCCCTTGCTCAAGACAAGCC
This sequence comes from Deltaproteobacteria bacterium, assembly GCA_021831785.1. Lineage (GTDB taxonomy): Bacteria > Desulfobacterota > Binatia > Binatales > Binataceae > JAJYYI01. The sequence goes on along the minus strand of JAKBMB010000012.1, from coordinate 43,496 downwards.
TGCGCTGTCGAACGCGCCTCGTGCCGGAGCTCGATGCCGATTAACATACCCTTTCCGCGAACTTCCACCACCTTGTCGATGCGCTTGGCGATCGCCCGCAACCGCTCGGCCAGATAGCCGCCGATCGCGGCGCAGTTTTCGAGCACACCGTCGGAGTCCAGCGCGCTTAACACGGCGAGCGCGCTGGCGCATGACACCGGATTCCCGCCGAAAGTGCTGCCGTGAGCGCCGGTGGTCATGGCCGCGGCCGCCTGCGGCGTGGCCACGGCGGCGCCGATCGGCAGACCGTTGGCGAGCGCCTTGGCCAGCGTGGCTACGTCTGGCCGCACGCCCCAGTGCTCGTAAGCGAAAAACTTCCCGGTGCGGCCGACCCCGGTTTGCACCTCGTCGAAGATTAGCAGCAGACCGCGCTTGTCGCACAGCTCGCGCAGGCCATCCAAGTACCGCTCATCGCGCGGTAAAACGACGCCGCCCTCGCCCTGAATGGGCTCGATCATTACGGCTACAGTATGGTCTCGCAGCGCCGCGCGGACGGCCGCGAGGTCGTCGAAGGGAACCATGCGAAAGCCCTGAGGCAGCGGCTGAAACCCGACGTGATATTTTTCCTGGCCGGTAGCGGCTAGAGTCGCCAGCGTGCGGCCGTGAAAGGAATTGAGCGCGGTGACGATCTCGTACCGGCTGCCGCGGCTCGCCCCCCATCGGCGCGCAAGCTTGATCGCGGCTTCGTTGGCCTCGGCCCCCGAATTGCAAAGAAAGACCCGGCCGTCGCCGAACCTGCGTGAAAGCTCGGCCGCTAGCCGCGCCGAAGCTTCGGTATGGAACACGTTGGAGACGTGCGTGAGCTTTTCGGCCTGCTCCACGATCGCCCGGGTTACACCCGGATGAGCGTGGCCGAGGCTGGTTACCGCCAGCCCGCAGAAAAAGTCCAGGTAATGCTTGCCCTCGACGTCATATAAATAGGCGCCCTCGCCGCGCTCCAGAGCGATCGGCGCGCACGCGTAAACGTCCATCAGGGCGCCGTGAGCGAGCGCCACCACTTCGCGGTTAGTCATCGCCGGCCTCCGGCGCCTGGCCGTCCGAGGCCCGGCCTTCGCCGGCCGGCGACCCGAGCGCAGCCCGCCGGCTCGGCGCTCCGGCTCGCCGCGCGCTTGTGCGCAGGCGGCGCGAAACTCGCGGCTGCTCCCCAACTACTTCAGTGCCCACCCCGCAGCGCGTCAGAATCTCCAGCAGAGCGGCGTGGCGCTGGCGTCCGTCGATGATATGAGTTTTTTGCACGCCGGCGTGCAGCGCGTCGATGCAGCATTCGACCTTGGGAATCATCCCCGCGGAAATTACGCCGCGGGCGATAAGTTTTCGCGCGCGCGCGCTAGCCAGAGTCGAGATCAGCGCGCCGCTTTGGTCCCTGATGCCTTCGACGTCCGTCATCAGGATAAGCTTCTCCGCCTTAAGCGCCGCCGCTAGTTTGCCGGCGGCAGAGTCGGCATTGATGTTATAGGTCAAGCCGTCGCGGCCGTAACCTACGGGAGCGACCACGGGGATGAAGTTGGCCTGATGAAGCGTGTGAATCACGCTCGGGTCCACCTCGACCACTTCGCCCACGAGCCCCACATCGACCGAGCGCGACTCGCCGTCCTTAGCCGCCGGCGCAAGCCGCAGCTTGCGCGCGCGCATCAGGCCGCCATCCTTGCCCGACAGGCCTACCGCTTTGGCGCCCTGGCGGGCGACAAGCGCGACGATCTCCTGGTTGATGCGCTGCAGAGCCATCTCAACCAGCCCGATGCTCTTTTCGTCGGTCACGCGCATCCCGCGCACGAATCGCGACTTCACGCCCATGCGCTCCAGCAGTTCGGAGATCTGCGGCCCGCCGCCGTGCACCACCACCGGCTTTATTCCGACCAGGTTGAGCATGACGACGTCGCGCGCGAAGCTTGCCTTTAGCTCGGCCGACTCCATTGCGTGGCCGCCGTATTTAATCACGAACGTCGCGCCGTGGAAGCGCCGGATATAGGGCAGCGCCTCCATCAGCACCTCTGCTCTATTTACCAGGTTCTGCACGTTGCTCGTCATCCTGGAGGCGAACTACCTTTCCACAAACAGGATAAAAGCTCAACCCGCTGCGCGTTTCCGGAGCGCTGGTCCGGCGGGAACCGGCGGCCGCGAAAGCCTGCCGTCGCTCCCGCAGCGCTGAAGACCCGAACCGACTCCCGTCTCAAAGGATATAGCGCGAAAGGTCTTCGTCCTGAACGATCGGGTCGAGCCGCTGATGAACGTACGGAGCGTCGATGGTTATCTTCTGGCCGTTCATCTCTGGAGCGCTGAAGGAGACCTCGTCGAGCAGCCGCTCCAGCACGGTATGCAGCCGGCGGGCGCCGATATTTTCGGTGCGGGCGTTGACCTGGGCGCTGATTTCGGCCAGGGCAGCGATGCCGTCCTCGGTGAACGTCAGCCCCACGCTCTCGGTCTCCATCAAGGCCGTGTACTGCTTGGTCAGCGCGTTGTCGGGCTCGGTCAGGATGCGCACGAAATCGTCGCGGGTGAGCGCGCTGAGCTCGACGCGGATCGGAAAACGCCCCTGAAACTCCGGGATCAGGTCCGAAGGCTTGGAGGTGTGGAAGGCGCCCGAGGCGATGAACAGGACGTGGTCGGTGCGCACCGGCCCGTATTTGGTGTTGACCGTGGTCCCCTCGACAATCGGCAGCAGGTCGCGCTGAACGCCTTCGCGCGAGACGTCCGGTCCGCGCGCCGCGTCGCGGCTCGCGATCTTGTCGATTTCGTCGACGAACACGATGCCGCTTTGCTCGGCGCGATGGATCGCATCGCGCGCCACCTGCTCCATATCGACCAGCCGCGCCGCTTCCTCCTGCGTGAGCAGCTCCAGTGCTTCGGGTATCCTGACCCGCCGCTGCTTGGATCTTTTGGGCATGAACTGGCTCAACAGCTCCTTCATGTTGAGCCCCATCTCCTCCATGCCTTGCGGCGCGAGCACTTCCACCGTCGACATCGCCTGAGCGGTGACCTCGACCTCGACCTCCCGGTCATCCATCTGGCCCGCGCGCAGCATCTTGCGCAGCTTCTCGCGCGTCTCATGATACGAGCTGTTGTTCGCCGCCTCCGCGCCGGCGCCGGCGCCTGACGAGCGCCGCTCGCGCGACGGCGGAGGATAGAGAATGTCGAGCAGGCGCTCCTCGGCGCTCTCGCGCGCCTTGATGGCGACGCGCGCCTGCGCCTGCTCGCGCTCCATCTTGACCGCGATCTCGACCAGGTCGCGGATGATCGACTCGACGTCGCGTCCGACGTAGCCGACCTCGGTATAGCGCGACGCTTCGACCTTAAGGAAAGGCGCCTGGGCGAGCCTGGCCAGCCGGCGCGAAATCTCGGTCTTGCCCACGCCGGTAGGGCCAATCATCAGGATGTTCTTCGGCGCGATTTCATCGCGCAGCTCGGGGGGCACCTGCTGGCGCCGCCAGCGATTGCGCAGCGCGATCGCCACCGCGCGTTTGGCGTCCTTTTGCCCCACGATGTACCGGTCGAGCTCCGAGACGATTTCCCTGGGAGTCATGATTTGCGGCCCTGTTATTGCCGATGCCACGATAGTCTTAGAGTTCTTCAATCGTGAACTGGCGGTTGGTAAAGACGCAAATCTCCGCGGCGATCGTCATCGCGGCCTCCGCCACCTGGCGCGCGCCCATCTGCGGACTGTAGCGCAAGAGCGCGCGCGCCGCGGCCAGCGCGAAGTTGCCGCCCGAGCCGATCGCGATCACGCCGTCGTCGGGCTCGATAACGTCGCCCAGGCCCGAAAGCAGCAGCGTGTTTTCGCGGTCGGCCACCACCATCATCGCTTCCAGCCTGCGCAAGATACGGTCGGTCCGCCAGTCGCGCGCGAGCTCCACTGCGGCGCGCCGTAGGCTGCCGTTGAACTCCTGCAGCTTGCTCTCGAACCGGTCGAACAGGGTGAAGGCGTCGGCGGTCGAGCCCGCGAAGCCGGCCAACACGCTCTCGTTGTGCAGCCGGCGCACCTTGCGCGCCGAGTGCTTAATCACGGTGTTGCCGATGCTCACTTGGCCGTCGCCGGCTATCACCACCGCGCCGGCGTGGCGGACGGCCACAATCGTAGTGCCGTGAGCGACGCCGCTCATCTCAGGCGCGGGGATGGGCACGGCGATGCACCTCCTTAAGGCGGCCGATGCTGACCTGAGTATAGCGCTGGGTGGTGGCCAGGCTGGCATGGCCGAGCATATCTTGAATCGTTCGCAGATCGGCGCCGCGATCCAGCAGATGGGTCGCGAAGGAATGGCGCAAGCCGTGCGGCGTGGCGGTGCTCTCAAGGCCGGCCCGCCGCAAACGGCGCGCCATCATCCGCTGCACGCTGCGCGCGCTGAGCCGCCGGCCGCGCAGATTGGTGAAGACCGGATGGTCGTAAGAGACCGGCTGCTGCGCCTGGCGCCAGCGCCCCAGCGCCGCCAGCGCGGGCTCGCCGATCGGAACCAGCCGGTCCTTGCGGCCCTTTCCGCTGCGCACCATTACCATGCCGGCATCTTCGTCCACATCGCGCCAGTCAAGGCCCGTAAGCTCGCTCACCCGCAGTCCGCAGGCGTACAGCGTCTCGAAAAGCGCGCGGTCGCGCAGCGCCGCCTTGGCCCCGGTGCTGTCGGCGCCCTCGATAAGCTTGCCCACTTCCTGCTCCCGCATCACCGTGGGCAAACGGGCCTCGCGCCGTCCGGCACGCAGCCCGCGCGCCGGATCGCGGATACCGGCGAACGTCTCATGGTAGCGAAAAAAGGCCTTGAGCGCCGCCAACCGGCGCTGCACCGTCGCGCGGCTTGCGCCATGTCTGACCAGATGGGCCAGGTAGGCCCTTATATGGTCGGTCTCGATCGCTTCCACTGACAGCTCACCCGCGTCGGCGCCGGGCGCAAGCTTGCGCTGCGACATGAAGCCGCGAAAACCCGCAAGGTCCGCGCGGTAGCTCTTCACCGTGTTGGCCGCCGCGCCAGCCGCGCCGGCTAAGTAATTGGCGAACGCGTCGATATGCCTAAGCATCCGGACTAAGACCAGGCTAACAAGCTTCATGCTATCAGCCGGATGGCCTTCGGCAAACGGCCGCTTCTCAAGCGGCGTTGATTGGACTCTTGATGGCTCGGCGGGCGAAGCTGTACGCTAGCCCTGCCGGCGCTTTTTGCATGTCGAACGGCGAGCTCGGCGGCCAGCGCGGCTCTCAACCGCGAGGCGGCCATCATTGCCGGTCATGATAGCGCAGCGATAAGAGGAGCAAGGCCGCAAGCCGCGTGCGATGGACTGCTGGTCGTGCGGATTCTCTGTGGCTAGTGTGGAACGGGTCGGCTTTCGCGACGAATGTCCGCGCTGCGCCAGCGCGCTGCACTGCTGTCGCAACTGCAAATTTTACGACCGGACCTATCACCACCAGTGCCGGGAGCCGATGGCGGATTTGGTCGTCGACAAAGAGCGCGCCAACTTCTGCGAGTACTTCGCGCCGAGCGGTGAGCGCACGCCGGCGCGACCGCCGGCCGCGCCGGCCGCGCGTGAAAAGCTCGAGGCGCTGTTTAAGAAAAAGCGGCCCTGAGCCGCGATTTCTCCTCGAGCGGGCAAATTCGTTGTACAACTTCTGCGCTTCCTCCTAAGTTGCGCGCCCGCGCTCGCCAGATGTTCAGCCCTAGCTTTGGGGTGTCGACCGAGTGCTTCGGGACGCGCACAAATGCGGTATAAAGGGATGGATGCGGGTTTTACCGCTACAGCCGGCCTTCGGGCGCAGAAATTGCTGCTGCTGTGCTGTGGCGGAGCCGCGGCGGTAACGGCCGGCGGCCATTGGTAACGAAGAGCAACCGTGCGAACGCGGTGAACGCGCGAGCGGCTTTTGGGCCGCGCGATTGCCGGCAATGGCCTGAAGGCGAGGAGGCGTGTATGCGAGGGCCGACAGCGGCAATTTTGTTGGCGGCGGGACAGGGCGTGCGGATGAAGTCGAGCAAGGCCAAGGTTCTGCATGAGCTTGGCGGTATCACGCTTATCGCGCGAGCCCTGAGTGCCGTCGCCGCAGTCGGCGCGAAGCCTTTGGTGATCGTCATCGGCTATCAAGCGGACGCGGTTAAGGCCGCCGCCTCAAGCGCGCTGGAGAGCGCACAGCTGAGCTTCGCGCTTCAACCCGAACCGCTCGGCACCGGAGACTCGACGCGGCGCGGACTTGCCGCGCTGCCCGAAGAGTTCGCCGGCGACGTGCTAATCACTTACGCGGACATGCCCGCGATGCGCGCCGACACGCTGCGCGCCTTTGTCGCGGCCCATCGTCAGGCCGGCGCGGCGTTGTCGCTGGTTACGTTGACAGTGAAAAGCCCGGGCTCGTACGGCCGCGTCCTGCGCGACCGGCACGGCGCGGTCGCCGCCGTGGTCGAAGCGGCCGACGCCGGACGCGAGGAGCTTTCGATCCAGGAAATCAATGCCGGCGTTTATGTGGCCGACGTACGGATGCTGCGCGCGGTGCTCGGAGAGCTCAAGGCTGACAATGCGCGGCACGAGTACTATCTCACCGACATCGTCGCGATCGCGCGCCGACGCGGCTTTTCGGTCCACGCCTGGCCGTGGGACCAACCCTGGGAGTTCGCGGGCGTGAACTCGCGCCAGGATTTGGCCGAGCAGGAAGCGGAAATTCGCCGCGCCGTTAACCAGCGCCTGATGGAATCCGGCGTCACTTTAATCGACCCGGCCAGCGTCTACGTCGGCGAAGAGGTCGAGATCGGCCCCGATTCGACGGTCGGCCCGAGCGTGCAAATTTTTGGCCGTTCAAGGATCGGCGCGCGGGTCAAGATCGAGGGCTGCGCTTTCCTTCGCGACGTGATAATCGGCGACGACTGCCATCTCAAGCTCGGCGTGCGCGCCGAGCAGTGCCTCATCGGCGAAGCTTGCGAGATCGGCCCTTTTGCCAATTTACGGCCCGGCACCGAACTGGAGGGCGCCAATCGCGTCGGCAATTTCGTCGAAACTAAAAAGGCGCGGCTCGGCCGCGGCTCAAAGGCAAGCCATCTGAGCTATCTGGGGGACGCGGTAATCGGCCGCGAGACCAACATCGGATGTGGCGTGATAACCGTCAACTACGACGGCTACGATAAGCATCTAACGCAGATCGGCGACCGCTGCATGGTCGGATGCGACAGTCAGCTCATAGCGCCGGTCAGAATCGGCAACGACGCCTACGTCGCGAGCGGGACCACGGTGCGCCGCGACGTCGGCGACGGGGCACTCGCATTCTGCGACCATTCGCAGCGGGAAAAGCCGCGCTGGACCGCCGAGTGGCGCAAGCGCCATGCGGGGCGCGCGCCGCACGACGATTAGGCTGCGGCCTGGTTGAACTTTTGGCTGGCTGTCGAACGAATCGAGAATATAGTTGGCGGGACGGCCGAGCGGGCCCAATGACGCCGCCGCAGCTACTCGATAACCGAGCGAGTTAGCATTCGCACATGTGCGGCATAGTTGGTTATACGGGATCGCGCGAGGCGGCGCCGATTCTGCTCGAGGGCCTAAGGCGCCTTGAGTACCGCGGTTATGATTCGGCCGGAATCGCGACCTTGCCCGCGGGCGACGGCGGCCTCGACCTGCGGCGCGCCGCCGGCAAGCTCGACAAATTGGCGAAATTGCTCGCCGAAAGGCCGCTTCGCGGATGCGTGGGGATTGGCCACACGCGATGGGCCACGCACGGCGTTCCGTCCGAGCGCAACGCCCATCCCCATCGAGCCGGACCGGTCGCCGTGGTCCACAACGGGATTATCGAGAATCACGCCGAGCTGACAGAAGGTTTGCGCGAGCGCGGGCATAAATTTTCTTCCGACACCGACACCGAGGTTGTCTCCCATCTGATCGAGGAGCGGCTTAAGAGCGGGCTTACCTTGGCCGAGGCGATGCGTGAGGTTGTCGCCCGGCTTAAAGGTTCCTTCTCGCTGGTCGCGCTGTCGCAGACCGAGCCCGAGACGCTGGTTGCGGCCAAGACCGCCACGCCCCTGGTGATCGGTTTTGGCGAGGGCGAGAACTTCGTGGCCTCGGATATTCCGGCGCTGCTCGAGCATACGCGGCGTATCCTGGTGCTCGAGGACGGCGAGGTTGCCGAGCTTACGCCGCACGGCGTGCGCGTCACGACCTTTGACGGGAAGCCGGTGGCGCGCGCGCCGCGACGGATTGACTGGGACGCCGCGCGCGTCGGCAAAGGCGCCTACCGCCACTATTTGCGCAAGGAGATCGCCGAGCAGCCCCAGGCCTGGATCGACACGCTGAGCGGGCGCGCCGGTTTGGGCTCGGGGGCCGTAAGCTTCGAGGAGCGGCTTTTGCCGCCGGACGGGGCCCGCGCGCTCAGCCGCATGGTAATGGTCAGCGCCGGTGCCTCCTACATCGCCTCGCTTATCGGAAAATTCTTGATCGAGGAGCTATGCGGAGTAGCGGTCGAGGTCGATTACTCGGCCGAGTTTCGCTACCGCTTGCCAGTAATCGACCGGCACACGATGCTGGTCGCGGTGTCCCAATCGGGCGAGACGGCCGACACCATGGCCGCGATGGAGGAGGGCAAGGTCAGGGGCGCTTGGACGCTGGCCCTAACCAACACTATCGATTCGTCGATCGCGCGCAAGGCCGACGCGCGGCTTTACACACGCTGCGGTCCGGAAATCAGCGTGACCACGACCAAGTGCTTCACCACGCAGATTGAAGCGTTCTATCTGTTCGCGATTCACCTGGGATTGCTGCGCGGCTCGCTCAGCGAAGCGCGCGCGGCCGAGCTTTTGGCGCCGGCCTTCGCGATTCCGTCCCGGATCGAGGCCATCCTGAACGCCGAACGCGAGATCGAGCGAATCGCGAAAAAATTCGCCTCTGCGACCGATTTTCTCTACCTAGGCCGCGGAATCAATTACCCGGTCGCGCTGGAGGGCGCGCTGAAGCTCAAGGAGATTTCCTATATCCATGCCGAAGGATACTCGGCCGGCGAGATGAAGCACGGGCCGATTGCGCTTATCGACGAGCACATGCCGGTGGTCGTGATTATTCCGCGCGACCCGGTGTTCGAGAAAACGCTCTCCAACTTGCGCGAGGTCGAGTCGCGCAACGGACGCATCATCGCCCTCACCGACCGGAGCAGCGAGGAGCTCAAGGCGATCGCCGAAGAGGTCATCGAGACGCCCCAGGTCTCGCGCCTGTTGACGCCCGTTTTAATGACGATTCCGCTCCAGCTTCTCGCCTATCATATCGCGGTGTATCGCGGCACCGACGTTGACCAGCCGAGAAACCTGGCCAAGTCGGTGACCGTCGAGTAGGCCGCTCTCCCCATCAAAGCCGCGTCGGCGGCGCCGGCCGCTGCCCGATGGGGATTCTTCCGCACGATAGCTTTTCGGCCGGCGGCGAGTCCGTCAGCCGAACATTTCTTGAGCGGCGCGGCGCAGCTCGAGGCGGAAGTCCGGATGGGCCACGGCGATCAGCTCCGCGGCGCGCTCGCGATGGTTCTTGCCTAAAAGACGGGCGATGCCGTACTCGGTAATCACGGTGTCCGCAAAAAAACGCGGAATCGTAACCAGGGCGCCGGCTTCGAGCCGCGCCACGATTCGGGACACGCGCCCGTCCAGCGCGGTGGAGGGAAGCAAGGTTATGGCGCGCCCGCCGCGGCTGAGAAAGGCGCCGATATGCAGCTCGGGCAGCCCGCCCGTGCCGTTTATCAGTCGCACTCCGCCCACGCTTTCGGCGGTGATCTGCCCGGTCAGGTCGAGGCTAATCGCGCTGTTGATCGCGGTCTGCTTGTGGTTGGCGCGCACCGTGCCAAGGTCTAGCACGTAGTCGGGGTCGTAAAGCTCAAACCGCGGGTTATCGTCGATTATCTTATAGTCCTCCGGGTCGCTTCCCGACCAGGCCACGGCGATCGCCTTGCCGCAATGGATGGTCTTTTTTCGCCCGTTGATCACACCCGCGTCCACCAGCTTGGCGATTTTCGGCGCGACCATCTCGGTATGGAGGCCCAGGTCGTGCTTAGCGTCGAAAGCGCCGAGCCGCGCCATTTGCGCGCTCGGGTCTCCTATGCCGATCTGAATCGTTGCGCCATCCTCCACCGTTTCCGAAAGATAGCCGGCGATGGCCTTAAACTCTTGGGGCGGTTCGGCGAGACCGAGCATCAGTCTTACGTCGTGCGGCGAGCTTCGTTCGAGATACGCCGTGATGCGCCCGACGCGTGCGAGCCCGGCCTGTGCGATTATCTCGCGCACGGCCTCCCGTTTCTGGGGCTCCATCCGGGCCAGGACGTCCTCGATCGTCTCCAAGTTCGGCGGCAGGTCCACGAAGTACTCGAACTCGCTCACGTGCATATAGACGTCCCCGTGCGTGCGCAGCGTGCTGCGATCGATCTCGGCCACCGCGCAGCGCGCCCGGCGGGCGTACATCCGCTTGTTCCATTGATGCGCGCCGAAGCATACGAAGCCCTGAGCATTGGGCGGGCTGGTGGTGACGAACACAATATCGACCGGCTTGTCCTCGGCCGGCCTTTCGTCGTGAACCTTGAAACTGGTCGAGAAAAGATTGGGCAGGTAGGCCGCCAGCTTGCGGTCGTGAAGCGGACGCCCTACGTTGCCGATGAAAATCTCGAACTCGATGCTCAAGTCGGCGCTGAGGCTGCCGCTGCCCCATCCCGGGTCGAGAAGCGGCGAGGCAAGTCTAAGATCGATCGGACCTTCGAGCTTTTGCACCCGCGCAGCAAGCGCGCGCGGGACCAACGGCCCGTGCATCGGTGGAAAATGCACGCGCATCCCCGGCTTCACCAGTTCGGCCGCCTGCTCCGGTGAAATCTGTCGCGCCTTGTAGTGTTCCTCCCAGTTCACCGCTCCCCTCCTCGTGAAACCTGCCCGGCTGCAAACCGTCGCGCAGTATCCGCCCGGCGAGTCCTCCCCGTTGCCACCGCGCCCCACCTGCGTCTCGGCCGGCGCGCCGGTCTGCTACAGTCCTGCCTTCTGCGCCAGTTTCCGCATCTCGTCCAGCACCTGCTGCAAGTACGGGCATTTTTTGGCTACTACGTTCGAATTAGCGTCGCCAAGAAGGTTGGTGCTGTCAACTACTTTCTGGTACTCCGTGCGTAGCTTCTCCCGGTAAAGGCGCCGTAAGAGTTTTGCTGGGGGTTCACCGAAATCAACGCTCTCCGGATTGACACATGTTTTCGGCAACGCAGACCCGACTTCGCGCGGCAGTCTTTTCTTGTCCGCCAAAAGCCACGCTTCCGTCTCATGCACGGCAAAGAACTGCCGGAACCTTGGATTGTTAACGGATCGCTCGATTTGGGTTTTCCACCTCGTATATCGATCGGCGGCACTTTGCCTATCGGGAGGGTGCTCCAGGCCGTACAGATCGAGCAGCCCGATGGCCGCTATCACCTCGGCGCCGGAGGCTCCGGACAGGTTGAGCGCAACTTTGTTTTGGATTTCCTTGAGGTAGTTGCCACTGCCGCGCAGGTTAATTGGCGTTATTCTCACCGGGCTTTTGAGCTTCGGGTCGAGCCAGCGCTTAAGAAACGCCGGCACGGCTTTAGATTCAAGCTCGCCCTCCACGAACAGGACGAACTTCAAGCCAGGCCCTCGAGCTCGCCCGAGCGGAAGAGGGAACCGAGGCTGTAACTCTTGAGCCAGCGGCGCAGCTCATCTCCGTCCAGCACCGAGAGCTGCGTTTCGCCGTCAATCCATTGCGCGACGGTGGTGGTGGGGACGGCATGCTCCGGAAAAGCATCAAGGAACTGGGGCGAATGGGTGGTCAGAATCACCGTAGCCTTTTCGGACGCCGCGGCGGCGAACTCGGCGATGATGGGGAACATGCCCGGATGAAGCCCGGTCTCGGGCTCGTCGATCGCGATCAACTCGCCGGGACTCGGGTTGGCTAGAATCGCGAGCAGCATCAGGAATCGTAGCGTGCCGTCCGACAGGTTGGCTGCCGACTGCGCAACCTCAAGATGCTTCCAGCGAACGCGAAGCTGGATGCGCCCGTCTGCAGCCGGAGTGAAGAGCAGCTTTTCAAATTGGTCGCTAAAGGCCGCGCGCATCGCCTGGTCAACCGACTTTTCGAATTCGCTGTCTTCGCTGTAAAGCGTGTGGAGCACGGGGACCAAGTTGTCGCCGTTAGCGTCGAGGCGCTTTTCATAGCGCATGACGGCAGCTTGCCGGCAGGCCGCAGCCTGGTGGACCTGGAGGTCGTGGTAGATTGGCCATAAACCTAAGCGAGAACGCCAAAGGTGGGCAAGGATTTTTCGAGGATCGATTTGCGAGAGCAAGGTCTCGTCCTCGGGCATGGTCTCCAGAGGGAAGGGCAGCAAGCGGCCTGACGTATCGTCCCAAGCGCTCCCGCCGTGGGAATCGCGCTTAAGAAGCATGCGCGTCATTCCGCCAGTGCTCGGTTCAATAAGTGCTTCACGGTCTATGACGAACAAAGGGAATGCAGACGCACCGACGCGGCTCAAGCTCAGCTCGTAGCCGAAGGCGTAGGACGTTGACTCATCAGCGAGTACAGAGCTGTCGACCTTCCACTCTATCGCCGGCGCGCGTCCGTCCCACAACAGCGGCGCCATCCCGCCTTGGCGTATGACGGATTCCCGCAGCGCCTCGCTTTTCGCGGCTTGTTGCAGCAGTTCCAGCGCGCGCAGCAAGTTGGACTTGCCCGACGCGTTCGGCCCGATGAGGACGTTCAGCTTGCCAGGCGTCCAGGTCACGTCCTTGAGCGAGCGGAACCCCTTAATTTGGACCCTCTGAATGCTCATCGCGACTCGTGGGACAGGCCTCTAGCCAGTCATCTCAGGCTTCAAGCCTGAGCCACCGTATCCTTGTGATTAGTCTTTTATCTAATTATGCGCGAAGAGCGAAGAGCCGCGCCGATGCCTGCGCCGCCGCACGTCACGGGGTGGGGAGGGCCGGGCGGGCGGCGCTTTAGGTGCGCTCGACGAAGCCGTCGAGGTTGCCCTTGCGCGCGATCGCGCGCAGTTTGCGCAGCGCCTTGGCCTCGATCTGGCGGATGCGCTCGCGGGTGACGGCGAACTTCTTGCCGACCTCCTCCAGCGTATAGTCGGCCTTTTGTCCGATGCCGAAGCGCATCTTCAAGATTTGCTCCTCGCGCGGAGTGAGCGAGGCCAACACCTTGCGCGTCTGCTCGCTGAGATTGGTCTGAATCGCCGATTCGACCGGTGAGGGCGCAAGCTCGTCCTCGACAAAATCGCCAAGCGAGCTTTCTTCCTCGTCGCCGATCGGGGTCTCGAGCGAAATCGGCTCCTTGACGATCTTGAGCACCTTCTGGACCTTGTCCAGCGGCATCTCCATCTGGCCTGCGATTTCGTCCGGACTAGGTTCGCGTCCCAGGCGCTGCACGAGGAGACGGGTCACGCGCAGCAGCTTGTTGATCGTCTCGACCATGTGCACCGGGATGCGGATGGTCCGGCCCTGGTCGGCGATTGCGCGCGACATCGACTGGCGTATCCACCACGTGGCGTAGGTGGAGAACTTGTAGCCGCGCTGATACTCGAACTTGTCCACGGCCCGCATCAGGCCGATATTGCCCTCCTGGATCAGGTCGAGGAAGCCCAGTCCGCGATTGGTGTAGCGCTTGGCGAGGCTCACCACCAACCGCAGGTTCGCCTCGGTGAGCTCCTTTTTGGCATGCCGGCTCTTCTCCTGGCCCGCGGCGACCCGGTTGAGCGAGCGCATCAGGCCTTCGGGCCCGGTTTTGACTAGGCGCTCCACGTCTTTGATCGCGCGCTGGGCCTCGCGAATTCGCGCGGCGATGTCGGCCAGGCTTTCGCGCGTTCCGTTCACCTTGAGCGAGATGCGGCGGTCTTCGGCTTCGGCTGCCTCGCGCAGAAGCTGGCTTTTGCTGCGATGAGTCGCCAGCGCGTAGTGGTCGATCTTACGCTGCGCCTGGCGATGCTCCTCGAGTAGCCGCCTCAACTCGGCAATGATCGCTTCCTGGAAGGAACCGGAGAGCTTCGCTTTTTCAAGATACTGGCGAACCTTCTTTTTTAGTTTCGCTTGCTGCTTTTCCAGTTGTGGGCGAACGCGAGGGCCGGGTTTGTTGCGCAGCCTCTCCTCTGCGGCGTCGAGCTGGGAATTGAGCTTCTTGAGCTTATCCGCCAAGGCAACGAGCCGCTCCTGTTGTTCGGCGTCGCTCTCAAAACCTTTCTCGTCGTCGCGCTCGGCATCTTCGGCCTCTTCGAACACATCCCGAACTTCGCTCTCTCCTTGCCGGACGCGTTCGCCGAGCTGAAGGATGGTCCGCAGGGTTACAGGCGAACTAAAGACCTCTTCTTTTACCTCATCCTCCCCAGCTTCGATTCTTTTGGCGATCTCTACCTCTTGCTCTCGCGACAGGAGCTGAAAGTTGCCCATTTCCTTGAGATAGAGGCGTACCGGGTCAGATGACTCGCCGAACGAATCCAGCTCGGAGAGTGTTGCTTCTTGCTCCTCTCGCGGCTCTTCTTCGGCGCCCAGAGCAGACGTTTCCGCCGGAATTTCCTCGAGGACCTTGATGTCCATGTCCTCCAAGGTGTCCAGCGCCGCCCGAAGGTCCCCGGGCGAGGTGACCTCTTCGGGCAGAAAATCATTGACCTGGTCGAAGGTCAGATGGCCCTGTTCGCGGCCCAGGTCGACCAGTCCTTGCAGGTCTTTTCCTTCGTACTTGTGCTTCATTCTCGGCTTAGCCTTTTCCTTCGAGCCGACCGCCGAAAGCCGGGTTGACGCTTCGTGCAGTAATGCGGTAATAAAGATGCTGATCCCGGCTATATCGTCCGGCGGCCTAGCTAGGTATGTTGCCTTCTTGTTAGTCTGACGACCGAACGGGCCGAAAGGATCAGTGTCGCCGAACCAAGCACGCTACATACCCTTTAGGCTTGGTGTCAATCAAGGCGCGCATGTCCCTGCTCACCTTGCGCCGGGCGGGATACAAAGCGGCCTACCTTCGTCTAAGCTCCCTTGGGAAGACTCAATAGCGTCGCCGGTCCACTGGCACCGGTCGCGAAAAAGTCACCCGGCGGCAAAGATTTTGCGGCCTGACAACTTCGTTTGCTCGCAATAGCACCCGGTTCGTACGTGCTCAAACCCGTATGTTATTGTAATCATGCGCGGTCGATGTGCCAAGCGCGGCCAACGATAAACAATTGCAAGGCGGGCTCAACGCCGGCCCGGGACGTTCAATTCAGGCGCCGCCCTTACCTCATCTCTAGCCTAATGCGCCGCGATTTCTGCCTATTGAACCAACCCGGCGTATTCCATTTCGCCTTGCACGCCACCCGGGGCCGGGTCGCACGCCCTACAAACAAGAGACGGTAGCTAGAATCGTGCCGCAAATGGGAGTCTGAACTGCGCTGCATAACGCTCGGGCTCGTTCCCTTGCAAGTGGCCTGTGCGACGGATGTCGAGGTCTCCAAAAGTCGCGGCTTTGCACAGGGTCTGCGCGGTTTTGTTGCATCGGTGTCGGCCTGCGTCCGCGTTGATCGCCTATCGGATTGCGCTTGACCGCTCTGGCGCGCTTTACGCAAAGGCTCTATCGTTTGAGTTTGCGGGCGCGTTTCTCAACGGAATTCGGCGAGGTTATGTTCCAACAGTTCCAGAGAAATCGGATGCTGTTCGGGGATCCCGAGGAGCCGGCGGTTGTGGCGGTTGAGGTGGCCTCCGACACCGTGGTCGAAATTTTCCGCCGGCTGGACGGCAAGCTCAGCCGCGAGCGCCGTCCGCTTAAGCTTTTCGCGTTGTTGGCCGATCGCGCCCTGCTCGAGGGTTTATCCGTAGCGCACGAAGTCAGGCAACTAGCCGGCGATTTCCCTTTGCGCTACTTGGTGAGCTTCGCCGGCCTGGCGGCGCTCGAAAAGGCCAAGCGTCATCTGCGCAAAGTCAGCGGCCAAGCGCCCAACGCGTCCGCGGCGCCCTATTTCGTGCTTAGCGACCCGGTCGAGCAGTACCTGATGCTGACCGGAATCACGAATTTCATCGGCATGGACTTCAGCCTGCTTCGCCGCCTCCAGCTCGACATTGAAACCTACGTCAGCCCGGGCTTTGAATTTCCCAACCCCGAGCGGGCCGGCGATCGCATCATCGCCATCGCAATACGCGACTCGACCGGCTTTGAACGGGTGATCTCAGGCTGCGAGGCGGACGAAAAATTGATGCTGGAAAAGATGGTGCGGCTAATAGTCGAGCGCGACCCCGACGTTGTCGAAGGCCATAATTTGTTCCGCTTCGATCTGGAGTACATCGAACATCGGGCGCGCCGATACGGAGTCAAGCTGGCGTTGGGACGGGACGGGCGGCTGCTGCAGGCTCGTCCATCGCGCCTGCAAGTCGGCGAGCGGGCGATCGCGTACCGCCGCTACAACATTTACGGGCGCAATATCGTCGATACCTGGGTGCTGAGCCAACTCTACGACCTGTCAAGTCGCGAGCTGGAGGGCTTTGGGCTAAAGGAGCTCGCCCGTCATTTCAACCTCGCCGCCGCCGATCGCGTGTACCTAGACGCGGCCAAGGTCAGCTATTACTTTGACCGGGAACCGGAAATTTTATTTCGCTACGCGCTCGATGACGTGCGCGAGACCGGCGCCCTGGCCGAGTTGCTTTCCGGCAGCTACTTCGCCCAAGCCCAAATTTTTCCCTACTCGTACCAGAACGTAATCGTGCGCGGCAACGCGACCAAGGTTGACGCCTTGTTGCTGCGCAGCTATCTGCGCGCGGGCCATTCGATCCCGCAACCGGCGCCGTCGGCGCCGGTTGCGGGCGGATATACGGAGATTCGCCGGCTAGGAGTGGCGCGCGCCGTAATCCATTGCGACGTGACCTCGCTCTATCCCTCGCTGATGCTGCACTACCGGCACGGCCCGGCCAATGACCCGCTGGGCGTGTTTCTGAGGCTGCTCGAGGACCTGACCGAGTTGCGCGTCAAGGCCAAGAACATGGTTCGCGAGCTCAGCGGTCAACGACGTCATTACGTCCAGGTACTGCAGCAGACCTTCAAGATCCTAATCAACTCGTTTTACGGCTACCTCGGCTTTTCGTTGGGCCATTTCAACGACTTCGCGCAGGCCAACCAGGTTACGGCGCGCGGGCGCGAGCTCGTCCGCCGCCTCGTAGCCGAATTGGAGGCGCACAGGGCCGAGGTAATCGAGGTCGACACCGACGGCATCTACTTTGTCGCCCCTTTTGCACCCGAAGACCAACGCGCCGAGGCCGAGCTTTTGCAGGCGCTGTCGGCCCTGATGCCCGCCGGCGTGAGGCTTGAGATCGACGGCCATTACACGGCCATGTTTAGCTACAAAATGAAAAACTACGTCCTACTCGACGAAGCGGGCGAAATAACCGTGCGCGGGTCAAGCTTGCGCTCGCGCGGTCTTGAGCGCTTCCAACGCGCGGTTATGGCGCAACTGTTTCGCATGTTGCTGACGGAGCGGCGCCACGAAATCGAGCCGTTGTTCGAGTCTTTCCGGCAAAAGCTCGTGCGCCACGAGTTGGAGATCCGCGAGCTTGCCAAGACCGAAACCCTGGGCGATTCGCCTGCAGTTTACCGCGACAAAGTCGGCGGCAAGCGGCGCAACGCGTCCGCCGCTTACGAGCTTGCGCTTAGATCGGGTCGTTCCTACAGCGCCGGCGACCAGGTTTCCTACTACGTAGCGGGCAGCGCGGCAAAACCCAAAGTGAGCAGCGCCGCTCGCCTGCTTGCCGATTATGACCCGGCTCATCCCGATGAAAACGTCGTATATTACCTTGGCAAGCTCAACGAGCTTTACGCGAGGTTCAAGCCCTATATCGAACGGCCGGGTCTGTTCGCAGCCGAGGCCTCGGCGGAACAAACCGAGCCGGCGCAGGAAGAGTTTTTCGGCGAGCACGAACCATAGCGTAGGCAAGAAGCGCCGCCGTCCCTTGCGCCGGCCTGGCGCCAAAGACGGCCCCGGCGTGAACCGGCGCAAGCGTCTCCGGCCGCGGCGGATGGCGCCGCCGCACCGGCCGACGCAGTTGGTCCCGCCGAAACGGGCGCGCGCTTCGCGCTAACCCAAGCGGCGGGCGAGCGCGGCCGTCAGCGCCGGCACCAGTACCGACCAATCCCCGGCCAAGCGCAGCGCGGCGCGCTCAAAGATTGGCGCCTCCGGATCGTTATTGATTGCAACCACCGTCTGCGCGCGCTTGATTCCAACCATATGATTGGGCGCGCCCCGGATACCGACGGCGAAGTAAAGTCTCGGCGCGATCGCTTTGCCGGTCAATCCCACCTGAAGCTGGCGCGCGAGCCATCCCGCGTCGGTGACCTTTCGCGTGGCGCATAGCGCCGCGTTCATCACCCGCGCCAGCTTCTTTACCTCCTCCACGCCTTCGACAGAGCCCACGCCCATTCCGACCCCGACCACTATCTGTGCTTCGTCCAACTCGGCGATCGATTCGTCGAGCAGGCGGTGGCGGCCTGTCAAGCGCGTTAGTGGCGGTCTCAGCGCGCCCGGACGCGCGCGAATTACCGGCACGGTGCGCGCGGGATTGGGCCGGCGCAGCTCGAGCACGCCGGGCCTGACCGTGGCCATCTGCGGCAGCGTCTTAGACAGAATCGGCGCGACGATATTACCGCCGAAGGCGGGCTTGAGCGCCACCATCCGGC
Organism: Deltaproteobacteria bacterium; assembly: GCA_021831785.1. Classification (GTDB taxonomy): domain Bacteria; phylum Desulfobacterota; class Binatia; order Binatales; family Binataceae; genus JAJYYI01. Next base: position 24,878 of record JAKBMB010000012.1, on the reverse strand, counting down.
CGTCAGCGTCGACGCTGAGGCCGATCGCGTCGCCGGTAAGCCCGAGCCCGAGCCGCGCGGCCAGTCGCGGCGTCCAATCCCGCCCGCGCTCACTCGCCGCGACCAGCAGCGCCCACGGCCGATGTTCCCGCACTAATTCGGCAACTGCGGCGCACGTCGTATCCGGCGAGTAACGGTCCGGCGTCAGCTCTTCGAGGCTAAGAATCAGGTCGGCGCCGTGAGCGCCGAGCATCGCGCCGTGATCATTTGCCTGCCCGCCGAAGCATAGCGCTGCCACCGCGCCGCCGCTTCGCTCGGCAAGCTCAACGCCGGCGCTGAGTAGCTCCAGCGTAGCGCGGGTGGTCTCGCCGCTTAGATGGCTTTCGCATGCCACCCATATGTCCCTGCCCGGCACCGGCGCGCGAACGGCAGCAGGGATGGCGTTAGCGGTCTCCGCTCGCGGCGCAAAGGCGCCAAGCTCGTCCAGTGCCGCCACGGCCTCCGCGGCCGCGCGCGCCGCGTCGCCGGTGTCGATCTCGCGTCCGGCAACCGGCTTCAATTCAACCGCCTGGACCTCCTGCACCCAAGTGGGTGAGCCGGCGAAGCCGAACGCCGCGCCGGCACCGTCCAGGTCGCGCGCGCGCAGCACCGCAAAGGGCTTGAGCTGGGCCGCCTTAAGCGCCTCGGGGGTGACGCGCAGCGGCTGCGCCACGCGCTCGGCGCAGGTCAGTAGGGCCGGCATCTCGAATTCAACCTCGTCGAAGCCCTCGTCGCTCTCGCGCTCTGCTTTAAGCCGGCGGCCGGAAATTTCGAGTTTGCGCACCCCGGTAATCTGGGCGATATCCAGCAACTCGGCGATCTCGGGGCCGACCTGGCCGGTCTCGGCGTCAAGCGAGTGTTTGCCGAGTAGAATCAAGTCGAAGGTCTCCCGCCCAAGAAACAGCGCTAGCGCCCGCGCTGTCGCCAGCGTATCCGAGCCGGCAAAGGCGCGGTCTTCCAGATGCACCGCGCGGTCGGCGCCCATCCCCAGCGCGTCTTGGAGCGCGCGGCGCGCCTGCGGCGGGCCCATCGTGACCACCGTAACCTCGGCGCCAAAACGCGCTTTAAGGCTTACCGCCAGCGCGATCGCGCGCAGGTCGAAGGCGCTGATCACTGCCGGTCCGTCCCGTCTGATGGTCTTGGTGACCGGATCAAAGTTCGCGTCCTCAACCAGCGGGATCTGTTTGAGGCATACCGCGATCCGGCGCAGACTGTGATGCTCTTCCATACACCCGCAAATTAGCCCACCAGGGCAAGCCGCGGCAACCAAGAGCGGCCCGCCGGCGCGAGCTTTGGCCCCGGCTCAAGCGCCCCGCGCCCGAGCATTGGCGCCTGCGATGCTACGGAAAACACTGGTTCAACGTCGGAACGCTTCCGTATAGCAAGCGTGTCAGGAGGCGCGCCGTGCCCGTCGGCGCGCCGACATAGATCTGCGAGCCGGTCTTCTTGTTAGCGGTGGCGCGGTTGCAGTTTTTGAAGAAAGACTTTTGGCAGGGGTAGGGACCGGCGATTTGGTAGCCAATCCGCGCCGTGGCCGGGTCGGCCACGGCAATCGGACAAGAGCAGATGATCTGGCCGTCATTCAGGGGCGCGCTGAAACCTGGAAACGATTTTCCCTCGGTGCTGGTGAAGCACAAACCGCCGTCGCACTGCGCGTAAGCGCCGTTGGAAGTCCTGGCCGGACAGGTGTAGAGGGCCTGGTTTCCGGTCGGCGCGACGACCGAGTCGGGTACGCTGAAGGTGCTCACCATGAACCCGTTGTCCGCACCTTCGGCATTTACCGAGCAGACATTGTCGCCCTTGTCGAACGAGTCGGACAAGCTGATGCTATCGCCTGACTTCACATCGCACTCGCAGTATGCGAGGCCGTCCATCACGAAACAACTGGCGACGGCGCAAAGCGCGTAAGTTTGACCGGAGCAGATTATAAACTTGGACGAGGTTGAATCGGTCGCGGCCGTCTGGGCGTATGCCGGGCCGCCAGCCGCCACCGTCAAGGCGAACCCACCGCCGATCAACAAAGTAACAATTGAAAATTTTTTCATCTTCAACTTTCACGCTCGCGTCCTGCGCCGCGCGCACCCGACCTCGTCATATGTATCCGGGATTCCTGTTTTGGTTCTCCGATTCCAACCGAGCGTATAGGACAAGCGGTCGTCCTCGGCGAGGGGTTTAGCCGATTTTGGTCTGCGGTGTTTTCAGCGGCGCCGGGAGGGGGCGGTTTCGCATCCGGCGGGCACGCGCCGCCCGGAAATGACCCTTTTTCCGAGCGCTTCCCCAGACACTTCTCCTGCCGCCCCAGCGTCGTCATCGAAACCTTGCCCCGCTCTGCGCTCGTCCTGCCCGGCTGGCGACGGCAGCATCGCGATCCTGCGCAGTATGCTACCGAAGAGCCGCCGCACCAAGCGGCGCCCCCAAGGGGAGCCGAAGGGTCGCCGAGATTATAGAGGATCACGCTCACCCAGCTCGCGCGCCCTGGAACTCGACCCGCAGGGAGCTGTTGAACGAGAGCTGAAAGGGCCATTCTTGCGACTCACCCACCGCCTGCTCTCCTCCGCACCGCCGCATTCGCATCCAAACCAGCATCCATCAGGGCTTTTCTGGCGTTGTATCAAATTGGTAGTTCACCTAGAAAACGGAAATCCGGGTTAAGAGTCATTGCGCGAGAGTCGAGCCGCCGTTTTGTCCACCGGTGCCGCTCTTGCGTTCTTGAAGCTTAAAGATGAGCAGGTCTTCAAGATAAGGCGCCCGCTGATCCAGGGCTTCGAGCAAGGCCTGTTTCTCGAGCGGATCGAACTCCAGATGGAAACACAAAAAATTCACGATTTGCCAGCTCGAGAGCTTAAGCTCAAGCACGCCGTTAAGGATTTGCTCCCCCTCATCGCCCATCAGCTCGACCAGCAGCCGGCGGATTTCGGCGCTCTCGACCTCGCCGGAGTCAGCACCCTGGCGGGCCGACGCGCACCACTCTACCCGCGCCCGGCGGTAGGCGCGCTCGCGAATCTCCTGCGCAACGCGGAACTCGGCGATGCCTTGCAGGAGCAAGTTGAAGCGCCCGTCGGACAGTTCGTCGAGCTTAACGATGCGGCCCGCGCACCCGATTGAATAAATCTCCGGATAGGCGTAATAGTCCGCCTGCCAGTTGCCCTTGAGCAAAGTCATCCCGATTATGCTATCGGTACGACGAACATCAGCGATCATCGCCCGGTAACGCTGCTCGAAAATGTGAAGCGGTACGACTACACCGGGAAACAAAACCAAGTTGGGCAGCGGGAACAGCGGTATGACCGACGGCAGACTAATCATCGCCTTGGTTAAGCGGAGCTACTGGACTGCGTAGCCCAGAACCTTATCCTAGAACAAAGTGTGACTTCATCGTAGACCAAGCCGCGGCCTCGCGCGAAGAGTTTCGCGCCGACGGCGCCGGCGAGGTCGCGTGAGGACCGACTGCGGCCGGCGAAAAACCGGCGCGAATGGGCCCGATCATGGGGCGGATGCGCAAGGCGACTCGACTTTGGAGCGACCCCGAGAGCCGAATCGCGGCGCGCCACGTGATGGTGGGCCAGGAGGACAGCCGCGGCGTCTTTCGCGCTGCGCCGCGGGAATGGTTCGGGCGATACGCGCCGCTCGAGGTCGAAATCGGCGCCGGCAAGGGAGCGTTTATCCTCGAGCGCGCGCGGTCTTTTGCCACGCGCGATTTTCTCGCCGTGGAGCTGCCTCTTTCGGTAGTCAGAGTGCTGGCGGCGCGCGCCGGCCGCAGCGGCTTGCCCAATATCCGGGTGCTGCAAGCCGATGCGAGGAGCTTGGTGGGATTTCTTTTGCCCGAGAGCACGGTTAGCGTGTACCACGTTTACTATCCCGATCCGTGGCCGAAAGCCCGCCATGCCAAACATCGGCTGTTTTCACCCCACTTTGTGGCCGGGCTGGCCCGGACCTTGGTTGAGCGCGGTGTGGTCTATGTGGCAAGCGACGTAAAGCCGTGGGCCGAGCACATATTCAGCGCGCTCGAGCTGGGCGGCTTCGTCGCCGAATCGGAACAGGTGCCCGGGATTGTAGCTGCCGGGTTTGGGCGCAAGTACGCGGCCCAGGGCCGCCCGCTGTTCGCCCGCGCTTTTCGCAGGCCGTCGGCGGCGCGCCGACCGTCGCATGGGCCCTAGGTGCCGGCTTGCCGTCGCCAGGCGCGCGCAGCAAGACACCGGTCTTGAAACTGCTTGAGCGCCGGCTGCTGATGCGCGCGCAGTCGGCCGCCGGTAGAGCAAGGCCGTGGCGGGCCGCAAGCCACGCACGGCGGACGTGATAAGGACTCCGTCGAGAAGGTCCGAGAGATGAATTAAGGTACTCGCGCCGAGGTAGCTGACGACATTATGACTTGCATCGAAGCGCGATATGTTTATAACTTATGGAAACTCTTATCCCACTGCGACGGCCGCTAACGACCCCATGAAACGCGCGCTGTTTCTCACATTAATCTGCCTCTGGCTGGCAGCGTACGGCTGCGGCACGAAGAAACGCGAGCTGCTCGAGAGTCAGGAATATTACGCGCAAGGCAACTATTTTTACGAAACCGGGGATTACGACGAGGCCAAAAAGGCCTATCAACATCTGCTCGAGGAGTACCCGTTTAGCCGGTACACGGAGGAGGCTGAACTGAAAATCGCGCTCGCCAACTACCAGCTTAAGGACTACGTCGAGGCCGGCACGGAGCTGGAGGATTTCGAGCGGATGCACCCGACCAGCTCGGAGGTCGCGCTGGCCCAGTATTATCTGGCGATGTGCTACGAGGATCAGGTTGGCCGCCCGGATCAGGACCAGCGCGCCACCGCGAACGCCTTGGTCCAGTTCGAGATGCTGGAGAGGCGTTTTCCCGAGAGCCCCTTCGCCGAGTTGGCTCACGAGCGGATCCAGGTGCTGCGTGAGGTTTTTGCGCGCAACATTAAATATATCGGCGAGTACTATTACCGGCGGGGTAACTTCCGCGCTGCCGAATCGAGGTACGCCGAGCTTTTGCAGAAATTTCCCGATACCCCGGTAGCGCCTGAAACCCTGTTCGAGCTCGGCGAGACCCTCGAACGCGAGGGCAAGAAGTACTCGGCCGCACAAGCCTTCGCCGCCTTCAAATGGCACTATCCGAATAGTTTTTACGCCAAGCGCGCCGCGAGCGAAGTCAAAAGCCTTAGACAGCCGATCGACAACGACGAGGACTCACTGGCCTTGGTGCTGACCGAAACCGGGTTCCCGGCTATGGCGCCGGACCCCGAGCCGCAAATCCTCGCCGGCGCTAGCGGCCGAGCGGCTCAGACAGCCGGCGCTTCTCAGGCCGCGGCCGCGACAAGCGCGATGGCGAAGGCAAACACCGCGCAGCCCGCCGCGCAAAAGCCGGCCGCCGTGCCCCCAGGGCCTGTCACTTTACGCGGCATACGCCTGGCGTCTTCTAACCCCCCGCTCTCGGTGGTGTTCGACCTGACCGGCCCGGTCGAGTACGACAAGAGGTTCGAAAAGAGCCCCGACTCCTCGGAGCTCACCGTGCGCTTGCGCAAGGCGCAGCCGGACCCCAAGCTGCAAAGCCATATCGTCTTTAACCGCTCGATCTTCAAGGACTGCGACGTTGAGACGGCCGGTGAAATGACCACCGTAACGGTGCGCACGGGACCGGTCGCGAACTATGCGGTTATTCCTCTCGAAGGACCGGCGCGCTTGATGGTCACGTACACGCCCAGCCCCGAGCAACTGGGAGACCTGGCCAAACCCGCGCTGCAAAACAATTAGCTCGGTTCCACCGGCAAACCCGGCGCGGGCGCCATGCCGAAGGACCCATACGCGGGCCCCGACGCCCTTGTGCAAAATGGCGCGCCGCTGATTCGCCTGCGCCGCAGCCGCGGCGCTCCCCCGCCGCGGGTTCAGCGGGCGAGCCCGTGGGGTAGGTCAAGCAACGCGGCGCGCGGCCGGCTTCGAGGCGCTTTACCGGGGCCTGCCCTGATGATAGTTCTATAAATCTGGAATTATAAAGAAGTTGCGAGCGAATCGGCCGCTGCTATCGACGGCCTGACCGGCGCGCTCTGATGTCTTCTTTCACCTGCTTGCGTAAAAGCCGCGCGGCGCGCGCCGGCTTGGAGCTCCACGAGCCGGGCGCCCGCGCGCCCGCCGAATCGCTCGCGGCTTCGGCGACGGCAGACCGAGCGGCCGCCGAGGCGGTCAAAAAATAGGGAGACGCGCGATGGCGAATCGCGAATTCAATGTTCTCTTTTTATGCACCGGCAACTCCGCTCGCAGCATCATGGCCGAGTGCGCGCTCAGCCGCTGGGGAAAAGGAAAATTCAAGAGCTTCAGCGCCGGAAGCCATCCGAAGGGCGAGGTTCATCTCATAGCGTTGTCGGTGCTCAAGGAGCTCGGCTATGAGACCTCGGGCTTGCGGAGCAAGAGCTGGGAGGAATTCGCCGGTCCCGACGGTCCCAAGCTGGATTTCGTCTTAACGGTCTGCGACCGGGCCGCGCGTGAAGTGTGCCCGGTATGGCCGGGGCAGCCGATCACTGCGCATTGGGGCGTGGCCGACCCGGCTGCCTTTGTCGGAAGCGACGAAGCCACGCGCAGGTTTTTTCTTCGCATCTACCGGGAGCTGGAGAACCGGATCAAAATCTTCGCCAGCCTGCGGGTTGACGTTCTGGATCGCTTCGCCCTGGAAAACCGCGTCAGAGAAATCGGCCGGGTCAAGCTTACCGACGAGAAAAAGCCCTAAGCTTGCGGCCTTAGCGCGAGCGCCTGATCTCCCGTGTCGGTAATAAGAACGCGACGCCGGCGCGCGGATAGCGCGCCAACCTTATCCCGCCGTCGGTAATCGCGGAGAATTTGCGAACGTCGCGATTGATGAGCAGGCAGCGACACCCTCTGCGCCGACTTCGAGCGCAGTGGGTCCTCGGCTGCCGGCGGGCCTAATCGTCGCCGCGCACGAGTCGGTTCAGATCGTTCACCATTTCTTCCAAGCGCGAGATTATCTGGTCGAGGGCATTGCGCTCATCGCTCGCCACCTCGCCAAAGCCCCGCAAGCGCCGTGCCGAGCATTCGGCCAGCTCAACCGCGAGAAGCGACAGACGCGCGGATAGACGCCTGCGCGTTGAAATCGATTCCCTGCGCAGACCAAAGCGATCGTTAACCCATCCAATGCCTTCGCGGATCTCCCCGAGCTTTGCCCGAATGGCGCATCTTGCCGCGGCGGGAACGTCGTCGACGTATTCGGCCATCAGGCGCGGCGCGGCTTTAGGAGCAGGCTCAAGCGCGTGCTCGATTTCGAGGACCGCATCCTCGAGCGAGCGCATCACCGTGGATAGCCTTCTGATATGGGAGGAGTTCACGATCGGCGTGACGACGAGCCGTCGCGTCGGCCGTCTTTCGCGGTAGTCCGAACGGCAAGGTTCCTGCCGCCGCGCGCGATTTGATTTGCCTTGCGACGCCATTCGCCGCCGGCAGCAATCAGCGCCCTGACGGCAAGCTTTCTTACGAGAAATGACTCGTGCAGGGCGGCGCGCTCGATCGCGGCCAAGGCCGCCGGGCTGAGCATCTTGCTCAGCGCTACGACCGCCTCGCCGGTGACGTAGGGATCGGGGTCGCGCTCGATGACCTCGGCGAGCGCGTTTGTTGCCTCTGTCACGCGCTTTTCTCCGAGCACCAAGCTGACGCGCTTTCGGACCTCGCCCAACGGATGTTTCAGCGCGCGAATTAGCTTATCTCGCAGGTTGCCAGGCGCCCTGTTCTGCGGCGCATGGCAGCATGGACAGACCGGAGCGCCGTACTCGATGATCGCAAAGCAATTTGCGCAGAATGACTTCATAGAACCACGCCCGCGTGCAGCGCGAAAAGTCTTCGATGACGGCACGCCGGCGAGACCTTGTGTCGAGACTATGTCGGCGGTCTCCGGCCACCCGCCGCGCCGCCCCAGGCATCGGGAGCGAGTTCCTGCGCGCGTGTGGCCGAGACCTTCACCTTAATTTTTTGCAGCGATCGCTTTAACCTCGATCGTGCGGCATCATCGCCGCCGTCGTCAGGCGAGTCGCGCAGCGCCCGGTCGACGGCTTCGTTTGCAAACGTAAAATTTGCGCTCAAGCAGTCCTCTATTTCCGAATAGGAGAACCAGGCGGCGCGCGACAGCAGCCTCACCAGCCTTTGCGCGCACACGCGTTTTCCGGCGTCGTCGGCCGCGGCCATGCCGATCCTGCATGCCAGGGCTGCCACTTCGTCGTCCGCGTCGTCAACCAACCCGCGCAGCCTCTCCCAAGCATCGGCGTTGACGCCCAGCTCGAGCAGCAGCGCCAGGGCGCTTCGACGACGTCGCACCCCGGAGAAAGCTTCGCGTCCCGCCGGGCCGATTACGGCGCGCAACGCGATCTCGACCACCGCGGGCAAGGCGTCTTGACCCAGCTTTCGCAGCCCGTCCTGCGCCGCCGCGCGGTTGAGGTCGTCCTCCAGAGCGTCGGCCAGAATCGGAATCACCTCGACGCGCCGATACTCGCCGAGCGCTTCGATCACGCCGGCCACGGCATGTCTTCGCACGGCGTCAAAAAGCACCTGAAAAGCTTCTTCGTCACGCGCGGCGCCCAGCGCCCGTGCCGCCACGCCGAGCACCGCTTCGTCGCCCATCCGTTGGACCGGGTCGGCGACGGCTTCCCAGGATGCGACAAACTCCCGCAGCACGTCGTAAGCACCGAGGGCGGCCAGCGCCTGGACGGCGCGCCGGCGCGGCTCGAATATCCCGGCCGTATCCCTCTCGAACAGGACTTCCCGCAAGACCGCGGCCGCCGGGGCGCCGACCGCAACCGCCTCGACGACGGCCAAGTCCCCGTCGCGCAGCGACCTGAGCTTGCGAGCCAGATCGGCAAGCTCGCGCTCGTCCTTGGCGCCACCCACGCGGGGTATCGAACCCAAGCTCGACGTGGGGAAACTCACGGCGTTCTCCCGGCGCGCAGGACGCCGGCCAGGTCGCGCTTTATTTCGTCAGGAAACGCAAGCGAGAGAATCTTCATGACCGTGGTTTCGACCGGATATGCAACGGCCCTCAGTTCGATCCGGCCATCCTCCCAGACCGCATAGCGTGCCTGCGGGTCGCCCGCATTCGACTGACCGAGGCTTCCAGGGTTGACCACCGTGTGCTCTCCGAACGCGCGCGAAAACGGCACATGGGTGTGACCGACCAGAATGTAGTTCGCTCCTCGACTAACCTCTTCCTCGCGTTGCCATGCCGGCGAGTCCGGCGGGCGATATTCGTATAGCGGATTGGATGGCGTCGCGTGGCACAAGAAGAACGTGTAATCGCCGACCTGTCGGCGTTCGGAGATCGGTAGATTGCGCAGGAACCGCCGGTCTTCGGCCGAAAGCACCGACATCGTGTAGTCACGCGTCGCCGCAGCCATCGCGGCGAAACGCGGCGAACATCCGCAGTCGGCGCCGAACGCCACCGAATGATCATGGTTGCCGCGAACGACGAGCGAGGCGTGAGACCTTACGAAGTCGATCGTAGCCGCGGGGTCGGGACCGTAATTCACCAGATCGCCGAGCACCCAAAGCTCGTCATAGCCGCGCGGCAGCGCGCAAAGCGCCTCGAAATTCGCGTGCAGATCCGAGATGATGAGAATTCGCATCGCTCAGCGCTTCCCTAGTCAACGCTTTATGCTGCCCGCATCGATCTCGTCTTTCGCAGCAAGAAGTTCAGCGCGGTCTTTCTCAAGGTCGCGGCGCGTCGCTTCCGACGCGGCATGCGCGAGCTTAAGGCGCCGGTTTTCCTCGGACAAGACGGCATTCCTATAGCGTAGGCTCGCGGCCTCGGCCTCCAGGTCACCGAGGTGTTGGAGTTGCTGTTCGTTATCCCAGGCTTCGAATATGTGACACTCCGCGTTCGCTGATTCCACCGGATTATCGTGATAGTCAGGCAGCGCTCGCCCTGGAGCGGGTTGACCGAGGTAAGCGAGCGCGGACGAGATCAGCGGCTTGACCTCATCGCTGTTGCACAGCGCCGCCTGCGCGCGAGCGTCGCGCAAACTCCGAAGCTTGGCGCGCTGCACCTCAGCGAAGTTTTCGGGTATTTCGCCGGCCACGATAAGACACTCATGTTCGCGGCAGAAAAGTGGCGCCGTCTCCAGCGCCTTGCGAAAGCGCATCCCGGCGTCGACCCGGCGTATCGAGTGCACAAGCCCGGTCTCGGCCGCGCCAAGGCGCGCACAGATACGGCATCCCGGCGCGCCGGCGCTCCACACCGCTTCGAGCGCCTTGCACGTCCGCCATGCCTGGGACACCCGGTCGCCAGCCTCGGCCAGATACGCTTCCAGATGTTTGCCGCACAACGCCGCGCTGGTCCCGGCTTGCGCCCTTATGCGGGCAATTTCGTCGCGCTCCAGCGCCTCTCGCGCGGCGCACAGCGGGCAAACGGCGCCGCCGAAAGCTCTGAGCAGCAGGCGGAAATTGTGGGTCAGACGTTCCAACAAGTCAGGCCTCCGGTCGCCACTGGGAGTGGGCCGAAGACCGTTGGGGATCGCGCGCTCCTACCTCGGGTCCTTGCCCGCTGTAGGAGTCATTGGCCTGGTCGGCGGTTATCGGCGGACTCCACCGCCGCTGGCTTTAGCTTAAGTCGCCCGCATGTCCCAGGTCAAGCCGCGTCAGGAGAACCTGGCGATTAGCAGTCCGACCGTCAAAGCCAGGAGCCCGTACGCAACATAAGCGTTCAGAAAGCCGTGATGCATGCGGGCGAATCCGTTGGCAACCCAGCGCGCGGCGTCGGCCGCCGGGTCCAGAACCAGACGATCCAGCACATGATTCTCCTGCCGAGTGCGCCGAATCACGGCGCGGAAGTGTCGGCCGATCGTCCGGCGCGTATCCTCGACCGTCGTGGGCATGAAGACGGCCTCGAAAATCACGCGCACCGGATTCGAGAAACCCGTGGCGCTGTACGTCATTCCAGGCAGCAAGCGGCGGATGCCGCCGGCCCACACGGGCCGTCTTACCACGCAACGCCGGCGCGCGACGACGCCGCGGAACACCGCCGCCGCGACGAGCAGCATCAGCATCAGGACTATCGCCATGTACGACGTGGACATGGCGAAAATTACCGGATTGGCTTTTCCCCCACGGCGCAGCACGACGAGTCCCCGGCCGGGCAAGACGCTCTGGCCGAGCTGCGCTCCAAGCGCGCGGAAGTCGGCGACGAAATCCGCGGGCAACTCATGATGATGAGCGTCGGCGGCAAAAAACGGAGGCACCAGGGCGTCAGCCACCCGCGCTTCGACCCCCATCGGCGTTAGCGCTCGGTCAAGCACCGGAATCACATAGGTCGGAGCCACTCCAAGCACGATGCACAGCACGGCGAGCATCGCCATCGCAGCGGTCGCCGATGCTTGGCGTTCGCCGGCGGGCGCCGCCGGTTCCGATCTCGACATGCCGAGAAACCCCATCGCGAACGCCTTGACGAAGCAGGTCACTGCAAGCGCGGCCGTAAGCGCCAGAATCGCGCCGCAAAGAGCGAAGGCGACCTTCACGCCGACGGACTTAAGTGCGGCGCTCTGCAGCAGCGTTTGCAAAGCGAGCCATTCGCTGACAAAGCCGTTGAACGGCGGTAGGGCGGAAATCGACAACGCTCCAACTAAAAAAAATAGCGCGGTTAAGGGCAGGTTCCTGATCAAACCGCCGAGCTTGTCAATATCGCGCGTACCGGCGCTCGACTCGATCGAACCGGCGCCGAAAAACAGCAGTGTTTTGTAAACCGAGTGGTTGATCATGTGATACAGAGCCGCGGCAAACGCTATGGCCGCGGCAGCGCGATGGCCGGACGCGACGAAGACCAACGCCGCGCCGAGAGCAGCCGTGATAATCCCCGCGTTCTCGATCGAGCTATGCGCGAGCAGGGTTTTCAGATCGCTCTGCGTCGTCGCGTACAGGATGCCCAGCAGCGCCGTAACGCTGCCGATCGTGAGCGCGACCAGGCCCGGCCCGACGGTGGCCGCCGGCAGCAAAACGCCGTTGACCCGGATGATTCCGTAGAGCCCTAGGTTCAGCGTCGCGCCGGCGAGCACCGGCACGAACGCCGCCGGCGCGGCCGTGTACGCCTGCGGCAGCCAGAAATTCACCGGTATCAACCCCGCTTTCACGCCAAAGCCGAAGAAGGTGAGCAAGAACACCGCCCATCGCGCGTGCGCGCTCGCGCTCATAGCGGTTGTCTTCATCGCAGCGAACTCAAGCGCTCCGTTGCCGGAGAGCACCAGGAAGCCGAGCGCGACAAGCAGCGTCCCTGCCTCGCCGACTCCGAGCATCAGATACCCCGCGCGCGTGTGGTCCTGCGTCTCGTGCTCGAAGTTCACCAGCAGATAGGTGAGTATGGACATCGACTCCCATAGCATCAGGAAGGAAACGGCGTCCGCCGACAGAGGGATTAACACGATGGCCGCGAACAACGCGAAGTAGGCCGCGCTGAATCCCCTGAGGCTGTACCTGCCGAGATAGCCCCGCAGATTGCCCGCGGCGAAGAGCGAGCCGGGAAGCAGAACCAGCCCGGCGATGAATAGGAACAAGGCGGAGAGCCGATCAAGCGACAGCGTCAAAGTGACCAGCGAAGGAATCGTCCACAGCTCCGAATGAAACGACGCGCCGGCGAAAAGCGAGGCGCCGCCAAACCACAAAAGCCCGCTCGACGCGAAGGCGCCCAGCCAGCCCACTATCGCGGCAATCCGATGCTCGCCAACGGCCAGCGGCAAGAGCACGCCGGCCAGGCACAGCGCGAGAATGACGATTAGAAGCGCTGCCATCGCGATCATCCGGCACCGTTCGCCGGCGGGCGCCGACCCACAGCGACGAGCAATCCGTGCAGGATGGCCAACGGCGGCGGCGGATTACCCGGCACCTCCACATCGACCGGAACCACCTCTGCCGCACCCGAACCGCAGATAAAGCTCGGACCGAAAACGCCGCCGCAAAGCGCGCAGGCGCCGGCCGCCACTACACGTTTAGGCGTGGGCATCGCATCATACGCCTTGCGCAGCGCGTGCCGCATGTGTTCAGTGACCGCGCCGACCACCAGCATCACGTCCGCGTGCCGCGGCGTCGGCGTGAGAAAAAAGCCGAGCCGATGCATGTTGTAGTAGGGATTGTTCAACTGCTTGACCTCGTTGAGACACGCGCCGCAATCGCCCGCATCGACTACGAGAATATGCACCGAGCGGCCAAAGGGCCGGCCGAGACGATGGTCTCGGTGAGCGCCGTCCGCGCCGATACGGGCCCATTCGTAACCGGATTCCCAGTCCAGCGGCCGCTTCGCGCCCCGTATGCAGCGAAAGCAATGGACGCACCGGCGCCGGTCAACTTCGACGCCTTGCGGCCCAAGGCCGAGAGCGCGCGTCGGGCAGCCTGCCACCAGGGATTCGGCCAGCGCTCCGCCCAGGTTTGTTTCCGCGGGAAACCCGGGCGAGACCCCCGCGGCGGTCTCCGCAACGTTCGGATACCGCGTGCTTTTGATGCCGGTTCGAAGGCCCTTGATGACCCATTGACTCATGGGGATTACGCCTGTTCGTCAGCTTCCTACGTCAAAATTTCGGCGAATCGACAAACCGCGTCATTCCAGGCTGCCCTCGCGCAAACTGCTCATCCGGCTTGAAGTCCGGAGCGCTAGCGATCGTTTTCATGCACCGAAAGAGCAAACGTGGCGAGGATGATCGGAAAATCCTGGAAGGCGAAACGTTCGGCGCCGAGCCTGAACCCGTGCCAATTCGCGAACGACGGTGTGATGATGCGGTAGCGATCCACGACGCCGTCATCAGCAAGGCGGATCCAATGCAGAGCAGCGCCCCGCGGCGCCTCGACCCAGCCCAGGGCCGCGCCGGCCCCGAGACTAACCTGGGGAGCGCGAAACGCCCCTTGCGGAATCGACGAGCTCACGGCCGAAATGATCCGCGCTGATTGTGCCGCTTCGCCAAAGAACACCCGGAGCCGGGCGTAGCCGTCTCCCTCGGTCTCGCAGGGCACGTCGAAGTCGACCCGTTCGTACCCCAAATAGGGGTGCGCCCGGCGCAAATCCCGCGAGACCCCCGATGCCCGGGCTACCGGCCCCACAAGGCCGAATTCACGGGCGTCGCTCGCGCCGACGTTGCCGACCTCTTCCAGACGGTCGAGGAAGCTGCTCGACATGCTCAACATCCGCTCCAGCTCGGAGAGCCGCGATACCGCCGCCTTGACCTGCCACGCGGCATGGAGCAAGGCGCAATCGTCGAGGTCTATGGTCAGGCCGCCCAAAGCGTTGAGCCCAAAGAAGTAACGATGGCCGGTAAGCGCGCCGGAAATCCGCAGCAGGTCCTCTTCGATAATGGCGGCCTGCGCCGCGGCCACCACAAGACCCGTTGACTCGCAAATACCCTCGATGGCGCCGACATGATGGCGCAGACGCTCCAATTCGGCGGCCCACACGCGCAGCACGCGTGCCCGAGGCGGCACCTCGATTCGGCAGATGCGCTCAACCGCCTGGCAGGCGCCGAGCGAATGGGCGAAGGCGGACGTCCCGCTAATCCGTTCCGCGATCAGCAAAAGGTCCTCCGCCGCGCGGCCCTGCGCTATTTTCTCAAGTCCGCGGTAGGCATAGAAAAGACGCGGCTGGGCCCGAATAACGTCTTCGCCGATCGTCTCCAGCACGAAATGCGCCGGCCCGGTCGCTGTGGAATATATCGGTCCGATCGGCATCAGAAACGCGCCGGCTTCCTCGACGATCTGGCGAGGCTTCCAGTCAGAGTCAGGCGTGCGCCACGCCGCGGGCTTGCGGTCATCGAAACTGCGACGCATCGGAGTGAGGTTCTCTTGCCAGGTGTCGTTGTGAAGCACGAAGTCGCCCAGCCGCGGATGGCCCTCGAAGACCAACCCGAAAAGGTCTTCGGCCTCACGCTCGTGCCAGTCGGCGGCGTGAATCAGCGTGCTGACGCTGGGGACGCGAGTCTGGTCCGCGGACAGACGAGCGATCACATGCACCCAACCCTGCTCGCGGTCGCCATAGAACAGGTAGCGCAGCTCCCATCGCGCTGCCTCCTCCACGACCAGGCCGCCGAAGCTGTAGCCCAGGTCGGAGAAAAGCCAGTTGCAGACTTCCGGCAGCGCCTGCGGTTCGCATTCAATTCGGTAGGCACAGTCCGCGTCTTGCTCGGTGTCCGCGCGCACCCTGCCCGGCCAGCGTGTCTGCGCCTGCGCCGCCATCTGCCCCAGTTCGATCGCCATCGCTTACCTCGAAAGACCATCCGCTGCCATGCGAAGCAGGACATGAAGCGGCTCGGGCATGTAGAACCCCAGTATGATCACGGGCAGCGCGGCCAGTACCAAGGTCAGCACGCAGCTTGTCGGCAGCTGGACCGGTGTGACAGATATGCCGGCCGTCTCCGGCCGGCCGAACACCATTCGGTTGAGGTGATAGAGGATGCCGAAGAAGGCAATGATGACAAACGCGGCGAGCAAAGCGGCTGCGACGTAATGTTGGCGCGCGATGGCTGCGCGCAGGATCGAGAATTCGCTCAAAAAGACCGCGAGCGGCGGTGCGCCCGCGATGGCGAGTCCCCCCAATAGAAGCGCCGCTCCCGCCGCCGGCGAGGTCCGTATAAGGCCGCGCACGTCCGCTATTTGCCGCGTGTCAACCGCGAGCAGTGCGGCGCCGGCGGCGAAGAAGCAAAACGACTTGGTCAGAGCATGATTGAGGATCTGGTAGACGGCGCCGTAATGCGCCGCGGCGCCGCCCAGTCCGGCGGCGGTGAGAATTATCCCCATATGCTCGACCGTCGAGAACGCGAACAGGCGCTTGTAATCGGTAACCTGGATGATCAGAAACGCCGCGATGCCGACGGAGCTTAGGCCGACGACCGTCGCCCAGCCGTCGGCGCTGCCCCTCGCGGACGCGTTAAGCACTGCGGCGAACCGCAGAATAACGTACAGCACGAGCGTGGTCTTGATGCCCGAGAGCAAGGCGCATATCGGAGTCGGCGCCTGACTGTGAGCGTCCGGCAGCCAGGTATGCAGCGGAACCAATCCGGCTTTGGCCCCGAAGCCTACCAGAATAAGGACGAAGGCGATTTCCAGCACGCCGTGCGGCGCGGCGGGCGCGAGCAAAATCAACCGCTGCCAGGTGTACGGCCCGCTGCCGCCGAATCGCGTCGCGGCGAACATCGCCAGAAAGCCAAGCAGCGCAATCGCGCCGCCCATGATCGTCAGCACGGAATACTTCCAGCCTGCTTCCAGCGCTTCTCGAGTGTTCTCGAAAGCGACCAGGTAAACCGACAGCACCGTGGTGAGCTCGACGGCGGTCCATACCAGGTTAGGCTCGATCAGCGCCGGCACCAGCAGCATCGCGAAGACAAAAAGATTGTAGTTTGCGTAGTAGCGCCGCAGATGGCGCGCGCTCTTCTCGCGGGCGATGTAGCTCCAGGAAAAAAGGGCCGCGGTGCTCGCCAGCGCCGCCACCAGCAGCAGTATGAGGGCGCCTAACCCGTCGAGCGCAGCCCAGTTGGCAACCGCGACCACCGGCTCTCCCGCGACCACGCGCATCGCCGCCACGATGCTCAGCGCCAGCGCCGCCGCACACGCCGCCAGCGTCGCCGCCGGCGCCACTCTGCGGCCCAACGGCAGCGCCGAAATCAGCGCCGCGACCAGCGGCAGCCCGACGATCGGAAACAAAATCATCAGCCGCCGCCCTCCTTAAGACTCGCCAGTCCGCCGACTTCGGTTGTTCCAATCCGTTCTTGAGTCATGCGAGTCAAGATGCCGATGACCAGCGCGATGATCAACATGTCGAACGGGAAAGCCATCTCGGCCACCAGCGGCAGTGTCGGAGCGATAGCTATCCCTACAAAGAGCGCGCCGTTCTCGATGCCGAAGATGCCAATTAGCTGCGGCACCGCCTCGCGGCGCACCGCTAGCGTGTAAGTGCCGATCAGCAGCGCCGCCAGGCCTACCGGCAGATTGATTCGGGCCAACGCGCCGGCCGGCGCAGGCAACTGTTCGCTCAAGAAGTACGCCGTCAATGTCAGCCCAAGCGCGATCAAAAGCGAACTGGGGATATTTAGGACTTGGTCGATCTCGCGTCTGCGGAAGATTTCCTCGCGCACCATCCGCCGCAGCAGCCAAGGAATAACGATGGGCTTAATCGCCAAATCCAGGGCCGCGACGGCTAGCAAGTCCGGCGCGCGCAGACCGAAGGCCAGAATTAGCGCCGAGACCACAAGGAACACGGACTGCGCGATATAAAAGCGCAGACATCCCTGCACCTGGCGGGTCGCGACCAGCGCGAATGAACTCAACAGGAATAGGCCGGCCGCGAGCCCGTTGAGCGATGCCAGCAGTGCGGAGAAATCCGTCATCGCAACGCTCCTAGAAACCCAGCAAGCCGCCGATCATCGCCACCACTGAAGTGACGAACGCCGCGCCAAGAAACTCGGTGACCCGAAACAGCCGGAGCTTGGCGAGCGACGATTCGACGGCGACCAGCACGAACAGGAAAAGGCCGATCTTGAATAGCACCAGCACCGCGGCCAACAGCACGTGCGACAACCGCTGATCTGCCGCTAGGCCCCAAGGAGTGACCAACACGTTGAGCAAGATGCACATCAGCACCAGCAGCTTCATCTGCCCGCCCCATTTCATCAGCGCCATGCCGGTGCCCGAATATTCGAGGCTTTTCGACTCGTCGATCATGGCGAGCTCGAAATGGCCGGTCGGGTTGTCCACCGGAATCCGTCCGGCCTCGGCGATAATCAACATGATAAAGGCGATGACCAGCAGCACGTGCGAGGGCGCAAAGAAATTTGCCAGCGGCGTAACCCAATGCTGCTGCACGATATACGGGATCGTCGAGCCGGCGACGAACGAAACCATGAAGAAGACAATCATAAAGACCGGTTCGGCCAAAAAGCCGACCATGCGGGTGCGGCTGGCGCCCATCGGGCCGTATGGATTGGCGGTATCGACGGCCGCCAGCGCGGCGAAGAACCCTCCGAGCGCGAGCACGAAGCCGCCGCCGAGCATGTCGCCCATAAAAGCGAAGAACAGCGGATAACTCGTCAGTACCGGAATCAGCATGGCGACAAAGACCGGCGCGACGAAAACGACCAGCGGCGTTACGCGAAAAATCCATGACGCGTGCTCCGAGACGGCCTCGTCCTTGTTGAACAGCTTTCGCAAGTCTCGGTACGGCTGAAGAACGCTCGGGCCGCGCCGAGATTGGACAATCTCCTTAAGCCGCGACAAGACGCCCGATACCAACGGAGCGAGCCCTATCACGAAAAGCACCTGCAAAAGGTTGTACCCTATAGAACGCGCCATGATCGGCGGCCTCCGTCACGCGGGCCGTTCTCTTCCCACCGCGCAGCCGACCGCGGCCGCGCTTGGGCGGAAGCTTCTTTGTTCTGACCGGCTAGGGAAATAAAACGAAAAGACCCCTACCGGTTTGCACCTCGGTAGGGGTCGTCAGCCCTAGTCTGGAAGGGCGGTTGCGGTGAACCCCATCACCATCGGTTTGTTATGTAGCTTAGCAGGTTCGCTCGGTCAGTCAACCGCGACCATGCGCGAAGCTCAAGCTGCGCAACCGCGCGCGATTGCTGCGCGGAACCAATCCGCTCGAGAAGCTTCGCGACGATCGCAAGCTCGTGGTTCTCGCCGCCGCGCACGCGCAAAAGCGACCGGCCGTATCTTGGGCGTTCAGCCCAGCCAGCCGGCCGAATTGAGCCGCATCGCTTGCGGGCGTTCAGGCGTTAACCCTGCGCCCGCGTACCTGGGGCCGCTCATGCAGCCGGCGGTTGTTCATTTGAGCCGATGCGGGCGTATCGGGTAAGGTCGAGCGACGAGCATGAAGCTAAAAAAATGCTGACCGGGCGGCCGTGTCCCAAGCGAAAGTGTTGAATTACCCACTCGTGGACACTCATCCGCACGGCCGGCATAAAGCGGCACTCCTTCGCGGACTAAGCGCGCGCGGCGGCCTTGAGCTTAGTTTGAGTGACTGTCAAATATTGTGCATCGGCCGCTTGACAACCTGCCGACAGATCGCGTGCTGATACATCCGCCGTCGGCGCAAAAAGGCGGCAAAGTTGCGGGAAAGTGATGGATTCAGCCTCTCCGGCGAGGCATGATGATGGGGCGGAAGTCCGCGGAATTGCCCGAAAAATTGGCAATGCGGAGAGGTGGCCGAGCGGTCGAAGGCACCAGATTGCTAACTCAGTACAAACGGTCTTATCAGACCATACCAGATCAGGAAACGTAGAAAAATCAAGGATTTTTCGTCGCGGGATCTCAGCCCAGATCATCTCAATTCAGATCGTGTTGGACACTTTTGGACACTTCGGGCCGAAAAATATTTCCGCAATTTTGCGAAGTCCGCTGAGCCAAAAAGGGATGTCGCAGAGCTTGGAACACGCCTCATATCCGCAGTGATCCGTCAGCGCGTCCAAGCGATTGCTTGACACGTTCCCTGAGCGATATCCGCGCGACGCAGGAACCTGTGGTTGACGTTTGTATAGGCATTCGCCTATGCTGGAGTCGGTGACGCGAAAGACCGCCTTCTTGGGCTTCGAGTGGGACGCGGAGAATCGTGGAAAATGCCGGAAGCACGGCGTCTCAGTTCAGGAAATCGAGCACGTACTCACGCACGCCGAGACCCTGATAACGCCCGATCCAAAGAATCCCGCTGGCGAGCCGCGGTTTCTGGCCATCGGCCGCACGCGGCAGGGACGTTATACGTTCGTGGTCTTCACGCCTCGCCAGCGCGCGGCCGGCGCTCGGTTGCGGCCGATCAGCGCTCGCTACATGCACAAGAGGGAGATCAGGAAATATGAGCAAGAAATTGCCCGCGCTCAAGAGCGACAAGCAAGCGGAGGAGCTTCTCGATAAGGATTTGTCGGAGTACATCAGCGCCGAGAATCTTCAGCCGTTTCCATTTGAATACAGGCCGAAGCAGAAGTCGGTGAACCTGCGAATCTCCGCCGAATTGCTGCGCGCCATTCGCGCCGCCGCCCGCCGCCGCGGTATCCCATACCAGCGCTACATTCGCCAGGCTTTGGAACTCGCGCTCCAGCGCAGCGAGAACCCAGCCGCGCAACGTCAGGCGGCACGGTCTCGCGGATAGTCGATTAACAAAGGTCGCATAACCTTGGATACCTCGCAGCACGATCGAGGGCCGACGCGACAAGCATGACGAGTCTCGTTATGGAAGCTGGACTGCTGACGGTGGTGCGAGCCGGCCCGGCCTACTATGGCGTGGTGATTGCCATCTTCCGCGAAGCGGCGGACTGGCTCTTCACGCGCGGCAATTCGCAATGGAAGCGCTGGCACATGACCCCGAGAGCACAAAGATCTCTCGACCCTGACCTAAGCCGCTCCGACGCCAACGTTTGTGATTTCCCACGCATCGATGCCGGATTGAGACATCCTCGCACCGTGTCGCTTTCCAATGGCGACAAACTTTTCCGAAAGAGACGTCGGTGTATGCCTGAAGATGACGCGCACCTCGCGTCGAGATGAATCGGCTCGCGCGTCATCGATCATTCCGAGAACTTCATCCACAAAGGAAGGAGTCACCGCGTCTATTCCGGTGAAGTCCAAGATGACTTCTCCATCCGCCTTGATCGAGGAGTCGATCTCTTGACGCAGGGCCGACGCGGACTCGCGAGTCACGAGAATTTTCCGGCGCAAGCGTTGAAATACTTCGACCGAACGCATATCGGATTTATTTTACGTGGGAATTGAGGCGGACACGAGTGTGCCCGGGAAGCGTACAGGCGTCCGCGTGGCTTCCGATGTCGCCCCTCCCCCGGTTCTTCGCAAGAGCCCGATTCCCGAATGAATTATAAGCTGACGCCCCGGTTTGGCCATGTCCTCGGCTACGCCAAACAGCCCGATGCCACGCCTGCTGGAGCCGGTTCCTGACACACCCTCCTCAAGGGCCATCTCGATTGCTGTCCAGTCATAAGTCGCGCGGCGCCGGAGATCGGGGTTTGATTCTAAAGAGGCCTTGATTCCAATTCCACCGTCGGCGACCGCGCAGACAAATCGCTCGCCGGTCTCGAATTGGTAAAATTGAATCAGGCCCAGGCAAGCGATTTCAGATTGCGAATGCTGCACCGCGTTCATCGCGAGCTCCGCAAATACCTCCGCCACCACCGAATAAAGATTGGCGGCGCCGACCCCGGCCGCCGTCAAGCGAGCGCTCGCTTGATTCGCTATCCTGTCGACTTCCGACTCGGTGGTGAATTGCGTGATCGGTATAATGAGCCGCGCAGTTGACCCGCCGCCCACGCCTCGATCGTCCACCTCCACACCGCTCGCTTGGAGTATCCTGAACAACTCCATCGACTTTAAATAAATCGCGACGCCTAGGTTCTCTGGAACCAGAAGCCGGCAGCTTGCGTTCCTTTTCGCGGCAAGAAGGCTGTACACGACGCACCAAAGTGCCGCCGCGGGTTGAATAAATTCGCAAGCGCGCAAATCGATGTCTACGTTGCGTTCCGGAAAGTCTGTCCGCCGCGGATCTTCCGCTGCTGACCTTGGATCAAGGTCACCTGCATGCACGAAATGAACTGGCGCTTGGATCTCCATTCCGCCCAGTATACCCCGCGATCCCTTGGCGATCGCAAACTGTCCAAGTTCGCAGACTCGGCGTTGCCATACTCTTGCAGCTAAAGGAATCAGCTGAGGCGTCATCTGAGATCACGTCAGATCTGATAAACTTGGACACGGTCGAACGATCCCAGGACGTTCATTCGCAGTCTCGCTCGCCGCCGCCGGCATGATGGCCATCACCCTGGTGCTGGCCTTCGGGATGGTCTGGGTCAGCACGCGCAGTAGATTCGTTCCGTAGGTCGTGGAGGCGGACAAGCTCGGTTATGCGCTCGCCGCGCCGAGCGCGCTCACCGAGAACTCCGCACAAATCAGCACGGACAGGATGATGCGTTACGAGCTGGCGACTCTCATCCCCAACGCTTGCGAGGGCTTACAACCGCACTACCGCCGGCGCGTTGGCTAAAAATCATCGGCCGCTTGACAACCTGCCGACAGATCGCGTGCTGATACATCCGCCGTCGGCGCAAAAAGGCGGCAAAGTTGCGGGAAAGTGATGGATTCAGCCTCTCCGGCGAGGCATGATGATGGGGCGGAAGTCCGCGGAATTGCCCGAAAAATTGGCAATGCGGAGAGGTGGCCGAGCGGTCGAAGGCACCAGATTGGTAATTCGGTACGCCAGGTTTTCCCAGGTCATCTCAAGTCATAAAACATTGGAAAATCAAGCTCCTTTCGCTTTCAAACATCGTCCCAGATCATCTGAATTCAGATCCTCTTGGACACTTTTCGCCGAGCAGCCTTTCGCAATTTTGCGAAACCTGCTAGAAGAAGCTGAGTGCCGAGAACCAAGGTTGTTTTCTACCGGGAGGCCGACGGCAGCGTGCCGGTTCTGGAGTGGTTCGACGGGCTTGCGGCTAAGGCGCAGGATAAGTGCAGGGTCAGAATTCAAAGACTGGCGGAACTGGGCCACGAATTGCGCCGGCCGGAAGGCGACCTTCTGCGCGACGGCATCTACGAACTGCGGGTCGGACTCCAGCACGTCAATTACCGGATCCTCTACTTCTTTCACGGGCGGGTCGCAACGATCCTCGCCCACGGCCTGACGAAGCAGGACAGAGTTCCCGCCGCAGCTATCGAGACGGCATCGTTGCGAAAACGAAGATTCGAGCAAGACCCGAAGCTCCACACCTTTGAGGAATCGTAACCTGCGTCCCGATGAGGAGCGAAGGACGATGAAAAAAACAAGCAAGCAGAAGCCCACGACTGATGCGGTCGAAATCATTCATCGCCGCTACTACGAGGGCCGGCCGCAACGAATGGCCGAACTGGCCGAGGCCGAAGCGAACGATACGGTTGCGCGCAAGATCTATGAACTCCGCAAGCGCGCGGGCCTCACGCAGCAGCAGCTCGGAAAACTGGTCGGTACGACCACTTCTGTGATTAGCAGGCTGGAGGACGCCGATTACGAAGGCCACTCGCTGGCGATGCTCAGGCGCATCGCGAGCGCGCTGAACAAGCGCGTGGAACTCCGCTTCGTTAACGCGCACGGGACGGCGAGGGTCGCGTAGCGCCGAGAGGGCTATAGAATACGGCGCCGTCGTGAAGTCGAACCTTGAAGCGATCACCCTCGCGCAAAATCCCGGCCAGGTACGCGAGGAAGTCGCCGAGCTTGAACGGCTCGCGAAGCAGGCGCAGGCCCTCGAAGACTCCGAGACGGAGGCCAAGCTCACGAAACTTCGCACCGTGCTCCGCGAGCAGGGCTTCTTCGACAATCCCGCCGAGCGGCTGCTCATCTTCACCGAGTTCAAGGACACGCTCGACTATCTGGTCGAAAAACTCACGACGTGGGGTTTCAAGGTTGGATTCATCCACGGGGGGATGCGCCCCGGCATGCGTGACGAAAAGGGCACGCGACTTTACACCGAGCAGCAATTCCGCGAAGGCGCGATCCAGGTACTCGTCGCCACCGAGGCCGCCGGCGAAGGCATCAACCTTCAGTGCTGCCACGTCCTCTTCAATTACGATATTCCGTGGAATCCCAATCGTCTTGAGCAGCGGATGGGGCGAATCCACCGTTACGGCCAGACCTCTGACTGTTTGATCTTCAACTTTGTTGCGACAAACACCGTGGAAGGCCGCATCCTAGACAAGCTGCTGGAAAAACTCGATGAGATTCGCAAGGTACTCGACAACGATGCGGTCTTCAACGTGGTTGGTGAAATCCTGCCCGCCGCTCACATCGAGAGAGTCCTGCGCGAATATTACACCGGCAATCTCACGGCGGACGATCTGGAAGACCGCCTGCTTCGCGACGTGAGCGAGGGTCACTTCCGCGCCATCTGCGAGAATGCGCTGGAGGGGCTGGCGTCCAAGCGGCTCAACCTGCAAATGCTCGTGGAACGCCGCGCCCTTGCACAGGAGCGCCGCGTCGTCCCGGAAACTATTGCCCGTTTCGTCCGCGAAACCGCGCCATTTGTGCCGCTTAGTCTGAAGCCGCTCGCGTCGCTCCCCCACACTTTCGATCCCGCCGCGACGCCGCCGGTCCTTCATCGCTACGAAAGTGAACCTGACTGGAAGCTGCAACCGCTGGCCAACCGCTACCCCCGTTTCTCGACGGAGCGCGAGACCGCCGAGAAACACAACCTCGAATGGGTTACTCCGGGCCATCCGCTTTTCGAGGCGCTGCGCCGCCATACACTGGCCGAGGCTCGACCATCGCTCGCCGATGGCGCCTGCTTCTATTCCCTGGACATCACGGAACCCGTCCGGCTCGACTTCTACCGCGCACGCGTCGTCGATGGACTCGGCGACATCATTCACGAGCGGATATTCGCGGTCGAAATCGACGACTCCGGGAGCACGCAACTCCGCGATCAGAACGCACTCGGAAATCTGACCGCCGCGCCCGTGCCCCAAGACCTGCCAGCCGCCACCCAGGCGCCAGAGCCACGCGCATGGCTCAACGATCACGCCCTAACACCCTTCTTGAATGAAATCCGCGCCGAGCGCGTCGCGGAAATCGAACGCATCGCGCGGCACGTCGAGCTTTCGCTGACCGCCCTGCTGGAAAAAGAGGACCAGCTCATCGGCCGCCTCGCCGAGGATGTCGAACGGGGCGTCGAGGGCGCGGCCGGAAATCTCAAGCAGGCCGAGGACCGCCACGCCGCGCTGATGGCGCGCCGAGAGCGGCGCCGCCAGGAGTCGGAACGCCAGCGATCACTGACGCTTCAGGGCGTCGAGCGGATCGCCAGTGCCCTGGTTCTGCCTCATCCCGATCGCGACCAGCCCGAAATCCGCAACCTGCATCCGGACCCCGAGACCGAAGC
>JAKBMB010000034.1 GCA_021831785.1 Deltaproteobacteria bacterium | reverse complement strand
AGAGAAGGGGCGAAATAACCCGAACAGTCGCCAGGGCGAGCAGAGCCCGCATCGTGGGCAAGAATGGGTGAAGCCCCGCGGAGGAGGAAGATGGAAGCGGTTTACGTTGGCGTCGATGTATCGAAGGGGTGGCTGGACGTGGGGCTGTGGCCGGGAGCGGAGAGCTTCCGGGTGGTTAACGATGCCGGCGGGATCGCGAAGTTGGCCGAGCGGCTGCGCGCGGCGAGTCCGCGCGCGGTGATGCTGGAGTCCAGCGGCGGACCGGAGGCGCTGGCCGCCAGCGAGCTGCACGCGGCGGGCCTGACGGTGGCGGTGGTAAACCCGCGCCAGGCGCGTGAGTTCGCGCGCTCGCTGGGAACCCTCGGTAAGACCGACCGGCTCGACGCGGTGGTGCTGGCGCAGTTCGCCCAATCCAGCCATAGCAACGGACGCCTGCTCCCGCTGCGGTTGGCCGACCAGGCGGAGGCCGAGCTCAAGGCCCTGGTGGTTAGGCGTCGGCAGTTGATCGGCATGCTGGTGGCGGAGACCAACCGCCGCGAGCGCGCGCCCAAAGTGGTGCGCAAGAGCATCGTGCAAACCATCAAGGGATTCAAGCGAGCGTTGGCGCAAGTGGAGCAACAGCTCAGGCAGGTGCTGGCCGGCGCGCCGACGCAGCAGAGCAAAGCCGCTCTGCTCTCCGCAGTGCCGGGAGTCGGACCGCAGCTTACTTTTACCCTGATTGCCGAACTGCCGGAGCTCGGAAGCCTCGGCCGGCGCCAGATTGCCTCGCTGGTGGGGGTCGCTCCGCATCCTCATGAGAGCGGCAAGTTCAAGGGGCGCCGCATGATCTGGGGCGGCCGCGCCAGCGTTCGCACCATGCTCTACATGGCCGCGCTCAGCGCGGTTCGACACAACCCGCCGCTGCGCGCCGCCTATCGGGCCCTGCTCGAGCGTGGCAAAAGCAAAAAACTCGCGCTGGTCGCCTGCATGCGCAAACTCCTCGTCATCCTCAACGCCATCGCCCGCGACGCCTCCCCCTGGAACCCCCTTCACCACCTTGACTGCCAACACAGTCGCTGAGCCCTTCGCCTGCGCTCAGGATAAACTCCGGCTGCCGGCGCGAAGAATCCCGTGCAGTTGATGACTTTGTAAACTTATCAATGAGGCGGCACACTAGCCGACGTGCTCGAGATGTTCGAGCGCTTAAGCGGCGGCGGCCTGCGGTTTCGCAGAGTCCTACTGCGCGCTGTTCCAAGAGACTCGCACGCGTTGGACCCGGTGGAGCGCGGGCGACCCGTAACTTTGCGGCCGCTGCTTAGCACTCTCGCCTGCTAAGCGAAAAGGCCAGAGCATCGCTCGCAACCTGAAAATTGCCCCAGCGGGGAGAGCTATCCAAGAGCCCCTGTACGGGCGGGGAGTGTCAAGGATCGGGGGCTCGGCCGCGCGTTAGGCGTAAATCGGCCCGTTTGGTGCCTTATGCGAACCTATCTAAAACTGCGGCTTTAGCGATGGAGGTGCGCTTCGTTAGTTACCCAAGCGCCCGGATTAGTCCTCACCCGAGGCCAACGAGCCGTTTGAAGAGATTAGGATCTCGAGCCCACTTTTTCCGCTACACAAACGACGACCTTCCCCCCTCGTCCTTACGCCCCCTTATCTTTATGATGTATACGTCGCATGTTAGCGTAAACAATCAAACTCTCGCCCCGGGGGAGCTGCGACATAAAACTAATGCCATCCAGAGAAAGGCGCATTCTCGTCGCCGACGACGATTTCGCCGCGCGCGCTGCTTGCTGCGAGCTGATAAACCTATGGGGGTTTCAGGCCAAAGAGGCCGAAGACGGAGAAAAGGCGCTTGAGCTAGTCAAAAGCTACGAGCCGCACGTGCTTTTGCTCGATCTTAAAATGCCGCGCAAGGACGGGCTCTCCGTGCTGGCTGAATTACGCGAGCAAGAAGCGCAGATCGTCACCATCGTAATCTCCGGTGAAGGGGACATTCCTGAGGCCGTCAAAGCCATAAAGCTCGGCGCTTATGACTATCTGCGAAAACCCGTCGACCCCAACCATCTCAGAAACTTGCTTGGCAACCTTTCCGAGCATCTGAGCATCCGCGAAGAAAACGCTCAGTTGCGCCGGCGCCTGGCCGAGGCCGGCGAGTTGGGATCGCTCATCGGCCGGTCTCGGGCGATGAGGCGAGTGGTCACGCTGGTCGAGCAGCTAGCGCCGTCATCCTCTTCGGTAGTCATTACCGGCGAAAGCGGCTCCGGCAAAGAGGTGGTCGCGCGAACCATCCACGAGCTGTCTCCGCGCAGCAAGGGCCTCTATGTGGCTATCAACTGCGCCGCGATTGCCGAAAGCTTGATGGAAAGCGAGCTGTTCGGACACGAGCGCGGCGCCTTTACCGGGGCTGACCGACGCCGAATGGGATGTTTCGAGATGGCGCATGGAGGGACGCTCCTGCTCGACGAGATCACCGAGATGCGGGTGGAGCTCCAGGCCAAGCTGCTTCGCGTGGTTGAAGAGCGCAGCTTGCGCCGCGTGGGGGGAACCGAGAAAGTCGCGGTGGACGTCCGCGTTTTGGCCTCTTCGAACCGGAGTCTCGCGCAGGCCGTGAGAGACGGCAAGCTGCGCGAGGACTTGTATTATCGACTTAACGTCTTCGAGATTGAAGTGCCCCCGTTGCGCGCGCGCGGTGAGGACTTGGTCGCGCTGGCCGACTATTTTTTGCGCCAGTTTGCCCAGCACAACGGCAAAACCCTGCTTGGCTTTGACCATGACTGCCTAGCGGCGCTCAAGGCCTGCGCGTGGCCGGGAAACGTGCGTCAACTTCGCAATGTGATCGAGCGCGCCGCGGTTGTGAGCCGGGGACCGCTGGTGTCGCCGGCCGACCTTCCACCCGAGTTCAAACAGGGAAGGGCGGTCGACGCCGTTTTGCAGATTCGCGTGGGGACATCGCTGGAAGAAGTCGAGCGCGATCTCATATATAAGACCCTTGAATTCGCTGACGGCAACAAAGCCCGCGCCGCGGACATCCTCGGCATCAGCCTGAAGACCCTTTACAACAAGCTCGAGCGCTACGAAAACAGCAAGGCAGCGGCGCGACAGCCGTAAAGCTGCGGGAACTGTCGCAAGAGGTTGCTAACGATGAGTCTGCGCATCAAGCTAACCATACCGCTCCTAGCGCTGCTCACTCTGATGATCGCCTCGGTTAGCGCGATTGAGGTTGACCGCACGCTGCAGGTCGAGGTCGGCGAGCTGACCACTTCCGGGCGCCTTCTGACGAACCAAATTTTCGAGTTGATGCGGGTGGCGCTGATCGAAGGTGCGGAGGCGGGCGACCCCAAATCGGTGCTCGCGCACGACCCGAGTCTCGTGACGGCGCTCGAATCGTCTCTCGCCTTTGGTAAGGGTGTTGTTTACGCAGGCATCGAGACATCGGACGGCCAGCCGATTGTCGCCGCGGGGCAAAACCCGCGTTTGGGCAGCCTGAAACCCAAACCGATCACCGCGCTCGAACAGCAGAGCAACTCTTGGACGTCGTTAGCCTTGATCGCTCCGCTATGGGGAAACCAAACTTACGAGTTAAGCCGGCCGGTAGAGATTGACGGCCGACCCTTCGCGATGATCAAGGTCACGCTCTCCACTGATTTGATCGCCGCCGGCGTTCGCCATTCGGTGGCAGCCATCGCCTCGATCGGCCTCGCAATTTTGATTGTCGGCTCGCTGGCGATTGCGCTATTGACCCGGTTTCTGCTGCGCCCGGTGGCGGCCATAACTTCGGGTGTCGAGCAACTGGCGCGGGGCGGCCAAGAAATCCGCCTTGCCGTCGCCAGCCACGACGAACTGGGGACCCTCGCGGATAAGTTCAACCAACTCGCTCGGCGCGTCAAAAGCGACCGCACGAATTGGGAGAACGAGCGGGGTCAGTTCTTCAATGTGTTCCGCTCGATTACCGACGCCGTGCTGCTGCTGGACGCACAAGGTTCATTGCTGTTCGCCAACGCGGAGGCTTTCGGACGCTTGGGCTTGCCCGCCGGAGGACTGGTCGAAGGCAAGCGGCTCAACTTTTTGCTGGGCAAGGACCATCCGTTGGCGAGATTGGTCGAGGCCGCCTATCGCACCGGCGCCGAGGTGCACGACGCGCCGCTCGAACTGAGCGACGAAAATGCCCAAGGCCGCTTTCTGGTCTCGATCTTTTCGCTGGGGCAGGGGCCCGAGCCTGCCGGATTACTGGTCATCCTACGCGATTTGGCTCCGGTTCGGGAGCTCGAGAGCGTGGTCGATTACTCGGGGCGATTGGCGCGGCTGGGAGGGCTGATCTCCGGCTTCGCGCATCAAGTGCGCGGCCCTCTCAACGCGATGAACCTCCAGCTTGAGCTGCTGAGTCAGACCGCGGCCGACGATCGACCGAGTGCGGGCTATATCGCCGCGGTTCGCGCTCAAATAAGGCGGCTTGAACAGGTGGTGGGCGGCTTAATGCGCTTCATGCGGCCGGAACAGTTGAAGCTGGCGGACATGGGGGTAAACGAGCTTTTGATGGAGCTCGGGGAGCGCTTCGCCGATGAGCGGCACAAGATAGAGTACGAACTCGACCCCGCCGTCACGAAAATCGGCGCCGACCGCGCGCTGCTGACCGAAGCGTTAACCAACATTATCCAAAACGGAGTTCAGGCAATGCGCGACGGCGGCACGCTCACGCTCAAGAGCGGCCTGGTCGAACCAGGGACCGTGGAGATTGCGGTGACCGACCGCGGACAAGGCATACCTCCCGAGCACCTCGACCAAATTTTCAACCTATACTTCACAACTAAGGAAGGCGGCACCGGCCTCGGCCTGCCGATGGCCTTGCGTGCGATTGACCTTCACCATGGTACGGTGAACGTTCTCTCGCTGCCCGAAGGTGGCACGACCGTGAAGATACGCTTGCCTGCCAGCGCAGAAGTCGAGGCGCTAGCTACGAACATGAACATCAACTAGCCTTGGGAATGGCGTGTGCGCGCGACAGCTCTGTCCCACATTGGTGGTTTCGTCATTGCTGGCCGTGACCGGGTGCGGCTGCATACAAAACTGGCCACACCAACTCGATTTCACGCGGCCGGCGAACCCGTACACCACCCAGAACCCGCCGCCGACAATTTCCAGCCCGCCTCCAGCAGTCACGCGCGCACAACCGCCGGCCTCCGGTACTCAGGCAAAGACTCACCGCCATAAACGCGCAACCAAAAAGGTGGCTGCTAAAACTACCACGGGACCCTCGGATAACCACGGCACTGCGGGAACTCAGGGCGAACAGGAAGACCACCAGAAACTCGCGCCGGCGGTCACGCTGGTCGGGGGCGCTGCCGACCAGAATCGCGCCCAAACGCTCGTGCAGAAGGCAACCGAAAATCTATCGAAAATCGACCGCAACAGCCTAAAGGGCGAGAACGTCGCGAAATACGACCAGATACAAGGGTTCGTCAATACGGCTCGGCACGCCTTGGACGAACAGAACTACGAACTCGCCTTCGCTCTGGCCAATAAGGCCGTGAGCCTAACCGACCAACTCAAGCAAAAAACCCCGCAGTGAGCTGACAAATCGCGGTATTGATGCTCGAACGTTTAGGCTAATGCGGACCGTGCTAGGCCGCAGACAGCTTGGTCTGGGTGGCTTCCGACGGACGGGCGTCTGTAGCGGGACTTCTATCGGCCGATAGGCGGGTACGCCATCGTTGCAATGCCGCAAGCGATCAGCGGCAAAAAAAAACAACGTCGGGGGACCGTGCGGCGCATATCGGCGCCATCGGCGCTGGCTCAGGGAAAAACCGCCTAGGTGGCCGAGGCGAACCGGCGAGCCGCTGCGTTCAGACGCCTTTGATCTGCCCGTATTGCAATCAACTTGAATTTCCGTTTTTCGCGCGGACTAGCCAATCCGACAAGTTGTTTAAGAGCCTTGACAGAGCAGTTACCGGTTCGGATGCGATTGTGGGAAGGGCGAAGGAGCGCGAGCAGTGGGGAGACGCGAGAACGGCCCTTTCGGTTCTTGTTCAGTAGGTGGTTGAAGGTTGGCTTCCAGGGCGCGCGAGTGACCCTTCGAGAAGCCCTCAGCACAAGCTTCCGACGGCGGCTGGCACCGCTCAGGGGGCACCGCCATCGGGTCGCCGACCTGCTTACAGCAGCGGCTGGCGAAGACTGGCGGGCGACTCCTCAGGCATGCGCCCTATCGCCGGCCATTGCCGGGCGAGCGCCATCTGGCGCGGCGGCCGTTGGCCGGCATGCTGCGGAAAGTCGTAGCGGTGCCGGCCCGGCGGGATAGCGACCGAGTGGCCGCTTCCGGATCGACCGCGAGCAGATGGGGGACGGAAGGGAGTCTTTGGAAATCGCGTTCGGATGGGCCGGACTAGGCTTTGCGAGCGGGCGAAACGATCAAATATTTCAATTTCGTAGGCCAACGCCAACCAAAACCGACGAAAAAACCCGGGCCCTTGTGCTGCCGGGTAGGATCGGAGTACAAGCATTTTGGTCCGAGGCGTCAAAAGGGAAGTTTCGGTTGAGAAGCTCGCCAAGGCGATGGCGCGCGCGAGTCACGCGTTGCGGCTCGAGCGTTGCGCATCTGTCTGACCTTGGCAAGTCGCGCATCGGGAAGAGCAGGGCCGCATCTAAGACAGCGGATGCGCGAGATTTTGCCGGTGAGGAAGGGCCTGAGCTGCGATGAGGAAGCGGAAGCGCGGTGTTAGAGCCTGGGGACTATTGCTGTTCGCAGTTTTGGCTGAGGGGTGCAGCGGTGGAGGCAGCGGACCGTCTCCTGCTTCTCCGACCGGGACGGTGACAAGCCAACTCAGCGACCCGGCCAGTCAATGCTCGGATCAATACTCGCACGTCTATGTGACGGTCAGCGACGTTCAGGCAAGCACCAGCGGCTCTGGCGGTGGCGGCTTCGTTGATCTCACCCCTGGTCTATCGACGCATCCGCTCCAGGTTGACCTTCTTGCCGCGCCAAGCGCCGAATGTTTTCTCGCCGAGTTGGGCGCGACCTCCGGGCTTCCGGCGGGTAACTACCAGCAAATTCGATTCATTCTGGTTACCAACGATGCTTCGGGAATCACGTTGGCCAACGGAGCAACGAATCAATGCGGCGGTAGCAGCGGACCATGGAACTGCGTTTTTCAAACCGGCTCGTCTACTCCGGATGAACTTAGTCTGCCCAGTGAGGCCCAAACCGGAATAAAGATTCCGCCCGGCCAAATAAACAGCGGTGGAATCAAGCTTGCGAGCGGTCAGAGCGTCGATATCGATATCGACTTCAACGCCTGTGCCTCGGTGGTCGAAGCCGGCAACAGCGGCGCGTTCCTTCTCAAGCCGACGCTTCGAGCCGGCGAGGTGGGCACGAGTCCGCTAATCGCGGGCACGGTCGTTCTTGCAACGGCCAGCGGCCCGGTGGTAACCCCCAGCGGCACCACGGTCTCCAATGCAAACGTATGGCTCGAACAGGAGCCTGGCGCGACCGATTTCACGGTTGGCACCCCTGGGGCAGCGCCTGGTGCAACGCCGAGTGTCTCTGTTGAAAACCTGCTTCAGACAACCACCGCGGACAGCAGTGGACACTTTGAGTTTTGCCCGGTAGGCCCCGGTACATACGATATTGTGGCCGACGCCACAAGCTTGCCGACCTCTAATCTGCCTTCTAACGCGACCGTCGCCGTCGGCACAGTGGTCACGAACAGCGGCGGTCCCAACAATCTTGTTATTCCGCTGGTCGCCGAGCCGGCTACGGCCTCAACCCCTGCGTGGGGACAAATGAGCGCGATCGTCAGCACCGTTAACACTTCAGCCCCCGGCGATGATGTGACGCTAAACGGCTTGCAGGCGTTCACCCCGCCCGGCGGCACGACGCCGCTCGAAGCGCTGGTTCCATTGCTTTACAATCTAAGCGGAACCGACGGCACAATACCGAAGTCCGTGCCGCCCACGGTGACCACCGGCTCGACCTTCAGCAACGCGAATTGTCCCGCTCTCTCATCTGTCACGAGCTGCCCTACGGGGACCAACTGCGCATGCTTTAATGTGGCGGTGCCTGTGAGCAACCCGGTCGTCGGCTCCGCCAATTCCACGGGCGGCGGCTACACTGCGCCTGCTGCTGGTGGTTCAGTGGGATATGCGATAGGCGGAGTGGCGACCGTGGAGAACGGTGCTTCAACCGATCTGGTCTGCACACCCGCAAATCTGGTTACCAACCCGTCGGCGCTATTCACTGTTACGCCGGGGGCGGTCGCCACGCCGACAAACCCGGTACTGGAATTCACGGGCTGTGACTAATCGCTGAGCGCCGGGTCGGAGCCCAACCGTCACGGTCCCCATAGGAGAATAAAGGGCGCCTATCGCTCGTCATTCTGAGCATCGGCTGGCGGCGCGAAGAATCCACCCTTGAGGTTAGACGACCCGTGACCTCGCGCTGTTTGGGGCGAGCTGTCTCGGCCAATAGCAGCGCGCGAAATGCTTTCCCTCCCGGACCCGCCTGCACCAGCGCCACAGAGCGACACTTGGCCGGCCGTGCCGAATCCAACCGTCTGCCGAACGTCGTTAGAGTTTGTCGACGCTCGGAGCCGGCTTAGGCGTGCGCGTGGCTAACACCTCGTCCACGATTCTGTATTCGACGGCCTCCGCGGCGCTCATAAAGGTGTCGCGGTCCGTGTCCTTTTCGATTTTCTTGAGCGGCTGATTTGTGTGCTTGGCCATTATGTTGTTCAATATTGCCCGCAAGCGCAGGGCCTCGCGCGCATAGATATCGAGTTCGACCGCCTGGCCGCGAAAGCCGCCGGAGACTTGATGGATCATGATTCGCGAATGCGGCAGCGTATAGCGCCGGCCCGCAGTGCCTGCCGCCAGCAGCACCGCAGCCATGCTTGCCGCCTGCCCAATACAAAGCGTCGAGACGGGCGACTTGACGAATTGAATCGTGTCATAAATGGCCAGACCCGCGACAACCGAGCCGCCTGGGGAATTTATATAGAGGTTTATCTCCCGATTGGGGTCCTCGGCTTCCAGAAACAGCAACTGGGCGCTAATCAGGTTGGCCGTCTCGTCGGTAATTTCGCCCCCTATGAAGACGATGCGATCGCGCAAAAGCCGCGAGAAGATGTCGTACGCTCGCTCGCCCCGAGAGCTCTGTTCGACAACGTAAGGGACTAACACGCTCATCGTATGCGATGGTAGCTGAGCGGCAACTTCCGGTCGAGAGCGCGCCGCCTTAAGACGATGCATCGTCAGGCCTGGCGGAAGAGTTAGCCGGCGGATGCGGTTCAGGTAAAATTAAGCCCGATATAAGGAGGGGATAGCGATGCTCGCACGAATTTCGAGGCTTCCTTCGCCGACTAAGGTACAAGAAGACATGTGGGCGGCATGGCGCTCATTTGCGCTTACTGCGGCGTTCGAATTGGACCTGTTTTCCCACGCCGAAGCCGGCAAGCACACTGCCGTGGAGCTTGCTTCCGCGGCCGGCGCCGACGCGCGGGCTGTCGAGCGGCTTTGCGACGCCATGGTGGCGCTCAAGTACCTGCGCAAGCGCGGTGACGGGTACTATCTCATGCCCGTGGCGAAGACCTATCTTGTGCGCGGCGGCGAGCTTTACATGGAAGGGCTCGGAAGGCTGACGACCCAGATGGCGGTCAACGGCTGGTCGCGACTGGCGGAAGCGGTCAGATCGGGGAGGCCTTTACAGTCGGTCGAGCCCGGCGCCAGGGCAGACTTCTTCCGCCAGTTGGTCAAGGCAATTTTTCCCTTGAGCTACGTGCCGGCCCAGACCGCCGTCGCCGCGACTTCTCCGGCGGCCCGGGCCAGAATTCGCAACATCCTGGACGTAGGCGCCGGGTCGGCGGCCTGGTCGCTGGCCTTCGCTCGCTCGCTCCCCCATGCGCGAGTGAGCGCGCTCGATTTCCCGCAGGTGCTCGAGATCACCCGGCAATACGTCGACCGCTACGAGGTCGCCGGCCGCTACGATTACATCGCCGGCGACTTCCATGAGACTGACTTCGGAAAACAACACTACGATCTTGTTATTCTGGGCCACATCTTGCACGGCGAGGAACGCGAAGCCGCGCGCAAGCTGCTCGAAAAGTCGTCGGCGGCTTTGCGCGAGAAGGGCATGATATTGATTGCGGAATTTGTCGCCAACGATCAACGCGACGGCCCGCCCCCGGCGCTTCTGTTCGGGCTCAACATGCTTCTGAGCACGGCACGAGGCGACGTCTATACGATGCGCGAGTATCGAGAATGGCTCAAAGCCGCCGGCATGAAAACGGTGAGGACGATCGCGGCGCCGCTGGCTTCGCCGCTTATCCTGGCCCACAAATAATGGAATCTGCGCCCGCCTATCGCGCCGCGGCTGCGCAGGTTTGTTCGAGCGGCTGTCATCCACTCGCTTTGCAGGGCAATGTCCGGTCGCTCGCGCCCGCGGCGGCTATACGGCGTCGCCGAATCCCGGCCTTGCGCCGTTCAACCAACCCGCGGCGCGGCGAACCGGCCGTCTCTTTTCATCACGGGGCTTGCGCCCACGCAATAAGTATCGATGACCGAAAGATATGACGTGATCGTGGTGGGCGGCGGAAACGCCGCGATGTGCGCCGCGCTGGCCGCGTGCGAGCAGGGCGTCAACGTCGCCGTCCTCGAGCGCGCACCGGCCGCCGAACGCGGTGGCAACTCGGCCTTCACTGCCGGCGGCTTTCGCGTGGCTTACCGGACGCTCGCCGATCTGGTCGAGTTGATGCCCGACCTGGGGGAGGAGGAGCTGCGCACGACCGACTTCGGCGTGTACGGCGAAGGGCAGTTCTTCGATGATATGGCGCGCGTAACGCAGCAGCGCGCGAATCTCGACCTGGTCGAGCTTTTGGTGCGGCGCAGCCATGCGACGCTTAAATGGATGCGCGGTAAAGGCGTGAGATTCGTTCCGATGTATGGGCGCCAGGCCTTCAAGGTCGGAAACACATTCAAGTTCTGGGGCGGGCTCACGGTCGAGGCCTGGGGCGGGGGCCCAGGGCTCATAGAAGCGCTTTACCGCGCCGCCGAGCGCGCGGGAGTCGGCATCTTTTACGAAACCGGCGCGACGGGATTGCTCACCGACAACGGCGGCGTGCGCGGCGTGCGTATCAGACAACATGGCAGGGCACGCGAGCTAAGCGCCAAAGCGGTCGTGCTGGCCTGCGGCGGGTTCGAGGCGAACGCCGAATGGCGCGCGCGCTATCTGGGCCCCAACTGGGATTTGGCAAAAGTGCGCGGCACGCGCTTCAACACCGGCGATGGCATCCGGATGGCCCTCGAGATCGGCGCTGAGCCCTACGGACACTGGTCGGGATGCCATGCCGTCGCTTGGGACCGCAACGCGCCCGACTACGGCGAACGCGTGATCGGCGACGGCTATCAGAAGCACAGCTACCCGCTCGGAATCGTGGTGAACGCGCGCGGCCAACGGTTTGTCGATGAAGGCGCGGATTTCCGCAACTATACCTACGTCACTTACGGCCGCGCCTTACTCGAACAACCCGGCCAATTCGCTTGGCAGGTGTTCGACGACAAGGTGGCCGGTCTTCTGCGCGACGAGTACCGCATCCGGCGCATGACGCGAGTTCGCGCCGACACGGTCGAAGAACTGGCCGCTAAGCTCGAGGATGTCGACCCGCAGGGCTTTTTGCGAACCGTGCGCGAGTTCAACGCGGCGGTCCGCACCGACGTTCCATTCGACCCGAATATTAAGGACGGGCGATACACCCGCGGACTGGCTGTGCCCAAAAGCAACTGGGCGAACACGCTCGATACGCCGCCTTTCCTCGCTTTCGCGGTCACCTGCGGAGTAACCTTCACCTTCGGCGGCCTTCGCATCACGACCGAAGGGCAAGTGGTAAGTATCGGGGGTGCGGCGATCCCCGGGCTTTACGCAGCCGGCGAGCTGGTAGGCGGACTCTTTTATTTCAATTACCCCGGCGGAACAGGGCTCATGTCGGGCGCGGTCTTCGGCAGGCTTGCGGGAACCTCGGCGGGAGTCGCCGCGACCGGCCGGACAGCAACCTCCCGCGCGGCCCTCGATTAGCGAAGCTCGGCGCGACCCTTCTGGTGCAGTGAGTTGTAAGCTTGTTGAATAGCTCGGGCCGCTGGTGGCTACCTCTCAACATTGTCTGTTGAGCGCAACATTAGCCGACGCTGCTGCTTCGCCTCTTACTCCTTCCCCCGCAGAGCGAGACCGTTGATGCTCGCACGGCGCCGGCGCGTGGATTGCCTCTCTCATTCAGGGACCTTTGCATAACTCGATGGGTCCGCAAAGGTCCCTGAATGAGAGAGCGCGTTAACTTTCTGCTCGGTACGGACCGCACTGCCGAGCGGAGTAATCGACACTCTCGCAGAACCGGGGAAGGTGGGGAAGAGGGCGCCCCGCGCGACGCACCGGCGCGCTCCGCACTCAGGATTGTCCTGCGCCGCTCCCTCCGCCGATCAGTTTTATCGATCCTGTCGGAGAGGCTCGACGACGATCTCGCCCGCCATGCCTTCCGCCTGGTGCGGCAGACAGACGTACCGATAAGTGCCGGGCACTGTAAACGTGTGTCTGTACACGACGCCGGGATTCATAAAACCCGAGTCAAACGGCGCCGCTCCAGGCGGAGCGGAAACGGTTTCCGGCTTGGCCGCTTCGGCGGGATTATCCGTAGCCGAATGAAGTATAAGGCCCGTATTTTTCCACTCGACGGTCTCACCCACCTTGATCGTCACCCGGGCCGGCATGAAGTTGGCCGGCTGGTCCGTCATGGTAACCGTCGCAGCCGGCTGGACGGCGCTTGCATCGCCCAGCCCAGACAAAAAGAGAAGGGCGGCGAGCGGCGAGATCAACGCCCACAATCTGTTGGTTCTCACTGCTGTAGCTCTTTCGCGCTGCCGGGCTGCAACCTTGACCTGCTAATGAACCGATGACAGTCGGACGCTGGTGTACCCGAGTGCGTGCGCCAGATCGTAAAAAGCCTGGTCGCTTATCTGATGGAGGCGATAATCGACTGCGTTGCCATAGGTCGGGTTCGCGTCGATGTCGTCCATCACCTGGTTGTGGATGTCGTGGCTCAGCGCCTTGTCGAATACCAGACCGATCCAGAACGTCTGGTCGCCGGCAATCCCGGCTTGTACGAGCGTTTCGGCGAGCTTTTTGCCGGAAAGCGCCGGCGCGGGCAGAGCAATGCCCTTGCTGGTTGCAATCCTAAGTCCATCCTTTACGGCAAAGTCGAACGCTTCGAGCCACTGTCCGACCTCTTCCTTGCCATACTGAGCCTGAAGCTTCGCGACTTCCTTGCTGGCCAGGTCGGGCCCAATCATCGAAGTCAGGGCCTTGGCAAGCGAGAAATGCGCCGCGCCTCCTCCCGCCGCGACCAAGGAAGCGGTAACCACGAGCGCAGGCGCTTGGCTATAGACCGGGCCGCCATACCGATTGACCGTCGGTGCGGCCCAGGCCGTTCCCGCCCAGGCCAGCCCTAAAGATGCTGCCCAAGCCAGGATGGCTTGAACCATACGAAATCGCATATTGAGCCCTCCTGTTACCGGCTTTGGCCCGGTATCGTTTGACAAGGCCGAAAATTGAACCTCTGTTCTGCGACAAAGGCGAAGCGAGAAGCAGCGTCCGCGGTCGAGACGACTGAGACGCTGCGCGTCGCTACGCTCAGAGCCTGTGAATTTTTGGCAAGCTGCCGCATGCCGCCGCAGGCTGCGCCGGATATGTCTCTAGTAGGGCGGGCCGCCGTGCCCGCCATAATGCGCGGGCGCCACGCCCGCGCGGCCAATGACCACCCACCGGCCGGGCTGGCACCGCGGCCACAGGGCGGGCACGG
>JAKBMB010000029.1 GCA_021831785.1 Deltaproteobacteria bacterium | reverse complement strand
CCCTTCCTTGAGCAACGCGATCGCCCGCTGGCGCCGCTGCTCCAACCTCTCCCCACTTCCCACCGGCCGCATCTTCCACCTCTGCCGGCTGGAATCTTAGGACATTATTTATGCAGGTATCAATAGCTCTACCGGGTCGCGGTCATCACCGACAGGCGGGTCGTCAAGATCTTGACCTTCGGCAAGAGCCTTGGCGACGATCATCTCGCGTATTCGCGAAGTCTCGTGCTCAATGTCTTGCCTCACCTGCTGATCGATGAGCGCGTTTTCGAACTCGCCAGAGATCGACTCAAGCGTGGGCCCGCCCGCTTTCGCCCGAATGCGAACCGAGAACTCATTAGGTCCTGGCCGCGAGACGAACAGATAGCAACGGTCAGTGAACCAATAGCAGGTCCGGAGCAGCGCCTCCCTGGAGTAGATGGATTCGTCCACGAGAAGCGTGAGCTCACAGCCTTCCGCCTCTGCCCGAACCACACCACCGTCGCCCGAACCTTGCCGCATTGCGAGGCCCATCGCCGAAGAGGGAGAAAATGCCTCTATTGCCCGGAGTAGTGTGACTCGTGCGATTCGTGCGACTCATGCGATTCGTGTGATTCGTGTTGTGCGAACCGCACGAGGCGCGTGCTCGACCGGAGTATCAGTTTCGGCATGCGCCTTGAGCTGCGCATCTCTTGAGTCACCGCCGGAAGTTGTGTCGAAGGCGGTGCGGACGCCGGGACTGTCGACGCCATGGCGAAAGACGCGCCGACTGCCGCCGCTAGTGAAGCCAGTGCCGCTCGCCACGATCGCCGGCGCGGCGCCTTGAACAGGTCTTCAGCGTCCTTCTTGACTCTAGGTAGGTCCCCCATAATTCGCCCCTCCCAATCGAGCTGGAGGATCCGTTTAACCTGCGGATCGACCCACTCCGACAGTCTGAAAACCTATATCCGATAGCACGATAAAGCAAATATCTTAGGTGATGGCTGCTCCCGGTAATCGCCTTGTCCGCCCCCTGCTCATTAACCCTTTTTGTACTACGGCCGATCGCTGAGCGGCAAGATTGGCTGACGCCAGTCACAAGTGGTTGCATGCTGGATTGTGGCCTTTGAGAGCATGCGTGAACTCACCAAGACGAGGCCCTTTCGCGCCCGAGGCAAGGCGCACGCCGAGCAAATCCGACAGGTCGCTGGTTCGCGACAGTTACGCTCGCCATCCGTCACGCCCCGCGATACTGGCGGCATTCCGGCGGCTGACGGGCTCGTCGCCGGCATAACGTTCCAAACGACGGTAGAGCGTCCGCACACCCACGCCAAGCATTTGAGCCGCGCGCGTCTTGTTGCCGGCGGTGAACTCGATCGTGCGACCGATCAGCTCGCGTTCCACTTCATCAAGCGATGAGCCGACCGGGAAGGTTACGTGTTCGACCTTCCCGTTGGGCGAGCGATATTGTG
This sequence comes from Deltaproteobacteria bacterium, assembly GCA_021831785.1. GTDB lineage: Bacteria > Desulfobacterota > Binatia > Binatales > Binataceae > JAJYYI01. The sequence goes on along the minus strand of JAKBMB010000029.1, from coordinate 180,839 downwards.
GCGGGAGGTCGTCCAGGGAAATGGTCCGCCGCTTGCTAACGATCACCGCATGGTCGATCACGTTGCGCAGCTCGCGCACGTTACCGGGCCACCGATGCGTCTTGAGCGCCTCAAGACATTCGGCGCTCACGCCTTGAACCTGCCGCCCCTGTTCCTTATTGGCCTCCAAGATGAATTTCGCCACCAGCATCGGCAGGTCCTCGATCCGCTCGCGCAGCGGCGGCAAGTCCAGCGAAAAGACATTAAGCCGGTAGAACAGGTCCTCGCGCAACCAGCCTTCGCTGATGGCGCGCCTCAACGACCGGTTGGAGGCCGCAAGCACGCGTACGTCGAGTCCGATCTCGCGGCTGGCTCCGATCCGCCTCAGCTTGCGCTCTTCGAGCACTCGCAAGAGCTTGGCCTGTACGTTGGTTTTCATCTCGATGAATTCATCCAGGAAAAGAGTCCCGCCGTTGGCGCACTCGAAGTAACCTTGACGCATCTGCTCGGCACCGGTGAAGGCGCCGCGCTCATGGCCGAAGAGTTCGCTCTCGATGAGCGTCTCGGGAATGGCGGCGCAGTTGACTGGAATGTAGGGACCGGCGCTGCGAGGCGAGAGGTTGTGGATAATTTGCGCGACCAGTTCCTTGCCGGTCCCGCTCTCGCCCGTGATAATCACGGGCGCCGAGGAGCGGGCGGCACGGGCCACGAGGTCCATGATTTGGCTCATCGCCAGGGATCGAAAACTCATGATCCGTTTGCCAGCGTTTGAGCTTCACCACCAACCACCGCCTCAACCGACTCCTGAGAGTTAGTCCGGAGGTGAACGACCTGTCAATCGCAAGCGTGCCGGTAAGAGTCGAAGTCTTTGGAGAGCGCCGAGAGATGTCGCGCGCCAGTAATGGCAGTTTCCCTTTCGTCGGGCACTACCGCTGCCTCGATTTCGTAAACACCGCGCTTGTCGCGCCGCAGGGCCGTACGGATCCGATTCAGGACTTCAGTGCTCTCGTGTCATGGCTTCACGAAGCCGGCCTCATCGATGCCGTCGAGCGAAGAGTTGCCCTTGCGAGGTGGGGCAAGGGACGCGAGGCGCAACAGACCTACGGTGCCGCACTGCTTTTCCGCCTGCGGATGGCGGAGATCGCAGAAAGACTCGCGGCCCGAAAGCAAGTGTCCAAAGCGGGCTTGGACGCGATTAACGAGCAACTTCAGGGTCTCGCCGCGCGCGCCAGAGTGACCCGCGGCAAGAGCGGGTTTGTCGAACGGCTTGAGACTGATCTCACCGAGCCCCGCCAGCTCATCGTACCGCTGGCGCAATCGGCCGCCGATCTTTTGTGCCATGGCGACCTATCTTCGGTTAAACGTTGCGCCAATCGTTCCTGTTCGCTGTACTTCTACGACACCTCGAAGAACCATACGCGGCGATGGTGCAGCATGGAGCGGTGCGGCAGCCGCATGAAAATGGCGGCCTACTACCAACGTCGACGGCTTCGCCGTGAGGGACGGTGACTCAACCGCCGTTGCGCCTTGATGGCGGTAACGACCAGCGGGAAGTCCAGGGAACTTTCGCCCGATTCGTGTCTGCCAAAATGGCACAGTCATTCGGAGCGCGAAAGATTACGGGCAGGCGTGCCGGCGACGATATCGCTTCAAGCCTTGTGCCACGCACTCTTTTCACGCATGCGAAGCGAGCGATAGCGACTGGCATTCCGCTTGCTCACAAGCGAACAAGGAGGACTTGGAGTGGCGCGGCGGAAAATCCAGGGCAACCGAAGGAAGGTCGAAGAATGCAGCGCTCAGCCACGTCAAATAATAGGATGGTCGACCTTGAAGAGCCTTCGTCTCAAGCACGTGACTATCTCAAGGTTCCCGAAACGGCAGGGCGAGCCTGCATCGCGCCCAAGACGATTTACAACTGGATCAGTCTCGGACGTATTGGCCCGGGCGAGGGCGTGTGCCATATAGGTCGCAAGGTCGTCATCCACTGGCCGACCTTCGAGGCGACGGTACTGCGAGGTACTCTAAATGGCGCGGCTTGAAAGCGATCACGGGAGGCTGCTCGTCAGCTTTCAACTCCAAGGCAACCGGTGCCGTGAGTACGTCGGATTGGGCGACACGCGCGATAACCGCCGCGCCGCGCTGAGGCTTCTGCGAGAGATCGAACTGGAGCTCGCAACCGGGCAATTCGACTACGCGGCGAGATTTCCACGCAGCAAGAATCTCGAACGCCTTGGGCTCGCTACGAGCGCGGGCGCCGTGCCGACACTTGCAGAATTCGGCCGCGAATGGATCGAAGAGCGGCGCGCAGCGGGCGGGATTACAGACGCCACAGCGTACGACTATCAGCTCATTCTTGCTGCTCATGTCCTTCGATCCGACATCGGAGACAAGCGGCTGGACGAAATTCACGACGGCCACCTCAACGCCCTGATTGGAACTCTCCGAACGAAGCCGGGCGTGCATAAGGGCTCGACTCTGGGGCCGCGACGAATCAACATGGCGCGCGGCCTGCTTCACGCGATCTTTGTCACCGCGCAGCGACGTAAGCTGGTTGCGGAGAATCCAGTTGCCTACGTTGAGAAGCTGCGCGAACGCAAATCGAACGTCGATCCTCTAACGCTGGAAGAGGTGAGAGCGCTCCTCTCGGTTGCAAAAGCACAGGAACACGCCATTTTCACCGTTCTGATTTTTGCCGGCCTGCGCCCGAGCGAACTCCTCGCGCTAAGACGGCAGGACATCAATTTCGATCGCAGTGTCATTATCGTCGCTCGAAATCTGACGCGCTTCGGCGAGGGTCTTCCAAAGACATCGTACAGCGAGCGCGAGGTGGACATGCTCGCTCCGGTGCGAGCCGCCCTCGCCGAACAGCAGGCCAGGATCGGACTCAAGAGCACGTTCGTATTCTGTAATCGGCGGGGCGATCCACTAAGTCTCAAAGAGGTCCGCGGCGCATGGTTTCGCCTGCTTCGGATTGCCCGGCTTCGTGAGCGCCCGCTCTACCAGTGCCGGCACAGTTATGCCACATTGCTTCTTTCCGAGGGGCTGAATCCGCTCTACGTGGCCCATCAGATGGGCCATTCCACGGTCGCGATGATTGTCCGTCATTACGCGCGCTGGACACGCAAGCCGGATCGGAGCGATACGGCGAGGGTGGAGCGATCTCTGGCAGCGGCGGGGTTTGTCCCACCAAAAATGCCAGAAATTTGCCAGAAAATGGTGGATTCGACGCCTTCGGCGAGGCATGATGATCGGGCGGAAGTCCGCGCAATTGCTAGGAAAATTGGCAATGCGGAGAGGTGGCCGAGTGGTCGAAGGCACCAGATTGCTAATCTGGCGTACTGGGCAACCGGTACCGAGGGTTCGAATCCCTCCCTCTCCGCCAGCCGCCAACTCTACGCTATCGTGGGCGCTGCTAGCCGGCGGCGGCCGCTGCTATCGCCTGCACATATGGCGGGGGTAGTCGGCTGTTCTCTAGCCCCGAGCCTATTCACCAAACACCGGGCAGGATTCGTTTGCTGACTCTCCGCGCATATTCGCTATAGCCCTCGAGCCCGGCGCGCAGCGCATGATCCTCCAAGATCGTGCGGACAACGATGCCGGCGCTAATAGCCATTCCGCCCACAAGACCCCAAGCTGAGCCGAGAATGAGGGGAGCGCCGAAAAAGACGAGAATCGCTCCCGCGTACATCGGATGCCGCACAACGGTGTAGGGTCCTTCCTGCACCACGTACTGAGCGCGGTCCGTCTGGATCTTCACGACACAGACGGCGAAGGTGTTGGCCCTCAGGGCCAGATGGATGATCCAGTAACCTGTAAGCATGACGACGCTTCCGATCAAACGCAGCCACACCGGCAGGCGTGACCAGCCGAATCTGACGGCGTCTGCACCCATGAAAGCGAGCCACGCGAGGAAGACCGCGCCGAGAACCATCGTCAGGGCACGGTCCCACACCGGCTGCCCTGCCTGAAAAGGCAATCGGGCACGCTCGCGGAGCAAGGCCGGGTCGCGCCGGGTGAGATCGACAGTGATCAAGACCACTGGTCCAAAAAAGAGCGCCAGGAAGACCCATCCCCCGGACCATTCGAGTGTGCCCGCCCCGCCGAATAGCAGAGCGAACAGGAGCAGGGCGAATATGGTGATTTCCCCTGCGATCTTAGGTGAAACGCCGAGCATAACTGTAGCTTGAAACACGAACTTTATGTGGTCAATAGCGACCGATGAACTCTCCGCCACCTACCGCTCCAACGAAAATGTCGACAATCTGATCCCGTGAACCAAATAGCTCGTCAATCGCGCTGGGCTGCGAGTTTCCTGCCACGTCGCGCGCTGTCTGTTCGCGAACTGCCGAGTTTTCGAACCTCGAAAAAGTGTGCACGTGCACCTTGTTCACACACTCTAATTTTAGACCTTTCGGCACCGAGATGGGCTCTCCAGAGCGACGCATGCGGGGTCTCTACGCCTCTTGGGTGCTCGGGTCATCTATGCGGTTGGGATCGCCGACGAGTTCGAGTTTCTTCGCCCTCGATGGATCGCTGCCGATGGAGGCCGGTGGTGCAACGGACAAGCTCCGGTCGCTTGAGGGCTTACGCTCGAATTGGACGAATGGGAGGGGCACTCAATGAGGTTTTGGTGGACTAAGATCCAGCAGTCTTATTGGAGGCACATTGCGTCTGATCGGGGGAGGGCGAACCATGACCTTCGGCAGACAAACCGATCGTATTCACGGCTGATCGCAGAAGCTAGGAGGAAGCCGAAGAGTCATGATGAGGTGGAAAGCCTGTACGGCGGCTGGGCCGGCGAAGCCGAGCCTGAACAGGACGAGGTTGATCGTCTATTGACCGTATATTGGCTGCACCTGGCAGCGCGTCATCATTTACCTCGACCTGACGAGAACAACGCTAGTTACTGGAAGCACGACAATTTAGGGGCGTTTCGCGCCTTAGCGACGCTGGCATTGACTTCATTGACCGCGTGCTCTACGAAAAGCGAAAGCGTCGTTGGGAGATTTGGATGCCGCTGGTCTCGGCACTCACTGGGACGATCGGCGCATCCACCGGACTTGCTGCCATTTTGCTCCGGTGAGCTCTGGGCCTTATGACCAGGTTCTACGGCAGGTTCCCGCGCAGGGTCTCGCGAACGGTATTCGTTCTGGTCAATCGCTGGGAGCTTCGAATGACGGCAGATCACTGCCGATGCGCGCCCGCAAAGCGCGATGGACGACGTTCAGTGCACCAAATCCAAAAGGCGCGGGCGCTGCGGCGACCTGACGGGACTATTCGCGAACGCGCGCTGCTCGCCGAGCTTCGCGCTGGCGGCGGTGGAATGCCCGCACCTTCATCCGATTGCCGCAAACTCGCATGTCGCACCAGCGGCGCCGATGAGTTTTGCTCGTGTCGTAAAAGAAGAGCCGACTCGGGATTGGCGCATTGGCGAACAAGCGACGGCAGAGATCACGCAGCAGCGCCCAGCGGTTTTGCGCGTTCAATCCGCTCACGCTCACGGGGACTGTGCATCGCCTCCCACAGATCGCTGCGCCGCTGCACGTTCAGCCAGAAATCAGGGCTGTTGCCAAACACGCGCGCGAGGATAAGCGCGGTCGCCGCAGTCACGTTTCTGCGGTTGTTGCACAGCTCGTTCACGTGCTTGCGCTGAACGCCCATCGCCTCGGCAAGCGCGGTCTGGGTCAGCCCCATCGGCTGCATGAACTCCTCGATGAGTATCTCGCCGACCGTGGCCGGCTTGCGCTTCGTCATCAGCATGGCTCGCCTCACTTGTAGCGGTGGCCGTCGAGATAGACGCCGTGCGCCTCGCCACGGCCGCCGTCCCATCGGAAGACCAACCGCCATTGTCTGTTGACGCGGATCGAGTGGAACCCCGCCAGATTGCCGCGCAGCTTCTCGAAATGGTTGCTCGGCGGCACCCGCAGATCCTGATCGGTCGTCGCGTCGTCGATCATCTGGAGCTTGCGGAAAAGCCGGCTTTCGAGATCGGGCGAGATGTTCCGCGATTGCGTATCCCCGACGAAGAAGGCGCGCAGCCACTCGTCCCGAAAGCTCACGATCATGCGCCAGCTCCAGCGGAGTGTAGATGTACCACTCTACGGTACAGATTGCCAGCCCTGAGACTTCACCCTCCGCCGCCAGACCGGCGGACAATCGGTCGTGGCCCGCCGAAAACAAGGCTTTTTCGGCTTTATACATGCGCGTTTTAAACTTTGCCGGCAATCCTGAAATGCCTCGGGGTAGGGTGCGGGTTTCCTACCGCACTCCGGATTGGCGCATCGCCTCACGAGTGAGGGCTGTCCGTGGCAGAGCAAGCTCGCCGCGGATTCAGCGACTGGCGCGATCAATATGAGCGGCGCGGCGCGGGCCGGGTCTACAGCTTGGCCGACTCGTGCACCAGCTCGACCCATCGGCCGAGCACCGTATCGGCGATGCTGCGCAGCGCCGGCAGGCGGGTGTCGAACTGTCCGGTAATGTCCTCGGGACGCCCGCCTGCTCGCCCAAGCGAGCGCGCGCCGGCCTTGAGCATCGCGGCGATTACCTCCCGCGTCGCCTCGACATGGAACTGGAAAGCGTAGGCATTGTCACCGCAACGAAAGGCCTGGCATGGGGTGAGCGCAGAACTGGCCAGTAGAATCGCGCCTTGCGGGAGCTCAAAGTAGTCCTGATGCCAGTGAAAGGGGGTAAACGACGGCGCGAGGCCGCGCCATAGCCGATCGTCGCCCGCCTGCGCCGAAAGCGTCACCTCGTGCCATCCGATTTCCGCCCGCTCCGCCAGGCGTACCGGCGCGCCCAGAACCGCGGCAAGTAGCTGGGCGCCGAGACAAACGCCCAACACCGAGCGCTTCTCTTTGAGCGCATTCTCGATGAGCCGCATCTCGTCGCGCAAGAAAGGATATTTTGCGTCCTCGTACGCGCCCATGGGCCCGCCGAGCACGACCAGGCCGGCCGCGGCGCCCATTTCGCTCGGCACCGCGTGCTGCGCGAAGACCCGCACGTACTGCCAAGCATGCCCGCCACTTTCCAGAACGTCGGCGATCGTGCCCAGTGCCTCCATCGGCGTATGCTGAATCACCAAAACTTTCGGCATCAACAAATCCCCTCCACTGCCCGGAGCTGCCACGAACATTCTTGCGCCGCCGCAGCCGCTCGAATCTCGCACACTATAGCTGCGCGCGCGAATTTCGCGTCCGCTTGCGCGCAATCGTGAAGTGGCGATGCGGCTCGCGCGCGATTCAAAGTCGTCTCATGAAAACTGGCCGGAGTTCATCATCAAAGCCCGGGCGGTTTAGGCGCTGGAAGTTTATGCCACGTCCGGGTCAAGTTTGAGCTACTCCGGGCTAACTTGCTCCGGTACGTGAACCGCCCGTTCGCTAGCGCATCAGATCGGGGGCCGAACCAATTGCCTATTGCCTCTTTGCCGCCGGGCAGAGCGCCCGATGGTCCCTTGGCAGTACCGAAGCGCTCTAGGGTCTCGGTTGCCTTCCGGAAACATCGCGCCTGGCGCCCTATCAGTTGGCCGCGTCTGCCGTCGCCGGGACGCGGCCCGACCAGGTGACGCAGTTTAGCGGCCTCTTGGTTTCAGCTAAGTTACTATATATCAATGTAGGTGCGCCGGCAAAAATTTGCTTTTTCTTCGTGATGATACTGTCCCATGCCGCAAAAAGCAGAGCCTCAGCATAGACAAATGCTGAACGGCCGCGGCAGCGAGGCTCATCTGGAAGTTTGTGAATTCTTGAGTAGTGGGGCGGGCCGCCGTACCCGCCGTGGGGCCTTCAATGAGTCACGAGCTCTGAGAGGAACAGAGCAAACGGTGCAAGCGCTTGTGAACATGGGCTGGCCGCACCGGGGCAAATATGGAATAGCGCGGACCCGCGCGCATCGCCGCACTTAAGCCATATGGGCGCAGTGTGAGGAGGTCTGCGTGAATACCGAACGGCGGCATGATAGCCTAACATGGAGCGCCTGTTTAGGCAGGACTTAAGGGAGTTAATTGCCGATGGGTTACGTTTTTCGGTTAAAGCGCAGTAGAGGCTGGTTGGCGCGAATGGCTTGGAACCCGCTGCTGCTATGGGTTGTTGCGCTCGCGATGGGTGCGGCCCTTGGCATCGGCAGCATCGGCGCAAGCGCCGGTCAAGATTCGGTGGTCGCCAAGGTCGGCAGCCATGAAATCACCGAGCAAGAGCTGGACAAGCTGGTCAAACCTCGCATGGCCTCGGTAGAGAACGAGATCTATGAGATTAAGCGGCAGGCGATTGTCTCAATTGCGGACGACTACGTGATACAGCAAGCTGCTCACCGCGAAAATCTGAGCGAAGCGGAATATCTGAAGAAGACGCTCGGCGATAAACTCACGCCGGTCTCGGAGCAGCAGGCGCGTGCCTACTATAACGCTCATCAGGCGGACATCGGCCAGCCGTTCGACAAGGTCAAAGCCGCGCTCGCGCGCTACCTGGAGCGCAAGCAAATACAAGAGCGGCGCGAGGAGCTGCTCGAGAGCTTGCGTCAGCAGGCCGGGTTCACGATGCTGCTCAAGCCGCCGCGCGCCGAAATCGCGACCGATGGATTTCCCACGCTTGGAGCCAAGGACGCGCCGGTGACAATCGTGGAATTCACCGATTTCCAGTGCCCCTTTTGCCGGCGCGCCGAGCCGACGATAAAGGAGCTGCGCGATAAGTATGGGGACAAGATGCGCCTGGTCCATCGCGACTTTCCCCTCCCCTTCCATCGTCAGGCCTTTAAGGCCGCCGTGGCAGCGCATTGCGCCGGCGACCAGGGACGCTTCTGGCAGTATCACGACGCCCTGTTTGCGGACCAATCCAAGCTCGGCGTCGACGAATTTAAAGCTGTCGCGAAAGAGCTTAACCTCGACATGCCTAAGTTCCAGAGCTGCCTTGACAAGGACGAGCACGCGGACCAGATAAAGAAGGACATCGCAGCCGGCGAGGCGCTCGGCGTTGACGGCACGCCGGCGTTTTTCATCAACGGCCTAAGCCTGGTCGGGGCCCAGCCGCCGGAAAAGTTCGAAACCCTGATTAACACCGAGCTTGCGCAGACCAAGGGCGCAAGCGCGCCGTCGCAGGCGCAGACCAACGGCAAGAACTAGCGCCGGAGCGGCTTTGCGCAGACGCCGAGCCGAAGCGCGCGTGGCCACGCGCCGGCGACAGGTGAAGCGGTGGCGCGCCTGACGGGCCGCCACGCTGCGCGCGCCGGCTATCAGGCTCGCAAAGCATGGCGGTAGGCGCCGCTATGCGCAGCTTAAGATGACCCAGACCACGGTTGGCCTATGGGGAGTCGCTGCGGCAGCGAAAGACGCAACCGCTTGAGGACCTAGCCCCGGGTGGGGCAACCGTGTCGGATAGCCTCGGCCCGCGAGCACACGCTAGTTCCTGCGACCTCGCCTAAGGCCAACGCTGAGACTCATCGGAACGTCCGGCGACTGGTCAGATCGCGGGTGTGGGGTCGGCTCGGCCGGGCGCACTTGCTACGCGATTCCCGCTCGCGAGACCGCCGATGTTGTCGCCCACCAACACCGCACAGATACACGAGGCAGCGTCATGCGATATGCCGTGATTGCCGGTGACGGTCTCCCCGGTATCGCTGAACCGTCACTGTAATCAGCCGAGGTCAGTGCGCTCCTCGTCTCACCCGATCGCAGACGTGCATGTCCGCGAAAATCGCGATTGCTCCAAGACCGCGCCCGGTTGAGCATTAGTTTTTGCAAAGCTGAAATGCGAGCTTTGAATTTGCGGGAACTAACCGCGAACCCCGGCTCGTCCTGCTCATTTTGCGGGCAGCTTTGCGCTCGAATTTTAGGCAAAGCCCCGGTAGCATGCTGCCGCGAGCCGTCCCGAAACAGTATGTTTTCCGGCTGCCTTGGAGCGGAGGGAGCTGGCATGGTTCGTGGATCAGGCACTGCGGTCACCACTGCACTTGATTAACCCGTGAAAGTGAAGCCTCGGGAAGTAACGAGCTTTGCCGGAGTCTAAAATACCGGGACCCTATCAATTTCTGCCATTCGGCCTCGTTCTGCTGTCAAGCCTCGCGTTGCTCCCCATGCGGGCCGAAGCTCAAAGCGCGAGCAGCCAAAACGCCCCTGCTCAGCCCTCGGGCGGACCCGCACCTGCGAGCGCCGTTTCAGGCTCCGGCTCCTCCCCAGCGCCCGCATCAGGGGCAAGCGCTTCCAACACGGCGGGAGTTGGCACCGGCGCGTTCGGCTCGGCGGTTGGCGGCGTAATTGACTTCTATGGCCTGATGATCCAAGGAGTCCAATCCGCGCAGAAGAGCATCCAAGGAGCAGCCGGCCTTAATGTCCACGGCCTCATCGCCATGGGATACGAAAGCAACTTCGATTACCCGTACACCGGCAACAACCTGTACCGCGCGTTTGACTACTTTGGGGCAAACAACTTCGAGCTGATTCAAGGCGAGTTGCACATCGACCATACCGCGGCCAACGAACCCGGTTTCGTCCTTGACGTTAACACGGCGAATACGGCTCAGGTCATGTACGGGCTAACGACCTACTACCGCGCGCCGGGTCCCACCGGCGTCTGTCCGCAGACTCCCTGCGGTTGGCTCGACGCAACTCAGGCATTCCTCACCTACACGATTCCGATAGGCAACGGAATCGTCGTGACGGCCGGCCGCCAGTACGGGCTTGTCGGCTACGAGGGATTGCCGGACTGGCAGACCACCAACCTTTTCGAATCGATTGGGTTGCTCTACAACCTCGGCGAGCCATTTACCGTGACCGGTGTGCGCGCTTTGTACGCCTTCAACGAGAAGCTCAGCGCGATACTCGGGCTCAACAGCGGTTGGGACACGATCGCCTCACGCAACGCGTTGCAAAATCTGGAGAGCCGAGTCGTGATTACGCCGGCGTCATGGCTCTCCTGGACCATCAACGACGAATTCGGCCCCACCCAGCCTCAGAATACCGCTCTGCGAGAGATGGTCGACAGCTTCGTTACTTACACGCCGCCGATAATTCCCGGCCTAAGCATCACCGAGGAAGCTTACTACGCAAGCCAGCAAGGGCCGGCGGAAATCTTGCCGGAATTTCCCTTCATAGTGCCCGCTTACATACCTCACTCCGTGCACTGGTGGGGTGATGGCGTCTGGATCGCCTACAACATAACGAACCGCCTACAAGCGGGCCTCCGCGGCGAATATTTTGACGACGCCGACGGCTTCCGGACCGGCATCCTTCAGCAACTCTGGGAGATCACCTTCGGGCTCAACTACAAGCTCACCAAGCAGACTATGGTCAGGTGGGAATTCCGCCACGATCAATCAACCGACAGCCCGTTTCCGACTCACGCGAATGAGCCCGATCTCGCGGGGATGAACACTATGCTGTGGACGGCGATGTATTCCTTCTAAACGATAGAGCAAACACCATGGCGGCCCAGCTTCTCAAGGCAACCGTGTGCTGACAAAGACGACTACATAACGAGGGCGATATGGCTGGGTCGAGGAAAAGACCAAGGACGAAACCGAAGCGCGCGCTCGCAAGGGCGTGTCCAAAAGGAGGCTTCTGCGCGAAATGAAGCGCATCGACGCGGTAATCAAACCTTTCAAGCTCGACGAGGTAAAAGACAGCCTCACCGCTCTGGGAGTTACCGGCATGACCGTTTTCGAGACGCAGGGCTTTGGCCGCCAAAAGGGGCATGCCGAACTGTACCGCGGGACAGAGTACACCGTGGAGTTCCAGCCGAAGATCCTTATCAGCGTACTCGTCGTCGAGGACCTCGTTGAACCCGTAGTCAAGGCGATCTCGGACGCTGCCCGCACCGGAAACGTCGGGGACGGAAAGATCTTTGTCTCTTCCCTCGACGACGTAATCCGCATTCGGACCGGCGAGCGAGGCCACGACGCGATCTGAGTTGTCAGCGGATATCTGACCGGCAGCGCCGTTCAATGCCGTTACACTTGAGGAGGAGCTTCGAATGTCCCACGTTTCTCGCAGACACACGAGAGATTGGCCGCTTAAGGTTGCGCTCGCAATATTGTTTGCGCAAATGATCACTGGCCCCGTGGCGTTGGCCTTCGCTGACGGACCACAAGCCGATCCCGCCGGAATTTCGACCGGCGACAAGACCACCGCCTTTGACGCCGGCGGCAATGCCTTTGTTGTTAGTGAACCCACCGATAAGAACGCGCCGGACTATGCCAAGAACAAGAAAGCTTTCGACGAATTCCACGCCCAGGCAGCCAAAGAGCCGCTTGCGATGAAGCTTGCCGACGATGTGGGGCACCTGCGAATCTCCACGAACTTCTCCTGGACGCTCCTAACCGGGTACCTCGTGCTTTTCATGCAGGCGGGATTTGCCCTTCTCACCTGCGGACTGGTGCGAAAGAAAAACGCCGGCCATCTCATGATGCTGAACTTCGCGGCCTACGTTTTTGCCTTTCTAGCTTACTACGTGTGCGGATTTGCCTTTCAATACGGCGCTACCGCGATCAATGCCGCGCCCACCAATCTGGGCGGCACGCCGACGCTCGACCGCTTCCTTATCGGAAGCGGCCTATGGGGCTTCCTGGGGGGCAAGGGTTTTTTCCTGAGCGGCCCGGCCTATGACGCCGGCAGTCTTTGTTTAACGCTTTTCGAAGTTGTCTTCATGGAAACTGCCGGCTACATCATCATCGGCGCCATCTGCGAGCGGATCACTTTCTGGGCCTTTATTTTGTGCGAGCTGTTCATGGGCGCGATCCTATATCCAATGTTCGGCTGCTGGGTCTGGGGCGGCGGATGGCTCTCGCAGTTGGGACAAAGCATGGGGTTCGGTCATGGCTATGTGGATTTCGCCGGATCGACTGTGGTCCACGGAGTTGGCGGCTTCGCTGCCATGGCACTTGCCATCATTCTTGGCTCACGGCTTGGCAAGTACGGGCCCGACGGCAAACCGCGGGCCTTCCCTGCGCACAACCTGGCTTTCGTCGTAATCGGCACCTTCATCCTGTTGTTCGGCTGGATGGGCTTCAACCCCGGCTCTACCCTGGGCGCCAGCGACCTTCGCATCTCGGTGATTGCCGTGAATACGAACCTCGCGGCCGTTGCCGGCTCCGCGTCGGCCATGCTGCTGTGGTACATCCTCTTCGGTAAACCGGACATCTCGATGGCCTGTAACGGAATGCTGGCCGGGCTCGTCGCCATCACGGCTCCTTGCGCCTTTGTCTCGCCGAACTCGGCCGTGATGATCGGTATCCTGGCCGGGATGCTCGTGGACCTGGGCGTGCTCTTCAATGAGCGAGTGCTCAGGGTCGATGATCCCTGCGGGGCGGTCTCGGTTCACGGCTACTGCGGTTGGCTCGGTGCTGTCTGTGTCGGCATATTTGCCGATGGCACTTACGGTGCGGGCTGGAATGGCGTGGGTGCGACCTCGTACTTAGGCGCAGCCGGGCAGGGAGTGACCGGCCTGCTCTATGGAGATTACCGGCAGTTCTTCACGCAAATCGGCGGCGCCACGCTGATGGCAATTTACGCCTTCGGCTTCACATACGCGGCCTTCTCGTTGGTGAATGCCATGCGCTCGATCCGGGTGTCAAAGGAAGTGGAGCTAGAAGGGCTCGACGTGCCCGAGTTCGGCCTGCCGGCGTATCCCGAGGATCGCGTCGAGCTACTGGCACCGGGATCACAAGTGCAAGCAAGAGCGTAGCAACAGAAGCTGTTTACGCCGCAACGCCTGCCTGCCGCGCCGCGTCAGCGCAGACCCGCGCGAGGGCAAGGGTGACGTGCTTACTCCAGGGCGCTCGATGCTGCCGAGCTCTGCCCAGTTCTTCTCAGGCGGGCAGGTAGCCGTCTCTCAGCAGAGACTTGGCGATGATCATGCGTTGGATCTCGCTCGTGCCTTCGCCGATTTCGGTCAGCTTCGCATCGCGCATGTAGCGCTCGACCTGGAACTCGGAGATATAGCCGTAGCCGCCGTGAATCTGGACCGCTCTTTCGCTCGCCCACATCGCGGTCTCCGAGGCGAATAGCTTGGCCATCGAGGCTTCGCGCGCGTAGGGCAGCCCGGCATCCTTAAGACGCGCCGCGCGCACGGTGAGCAGCCACGCGGCGTCGATGCGCGTCGCGATATCGGCGACCATCCATTGAATCGCCTGAAACTCCGCGATCGGCTTGCCGAATTGTTTGCGTTCGCGCGCGTAGGCGACGGCTGTCTCAAAGGCGGCGCGCGCGATGCCGAGCGAGAAGCCGGCGATGCCGACTCTGCCGGCTTCGAGGACTTTTAGCGTTTGCGCATAGCCTTCGCCGCTGGCCCCGATGCGGTTTGCGGCCGGGACTCTCACGTTGTCGAAGATTACCTCGGCGGTGTCGGAGGCCCGTAGGCCGAGCTTTTCGATTTTGCGCCCGTTGCTAAGCCCTTTTGCGCCGCGTTCAACGATAAACGCCGAGACGCCGCCCTTGCCTTGTTCCGACCGTTCCACCGCCATCACCACATAAACGTCCGCGATATTGCCGTTGGTGATGAACATCTTGGCGCCGTTGATGACGTAATCGCCCCGGTCTGCGCTTGCGCGCGTGCGCATCGCGCCGGCGTCCGAGCCGCTGCCGGGCTCGGTCAGGCACCAGGCGCCGAGCCGTTTGGCGCCGACCAGCGCCGGCAGGTAATGCTGCTTCTGCTCCTCGGAAGCGAAGCCGCCGATGTGGCCGGCCGCCAGCGAGACATGGGCCGCGCAGGAGAGCGCCACCGCCGCATCGCAGCGTGCCAGTCCCTCGACCACCAGCACCTGCGAGAGAGTGTCGGCGCCCGCGCCGCCGAAGCGCTCGGGAAACGACACGCCGAGAAACCCCAGCGCGCCGAGCTTTTCCATCACCTCGCGCGGAAAGGTCTCCTCCCGCTCCCATTTGGCAGCGAACGGCCTTATCTCGCGCTCGGCAAACGCGGCCAGGGTGTCGCGGATTCGGCGATGCTCTTCAGTTAGCTCAGATTGCATCTTGTCTGCTCCCGCCGAGAGATTTTTTCGCTCCAAAGCCTCCGGCTCATTGCGCGTTCGCGGCAGGCCGCGCGGCAAATCTCGGCGCGGCGGAAACTCAAACATGCCACGGGCGCGCCCTAGAACTCTTCCCGCGCGCCTAACGCAGCGGAGAGTCGCGTTGCGACGCGCCGCGCTTTTTCCAGGTCCGCGTTGGGCGAAGCCCGCCCGCGCTACTCCCTGGGTCTAATATTTTCCTTAACCCAGGAGGCGATCTCCTGCGTTGACGCGCCCGGGGTGAAGACTTCCTTGACGCCGATTTCTTTGAGTTTCTGCGCATCCTCGGACGGAATTATGCCGCCGCCGAAAACCACGACATCGCCGGCACCGTTTTCCCTAAGCAGGCGTATCACCTCGGGAAACAGCGTCAGATGCGCGCCGGACAGGATGCTTAAGCCCACGCCGTCGACGTCCTCCTGAACCGCCGCTGTCGCGACCATCTCCGGCGTTTGATGAAGTCCGGTATAGATGACCTCGAAGCCGGCGTCGCGCAGGGCGCGCGCGATTATCTTGGCTCCGCGGTCGTGGCCGTCCAGCCCGGCCTTCGCCACCAGTATCCGAACCCTTCTCTGGGTCATCGCCCCACCGTGCCGCAAGGTCTCGCTCAATGGCCGCGCCGGGCCGGTCAAATCCAGGCCGGGTCCTTGTAAACGCCGAACTCGGCGCGATAGACGTCGCAAATCTCGCCGACCGTCGCCTCCTGCTTGACCGCTTCGCAGATCGGCTCCATCAGATTGGCGCCCGACCGGCAGGCCTCGGCCACCTGCTTAAGCGCATCCTTGACCGCGCGCTGGTTGCGCTCGCGCTTCATCCTGCGCACCCGCTGCACCTGTCTTTCTTCGACCTCCGGATCGATCTTGAGCGTGGGCAAGGGGATTTCCTCGGGCGTCACGTACTTGTTCACGCCAACGACGGTCTTGATCCGGTCCTCGACCTGGCGCTGGTAACGGAAGGCGGCTTCGGCGATCTCCTGCTGTGGGTAGCCGAGCTCGATTGCGCGAATCATGCCGCCCATCTGGTCGATCCGGCTGATGTACGCCATCGCGTCGCGCTCCATGCGGTCGGTCAGCGCCTCGATCGCGTAGCTGCCGCCGAGCGGGTCGATCGTGTTGGCGAGGCCGGTTTCCTCGGCGATTATCTGCTGCGTGCGCAGCGCGATGGTCGCGGCGGTCTCGGTCGGCAGCGCCAGCGTCTCGTCCATGGCGTTGGTATGCAGCGATTGCACGCCACCGAGCACTCCGGCCAGCGCCTGAATCGCCACGCGCGCGATATTGTTAAGCGGCTGCTGCGCGGTGAGCGCGACGCCGGCGGTCTGGGCGTGAGTGCGCAGCGTCATCGAGCGCGCCTCCTTGGCGCCGAAGCGCTCCTTCATGAGCCGCGCCCAGATGCGGCGGGCGGCGCGCAGCTTGGCGATTTCCTCGAGGAAGTCGTTGTGCAGGTTGAAAAAGAAGGAGAGCCGCGGCGCAAAGTCGTCAACCTCAAGACCCCGCCTAAGCGCGTGCTCGACGTAGCAAACACCGTCGGCCAACGTAAAGGCCAGTTCCTGGACCGCCGTGGCGCCGGCCTCGCGGATGTGGTAGCCGGAGATCGACACCGGATGGAACCGCGGAGCGCGCCGGCAGCAAAAGTCGATCATGTCGGTGACGATGCGCACCGAGGGTTCAGGCGGGCAAATCCATTCCTTCTGCGCGATGAACTCCTTGAGCATGTCGTTCTGGATCGTGCCGCTCACGTTATCCCAGCCCGCGCCCTGGCGCTCGGCGACCACCAGGTACATCGCCAGAATGATCGACGCCGAGCAGTTGACGGTCATCGAGGTAGTAATCCGGTCCAGGCGAATCTGGCCGTAAAGCCGCTCCATGTCGTGAATTGAGGTGACCGTGACGCCCTCGCGCCCGACCTCGCCTATCGCGCGCTCATGGTCGGCGTCGTAGCCCATCAGGGTCGGCATGTCGAAAGCGGTGGAGAGCCCGGTCTGGCCCTGGCTCAGAAGGAAACGAAAGCGCGCGTTGGTGTCTTCGGCCAGCCCGTAGCCGGCGAACTGGCGCATCGTCCACAGCCGGCCGCGGTACATCGAGGGATAGACCCCGCGCGTGAACGGATATTCGCCGGGAACGCCGAGCGCCTCGTCGTAATCAAAGCGAGCGTCCTCGGGGGTATAGAGCGGCTCAATCTCGAGGTCCGAAACGGTTGAAAAGCGCGCGGCGCGTTCGCCCGCGCTTCGATACAGCGTGGTCAACCATTGTTCCTTGTTGCTAGCCACTGCGCGCCCTCGCATGTCTACCGCGTGCCCAGAATATTGCTCGCGATCACCAAGCGCTGAATTTCCGACGTCCCTTCGTATAGCTCGGTGATCTTAGCGTCGCGGAAATATCGCTCGACCTTGAACTCCCTAGTGTAGCCGTAGCCGCCGTGAATCTGCACCGCTTCGATCGCCGCTCGCATCGCCGCTTCCGAGGCGAACAGCTTGGCCATCGATGACTGGACCGTGCAGCGCTCTCCGGCGTCCTTAAGCCGCGCCGCCCGCAGCGCGAGCAGGCGCGCCGCGTCGATTTCCACCGCCATATCGGCCAGCTTCCATTGAATCGCCTGGTACTTGCCGATCGGCGCGCCGAACGCCTGGCGCTCGGCGGCGTATTTGAGCGAGGCTTCCAGGGCGGCGCGGGCGATACCCACGGCTTGCGCCGCGATTCCGATCCGGCCGCCGTCCAGGGTCTGCATCGCTATCTTAAACCCGTGCCCTTCCTCGCCCAGGAGATTTTCGCGCGGCACGCGCAGGTCAACGAAGCTTAGCTGCGCGCTGTGCGCGCCATGAATCCCCATCTTTTCTTCGACCCGCACGACCTGCCAGCCGGGCGTCGCGGTCTCGACCACAAAGGCGCTAAGCCCGCGATGACCCTGGCTTAAGTCGGTGGCGGCGAAGACTATCGCAATCGAGGCCTGCGGGCCGTTGGTAATAAAGTTTTTGGCGCCGTTGATTACGTAGTAATCGCCGTCGCGGAGCGCCCGCGTCTTGAGCGCCGCGGCGTCGGAGCCCGCCTGCGGCTCGGTCAGCGCAAAGCATCCAAGCCGTTCGCCGCGCGCCATCGCGGGCAGAAAGCATGCTTTCTGGCGCTCGCTGCCGGCGCCGAGCAGCGGCCATTCGGCGAGCGATGAGTGCGCCGACAAGACAACCGCGGTGGCGGCGCACTCAACCGAGATTTCCTCGATTGTCAGCGCGTAGCTCACGTGGTCGAGACCCGCGCCGCTGAAGCGTTCGGGGACGAAGATGCCCAGCATCCCCAGCCGGCCCATCTCGGCGACAATCTCGGCCGGAAAACGATGGCTGCGGTCGGTCTCGACCCCGCTCGATGCAAGCTTCTCGCGCGCAAAACGGCGCGCGGTATCTCGCGCGGCGCGTTGTTGCTCGGTCAGATCTAGCTCCATCTCTGCTGCTCCCGACGAAGCGCGCGTTATCCGCCTTCGCGGTCAAGGTTCATGGCACTGCGTTCACCGCGCCGCCTGCGCGCAAAAACGATGTCCGCGGTGGGGTCCCGTGCAGCGCCTTTCGCGATGCTGGCAAGCTCGGCAATACGACCGATGGGCGGCGTCATGGCCAAGTAAAAGCCCCTCCCACCCACATACTATGGCGGATTGCCGGTGCGGGTCTAGTCTCGCGGCATCGCTCCCGTCTTGCCGGACGGGCCGCCTGGGCGCAAACAAGCACGCTCAAGAGAACGTCCCCCAGCGACAATCAGGTTGGTTCTCTTCTTTCGTGGCAACCTGCGGGCTTGCTTAGGCGACAACGAAAGCCGACGGCATCGTCCGAATTCGTCCGCGGGGCGATCAAATAGCCGGTATCCGCGAGGAATCCCTTCATTCCTCCTCGTCCGTTTCCGCCGTGCTCTCCGCAAATCCCGACCACGGCGCGCGCTTTCGACCGCCGGGAATAAAGCCGCCGAACGTTTTGCCGGCAGCATTCTTTCCGATCAGGTACAAGCGTCCGGGTTGTCGTCCCACGGCCCGAATCAATTCTTTCGTTATCTGTTCGCGCGTTTTGCCGGTTAGGAACGTCGCGGCGCTGTCGCCGCATTCCACCGCCCCCGCCTTGTCGAGCCAGACGTAAAGCGGACTGTAATTAGCTTGAAGTCCAAGATCGTAGCTCAGCCAAAAGCGGGCCGTTCCACGTGGCTGCTCCAGCGCCGAACAGTTCATCCTTGATCATCGATCCAATGGGTTTTCGCTAAACGCGTGACTTCGTCAATCCGCTCTAGCCCACCGCAGCTCAGTAATGAGCCGGAACATGAACGCCTCATCAACTCCCGCTCTCTTCCTCGACCAAAAATCGACGATCCCTTTTGAGAAGCGGCGACGGTTGTCGGCTTGACCGTCGTGCTGCACGAGGCTGACATGTCCCTAGTCCAACTGGTCATGTAGTTTGCGACGAGACCGTCGAGAGAAGATCTGCCAGGTCGAGTCGGCGAATATGGTGGAGTGAAACGCCATCCACCACATCAGCGAACAATTGGCGCTTCTCCGCCAGGATGGTTGCGACCCGCTCCTCCACGGTGTTGGCACAAAGATAGGAGTAAACATGGACCGGCCTCACCTGCCCTATGCGGTGTGTGCGGTCCTCAGCCTGGGATTCGACTGCCGGGTTCCACCAGCGGTCAAAGTGGAAAACGTAGGATGCAGCAGTAAGATTCAAGCCGATCCCGCCGACGCGAAGTGACAGCAGCAGCAATTTGCGCTCATGTTCCCGCTCGAACTGCCGGATCACTTCGGCACGGGCTTCAACAGGGAGATCACCCGAGAGCACCAGCGGATGGAACTCCTTCAGTTCTCGAGCAAGTCGCTTGACCCCGAACGGCTCTGCAGCGAATTGTGAAAAGACAAGAGCCCGCTCTCCACTAGTGACGATCCGCTGCAGACGCTCGCGCAAGTCGATTAGTTTGGCTGAGTCCCCTGTCTCCGGACAAAAATTGCATATCTGCTTTAACCGCAGAATAAGCTCCAGCACGTGATTGATTCGGAGATCGGCGCCGAGGCCTGCGAGTCGGATGATGCCCTCCCGTTCGGCGCGCTCATAAGCTAGGCGCTGTCGCGGCTCTAGATCGACGAGCACCTGAACCGGGAGTTTAGGAGGTAGATCGTGCAGCACGTCGGCCCGCCGACGCCGCAATTGGACCTCGCCTAATAGGCGACGTAGCCCCCGGGCGAAAGTGCCTGGACGGAAGCGACCTGGAGCGACAAAGTCAAGAATTGAAATCAAGTCATCCAGACTATTCTCAAGGGGCGTCCCGCTCAGCGCCCATCCGTACCGGCGCGGGAGCCGCTTAACTGCCCGAGAAATGTCGGCGTCCGGATTTTTGATTCGTTGCGCCTCGTCGATTATCACTACGTCCCAGTCATGGTTGCCGTGACCGCCATTGCCAAGATCGGTCCGTACAGTCTCGTAGCTGGCTATGTACACCTGCGCCTTTCCGCGCCATATTGCGTCCCTTGCACCGGAGGTTCCAAGCACAGTGAGCAGACGGAGTTCGGGCGCCCAGAGTCGAAATTCGCGCCGCCATTGCAAGACTAGGCCGGCCGGGGCCACCACCAGCACCGTCCGCGTTCCAGCCGCGCGCAGAATTGAGCCGGGACCGGCGGTCAACGGCTCGACCGAAAACCCCAGTGCGCGCAGTAGCGCTTCGCCGCGTTCCCTAAGCACCGGCGTGGCGCGTGAATTCGCTTCCGGCCAATCCGCTCGGCGCCGCACGTCGTGTTCCAGCTCATGAGTTGCGAACAGGCCTTCGTTTCGCAGACCAGCAAGCGGCGCTTCAACGTTGGGGATGACCGAATGGAGTCGCCGCAGAGCGGCGTGGCGGTCAGGTTCCTCCAGAGCGGCGCGGCAGATTCGTTCGACCAATTCAGGATCGAGGTCCGCGAAAGCAGGCGGCTGGTCGCCGGCCGGGCCGCAGATAGCGGCGTGCCCATCGTAAAGCGCGACCATAAGGAGCGGCGTCGCGCGGCCTTTGAGCCGCGCCTTCCAAAGTGTTCGAAGATCAGAAAGCGAGGGCCGATGGCTGGCCTCGATAACAGCTACTTCAACCGGTTGCGCGCCCTTGCCCAGCGCGAGGCCGACGGGGCGGAAGGCGCGCGCGTCGCCAAGTTCAAGCGGCCGCAGGTCATGGTCGTCCAAGAATGCCATCTATTGCGGCCCTCCATCGGGCGCCGATAGTGGGTGCGGCAATGGCAGCGAACGAAACGTAAGGTTTCTCGTCCAATGCTGGTTGCCGAAATCATCGACAAGGCAAACCTTCGCGCGAAAGCTCTCCCCATCGGCCGCGATCGCGGGCTCTACGAGCCAATGCGCTTCGGCTTGAACAGCGGGAGTCTGAGGACGCACGGCATGATCGCCATACAGATTCGTTTCAGCGTCAGGCTGCAGTAGCCACTTGCCATCAACTACGCGCGCGCTCGCGGGCAGAAGCCCAAAATGCCGCCGGGTGATTTTGAGACGCGACCGCACGATCCTAACCGGCTGCCCCGCAATATTTCTCAGACTAAAGGTGAACCTCACGAACATTCCGCGCTTTTGCGGACTTCCGGGGAAGGTCGCGACTGACCAGAAGCCCGGTCCTATAAGTGGCGGCTGAAAATCCCGTGGGACGATGATCAGGCTTCGCTTTGGAATCCTGCTTGCGAACCAATCGCGCGCAACGTCGACGAGCTTGGAACCGAGCGATAGCACTTCCGTCCAGGCGGCCACCCTAAGCCCCCGCACCCGACGTTCGATTCGCACCTTTACGAGTTCTGTCCGGGCCGCCAGTATCCTCCCCATGATCCTTCGACGCCGGCAGAAGACCTTGCGCTTGCAGCCCTTCGCCAAGCCTCAGCACCGCGTCGGCCAAGTCCCGATAGCGATCAACGGCCAAGGCAAGCCCCTGCTTTCCGGGCAGCCACTGGCCGGCGTCGGAGCGGTAGTAGACCCGGATATTGATGATCTTCCGCCCGCGAAAGTCGTCGATGCTTACCCGAACTTCCTCTTTGGCGTTTTTCTCAAACTGAGCGACGAGCTGGCTTGAGTCGTCCACCGAACTTCCCCCGAGTTAGTTCTCCGCTGCTGCGGGTTCGCCCGCAAACTTGCGTAGGTCGTTCATGATCAGTGAGATATCGGTTGCGCCCTTGATCGACCGTTCTTCGGCGGGCGTTAGCTTTAGACCCATCTTGAGCTTGAGGAACGATGCCGTATCCATCCGGTTCTGGCGCCGATTGACCACGTCCGAGCCCGACATCGCGATCCCTTGCCATTCCTTGTTGGTCCGCCGCCAGTCGATCTTGCGAAGGCCGCGAAGACGCGTTTTCCAATCATCCGGGTAGGTTGAAATCAGCGTCTGTCCCATCGAGCCGACCGCACAGAGCACGACCGCGTGCGAGTGGATGAATTCTTGCCGAAGCTCCATCGGCCTGAGGTCGCCGCTTTTGACCTTTTCCCACTCGGGCATGTTCTCGGCTACCGCATCCCAGAACTCGAGCGCCAGAGCGAGCTTATTGTCGTAGTCCGCGTCGACCACCGACCCGAGCAGCGCGTTGGTGGCATCATAAATCGCGGATAGCGTGAACAGCTTGGGCGATCGAAGCGCGAGCGACACGCGGTCCTTGTCGACCAGACCCTTGAAGACTTCGATCCGCTCGGTTGCGGTGAGCGTGATCTGGCTCATCAGATCGCGCTGGTTGTACAGGATGTTGAGCGACTTCGAGGTCGTGCGCGCCGTGCGATTCAGGTCGGAAAACATCTGCTGCATCCGCCCGAGATCCTCGAACGGGAACAGCACGACCGAGATGGTCTCATCGCCGAGCTTGGGATTCTGCGTAAGGGCCTCTTCGATTGCCGCGCGGCGGTGCTGACCGTCGTTGATGACCAGATCGGAGTCGAAGGGAACCTCAAGGGTGCCTAGGTCATCCCGGCCTTTCACGGGCGTGAAGGTCGGCTCGCAATCGAATGAGGCGGTCAATGAGGAAAAAAGATAGCCGTCCTCGTTATCGAGGATGTACTGGGTGATTTCCGGGATGCGGCTCTTCTGGATCACGCGCTGTGCCCGCTGCTCCGGCGGCAACTCCGCCCAGTCCCGGAATTTGAAAAGCTTGGGCACAAGGCTGAGCTTTACCATCGTGACGAAGTAGTCCCGCCTGCCCATGTGCCCGCGCATTGCCGGAAATGAAAGAATCATTGTATAGCTCCTTCGCGTTTAACTGAAGCAAACTGTATATCTCTCATTGTTGTTTATCAAGCATACGGTCCGCTTTGAAAACATCTTAACCGGCTGCCCTCGCTTGGCAATGGCAAGCGCCGAAGAAGTGGTCGCTTGCATTTATGGGGAGGGGGTGGTAGAAGTAGTTAAAGGTGCTTATCGTCCACATGGGCAATGTAATCAAATGCGCGCTCTACTGCGACCGACCGGCCGTAGTCAAAGAGATACCCGCTAATGCAAAATTCGACGAGGCTCTACGCCTCATCGAAGAACTGCGTATTAGTGGTTTGGCCGTCGATATCGTCGACACCGCCGCCATGAGCGCCAATGAACTCCACCGTCTGTATTTTCAATCGATCGCTCCCGCAGTCATCAAGAAGTATCGGGTGCGCCAGATATTCGGTAGCCGGCGGCGACCAGCGACGCTATTTGGGCGCGAGGTGCCCGCGCTTGTGACGTTCGGACCCACTGGTTATGCGGAGGATCTTTTCCCGCATGAGCAAGCCGGCGTTGTCGTGACAATCCGCGATTTCTTGAAGACCCTGTTTCAAGCACCGCTGGCGAACCCAGCGGCGGAGCTCCAAAACCAAGAGCGTGGCGGGACGAGAAAGTAATGGATGGATCGACCACCTGGACCGACCACAACGTTTATATCTTAGGTGCGGGATTTTCGGCCGAGGCTGGTCCTCCTGTCGTAAAGCATTTTATGGAGAGGATGACCGACGCCACCGCGTGGCTACGAGAAAGCGGCGGACGCCAAGACGAACTTCAAGCCATTCAAAATGTGCTGGGCTTCCGCGTCAGAGCAAAAGCAGCCGCCGAGCACGTGCCCCTGAACTTAAGCAACGTCGAAGAGCTCTTCAGCCTGGCTAGCACAGTTACCGGTCAGCCCGGATTGGAATTGTCCGTCAGCGTCAATTCCGCAATCGCGGCTACGTTGGACTTTGCGAGAAAGACGGCGCCGCCGCCGAAAGATCACGAGAACTTCCACATCGGCATCCTCAAATCACAGTACCGAACGCCAGCACCGAGCTGGAGTCCATCACCAGCCCACGTCACTGCAAGTATGGGAGCGCTCTCACCCGAACGAGATTGGTTTGCCTGCCCGCCCTTCGAATTCTATGTGGGTGCCATGACCGGTTACTTCGCTCCGCCGTCAGCAGAGCGGCGCAATACGTTTATCACGCTCAATTACGATACCGTAATCGAGGATGCATTATCGGCGCTGAACATTCCGTATAGCTACGCCCTCTGGCCGCATACAGTGACGTACCACTGGTCCGCAAGCTGCGTGCAAGAGCGGCAACGGGCGGATGCCGTGAACGTGCTCAAGCTCCACGGCTCAGTTAATTGGGGAATGTTCGATCGCTATTCGAACATGACCGTCTACGGGAACTACGAACGCTTACTCCGGGACACGATGCGGCAGAAGGTCGTTCTCGTACCACCAACTTGGCACAAGGGTTGGGACCTGGAGCACCCCGTATCCGCAGTTTGGGAAGCTGCCGTCGAAGCAATACGGACAGCTACACGTCTCGTGATCGTCGGATACTCGGTCCCCCTGACCGATCTGCATTTCAAGTACCTTCTTGCCGCTGGGTTTCAAGAAAACGGTTCGCTGAGAGAAATTTTCTTCGTGAATCCCGATCTCAAGGATAAAGCCAGGAAAAAGGAAATTGAAGATCGCCTATTCAGCCCAATTGGATTGCTACGGCGAGAACGCCTCGATCAAGGGATGATCAATCTGGTTCCGGCCACGACTAGGGAATTTTTCGATACACCGCGCGATATCTATTCGAAACCCCACAGAATCCGCATAGGACGTGCGCTTTGCGGCAGTGCAGTTTCGACCGAAACCGCAGCATTCGCCGTATCTAACATGATGAATGGCTTTTCATGTGAGTGAGCCGACTTCGCCTTGACCCCATCCGGCCGGTACGTCGAACGGTAACTGCCTTTCCTGCAACATCAACCACTTTCTTCGCCTACAGACCCCTCTCTCTATCCATTGTTCCAGAGCGGCGCTGCGCTGTGAGACGCCCGCTCTGGCTCCGCAAGCTACACCGCTCGCGCCCAGCCATTAGCCCCACCTGACCCAGCCCGCGTCTCCGCTTCGGTGCGCTCTAAATGGTGGCGCTTGCTCCGTTAGCACGTCCGCGCCATCGGCTCTCGCCGACCACTTCGCTTGTCACGTCCGTGCAGCGCTCCGCTGCGCGCATCTAGAAATCTGCGCACGGGCCTCCAGTTCGGTTTGAGAGGCCCGCGCGGAAAAAAGTTGCGCGGTGATGAAAGCAAAGCGCAGCACGCCCTGCCGCATAAGCGGAAGCGGGCGAAAGGAGACACCAAAGATGCGACGCCGGTTCAAAGGCGATCCCAAGTGGATCATCGTCCGGTATCCCGCCAAATGCGGGAAGTCCGGTTGTGAAGTCCCGATAACGGCGGGCGAACGCGCCTTTTACTACCCCGAAGATCGAAGCCTTTACGGCGCACGATGCGGACACGGTGAGGAAGCTTCCCGGGACTTCGCCGCGCATCGGATCGACGAAGACGGCTACTGAGCAAAGCAAATTAAACCAAGTGAGGTAAGAACAATGGCAATCAACAAGGTGATCGTGATCGGCAATCTGGGAGCCAACCCGGAGGTTCGGGCGCTGCCTTCCGGGCAGAACGTGGCGAATTTCTCGCTGGCGACCACGGAGCGGTTTACGGACCGCAACGGCGCGAAGCAGGAGCGGACCGACTGGCATCGGATCGTCGCATTCGGACGGCTTGCCGATACGTGCAAGCGGTTCCTCAGCAAAGGCCGGCAAGTCTACGTCGAGGGACGGCTCCAAACCCGCCAGTACCAGGCCAAGGACGGAAGCGGCTCGCGCTATCGGACCGAAATCGTAGCGCTGCAAATGCGCTTGCTCGGAAACCGCGTGAACGGAACCGCGCCCAAGGCGGAAACGTCCGACGACATCCCCTTTTAGAAAATGGCGGGCACGGCGGCCCGCCCTACTACAATAGGCGGTCATTTTTTCCGTAGTAGCGCGGGCCGCCGTGCCCGCGACGCGGCGTTGCGGATACGGCTTATTGATCGCCGCGCGGCGAGGGAAGGAGTTGGAACTTGCTCAAGCGAGTACATGGGTAGCACTTAGACCGATCCACATAGGTGACAGATCATAAAGCGAGGCGGGCCGCATGGGCCGGGCTGCACGAATTATTCGCCGAACTTCTAACTCGGGCGCCTAGCGGCCCTGCCACTGGGGCTTGCGCTTTTCGAGAAACGCTTTGGTGCCTTCGACGCGGTCGGCGCTGGAAAAGGCCACGCCCGCGGCTTCTTGTTCGAAGCGCAATCCGGCGTCCTCGCTCATCGTCGCGGCGGCGCGCAGCGCGGCCTTGGCCTCGCGCAAGGCGACCGGCGGCTTACCCAGCAGCTTCTCGGCAAGCGCTCGCGCCGTGCCCATCAGCTCGCCGGCGGCGCAGACTCGATTGACCAGTCCCCATTCCAGGGCCTGGCGCGCGTCGATCATTTCACCGGTGAGGATTAGTTCGGCGGCGCGCGTGCGCCCGACCCGATGGGGCAGGCGCTGCGTCCCGCCAAAGCCGGGGATCATTCCCAGGTTAATCTCGGGCTGGCCGAAGCGCGCCTGATCGCTGGCCACGATCAGGTCGCACGCCATGGCTAGCTCCAACCCGCCGCCCAAGGCAAAGCCGTTGACCGCCGCGATCACCGGCACCGGAAGCTCCTCCACGGTGCGCATCACGCGGTAGCCGAGTTGGCAGAACTCAAGCCCTTCGACCGTGGACATCTCGGACATCGCCTTGATGTCCGCGCCGGCCACAAAAGCGCGCTCGCCGGAGCCGGTGATGATAAGCGCGCGCACTTGCGGCGCGCGCCGCATCTCGTGCAGCGCGTGCGACAGCTCTTCGAGCACCATGCGATTGAGCGCGTTGAGCAACTGCGGGCGGTTGACCGTGATCAGTGCGACCGGGGCAAACTCAACAGATAACGACTTGAACTCCATCGGTGCTCCAATTGGGCGAGACTCGCGGATTAGTACTCGGGCTTGAAGTCGAAGCGATGTATGGCCTGGATGAAGCGCACCGTGCGGGTCCTCGAGCGCATGACTACGCTGTTGGTCGTCGCTCCGCCCGAGAAAAAGCGCACGCCCTTGAGGTAGTCGCCGCTGGTCACCCCGGTGGCGGCAAACATTACGTTCTCGCCCGCAATCTCCTCAAGTCCATAGCAATGATTTACGTCGAGAATTCCGGCCTGCAAGCACTTTTCCGCCTCTTCTTCGTTGCGCGGCTTGAAGCGGCATTGCCAATGGCCGCCTGCGGCGCGCGCTGCGACGGCGGCGAGCACCCCCTGATGAGCGCCGCCGATTCCCATCAAGATGTCGATCTCGGAGTCCGGCAGGGTGGTTGCCAACGCGGCCGAGAGGTCGCCCGCGGAGAGCAGCTTGATGCCGGCGCCGGTCTTGCGCACCTCGGCGATCAACCGGTCGTGGCGCGGGCGGTCGAGAACCGCCACGCGCAGGTCCTCGACGTACACCTGCTTGGCCTCGGCCAACGCTCTTAAGTTGTCGGCGGGCGAACGATCGAGATCGACCACCCCGCGGCCTACCGGACCGCAGGCAATCTTCTCCATGTACGTGTTGGGGCATCGCAAAAGCCCACCACGCTCGGCCAGCGCGACGCACGACAAGGCGTTGGAGCCGCCGGTGGCGCAGATAACCGGGCCCTCGAGGCTGTCGACCGCAACATCAACTTCAGGCCCGGCGCCGTTGCCGACAATCTCGCCGACATATAGAACGTCGGTTTCCCCCTCTTCGCCCTCGCCGACGATGATCTTGCCATCGACCGCGATCGAATTAAGCGCCTTGCGCATCGCCTCGCAGGCGCTGCGGTCCGCCAGCCGCTCATCTCCCTTGCCGATGAAGCGCGCCGCCGCCAGCGCAGCCGCTTCGGTCGCGCGAGCCGCTTCGAGCGCAAGATTGCGGTCCAACCTCTTTTCCTCGCCTCCTGATCAGCCTTCCGCTACGCGTCGTCCCTGAAAAGCTCCGCGATTAACTCGTGGCCTTGCTTGAATACGAGGCCCGTCAGGCGAGCGTCATTTTCGTTATAGCCTCGATGCGCGCCGCCGGCTTCGATTAGCTGCGCCCGCGAAATTATAGCAAAGGGGACCGGTTCGTTCGAGTGGGTCTTGAGCTGGCATGGCGTGGAATGGTCAGGCATCAACAGCAGGCGGAAATTGCCCATCTCGCGCAGCCCCTTGAGTAACGGTCCTACGATGAGTTCGTCGATGCGCTCGATGGCCTCCTGTTTTAAGTCGGCGCGCCCCATATGACCGGCCTCGTCAGGCGCCTCGATGTGCAGCAGCAAAAAGTCGTGGCGTTCAAGCGCCCCAAGTCCATAACGGGCCTTGGCGGCATAGTCGGTGTCGAGAAAGCCGGTCGCGCCGGGCACCTTGATTATTTCCAAGCCCGCGAGCCGGCCCAGGCCGTTGACCAGGTCGACCGCCGAAATGACCGCGCCGCTTGCTCCGAAGCGGCTTTTTAGGCTGGGGAACGACGGCGCGCGGCCATGGCCCCAGAACCAGACCGAGGTCGCCTCGCTGTTGCCTTGTTCGCGCCGCTTTAAGTTTACCGGATGGCCGCATAAAAGCGCGCTCGCCTGCGTCATCAAGTCGCGCAAGCGCTGCGAACCTTCACCGGCGGGCAGATAAGCCGCGACCGGCTTGCCGGTGATATCGTGCGGCGGCGTCAGACGCAGAGCAGCCGGACCATTGTGCCACACCATTAGATGGCGGTAGCTAACGCCGCTGAAAAACTCTATCTCGTCGCCGCCCAGATGCTGTGCCAGGTCGCGAACGATCAAAGCCGCCTGCGCGCTGGTAATATGACCGGCAGTGAAATCGTTCATCACCGCCGCGCCGGAGGCATCGGCCCCCAGCGTAACGAGGTTCATCCTGAACACCACGTCGCTCGCAGCAAGCTCGATTCCTTGGCTGGCGGCTTCAATCGGCGCGCGTCCGGTGTGGTAGCGGCGCGGATCGTACCCCAGCATGCTCATTGTGCCGATGTCGCTGCCCGCCGGCATCCCCTCGGGGATTGTCGCCACCAGCCCCAGCGTTCCACGCGAAGCGACAAGCTCCATGTTGGGTTTGCGGGCCGCCTCCAGCGGGGTCTTGCCGCCCAGGTCGGGACAGGGCCAATCGGCCATGCCGTCGCCATGAATGATCACGCGCTTCATCGTTCCATCTCCAAGGTGCTTGACGTTCGAACGCCAAGGTCTTCAGCGCGCTTCTGACAAAGCAGTTTCGCCCCTCCCCGTGCGCGCGCCCGGCGACAGGTCGCTCTAAAACCACCGCAGGACGCGGCCAACGGCGACGTCGCCGGCGCAAGGGCTCGCTCGAGCATCATTGTTCGATTTCCAAGATCTTCAGGATGCGCTCGACATTTGGCTCCACTACGATCGAATTGCTCAGGTTCTTGAGCGCGGTGTCGGGATCCTTAAGTCCATGGCCGGTCAACGTGCAGACCACGACCGAGCCCGGCTTAAGGCCATTTTGCGCGCTGAATTTGAACGCCCCCGCCAGCGCGGCGGCCGAGGCGGGCTCGACGAAGATGCCGTGGAGGGCGATCAGCCGATAAGCGGCGAGAATCGCCGCATCGGTGACGATGTCAATCGTTCCCTCGGATTCCTCGCGCACTTGCACGGCCTGGGTCCAACTGGCGGGATTGCCGATGCGAATCGCGGTCGCCACGGTGCGCGGGTCGTCGATCGGTCTGCCGAGCACGATCGGGGCGGCTTGCGCGGCCTGATAGCCCATCATCCTGGGCAACCGGTCGATCAATCCGCGTGCGCGATATTCTTTGTAGCCGGCCCAGTACGCGGTAATGTTACCGGCGTTGCCGACCGGCAAAAAATGATAGTTCGGCGCGGTGGTGAGCTGGTCGCAAACCTCGAAGGCGGCGGTCTTTTGCCCGGCGATACGGTCGGGATTGATACTGTTGACCAGACGAATCTTGACCGGATCGCGCTCGACCAGATCGCGCACCATTTTAAGACAGATGTCGAAGTTGCCGATGACCTCGACCACGCGCGCCCCGTGCATCACGCTCTGCGAGAGTTTGCCCAGCGCGATCGCTCCCTTGGGCACCAGCACGAAGGCCTTAAGTCCCGCCCGCGCGGCATAGGCCGCGGCCGAAGCCGCGGTGTTGCCGGTGGAGGCGCAAATCACCGCGCGCGCGCCCTCATCGAGCGCCTTGGTCAGCGCGACGGTCATTCCGCGATCCTTGAACGAAGCCGTCGGATTGGCGCCCTCGCACTTAAGATACAGCTTTATGCCGCGGCCAAGCCGCTCGGCGAGCAACGGACTCTCGACCAGCGGGGTGTTGCCCTCACATAGCGTGACCACCTTCGCCGTCGGTTCAACAGGCAGGAAGCTGCGGTAATGCTCGATGAGCCCGGGCCAGCGCTCGAGGCGCGCGCGCGAAGCTTGCTTGTCCTGGCTCGTCATCCTAGAGATGCTCCTCGATTCTGATAAACACCGGGCGCGCCTTGACCACGCTTAACTTTTGAATCTCGCCCAGCGCCAGCTTGAGGTCCCTTTCGCGGGCCTCGTGGGTTCTCATTATAACCGGCACCGCGGCTGCGCCACCGCGTTCGCGCTGGATAACCGAGGCCAGCGAGATGCCGCAGCGGCCCAGGACCGAAGCGATCGCGCCCAGGACCCCGGGCCTGTCGGCCGCCATAAAGCGCAGGTAATATTCGCACACCACATCATCCATCGATTTGACCCGCGCCGGACGAATGCTTTGCATCGGGTAGCCGAGCGGATTGGCCGCCCATCGTCCGCCGCAAAGCCGCCGGCGCGCGCTCTCGAGAATATCGGCCGCTACCGCGCTCGCCGTGGGCATCTGGCCGGCACCGAGCCCGAAGTACATGCTCGAGCCCAGCGCCTCGCTCTGAATATAGATCGCGTTGAAGGCGTCCCGGACGCCGGACAAGAGATGGCTCAGCGGGGTCATCGTGGGATGCACGCGGGCTTCGATCGCTCCGTCGTCGTCTTTGGCAATCGCCAGCAGCTTGAGCGCGAAGCCAAGCTCCGTGGCGCAGGCGACATCCAGAGGCTCTATCTTACTGATGCCCTCGGTATAGACCTGGTCCGGCTTGAGCATCACGCCGAAGGCAAGCGTAACTAGAAGGCAAAGCTTGTGCGCCGCATCATGGCCGTCGATATCCAGGGTCGGGTCGGCCTCGGCCAAGCCGCTGCACTGCGCCTGCTTGAGTACGGCCGAAAATTCACTGCCCTGTTCGCTCATGCGGGTGAGAATATAGTTGCAGGTGCCGTTGACGATGCCGTAAACCGCCCGCTGGCGGTCGGCCGCCAGGGCCTCGCGCAGGATGCGGATAATCGGCACGCCGCCGCCGACGCTGGCTTCGAAGCCGACGGCCAGCCCGCGCTCGGCCGCGGCGCGGAAAATTTGCTCGCCGTCCTCGGCGAGCAGGGCCTTGTTGGCGGTCACCACGTCCTTGCCGTTTTCCAGCGCGATGAGTATAGCGCTGCGCGCCGGGTCGCGCCCGCCGAGCAACTCGACGACGATATCCACGTCGGCGCGCGCCGCCAGCTCCAGCGGGTCCCGCATGATAAGCGCGCGGCTTAATCCGAGCGACGGCTGAGGCTTGAGGCTGCGGTCGGCGACCGCCACCAGCTCAAGCCGCGTTCCCAGCTTGCGCGCGAGCATCTCGGCGTTGTGGCGCAGCAGCTTCACCACGCCGGTGCCGACGGTGCCGCAGCCGAGCAACCCTACTCGCACCGGCTCGCGCCGGCGGTCCGAAGCTTCCGCTCTTGCCTCTAGCGCCATCGCGCGGTCTTGACTCGCTGCCATCGCGGGGTGTTGAAGCGCCGGACCGGATGCCGGTCAAATGGCGCCGACGACCGCCTACGGCAAGGCGAGCGTCCCGTGGCGCGCAGCAAGCGCCGCGAGCTTCGGCGCCAAGAGATAGGTCGCTGCGTTGGTGATCCCAGGCGCGGGCATCAGCCGCGACCTAAAAGCCCGAGATGGCGCGCCGGCGTGCTCGGCCATCGCCGCGCGAACTCATAGACCGGTTCCACCCACCGCTCGCCACCAGGCCACGCGCAGCATTGGCCGCCCCCAACCACGCTGCAGACCCGCGCGCTACGCCCCGAGCGGGGCCGAACCTCTGGCGCCATTAGCCTCGACCTGCCGCATCATGTTGCGCACCCCGCGCAGCGCCTGGCGAATCCGATGCTCGTTTTCGATCAGTGAAAAACGCACGAACCCTTCGCCGTCCGCGCCGAAACCGATCCCGGGTGACGCCGCGACTTTG
The DNA here is from genome assembly GCA_021831785.1 of Deltaproteobacteria bacterium. Lineage (GTDB taxonomy): Bacteria > Desulfobacterota > Binatia > Binatales > Binataceae > JAJYYI01. The sequence goes on along the minus strand of JAKBMB010000029.1, from coordinate 148,314 downwards.
GCCTCGCGAAGCAAAAGCTTGGAGAACTCGATTGAGCCCATCGCGCGAAAAGGCTCGGGAATCGGCGCCCACACGAACATTGTCGCGCGCGGCTTGGGCGTCGGCCATCCGCAGCGGTTAAGCCCGTCGACCAGAGCGTCGCGCCGGCTCCGATACATCTCCCGCATCTCTGCGACGCACTTCTGCGGCCCGTTGAGCGCATGGATCGCGGCCACCTGGAGGGGTGTAAAGATGCCGTAGTCAAGGTACGACTTAAGACGCGCCAGCGCGCCGATCATCTCGCGGTTTCCCACCGCGAACCCCACTCTCCAGCCGGGCATGTGATAGCTCTTCGAGAGCGTGAAAAACTCAACGCCCATCGCTTTCGCGCCCCGCGCCTGAAGGAACGACGGCGCCTGATAGCCGTCAAAGCACAAATCGGCGTAAGCAAAATCATGCGCCACCAGAATTTCATTCTCGCGCGCGAAATCCGCCACCCGCTGCATGAACTCCAAGTCCACGACCGCGGTGGTGGGATTATGGGGAAAACTTATGACCATGAACTTCGGCCGCGGCCAGCATCGCGCCATCACATGAGTCAGCGAGTCGAAGAACTCGTCTCCGCTGCGCAGCGGCACGCCGTGAACGTCGGCGCCGGCGATGACGCAAGCATATTGATGAATGGGATAGGTCGGCGTCGGCGCCAGCACCAGGTCGCCGGGCTGGAGAATCGCCAGCGCCATGTGGGCGATGCCCTCCTTGGAGCCGATAGTGACGATCGCCTCGGTGTCGGGGTCAAGCTCAACGCCGTAGCGCCGCCGATACCACTCGACGATCGCTAACCGAAGCTTGTACACGCCGCGGGAAACCGAGTAGCGATGGTTGGCGGATTTGGGCGCCGTTTCGAGCAGCTTGTTGACGATATGCGCAGGCGTCGGCTGGTCGGGATTTCCCATCCCGAAATCGATTATGTCTTCGCCCGCCCTTCGCGCTTTTCGGCATAAATCGCCTATTTGATTGAAGACATAAGGCGGAAGACGCTTGATCCGAGGAAACTCCATAGTAACCGCACCCCTCAGCGTTCCAGTTTAGCAACTGGCGCGGCCTTTTGCATAATCCGAAACTCAACGGGCGTATTATTGCAGCCTCGTCCTGGCAGTCAAGCTGAGACGTTGAACAGACGGGGGTTGCATCGGCCTCCCCTTTTCTGCGTCGGATAATTATATCGCCGCGGGTCGCGCCTACCTTGCCGCCTCAATCGCCGCTGAGTTGTGACCCGCGCGCTGAAGAAGTTGATTCACGATGAGGGGGGTCTGCGCGATGAGCTTAATGACGATGATTCAAACGCAGATGATTCCGGCGCACTGGCATGGGCTTGTCATCTCCGCCGCTTTGCTCGCGGGCGCGATCGTCGCCGGCCTTCTCCTGTATGGGGTCCTTTTTTTCTGCCTTCGGCGCCTGAGCAAAAAGCCGAGCACGCTGGTACAGTCGGTCATCAGCAACTGCCGCTCGCCGCTTCAGCTTGCCTTTCCGGTGTTCGCCGTCGATGTGGTATTGCCCTTCCTGCGGCTTGGACCGTCGCTATCCGGCGCGTTCGAACATGCGCTAACCGTGACCGAGACGGCGGCGGTGATATGGACGCTTTGGCGGCTCGCCTTCGCGCTATCGGACGCCCTGATAGCGCACTACGAGCTACAGGAGACGGACAACTTCAAGGCTCGCCGCATCGTCACCCAAATCCACGTCTTCCGGCGCATCCTGCTGGTGGTCATCGTCGTGCTCGCCTCGGGGGTAACGCTGATGTCGTTTCACTGGGGCCGGGAACTGGGCGGCAGCATCCTGGCCTCCGCCGGAATCGCGGGCATCGCGGTTGGCCTCGCCGCCCGTCCCACGATCGCAAATCTCGTCGCCGGCGTTCAACTGGCGATAACCCAGCCCATACGCATCGAAGACGTGGTCATAGTCGAAGGGCAATGGGGCTGGATCGAAGAGATCACGACCACCTACGTCGTCGTGCGCATCTGGAACCTGCAGCGCCTGGTTTTGCCGCTGACGTATTTTATTCAGCATCCGTTCCAGAACTGGACCCGCCACTCGGCCAACCTTATGGGCACGGTGCACGTTTACGCCGACTACACGATACCGGTGCCGGCAATCCGCGAGGCACTCGGCCGCATCGTCAAAGACCTCCCGCTCTGGGACGGCAAGGTATGCGTGCTCCAGGTCACGCATGCCACCGAGCACACGGTGGAGATGAGAGCCCTGGTGAGCGCGGAAAATTCCTCGAAGCTTTGGGATCTGCGCTGCGCCGTGCGCGAGAAGCTTATCGAATTTATGCAGCGCAACTATCCTCACTGCCTGCCGAAAGCGCGCGCGGAACTGCTGGGACCGGGAGAGCGGCTCGTCGTGCAAAGCGATGACCCCGGGCCGGCCAGTGACACTTAAGGCGGCGGCAGGCCGGTCTCTGTCCGCCAAGCGGGGCTCTCCGACGCTCGCCGGCGCGCCCCGCGGGCAGACTGCGAAAGTGCCGCGTAATCGGCCGGCCGGAGTTCCTGTCCTGCTTTTCCCGGCGGCTGGCACGATCATCGCGGCGAGTCCTGCTTCGTCACGCGATTTTTGGCGCCGGCCGGAAAAGCGCCTGCGTCGGGCCGGCAAACGCTCCGAGCACGCGAATATAAGGCGTCGGGCTCCGTAGTCAGGGGACGAGCGGCGCGGGGTAAGACAAAAGCGGGCTTTGCGGGAGCGAAAGCCTCAACCGGCAGGCTTGGCGGCTTGCTCCATCGGCTGCGCCGGTACGCTTAGGGTGCTTTGTTGCCGGGCCTTCAGCATCAGCTCGCGCAAGCGCGCCGGATTGATGGGCTTTTTGAAGATGGCGTGCTCGAGTCCTGCCAGCCGCGAGCGTTTTATTACGTGGTCCCGGTCGTAGTAATAAGCGGTAGTCAGAATTACCGGCAGCTCCGGCCGCTGGGTCTTGACTCGCCTGTACAGTTCGCAGCCGTCCATCTCGTCCATCACCACGTCCGAAATGACCAGGTCGAGTTGTTCGATGTCGCGCACGAGCCTTAGCGCATCGCTGGGTCTGCACGCCGCGTATACCTGACAGTGCTCGGCGCGCAGCAAATCGGCCAGCGAAGCGACCACCGAGAGGTCATCGTCAACCACCAGCACCGCCATTCCGGCGAGCGGGAAGTAATGTTCACTCCACTGGCGGGGCTCGGCGATTTCTTCGTCACCACTCAGGCGCGGGCGCAGGTCGGTCATGAGCTGATCGTGGAGGTAGGGCCGGGTTTCGTAGGTGTCGTCGCGGGCCATCTCGTCAAGCCGATGCACAATAGCCTTGACCCGATCAACCGCCGCTCGAATCGCCTCGAAGCGTCCGTGGTTGTTATCAGCGCGAAGGTCGCCGTACCGGATTTGGAGCGAGCGCTGTATCAACTCCAGGTTATTGGCGATTACCTCCAGCGGGTTGTTGACCTCGTGCGCTACGCTGACCGCGATCTCGCACGTCGTCGCCGACTGCTCGCGCCGGCGCATCTCCCGCAGATCCCGCGCGAACCCTATCGAGCCCACCACAGCGCCCTGCTCGTCGCGCAAAAGCGAGCCCGAGAAGGTAACCGGAATCCGGTCGCCCTCCTTGGTGCACAAAACGGTCTCGAAGTCGCAAATCCGGCCGTAAGCGGGCGGCTCGACCATCGCCTGCATCACCCGGCGAGCTTCCTCAACCGACGGATAGAGCGTTCCGACAACGTTGCGCGATAGCACCTCTTGCGCACTATAGTGCAAGGTCTGACGGGCGCCTTCGTTGTAATAAACAATTGTGCCGGCTTTATCAACTGCGACGACGATCTCGGGGCAGCTCTCAAGCAGGCGGCTTAGGTACTCATGGTCAAGCCACTGCATATGGTTTCTTTATCTTTGAGCTGGATTCATAAAACAGGCGCCTGCCTTCCCCCCTGGCCAAGCGCCTATTCTTGCCTGGGCATTGCCGGCTGCGCCTTTTGCCGCCGCCGTTGAGCGCAAATGGCACCTTGTATAAGGGTCATGTCCTGACGCTAAGTTAGGAATTTCGCGCCTGCGCGGGCAGCAGAAACCTGGTTATGACGGCTTAAATAGGCTTAAGCGTCCGCTGCCCGCTAGAACTCAGCTAAGGCTCAATTCGGAAGCTTTCATTTAGCTCTTTTCCCGCGCGACTATCAAGAGCAACGCCGCCACTTATACAGCAGCCTGACCCTAGCTGCCATACGTATCGACGGCAAGCCGCGACAGCAAGAACCTACGCTTTTCGCCACAACGGGCGCAATTCCAGCTTGCGCCACGCTTTGCGACACGCTTGGCACGGTTCCTGCTTTTCTGAGTCGTTTAAGTCCTGGCGGTAAGCGGCATTGGGGGCTGCAAATCTAGTCAGTGAGGGGTGCTAAGCTGGATAAAGCCGGGGCCTGCGCTGCGAGAATCGGGCGAGCCGCGGAAAACTTCGAGCTAGCCGCTTAGGCGGCGCGCGGCTTGAGTGGCGAAGTAAGTGATAATGAGATTAGCGCCCGCGCGCTTTATCCCAGTCAAGACTTCCAGCACTAACCGGTCCTCATCAATCCATCGGTTTAGTCCCGCGGCGCGAATCATGGCGTACTCGCCGGAGACGTTGTAGGCCGCTAGCGGGCAGTTGAACTTTTGGCGGGCGCGGTAAATCAAATCAAGATAAGCCAGTGCCGGCTTGACCATGACGATGTCGGCGCCCTCTTGAAGGTCGAGTTCTATCTCGCGCATCGCCTCGTCCCCATTGGCCGGGTCCATCTGGTAGGAACGCCGGTCGCCGAACTGGGGCGCCGATTCGGCGGCCTCGCGAAAGGGGCCGTAAAAGGCTGAGGCGAATTTGGCCGCGTAGGCCATGATCGCGACTTGGCTCAGTCCGTTTTCGTCCAGCCCCTTACGTATCGCGCCGACGCGTCCGTCCATCATGTCCGACGGCGCTACGATATCGGCCCCGGCGCGCGCATGGGAGAGCGCCTGGCGGGTGAGCAGCTCGAGGGTGGCGTCGTTGTCCACTTCGCCGTCGGCGACCGCGCCGCAATGGCCGTGGTCGGTATACTCGCACATGCAGACGTCGGTAATCACCGCAAGACCGGCGACCCGTTCCTTGATTTCACTGACCGCCCTCTGCACCACTCCTTGCGCGCTCCACGACTCGCTGCCCACAGCGTCTTTGCGCTGCGGGATGCCGAAGAGCAAGACCGCGGGCACTCCTGCTTCTTGAGCCTCTTTGGCCGCGCCCACTACGCGATCGACCGAAAGCTGCGCCACCCCCGGCATCGAGCTGACCGCGCGCGCCACGTCGCGCCCGGGACAGACGAACAGCGGCTGAATGAAGTCGGCGGGCAAAAGCCGCGTCTCGCGCATCATGCGCCGCAGCTCTTCGGTGCGCCTTAAGCGGCGCATCCGCGTCGTTGGAAAAGCCATGGGTTCACCTCGCGCGCGAGCCGAATTCTGCAACTGATTATATATTATATAACGATTCGGCCGACGAGGAAGTTGCGCCATCGGATGCGGCGCATCACCCCGAAGGCGAGAAGTAATCACGGATCGCCCGAACCAGGCCGCCGATCGTATGTTCGCGGGCTTCGGCCACGACCTCGAAGCCAAGTTTGCGGCAGGCGGCCGCGGTCACCGGGCCGATGGCGGCGGCTTTAAGGCCCGCAGCCTGAGGACCGAACATCGCATGGAAGTTAATCACCGTGCTGGGGCTGGTAAACGTGACGAGATCGAGCGCGCCCGCTCTAATCGCCTCGCCGACGCGCTTGGCGCGCGGACCGGCCGGCTTGACCGTTTTGTAGGTTGGGGCATCCTCGACCGCGCGAGCCCCGCGCGCCAGCAAGAGTTGGGGCAGCGTCTGCCCCGCGACCTGAGCGCGAGGCAGCAGCAATCGCGCGTTACGAATTTGCGCTTCACCCAAGGCTTCGATGATCGCTTCGGAACGATACTGCGCGGGCATCGCGGCCACCGTGAGGCCGCACGCGCGCAGTCGCGACGCAGTGGCCGGGCCGATCGCGGCGATTCGCGCGCGCGAAAGCTCGCGGATGTCGCGATTCAGGCGCGCTAGACGCGCCAGGAAGCATTCGACGCCCGCCGCGCTGGTAAAGATCACCCAGTCGAACTCCGCCAAGCGCGACAGGGCGCTGTCGAGCTCGGCGTAACTGTCCGGCTCGGCGGTCTCGATCGCGGCCACGTGCACCACTTGCGCCCCCATATCGCCGAGCTCGCGGGCGAGCGCGGCTGCTTTTTCGCGCGCGCGGGTGACCACGATCTGCCGACCGAACAGCGGCTTGCGCTCGAACCATCGCAGTTGCGCACCGAGCCGCACGCACTGGCCGACGACGATCACCGCGGGCGGTTCGACTCCGGCGGCGCGGGCTGTCTGTTCTAGCGTCTCCACCGTAGCGATCACCGTTTTCTGCGCCGCGGTGGTAGCGCTCTGGATTATCGCCGCGGGCGTTTGCGCGCTCATCCCATGCTCGATCAGACCCGCCATCAGCTCGCCCATCCGCGCGGTGGCCATCAACAACACCAACGTGCCGCCCTGTGCGCCCGCGCGAGCGAACTCCCGCCACGGCACCGCGCCACCCGTGGCCTTGGTACGCCCCTGATGGCCGGTCACGACGGTGACGAAGGAGCCGTAGTCGCGATGGGTAAGCGGAATCCCGGCGAAGGCCGGCGCGGCGGTCGCCGCGGTTACCCCCGGCACGACTTCGAACTCGACCTCGGCCGCGGCCAGCGCAACCATTTCTTCGCCGCCGCGCCCGAAGATCGACGGGTCCCCCCCCTTGAGCCTGACCACGCGCTTTCCGGCGCGCGCATGTCCGATCACCAGCCGGTTGATCTCCTCCTGGCTCAGCGCGTAAGTGGCGCCGCCTTTTTTGCCCGCGTAGATAAGCTCGGCGCCAGCCGGCGCGAGCTCCAAAAGGTCATCGTTGACCAGATGATCGTAAATCACCACTTGAGCGCGGCGCATCACGTCGGCGCCGCGCAGCGTGATCAACTCGAAGGCGCCGGGGCCGGCGCCGACCAGCCATACTTTGCCCGCTGCGTGTTCAGTCATCGGCGAGCAGCGCGCGCCCTCCCGCCTCGAGCATCCGACGCCCCAGTTCGCGCCCGAGCAGGGCGGGACCACTTTTCGCTGGCTCGGCGGCTTCGGACACCGTATCCTCAATCGCTTGCGCGCCGTCGTGGCTGAAGAGCAGCGCGCGCATGGAGAGCGCGCCGTCGGTCATCCGCGCGCGCACTCCTAGCGGGGAGGCGCAGCTTGCGCCGAGCTCGGCGAGAAAAGCGCGCTCGGCTTCGGTCTCGGCCGCGGCAACGCTATCGTTAAGCTCGCCGGCCAGCGCCTCGAGCTCGCGCGAGCCGCCGACGGCGCGGCCGCTGAGGGCCTCGAGCGCCAACGCGCCCTGTCCGGCAGCGGGGACGAACGTCTCCTCGTCGAGCGGCGCGAGACCACGCATTTCTGCCCGCCCCAGACGCTTTAGCCCGGCGAGCGCAAGGATCGCGCCGTCGAACTCGCCGGCCTCAAGGCGGCTTAAGCGCGTGTCCACGTTGCCCCGCATCGGGAGCACGCGCAGGTCGGCGCGCGCGCGCCGGGCTTCGAACATGCGGCGCGCGGAGGAGGTCCCCACCATAGCGCCCACGGGCAAGGCGCCGATACCGGCGCCGACGCGCGAGACCAGAGCGTCGCGCGGATCCTCGCGCCGCGGCACGGCGACGATGCGAAAGCGCGGACCGAGCACCGCCGGCAAGTCCTTCATCGAATGCACATTGAGGTCCACGTGCCACGCGCTAAGCGCCTGTTCAAGTTCCTCGATGAAAAGTCGCTTGTTGCCCGCGGGCTTCAGCGGCCCCCTGCGCGCCAGCCGGTCGCCGGAGGTTCTAATCGGGACGATCTCGACGCTTAGGTCTCCGGCAGCGGCCCGAAGCGCGCTTTTAACCAGCTCCGCCTGAATGAGGGCCAGCTTGCTCGGCCGTGAGCCGAGCCGTAGTACGAACGCCATACGGCCTGTCCCTGCGCTGCCGACGACTCAGCTCTGCGGCTCGCCGCCGCCCTCGTCGTCGCCCGCCGCGGGCGCGATCAGCGCGGCCGCGGCGGGCGCGAGACTGGCGCCCAACAGGCGCTGCGCGATCACCAGCGCGAACCGCTTGTCGGGCTCCTGGCCAAGACGGCGCAGCTCGCTCAGAATTTGATGGAGAATCTTGTTGGTCAGGCCGCGGGTCAGCGCTTCTACATGTGCGCGCTCCTGCGGTGCCAGCGTAGCCAGCCAGGCGCGGTGGCGCTCTAACTCACCGTCGCGCAGAAGCTCGATGCGCGAGCGAACCGCCTTGATTGCGGGCACCAGCTCCAGCCGTTCCAGCCAGCGGCAGAACGCGTCCACCTCGCGCTCGACGATAAGCTCGGCCCGATGCGCCTCCTGCTCACGCTCGTTGAGTGCCTCGGCGGCGACGCGGCCCAAGTCGTCGATGTCGTAGAGAAAGACGTTCTCCAGCTCGTTGAGACCACGGTGAAAGTTGCGCGGGACGCCGAGGTCGATGAGGAACATCGGCCGGTGCAGCCGCTCGCGCATCACCGGGTAAAGCTCGGCCGGCGTCAGGATCGGTTCGCTGACCGCCGCCGAACCGATCACCACGTCGGCGAGCTTGAGATAGGGCGTGCAATGTTCGAGCGTCACTGCGGTGCCGCCGAGATCACGCGCCAGCTCCATCGCGCGCTCCAAGCGGCGGTTGGCGATGACCAGCGACTCGACCCCCAGACGCGCCAGATTGCGCGCGGTCAACTCCGCCATCCGACCGGCCCCGAGCAGCATGATCGTCTTGTCCTGGAGCGAATCGAAGATCTGGCGGGCCAGCTTCACCGCCGCGGCGCTGACCGAGACCGCGCCGGCGCCGATCGCGGTGCTTTTGCGCACCAGCTTGGCCACCGAGAAGGTCTTGTGAAAGGCGCGATGAAGAATCAGGCCGACGACGCCGGCCTCAACCGCCTGCGCATAGGCGGCCTTAAGCTGGCCCAGAATCTGCGGCTCGCCGACGACCATCGAGTCCAGGCTCGCACCGACGCGGAAAAGATGACGCACGGCGTCCCGTCCGGCAAGCCGGTAGTGCAGACTTCGCAGCGCGCTTTGCTCAAGCTTGCGCTCGGCGGCCAGAAAGCTTAGGAGTTCGGCCTGCGCCAGGTCCGGATCGGCTGTCGCGGCGACCATCTCGACCCGGTTGCAAGTCGAAAGCAACGCCGCCTCGCTCACGGCAGGCCGGCTGCGCTTGAGGTTTACGAGCGCGCCGGCGACCTCGCGCGGGCTAAAGGCGAGACGCTCGCGCACCTCGACCGGGGCCGTGTGATGGCTCAAACCAATGATGCACAAGGTGTCGTTAATCATCAGCTAGCCGAAGCTTCCGCCGTGCTTGCCGGGGATCAGCAAGTTAACCCCGAGGTACGAACATAGCAGAACCGCGAACAGCGCGATCGTCAGCCGTGCGGCGCGCCGCCCGCGAACCCCGATAGCAAGCCGCGACTGAAGCAGGGCGGCGTAAAGAACCCATAAGACCAACGACCACAACTCCACCGGCTCCCATGACCAAAACCGGCCCCAAGTCGCGGCAGCCCACAGCGCCCCGGTTACGATTGCAAGGCTGAGCAGAACAAAGCCCCACACCAGCAGACGATAATTGATGCGGTCGAGACTCTCCAGACTCGGCAGCCGACTGTCGGGGATTTCCAACGGACGCCTGGCCTTAAGCCGCGACTCCTTGAGCAGGTAAAGCAGACTCACTCCGGCCGCTAGGACGAACAGGGCTTGGCCGAGGAAGGCCAGCGTCACATGCACCGGCAACCAGGCGCTGCGCAGCGCCTGGGGAAAGGAACGGTCGCCGTTCTCGGCGGCCAGGCAAGCCGCGCCAAGCGCGATGGTAACCGCCGGGGCGACCACCGCGCCCACTAGAACCAGCCGCAGGCGCACGATAGTCACCAGGCCGGCCAGCGCCGTGACCCAGGCCAAGAAAGCCAGCGATTGGGCGAAGTTCACCACCGGCATATTGCCCGCCTTGAGCGCCCCCAAAAACAAATCGACGGCCTGAAAGCCGGCGCCGAGGGCCAAAGCCGTAGTGCCCCATGAAGTCAACCGCTCACGCGGCGACCACAGCCCGGCCGCGAACGCGCCGGCGGCAGCGACGTAGCCGAGCAAGGCAGCGAGCGTCCAAGGCGTAATCATAATTAGGCTCGATCATCCGCGGCGCCAACTCCGCATTCCGCCGGCCGATCTGCGCCCTGGAGCCGCGGGCCAAACAAGGCGTCCAGCCGCTCGGCGCTAAAGCCTAAGGCGGCCAAGTCAAATCCTTCCCCCAGATGCTCGGCCAGCAGCCGGTCAACTCGCTCGAGGTCGTGGCGGCGCAGGCATTCGCCGATCTCGGAGTCGGCCAGCGCATTGAGCCGGCGCATCCGCGAGCGACCGTCGCATAAGCTCTCGCGCAAGCGCCTGCGCGCCCGGCCCATCAGATCGACCAGTGCCTCGTACTCCGGACCCAAGGCAAGCTCGAGTTGCTGGCGCAGCCTGCGCGCTAAGGCCGGGCTCGCGCCGGCGGTGGAAATCGCCACCAGCAAATCGCCGCGCCTGATACTTGCGGGCACGATAAAGCTGCACAGCTCCGGCTGGCCGGCGACGTTGATCATCAGGCCCAAGCGCTGGGCTTCCGCAAACAGTTTGCGCTCCAGCGCGGCATCGTCAGTCGCCGCGTAAATCAAGCTAAAGCCGCCCATATCGCCCGGCCGATAACGGCGCTCGATATGGCGCAGCGCGCCTTGGTCCGCGAGCTTCTTGAGCCGGGCCGTCAGCCGCGGACTTATCACCGTCACCGACGCTCCGGCTTTGCGCAGGCCTTCGACCTTGCGCAGCGCCACCGCGCCGCCGCCGACCACCAGCACGGGTCGGTCGCCAACCTCTACGAAGATCGGCAAAAGCGCCATCGCCAAACCCATTCTACTATACCAGGACTTGGCCAACGATGACCCCTGGCCGGCCAATTGGGCGCTATGCGACGCGCCTGCAAATCTCGCGTCCATCCCAAGGCTTGATCGTAATCAGGCCAAGTCAGTGCCGAGTGCTGCCACCGGGACCGACTCAGGTTCCCACTTATTCGGTGCCCTAGCGCCGAGCAACCGCGCGTCGCTAGCAGGCGAAAAATTCCTTGAGCGCGGCGAGTGCTTCGGGTTCGGTAAGAAACGGCGCGTGTCCCGCGCCGGGCACTTCGACGACCCGTGTTTTAGCGTGCGCCGCGCGCATCCGCTGCGTTGTGGCAGGCGAAAGCAGGTCGCTCTCGGCGCCGCGAATCACCAGCACCGGGGCCGTGATTCGGCGGTACATCGCCCAGAGGTCGGGCAGCACGCTTGAGGGCCCGGTTGGCCGCACTCGCCTCACCGCCGGGTCCGTTTTCCATACCTGTCGCCCGTTTTCGCCTTCCCTGACCGCCCATCGGCAGAACCCAAGCAAGCTTTGCACCGGAGCGTCGGCCAGCGGCGGATAGGCCGCGCGATAATAGGCTGCCACCTCATCCAGGTCGCGAAACTCACGCGGCGCCTCAGACACGGAGTCAAGAATCCGCTCGACGCCAGCCAGGTCAAACTCCGGACCGATATCGTTAAGCACGACGCGCTCGATACGCTGGGAGTGGCTTGCGGCGTAGATCATCGAGATTATCCCACCCATCGAGGTGCCGAGCAGGCTCACGCGCCGGATATCGAGCGCGTCGAGAAAGCTCGCCAAGTCGCTCGCATACTGGGAGTATGTGTAGTTCTCCGGCGGGCCCCATTGGCTATCGCCCCGCCCGCGCACGTCGAGCGAGACTACGCGATAGGCGTGCCTAAGATGGGGCGCAACGGCGTCGAAGTTATGCGCATTTCCGGTCAGCCCGTGGATGCACACCAGTGCCGGCGCGTCTCCGTTGCCGTAGTCCAGGTAATGGAGCTTTAGCCCGTTTGCGTTTGCGAAGCGGCTGACAGACATTCGGTGTCATTCCTTTCCAGGTGCATGCGCCCAGGGCCCCTGCGAACCCCTCGGCCGCCGAAGCGCGCTTTGTTGTATTATCGCAGTATTATCGCGGCCGCGCCGCGCTCGATGGGTGATGGCGGCGCGCCGGCGCCTTCACCGCGAAGCCCGCTCGCGCCTGAGCGCTCAATGACAGCAGCCTACCACCAAATCCAGGCAAACGCAGCGATGACAGCCGCGGCGGCGCGTCGCCGGACGCATCCCAGGCGATAAATAATGAATAGCCGCAGCCACGGCTTGCAACCCGCGCAAGCCTGGGCTTCAATGCCGCGTTGTGTGCAGGCGCCTGACCATCGGCGGACCACGCCGATAAGGAGCGAGTGTGAAAGCCGACATGGAAACGACACCAAAAGCCGATCTGGCCGAGAAAGGCTCGGGCGGCGAAAAAATCGTCTTGGTCGTCCACGGGCCGAATCTCAATCTCCTCGGCGAACGCGAACCTGAGATTTACGGACGAGTCACGCTGCATGAAATCAATAATCGCGTGCGCGTGCTGGGACGCGAGCTCGGCCTTGAAGTGGAGACCTTTCAGGCCAACGGCGAAGGCGAGATCGTCGACCAAATCCAGGCCTGCCGGGGACGCGCCAAGCTCATTATTATCAATCCGGCCGGTTACACCGCGTATGGGATGGCAATTCGCGACGCGCTTTTGGCCGCGGCCGTACCGGTCATCGAAGTTCATCTTACTAACGTCTATCGGCGGGAGCCGGTTCGCCGCCGCTCGGTTATCGCCGACATCGCCCATGGCCGGATAATGGGATTTGGCGCTGAAAGCTACATGCTGGCGATGCGCGCGGCGGCGGCGATTCTGACCGACCACGATGCGGCCGCTTGAGGATAAAGAGGCAAGATGGACCTTAGCGAACTAAGAGCGCTGGTCGCTCTGATGCGCAAGAGCGGTCTGGTCGAACTCGAGATACAGGACCAGAAAGGCCGCGTCCGACTGGTGCGTTCGCCGAGCGCCAGCATCGCCGGCGAGGTTTCGGGCCGGGTCGGCGCGGCCAAACCGGTCCCGGTGCAAACGCTGGCCGCATCCACCGTGGACAGCCCCGGTCAGGAGCCCGAATTGGCTGCGGGACAGGTCTTGGTGCGCAGTCCGATGGTCGGCACGTTCTACCGCGCGCCGTCGCCCGACGCGGCGCCCTTTGTCGAGGAAGGCGACCTTGCGCACAAGGGCCAGGCCCTGTGCATCATTGAGGCGATGAAGATGATGAACGAGATCGTGGCGGAAGTTGCCGGAAAGGTGGCCAAAATCCTCTGCGAAAACGCCCAACCGGTCGAATATGGGCAGCCGTTGATAGTGCTAGAGGTTCAGTGATCCGTTAGAATAAACGGCTTAGGCGATGTCGGCAGAGACCGTGTTTAAGAAGCTCCTAGTAGCCAACCGAGGTACGATCGCAATCCGGATAATCCGCGCGTGCCGGGAATTGGGGATCAAAACCGTGGCGGTCTATTCGACTGTCGACCGGCGCGCTTTGCACGCACGGATGGCTGATGAGGCAGTCTGTATCGGACCGCCTGCGGCTGAGCATAGCTATCTCAGCATCTCATCGATTATCAGCGCGGCCACCGCCTACGGCGCTGAGGCGGTCCACCCGGGCTACGGCTTCCTGTCCGAGAACGGCGACTTTGCCGAGGCTTGCCAGCGTTCGGGGTTGCAGTTCGTGGGGCCGCGCGCGCGCCATATCCGCTTGATGGGCGACAAGCCGCGGGCGTTGCGCATTATGAAGCGGCACGGCGTGTCCGTGCTGCCGGGCAGCGAGGGCACCGGCATCACCGAATTCAAGACCGCCGACGAACAGGCGCGTAAAGTCGGATACCCGGTGTTGATCAAGGCCGCGGCCGGCGGCGGCGGTAAAGGAATGCGGGTGGCGCACGACTCCCGCCAACTGGCGCGGCTTTTCCCGCTCGCCCAAGCCGAGAGCGAAGCGGCCTTCGGCTCGACCAAGATGTACCTGGAAAAATATATCGAGAAGGCTCGCCATGTGGAGTTCCAGATCCTGGCGGACAACTATCGGCAGGTGGTCCATCTGGGCGAGCGCGATTGCTCGATTCAACGCCGCCATCAGAAGCTCGTCGAGGAAGCGCCGTGCCCGGTGCTCAGCGCGCGCCTGCGCCAAAAGATGGGGCGCGCGGCGGTGCGCGCCGCGCAAGTGGTGGGATATTCCAACGTCGGCACGGTGGAGTTTCTGCTGGGCGAAACCGGCGATTTTTACTTTATCGAGATGAACACGCGGATTCAGGTCGAGCACGGCGTTACCGAAATGGTCACCGGCGTCGACCTGGTCAAGGCGAGCCTGCGCCTGGCCTTGGGCGAACGGCTGTGGCTAAAGCCGCGCGAGATACCGCTCAGCGGCGCGGCGATCGAGTGGCGTGTCTATGCCGAGGACCCGCAAACACATCTGCCGTCACCCGGCGTCGTGTCTAACCATCATCCGCCCGGCGGTCTCGGCGTCAGGGTTGAAACCGCGCTCTACGACGGCTACCAGGTGCCGATGCATTACGACCCGCTGGTCGCCAAGCTTATCGTGCACGGCGAGGACCGCGCGGCGGCGATCGCGCGCGCCCGCGCGGCCCTGCGCGAGTATGTGATCGACGGAATCAAAACCAACATCCCGCTGCATCTTAAGATTCTGGAGGAACCCGACTTTCAACACGGGCTGGTTTATACGGATTTTCTGCGGCGATTTGAAACCCGCGAAGACGTGGGACAGGTCCGCCAAGCCGGTTGACCGCGCTTTGCAGCGCGGCGCGCGAATTTAGCGCCCGCGGTTGGCTCTGCGTTGCACGCGCGCCGGTCGGGCCGGCCGGTGTTTTTGCTCGGGACGAAGAGTGCTGTCGCGACGTAAATTCAAACATGGCCTGACGGCGATGCTTCTGGGCGCGATGGCGGCACTGCTGGCGGGCGATCTGCGCGCGGACGGCGGCGCCGGATCAACGTCCGCCGCGGGTGCAAATCCCGCCGTTTCCAAGGCGCCGGCGGCGACGGCGCCAAGAATCGAGCTGGCGGCGCCGGTATATGACTTCGGTACGGCGCTCGAAGGGACGTTAGTCCAGCACGTCTTCACCATCCGAAACGCGGGGCGCGGCGACTTGCTTATCAAGGCGGTGCATACGTCCTGCGGATGCACCGCGGCGAAGCCAACCAAGGCTAAGCTCGCGCCGGGCGAGAGCGCCGATTTGGCGGTGACTTTCGATACCCGCTTCGAGAAGGGCCATCGCTCGCGAATGATCACGGTTTATACTAACGACCCGGCAAACCCGGCCGCCATCCTGACTATGGAGGGCGAAATCAAGGTCGTGCTCGAAGCGCTTCCGTCGGAAGTAAACTTCGGCACCGTGCGCCGCGCAACCGAGCAGACCCGCCAAGTGAAACTGGTATACACCGGCGAAGGGCCGTTCAAGCTCCAGAGCATTTCCAACGCCAGCCCGAACATCAAAGTTACCGCCGCACCGGCTAAGGACGGCGGCACCGGCCAAGTAATCGAGGTGAGCCTGCTCAAGGGGATGCCAACCGGGCCGTTTTACGACTCGGTGCAGTTAGTGACTAACCAAAAGAAGGTCGCCCTGCCGGTTTTCGGACGGATCGCAGGCGACCTCAGCGCGGAGCCGCCGCAGGTTTCGTTCGGCATCGTACCGCGCGGGCGAGGGGCAGCGAGGATTCTGAGACTCACCAATTCCGGGCAAAGACCGCTCAAGGTGTTGAGCGTCAGCAGCTCGAGCCCGAGCGTGGCCGCCAAAGCCGAAGAAACCAAGCCGGGCAAGGAGTACAAGATTACCATCGAGCTGAGCCGTGGGGCTCCGCAGGGGCAAGTGCGCGGCCGGCTGCTAATCACCACCGACGACCCCCAGGAAAAGTCGCTGAGCGTGTTCTTTTACGGCATCGTCGGCTCGCTCAATAGTTGACGCACGCGGAATCGACGAACAATGCGCGCGCGGCGTCCGCGCCGCCTGCCTGAGTCGCGGCTGAGAACCTCGACGCATAGCACGACGCGCATAGCAGGCGGCGATTGCGCGGCGGCGGCCAAGGGCGCGTGAGCGTGCGGAGGACGCGTCATGGACAAACTGGGCTTGACAGGGCCAGACTTCGAAGTGTTTACGATCGGCGGATTCGCCGACCGTATGGCGATGATCCAGGAGCAGGTACGGCCCAAGCTAGTCAGGATCGGCCGTCAGCTTGCGCCCGAACTGGCGAGCAAGCTCGGCCTGGAGCTTTTCCCGCACGTGGCCAAGCACGCCCGACGCACGGTGAATCCGCCGCCGGAGACCTGGTGCGCCTTCGGCCCCTCGGCCAAAGGATACAAGCGATACGGATACCTGGCGCTTTGCGTCTCGGCCGCGGGAGCGCATGCGCGGATGGTGGTCAAAACCGAGGCCGACCGGCGCCCGCAGATAGCGCAGCTCCTCAGGCAGCGCGCGCGCACACTGGCCCGCTTGTTCGCCGGCGCGCCGCTTGCTCGGTACGATCAATGGGACTGCAAGGACCTGCCGCGCGACGGTATCGCCGGCGAGCGGTTCTGGCAGGAGGCGGCGGACCTTGTCGGCAAGAAAAGCGGCGTATTGGACGTGGGCTTCGGATGGCCGGCGCGCGAGGCTGTCACGCTCGATCGCGCCGATTTGCTTGACGCGTACCGCGAGCTGAAGCCGCTGTATGAGCTCTGCCGGGCCGCTTAGGTCAATTTTTCGATCGATACCTCGAGCCGACCTCCTAACTATTCTCCCGGGCCATCGCAGCGCCGCAGGGTCGAAGCTTCACGGCTGGGAACATGACCGAATCGCACGTCGAGCCGAGAATCGTTGTCCTGGGCGCCGGCGCGTGGGGCACCGCGCTGGCGCTGACACTGGCGCGCCATGGCCGGCGCGTGACGCTCGGCGTGCGCCGCTCCGAGCAGCTCGCGACGCTGCGCGCGGCTGGCGAAAATGTCTCCTATCTGCCCGGCATTAAACTAACGCCGGCACTTGAGCTAACGGACCAATGGGAGGCGGCCGCGGCGTCAAGCAGCGTCGTGATCCTCGCCGTCCCGTCGCGCTTCGCGCGCCGAGCGATTAGCGGCGTTGCGGGCGCGCTCGGACCAGGAGTGACCCTGGTCAGCGCGGTAAAAGGAATCGAAGAGGGCTCGGCCAAGACGATGACCCGAATGATGGCTGAGTTCGCGCCCGCCGACGCCCAGGTGCTCGCCCTTTCCGGTCCCGGCTTCGCGCTGGAGGTTGCGCAAGGCTTGCCGGCAGCGCTGGTCGTCGCCGCGCAGGACGAACCGACGGCGCGCAGCGTGCAGCGCTTGCTCGCAGTTGGCCGGCTGCGGCTTTATCGCAGCGCCGACGTGATCGGGGTCGAGCTCGGCGGAGCGGTCAAGAATGTCATCGCAATCGCGGCCGGCATATGCGACGGCTTAAAGCTTGGCCTAAGCGCGCGCGCGGCGTTGATTACGCGCGGGCTGGCCGAGATCACCAGGCTGGGCGTCGCGCTGGGCGCACAGCCGCAGACCCTGGCCGGTCTGTCCGGTCTGGGAGATTTGGTGCTGACCTGCACCGGCGAACTTTCGCGCAACCGCGCCTGCGGGATTCGTTTGGCTCAGGATGAAAGACACGCCCGCCAAGAGCTCGCGCGCGCAAGCGGCCCGATAGCCGAGGGTGTCACCACCGTCCGAGGGGTCAAGGCGTTGGCCGATGCATCCGAAATTGAGATGCCGATCGTCAACGCGGTCTTCAGTTGCCTTTACGAACATCAAGCGCCGGCCGCGATGGCCGAGGTTCTGCTGCAGCGAGAGCTTAAGGCCGAGTTTTACTAGCGCGTTGCAAGCGGCAATCCAGCGCGGACCGGACACGCAGAGCTCACGCGGGCGCGTAGAACGGAACGACGTAAGGCCCTTCGGGAATAATTGCGACCGCGCGGTCGGCGGTGCGCTCGAGGCTTTGTTGGACAGCCTGCTCGACCGAGGCGGCAAGGTCAACAGCGGTGAGACGGCGCTCTTCCTCGCTCAAGCCGCGGGTGTAGAGCGCGATGCGGGCGCGGCGCATGGGCTTAAGCTGCATCTCGGTTTGCCATTCGTCGATGTCGGCGAGCGCCTTGCGTTTGAGGCTCTCAAGAAACGCTTCGGCTCCGAGCTCGAGGAGCCGGCTTTGGGCCGCGCGAAACTCCGCCGAACCCAGGCCTTCGGAGCATGCCGACGCGACGATCAGGTTGGCGCCGGGCTCCAGGACGTCCATCGGCGTAACCATCCCTTTGACTGTCTGATAGTAGGTCTTGTCCAGCGGATGGCCGGCCGCCGAGGTGACCACCGTCTTGAACCTGCGCGCCACGGCTACCTCGGTGCTGTCGCGCACGAAATCGACCGCGGCCAGATGGCTCGCGACGACGTCGCCGAAGCTGACCTGGCATAGGGCGCGCGATTCGTCGAGGACCACGTTGAGGCCGTAAATCTCCCCTATCATGCCAACGATCTCGAGCTGCTCCTCGCGCAGGGGGTTGCGCGCGAGATTGCACTGGCGCGCGCGCGGGTCTTCCATGAAGCGCGCGCTATGGAAGGTGCGGATCGTGTCGGCATGCGCGAGCCCGGGCGCGACGACCTTCGGACCGCCCGAGTAACCCGCCATAAAGTGCGGCTCGACCAGGCCGGTCGCGATGCGCAGGTCGGCCTCCACGAAGCGGCGGTCGATCTTGACCGGCGTGCCGCGGCTCGCGGTGCGCCCCAGATCGACGTGGTCGGCGTCGCAACGGGCCGTGTGATTAGCCACGCGCACGGTTGAAAGCACCCAAGGGTCGCCGATCAGCTCCTCGAGCTCCGAACCCAGGTTGGGGCGGTGAAGTCCGGTGGCCACGAGCACGGTGATTTTGTCGGCCGGCACCCCGCCTCGAAGCAGCTCATCGAGGATTGGCCGCAAAAGCAGGTGGTTGGGCGCCGGGCGCGTCACGTCGCAGATCAAAATACAGGCGCTGCGCCGCCCCCTGACGAGCTGCGCGAGAGGGGCGGAGCCAATCGGGTTGTCAAGCGCGCGGCAAACGGCCGCCTGAGGATCCGGCAGCTTCGCCAGGGCTTTTTTACGAATGATCGTCACCTCGGCGCGCTCCGGCAGGCGCACGGGAAGCACGCCGCGGCCATAGGCTATCTCGACAATCATCTTGCTGCCACCCCCTTGGTCTGATTGTACTCGACTGCTTGGCATTGGCCAGCGCCGGGCTCGACCCGGCCATGCGCTGATGCGGAGTGCAAACGCCGGCGCGCTCAACGGCGCATCATTGGCCGCCTGCCGGCCTTGGTGCTAACCTAGAGCGGTCGCGGCCAAGGTAAGTAATTCGAAGGCCGCTATTACCGGGTCAGGCGCAGCGGCGAAATTCTCTCGGCCCGACAAGGAGAGGGGGATATGAGCGTTACACTACCGACAATAGAGCAGCTTCGCGACATAGCCGAGCAGTGCGGGCTTTCCTTGGGCGATTCCGATTTGACGTCGTTTCGTGGCATCTTGGCGCCCTATATCGGCGCCTACAACCTGGTCGCCAACATGCCGGATGAGCTGCCTCCGGTAAAATATCCACGGGTTCCCGGCTATCGGCCGGGTGCCGAAGAAAACCGGCATAACGCGTGGTACCGCAAGACCTCGGTCAAGGGCGCGCCGAACGGCAAACTAAAGGGGAAAAGGGTTGTTCTTAAAGACAATATAATGTTGGCTGGTGTGCCGATGATGAACGGCGCCTCGACGCTCGAGGGCTTCGTACCGGAGTTCGATGCCTCGATTGTCACGCGCATGCTGGATGAAGGCGCGGAGATCGTCGGCAAGGCGCACTGCGAGTATTTTTGCCTTTCCGGCGGCAGCCACACCAACGCCGCCGGCGCGGTCCATAATCCGCACAAGATGGGGTACTCCGCGGGCGGCTCCTCTTCAGGCTCCGCCGTGCTGGTCGCGTTGGGCGAAGTTGATATGGCGATCGGCTGCGACCAGGGAGGCTCGATTCGCATTCCTTCCTCCTTTTGCGGGGTCTACGGCCTTAAGCCGACCTGGGGCTTGGTGCCGTACACCGGGATAATGCCGATCGAGATTTTCCTCGACCACACCGGGCCGATAACCGCCGGCGTGGCGGACAACGCGCTGCTGCTCGAGGTGATCGCGGGCGATGACGGCTATGACTCGCGCATCAAGGCGCCGAAGCTGCACGCCTACTCGCGCGCGCTCGAGGGCGGAGTCAAGGGGATGACAATCGGCGTGGTGAAGGAGGGCTTCGGCCACCCTAATTCGGAGCAAGCCGTCGATGAGAAGGTTCGCGACGGCGCGCGGCGGCTGGCCGAGCTGGGGGCGCGAGTCGAGGAAGTTTCCATTCCCATGCATCTGCTCGGCCCGGCCATCTGGACGCCCATCGGCACCGAGGGTCTCACGCAGACCATGATGTACGGCGACGGCTACGGGGTGAGCCGGGACGATCTCTACTCGGTCTCCCTGATGGACTTTCACCGCGGCTGGCGCATGCGCGCCAACGAGCTGTCCGAGACCACGAAACTCTTTTTGCTGCTGGGCACTTACGCGCGCGAATACTACGGCTCGCGTCACTACGGCAAGGCAGTCAACCTCGTGCGCCGGCTCAGGGCCGCTTACGACCGCGAGCTGGCGCGCTGCGATCTGCTGCTCATGCCCACTCTTCCGCTCAAAGCAACACCGCTGCCGGGCCCTGAGGCAAGCCGCGAGGAATATATCCAGCGCGCGCTCGAAATGATCTCCAACACGGCGCCCTTCGACCTGACCCACCATCCGGCGATGTCGATACCGTGCGGAATGGCCGACGGCTTGCCGGTCGGGCTGATGCTTATCGGCAAGCACTTCGACGAGCCGACAATCTATCGCGCCGCCCATGCCTTCGAGCGCAGCGGCGACTGGAAGAAGTTCTAGGCGTGACGGCCGCGCCGAAGCGCGCTTCGGGTTGACCTGCTGTGCTTGGCCGCCGGTCTGGCGTAAGGGCGCACAACGGCACAACAGGTTTACCGCCTTTTAAGGATTCTCATGCGGCAAACGCGAGGCGGGAGCGGCGGGAATAGATGCGCGGCGAAGAGGCAGCCGCCGCCGATCCGGCGCGCGAACACGCTTCGGATCAGCGGCGTGGAAAAACTTATTCCAGATAGCGCCTGCTAACTCGGACCTCAGCCGCGGCTCCGTCAACCGCTTAACGTCTACGGAGCGCTTACTGAGGAGTGCAAGATATAGTGACAGGCGCACTCTGAGCTTGACCGTCGGACAAGCTTTTAGCCTGTCATACTGTCATCTCAGGATGGCACGCACCCGCAAAGGACGCTCTCGCGCCGTTGCGGTACCGCAAGCGCAGCCCGCTGCAACACAGCCCGGCGGGCCTTGTCCCGTCGGTTGAGGAGCCGCTTAGCGCTGGCGAGGGCCTCTTCTGCGCGACGGCGGACGAGGCGTTGGGCTCTCGGGCTTGCTCGGTGTCGGAGGCTGAGATGACGTGAAGCGGCCGAGGGACGGCGCTTCGGCGACCGCACCCGTGCCAGCCGAGGTCTCCGGCTGCGAAGGCTTCGTCTGCTCGACGACACGGGCCGCAGCGGGAGCGGCGCTCAAAGCCTCGCGCCCTTCGGCTTGCAAACCCTCATCATACGACGCCATCGGCGTGCTATTGCTGGCAGGCGCGGCTTCGGCAGGATGCGCGGCATCTATCGCCTTGCCCGTGCCGGCCTCTGAAATTGCCGCAAGCGTCTTGCCGACCTCAGCCTCGAGCGCTTCGCGGCCTTGCGCAGCGCGCGCGAGATCAGCCAAAGCGAGCATCCCGCTCAGCTTGCCTTGACCGTCGACCACCAGCAGGCGGCGAATACGATGCGCGCGCATGAGTCGATGTGCGACGGCGATATC
The DNA here is from genome assembly GCA_021831785.1 of Deltaproteobacteria bacterium. Lineage (GTDB taxonomy): Bacteria > Desulfobacterota > Binatia > Binatales > Binataceae > JAJYYI01. The sequence goes on along the minus strand of JAKBMB010000029.1, from coordinate 126,427 downwards.
ATCGTCGCCGTGTACGCAAATCGGCTCGCGCGCCATCGCGCTCGCCACCCCAATTAAGCCTAACGGCAGACCCTGCGTATACGCCGCCATGCAGATATCGCGGTCCGTCAGAATGCCTATAAGCTTTAGGTCGTCGCCGACGATTGGAACCGAGCCGCAGTTGTTCTCCCACATCACTTGCGCCGCTGCGTTAGCGCTAAGCTCTTCGCGGCAGTACAAAACCTCGTGAGTCATCAATTCGGAAACCTTCATTGTCACATTTCTCCTCCGACATTCTGCTGCGCCGCGTAACGTAGACGACCCTAACATTCGTCATGGATTATCTTAGCTGATTTTAGTCACGATTAACGTCCCGCCCAACATGAACCACCGTCCGGGCGTCCGACGCACGAATGAGGGATGAAGGATGACGGCTGTTGGGCGAACGACTCGTCCACAATCGCCCATCCGGCGGCACCTCTGGTTTATGAGTGGTTAAAGCATTTCGAACGCGGGAACGAAAAAGTCTGCCAAATGAGGTCAGTCCGCTGGCGGCGCAATGATCTTACTCTGCTCCGCATCCCCCTATTTTAGGCTGCGACCAACTATGTACAGCACATCATGTGCCAGCCGATCCGCAGCTTTAGGCCAGCTAAACGCGCGCTCGCAGAGAATCGGCAGGGGCATCGGCGCCCACCCTGAGACATCGATTTCCCACCTCAGAAGCCGATCCTGTTCGTTTCGTATTTCAGCCGACGCTTTTTTTTCCACCCGACGCTGCTTAAACGGCCGTTCGAAAAACTGCCGGAAGCAAACGCCAAGAATGAGCAAAGCAGCGCTGCCGTCAACAAAAGCGCGCTCGCCTGCCCAGCGATCGGAACGCGCTTGTCCCGTTCCTCACGATCCAAGCTGCTGCCAACAGCCCGAGATACGATCCGGTATCGAAACGCTCTTCACCCGAGGTGAGACCTTAGCTGGTGGTCCTTGCCGGTATCGCTCTCCCCGGTGCCGGGCCTTGCGGGTTGCGCCTTCGTGCGCTGCGTAGCGGAAACCGCATCGGTAGCTGCGAGACGACCGAGGGCGGCGGCGGCATAAGTTAGTTTAGACGTTCCTTAGCGTCTTCTGAGGGGCGGTGAACATTCTAACGCCGACCTTGCGCAGGTTGTTTGCGCCTTGCGAGTCAGGCGGAGACCACCGTTAGTTCGCAGCATCGTTGGAGTAGTTGCCGCTTTTTTATCAGCTTTTATCAGCACCAGCCTGTGCCTAGGACAGGAGCACCTGCTCAAAAGAAGGGCGGGGCGCCGATAAACTCTCCGCCGACGGCCCACACACCCGGCGCGCCTAGTAACTGCGGTGATGGAAATTTTAGCTGCGCGTAGAGCCTCGATCGTCGCCGAGGCGAGCAGACGGCTTGGACGGTCTTCAGGTTGGGGCGAAGCGCCCCAGCTTTAGTCACCTGCTGTAGCAATCCGAAACAGCGGATCGGCACCGCGACGCAAGGGTATTTCAAAGCCCAACCTCACCGGATTTAAGTTTTGGCAAGATAATTGCTAGTAATTAAAATAAATATTAGCAGGAGTAAAAGATGACAGCAGGGGTCAACGAGCAAGACATAAACTGGGCGCTAATTCTGGCTGGCGGGGAAGGTTCGCGGCTACGCGCGTTGACGCGCCAGATAACCGGTCGTGACTTGCCTAAGCAATTTTGCCCTCTTATCGGAGGCGCTACCCTGTTGGAGCAAACCCGCCGGCGGGCATCGCTCGTCATCGAAGAGGCGCGCATGATGACCGTAGTCACGCGGCCGCATGCGGCGTTTTATACGCCGATTCTGGCCGGTACGCCAGCCGAACGTGTGGTGGTTCAGCCGCAGAATCGCGGCACCGCACCCGCGATTCTTTATGCGCTCGCGCGGTTGGTTAGTTCGGGTCTGAACGGTCGCGTAGCTATCCTGCCGTCGGACCATTATGTCGACAGCGATGAAGCGTTCATGCGCCACGTTGAGTTAGCTTTCCGCGCGGTAAGCACGCGGCCTGAGTTGATAGTGCTGTTGGGGATCGACCCGGGCACGCCCGAAGCAGCCTACGGCTGGATCGAGCCCGGTGAACCCGTGCCGGGCACCGAACTCTTACGCGTGAACCGGTTCTGGGAAAAGCCCTCGCCGGAGATGGCCGCTCGCTTTTGGCGGGCCGGATTTTTGTGGAACAGCTTTGTGATGGTGGCGTGGGTTACCACGTTGCTCAAATTGCTTCGCACCACGATGCCCGACCTTTATGCCTTGTTCGAGGAGATTCGCTCCGACCTTGGCAGCGCGGGCGAAGAGCAGGCCGTCGAGAGCCTCTACGAACAACTCGGCGCGGTGAGCTTCTCCGACGAAGTACTGGCCAAAGCGCCGGAGAATCTAGCCGTCTTGCCGGTGACCGGCGTGGAATGGAGTGATTTGGGCGAACCGCAGCGCGTGTTCGAAATTCTAGAAAAAGAGGGGATGAGCGCGCAGTGGGCTGCCGCGTAGGGAACGCGGGAGCGCTTTTGCAAAGCCTTTCCTCTTTTGGCCAATTGCAAAGCCCTTATCGCATTATGCATGTTCTGCTGGCCAGAAGCGGGAGCTGACGGTTATGCTGCGCCCCCTTCGCGACCTTCTCCCGCTCTTCGAGGCAAGGAGTCCGGAACCTGCTCAAGCGAACACATGGTTAGCACTTAGACCGATCACATAGGTGACAGGCCATAAAGCGCAGTGGGCCGCATAGGCGGGGCCGCAGGAATTATTCGCCGATCTTCTAACGCCGGAGACCAGCTCGAAGTACAGTAATGTGGAGCCAGGTTCCGCCACCAGCTCGCTGGGCACTGTCCCGCCCTTAGCAGCCTTAGCTCGCTAGCGGCGGCGCGAGTTCGAAAGCAATTACAGCCTCGCACCAACGCCCGTAGACAAGCAGCCTGTCTTCGCCAAACGGCGGGCCGATTAACTGAATGCCGAGCGGAAGCCCCAAGCTGTCGAGCCCCATCGGCATCCCAATCACCGGCACCCCGGCGAAGGTCCACGGCGCGATAAATCTCGGGTCTCCGGTCGAGGCAAGGCCCTTGGGTGCGCTGGCCGGGGTCGAGGGTGCGAGCAAGAGCTCAACCCGCCCGAAGAGTTCCCTCGCTTCCTTGCGAAACTGGTCTCGCAGCCGCTCGGCCTGTTCGTATTGCGCGGGTTGAATTTCAAGACCGCGCTCAATTAGGTCACGGATTTTCTCGCCGAGCCGAGCGCGGTCATCATCGGACAGCGCCCGACCCCAGACCGCGGCCTCATAAGCGACCTCGACAGCCAGCGCCTGCGCGGTATGCGGCAAGCTTTGCGGCGGGTCGATTTCGTTGACCTCGGCACCGGCGCGCCTAAGCCTCTGCGTGACGTTTTCGACGTGCGTCTTCACCTCGTCATCCGCGCCGGCAAAGACCCCGCCACACAACACCCCGATTCGCGGCGGCCTGCCGGTGCTCTGCAACCCGCTCAGGTAATCCGGCACCGCCTGCGACGACGCACGCGGATCGTCCGCATCGTGTCCGGCCAGCACCTGTAGCATCAGCGCCGCGTCGGTCACCGTGCGCGTCAGAATGCCTATGTGGTCGAGCCCTTCGGCCAGTGGTATGACGCCTGCGCGGCTGATCCGTCCGTATGTCGGTTTTAGGCCGACCAGTCCGCAATAGGCCGCCGGGCGAATCGTCGAGCCCACCGTCTGCGTTCCCAGGGCGCCGAAGCACATCCTTGCCGCCACCGCCGCTGCGGATCCGCTGCTTGAGCCGCCGGGCGTATGCTCAAGCCGCCAGGGATTTCGCGTCTGCGCCGGGTCGAGGTAAGCAAACTCCGTCGTGACCGTTTTCCCCAGGACTAGCGCTCCGGCCTGCTTAAGACGACGCACGGCCGCCGCGTCGTAACGCGGAATGAAATCGGCCAGTAGGCGCGACCCGGCCGCGGTTCTTACGCCCGCGGTGTAAAAGACATCCTTGACGCCGAGCGGGACCCCGTGAAGAATTCCTCGCCACGCGCCGCGCGCGCGCTCGGCATCGAGTTGCGCCGCCTCGCGCAGGACCTCGTCACGATTGATCGTCGTCCACGCGCGCACCTGCGGATCCAAAGCCTCGATCCGATCCAGGCACGCGTGGACAAGCTCTGCGCAAGAGACGGCGCCATCCCTGACGCGCGCTGCGGCTTGCGCCAAATCAAGTTCGCACCACGCTGACATCACGACATTGCGCTCAATCCAGTTTGCGCTCGCTGCGCTCAGTGATCAATTCTATCGACTATCCGCGCGCAGAGCCCGGCGCGTCAAATCCTTTGCGAGGGCCGTGAAACCGCGCCGACCGCGGCAACGGCAGCTTCAGCCGGTGAAATTATGCTGGCGCAAAAACTCTTCGACCGCGCGGGCACAGTGCACGGGCTGCTCGAGCTGAAGAAAATGACTGGTGTCGGGTACGGCCTCGAAAGCGAGGCCGAATTCATCCGAAAGCGCGCGGTCGACCAGCGACACCACGTTGAGCTCCGAGTGCGCGGGATCTCCGCAGACGAGCTTGACCGGGCCTTCAAGCCTCTTCATGCGCGTCCAGAACGTCACTTCGTCGCTCGTCGCGTAGATTCGCGCTTCCAGCTCCCGTGGGCAGCACAAGACATAGCCGGAGCCGGCGGCGTCGCGGCGCAGCGTCGCGCTCGCCATCGCCGCATAAGCTTGCGGCACCCAGCGGCAAAAGGCGGGATTTTGTTCGAGGCGGCGGGCGAGCTCCAGGGGCGCGCTGAATCGCTCCTTGCGGCGCAAAGTCCGTCGCGCCAGTTCCCGCTGCTGCTCGAGAAAAGGCTCGCGCAGCGCGTGACCCGCCGGCGGCGTCAGCGGCGGATCGAACAGCATCAGCAAGTCCCATCGCCGCCCGCTCTCCAGCGCTTGGCCGATTGCGACTATACCCGACAGGGAATGGAACACCCCGGCGGCGGGCTTCTCGCCCCAGTTCGCCCTGATACCGCGCCAAATCGTTTGCGCGTCGCTAAGAAACGTGGGCCAGTTGTGTCCCGCCGCGCCGTGATAAGGGCTCTGCCCGTGATTGCGCAGATCGAAGACGATTACGTCGTATCGCGCGCAGAACAAAGTCCAGAAGGGCGCGTAGCCGTCAATCGCCAGTCCGTTGCCATGACTCAGCACCAGGCGCGGGCCGCTTAAGTTGCCGTGGCGCCGCACGCGAATTATGGCGCCGTCATCCATCCGGAGTTCGATCGCCTGTCGAGGCTGCGGAATATGAATCATCAAGACACGCGCTCCTTTTGCGACGCGTAAGGGACTGCCGCGCTCGCCGAGTGCGGTCGCCGGTAGGGTTTCGCGTCAGCCCGAGTCAGGCACAATTCCTCGCTACCGCGCATCTCACATGATAAAATGAATACTATGGTATCTCCAGGCGAGCGCGAGGAGATTTTGTGAGATGGTTAGTCTACCCAACAAAACGGCTGGAGCGGAAAACCAATCTCTGGCGCAATGGGTGGGCGAGATCGCGCGTCTGACGCGGCCGGACCGCCTGATTTGGTGCGATGGGTCAGAGGCAGAACGAGACCGCCTTTTGTCCGAGGCCGTCGCTGCCAAGGTGCTGCTGCCGCTTGAGCGCCATCGGCGTCCCGGATGCTACTTGCATCGCTCCAACCCGAACGACGTGGCCCGCACCGAGGATGCGACCTTTATCTGCACGCCGAGCAAAGACGAAGCCGGACCGACGAATAATTGGGCGGAGCCCAAGCAAACCTACGAGAAGCTGTCGAAGTGGCTTGAGGGCTCGATGGCCGGGGGCGCGATGTACGTCGTGCCGTACGTGCTCGGGCCCCTCGGCTCGCGGTTCGCCAAGGCGGGGGTCGAGCTCACCGACAGCATCTACGTCGCCCTCAGCATGGGGATTATGACGCGGATGGGCGCGCCGGCGCTCGACATGCTGGGCCCGGCGGGCGACTTCAACCGCGGCCTACACTGCACCCTGGGCTGCGAGCCGCAGCGCAGGCTCATATGCCATTTCCCCCATGACGATACGGTATGGTCGGTCGGCAGCAATTACGGCGGCAACGCCTTGCTCAGCAAAAAGTGCTTCGCCCTACGCATCGCAAGCCACATGGCCAGAGAGGAAGAGTGGCTGGCCGAGCACATGCTGATCCTCGGCGTGCAAAGCCCGCAAGGCGAGACAACGTATGTCGCGGCCGCGTTCCCCAGCGCGTGCGGCAAGACCAATTTGGCGATGTTGACGCCGCCGCCGGCCTTCGACGGATGGCGCGTCTTTACGGTCGGCGACGACATCGCCTGGATGCGCATCGGCGCCGACGGCAGACTGTGGGCGGTAAATCCGGAATTCGGCTACTTCGGCGTCGCCCCGGGGACCAACGCGCACTCCAATCCCAACGCCATGCGGATGCTTAAGCACGATACGATCTTCACCAACGTCGCGCTCACACCCGACGGCGACATATGGTGGGAAGGCATCGGCGTCGAGCCCCCGTCCGGCACGCTCGACTGGCAGGGCCGGCCGTGGAACGCCGCCTCCGGAGCCAAAGCAGCGCACCCGAACAGCCGCTTCACCACGCCCATGAGCAATAATCCCGCGCTGTCGCCGCATGCCGAGGACCCGCAGGGGGTGCCCATCTCGGCCATTATTTTCGGCGGTCGGCGCGCTTCCACAGTCCCGCTTGTGCTCGAGGCCTTTGACTGGAGCCACGGCGTTTACCTTGGCGCGACGATGGGTTCGGAGACGACCGCGGCCGCCACCGGCAAGGTCGGCGTGATACGGCGCGATCCGATGGCGATGCTGCCCTTCTGCGGCTACGACATGGGGCAGTACTTCGCCCATTGGCTGGCGATGGGCCGCAAAATACCGCGCCCGCCGAAGATTTTCATGGTCAACTGGTTCAGGAAAGACGCCGACGGCTCGTTTTTGTGGCCTGGCTACGGTGAGAACATGCGCGTGCTCGACTGGATTATCAAGCGTGCCAACCATCGCGCCGGCGCTGAACAAACGCCCGTGGGTCTGGTGCCGCGCGCCGGGGAGGTCGCGCTCGACGGCCTCGACATCACCGATGAGCATCTTAAGCGCGCCACGGCCATCGATGCGCGCGAGTGGGAGGTGGAACTGGAAGGCCAGCATCAGTTTCTCGCCCGGCTCGGAGGCACCGTGCCAGGCGAGGTCATGCAGCAACTGAGCCGCGCGCGAAGAGCGTTCAAGGCCCGCTAGGCAGTCGTCGCGCGGCGTCGAATCGCTCATCGACGGCCTCGCACAAGATGGGGAACGTCCGGCGCAAGCCCAAGCGCGAACCGCGAAGATCAGCCGAGCATCGTCCACGCGCCGCGCTGGACCTCAGATGCGCCGGTCTCTTTTATCCACATAATCGACCAGAACGTACTCGCCCAAACGGTCGGGTCGGGTGAAAAGCGCGCGCCCGCGGTTAATCCTCGCGATCTTCTCGACAAAGCCGCGCAAGCTCGGCGAGTCGTCCAACATGAAGGTATTGATCGTTATCCCCTTGCGCGTGACGCGCTCGACCTCGGCGAGCGTCTCTTGCGCCGCGCGGGCGCTGACGCCGCCGAATGACAGCGGCCATTCGCAGTACAGGCGGCCGTCGCGAAAATAGGCCGTCGGCTGTCCGTCGGTTACCACCACGATATGCCGATTCTTCGTCGCGTGGCGGCCGAGAATCGCCGTGGCCACGCGCAGGGCGTGCTGAAGATTGGTGAATGGGTCGCCGATGTTCCAGGAGACCTCGGGCAGCTCTTTGGGCTTGAGCTCCAGCGCGCGGGTAAAAAACCCGACCAGCCCGAAAAAGTCTCTGGGGTAGCGCGTGCGAATCAGCGTCTCCAGCGCCATCGCCACTTTCTTCGCCGCGGCGAACCTTCCTTCCCAGCTCATCGACCATGACATGTCCAAGCACAATACCGTGGCGCAGGACGTGGCGTAGTCGCTCTCGAAGACGCGGAAGTCTTCCGCTGCAAGCTTGAGCGGCAGGCGCGCGCTGCGGCTGAGCGCCTGCTTAAGCGTCGACACCAGATCGAGGTTAAGCGGCTCTCCGAAGACGTACGGTCGGCCCAGCTGCCCCATGGTTTCGGCAGCTCCGCGCCAGCGCGTAAGATGTGCCCCGGCGCGGTCTTTGAGCAGCTTTCGGTAGATATCGCGCAGCGCGAGCTCGCCGATTCGCCGCGCTCCCTTGGGCGACAATCGCGCAACGCCTTCTTTCTCGACCAGATAGCCGGCCTGCTCGAGCTCAGCCTGCATATCGCGCAGGTCTTGCAGACCGGCGCCCGCCTGCTGGCCGAGAAGCTCGGCCAACTCCTCGGGCGAGACGGCGTCGAAATCGCCCGCGCCAAGCGCGGCCTCGACGCGCTCCAAGTGCTCCATTTCGCGCATCATCTCGACCGATTCCCGATAGCCGAGACTTTTAGCGCCCTGAAACACCCGGGCGAATCGGTCGCGGAAATTTTCCAGGTCGCGGACATTGTCGCGCTCTTCGAGCAGCGCCTCGAAATCGCCCGCTGCCTGCTTGTCTTCGAACTGACGGCCTTCAAGCTGCCCAATTGCCTCGGACAAACGTCGTGCAGGCCGTTCAAGGCGTCGCCCTTGCGCCCCTGGTTCCGACGCTTGCCCGGCCTTCGCTTCGAGCGCGCCGCGCTCGTTCTCCAGTATCCGCTCTAGGTCTCGCTCGATGTCGGCCAGCGAATGCTTGAGATTGAAGTCGCGCTGGCGGCGGCGCATCTGGTGGCGCACCTCTTTGAGCAGCGCATCCACGCCCGCCAGCCGGCGGCCGTCCTTCAGTTCGACGCCCTGGCGAGTCATCGAATCCAGCGCCTCGCTTACGCCGCCGCTTTGGTAGAGTTGCTCGGCCAGGCGCTCGAGGATCGTTTCCGCATCTACTCGAGCCTGCCGGGACCCGTTCCATTGCGTGTACCGTATCAGCATCGCCAGGCTCGGATTCTCCGTTTCAGCCGGTCAGAGCCGACGCCATCGGCCGCGTGGCTATCATTCGCCGGACTGCCCGACCGGAACGCGGCCGCTTGGTCTCAAGCGCGGTAAGCGAAACGACCGTTGCGGCGCTCTTTGTTGAGCTTTTTGTGCAGATGCAGCCCCTCGAGCACGAGCTCGACCGCGGCGGCGATCAGCCCTGGACTTTCCCCGGGCTTGAGCGCGCCCACTGCTTCGCGCAAGCCCTTGATTTCGCGCAAGGGCTCCAAATAGTCGGCGGCCGGCACCTCGTCGGACACCTCGACTCCGCGGCCCGGTTGAAAGTAGGTCAGCACGGGTTTCAAGGCTTCGACTTTGAGATAGCGATCGAAAACCTTGGTCACCGCGCGGTTTAAGAGCCGCTCGATGAGCTCCTCCTCGTTGCGGCCGTCGGCCGGATACTCAAGCTCCAGCTTGCCGGCGGTCGAAGCATAAGCCGAGTACAGGTCGGAAGGACGCGGCGCGATCTCGCTTTCTCGGTTGCGAGTCGCGCGCCTCTCGGCGTTGGCGATCACCGATTCGTAGTTGTTTATCGTGACACGCACCGAGACGCCGGAGGAATGGTTGATCTCGCTGCAGGCGCGCGCCTCGAACGTGAGCTGAGCAATTATCTCCTTCATGAACGGCGGCACGATGACCTGCGCGTCCGCGCGCGGCAGGCGCATCGCCTCCTGCTCCATGATCGCGATCTCGTCCGCCAGAGTGCGCGGGTAGTGAGTGCGAATCTGGAGGTCGAAGCGGTCCTTCAAGGGCGTGATGATGCGCCCGCGCGAGGTATAGTCCTCCGGGTTGGCGCTGGCCACGAAAACGACGTCGAGCGGAAGCCGGACCTTATAGCCCTTGATCTGGACGTCGCGCTCTTCCATCAAGTTGAATAACCCCACCTGGACTTTTTCGACCAAGTCGGGGAGTTCGTTGATGGCGAAGATGCCGCGGTTGGCGCGCGGAATGAGCCCATAATGAATCGTCTCTTCGTCGGCAAGGTAGCGGCCCTCGGCGACCTTGATGGGGTCGACCTCGCCAATCAGGTCCGCGACCGAAACGTCGGGCGTGGCGAGCTTTTCGGCGTATCGATGTTCGCGCCCGAGCCACGTGATCGGCAGGCCGTCGCCTTGCTCGGCCAGCATGCTCCGGCAGCGCCGGCAAATGGGCGCATAGGGATTGTCGTTCAGCTCGCAGCCTTGAACGACCGGGACGAATTCGTCGAGCAAACTTGGCAGAAGGCGGATGACGCGGGATTTGGCCTGTCCGCGTTGCCCTAGGAATATCATGTGATGGCCGGCTAAAATCCCGTTCTCGATCTCGCGCAACACCGTATCGTCGTAACCGATTATACCCGGCAAGAGCGCCTCGCCTCGGCGCAGCTTCCCGACGAGATTGTCGCGCATCTCCACGCGCACCGCGCTGGTCTCGTATCCGGCGCGCCGCAGTTCGCCCAGGGTGCGAATCGACAGTAAGCTTTGGTCCATGAAAGTCAGCCTAAGAAGCGGTCCTCACTTTTTCGCCGCGCCGGTCGCCAGCGCCTCGAACAACGGACTCAGCAGATCGAAGCTGGCTTCCAGATGCTGCGAGATAACTTTCGTCGCCGCCAGCGTCGGCATAAAATTCGTGTCGCCGTCCCAGCGCGGCACGATGTGCCAGTGGAAGTGACCGGGGAAGCCCGCTCCGGCCACGCGTCCGACATTCGCTCCGAGGTTGAAGCCTGACGGCTTGAGCGCGCGCCGTAAGATCGCGACCGAGTCGCACAGCAGCTCGTTCAACGCGCTCCGCTCGCGCTCGTCGAGCGCCTCCAACGAGGGCAGGTGCCGGCGCGGCGCCACCATCATGTGTCCATTATTATAGGGGTAGCGATTAAGCATCACCACCGCGGCGGGTCCCGCGTAGAGCACGAGCTTGCGCCGGCGCCGATTTGCGCTTAGGCGCCCTACGCAGAAAATGCAGGCGCGGGCGGCGCGCCAGGAAGAGGAAATATACGCGGCGCGCCAAGGCGCCCAGAGCTTCTCCAGGTTCGTCGGCGTCCGCTCAGGATTTGGCAACGCTACGCCCGGCGCGCCCGTTAACTTCCCCCCGCAGCTCCTCTCCCGCGCGAAAGAATGGCACCCGTTTGGCCCTAACTTCGACCAGCTCGCCGGTCCTCGGATTGCGTCCCTGACGCGGCCTGCGCTGCTTCACGCCGAAAGCTCCAAAACTGCGAATCTCCACTCTCGCGCCTTCGGCGAGGGCGGCGGCAATCGCCTCGAAAACAGCGTTCACGACCGACTCGGCTTGCCGATGGGATAGCGTGGACCGCCGCCCCAGCAGCTCGCCGACAATCCCTCTTTTTGTCATCGCGGCTCCCCACGTGACCTGGCCCCGGCGCTTGGGTCAGTCGCGGTCCTTGGCCGCCCGTGAGCTCTTGCGTCCGCCCTCATCGCGGTCCAGGCGCAGCTCCTCGTTGAGGATGTCCTCCAGGGAAAAACGCGCGCCCTCGTGCTCGCGCTTCATGTAAGCGTGCATCTCCTCGCGCTCCTCATGCTGCCTGAGCGCGCGAATCGAGAGCCCCAGGCGCCGCTCCTTGGGGTCGGCCTGTATGACCAGCGCTTCGACTTCATCCCCGACCTTGAATAGCGAAGACGGCTTGTCCACTCGATTCGAGCTGAGCTGAGAGACGTGGATCAGACCCTCGACGCCTTCCTCCAGGGCGACGAAAACGCCGAAGTCCGCGACCGAACTCACCTTGCCCTTGACCTTGGTGTTCAACGGATAATGCTGGGCGATCGTCTCCCAGGGATCGGCGGCGAGCTGCTTGATGCCGAGGCTGATCCTTTCGTTCGCCACATCGATGCCGAGCACCACCGCTTCGACCTGATCGCCCTTCTTCCACAGCTCCGACGGATGCTTGACCTTGCGGGTCCAGGACAGGTCCGAGATGTGAACCAGTCCGTCGATTCCGGGCTCGATCTCGACGAAGACGCCGAAATCGGTAATCGACCTGATCTTTCCTTTGACCCTGCTGCCTACGGGGTGGGTCTCGGACAGCTTTTCCCAAGGATTCGCCTCTACCTGTTTAAGGCCCAAGGAAATGCGCCGATTCGCCTCGTCAACCCCCAATACCTGCACCTCGACCTCTTCCCCCACGTTGACCACTTTCGATGGGTGCACCATCCGTTTGGTCCAGCTCATCTCCGAGACATGGATCAGGCCCTCGACGCCCTTTTCCAATTCGACGAAGGCGCCGTATTCGGCGAGGCTGACGACCTTGCCCTTGACCCTGGCGCCGACCGGATAGTTCGCGGCCGCGGAGGTCCACGGGTCAGGTACGAGCTGCTTCATCCCGAGCGATACTCGCTCGCGCTCGGGGTCGTATTTGAGCACGACGACCTTGACCTTATCGCCGACCTTGAGCGCGTCGCTGGGATGCTGCAGGCGGCCCCATGACATATCGGTGACGTGAAGCAAGCCGTCGATTCCGCCTAAGTCGACGAAAGCGCCGTAGTCGGTGATGTTTTTCACCGTGCCCTCGAAAATGACGCCCTCGTCGAGAAGCTTTAGCGTTTGCTCTTTGAGCGAAGAGAGTTCGCGCTCCAACACGCGACGGCGCGAAACCACGACGTTGCCCCGCGAGCGGTTGAACTTGAGGATCTGGAAGCGCCCGTGCTGGCCGACGAAACGGTCTAGATTGCGCGTAGGGCGGACGTCCAGATGAGAGCCGGGCAAGAAGGCGTGCACGCCGATATCCACCTTGAGCCCGCCCTTGACGCGCCCGAGGATTACCCCGTCAACCGGAGTCTCGCTGAGATAGGCGCGCTCAAGCTCGCGCCATACGCGCAGCTTCTCGGCCTTGGCCCGCGAAAGCAGCACCGTGCCGTTGTCGGTCTCGGCGCTCTCGAAATAGACGTCAACCTCGTCGCCTTCGTGGACCGCCACCTTCCCTTCAGCGTCGAGAAACTCCGCCAAGGGCGCTTGACCCTCGCATTTGTAGCCGATATCAACGATAACGCGGTCGCGGGTGACTTGGAGCACCCGACCGGTGAGCACATCACCTATCCGCGGCGCGTTCACGCTGTTTTCGAGGAGTGAACGAAACTCATCCTCTTGTCCGCGGACTTCGCTAGACAAACCTTTCTCCATTTAGCGGGACCTGCAAACAGAAATTGGGCTAACTGGAATCCTTACAGCCGCAGCAGCCAGTTTCAAGACCCGCGGTCCTTTTTGCCCTCGGCGACAAACGCCTTCATCCGCCCGACCACGGCCTTCACCGACAGCGCGCTCGAGTCGATTACGATGGCGTCGGGCGCGGGCTTAAGCGGCGCGATTTCGCGGCTTGAGTCACGCTGGTCGCGCTCCACTAACTGCTGCAACACTTCGCCCAGAGTGGTCTTGGCCCCGGCCGCCGCCAACTGGGCAAATCGGCGCTGCGCCCTGACCTCCGGCTGCGCGTCGAGGAAAAACTTGAACCGCGCCTCGGGAAAAATCACGGTGCCGACGTCGCGGCCTTCCATCACCACCGCTCCGTCCACGGCGATCCGCCGCTGCATCGCGCGCATTTTTTCTCGCACCGGAGCAAGTGCGGACAACCGCGAAGCCAGGTCGTCGATGCCGCGCGCGTTCAGCGACTCGCCCAGGTCGCGCCCGTTGAGCGTCACCCGGCCGGCCGCCACGCCGATATCCGCCGCGGCCAGCAGCGCTTTGAGCCGCTCGAGGAAATCACCGCCGCCGTAGGACTCCATCCCGGCCTCGCGCACGGCGACGGCCACCGCGCGGTACATCGCGCCCGTATTCACATAGTTGAAGCCGAGCTCGCGCGCGAGCTCCCGCGCGACGGTTGATTTGCCCGCGGCCGCAGGTCCGTCAATCGCGATAACCGCCGACTCGGTGCTCATTTGAGTTGCTCGCGCATCCGGCGGCCGCGGGCCAAAGCCGCCGCGAGGCCCGGCGCGTCGCCTTGCTCGATAAGCTGCTGCATCTCGTCGAGGGCCTCGCGATACAGCGCGAGCGCCCGCAAGAGCGGCTCGCGATTGGTCAGGCAGACGTCACGCCAAAGCTCGGGCTGCGAGAGCGCCAGCCGGGTCATATCGCGAAGGCCGCTCGCGCCGTACTCGAAGGCGGCTTTATCGCCCACCCGCGCCGGACCCAGGGCGAGCGCGAGCGCGGTCGCGGCGATCTGCGGCAGATGGCTCGCGTGCGCCAAAAGCTCGTCATGAGTTTGCGCGTCCATCATCTCAACTGCGGCGCCCAAGGAGCGGTACACCGCTTCGACCACCCGTAGGCCGTCGGCGCTGGTGCGCGCGCACGGGGTGATGATCACGCGCCGGCCCGCGAACAAGGACGCCTCCGCCGCGGCCGGCCCGCCAAGCTCTTTGCCGGCGATCGGATGGGCCGGCACCAGCGCCATCCCGCCGCGCAAGAGCGGGGCAAGCTTGCGCGCCACCCAGGCCTTGACGCTGCCCGTATCGCTCACCACCGCGCCGTCCGGCAGATGCGCTGCCATCGCCGCGAGCACCTTAGGCATCGCCAGCACCGGCGTCGCCAGCACCACGAGTTCGGCGCCTTGCGCGGCCGCGGCGGGCGAGTCGGCAGCGCGGCTTATCAGGCCGTGGCTTAGCGCGAAGTCAAGGTTGCTCCGTTCCCGGTCGAACCCCACGACCTCCCGCGCCAACCCGGACTTGCGAACGGCCAGGGCCAGCGAGCCTCCCACAAGACCCACGCCGCACACCGTCATGCGCCCGACAAGCATCGAATCTCCACCACGAAAGTCTCCGATCAAGGAGCATTTGCCGCGGGTCAGGCCGCCTTCGGGCGCGAGCCGCCTCTACCAAAAGCGCGGGGCACCGCGGGTTTCGCTGAGCAAAGCCCCGCCCCCTGCGCCAAATCGCGCAGCCTAGGCCGCGAACAACCTCGCTTTGCTCACCGGCGCTTGAGCGCCGCTTCCAAGGCTTCGATGAGGCGCCGGTTTTCTTCCTCCAGGCCGACGCTGATGCGCACGTGGCGCGGCAGGCCGTAAGAATCCATCGGCCTTACGATAACGCCCGACCGGAGCAGTTGGTCGAACACGGTGCGTCCGTCGCCGACCTCGGCCAACACAAAATTAGCCTGGGTCGGCGCGAAGCCGACGCCCAGACGCCTGAACTCCCGCTCCAAATAGGCGACGCCGGCGGCGTTGACCTCCAGCGTCTTGCGCACGTGCTCCCGGTCGTCCATCGCGGCCAGCACCGCTGCCTGCGCTAGGGAAGAGACGTTGAACGGCTGGCGCACGTGGTTGAGCATCGCGACCACGTCCTTGCGCGCAACCGCGTAGCCGGCGCGAAGTCCGGCGAGCCCGAAGATCTTGGAAAACGTGCGCAGCGTGACCAGTATTCGCTCGCCGTCGTGGTAGCGCATCGAGTCCGGGTAATCGGCATCGCGCACGAACTCGAAGTACGCCTCATCGGCCGCGATAACCGTTGCCGCCGGCACGCGCCGCAAAAACTTCTCCCACGCTGCGCGCCGGTAGATCGTGCCTGTCGGGTTGTTAGGATTGCCGAGAAAAACGATCCGTGTATGTTCGTCGATCGCGCCCCCGATCGCCTCGAGGTCGAGCGTAAGACCGTTGAGCGGGACGGTCTTGATGCCGGCGCCGGTGGCGGCCACCGCCAGCCGGTAAATCACGAACGAGTGTTCGCTGACCACCGCGTTAAGGCCGGGCCGGAGAAACAACTGCGCCAGGAGATTTAAGATTTCACACGAACCGTCGCCGAGAAAAATTTCGTCCACGCCGATGGCGTGATGCGTGGCGAGCCGTTGGCGTAGGTAATAGCCGCCTCCGTCCGGATAGCGGTTAAGGCCGCTCAGCGCCTCGCTGAGCGCCTTCACGGCCAACGGCGACGGACCGACCGGATTCTCGTTGGAAGCCAGTTTAACGGCGTTCTTGATTCCGAGCTCGCGCTCCACCTCTTCGACCGGCTTGCCCGGCTCGTACGGCGCCAGCGCCGCCACGCTAGGCAAAACCAGTTCTTCGGCCTTTACCAACTGCCTCCTCCGCAACGCGTCTGCGCTCGACCGGCGCAGCTTCAGGATATGATCCCAGGACCTTCAAAAAAAGCACCTTATGCGCTAGTTCGGCCAGCGTCCGCTTAAGCTTGGGCTCTTCCTGATGGCCTGCCACGTCAACAAAGAACAGGTACTGCCAGGGTCGCCCGCGCAGCGGCCGCGACTCGATCTTAGACAGGTTTATCGCGTTGCGGGCAAACGCCCCCAGCGCCTGGCTCAGCGCCCCGACTCGATCGGCCACCGAGAACAAAAGCGAGGTCTTTTCGCGGCCGGCGCGCGCGGCCGGTTGGCTACCGATAATCAAAAACCTGGTCGCGTTGTTGGGCGAATCCTGAACTCCGTCGGCGATCACCTTGAGGCCGTACGCGCCGGCCGCCGCCTTCGAGGCGATCGCTGCGCACGCCGGGTCCTCGGCGGCGCGCCGCGCGGCCAGCGCGTTTGACGCCGCGGTCTCCTGCTCGCAATGTGTGAAATTAGCCGCCAGGTAGGTCCGGCACTGCGCCAGCGACTGCTGATGAGAGATGATTTTGCGCACCTTCTTCGGCTCGCCGTCAAGCGACAGCAGTGCGTGGCGCACCGGCAGCATAACTTCGCCGACAATCTTGAGCGAGGTATCGATCAAGAGGTCGAGCGTGACGCCGACCGAGCCCTCGGTGGAGTTCTCCACCGGCACAATGCCGAAGTCAGCGCGCCCGTTTTCCAGCGCGCGGAATACGTCCGGAATCGAAGCCTCAGCGACCAGCGCAGCGCTCGAGCCGAAGCGGCCGAGCGCCGCCTGATGCGAGTAGGTGTAAGGCGGACCGAGGTAGGCGATTCGGAGTTCGCGCTCAAGCGCGCGGCAGGCCGAGATGATCTCGACGAAAATGCGTTGCACTTGCTCGTCGCTGAGCGGCCCCGGGTTTTGCTCGACCACCGAATCCAGCACTGCCTCTTCGCGCGCCGGTTGATAGACTGCTTCGCCGTTGCGCCGTTTGAGCTCGCCGATCGCTTGGGCCAGGCGCCCTCGCTCGGCCAGCAGGCGCAATAGCTTCCGATTGACCTCGTCAATTCTGCTGCGCAGCCGCTCGACGCTGGTGATGCGCACGCGCTGTTTCGCAAAAGCCGCCATAGCGCAAAGGGCTTATTCCAAAAGCCTGGTTTTTTCAACCGATACGGGCGCGACGAATTTGTCGCCAATCTTAGCGAACTTGCGCTCGCGCTGGCGGCGAAGCACCTGGGGCGCGCAACGCGAAAGCCTGCGCAGATGGCGCCCGATCGCCTCGCCCAACATACGAGCCGCCTGATTGGGGTCACGATGCGCTCCGCCGGGCGGCTCCTCAACGATCTCTTCAATGACGCCCAACCGCAACAGGTCGGGCGCCGAGAGCTTGAGCGCCTGCGCTGCCGCGGCCACTTTATCCGGCGATGCTTCACGCCAAAGGATGGCCGCGCAACCTTCGGGCGTGATCACCGAAAAGCAGGCGTTCTCCTGCATCAGAATTACGTTGCCCACGCTGAGCGCCAGGGCGCCGCCCGAGCCCCCTTCGCCGATCACGCAGGCCACGACCGGTGTCTTAAGCCTAGCCATTAGCTCAAGATTCCGCGCGATCGCCTCGGCCTGGCCGCGTTCCTCGGCGCCCACGCCGGGCTCGGCCCCCTGGGTATCGATGAACGTCAGCAAGGGCAAGACAAACCGCTCGGCCAACTCGTAAACGCGCGCCGCTTTGCGGTAGCCCTCGGGATTGGGCCGTCCGAAGTTGCGCTTGATACGTTCGGCGGTCGTATGCCCGCGTTGATGGCCGACTAGAGCAACCGGACGGCCGTCAAAGCGGCCGATCCCGGCAACTATAGCGTCGTCATCCGCGAAGCGCCGGTCGCCATGAATCTCGAAGAATTCGTCAATCAGCCGTTCAACGTAATCGAGGGTTTGCGGCCGCGCCGCCTCCCGCGCCAGCCGGACCCGCTCTATCGCGGTTAGCTCTCGGCCGTCGGCATGCCTGCGGTCCGCGTTGTTTTTTCCGGAGCGCGGCCGGCGGATCATTGGCCTACCGTGGCGCCGGGGGCCGCGTCGGCGCATAAGAAGCGCGAAAACATCGCGGGCGCCTGCACGCCGGCCTGCTCCGGGGTCATCCAGAGAATTTGCCCGTCGCGGCGAAACCAGGTCAACTGGCGCTTAGCAAACCGGCGCGTGTCGCGCTTGGCGAGCGCAACTGCCTGTTCCAGCGCCATCTCGCCCCGCAGATGGGCCGCCAGGTGGCGGTAGCCGATGGTCGAGAGCGGGGGCCGCCCGAAGTCATAGCCTCTGGCGAGCAGCGCGCGCACCTCGTCAAGAAAACCGGCGGCCAGCGACGCGTCGAAGCGCCGATCAATCGCGGCGTAGAGCTGCTCGCGCGCCATCGCAAGTCCGATTACCAAGCCTTCGTAGCGCGCTTCGACAAAGCCATGGCGCTCATGATAGACGCTGAGCGGCGTGCCGGTCAGGCGAAAAACCTCGAGCGCGCGAAGCGCGCGCGCAACGTCGCGCGGGGCGATTCGCTGGGCGGCCAGGGGATCGGCCGCGCGAAGCTTTTCGTGCAGATACTGCGGACCGTGCCGGGCCCCTTCTTCCAGCAATTCGCGCCGCAGCTCGGGACTGGCGGCGGGTCCGGGAAAAATTCCGCGCAGCAGAACCTTGAGGTAAAGACCGCTGCCGCCGCAAACCATCACCGGGCGGCCGCGCGCGGCGATTTCCTCGATAGCACGGCGCCCAAGCGCGGCAAATCTCGCCACGTCAAGCGGCCGGTCGGGCGTGCAAACATCGAGCAAGTGATGCGCCACGCGGGCACGCTGCTCGGGCGTCGGCTTGGCCGTGCCGATATCCATCCCGATATAAAGCTGGCGCGAGTCGGCATTAACGATCTCGGCCCCCAAACGCTCGGCGATATCGACTGCCAGAGCGCTTTTGCCGGTGGCGGTAGGGCCCACTATCAGCCCGATGCGAACCCGCGTGGCGGTGCTCATCGTCGAAACATGCGTTCGATTTGCGCGAGGCCGAACCGGATATGAACCGGCCGGCCATGGGGACAATTGGTCTTGAACGGCGCGCGGTCAAGCTCCTCGAGCAGCCGCCTCATTTCGGGCTCGGTCAGCGCGCGGCCGACCCGAATTGAGCCGTGGCAAGCGATAAGCTTGAGCTTAAGTTCGAACGCGGACGCGCTGTCGGCCGCCAGGCCTTCCTCGCCGACGCCCTCAATAAGGTCGCTCAGCAGGCGCAAGCCCTCGCTCGGCGCAAAAAGCGCGGGCGTGCCTTTGACCACGATACTGCGCGGGCCGAAGGGCTCCACGTCAAATCCCAGCGCGCGCAACGCCGGCAAGGCGGCGAGGACCTCGCCGGCGCCGGCCGCGCTCAACTCAAGCGGCTCCGCCACCAGCCGCGCCTGAACACGCACGCCGCCGCCGGCCAACTCCGCGCGCAGCTTCTCGAAGGTTACGCGCTCGTGGGCGGCGTGCTGGTCCACCAGAAGAAGCCCGTCATCCTGCTCCAACACGATATAACCGGCGAGAAATTGGCCGAGCAAGCGGAGCTCCGAATAGCAGGGAAGCGCTTCGGAGCGAGTCGGCACGACGGCTGCGCCGGACTCGATTTGACCTTGCTCCGCCATCGGTTCGCGCGCGCCGGCGGGCACACGCACCTCGCCGTGGCGCGATGGCGCATTGTCGATAATAAGCCGCAGCCCGCCGGATTTAGCTTGAGCGTCCAGCGGCTGCGCCGCGCCGCCGGCACGAGTCGCAAAATCATCGGCCCGGACCGGCGCTGACATGCCGGCCGGCGCACGGTTTAAGTCAGGCGACGTCGATTCCCGGTCGGATTTCCCCGACCATTCGTTGGCGGCGACAGGCGGCGCGTACGGAACCTGATTGGCCAAGCGATCCCGCAGCACACGATAGACCGCTTCGAAGACCGCGCCCGAGCGCCGAAAGCGAATCTCGGTCTTCATCGGATGGACGTTGACGTCAACTTCGCGCGCCGGCAGCTCAACGAACAACATCACCGCCGGATAACGGCCGCGCGGCAACAAGCCCGCGTACGCCTGGCTTACCGAGCGCGCTAGCAGACGGTCGCGAACCGGCCGCTGATTGACGTAGGTGAAGATCATTCGCGCGCCGGCGAAAGAAATCTGACTATGAGCCGCGAATCCTCTGACCGTCATCTCCGCGCCCGCGGCTTCAAAAGCGAGCAAGGCGCGGGCGATCTCGTCGCCGAAGAGCTGGCGGATGCGCTCCAACAATGCGCTCGCAGGCGGCAGCTCGAGCACCTGGCGCTCATCGCCGGTCAGAGAAAAGGCGGCCTCGAAATTGGCCAAGGCCAGGCGCTGCACGCAATCGATAATCGCCGCCTGCTCGGTCGCAACCGTTTTGAGGAACTTAAGACGCGCCGGAGTGTTGAAGAACAGGTCCCGGGCCTCGACCCGCGTGCCCGGCGCCATCGCGCATTCGGCGCTGTCGACCATGTCGCCGCCCAGCGCGCGAAGCATCATTCCGCAAGGGTCCTGAGCGCGGCGCGTTTTGACCGCGAGGCGCGAGACACTGGCGAGCGAGGCCAGCGCTTCGCCGCGAAAGCCAAAGCTGCGGATCCGGTTCAGGTCGGCGAGCGTGCGAATTTTCGATGTGGCGTGGCGGCGCAAGCACAGCCGCACGTCGGCGGGGCTCATTCCGCAGCCGTCGTCGCCGACCGCGATAAGGCTGCGTCCACCGCCGGCCACCTCGATCGAGAGTCTGCGCGCGCCGGCATCGAGCGAATTTTCGATCAGCTCTTTGACCGCCGAGGCGGGACGCTCGACAACCTCGCCCGCCGCAATCTGGCTGGCCACCTGCTCCGGAAGGACCTGAATTATCCCGCTCTCTGCCATGAGGGTTGAGGTCCGGGGGTCAACAATCTCGTGCTGCGCGACAATAGCCGCCCCGAAGAGCCGGAATTTACCGCTGTGGAGGTTCGACTTCCAACCACAAACCTCTTTCGACTGGCGCTCCAAACCAGATGACGGCTCTCTGAACCGCGCTGCCGGCCTACCGCGATAAACGCTGACAGACGTGCCGGCGCCCGTCTCAGCGCCGTTTTTCGCCGGTCAATCGCCACCGCCAATCGTAGCTGCCGTGGGACCGCAAAGCCCCGGGGCGGACCGGCCGGCGCCATCGCGATTCGACCGGCATTATACAGAAAAAGAACGGCTCCGTGCGCTAGTCGAGAGGGGCGGATTCGACCGGCGGGAAGCGGCTGCGAATGGCCCGAAGGTAAGCCCCTTGCTTTCAACAGACTTAAGCTTGCGTTATGTTGAGACGTAAAGATAGGCGGGAACTACGCCAACCGGAGAGGAAATGAGAGCCTGCGAAATTTGCGGCAAACACACCTCGGTGGGACATAATGTCAGCCATGCGAACAACCGCACCAAGCGGCGCTGGCTGCCCAATCTGCAACGAGTGCACGCGGTCGTCGGCGGCGGGGTAAAGCGGATGGTTGTCTGCACGCGCTGTATCCGCAGCGGACGCGTTAAAAAGACGGCGTAGCTTTGCGGCCTGGTCCACGCGCTTCGAGGCTGCCATAGAACAGCCTGCTCAGACCAGCCTTTGGCCGTCAAGGAGTCGAACCTCGGCTTGCACGGACACGCCCTCATTTTGTCGCGACCCTCAACCCGGCTGCGCACGCGCGGCGGGATTGTTGCCTGCCCGTTCTGTGGGTCTCGCTTAGACGCGCCTCCACCTCTTGCGGGTTCGACCAGGCTGACCTCGCCAGGAGAGGTTTAGAGCTTCGGGCACCAGGCGAATCATATGTTTTTTCTGCGCCGCGGCGGAAAAATACTGACCGTGCTGTTATTGTTTGCGGCCTTCGTATCGGGCGGCAGTTCAGCGGGGCTGGCTGCCACTGTGCGTGGGGTCGTGATGAGAGCCAACGCAACGCCGGCCGCGAACGATCAAGTCCATCTGGAGAACCAGGTGACGGGCAATCTGTATCTGACCGACACCGGAAGCGACGGCTCATTTTCCGTCGACGTGCCGCCAGGTTGGTACGACCTGCGTGAGCGCAGTGGGGCGGTGATTAAGTCGGGCATCCGCGTCAACCTCGACCCGGTGAATATCGGCAGCGTGGTATTGCCCCCGAGGATGAGTTTTTGGCGGCTGTTTCAACGCGAGCGGCTTGCGCCGGTGCTAGTCGAGTCGCCCGCGCCCGCGACCGTTAGTATTTCGCACGGATGGCGCATTCCGAAGGTTGCGAAGCGCGGAGCGGTTAACTCGGCCAATGCGGGCGCGCAGGCCACATCGCCCGTCTCCGCCCAGTCCCCTGGAGCGCCCGCTGGCGCCGCTGCCCCCTCAGCCCGCATGCAGTCGCCGGCCACGTACGGCGGCACGCGGGCCACATCCGCGGATAACATTCCCCCGCCGGTGAAGCCGGATTACGAACCGCCGATAACCCCGCTGGCCGCTCCCGGGGTTCAGTGACCGGGCATGGCCGCCGCCGGGGCGCGCCTGCGGCTGTCGCCGACCGGTAATCGGAACGGTCTTACCAGACGCCCTCGCTCGCGCGGGGATTTTTCGCCGGGCTAGTGGTCGAGCTTCTGCAACCGGTGCCGTCGCAAGCTTAATCTCAGTGCGGCTGCGAGCTGATCCACAGCCGCCATTTCTAGGTATTAGGTACGGGGCAGACCGGCAGAGCGTTTCGGCCGGGCCGGTGCGAGCGCGGGTGGGACCGGGCTCAGCGAGCTAACCGCCGAGTTGATGCATCAGGCGCTCCGTCGTCGAACGCCCTTGAAGCAAGCGATGGCCGGTGGGCTTAAGCGCGACCGCCTTGAGCAGGATTTGGGCCACCTTTTCCTGTCCCCCGCCGTTCATCAACGCAGCCTTGACGTCGAGTTCGTCATCATTGAGCAGGCACAGGTGAAACTTGCCGTCCGCGGTAAGACGCATGCGATTGCAATTGCCGCAGTAAGGCGCGCTGACCGGGCTGATGAAACCGATTATCCCGCGAGTGTTGGCCAAGCGGTAGTTGCGTGACTCATCGGCGAGGGTCGTCGGCGACAGTTCCATGAGCGGACCCAGAGCGAGTTCGATTCGCCGGCGCGTTTCGATGTTCGACACGTAGCGCTGGATTGACAGTTGCGCGCATTCGCCAGTGCCCAGCGGCATCAACTCGATAAATCGCACATGCCAGTTGCGGTCGATCGTAAGCCGAGCGAGATCGACCACGTCACTCTCGTTGAAGCCCGCGGCGACCACCGCGTTGAGCTTAATCGGCGTGAGCCCGGCTTCCTCGGCCGCCATGATACCCGCCCAGATGTCCTCCAAGCTTCCCCATCTCATCTGTTGGCGCAGGTTCTGGGGGTCAAGGCTGTCGAGATGAACGTTGACGCGCTTGAGGCCCGCTTGTTTGAGCCGATGGGCAAGTTTGGGCAGCGTCACGGCGTTGGTGGTCATGGCCAGATCGCCGACGCCTTTGACCGCCGCCAAGCGCTCGACGATTTCGACCAGGTCAGGTCGCAGCGTAGGCTCGCCTCCGGTTAGGCGGAATTTCCTGTAGCCGACACTGACTGCGGCGCGCGCGACCGATTCGATCTGGGCTGCGGTCAGCAGGTCTTTCAGGAGCGCAAAGCGCGCATGCTCCGGCATGCAGTACACGCAGCGCAGGTTACACGCGTCTATCAGCGAGATGCGCAGGTAGTCTATTTCGCGTCCGAACGAGTCCTTTGGCATGGCCGGGTTCTATGGATAACTCATCAGCCGGGAAAATCGTGGGACGGCGCGCTCCTCCGGCATCGTTCGCTAAATCAAAACCTGATAAATAAACGCCGCAAAACTAAGCAGCCGACCTATATCATCAAAACCGCGCCGCAAGTTTCAGCCTTCGAGCTTTCCGCAGCGCGCCCTCCGTGGGCCGCTAGTCGCCGGTAATCGGCCGCTCAGGTTCTCCGGCACAATAGGCGCAGCGGCAAATCGAGCGCAGTTGCTCGTTGGCGTAGATCGTCTCATGGCCGTCATTCCAACTCAAGAAAACGCCGGTGTCCCCCAGGCGGACTAACTGGGCTAAGCGCTGCGAATCGTGCGCAATGGTTCCTTGCGCGGTGCCGGCGCAACTCAAGCAGGGGCAGAAACGCCGCAGATTTTCAAGCGGATAAATACTTTCATGACCGTCGCTCCATTTGACGCCGACGGCGTAGCGTCCGATTTGGCTCAAATCGTTAATTGTGCGGGGTGCTTTTGATGCCGCGGTCATACGAAGGCTCGCGCGCGGTCGGCTTCTCTTTTTTCAATGATCGGCCTAAACCCGGTCGTAAGCAAGGGCTTGTGTTTGCCGCTTTACGCTTTGCGCTGCACAGCGCGCCCAAAACCGGCCGAGCTAGTATGCTGTCCCGCAGATGGCTTGCACAATTTGCGCACATCACTCACGCCGCTTGCGCGGCCGTCATTCTGCGCGCTCTCTTGGTCATTCCGGCGCGCCGCGCCTCGTTGGTCATTCCTAGCGCCTCCCTTGGTCATCCTGAGCACCCTCTTTCTTTTGTCATGCTGAGAGTTTGTGAATTTTTGAGTAGTAGGGCAGGCCGCCGTGCCCGCCCTGTGGCTGCGGTGCCAGCCCGGCCGGTGGGTGGTCATTGGCCGCGCGGGCGTGGCGCCCGCGCATCATGGCGGGCACGGCGGCCCGCCCCACTAAGATTGATTTTCGTTTCAGGGCTAAAAATTCACAGGCTCTGAACGCAGTGAAGCATGACAAAGCAGGGGTCCAGCATCACAGCGCAGGGGCGCTCAGGATGACCAGAAAAAAAGCATCGCGGCTATTCCTTCGACAGCCGCAGGGCGGGCTCTGCGCTGCGGCCAGCATCACCCCAGCTAAGGCTCCCCCTGTTAAGCAACTTATTTGCGGGACGGGACACTGGCAGATTGCCTCGCTTCTCAGGCGCTCGCCTATCTTAACGGAGCTCCCGCGCGATTGGCGCGCCCGGCGAAGGCGGCTTTCAGGCGTGCCGTTCAGTAGAAACGCGGTTCACCCGGCGGACGCGTTTTCCATCGGCGATGGATCCAGTTCCAATGGTCGGGATAACGCCGCACCATATCCTCGAACGCGACGGTGAAACGCTGGGTGCAGAGTCTAACCGCTTCGTCACGCGGGACTTCGTTTACTATCTCAAGCGGCGGCAAGACAACGATGCGATGGCGTGGCGCGGCCCCGTCGCGAACGATAAAGCCCGGCACCAGCGGAGCCCGACTGGTCAGCGCCAGTTTCGCCGGCGCTTCGGTAGTGCATGCCGGCAGCGAAAAGAAGTCGACGAAGACCCCGCGCCGAACGTCCAGGTCGATAACCAGCCCAACCATGCGATTTTCCTGCAACAAGCGCAAGACGGTGCGTCCGGCTCGCCGGCGCGCGAGCGTGGCATTTCCCGCCCTCTCCCTGGCACGGTTGACTTGAGCCGCAATCAAGGGGTTGCGCAACGGCCGTTGGACCAGCGTTATGGGAAAACCGTAGAGCGAGCACGCCAAGATCAGGAGCTCGAAATTGCCGAAATGGGCGCTTAAGAATAAGATTCCTCGCCCGCCTGATAGCTCCTCGGCGCGAAACAGGTTTTGGACCCCGTCGGGGACGACAAAGCGGCCTATATTTTGCGCCGTAAACTGCTCAAAGTGGCACCACTCGGCGGCGGCGCGACCCCAGTTCCGGTAGGCCGCGGTTAAGATATTGAGACGTTCGCGGCTGCTGGACCGCGGAAAAGCGATCTCGAGATTGCGCATCGCAACGGGCCGGTTAACGCGGTCGAGCTTGGCGGCTAACCCGCCTATAGCCGCGCCGTATCTCACCGCCGGTTCGAGCGGGATTCGCCTAAAGACGTGATAAAAGGCTGCGAATGGGGCGTACTCGAGCCATGCTCGCGGCCCAAAGATTTGTCGAGGCATCGCCTAGACGCGGATTCGGTTCTGGGCTGCGCGCGTGATGCGCAGGCGTCGGGCATCGGCGGCAAGATGCGCATCTTTACGCTGATTGCCGTGCCCTGAATGCGCAATTCCAAAACATGCGCCGCGACAAAAAATCACAACGCAAAAGAGCGCTCGTCGCCTCTCAAACGCTCGTCCCGTGTGCCCTCTCTGAACCCTCGGAAGGAGGCGCACGGGACGTTTACTCTGCGAGCCAGGCCTTTGACACTAACGGTTTGACCCCGACGGCGAAGTCGTTTGCCACTGAGCGGGGTTGGCAGAGGGAAGCCCTCCCCACGTTCCAGAACTGTTCGACCCCGACCGCGGCGGCGTCATTAGCTGAGCAGGGCCAGGTGCCGTGACCGGCTTGCTCGTAGGGAAGCCCGGCAGGCTATGCACTGTTCCTTGCAATTCTTGGGCGGGCGTCACTGCTCGCGAAAAGCCAGGCTGTGATAAGACGCGTGCCTGAGTCTTCGGCATGTCTTTCGCCTCTTGTTTGGTCATCGCGGCGATAAACTTCCGCCGCTCATCAAGCGAGAGCGCCTTCAAGTCTTGGCTAGTGAGGATGATATGAGGCGTTAGAAATACCAGCAGATTGGTCTTGGTCTTGGTTGTAGATTTCTGCGAGAAGAAATTGCCCAGTATTGGAAGGTTGGAGACTACCGGAACCCCGGTGTTGGTCTTGTCAAGCTCATTAGAGAGCAAGCCGCCGATCACGGTGGTGTGATGGTTTTCGACCACGACGCTGGTCGAGGCCGAGCGAATCGTCGTCGTCGGTCCCAGCGTATTGTTCGAAGTTCCGTTGACTACGTTGGAGACTTCCTCGTAGATGTCGAGCTTGACGAAGCCGCCGTCGCTTATCTGCGGCACGATATCGAGCATGATGCCGACGTTTTGGCGGTTCACGCCGCTAAACATCGCCCCGGGCATGCCCGCGTTCATCGACGCCGAGGAAAGAAACGGCAGGTTTTGGCCGACCACGATTGTCGCCTCTTCGTTGTCGGCAGTCAGCAGCGTAGGCGCCGAGAGCACGTTTGACTGGGTATCCTGCTCCAGCGCGGTGATTAGGGCGACGTCGCACGGCATCGGTATCGTCCCGTTGGTGCCGTTGCCGTACATGGGGCCAAAGCCACCGTAGCCGCCGTAAGGAGAGCCGCCGTAGCCGCCATAACCGCCGTAGCCGCCGTAGCCGTAAGGAGAGCCGCCATAGCCGCCGTAACCGCCATAACCACCCATGCCGCCATAACCGCCGTAACCGCCCATGCCGCCATAGCCGCCCATGCCGCCCAGGGCACCTAGTCCGCCCATCGCGGCGCCGCCCAGACCTGTCATGGCCATGCTGGCCAGTCCGCCTAGAGCATTAGCCGCCACGGAACAGTTCGCGCCCGATATCAGTCCCATCGTCATGCCGTTGGCAGCGGCCGGGTTGGCCAGCGACTGCGCCATTTGGCCGAAGTTGAGTTGACCCACACTGAAGCCGCCCGCGGCGCCGCCCATGTTTTGCATGCTGACGCCCAGGTTAGTTTGCAAATTGACGCTCACCTCGGCGATCGCTGCTTGTACAAAAACCTGACGGCGCGGCACGTCAAGCTCTTGGATCACGTGACTGAGCGTCTCATAGTCCTGCGGGCCGGCCGTAATCACCAGGGCATTGGTGGTAGGGTCCGCGGTCACGCGCACCTGGCTTTCGAACTCGGCGGGGCCCTTATGCTTGCTGTCGTTGGGCGTTGAGGCACTGGCGGCACCGCCGTTGTTGCTGCCGCCCATCCCCCCGCCGCCGCCGAAGCCCATGCTCATCCCGGTCATGCCCATTCCGCCGCCGCCGCCAAAAGAGCCGCCAAAGCCCGAGGAGCCCATACCGCCGCCCGTACCACCCATGCCGCCCATACCGCTCATGCCACCGCCGCCCATGCCACCCATACCGCCCATGCTCCCCATCCCGCCCATACGGCCGAGCGCGCCGCGTCCGGTCTGAGGTGAGGGCTGGCCCGGGCTGTTGCCGCCGAGCAGGCCGTTGAGCACGTCGAGAAGCTGAAGGGCGCTTGCGTACTTGAGGTGATAGACGTGAATTCGCGAAGTCGCCAGCGGCGCATGGATGTCGAGCTTGCGCACGATGCTCCTGATTTCCGCCATCTGCAGCGGCCCGGCCGTCACGATCAGCGAGTTGGTCCGCTCATCCGGAATGATCTTGAAGGCTTGAGACGGTCCCACCGCCGACGCGCCGGCCATTCCCGGAATCGCTCGCGCCATCGGCGCCGTCGCGCCTCGGGAGTCCTTTTCAGTCATGATCTTTTCGATCTCGGGCGCGAGGTCGGTGGCGTAGGCAAGTTTGAGCGGGATAACTTCGAGAGCTTGCTGCTGGCCTTGAATATCCAGGCTTTGAATCACGTTGAGGAGCCGGTCAATATTGAAAGCGTTGTCGGTCAGAATCAAAGTGTTGGTCTGCGGAAAGGCGGCCACCAACCCTTCCCGAGAAATCAGGGGTTGAACCACGCCGACCAGCGCCGCGACCTCCACATGGCGCAGCTTGACCAGCCGGGTCACGTAGGCGTCGCCCTGGGTCTGGCCGGGCTGGGGCGCGTGAGTCATCGCCGCCGACTCGCGCGCTGAACGCAGGGGCACGATTTTGACCACCGGTCCCGCTTGCACGGTAGTGAAACCTTTGAGCAGGAGCACGGATTGAAAAATGTTGTAGGCCTGCGCCGGCGTGACCTTGGTGGGGGAGATGATGCTGACCTTGCCGCGGACGCTTTCGTCAAGAACGATATTTTTGCCCGTGATTTCGCTGATGAACTTGGCCAGCACGCCGATATCAACATCCTGGAAGTTCATCGTTAACATCTCTTGCATGGCGGGGGAGGGGCTGCTCTGCCTGCGGGTTGCCCGTATAGTCTGGTCGGGCATATAGGTGGCCTGGGCCCACAACTCGTCCGCTCGTGAGCCAAAGAGCAGCAGCATGGCGACGACCAGGGCTATCGCCGGCGCTCGTTTCATCGAGGTTCCTCCTGCATCAGGCGCTCAACTGCTCCAGCTTCTAGCAGCTGATAGGGCCTACTCACTTATACGCTACTGATCGCTTATACGAAGGGCGCGCGGCTTGCGCAAGGCGGAAGTCATTGCGCCTTGGTTAGGGCTGGGCGAAGATTATCAGCATGCTGCTCGAGCTTGCAATCGGATTGCGCTACCTGCGCGCCCGCCAGGGCGAGCGTTTCGTCTCGCTTATCGCGCTGATTTCTTTGGGCGGAGTGATTATTGGGACACTGGCCCTCTCGGTAGTGCTGTCCGTGATGAGCGGCTTTGAGCACGACTTGCGCCGCCGTCTGCTGGCCTTTAATCCGCACGTCTTGGTGCGGCTCAACGACGACCGTGAAAGCGCCGCGCTGGCGACTTTGGCGCGCGTCATCGAGCAAGTTGACGGCGTGGAGGCGGTAGCGCCTTATGTCGCGTCACAGGTGATGGCGGCGGCCGTGGGGATCGCGGGTTCGCCGGGTTACATGTCGGGGGCAATCGCGCGCGGGGTGATGGTGCGGGATAATCCCACGCTGGGCGAGTTGCAACGCACCCTTAGTTCCGGCAGCCTCAATGCGCTGGGCGTGCCGTTCTCAGTGATTACCGACCAAGGCGACCAAAAACGCGAGGTCAAGCTGGACGGCGTTATCCTCGGCGACGCTCTGGCGGCCGAGCTCGGCCTGCGCATCGGTCAGCCGGTGACCCTAATCTCGCCCGCCAGCTTTCAGACCGGCGACGCGATACCCCGGCTTAAGCGCTACGCGATCGTCGGCCTGTTCCATTCGGGAATGGATGAATACGACGCGGCGCTGGTGTTCATGGGGCTAGACGACGCTCGGACGCTATTTCGCGGCGACAGTCAGCTCGAACAGGGCTTGCAGGTTCAGGTCAAAGACCTTTTCCAAGCGCCGGCGATTGCCCGTCGGATCGCGGCGCTCAGCGGCCCCGGCTTCACGGTCGAAGACTGGACCCGCAGCGACCAGAGCCTTTTTTCGGCGCTCAAGCTGGAAAAAACCGCGTATTTTCTCGTGCTGCTCTTGATTGTGTTGGTCGCTGCCTTCAACATAGTCGCGACTTTGGCGATGGTGGTCATCGAACGGCGTAAAGAGATTGCGATTTTGCGCGCGATGGGGGCCCAGACGCGGTCGATCGCGGCCATTTTTTTGCTCCAAGGGGCGTTGCTTGGAACGGTCGGCAGTGTCGTGGGCGTGGGAACCGGTTTTGTCCTCTCCTACGTGATCGATCGTTATCATCTGATTCACTTGCCGCCGCAAAGCTTCATTGTCAGCGTGGTGCCGGTCGAGCTTGACCCGGTGAACTTCCTGATGGTCGCAGCAGCCGCTATCGTGCTTTGCGTGTTGGCCGCGCTCTACCCGGCTCTGCAGGCGCGCTCGCTGTCGCCGGTTGAGGTCATCCGTTATGAATGAAACGGCGTCGACCGCGCTCGCCCCCGACCAAGGCGAGCCTAATCCGCGCGGGCAGACCGCGCCGGCCCCGCTGCTGGCCGCGCAGGACGTTGACAAAAGCTTTTTCGACAGCGGTCGTCAGATTAGCGTGCTAAAAGCGCTTGATTTGGAAGTCGCTCACCGCGAGAGAATAGCAATCGTCGGCCATTCCGGCGTCGGCAAATCCACGCTGCTCCATATTCTGGGGAGCCTCGAGGTGCCGACCGCGGGCAAGGTGTTTTTCGAGGGCCAGGACCTGTTCGCGCTGAGCGCGCAGGCTCTGGCGCAATTTCGCAACCAGCAACTGGGCTTTGTCTTTCAATTTCATTATTTGTTGGCGGACTTCACTGCTCTGGAAAACGTGGCGATGCCGGCTCGGATCGGCCGCCTGGCCGAATCCAGGGCCCGCGAGCTGGCGCTCGCGGGGCTCAAGCTGGTCGGCCTTCACGACAAGTCCCATCGCCGTCCCTCAGAGCTATCGGGCGGTGAGCAGCAGCTTGTTGCGGTGGCGCGCGCTATCGTCTTGCGGCCGAAGCTTGTGCTGGCGGACGAACCCACCGGCAACCTCGACGCGCAGACCGCCGAGGAGGTCAACCGATTGCTGGTGCGGCTCAACGTAGAGTTGGGTATTACGATGGTTGTCGCCACTCACAACGAGCGATTGGCCCGCCACATGACGCGCATCCTGCGGCTCAGAGACGGGCGGCTTTACGACGAGAACCGGCCCTAGCGGAAAGACCTCATGAGCCGTGGGGAGAACCGGTTGACGAGGTCCATCAAGGACGGCCAAGCGAAGCGCGCGGCATGTTTGCTCGCTGGTTTGCGGACCGCTGTTCGCCCTCGCCACGGCGCCCCAGGCGAACGACCTGGCAGCGCTGAGGCCCTCGGCGTCCGTCGCGCTGCGGCTTTCGCAAGACCTTTCGCCGTGTCCGCGGCGGTCGGCGCAAGAGCGGCGGTTTATGCCATCGGCACTATTCAGGGCCGCATAATTGGGTCACAATTTCGTCGCCAAGCTAGGCCTCGGCGCCAAGCGAAGTGATGTCCGCGCCAACTGCGATAATTGGCGAAACCGCAGCGGGGCCCTCAGTTCGAGCTTCGGCGAATTGAGCGAATGAGGCGATTGGCGAGTATTTCATGCAGGCCGCCCATCAAATTTATGGCCCGGGACGCCAGACCGCCGGCGATGTCTTTGCTCTGCGCCGTTGGAGGAAGATTTGTGCGTCGCGTACTGCGGCGCCGGCCGGCCTGAGGCAAGCCGCCGGGCGCGTTGGCGTGGCTCCGCGCGTCGCGCCGGCGGCGGGTCTACCCGTCATGACATGGCTAAGCGATCGGCCTGCCGGCGCGGCCGCTCTCAGGGTCGGCGGATAAAGGCCGCGACCCGGTGCCCGGTACGATGAGCTTGAGCGCCCCACACGCCACCCGGGCCTTAGCCTTTGTTTGTCTGCTTGTGGCGCTGGCACTCAGCGCGAAAGTGTGGGCGCAAGGCAGCGCGCCCACCATTGCCGAGATCAAAATTCGCGGTAATCAGCGCGTCGACGACGACGCCATCCGCATCCAGATTAGCTCGCGCGCCGGCGAGCCGCTCGACCGAGCGGCCGTCAGCCGGGACATCAAAGCGATCTACCGGATGGGTTTCTTCAAAAAAGTCACGGCGCACACCACGGGTAGCGGCGGGCGGGTGATATTGACCTACGACGTGGAAGAGCGCCCGCTGGTTTCCCAGGTGCGCTTCGAGGGAATGAAGGCCTTTAAGACCAGCGACGACAAGGTGCGTGCCGCAGTCAAGATTCAGCCGCGCTCGATTTTTGATCCGATTCACGTGGTGGAAACCATCAAGGGCCTGGAGGCGATCTACCGCGAAAAGGGCTACCTGGACGTCGCCGTAAACTACAAAATGACGCCGGAACCGGACAACCGCGCGATCGTCGTCTTCGACATCAAGGAGGGCCCGCTGGTCCGTATCGGCGAGGTCCGCTTCATCGGCAACCACGCCTTCAAGGCAAAACAACTGCGCAACCTTATCGAGACCCATCCGCATAATATCCTAAGCTTCGTGTTCAATACCGGCCTCCTTGATCGCAAGGTGCTGGCCACTGACGTGGATCGGTTGAAGACCTTCTACTATCAGCACGGCTACCTTAACGCGCAGGTTGCCGAGCCTACCATCACCCGCGAGGGCGATTCGCTTATCATCAGCTTTAAAATCAACGAGGGGGTGCCGTACCGCATCGGCACCATCGCGTTTGAGGGCGATCTCAAAGTGCCGGTCCAGGAATTGCGCAAGCGGCTCACGCTCAAGCCCGGCCAGCCGTTCCAAGGGCTTAAGCTGCAACACGACGTGCTGACCCTCTCGGACTTCTACACCGATCGCGGTTATGCGTTTGCCAACGTTGACCCGCGCACGCAGGTCGATCCCCTCAGTCACCTGATCAACGTCGCCGTTCGCATTACTCCGGGCGAAAAAATTCTCGTCGACCGCATTTCAATTTCGGGCAACGTCAGGACGCGCGACTACGTTATCCGGCGGCAATTGGCGATTCAGGAGCAAGAGCCCTACTCGGCGGCCAAGATTCGCGCCTCCAAGGCTCGGTTGGACCGCCTCGGTCTGTTCTCACAGACCCAGATCTCGACAACCCCGGGGCGGGAACCCGACCAGGTTGACCTTAACGTTGGGGTCAAAGAGGCGCAGACCGGCACGTTTTCCATCGGCGGCGGCATCGACACCGTTGACGGCGCCTTCGGCAACGCCTCAATTGGCGAGAGGAATCTGTTCGGGACCGGCAATTCAGCCACCTTCAGCGCGCTCTTCGGCTTTCTCTTCCGCAATATCGACCTGAACTTCACCGACCCGTACTTCCTAGACATGCCGCTTACGTTCTCGGTCGATCTGTTCGACACCGAGTACTTTATGTTCGGCTTTACCCAGGTCGCCTACGGGATTGGCTTTCACACTTTGTATCCGTTGTCCGAGCTCGGTCTGAGCGAGTTCGGACCGTTCTCGCTCAACACGGTCAGCGCGGGTCTAGGCTACAAGTTCCAGCAGATGGGGATCACCGATATCGGGCCGGACGAGCCGGCGGCGATCACGCAATACCACGGCTATGCTTTGGTGTCGGAGGTTATTCCGACGCTTCAGCGCATGACGGTCGACAACCCCACCGACCCGCGCAGCGGCTCCTCGCAGAGCGCAAGCGTCGAGATCGCGGGCCCGGGCGGGACTTCCTATTTCATCAAGGCGATCGCACACAGCCGTTGGTTTTTGCCGATAATCGACAGTTCGTGGCTCGGCCAGTGGGTGTATTCCTTTGGCGTGGACTACGGCATCGGGACCGCCCTGCAGCCGGCGCCCGGGGGCAATCTTCCATTGTACGAGCGTTTCTTTCCAGGCGGCATCGACTCAGTGCGCGGCTATGAGTTCTTCAGCCTGGGGCCCAATGCCGCGCTTTTCAACAACGTGGGTCAGCCGATAGGCTATACGCAGATCGGCGGCAGCAAAGAGCTTTTGCTGAGCACGGAGACGACGTTCCCGATTCTTGAGTCATTCGGGCTGCGAGGCGTAGTTTTTCTCGACGCGGGCAATGCCTACTTGCTGCACCAGTCGATCACTATCAACAGCCTGGCCGCTGCTTGGGGGATAGGCATCCGCTGGCGCTCGCCGTTCGGTCCGATACGCCTTGAGTACGCCATCCCGATCAATCCGAAGGCGGGCTACGTGATCGACAACTTTGTCTTCGGCGGCGGCTCCCCGCTATGAGCGCGATGATGACGGCGAGAGGCGGCTTAATTTATCGTCCGCGGTGCGCACCTGATGTTGAGCGCATCGTGATGTCGTTATAATTCCTTGAGGTTTCTTATTGTTATTTATTATTTCTGGCGCCACGGGAGCGTTTCGCCCGGCTTTGCTTGAAGCTATGAGGATTGTTTTCAGGAGGTTTCGAGTGTCTATCGCACGGCTATCCTTGGTCAGCGCGACATTAATCTTGGCGGCGGCCGCCGGCGCTGCGAGTGCCGAGATAAAGCTTGCCTACGTCGATATTCAACGCGCGCTCAATCAATGCGTCTCGGGCCGCAAGGCCAAGGACGAATTTCGAGCGAAAGTCCAGCGTCTGGAGCATCGACTGCGAAAGCAACAGGAGGAGGTCAAAGGGCTCAAGGACGAATTAGACACCAAAGGCCTTTTGATGAAGCCGGACGAACGGCGCAACCTCGAAGAGGAGTACAATCGCAAGCTGCGTGACTTCGAACGCGCCTACAACGACAGCAAGCAGGACTTGCAGCACGAGGACACCGAGATCACCGGCCGTATCGTACGCGACCTCGCGGTTGTGGTGGGCCAAATCGGCCAACGCGACGGCTACACCATGGTGATGGAGAAAAGCGGCTTGCTGTGGGCCGCCCCGGGGGTGGACATTACCGATCAGGTAATTCGCATCTACGACGAGAGAAGCGAGGGCAAAAAGCTGGGTCAAAGCCACGCCGGAACAATTCATTCCGGCGCGCCCTACGGCACCTCGTCGCCCTCGGGTTCGTCGCCTCCGCGCTCGAGTATCTCCAAATGAAACCGGCGGCACGCAGCGAAAATAGCCGCCTTCAACCCGGCGTGCGACGGCGCGCCGCATTGTTAGCCCAAGCGCGGCGCCCCGCCACCGCGCGCTCACTGGGCGAGGCGGCGGCACATATCAGCGGCTTTGAGCGCGTCGCCGCATCAATATGGGAGACTCGCCATCGGCGGTAAGATTCACCCCTTCGCGGTAGTTGACCCGGCAGCCGAGCTCGATTCCAGCGTGCAGGTCGGCCCCGGCGCGGTGATCGGACCTCACGTCACGATCGGGGCCGACACCGAGATCGGCCCCAATACCGTGGTCGAAGGCCGCACTAGCATCGGAGCGCGAAACAGAATCTTTCAGTTTGCCTCCCTGGGCGCGGCTCCGCAGGACCTCAAGTATCGCGGCGAACCGTCGCGCCTCGAGATCGGCGACGACAACCTTATCCGCGAATTCACCACGATTCACCGCGGAACCGAGGGTGGCGGAATGGTTACCCGGGTAGGCAGCCACGTGCTGGTGATGAATTACGCGCATATCGCGCACGACTGCATTGTCGCCGACCATGTCATCCTGGCCAACTCCACTAATCTGGCCGGACACTGTGTCATCGAGGAATGGGCGGTAACGATGGGGATGTGCGGAGTTCATCAGTTCACCCGAGTCGGTGCTCACGCGGCGCTGGCGGCGGGCTCGAAGGTGGCGCAGGACGTCCCGCCTTACTCGTTGGTGGCGGGCGAAGAGCGCGCTCGGCTGGTGGGCCTCAACGAGGTCGGCCTGGAGCGACGAGGCTTCAGCCGGGACGTTATTCGCGCCCTTAAGCGCTCGCTGCGGCTGCTCTTCTACTCCAACCTTTCGCGCGCCCAGGCGACCAAACAGGTGCTGGAGACGGAAGGCCATCTGCCCGAGGTACGCCGCCTCGTAGAGTTTATCGCTAATTCCAAACGCGGCGTCGTCGGACGCAACCGTGACTAAATTCGGCCTCATCGCCGGCAACGGGGCCTTCCCGATCGAGGTCGCAGCCGCGGCCAAAGCGCGCGGCATCGCGGTCATCGCCGTGGCCCATCAGGACGAAACCTCACCCGAGATCGCGGCCTTCTGCGAGTGCGTCAACTGGATCGAGGTGGGCCAGCTCGAAGCCGCCATCCGCACGCTAAAGGAGGC
This sequence comes from Deltaproteobacteria bacterium, assembly GCA_021831785.1. Lineage (GTDB taxonomy): Bacteria > Desulfobacterota > Binatia > Binatales > Binataceae > JAJYYI01. The sequence continues at coordinate 90,390 of JAKBMB010000029.1, read as the reverse complement.
CGGCGTTAGGGTTGCGGCGATGGCTGGAGGAATCTCGCGCGCCCGGCTCCGCGCGTCATTCAAGCCCGACGCGCGGGCTTTGGCGATGCTCGCGCGAATCGGGAAATTCAGCGACGACGCGGTCTTGCGCGGAGTCGCCGCCGAGCTGGAAGCGGACGGAATCGAAGTGATCGACCCAGTCGAACGGTTCGGCCTGGCCTTGGCCGAAGCCGGGCTGCTGGCGGGCCCGCAGGTCACGGCCGCCGTGCTTGAGGATATTGAGCTCGGATTCGCCGTGGCGCGGGCGTTGGGCGCCTTCGACGTGGGTCAAGTGGTCGCGGTGCGCGACGGAGTCGTCGCGGCCGTGGAGGGTATTGAAGGCACCGACGCGACGCTTAGACGCGCCGCTTCGCTGGCCGGCCCCGGCCTGGTCGTGGCCAAAGCCTCCAAGCCCGGCCAGGACCTGCGCTTTGACCGGCCGGCCATCGGTCCGCGAACGATTAGCTTGTTGCACGAGATTCGCGCCGCCGTGCTCGCCGTCGAGGCTCAACGCACCCTGATCATCGAGCCCGCGCACACCCTTAAAATGGCGCGTGAGCTCGAGCTGTCGGTTTACGGTTATCGTTGAACGCTGGCGAGCTGGGCTAAAATCGCGGCGATGTTTGGTTCCCGAGACTTATGCGGGCCGGCGACTTGAGCGCGTAACCAGCGCGTAACCGAAGATCGCAGGCGTCACTACGGCTTCGCTGCTCGCTCTCGCGCGGGCTCAGCGATGGCGTATGGGCTGCGAGAGGGCGGCCGTCGGCGCCGATCGCTCAGCATGCGTCATCGGGCGAACGCGGTCGAGCCGCCGTATGCGCCGGCGGCGGGGCGAGCGCTCGATACAAGCTATCTCAGGGGCTTTGAGGTCCGAGCATGCGTGAGTTGACGGCGGCAGTAATCGGAGCAGGCAAGCTCGGCGGCTTGCATGCCGAGAAATACGCGAAGTTGAGCGGGGTCCGGCTTGGCTTCGTGGTCGACATCGACCGGCGGCGCGCCGAGCTGATGGCTGCGCGCTACGGCGCGGCGGCGGGATGCGACCACCGCGAGATAGCCGAGCGCATCGACCTGGCGACGGTCGCCACGCCCTCTTCGACGCATTTTTCCGTCGCTGCCGGCCTGCTCGCCTCGGGGGTAGACGTCTTACTGGAGAAGCCGATGGCCGCGACCGCCGGGCAGGCGCGCGCGCTGGCCGAGTTGGCGCGCGAGGGTGGCGCGCTCTTGCAGGTCGGCTACCTGGAGCGCTTCAATCCGGCTGTGCGCCGGCTTAAGAGCCTCCTCAAGGGCCCTCGGTTCATCGAATGTCACCGGCTGTCTCCGTTCACACAGCGCGGCACGGACGTGGATGTAATTCTTGATCTGATGAGCCACGACCTCGACCTGATTTTGAGCCTCACCGAGAGCAAGGTGGTGTCCGTCGAGGCGCTGGGCGTGGCTGTGCTGACCGATCTGGTAGACGTGGCGAACGCGCGCGTGCGCTTTGCCGACGGCATGGTGGCTAATCTCAACGCCAGCCGGGTCGCCCCGCGGCGCGAGCGCAAGATTCGTTTTTTCCAGCCCGACACTTACATTTCAACCGACTACGAGGCACGCTTGATTCAAATTTATCGCAAAACCCAATCCGCGCCGGGCGCGATGCCGACCATCAGCGCGCAGCGTATCGAGCTCGATGAAGGAGACCCGCTGGGCGATGAGGTCGCGTCCTTCGTCGCTTGCGTCCGCTCGCGAAGACCTCCGGCGGTGTCCGCCGACGACGGCTTGCGGGTGGTCGAGCTTTGCGAGCGGATCGGCGATTCGATCAAGGCCGGTCCCGGCCGGTCGTTCGTCGCACGCCCCTGAGTAAATCAGCTTTCCGGCGCTCGATGGACCCCCACGCAGACGACAGCGCGGCGCTTATTGCGCGCCGGCGGATTATGATCGTCGCCGGCGAGGCCTCGGGCGATCTTCACGCCGCCGCGCTGGCGCGCGCGCTGCGCGCTATCGACCCGAGTTGCGAGCTTATCGGCGTTGCCGGCAAGCACATGCGCGCGGCCGGAATCAAAGCGCTGTTTCGCTGTGAGGACATTACCGCGGCCGGTTTCGGCGAGCTGGCGGGAAGGCTTGGGCGAAACCTCAGGGCGCTTTTCGCGCTGCGCGCGATGCTTAAGACCCGGCCGCCGTCGCTGCTGATCGCGATTGATTTTCCGGACTTCAATATGCGGCTGGCGGCCTTCGCCAAACGCCGCGGCGTGCCTGTTCTGTATTATATCGCGCCCCAGGTTTGGGCCTGGCGGCGGGGGCGCGCGCGCAAGCTGGCTGCGATAAGCGACCGGATGGCGGTCGTATTTCCGTTCGAGGCCGAAATTTTCGCCAAAGCCGGCGCGTCGGTTGACTTCGTCGGCCATCCGCTCCTCGATCGGATCGCGCCGCCGCTCGGCGACCGCGAAGGCGCGCTAGCGCGCCACGGCTTTGCCCCTGAGGCCAAGCTTTTGGCGCTGCTGCCGGGGAGTCGAGGCCGCGAAATCCAGTATCTGCTCAGACCGATGGTCGAAGCGGCGCGGATACTGCAAAGCCGCCACGGTCTTACGCCATGCCTGCTCTTGGCCCCCACCTTGACGCCGGAGCAACTGCGCGCGGAAGGCGGCGCCGACCTCAGCGGAATCGCGCTCGTCGAGCACGACGGCTACGATATCCTGGCCGCCGCCGAGTTGGCGCTCGTCGCTTCGGGCACTGCCACTTTGGAAGCGGCTCTGCTAGGCTGTCCGATGGTGATTGCCTACAAGGTGTCTGCTCCGACTTTTTATCTGCTGCGATTGCTAGTGCGAGATGTGCGTTTCATCGGTATGCCTAACATTCTCGCCGGCCGGCAGATCGTGCCGGAGGTAATCCAAGACGAAGTGACGGCACCCAACCTGGTTCGCGCGGCGCAAGAGCTGGCAGCGCAGCCCACGCGTGACCAGACGTGCGCGGCCCTGGGCGAGGTGCGCCGAATGCTGGGCACCCCGGGCGCCGCTCGGCGGGTCGCCGAGATGGCCTTTGCGATGATGCGATGAACAAGTTTAGACCCGTATACGTGCGTCTGGTCCGGTACGTCCGACGCTATCTGTTTCCCTATGCGGCGCTGGCGATTGTGGCGATGCTCGTGCTGAGCGCGGCCAACGGAGCGATTCCATTTCTTGCCCGCAGCTATATCAATCAAATCTCGGCGATAAAAAGCCTGAGCGCGGTGCGCGTGCTGTCGCTCGAACTGTTGTGCGTTTTTATGGTGCGCGCCGCCGCCAGCTTTTTCGCGACCTACCTGACGGCGTACATCGGACAGCGCGCAGTGCTCGATTTGCGCTCGGACCTCAACGACCGGCTGCAGTATCTGCCGCTGTCATTTTTCAATCGCACGCCGACGGCGACCCTGCTATCGCGGATGATTAGCGACGTGGGGATGGTCGCCTCGGCCGCCACGGTCAGTTTGTTTTCCTTAGTCGGCGACTCCATTTCGCTGCTCTCGCTGATCGTGGCCGCATGCGTCATCGACTGGCAGCTTGCCGCAATCTCCCTGGTCGCCTTTCCGCTCGCGGTCCTGCCGGTGACGAAGTTTTCGCGCCGGATGCGACGCATGGCGCGTAACGCGCAGCATCAACTCGGTGGGCTTACCTCTCTACTCCAGGAGACGATTCAAGGCAACCGGGTCGTTAAAGCCTTCGGCATGGAAGAGTACGAACGAGGCCGCTTCAGCGCCGAGGTCAGGCGCCTGTTCCGCATCACCATGAAAGTGGCGGCGATCAAGGCCTTTACCGCGCCGTTGATCGAAGTGCTGGGCGCGCTCGGCGTGGTCGCCGTGCTCTGGTACGGCACGGCCTCGGTGCTGGAGCATAGGCGCACGCCCGGTTCGTTCGGCGCGTTTTTCACCGCGATGCTGTTACTTTATCGGCCATTCAAGCGGCTTAGCGGAACCAACAACACGATTCAGCAGGCGCTCGGCGCGGCGGACCGGATGTTCGAGATTCTGGACCTTCCCACCGACGTACCGGAAGCTCCCGATGCGATCGAGCTGCCGCGCCGCCTTCACCGGATCGAACTCAAGGAGGTCAGCTTTCGCTACGATTCTCATTGGGCGGTGCAAGGCCTCAATCTCAAAATCGAGCCGGGCGAGGTGGTCGCGCTGGTTGGGATGAGCGGCGGCGGAAAGTCGACCACCGCAGACCTGATCCTGCGCTTTTACGACGTGGAGCGGGGCGCGGTCCTGGTCGACGGCGTCGATATTCGGCGCTATTCGCTCAAATCGTTGCGCGGCGAAATCGGGCTGGTCACCCAGCATACTTTTCTGTTCAACGATTCAATACGCAACAACATCGCTTACGGCAGTATCGACAAGAGCATGAGCGACGTGATCGCCGCCGCCAAGCTGGCCAATGCGCACGACTTCATTACGCGGCTGCCGAACGGCTACGAAACCGAGGTCGGCGAACTGGGCGTGCGCCTGTCCGGCGGCGAGCGCCAGCGTCTGGCGATCGCGCGCGCGCTGCTCAAAGACGCGCCGATCCTGGTGCTCGACGAGGCGACGTCTAATCTCGACTATGAAGCCGAGCGTCTGGTCCAGGACGCGCTCGAACGGCTGGTCGAGAACCGCACGACCCTGCTCATCGCTCACCGCCTATCCACCGTGCGCATGGCGGGCCGGATCGCCGTAATGGTGGACGGCAGAATTGTCGAGGAGGGAAGCCACGACGAGCTTCTCGCCCGCGACGGAGCGTACTGCAGACTTTACAAATTGCAGGTTGAGGCCGGCGCCCCAGACGGAGCGCAAGCCGCCGATCTGGCCGCCGGTTAGCGCGAGGTCGAACACAGGAGCGGGAATCACGGAAAGAGCAGCGGAGCGCAAGTGACCGCGTGGCGCGTAGGATTCCTGGCCGCAGTTGGCGTCGCCATTTCTCGTGAGGGCTGCTCTGAGCCGCAAGGCAGGACTTCTCGCCGCGGGTTCGGAAGAATAAACATTGCGCGCCACACGACGCGCCATATGCTATCGTTCCGCACCGGCTGCAAGATGATCCCCCGCATTATTGCCGCAGGATCAGGCGTTGCAGCCGCTCGACCCGTGGAACGCCGAAAGGCCGGACGGGCCTGTGCTGAAAGCCGGGGCGCGAAGGCCGCTCGCGGCAGGCGCCCGTGCTAAAGCTGATTTATGACGCCCTGTGGTACCCGGTGCTGCCGGTCGCGGCCTTGGCGTCGGCGGGGCTGGACCGGCAAAAGCTCAAGCAGCGGCTCGGACGAATCGAAGCCCAGGCCGACGCCGGCCAACCTCGCGTATGGCTTCACGCCGCCTCTGTGGGCGAGGTCGAAGGCGCGCGGCCGATCGCGTTGGGGCTTTCGCTGCGAAATCCCGCGCCCGCGCTCTTTATCACCTGTATGACGGAGACCGGTTGCCAGGCGGCCCGCGCCGGTATTTGCGGGGCGCGGGCGGTGATGCTTGCGCCGCTTGATTGCCGGGCGTGCGTGCGCCGTTTCCTGCGCGCCGTCCGGCCGCACACGCTCTTGATCGCCGAAACCGAACTGTGGCCGAATTACCTGCTGGCGGCGCGCCGCGCAGGAATTCCTCTCGCTATTATCAACGGCCGCCTGAGCACGCGATCATTCACTCGTTACCGCGCGCTGCGGTCGATATTTCGCTCGGGACTCGAGTCGGTCGCGCTGGTGCTCGCCCAAAGCGACGAGGATGCCGGCCGATACGCGATGCTAGGCGTGCCGCAGGCCAGGATCACCGTAGTCGGAAATCCGAAATTCGACCTCGAATGGCTGCGCGATCCGCCATCGCTGCGGCCGCAACTGGAGGCCTTTACGCGCGGCAGAAGAGTGTTCGTGGCGGGTTCGACCGCACCCGGCGAGGAAGCGATCATGATCGAAGCTTACCGCGGCCTGCGCCGTCGGTTCCCGGACCTCGCGCTGGTGCTCGCGCCGCGCCATCCGCATCGTGCCGCCGAAGTCGAAGCCATGATACGTGCCGCGCGCTTAGACTATGTTAGGGCCGGCGAGCTTAGGGGCCATGGACAGCCGCGAGCTGACCGCACGACCGCCCGCGGACAGGCGCATGCCCCGCAGGCGGGAGCGGAGCAACCTGCCGGCGAGCCGACGGCGCCCGATGCGACGGCGGGCCGGCAGGCCGGCAAAGGACAAACAGCCAGTGGCCAAACGGCCAACGGCCACGACGCGGCGCCCGACCTAATGCCATTCGAGCACGCCGCGCGCGCTCCTGCGCTGCTGCTGGATACGCTGGGTGAACTGCGCGCGCTTTACTTCCACGCAACGCTGGCGTTCGTGGGCGGTAGCATTCGGCCCGGACGCGGCGGCCAAAGCTTGGCCGAACCGGCGGCTGCGGCGCTGCCGGTGATGTTCGGCCCCTATCACGAGAGCCAGCGAATGGTGGCGCGGGCCTTGTTGCAGTCGGGCGCCGGCTGTATCGTGCGCGACGCCGGCGAAATCGTCGAAGCCGCCGCGCCTTTGCTGAGCGACGCAAACCTGCGCCGAACCAAGGGCGAGCGCGCGCGCGCCGCGGTAAAACAACTGGGTGGCGCGGCCGAGCGCAGCTTGATGGCGCTGTCGCGCCTGAGTAGTCTCGGTTGACGATGCAGGCGCTCAGGCAAGGCGCAGGCCGCACGCGGATCACGCGATTGTGGCATCGCGAGCTCCCGTGGCGCGACTCGCTGCTCTGGTCCCTGCTGGTGCCCGCGGCGACGCTGTATGGCGCCGCCACCGCGGCGCGCGCCGCCTGGTGGCGGATGGCCTGGACGCGCCGGCGCGCTTCGCGGCTAAAGGTCTTAAGCGTCGGCAATTTGACCGTCGGCGGCAGCGGCAAAACGCCCTTTGCTCTGTACCTCGCAAATTTGCTGCTTGAACACGGAATAGAAAGCGCGATCGTCAGCCGCGGCTACCGCGGGCGCCCCAGGCAACGCGCGCAACTCGTGGCGGACCGCGGCGAGCTCAAGGTTGGACCCGATGAGGCAGGCGATGAGCCGGTGATGATGGCGAAATCATTTGCCGGCCCGATTATGATCGCTCGGCGCAGATACGACGCCATCCGCATGTTGGAAGAGCGCGCGGAGCTCAAAGCCGTGGTGCTGGACGACGCCTTTCAGCATCTGCGCTTAGAACGCGACCTCAATCTGCTGCTGATCAATGCCGAGTACGGCTTCGGCAACGGCTGGCTGCTGCCGGCAGGCCCGATGCGCGAAAGGTTGCGCGCGCTGCGACGCGCGGATGCGGTCGTGGTAATGGAAACCGCGCCAGGCGGCGCCGGCCTTCCCGCGGCGGTGAGCGCTCGGATCGGCGGCCGTCCGGTAATGCGGGCAGCGCTGCGGCCGCGCGCCATCGTCCGCTCGCAAGCGGGCGACTGGCAGGAGCGTCCGCTGGCCACGGTGGCCAGCCGCAGGGTTGTAGCGATAAGCGGCGTCGCCTGCCCGCAGCCGTTTTATGCGATGCTCCATGCCTTGGAGGCGATTCTGGTCGACACGCTCGAATACCCGGACCATCATCGCTACACGTGGGCTGATTGGCAGGCTATCGGCCGCTCGGCGCGCAACGCCGAGTTGGTCGTCACTACGGAGAAGGACCTGACCAAACTCGAGCGCTTTCCTTTCGCGCGCAACTCGCTGTGCGCGCTGCGCCTGGGCGTAGAGATGGGCCAGTGGCAGTCCGCATTGCTTGACCTGTTGTTCGGCCGCCGGTTGGACAGCGGCGATGCGCGGGAACCCGGCACCGCCGTGGGCGATTAGACCGAAGACCGTCAACCGTGAACGACCAAAAGTGGAAGACGAAAAGTAAAATTGAAAGAGATGGCGGCGGATCCGCGACCTGTCGCACAGCGCCGCGCGCGGCCGACGGCTTCGGCCCTCGAAAATGCGGCGCAGGTTTTCGAGCCGGCCGCAAAGTCTTCCACGGCCCGACAGCGGCTGCGCGAACGGGCCAAGGAGAAGCATAATGGCAATCAGTCAGGACTTGCTCGAAATTCTTGCTTGCCCCAAGTGCAAGGGCGATATCAAGCTGAACGAAGCGGGCGACGGCTTGATCTGCGAGACCTGCCGCCTGATCTATCCGATAAAGGACGACATCCCGATCATGCTCATCGAAGAGGCGCTGCCTCTGTCCTGAGACTCAGCGTTCGTCTGCCTTCACCCCGGGGCTGGAGGTTAAACCATCCGTTCAGCGCAAGCGCTGAATTTGAACCTGCTCCGCCGCGGCGTGGTCCCGAGCTCGAAGTTGCGCGAAAGCATGAGCGAGTTAATGGCGCGCGCTATTATAGAAGCCGTTGATCAATCTTGGGACTCAAGCGACCGGCCAAGCTATCCTTAGGGCGGTGAACGGCGCCGGCTTATGCTCGGGCACGCTGTCCCCCACGGTCAGCGGCGGCAAGGGACGCGCCTTGATCGCGCAAACCGGCTTCCTCGGGGACGTGGTGCTGGCAACCGCTTTGATCGAGCCGCTCGCTGACGCCGGCTACGACGTGTATGTGCTCGTGCGGCCGGAACACGCGCCGCTGCTGCGCTCAGACCCGATCGTCCGCGGTGTAATCACCGATGACAAGCGCGCCGGCAGACGCGGCTTGTCGGGAGTGCTCAAAACCGCCCGCGAGCTTCGCGCATACAAATTTGCCGCGGTCTTGTCGCCCCATCGATCGCATCGTACCGCGGCTACGCTCGCGCTGGCGCGGATTCCGCGCCGGGTCGGGTTTGCCTCAAGCCCGCTTCCATGGTTGTTTAGCGAGCGGGTCGATGCCGGCGCGGTGAGCCATCAAATCGAGCGCAACCTCTGCCTGCTGCAACCGCTCGGCATCCAACGCGCCGGCGCCGAGATGCGCCTTGCGATGCCGGTTGAAGCGACGCGCGCCGCGGCGGAGCATCTTTCGCCCGGCGCGCGGCCTTTGGTCGGAGTGGCGGCGGGTTCGGCGTGGCCAACGAAAAGGTGGCCCGCTGAAAAATTTGCCCAAACCCTGCGCGAGTTGGGCCGCCGCGCCGAATTTACCGCGGTGTTTCTGGGGACCGGCGGCGATCGTGCCGGCGCGGCAAAAATTGCGTCGCTGTGGGGCGGGCCGCAAGTCAATCTTGCCGGCCGGACGGACCTGCCGGCCCTTTGCGCCGTGATCGAGCGGCTCGACCTACTGATCGCCAACGACAGCGCTCCGGTGCATATCGCCGGCGCCTATCGCGTGCCCACAGTCGCCGTCTTTCTGGCCACCCATCCCGCCTTCGGCTTCGGCCCGCTAAGCCAACCGTTCCGCATCGCCCAGGTCGAGGGGCTCGCATGCCGCCCGTGCTCCGCCCACGGCGGCCGGCGATGCCCGCTCGGCCACTTCGAATGCGCGGTCAGGCTTGCGCCCGAAACGGTGGCCGAAGCCGCGGCGGCGCTTTTAAGCGAGCAGCGCGCGCGATGAACCTCAGCCGGATTCGGCGCGATGAGGCTGCGCTTGCGCGCCTCGCATGGGGCGCGATTGCGCTATACCTGGGCGGGCTCGCGATCGCCTCGGCGCTGCGCTATCAGGGCGACTTTGCGATCTATTATCGCGCAGGTCAGCGCGTATGGCTTGGAGCGAGCCTTTACCCGGCGAATGAAGGCGACCGGTTTCTCTACGCGCCGGTTTTCGCGCTGCTGTTCGCGCCGCTGTCCCTGCTCCCTCGCCCGGCCGCTCAAGTCCTCTGGTTTGTCCCCAACGCGCTCGCGCTGCTGGCGCTGATCCGGGGCGCCGGACGGATGCTGTTCGGGGCCCAGCGCCGGCTGCCGGCCGCGTTGGTGGTTCTGCCGACGCTGTTCTGTGCCCGCTTCATTGACAACAATGTCGAGCACGGCCAACTCGACCTTCTCGTGCTGGCGCTGGCGGTCTGGGCAATCGTCAAGGCGCGAGAGAATCGGTTCGCGGCGGCCGGGGCGCTGCTCGCTCCGGCGCTGCTGAGCAAGCCGCTTGCGCTCTCGGGCGCGCTCTACCTGCTGGCGACGCGACGCTGGCGCGCCATCCTCTTCACCGGTCTTTTTGTCGCGGTTTTGCTCGTCCTGCCCGCCGTGTTCTTAGGCCCGAGGCGCGCCGCGGCCGAGACCGTGGGGTACGTCCGTGCGGTTCACTCGATGACCTCGCGCTACCGGCGCACTATAACCAACCAAGCAGCCGGCGCGGTGGTATTTCGAGCCTTGTCGCGGCCTGGCGAAGATTCCGCGCGAGCCGCGCGCGTGGCCAGCGTGGTCGGCGCCGGTTACGCTTTAATCGCTTTTTTAGGGCTTTGGGCATGGCTCGCCAAGAGCGAATTTTCCGCGGTCGATAACCTACGGCGCAGACTTGCCTTGGGCGCGCTATTTTCATTAGCACCGTCGCTGAGCGCTATCGCTTGGAAGCATTACTACGTCGCGCTAATCGTGCCGTACATGGCGCTGCTATCGGCGCTGTGGGTGGACCGCCCGGCTGAGCAGCGCGCGCCGCGGTCCGCGCGGCTGCTTTTCGTAAGCTCGATTGCGCTTAATCTGGCCAGCGGCAACGCGTTGAATCGGTTCGCGCTTTTCTACGGCGCTCATCTGCTGTCCTCGCTGGCCGCCCTCGCCGCGCTGGGAGTAACCGGCTGTGCGATCGCGTCCAGGGAGGGTCAACACGGCACGGAATGCCGCGGCTCAGCAGCAAGTTAAAAGACCGGTTGCAGGCCGATTTCATCCACTCGCGGGCGGGCGTGCATGAGCTCTATCTGGCGCCGGCGCTGGCGCCGAACGGGTTGGCTCTGACGCGTGAGTTGACCCGGCTTGGGCATCGTCCTGACCAGTGGTCGGGGAACCGGGCCAGCGTTGCCTCGCTGCGGCTCGAAGGATTGCCGGAACTGGTCGCGCGCCGCGGGCGGCGCGGCGGCCTGGCGGCGCGGGCGCTGTCGCATCTCTATTTCGGCTTCGTGCCGCGCGCGGTCTTCGAATTGGCGTTGACGGCCGAAGCCCGCGCCCGCGCAATTCCCGTGGCGCAGCCGATGGGCGCCGTGGTCGAATGGGTTGCGCCGTTCGTGTATCGAAGCTGTTACCTCACGCGCAAGGAGCAGGGTATGACGTTGTGGGAGTTCGCGCGTGCTCAAGCCCCGCCGTTTAAACGCGAAGAGGTTTTCGAGCGGACGCGAGCGGCGATCGCGGCGATGTATCGTGCCGGCCTATGCCACGCAGACCTGAACCTGCACAATCTGTTCGTCGCCTACGGAGCAGGCGGCCCGTCGGTGATAATTCTCGACCTCGACAAGGCGCGCCTTTTTGACCGGCCGCTCGGGCCGAAGCAACGCTCGCGCAATCAGGCGCGGCTTTTGCGCTCGGCGCGCAAGCTGGACCCGCGCGGACGCTTCTTCGACCCCGAAGCGCTATCGCGTCTCGGGCTGCGATGAGCCTGACGTTCGCTGAGCCGGCTCGGGGCTAAAACTGCGCGCCTTAGGCCGGGCCGTCGTCTCTCATTGCGATCGCCTCGATTTCGACGCGCGCACCGCGCGGCAGCGCGGCGGCCTGCACCGTTGAGCGGGCCGGGTACGGCGGATTGAAATATTCGCTATAGACGCTATTAACAACGTCGAAATCACCAAGGTCGGTTAAAAAGATCGTCGTCTTCACCACGCTGTCGAGACTCATCCCGGCTTGCCCAAGCACAGCGCGCAAATTCTCGAGCGCGCGCCGCGTTTGCGCCTCGACGCCGCCCGCCACCATCTTTGCGCCGGCGCGTTCCAGACCGATCTGCCCAGAGCAGAAGACCACGTCCCCATGCATGATAGCCTGCGAATACGGTCCGATTGCGGCCGGCGCCCAATCACTTTCGATGCGTCTTCGTTTCATCTCAGCTACCGATGTAAAGGTCACGCACAGGTCCGCTGTTTGATTCTTTTGCTGTCAGCCGCAAGAGTCTCGATGCCATCTTGGTCTGCGCCGGATGCCGGCAAGCATCGGGTTTGAGGATTACCCGGACGTATCGAACGGCTCGGTCAAAGCGATCAAGCGGGCCATCACGCCGGGCGCGCTCCGTTATGCTGGTCAAGGCGCACGACCTTGAGTACGCCGTCAATCTCCGCCAGCGAACGCATCACAGCGTTCAACTGGCGCGCATTGCCGACCGAGACCTCGAAGCGGCAGTGCGCCCGGCTCACGCCCTCTGAAGTTCTGACCTGGGCGCTGCTGATGTTGACGCCCGCCGACGCGATCGCCTTGGACATCGCGGCCAGAAGCCCGGGATGGTCGACCGACATCACCTCGAGCCGTATCGCGCGCGGGCTGTCGGCGCCGGCTTGCCAGACCACGGAGACGCGCCGCTGCGGGTCGTTGCGCGGCACGACCGGACAATCGATAAGGTGCACGGTGACGCCGCGGCCGCGAGTGATAAAGCCGCAGATGGGCTCCCCAGGCAGCGCATTACAGCATCCCGCGAACCTCACTAGGACGTCGGACAAACCCGAGACCAACACGCCGCTCGCGGTCGGTTTTTCCGCGCCCGGCCGGCGCGATCCCTTAAGCGGCTGTCCGTCCTGCTGTATCGCGGCGCCGGCCTGGGCCTTGTCGGGCCGCCAACGCTTTAGCTCCTCGGCGGTCAAAAGCTTGTTCAGCACCTGGCCGGCGGTGATCAGCCCGTAGCCGACCGCGGCGAGCAACGCTTGGGCGTTTTTGTACGAGAGCTCTTTGGCGGTGGCGTCCAGTCGCCCGGCGCGCTCGAGTTGCGCGACGCCGTAGCCTAGGGGCCCCAGCTCCTGCTCGATCAGCGCGGTGCCCAGCTCTCGCGAGCGTTCGGCCTGTTGAGCCCGTAGCCAGCTCCTAATCCTGCTCTTGGCGCGGGCGGTGACGGCGTGCGCGAGCCAATCCTTGCTCGGCCTTTGGCGCTCGGAGGTCAGGACCTCGACCGTGTCGCCCGAGCACAGACGGTAGCGCAGGGGCGCGATCCTTCCGTTGATGCGCACGCCCGCCAGATGGTTACCGACCTCGGAATGGATGCGATAGGCGAAATCGATCGCCGTCGCGCCCTGGGGAAAATCGAAGACGTCCCCCTTGGGGCTGAAAACGAAGACCTCTTCGGCGAACAGGTCCTCCTTCAGGTTGGAGAGAAATTCGTGCGGGTCGTTGAGCTGCTGTTGCCATTCGACGATTCGCCTGAGCCAAGCAAAGCGCTGGCTTTCGCGCAGCCCTTCGATTTTTCCTTCCTTATAGCTCCAGTGCGCGGCGATTCCTTCCTCGGCCACGCGATGCATGTCGCGCGAGCGGATTTGCACTTCCATCTTCTGGCCGCGCGGGCCGATGACCGTGGTGTGAAGCGACTGATAGTTGTTAGGCTTGGGCAGCGCTACGTAATCTTTGAAGCGGCCCGGCACCGGCTTCCAACTGGCGTGAACCACGCCCAGCGCCGCGTAGCATTCGCGCAAAGAATCCACGATGATCCGAAACGCCACCAGATCGTGAATCTGGTCGAAGGGCAGCTCTTCTTCCTCCATTTTGTGATGGATCGAGTAGAAGTCCTTGAGCCGCCCGGTGACGTCAGCCTTGATGCCCGCCTCGTCCAGGCGCTGCTTGATGACGCCGATGACGGCCTGGACGTATTCTTCGCGGGCGGTCTTGGTCCTCGCCACCAAGTTCTCGATGGCGACGAAGCCTTCCGGGTTCAGGTAGCAAAAGGCGGCCTCCTCAAGCTCGGCCTTGAGCCAGTAGATACCCAAACGATGAGCCAGCGGAGCGTAAATTTCGTGGGTCTCGCGCGCGATGTCCACCCGGCGCTCCGCGGCAAGAGCGCCCAACGTGCGCATATTGTGCAGGCGGTCGGCGAGCTTGACCAGCACGACCCGAATATCGCGCGCCATCGCGATAATCATCTTGCGGAAGTTTTCGGCTTGTTTCTCCGCCTTGCTCTGAAAAGTTATCTTGGACACCTTGGTCACGCCGTCGACCAACTGGGCGACCTCGCTGCCGAACAGCCGCTCGATCTCCTCCAGCGAGGTCGCGGTGTCCTCGACGACATCGTGCAGCAAGCAGGTGACGATTGACGGAACGTCAAGCCGCAAACGCGCGATGATCAGGGCCACGTTCAGCGGATGGGTCACGAACGGCTCGCCGGACACGCGCATCTGGCCGCGATGGCGGCGCGCAGCGTACTCGTAGGCGCGCGTAATCAACTGCGTGTCGGCCTGCGGGTTGTACTCGCGCACGTTGGCCAGGAGCTGCTCGAGCTCGCTCGGACAATGAAGTTCGGCTAGTTCCACGGCGCGAACCCCTTGCTCAGCCGGTCTACCTTAAGCCGTTCGGCTTCGACCACCGCTTTGAGCTTTTCCACCGCCGCCGCTCGATCGGAGTTGATAATCAGGTAGTCATATTCCGGGTACGCCGAATACTCCGCGCGCGCCTGCTCAAGCCGGCGCTTTACCGCTGCCTCGTCCTCGGTCCCGCGCTTGCGCAGTCGCGCTTCCAGCTCGGCGAAACTGGGCGGCATGACGAAGACCCGCACCACGTCATGGCCGTAAAGTCGGGCAATCTCGCGCGCCCCGTTCACGTCGATGTCAAGCAGTACGTCGCGCCCCTCGACCAGTGCGCGCTCCAAAGGCTGTCGCGGTGTCCCATACCAGGCGTCGAACACCGCGGCGGTTTCGGCCAGCTCATGGTTGGCGACTAAGCGCCTGAACTCGTCGTCGCTCACGAAATGATAATCGACTCCGCCGGTCTCGCCTTTGCGCGGGGCGCGCGTGGTTATCGAAACCGAGGGCTCCAGGTCGGCGATTCGCTCGATCGCCTCGCGCGTCAACGTGGTTTTTCCCGCGCCGGAAGGCGCAGACAACACAAATATTATACCGCGACGCATCCCCATAAACAAAACTACTGCCTATAAACCTAATGGAGCGCGCGTAGGCACGGCTCGGTCTCTCCGATGCGCTCATTAACCGGGCGCGCCTGGTCGGCTCAGCTCCGACCCGCCGCCCGGGCCTTTTTATCCCATCTTAGGGCATCAAAAAGACAGCGCTGTGCATATATAGACCAACCGGTAATCGCTCAGGGTTGCAGAGCTAACTTATCACGCTGGCGCGCTATAGGTCCGTCAAGTGCGGTGCAAAGGTAAGACACTCGGCGGTTCTCATCCGGCGATCAACGGAGAAATAAGCTGGAAAAGGCTTTTCAAACTCCAGTTTATTCCCGCGATCAGCGGCTTGAGAGGCCGCAGCCACCAGGGCGGCGGGCTAAGTTCACCCACTTTTTGCAGATCGTAGATACACTCGAAGGACACCCGGTCGTTGTCCGTTGAGATAACGCCTTTCACCGGGCATTGTATTACCGCTAGAGCGCGCCAGTGATCGAGCTGACTGGTATTGGAGTCGTCAAGCGCCCGTTTTGCCTCTTGGGCGCAAGCCTCGCTGATGCGTTGTCCGCGGTAGAGAGGACCGCACGAGGGCAGCGCGCTCGGCGGCGGCTTTTGGGTTGCACATCCGGCTGCCAGCAGCAAAATCAGCGTTAGTTTCGTCGGCTGCCGTACCAGGCGCGGCCGGCCCTGAACGGCGCACCGGAAGCGCGAGGAAAGTTGAGCTTTCATTCGCAAGCGCACAAAGGCGAGCCGAAATGGGCGGCGCTCTGGGCCTGCGTCCAGGCGTGCCGGACGGCGTGGATAGGCGTTTTGGGCAGCGGCGCTCGTGCTGGGAGCTTCCCGATCATGATTCAGCTTGCGAAGTCTCGGTGCGTGAGCCACCACCTAAGCAGGCGAACTCTTGCCCCGCAAGCTGTTCCGCAAGCCGCCGCGCAAACGTTCGAGCTTTTTGCCGGCGGGAAGCCCGCGCCGCAACGCCGCGGGTGCGAAGCAAGCCGGATCGATTCGAGCTATTCCACGTTCTGCGCCTGCTCGCGCATCTTCTCAAGCTCGCTCTTGATCCGGATTACGTGCCTGGACAACTGAATGTCCTGGGACTTAGCGCCGATGGTATTGGCTTCGCGGTTTATTTCCTGGAGCAAAAACTCGATTTCCTTGCCCGCCGGAGCGCTTCGCCCGACCAGGTCTGCCAGCGCCTTGAGATGGGCCCTAAGCCTTACCACCTCTTCGCTCACGTCGGCGCGCTGCGCCACGCTCGCTGCTTCTTCGTAAAGCCGCTTTTCCTCTAGCGCCGCATCGCGCAAGAGCTCACGGACTCGCGCTTGAAACGCGGCGATAGTCAAGCCGCGGACCACCCGCGCGCGGCGCTCGATGCGCGCTGTCACGGCTTCGACCCGGCGTATCCTACCGACGAAGTCACGCTCAAGAGCCTTGCCTTCGCGCCCGCGCTCGGCGTCGAGCGCCCGGACCGCCAAAGTGACCGCCTTATAGGCCGGGTGTATCGGCGCGCTCACGTCGGCGCCCTGTTCTGACATCTGCACTATTTCCGGCCGCTGCAAAATTGCCTCGATGCCGACCGCGCCGTCGAGGTTAAGCGCGCGGCTGAGGCGGCGCACCTCGGCTACGTACCGGCGCGCCAGTTCGAGGTTGACCATCACACGCGGCGGCGGCACGTGCACAGCTTGGGCGCGGACCATTACTTCGACCCGTCCGCGGTTGACTACGCGCTGCACCAGCTTGCGCAACTGCCGCTCGTACTCGTTCCATCCGCGAGGCAGAGCTAGCTTGATTTCGAGAAAGCGCTGATTCAAGGCGCGGGCCTCGACGCTAACGCGCCAGCCATGCTCCTCGATTTCGGCGCGCCCAAAGCCCGTCATGCTTTTCATCGCGCATACTCCCGGCAAGAACGATAGAGTTCCAGCGTGCGCGCGGCCGTCCTCGCGAACGTGAACTCATTGACGGCGCGCTCGCGCGCGGCAGCGCCGAGCCTGCGCCGCAGCTCAGCGTCCGCGCTCAAGCGCATCAGCGCCCGCGCCAGCGGCTGCGCGTCGGCGCCGGGGACGACAAGCCCGGTCTTTTCATGCTCGATCAAATCGACGATTCCGCCCGTATCACTGCCGACGGCAGCCAGGCCACACGCCATCGCTTCCAGCAATGCCACGCCCATTCCTTCTTTGAGCGAGGGCATGACAAATATGTCGAGCGCGGTCAGCAGCGGCCGCGGATCGTCCACGGCTCCGAGCAGTTTCGCAAAGCGACTCAGGCCCTGGCTGCTGATGGCGCCGGTCAGCGCCGCGCGCTGCGAGCCTTCGCCGGCGATAAAGCATCGCAGGCGCGTGCCCGCCGCCCGCGCCTGGGCGATCGCTTCGAGCAAATAGCGATGCCCCTTGCGGGTCTCCAGGGCCCCGATCGCGCCGACGGCGGTCTCGTCCGCGGCTATCGCTAAAGCCCGGCGGGCCCGCTCGCGCTCCTTGCTTCGCGGCGGGACGAAACGGTCGCAATCGACCGCGCTAGGAATGATCGTGATGCGTTCGGGCTTCACGCCGCTTGCTACCAGCGCCCGAGACACCGCGCCCGAGATCGCGATCACGCGGTCAACCGCGCGATTGTAGAGCCACGGGGCAAACCAACGATTGGGCGCGTAGTCCATTCGTCTGGTCACCACCGCGGCGCATCCGATGCCCCGCGCAAACGGTGCCAAGGCGTGGGCGCGAGCGGTATGGAAGTGTACCACGTCGCAGGTTCGGCGTTTGAGGTAGGTGCGAAGCTTTAGTCCGGCGCGAAAATCCACGGCGTTGCGGATGGCGAGCGAATGGCACGCGATTCCCACGGCGCTCGCGCGCTGCCATAAAACGCCTCGCGGGTCGCAGGCTAGCGTAACCTGATGGCCCGCCGCGCGCAGCTCCCGCGCCAGGCCCAAAACCTGGGCTTCGCCGCCGGCAAACTTAAGTTCGGGATCGACGCTAACGATGCGCAACGGCGCCTTGCAAAGGCCTGCGCTAGCGCTGCCGGCAGCGTCGGGATCGGGCCGCAATTGTGCCGGCACCGTTCGCTTAAGGCGTGGCCAAAAAGTTGACCGGAATAGGACGTTCGCCGTCCACATCTCCAGCCGAGCGCGGGCTGAGGCCCCGCCGTAGGCTGCGAATCCGCACTGCATGGGTCAGCTAATCACCACGCGCGGCTCCTGGCGCGATTCCGGCCGTGGCCGTTTCAGGGCCGCGGCCCGCCGTTCAAGTTTGCCCAACTGACTCTGAAACGTTTCGCCATCTTGCGGCTAGGCGCGGAGCAAGGCAAGGACTCGCGCCTGCAACGATCATTCGCAGAAGTCCACGAGCCCCGCGGCCACGGGCCGAAGCCGCGCTTGCTCAAGTGCGGGCGGACAGCGCGAGGCGGCGCAAATCGCGTCTTCGCCGCGCGGTCAGCATCGCGTTTACTCGCCGCAGCATCAAGCGATCCGCGCGCACGCCTCGCGCTTTGGCGTAAGCGCGAAAAAAACGCAGCCGATCGGTCCTGCTTAAAAAACCAAACTGCGGGCATCCAAGCTGAACTAAATTTCGTAGCTGGCGACGCCGGCGCCAGAACCGCGGCAGAAACGTCCGGTCGTGGTCCAAGAGCACAAAGCGGCCCGGAGCGTCACCAACCACGAGCACATTATAGGGCGTTAAGTCGCCGTGGACGAAACCTGCGCAATGTAGCCGAGCGACCTCGCCGCCCAGGGCGCCCAGCAGCGCCCATTTGCAGGCCGGGCTGTCGACCGCGGCCTTCGACATGGCGGTCGGTAAAAGCTCGCCTTCGGCGCGCGTCGCAATTAAAAGCGAGCGCCTCGAGCCCGGTTCCTCCGCCAGCAGCAGCAAGCTCGGCGTCGAAAAGGCGCGCGCGCGCAACTGGTCGGTGATTTGAACCACCCTGAACGCGCGCATCTGGCGCTTTGCCCTGAATAGCCGGGCCAACCCGGTGCGAGGATTGAACAGCTTGACGAACAGATCGAGTTGCGCGCCGCCGGCCTGCGCGCTCATGCGGCCGTCATCACCGCAGGCGCTAAACGGTTCCAGGGCGGGCGCGGCGCTAATGCGCTCGAAATAGGTGGTGGCATGGCGCGAGCGTCGGGTGAGCTGCGTCGCCATGCCCTGCGCGGCGCGCAGGGCCACTTCGACCAGTTCCTCGCGGGTCTTGGTGCTCAGAGTCAAGGCGTCGGCGAGCAAGCTGAAGCGCCAGCCGGCGCGTTCGACCACATGTGAATTCCCAGAAATTGAACTCGTCCTAAACCATCGGGGCGCAGGTGCTCGCTAGCTTCTCCTTCAACGCCTGGCGCACCGCGCCAACAACGGCCTGCGGCTCGATTCGCCGCATACACTCGCGGCCGATCGGGCAGCGGCGCAGGTAACACGGATGGCACGGAATCTCGGCCTTAAGCGCGAATTGCGCGAATCCCCAAGGCGCCGAGCGTTCGGGAGCCGTGGAGCCCCACAGCGAAACCACCGGGCATCCCACAGCAGCCGCGATATGCATCGGACCGCTGTCGGGACCGAAAGCTACCGCGCATTGCGCGAAGATGGCGCCGAGCCCGCGCAAGCTGGTTTTGCCGACTAAATTGAGCAGCGGTAAGTCGGGCGCGCACGCGCCAACCTCGGCGGCGAAGCGGGCTTCGGCCGGTCCGCCCAGCAGAACCGGGTGCAAGCCCGGCACCCCTGCGGCCGTGCGGGCCGCCTGTCGGGCCACCGCTGCGACGGCGTCCGGAAAGTAAAGCCGGCTCGGCCATGAAGAACCCAGAATTATCCCCAGCCGCGGCGCCGGAGCGCTCGCCAGAAGCTCGCGCGCGAAAGTCAGTTCCTCGGGTGCCGGCCCGAGGCCGAACTCAATTGGCCCCGGTGCGAGCTTCAAGGTATCGGCGAACGCTTGGTATTGGAGCAGCTTAAGCCGCATCGAAGGCTGAGGCGCGATATGCCGGTTCGAGAACAAGCGGTTGAGTTCCTTGGCGTTCTCACGCGCAAAGCCCACTCTCTCGCGGGCACCCGAAACCCAGGTTATCATGCCGCTTTTGAAATGACGCTGGAGGTCGACCACTAGATCGAAGCGCGCCCTGCGCACCTGCCTGAGAAAGCGCAAAACCGACCAAGGCGCGTCGTCTCGCTCATAGACGATAAGCTCGTCGAGCCATCGATGGCCTTCCAGGATCGATTTCGACTTGGGCTCCACCGCCCAAGCGATATGCGCGCCTGGATAGGTGCGTCTGAGCCTGCCGAGCAGCGGCAAAGCGCGCACGATGTCTCCGATCGATCCTAACAGCACAATCAGGATTCGTCGCGGCGAAGAATTGGCCAAAGAGTCGGTGAGGACCTGAGAGCTGTTGTCGGCCGCCATCGATCGGACGCCAGCGCCGGTAGGCGTTCAAAAACTAGTGGGCCTACGAAAACCGATCAGGTCTGCCATCCGTAGGCGCTCGTGGAGTCAGAAAGGAAGACCGGGACCCGCGTGCTTACGCGCGTCGCTCGCCGGTGCTCCATCCGAATCAAGCTTACGCTCCTGTCTAACGCGCGATCATAGAGCCGAACGCCAACGATCCCTGACTGCGCGTCCCCACCGGCCTTCGCCCATGGGTCCGCCACTTAAGCCGCCCTCAACGGTCGCACTCACCGCCGATCATATTGATCATGCCGAAGGTCGCGACGATATCGGCAACCATATGCCCGATTAGCATCTGGTTCAGCCCGGCCATGCCGAAAAAGCAGGGCGGGCGCACGCGGACTCTGTAGGGCCGGCCGCTGCCGTCGCTGACCAGGTAAAAGCCTAGCTCCCCGTTCGGGCTCTCGACCGCATGATAAGCTTCGCCCGCCGGCACCTTGACGCCTTCCATGATCAGCTTGAAATGGTTCATCAAGCCCTCGATTGAGTTGTAGACGCGTTCCTTGGGCGGCAGCGCTACGCGCGGATCGTCCACGATGATAGGCCCCGGGGGCAGTTGTGCGAGAGCCTGTTCGACGATCTTCATCGACTGGCGAATCTCGTTAAATCGCACCATGAAGCGGTCGTAGTTGTCGCCCTGCGTGCCTACCGGAATCTCGAAGTCGAACCGATCGTATACCAAGTATGGGGCGGCCCGGCGCACGTCGTATGGGATGCCGCAGGCGCGCAGCAGCGGGCCGGTGAGGCTCAACGAAAGCGCTTGGTCGATCGGCAGCTTGCCGATTCCAACCATCCGGTCGAGGAATACGCGATTGCGCGAAAGCAGCCTGTCGCAATCGGCCAGGACCGAGTCGAGACGCTTGAAGGCCGCTTTAAGCCGCTGATTAAAGTCGGCCGGCAGGTCATGCGCCACGCCTCCCAACCGGCACCAGGTCACGGTCAGTCTGGCCCCGGTGACGGCTTCGACCAGATCGTACAAGAGCTCGCGCGCCTCGATAGTATAGAAGCCGACGGTCTGCGCGCCAACCTCGACCCCCGACATGCCCAGACAGGTCAGATGATCGGTGATGCGCGAAATCTCGCTCATTATCGCGCGCGCGTACTGGCAGCGCTCCGGCGCTTGAATCCCGAGCAGCTTTTCCGCGGCCAGCGCAAAGGCGACGTTGTTGATTATAGGCGAGGCGTAATTGAGCCGGTCGGTGTAGGGAAAGACCTGCGTCCA
The DNA here is from genome assembly GCA_021831785.1 of Deltaproteobacteria bacterium. GTDB lineage: Bacteria > Desulfobacterota > Binatia > Binatales > Binataceae > JAJYYI01. Next base: position 68,968 of record JAKBMB010000029.1, on the reverse strand, counting down.
GGTGCCCTGCTCGCACATCTTTTCGAATGCGCGATGCAGGTATCCGATCTCGACATCGCAGTCTATGATGCGCTCGCCGTCAAGCTTGAGGTTGAACTTGATCGTTCCGTGGGTCGCCGGATGCGACGGCCCCATCTGAATTTCCATTATTTCTTCGGCCGAGTCTTCAAGCTCGGTCCGCTGCGTCCACCGCTGAGGTAACGCCATCGCCTCCTCGCGCACACAATAAAGGGCCGTTAGGACCCCGCTATAATCGCTTCGCGCTAGCCAACTCCGAAGCTCGCTGCGATAAGACAATTCGCAGCCGCTTCACGGCCGGCGCTCCCGAGGCAACCCAGCGAACAACGGCGCCGAGTGGGCACCTACTACCACGATGCCGCCGAGCAAGCCCTTAATACCACGATACAAAGCCGCCTGGCATTATTACAACCGGCGAAAGCTCCCTTCGCGCGGCGATTCGAGAAATGCTAACGGCTGAGCGGTCCAAGGCGATCTCGCTGCCAGCGAGCCCGCAGGCGGCGCGAAAAAACCCGCCGCAGGTTGGCGGCTAGCGCGACTGCGGCCGCGGATTGATCACCGGGTCCACCTCTTCGACGATCGGCTGGCGCTTGCTCACCGGATAGTCTTTGCGCAGCGGGTGGCCGACGAACGAATCATACAGCAGTATTCGACGAAGGTCGGGGTGACCCTCAAAGCGGATGCCGAACATGTCATAGCACTCGCGCTCAAGCCAATCGGCCGCCTTCCATAACGGGGTCGCGCTGTAAACCCAGGGTTGCTCGTCCTCGACCGGAATTTTAACCCTAAGCCGATGCTGCAGCGAAAAGGACCGCAGGTGATAGACCACTTCAAAGCGCGGCTTGCGGCTGAGCCAATCAACCGCGGTTAAATCAATTAGAAAGTCCAGCCGCAGCTTCTCGTCGTCACGCCAAAGCCGCATCAGTGCCGGCGCACGGTCGCGCCCAACTACGGCCACGTTCTCTCCGTTCTTAAGTTCAGCGGAGATAAGGTCGCCGCCACAGCACTCCTTTAAGCGCTCGATCAGCATCCAAACCCTTCTTCCCGCTCCGCACCTTGCGCGCTGCGTTCGCCGACGCGCTAGTCCGGATCCAGAGCGCCGCGCCGGACAGCGTAAATGAGGGCTACCATTAGAACGGCGACAAAAATCCCTGCATCGACCAAGCCGACGGTGCCGAAACGACGAATCGCGACCGCCCAAGGGTAAAGCAAAACCACTTCAACATCAAATACGAGAAATAAAATTGCGATAAGATAAAACCGTACGGAAAAGCGCGCCCAAGCGCTCCCGCTGGGCGGATTCCCGCATTCGAAAGCTTGGCCCTTGACCGGGCTAGGTCGTCGCGGACCGAGAATCCGGTTGGCAGATACCATCGCGCCCACAACGAAGGCGGCAAAGCCGATTATGACCGCGATCGGAAACCACGTTGCCATAATACATCTCCAAGAGACCAAACCCGTCTGTCGTTGTATCTTAGCCGAATTTTCAACTACCGCGATATGGCCGCGTTAACCGCGGCGACGAATCTCGACCTCGTGAAGAGACGGCCGCGCGGTCGTTTCCAACGGCCCGACCGCGAAGCCCGGCCGGGTTAGGGTGGCACGCGCAGTCGCCGAGACCGTCGGAACGCGCCACAAGCGCGGCGCTTGGAGTGAACTTGTCAAGCGCAAAAATCCAGCGTTTAAAAGCCTGCGTAAAAGAGCAGCGGCCATCACGTGCAACACATTTAACCTCTCGCTACAATCGCCGGTTGTGTCAGTAGCCGCCCCACATACCCTGCGTTCTTGGCTTCAGACTGTGGTGCCTGCGTGCTGGCCCGGCGCCTCCCCGAAAACGCTGCGAGAGCTCAGGGGTGACGCCTCCGCGCGCCGCTATTGGCGCGTGTACCTCGAACCCGGCGAGAGTGGGGCTCCGGCCTCGGTGATCGCCGCCCACCTGGGGCCGCATGACTTGCCGGCTTACGCTCGGGCGTTGAAGCTTTTGCCGGAGCCACTGCCGGAGCCGTTGTATCTCAACGTGGGGCGGTTTCTCAAAGCGCTCGGCGTCAGCGTGCCGGAGGTGTACTACGCGAGGGGCGCGCGGCCTGCCGACTCCGGCAGCGAGCCGCCAAGCAACGGGGTGTCGGAGACGATCGGCGAGAGCCGCCTGATTTTGGTCGAGGATGTCGGCGAGGTCAGCTTGATCGATGCCGTCAAGGCCAGCCCGGCGCGCGCGCCCGAGTTATTCCGGGCGGCGATAGACGAGTTGATGCGGTTTCACGTTGACGGCACCGCGCGGCGCGACTTGCGCTGCCCGGCCTTCTCGATCGCCTACGACGAGCGCCTGTTCGCCTGGGAGATGGAGCAGTTTCTCGAAGAGGGTCTGGCCGCGATCAACGCCGGCGCCGAACAGGTAACGGTAGCGCCCGAAGTAGCCGGGCTGGCCGTTCGGCTGGGCCGCCTATCGCGCGTGTTCTCCCATCGCGACTACCACGGCTACAATCTATTTGTGCAGCACGGCAGCCGCTTGCGCGTGCTCGACTTCCAGGACGCTCTGCTGGCGCCGGCGGTGCAGGATTTGGCCGTGATGCTGACCACGCGCGATACCGCTTCGGTAATCGGGCCGCTGCTCGAGGCCGAGCTGCTCGCCTACTATATTGATCAAGCGCGACACCGCGTCGAGCCGCAAATTGCATCTTTACTGGACCCGGTGAGCTTCCTGGAGGAATACCGGCTGGCGGTGCTGCAGCACGCCCTCAAGGCGATCGGACGCTTCGCCCAGCTAAGCCGCCTGGGGCAGCACCGTTATCGAGCCTACCTGCCCTTCTGCGTCGAGCAAGCGCGGCGCATACTAGCCGCGAGCGACGACTTTCCGGCGCTTCGCGAGGCGTTATGCCGCTGAGCCCGAGCGGACAGGTCGCTGCGGCGTTGGTGCTCGCCGCGGGTCTCGGCGAGCGCCTGCGCCCTTTGACCGAGGCCAAACCAAAACCGCTGCTGGCGCTGGGCGGGAGGCCATTGATCTATTATCCCCTGATGATGCTCAAGCGAGCCGGGGTGCGAAGGATCGCGATTAACCTTCATCATCTCGGGCCGTTAATCAAGCAGGCGCTGGGCAACGGCTCCGCTCTGGGGCTGGAAATAACCTACGCGCCGGAGCCGATGTTGCTCAACACCGGGGGACCACTGGTGACGCTGCGCAAGTTTTTCGGCAATCAGACCTTCTGGGTGGCCAATTCCGACACCATCCTGGATTTCGACCTTGGTGCGATGGTCGAGTTTCACCGCCGCCACCGCTCGCTTGCCACTCTGGCTGTGCGCCCCCGCGCGCGTGAAGCCGGGTATAGCCTTGTCGAAACCGATGCCGAAGGCAGGGTGCGGCGGGTGCGTTTGGTGAAGGGCCCGGCCAGCGCCCGCGACGCTGCCGGCGGCGGGCAGCACGAATATAGCGAGGGCGTTGCGGCTTACGATGACTACCCGGCCGCAGCACCCGCGCGAGCTTCGTCCAAACTGCTGCCGCACATTTTTTGCGGCCTAACCCTGTGCGAGCCGTCCATCGTGGACTTCGCGCCGAGGCGGCCCGCCTTTGGCATAGTAAGTCATCTGCTCGCGCCGATGGTCGCTCGCGGCGCCGCGATATATGGCTACGCGTTCGACGGCTATTTCCGCACCGTGGACGACCTGGGCAGCTACCAGGCCCTTAGCGCGGAGTTCGCCTCGGGTGCGCCGCCGTTAAGCTATCTCCCCCGCTAACTTGGTGCTCGCCACTGGTGGGTCCGTTCCGGCGCTAGCGAAATTCGCCCATGATCTGCTTGATCTTAGAGGTCGCAATTTCGTGGTCGGTCAACGCCCGGTAGTATCCGCGCTGAAGCTCGAGCACGTCGTTGAAGGCCGAGAGCAAAGTCTCGAAGTCGAGCTTGCCGACACGATACGAGGCCATAGCTGATTCGTAAGTCGCCTCGGCCTGGGGCAAAAGCCCTTCCTGATAGACCGTCATCAGACGCGCGGTGGCCTCGCGGGCAGCCTCTTGAACGCCAAGGCTTGAGTAGACGCTCAATTCGGTGGCGCGAAGCTGAGCACGCGCCGCTTCCAGCTCCAGCGACGCTTGCTTGAGCGCGGGTTCCTGCTTGCGCCAAAAGTAGAGCGGCACTTTGGCGCCTATCGTCGCCATATAGTAGTCGGGAAAGCGCGCTCCGGTATTCTGGTACATATACTGGAGCACGAAATCGGGGAGAAAGTCCTTCCGCGTCCGCGCCACTTTGCGCGAAGCCCGCTCTTCGAGCGCGCGCTGAGCCTTGAGTTGGGGCGAGTCGCGCGCGGCCTTCATCTGCAAGTCGGCGCCTCGGAGCTTTAGCTCGGTGGGTTGAACGATGCCGACTCGTAGCGCCGGAGAGTCCACCTGGCGCCCCAGGATTGCCTTGAGTTCCGCTTGATTTTGCTCGGCGACCTTCTCGTTGTCGACCAGCTCCTTTAGGATGGCGCTCATTTGCAACTGGGCCTTGAGCACGTCCTGTTGGGCCGCTTCGCCGACCCGGTAGCGGGCTTCGGTGATTTGCGCGATCCGCTTGAGCTCCTCGCGTTTGCTCAGCAGGATTCCATGTTCGCTGTTTTGGTAGGAGAGCTCGTAGTATAAGCCGCTGATTTTTTGCCCGACCGCATTCTCGCCGACCTTGAGCTCCTGCTCGAGGTATGTCTCGTCAGCTCTGGCGATTTTGGCGTTAAGCCCAAGTTTGCCGGGAAACGGGATCTCTTGAGATACGCCGTAGCCGAAGTAGGCGAAATTACTGGTCTGAAGCTCGTGGCCGGGGATCGGGTTGCCAACCGCGAGGTTCTGAAACGCTATTTCCGGGTCCGGCACCGTGCTGACCTGTGGGGCCACCTCGCGCTGTGCAAGCCATTGGCTGCGCAACTGGGCGAGATAGGGGCTGTTGCGCAGCCCTTCGGCGATCAGACTCTCAAGCCGCTCGGGCGCATCCGCCGGCGCGCCCGGCGCCGCTTCGGCTAAGGAACACAAGTTGGCCGTGAGCATCGCGGCGGCCAACGCAAGCAACACCCCGGTGCTCAAAAATAACCGGCTGCGCGCGCGCGACCTGGTCATGAAAAAGCCGCGAGGTCGGGTTACCATCGATAGTCCTCTCTGCTCGGGTTCGGCTTAAGGCCTCAAACCCGGTCACCGGTCCTAGATGAAAACACGAGGCGCCGCGACGGTTCGTCTGCAAACGCCTGGAGACTGGCTATAGGGATGCCGCTCAGCTCAGAGCTGAAGCGAGCAAAGGAGGTTCAGAGAAGCGCGACCGGCCCCCAAAGGCTTGGTTCGCGCAATGAAATCCCCATGGGAAGGTTGGGGCAGCAACCCGGTTCTACCCCCCGCCCGCAAATCACAAGGTAGGCTGCCGGCAGGGACGAGACCGATCGGATTGCTCGCCACGGGCGGCGAGTTGCAGCATCGCAACTCTAACGGCTGAGGCGCGGCGTGACACTGCCGAACGCAGCAGTCAATCGCACGCTGACCGCCGAGCGTGGCGGCGCAAGCGGCGACGCCCTGAAGGGTGAGGGCAACCAAACACACGGCAACCAATAATCTCTTGGGCAGGCTCGACGCACGAAGCAAGCGATAGGTACACCGGCTGAGTTTCTGGGCCGCTCGGCGCATCCCGATGCTCATCCCGAGAGGCGCCGCTCCCGCGCCTTTATTGGGCTTGCTGATCCCGGTCGCACGCATCGTTCTGCTTCGCCCGCTTACACAGTATAGGGCGCCGGCAGAGGCTCTGTAAACAGCGCACCCTAAGCGCCGCCGAGCCTTATCCGGAGAGCCGGGCGTCTCGCCGACGAGACAAGCTGTGAGGGTGCGGCCGGCAAGCCCCAAGCCCGTTTCGGACTTGCGCGCGGGACCGGGACGCTGCCGACCGGCGCGCCGCTTTGATTTTTACTTATCGACGACTATATTATCGCTGAAATTATCGTTGAATCCTTCGCGGCCACCGGCGCCTATTCCGGTGGTTCGTGCTCGAAAGCGATCGCCTTTGGACTGACTGAGCAGCGTCTTGAGGCGCCTTTTCTCGGTAGATTTGCAGCCGACAATCGTGCGCCGCCAGAGCGTAGTCGAAAAGTTGGGTCGTGAAGCTTTTTCTTCGCAGGCTCGCAGCCCCCTGTCTGATAGCATGACGTATGACCCGATGAACGTGTCACTGGCGAATGTTCTTTATACGCATCGGCTTGAGAGCGTGCGCGACGGAAAAGGCGTCGAGCGGGGCAGGTGTGTCAAATGCGCGCGAAGATTCGTCCTGGACCACGCCGGCCAAGTCACCGCGGTCGGCGAGGACGGCCAGCCGCTGCCCGAGCCTGGAAACACGCGATGGGTGTATGACCCGTGTCCAGGGGCGCCAGACAACTGAGGGCTGCGGAATATAGTGACAGCCACACGCTCAGCTTGGTCTTCTACCGTCGTGGGACAGGCTTTTAGCCTGTCATCCCAGGCTAAAAGCTCGAGCCACTGTCATCTCAGGCTGGAAACTTGAGCACCCCTCTTCCTCACCTTCCCTCTAATAAGGGGGAAGGAACCTGTTTTTCTTTCCCCCGCTGCGCTGTGCCTGCTACCTCCTTCCTTTGCAGCGCCGCTTTTCCCTGCTCCTTCACCGCAGAGCGAGGGAAGGTGGCGAAGGGGGCAGCCCGGTCAAAGCCCCGTTAATTGGGGGAAGGTCCGGAAGCGGGGCAGCCGCCACGACTCCACACGGTCTCGACGTTTTGCAATCCGTAGGGCGCGGAGACAGGCCGGGCGCGCCAGCCCGGCAAGGAGCGCGGCCCGGCATAGCCGCTGAAATGCGAGTCAGCGCAAAGTTGGAAGGAGACCCACGATGAAGGCGGTAGTGTTCGACCATCCGGGCGACGAAGAGGTGCTTAAGCTCGGCGAGGTGGCGGAGCCCCAGGCGGGGCCGACGGACCTGCTGATCAAGGTGCGCTATGCCGGCGTCAACCGGGCCGACCTGATGCAGCGTCAAGGTCTGTATCCGCCGCCGCCGGGCGCTTCGACTATTCTCGGCCTTGAGTGCGCGGGTGAGGTGATCGCGGCAGGCGAGAGGACCAGCGGATGGCGCACGGGCGACCGCGCGATGGCGCTGTTGAGCGGCGGAGGATACGCCGAGCGCGTGGCGGTGGATTATCGCTCGGCGCTCCACTCGCCCGGCGCGCTGAGCGAAGAGGAAGCGGCGGCGTTTCCCGAGGTTTTTCTCACCGCTTTTTTAAACCTGTTTATGTTGGCCGAGGTCAAAGAGGGCGAAGCGGCGCTGATTCATGGCGGTGGCAGCGGCGTCGGCACGGCCGCGATTGAGCTCCTTGCGCTGGCCGGCGCGCGCGCGATCGTCACCGCCGGCGATCGCAGCAAGTGCGAGCGCTGTATCAAGCTCGGCGCCAGCATCGCGATAAACTACAAAGAGGGTCCGTTCGCGCCGAAAGTCAAGGCCGCAACCAACGGCCGCGGCGCCGACGTTATCTTGGACAGTATCGGCGCCGCCTACCTGATGGAGAATATCGAGGCGCTGGCGCCGGGCGGGCGGATGGTTTTGATTGGACTGATGCAGGGCGCGCGCGCTGAAATCGATCTTGCCGCCGTACTGCGCCGCCACCTGAGGCTGATCGGCTCGACCCTGCGCAGCCGCTCTCCCGAGGAGAAAGGAGAGATCGTCGAGACTTTCCTGCGCCGTTTCGGGCGCGAGCTTGAGACGGGCCGGCTAAGGCCGCCGATTCACACCGTGATTCCTCTTGCGCAGGTCTCCCGTGCCCACGGCATAATGCGCCAGAGCGAGCATTTCGGTAAGATCGTTCTGCGCGTCGAGTAGGCGGCGTCCGGAAAAACGCGGCGCCCCGGCGTTGGGGAGCATCGTTGCACAGGTCATCGCCGCACAGATCGTCATCGAGGATCACTTGCGAGGAGAAGCGAGCGGCCGCCGCGGTTGCGCAGCGCTGATGGTCCCGCTCAAATCGGCTTTAGTCTGATGCGGTTGGCGGACTTGGACTACCCGCTGCCACCTGGGCTTATCGCGCAGCAGCCGCTTGCCGAACGCGACGGAGCGCGGCTTTTGGTGGTAAGCCGCGAGACGCGGAAGGTCGAGCACTCTCATTTTCACAAGCTTGAGCGCCATCTGCGCGAAGGGGACGTGCTGGTCTTAAACGACACCCGCGTGCTTCCCGCCAGGGTGCATGCGCGCAAGGCTTCGGGCGGTCGGGTGGAGCTGCTGATGGTCCGCCCGATAGGCGAGCCCGCCGACGGATGGCTCGCGCTCACGCGCAGCGCCCGCTCGCTTAAGCCTGACAGCGAGCTGTTGCTAAACGGCGGCGCGCGGCTGCGCGTTGCGCTCGCTGCGCGGCCCGGCCGCGTGGTCGTGAACAGCGCCGACTCGCAGCCCCTGGAACAGGTGCTCGCCGAGCACGGCGAGCTGGCCTTGCCGCACTATATCCACCGGCCGGTCGCCGCGGCCGACGCCGATCAATATCAAACGGTTTACGCCGCCAATCCAGGCGCGGTTGCCGCTCCCACCGCGGGGCTGCACTTTACGCAAGAGCTCATGAGCCGGCTGGCCGAGCATGGAATAAGAGCGGTCAGACTGACGCTCCATATCGGTCCGGGCACCTTCACCCCGATTCGGCACGAGACCGTCGAACGGCATTCGATGGAGGCGGAAAGCTACACCATTCCCGCCGCGGCACTGGCCGCGATAGAGCATGCACGGCGAATCGGCGGACGCATTATCGCGACCGGCACCAGCACGGTGCGGGCTCTGGAGTCATACGCGATTACCGGCCACACCCAGGGCAACACGGGCCTGTTTATCTTGCCGGGTTTTCGCTTCAAGCTGGTCGAGGGGATGATCACGAACTTTCATCTGCCGCGCAGCACGGTGCTGGCGCTCGTCATGGCCTTTGGCGGGCGCGAGTCGATACTTGCGGCTTACCGTGAGGCGATTCGCCGCCGTTATCGCTTTCTTAGTTACGGCGACGCGATGCTAGCCGTCTGAGCCGCGGCGAACGATGGAGCGGGAGGGCAAGGGCGGTTTTACGCTTGTCGCGCGTGACGGCGAGGCTCGGCGAGGCCGTCTGTTAACGCGCCACGGCGCGGTCGACACCCCCGCCTTCATGCCGGTCGGCAGCAAGGGCGCCGTTAAAGCGATGGCGCCTGACGAACTCTGGACGCTCGGCTACCGCTTGATTCTCGCCAACGCTTACCATCTAAACCAACGGCCCGGCGAGCAACTGGTGCGGGAACTCGGAGGGTTGCATCGGTTTATGGGCTGGCGCGGCGCGCTGCTTACTGATTCGGGCGGGTATCAAACTCTGAGCCTCGCCAAGCTAACCTCGATTGGCGAGAACGGAGTGCTCTTGCGGTCGCATATTGACGGAAAGCAAGTCGAGCTCACGCCCGAGGGAGTAGCGGCGATGCAGCGCGCGCTCGGGGTAGACATCATGATGACGCTTGACGAATGCGCGCCGTACCCAGCGAGCGCCGAACAGGTCTTGCGCTCGGTGGAGTTAACTACGCGATGGGCCGAGCGCTCGCTCGAGGTTGAGCGCGGCTGCGGCCAGGCGATGTTCGCGATCGTCCAGGGCGGTGTTTACCCGCACCTGCGCAAGCTCAGCGCTCGCCAGCTCACCGCGCTGCCGTTCGAGGGCTTTGCCGTGGGCGGGCTTGCGGTCGGCGAACCGAAGGCGCAGATGCTGGACACCGCTGCCCTCGCCGGCGAGCTTTTGCCGCAGGATCGACCGCGCTATCTGATGGGCGTCGGCACGCCGCAGGACTTGTTGGCAGCAATTGCGCTCGGTTATGACCTGTTCGACTGCGTGTTGCCGACGCGCAACGCGCGCAACGGCAGCGCGTTTACCTGCCGCGGAGCAATCTCGGTCAAGCGGGCCCGCTACGCGCGCGACCCGATGCCGTTGGACGAGGCGTGTTCGTGCCGGCCGTGCCGGAGTTTTAGCCGCGCCTACCTGCGCCATCTCTATTTGTCGGGCGAAATCCTTGCGGCGCGCGCGCTCACCGAGCACAATCTCTTTTTTTACGGTAGATTAATGTCGCAAGCGCGGGCTGCTATCGCGTCCGGCGCTTACCAGGCTTTCTGGCGCGCCTGGCTCGGGCGCATGGGCGAAAGCGCGGGCGAACGCGAATAGGCATACGGAAAAAAATGTTTTGGCAAACAATCGCATCGGCCCAGGCGGCAACGCCGGGCATCTCAAATCAGAATAGCGAAGTCGTGCTGGCATACCTTGTGCCGATGGTGCTGCTCTTCGGCATTCTGTACTTCGTGCAGGTCCGGCCCCAGGTCAAAAAGACGCGCGACCATCAAAAGATGTTGAATGCGCTCAAACGCAACGACGAGGTTGTGACCACCGGCGGCTTACTTGGTAGGCTAGTCGAGCTGGGCGATAAGCTGGTGACGCTGGAAATCGCCCAGGGCGTCCGAGTGCGGGTGGAAAGATCGCAGATCGCCTCGCTGTCGGCTTACGGCAAGACGCCTAAAGGCGCCAAAGATAAGGACGAAGCAGCGCATACCAAGGGCGGGGCGTAAGGTGGCGCCGCCCCCAACCAACTTCGATTAGGAACCGGTTTAGCTTTGGAGAATCAAAATTTCGCTCCGATCCTGATTTTGCTCGCCCTGGCCGGGGCAATCCTCTACCTTCACTTCACCAATGGCGCGGGCGCTACCCGGCTTTATCTGGCCGCTACGCTGGCTGCGTTGGCGGTACTGCTGCTCGTGCCGACCGTGAATATAAGCCTGCCCGAGTGGTGGAAGGCGTACTTTCCGGCGCCCAAGATTCAGTTAGGCCTCGACCTTCAGGGCGGAACGCACATGCTGCTGGAAGTGAAGCTCGACGCGGCTGTGCGCAGCACGGTGACGCGGCGCGCCGACGACCTCAAACGCGAGCTTAAGCTGAACCATCTCGCTTTTGCGCAGGTCTCGGTCGAGCCCTCCGGCGCGGTCCTGGCGCAACTCAAGGACGCCGCCGAACGCACCGCGTTCCAGGAATTGGCCGAGAAGTCCTTCAGCGAGTTCACCTTCGCGCCGGCTGAAGCGGTGGGCAGCGGGCCTGCGTTCGAGCTGAAGCTGCGCCCGCTTGAGGAAACCCGGATTCGTCGAGGCGCGATGGACCAGGCGCTCGAAACCATTCGCAATCGTATCGACCAACTCGGGGTGCGCGAGACCACGGTCGCGCGCGAGGGCGAGAACGAGATTCTCGTTCAGTTGCCCGGCATACAGGATCCCGAGCGCGCCAAGGAGCTTATCGGCAAGACTGCGGTGCTCGAATTCAAGCTGGTCGACGACTCGCATAACGTGCAGGACGCGTTGCAGACGGGACCGCCCCCGGGCGATGAGGTCGTCTACGGGCCGCCGCGGCGGGAAGGACGCGAGCCCTTCCTGGTCGAGTCGCCCGTGCTGATGACCGGCGACTCGGTAGTGGACGCGCGCGTGCGCCCCGGCTCGCGCTTGGAGGGGCCGTACGTATCCGTTGACCTCGACCAGCGGGGCGCCAGAATTTTCGACGCCGTGACCGCCGACAACGTGGGGCGCCGGCTGGCGATCATCCTCGACGGAACGGTTTATTCGGCGCCGGTTATCAAGGAGCGCATCCCTGGCGGCAAGGTTTCAATCACCGGTCGCTTCTCGATCAACGAGGCTCACGACCTGGCGATCGTTCTGCGCTCAGGCGCGCTGCCTGCGCCTGTCGAGATCATCGAGGAGCGCACGGTGGGTCCTTCGCTCGGGCGCGACTCTATCCATCAGGGCGAGCTTTCTTTTGTGGTCGGCGCGGCGATGGTGCTGATATTTATGGCCGCTTATTACAGCCGGGCGGGAGTGGTCGCCGATGCCGGGCTGACGCTGAACATACTACTGCTGCTGTGCATGATGGCGGCGATGCAAGCCACGCTGACCTTGCCCGGGATCGCCGGCATCGTGTTGACCCTCGGCATGTCGGTCGATGCCAACGTGCTAGTTAACGAACGCATGCGCGAGGAGCTGCGCAACGGCCGCTCCCCGCGCGAAGCTGTCCGGCTTGGCTATGAGCATGCGTGGTCGGCGATTCGCGACTCGAACATTTCCACCTTCGTGGCCGGCCTGATTTTGTTCCAGTTCGGCACCGGGCCGGTCAAGGGCTTTGCGGTTACGCTATGCGTGGGCGTCCTGACCGGGTTATTTTCCTGCGTGGTGGTGACCCGGGCGTGGTATGATTACCTTATCTCGGCGCGCAAATTGGCCGTCTTGAGCGTTTGAGAACGGTCGAAGCTCGGGGCCGCCCAGACCGGGCTTTTAATACTTTAACTGGCCCGAGGCTTGACCCTTGGGCGCAGTTTCATCACGCTTAATATCCGTGCGGTCGGGTTTGGCCGGCCGCCGGTAAGCCGACATAGGTGGTCGCGTATGTCGGGTGCGAGCGGGGGTTCTGGCGTCAGGACGATGCCTGACGGGCCCGGCCAATCGGCCTTGGTCTTGATGCACGGTCTCCGACCGAGCTGTCGCGGGCCGCTTTCGCGCGGACCGGACGCGCGCGAGCTTCAATTGGCCTCGGGCGCGTAAAACCTATTCGGTTTTTGCGCGCAGCAGCCGGGGAGAGGAGAGGCGGTTCGTGGTCGCCATCGACAAAGACGAAGTCATTTTAAATTCGCGTGAAGTTGCCTTGATGCTGGACCTGAGCCCTGATGCGGTTAATGAACTGGCACGCCGCAGCCTACTACCGGCCTTTAAAAAGGGCCGGCAATGGCGCTTTCGCAGGGGGGACGTAATCAGCTACAAGCGCCAGTTTAGGGGCTTCAACGCCGCCGCATGAGACCTGTTGGCGTCCGGATAGGGCGCGCCGCCCGGGCGCGCAGTGCGATAGTGTGCGCCCGCGGTCTCCGCACAAGGAAGACGATTGATGGCTGAGCCGCACGAGAGCCGCGTTTACTCTGATTTTGCTCATCTCTATGACCAGGTTTTCGGTCGAGTTTTTGTCGATCACGAGCACGACGTAATCCAGTCCCTGGCTTTGCGCCCCGGCCACCGCGTGCTGGAGGTCGGCGTCGGCACCGGGATCTCCTTGGGTGCGTATCCGCCCTACGTCAAGGTCGTTGCGATCGACAGCTCGCTCGAGATGCTCGAGCAGGCGCAGGCCAAGATAAAGGAAAACGACTGGCGACATATAGAGCTTGTCCAGGGCAATGCGCTGAGCCTGGATTTTCCCGATGACAGCTTCGATGTAGTTTGCGCCTTCCACGTAATAAGCGTGGTGCCCGACCCGCGCCGGGCAATGACCGAGATGCGCCGCGTGTGCAAGCCCGGCGGACGGATCGTAATTGTCAACCACTTTCGCAGCGAAAACTCGCTCCTCGGTGGCCTCACTGCGTTGATCAACCCGGTGACCAAGCATCTGGGGTGGACCACCCTGCTTCGCCTGCGCGACGTGCTGCAGGACAACTCGGTCCAGGTGGAGCGTCGGGAGAAAGCCGCGCGCTTTTCTGTTCATACGGTCGTGATCATGCGCAAACAAGGCTGAGCGGACCTGGGGGGGTGCGCTCAGACCGCCGGCTTGAGGGGCGGCGCACGCACTGTTTCGTGGAGACTTGTCTTTAAGATGCGCTGGATCAACTGCTGCGCGTCCGGAGCGCTCGCTCGCGGCTTAACCCCGGCTCCCTTTGACCGCACTCGACGGGCATTGATGATGCACTTGGCGGGGTGCGCACTTGCACTCTTGGGCCTGTTCTGTCTACATGCCGAGGCCCAAGCGGATCCGCCCGCGCCAGCCGCGCCTGCGGGTTCGATCACGGGCGCGGTAACGCTGGCGGGCGAAGCGCCAAAGCCCAAGGCGATGGAGATAACCGTGGACCCCGCGGTATGCGCGTCCGTGCCGCATTTCGAGGAGGACCTGGTCGTCGGGCCGGACCACGGGATCGCGAACGCGGTAGTGAGCATCCCCGAAGCGTCCGGCGGCGCGCCCTTGCGTCCGCAAGCCGAGGCTAAAGGGGTCAAAGTGGATCAGCACGGATGCCGCTATGAGCCGCACGTGGTGGCGTTTCCCGCCGGCACTACGGTCGAAATAATCAACTCCGACGGCATCCTGCATAGCGTTCACACCTATTCGAAGCTGAACCCGCCGGTAAACCTGGCGCAGCCCGGCTTCAAAAAGATGCTGCGCCTCAAACTTAATCACCCCGAGGTGGTGCACGTCACCTGCGACCAGCATAGCTGGATGAGCGGATGGTGGTTCGTTGCGGGCAACCCGTACTACGCGGTTACCGACCACGCCGGACGATTCACAATCGCCGACGTGCCGCCGGGTAAATACCGAATTGAAGTGTGGCAGGAGCGCTTGGGCACCATGTCGAAACCGGTGACGGTTGAGGCCGGGCGCACGACCATGGTCAATTTCGTTATGACCTTGAACGACCCAGGCCCGTAGGACGTCGGCCGGCGCTGTCGGGTAGTGCGGGAAATTTCTATGATAAAGCGCCTTTCAGCCGTCGACTTGGCGGTGTCTGATCTGCGCGCCGCAGTTGACACCTTGCAGCGCAATTTCGGACTTAAGCTTGACCGGACTAACGGCGACGTTGAGGCGGTGCTGAGTATCGGGGGCGCCGCCATCAGGCTCATCACAAGCTCTCAAGCCTCGACTCGCCCCGCGTCGGGCAGCGAAGGAATGGTCGGGCTGTGGCTAGAGGCGCAAGACGTTGCGGCTGTGACGGCCTCATTGGCGCGGGCCGGCTTTGGCGAGCTGCGCCTAAAAGTCGAACCGGGACGCCGCGTGCTCGAAGTCGCGCCCGCCGGCCCTGGCGAACCCTGGCTCTTCATCTTCGATCGGCACGTTTAGTCCCGATTTTTCCATCGGCTGTGGGGCGATTCAGTTTCCGATACGCGGGCAAGGCTTAAGCATTGTGGCGGCTCGCGAGCGAGAGCGTGGTAACTGATCGGTTTTGCTAATGGGGCGCTTTTGGTAACGGAGCGGTTGACGAGAGCGGCGCAACGGCGGGAACGAACATCTTTCGCGCGCGTTCAGGCGATTGGCGCGCGCGGCGGGTAGCTTGCAAGACTCAAAGATCGGCTGCGGCTCAAGACTCAATCGGACGCGCCCCGGCTGATAACGGCGCGGCGCAGGCGCCGGCGCTCGATCGACAGAATCAGCCCGATGGCGAGCGCGATGAGAACAAACGAGATAAGAGTGGTCACGGTGCCGACCGCGTACAACGCAGGTGAAGTGACGTTGGTCGTCATCGCCCAAATCTCCAGCGGCAGGGTGTTTTGGCTGCCGACGGTGAGCAGCGTGCGCGGGAATTCGTCGTAGGAAAGCGTAAAGGCGAAGACCGCTACCGCGATAATCCCCGGCGACAAAATCGGCACCAGGACGTGGCGGAAGACCTGCCAGCCGCTGGCGCCGAGGTCGCGCGCCGCTTCCTCGTAAGAGCGGCTAAGCCGGCTTAGAACGGCGAACATGATCAGCAGGCCGAAGGGCAGCGTCCAGGTCAGTTGCGCTCCCAGCGCCGAGGACCACCACGCCGGCTGCGCGCCGGTAATCTGAAACATCAGGCCCACGCCGAGCCCGATTAGCAGCCCGGGCATGATAAGACTGGCGACCGCCGTGTAGAAGATTAGGTTGGCGCCGAAAAACCGGCGGCGAAACGCAAGCCCGGCCATGATCGAAACCACCACCGTCGCCGCAAGCACGATAAGCCCCAGAGCAAGCGAGCGCACGAAAGGCCCGACAAAGTCGCCGGTGCGCTGCGGCCCCATCAGCGCGCGAAACCAATGCAGCGAAACGCCGTTCATCGGCAAGGTCAGACCGCCCCGCGGCCCTTGGAACGACAATACGTAGATGGTCAGCATCGGCCCGTAGAGAAACACTACGAACGCGGCGAAAAAACCCGCCAAAATATAAAAGCTCAATGGCCGCCTGCTGCCGCTTTCCGTGGTTCGCACCGAGTCCGTGCTCCTTCTTGCCCAGCTTATCCGGTCAGCTCCTTGCGCACGTCGACCACACGCAGGATGCCTGCGACCATCAGCGTGACGATGATCAAAAGCACTACCGCGCTGGCGGCCGCCGGCGGATACTGCAGCAGCGAAATCTGGTTCGACATCGCGGACACCACCGAAGCCATCTGCCCGCCGCTCATCTCGGCTACCACGTAAAAATCCCCCATCACCAGCGTCAGCACGAAGATCGAGCCCAGCGCGATGCCGGTTTTGGTCAGCGGGACGACGATCTCGGCGATTATCCGCCAGCCCGCAGCGCCGCTGTCGCGGGCCGCCTCCAGCAGGGCGCGGTCGATGCGCGCCATCGAGTTGAAGATCGGCACGATCATGAACAGCGTGAACAAATTAACGTACGCGACGACCACGGCGAACGGAGAAAACAGCAAAAACTTGAGCGGCTCGCGCACCAGTCCGAGCTTGAGCAGCGTCTGATTGAGGATTCCGTGGACCCCCAGAAGTGGAATCCAGGAAATCATGCGGATGATATCCGAGGTCCAAAACGGCACCGTACAAATCAGCAGCAGTCCTACTTGCCAGCCGAAACTGCGCACGTGAAAGGCCATGAAATACGAGACCACGAAGGCGAGCACAAGCGCTATCGCCCAGACGATCAGCGCGAGCATTACCGTGGCCAAATAGACCTTGTAGGTCGAGGTGGCCGTAAGCAGTTGGCGATAGTTCTCCAGCGACAGGGCCGGATGGAACCCGTAAAGGTCAAAGGTCCAGAAACTGACCACCACCACGAGCAGCAGCGGCACGCCGAAGAACAGAAGCAAAATCAAAGCTAGTGGCGCGGCTTGCAGATAGGGCGGTGCGCCGCCTGGAAGCCTCATTCGCACCGCCACCGCCTCGCCACTGCGAGGCTTCGCATAACCGGCTCGAAAAGGCGTCTTTGCGGCTTTCCCATCACGCCGAGAGAAATGAGATCCACTGCTGAACCATATAGTTGTTGTTGTCCATCACCGTGTTCCAGCACGCCACGTGGCCCATCCGGTCCCATAGCGAGCCGCCTTCGCGCACCTCTCCGGACTTGGCCATCACGGTGCCGAACGGGTCGGTGATGGGAGCTGTGGCCGGCTTTCCCTCGTACCAGTAGCCCCATTCGTCGGGGGTGAGAAATTTCTTCGCCGTGTCGGGGACGGAGCTGTAGTAGCCTTGCTTGGCGATGAAGCCGCCCTGCCAGCCGGACAGATACCAATTCAGGTATTCGTGGGCGGCGTCGAGCTTGACGCCCTTGACGTGGCGCATCACGCCAAGCCCGCTGGCCCACGCGCGGTAGCCTTCGGCCAACAGCGGATAACCACAGGCGATTTGCTTGGCCCGCACGGCGGTCACCGCCGGCGACCACATCGACTGCAGCACCACTTCGCCCGAGGCCATCAGGTTCACCGACTCGTCAAACGAGTTCCAAAAGGCGCGAAACTGACGCCGCGCCTTGAGCTGCTTGAGGATCGCGACCGTGCGGTCGATCTCCTCCTTGGTCATGTTGCCCTTGTCCTTGTACTTGAAGTCGCCGCGCGACTCGATCGCCATCGCCGCGTCCATGATGCCGATCGACGGGATGGCCACGATCGCCGTTTTGCCGGCGTATTTGGCATCCAGCAGCTCGCGCCAATGATGGGGCCGTTCGATCAGGTCCGGACGATAGCCGAGCGTGTCGGCGTTATAAATGTCGGGAACGATTGAGATCACGTCGGTAGGGCCGCCGGCGAAGCGGATGCTCTCGGGCTTCTCCAGGTACTGAATCGTGTAGGGCAAAACCCCCTGGCGCGACAGCGGCGCACCCTGCAGCGTTGTTCCCTTGGTGAAGATCGGCACCACTTGGTCCCACCATTTGAACTTGCTGAGCGGGATGCCTTGCAGCACGCCGCGCGGCACGACCAGCTTGTAGGCCCAGTGGTCCATGTCAAGAATGTCGACCGAGCCGGGCTGGGTCACGGCGCGATTAATCAGCGCGTCTGATCCGGCGATCTGCATCTGGACCTTGAACCCAAGATCCTTGGAGGCCTGCTGACCGATGTCGGTGATCGCCGAGTACGAGTTGCCGACATGTCGCAAGGTCACGTTCTTGATATTCTGCGCCCAGATCACGGGCGCCGGTCCGACCATCGCCGCGCCCACGCCCAGGCCGCCGACTGTCGCCGCAGCCTTTAGGAATTCCCGCCTGCTCGGGTCTTTGCGCCTATTTTTCGTTGTCCGACTCATACGCCCTCAGTGTCCTCTTTGCTTTGGAACTCGCCATGAACCGAGCGGCGTCGATGCGCCACTCGGTCACTGCACGCCGCTGAACGGAATGACTTTGGCCGATAGCCCTGTTTCCCCGAATCATCAACAAAACGCGCCAACTGTGCGCCGGCCTCATCCCGCCGCCATCCTCCCCAAGGCGACGGACGCGGCAGCGACCGCGCTGTCCCCAGCCCTGGAGGCCGTTTGGTTCGTCGTAAGATCAAGCGAGGAACCCCACCGCTGACGGTTTTACGCGCTATACTCGGTCCTAGCGGCCGTCTTGTCAACTGCCGGCGTGGGGAGAGTTTGCGCCAAGCCCGCTTCGGCCGCGACCCTCGAATCAGCCCGCGTTGCACCTTATGAAAGGCTTCGCGCTTTCGGTGCAAAGTTGCTCCCCGACGTGGTCAGGCGGAGGCGGCGGCCGCGTACACCGGTTGCCGGTTCGAGTCGGCCACGAACGAAGGCGGAAAAATTAAAGCGGCAGGGCCAGCCCAAGCCCGCGGCCCTGGAACGCGAGCGACGGCGTCAAAATTGTTCATTCCGCGAGCGATCAGGCCGCGGCAGACCGGCCGGAGCGTTGCGCGCGCTCCTGCGGGCCGCCCCCGGTGTTGCCGGCCATCGCGGAATCCGCGTAAGGCCGTTCTTCATGTTGCGCGTCGCGCTCGAGCAGGCGTGCCACCTCAGGCGCCCAGCGCACCGCCACCCGGTCGCCCGGCGCGACCGGCGCGGCATCGAAGCGGCCGTCGTCAATTACGGCCACGAGTTCTTCCACGCCGGTCTCGTTCACCGTGACCTTGACGTACGTACCCTGGTACTCGATGGCTTTGACCGTGCCGGTCAAACAGTTGCATTCGGGCTCTTCGTCGCGCGCCGGTTCCGACTCGCGTACTAACTCCGTTCGGTCGCGCCGCACTGCGAAAGACGCTGTTGCGCCCGCAGCCAGCGCGTTTTTGCCCGCCGGAAGGGCGAAGCGCGCCCCGCTCGGACAGCGCAGGTACACCAGCCCGTCGCGCAGCGCTTCCACCTCTCCCCATAGCACGTTCTGGCCGCCCATGAAGCGCGCCACATACGCGTTGCGCGGCCGGTTGTAAATGGTGCGCACGTCGGAGGCCTGCTCAATCTTGCCGTGGTTCATCACTACCAAGAGATCGGCCAGCGCGATAGCCTCGAGCTGGGTGTGCGTTACATGGACGAACGTGATACCCATCTCTTGCTGTAAACGTTTAAGCTCGCTGCGCATCTGCAAGCGCAGAAACTCGTCGATCGCCGAGAGCGGCTCGTCCAGCAGCAGCACCCGCGGTTCGTTTATCAGGGCGCGCGCCAGCGCTACGCGCTGCTGCTGGCCGCCGGAGATCTCCGCCGGCATCCGCTGCGCCAGATGCTCGATCTGCATCCGCGCCAGCATCGCGAGCGCCTTCTCCCGCCGCAGCGCCCGACCCATCCCGCGCATCTTAAGGCCGAACGCGACATTGTCCGCCAGCGTCAGATGCGGAAACAACGCGTAGTTCTGAAACACCATCGCGGTGCCGCGCCTGGCCGGCGCCAGATGCTGGACCTCGCGCCCGGCGATTCGAATCACCCCCGACGTTGGCGTCTCATGACCGGCGATCATCCGCAGTATCGTCGTCTTGCCGCACCCGCTCGGACCCAAGAGGCAGCAGTACGACGCCTGCGGAATCTTCAAATTGATCCCGTCCACCGCCACCGTGAGGCCGAAGCGCCTGGTCAAATCCACCAGCTCTATCGCTTCAACACTGCTCATCCAAAAGTTCGCTCCTGACGCTGCGCAATGGGGCAATCAAAGGTTCGGTCGCCGCTCACGCGGTCGAATATTATCATTTATCGATTAACCAGTTAATTAGCCTCGCGCACCTGCGTGGTCTGCGCGCTCACGCGGGCTTCGAGGGCTTTTCCATTGTTGCCAGCTTCCTACCGCACGAGCCGCCGATCTCCGAGCTTTCGACCTCGCCGGCGGCTGCGCGCTCATCGATGTCGTTTCGGGCGCCTCAAGTTGCCGAACCGCTGGCAGGAGTTGTACAATCCGCCGAATACGGCGGGAAACGGGGAGGGAATGTCTCCGGATGACGCTCACCTGGGTCGACGCGTAGCACTTGCCGGGTTGCTCCACGACGTCGGCAAATTCGCGCAGCGGGCCGAGGTCGACCCGGAACGCTACCGCGCGCTCGAAAATCTCCATCTTTTTTGCGTTTGCGTCACCGATGGCAAGGGCGCTACCCGCTATCATCACGCGGCCTACACCTGGCAATTCATCTCCGAGCACCTGAACTGGCTCACGCGCATCGGCGAAGGCGACGAGACAATCGCCGGATGGGCGGCGCGCCACCATCAGCCCTCAAGCCCGATCGATTGGATCGTCGCGGAAGCCGACAGGCTTTCGGCGGGCATGGACCGCGGGCATCGGGACGAGTCGCGCGCCGGATGGGCCCAAGTGCGGCAGGTGAGGCTTGAACCGATTGCCGCGCGCATCTTGAACCTTGGTCAGGGTGAGGGCGCGCCTAGGGAGCGGACTTACGAATTTCCGCTAACTGAACTTGAGTTTTCCGGAGCAATTTTTGGCGAGCCAGTGCGCCAGCGCGCGCAGCGGGACGCTGCCGACGAGTATCGCGCCCTGTTTCACGGTTTCGTCCAGCGGGTCAAGCAGCTTCCTCAGGGCGATCTCGATCAATTCTTTGTCGGATGCCTCTCGGTCTATGAACAATTCGCCTGGTGCGTGCCGGCGGCGACAAACAGCGCGCCGCACGACGTGTCGTTTTTCGAGCACAGCCGCGCCGCCAGCGCGGTTGCGGCAGCCCTGGCGTACGAGATGATTGCAGCCAATTCGCTCGATGAGAGAAGCGCGCGTGATCGCAAAGCGAAACACTACGCGCTGATGGTCGGCGATCTCAGCGGAATTCAGAAATTTATCTATACCATCACCTCGGCCAAGGCAGCGCGGGCGCTTCGCGGCCGCTCGCTTGCGCTTCAGCTTCTTTCCGACGCGATCGCGCATACCTTTGTTGCCGAGCTGGGCCTGCGTCATCCGGTGTATCGCCCCGGATGCGCGGTCACCCCGAGCGCTTGCGGCGTAACGGAGGTTCGGGCCTGACGGCCCGAAAGGCGGGCACGGCGGCCCGCCCCACTGAGAGAAGAGGGCAAGGCGGGCACGGCGGCCCGCCCCACTGAGAGAAGGAGCAAAGCGAGCGAGCAAAGGGCGAAGAACGCCGCGGCGTCCATTCTGATCCCCTCTCCCTCTGGGAGAGGGCTGGGGTGAGGGTGCTGATTCCAGGCTGAGCGGCGTAGGCAGGTGCGCGCCTGACGGCCCGAAAGGCGGGCACGGCGGCCCGCCCCACTGAAAGAAGAGGGCAAGGCGGGCACGGTGGCCCGCCCCACTAAAAGAGGCGCCTGGAGGGATCGTGATGAAGGACCAAGGCTTGTTTGTGCTCGAATGCCTTAGCCCGATCCACGTCGGCTCAGGCGACGAACTTGCGCAAGGGCTCGACTATTACGCTGACGGCGGTCGTACGAAAATTATGGACTGGGAGAAAATGGTCTCGCACCCGGCCGCTCAAGGGCTTGCCGACTGGATCGCCGCCAACTTCATCCGCGGTCGCGGCCGCCCACAACGAGTGAGCATCTTGGGTTTCCTGGAGGAGCGTCGTATTGACCCTGCCGCCGTGCGCGTCCGCGCCATAGCGGGCGCAGTCGAAGCCAGCCGTATCCGCCTGGCTATCCGGGCGGCGGACGGCCGCCCGATTATCCCGGGAACCTCGCTCAAGGGCGCTATTCGTGCGCAGCCGCTCGAGCAAGCCCTCTTTCGCCAGGCTTTGCGCCCCGACGTTGTGCCGGGCCGCTCAAAGCTGCACCGCGACGCCAAAGGCGATCTTTTGCGGATGCTCAAAATCTCGGACGCCTTTTTCCCGAGCGAGACGCTCGACGTTCTCTCGACCAAGGCACTCGGCACCGCCCGCAACACCCTGACCGCGGTGGAGGCCCTGCGCGCCGGCGCGGGCGCCTTGGTGATGCTGCAGTTGGGCGATGCGCTGCTTGAACAGCGCATGTTCTCGCGCTCGCTGCCCGACCTCAAGACGCTGGCGCAATGGTTGCGCCAACACGCAACGTATCTGCTCGAAGGCGACAAGCGCTTTTTCAAAAACTTCGCGCAGTCGGGCAACCGCGCTGCCGGCGCGCTGATCGGCCGCTGCGATGAGCTGCTGGGGAAAATCGAGGCGCTTTCAAACCAGCAAGCGATCGTGATCCGCCTTGGATGGGGCACCGGTTGGCGCACGATGACCGGCGACCTGCTGAGCGATGCCGAGCGGCCAAGGCTGAGCGGCGCGGACACGCAGACCGCGCGCTACGTCGGGCAAGACAAAACGCGCAAGGCCGTGACCGGCGGCCATCGCGCCGCCGGCGCGCCGGCCGATCTTCTGGGATGGGTCTGCCTTAGGCGTGCTACGGACAAGAACGAGGTCTGCACCTTGGCCAGCGAGGCGCGCCCGCCTAAGCTTGCGCCGCCGCCGAGAGAGCCTTTGCCCGAGCGCGCGCCCGAGCCGCAATTCGCGCCGATACCCGTGGCGGTTGACTCCCTGCTCCAGCGCATCGAGTCGCTCAAGCCTAAGGACTGGGGCCTTGTGCGCCAGCTCGCGCAGGATATCAGGTCCGCCGAGCCCGCCGCGCGCCGCCAGACGCTCATCGAGCAGTTCGAAACGCGCTTGAAGCAGGCCTTTCGCAAACGTCCGAAAAAGGGGATTGAACAAATCATGGCCGAGCTGCGCGCATCCCCGCGATGACCAATCGACGGCGCGCGCGATGAGGAGGAATTGCTATGTCCAAGGCGTTAATCGTTTCCGTCGGCGGTTCGCCCGAACCGGTGATCACCGCGATCGTCCATCATAAGCCCGCCTTCGTATGCTTTTTCGCCTCGCAGCAGTCCGTCGATAGTATCGGGCAGATTAAGCAAAGCGTTCCCGGTAAATGGTCCGAGGCCAGGTACGACGATCACAAAGTGATCGTCGACGATCCGGAAGAGATCGAGGTCTGCTACAAAAAGGCGCTTGAATGTTTTGACGAGGTCGAAAAGCGCGGTTTCGGCTCCGACCAGCGGGTCGCCGACGTTACCGGCGGCACCAAAGCGATGACCGCGGCGCTGGCGATCGCGCTTGCCGTACGCGGCGGCAGCTTCTCCTACGTCGGCGGCCAAAGGCGCGACAAAGAAGGGCTGGGCGTGGCCGTGACCGGCTACGAGAGAATGCGCGAGGCGGTAAATCCGCTGCGCCGCTACGCCGTCGAGCAGAAGCGGCGCGCCGCCCAGTACTTCAACGAACATCGCTACAACGCGGCGGCAGCCGTGCTCGCCGCGCTGCCGGCCGAAACCGGCCAGCGCGAGGCACAGGCGCTAACCGCCGTGCGCAAGGCGGCCGAGGCCTACGCGCTTTGGGACCACTTCCACCACCAAGAGGCGGTCGAAAAGCTCAAACCCGCCAAGGAGACCCTCGCGCAGTTAGGGATTGCCCAAAGCGGCGAACCGCGCTTCAAATGGCTTAGCCGCTTTGCCGATGACGTGGCGAACAACCTGCGCGAGCTTCAAAGACTTCAATGCCAGACGCGCAACTTTCAAGACCTCCAGCCGGCGCTGGCCGCTGACCTTGCCGCCGGCGCCAAGCGGCGGATCGAGAGCGGCGCCTTCGACGACGCCGTGGCCCGGCTGTATCGGGCGATCGAGATGCTCGGTCAGTGCGAATTCGAGCGCGTGTTTAAGATGATGACCTCTGAAGTTGAACCGGAGCGCATCCCTGAGCCGCTGCAAGAGGACTACACGCGCAGGTACGCCGACGAGAACAGCGGCCGGCTGAAACTTCCCCTTTATGCCGTCTTTCGCGCGCTAGAAGCCGCTGACGCCGAGCTTGGGCGTAGGTTCGCTCAAGACCGCGAGCGCCTCAAGGCGCTGCTCGCGGCGCGAAACGACTCGCTGCTCGCGCACGGCTCCACTCCGGTAAAAGAAGCCACGGCGCGGCAAATGCTCGACCTGGTGCGCCAATGGCTGCCGCAGGACGCGGCGCTGGTTGAATTTCCGCGCCTGGAGCTTGGCTAAGCCGTGCTTGACCCGGCTGCGCTGGCGCGTCTTACGGTTTTGCGCGTTGAGCTGCGGGCTCTTGAGCCGCAGCTTATTCCGGCCTTCGCCGGCTCGGCGCTGCACGGCGCGCTGGGCCGCGCCCTGTGGCATACGGTATGCTCGTTTCGCGCGCGCGCGGAGTGCCCCGGTTGCCCGCTGTTTGGCCGCTGCGCCTATCCGGCGCTGTTCGCCGCGCGCCGGCCCGAGGGCGCGGTGCTGGGCTTTGGCGGGGTCAACGAGCAGGCGCCGCGTCCGATGGTGCTGGCGCCCGAGCCCGGCTGGCTTCGGCCCAGCGGCCGCCCGATCCTGTTGCGCGAGGGCGAGCTTTTCCCGTTTCGCCTGACGCTGATCGGCGCCGCCTGGCGCGAGCTGCCCGCGCTGGCATGCCAAAACTTTACCATATCTAAATATGCTTGATAAGCGTTTCAGCAGACGATTCCCCGTCAGGGGATTGATGGGACGCCGGGGCGAGTTGCCCCGCCTTCTGTAGTAGGGCGGGCCGCCGTGCCCGCCTTTCGGGCCGTCAGGCCCGAACCTCTGTTTTCTGGCTCAGCCTAGGACCAGCCCCTCGCCCCAGCCCTCTCCCCAGGGAGAGGGGAGCAGAAGGCAGCGCCGCGGCGTTCTTCGCGCTTTGCTCGCGCAGCTTGCTCCTTCTCTCAGTAGGGCGGGCCGCCGTGCCCGCCCTTCGGGCCGTCAGGCCCGAACCTCTGTAGCGCCTGCTTCAGGTGTGCCGCCTTCCCAGCCTGCGCCCGCCCGGCGGGGGAGGGGGCTATCAAGGGCGCGCTTGCGCGGGTTTTGGACGAGCAGCGGAGCAAGGCGGTTTGCGCTAAAGGAATCCTGGTGCACAATATTAGTTAAGCCGGCAACTTGCCTGCCGGCGTGCAAAGCGGCGCGGGCTTAGCAGCATGGGGCGGCGCGGGAATTTGCGCCAGGTGCGGCAAGGCGGCAGGCAAAAATCGCCGCGCCAAGGCGGCACGGAGGAGAATCGCGATGAGCGCCGGACACGAAAAGTTCGCCCACCGGATGGAGCTGCCGCCCGCAACCGCGCAGCCCAATATTTTTCCGCTGTCGTGGGAGTCTCATACCCGTCGTCTGGAGGAGATTTGGGCCGCCGCTCAGCGCGAATACTGGGACCCGGCCAAGCTGCCGTGGAATTCGTTTGACCCGTCGCGCTACTCATGGGAGGAGCGCGAGGCGATCGCGTACTGGTGGACCCTGCTTTCGGTCTTCGACGCTTCGGCACCGCCGGTCTTCGCTCAGGCGTTGGTTAAGACCTACGAGGTGCACGAGGAGGACCCCGTCCGCAAATGCTTTTTTTCGGTGACACGCGACGAGCAGAACCATGAGGCGTTTTGCGGCATGGCGATCTCGCGCCTGCTCGAGCATCCCAGTCCGCTTACCTACAAGCCGCGCACCGAGCTTGGCCATAAAGCCCAGAAAAACGCCCATTGGCTCTATTACAATGGCGGCCGCTACTGGAATGGCTATAAGCAGGCAGTGCCGCGCTACAGCCTTGCTGTTCTGTTCAGCGCCTTCCTCATGGGAGAGATCGCCGCTGCCACGGTCTTCAAGCAGATGTCGGCAGGCGCGGCCGAGCCGCTCTTCAGAGAGGCTTTTCGCAACGTGGGCCGCGACGAGGGGCGCCATATGGCGATCTGCCTGACTCTGATGGAGCGTGACTATCCCCGGCTGGAAACCACCGACAAGGCGACCATCACCAAACAGATTCGCGCCGGGTATTTGTTCCTGTCTGCGGTGCTCTTCGAACCGCCGCAGGAATTTTGGGATTTGCCGGACGATTTCATTGCCGTCCAGCGCGCCTGCGAGGACGTCGCCCGCAACGCCGGCTTTTTCATCCCAACCTACGATCAGAAAAAGCACAACTGGCGCGAGGCGATTCTGAATCTCAAGGGCGTGCTGGATCGATACGGCATTCCCTTCCCGGCGATTCCGGAGGTCGAGATTTCCGGCCAGGAAGTTCGCGAGATCGACATGGAATCGATCATTCCGGTCTTCTAATAGATCGATTTCCTCGACGCACTGACGAACGATGAGTCACATCCGTCTTCATCCTTCAGGGCGGCGAGTCGAATGTCGTGACGGCGAGACCGTCCTGTCGGCTCTCGAACGCGCCGGCTATGCGCTGCCCAACAATTGCCGGGCCGGCGCATGCGGCGAATGCAAGGTTCGAGTCCACAGCGGCACTTTCGGCCAGGGCGTCGTCCTCGACATGGCACTCTCGCCCGAAGAACGGAAACAGGGCTACGGCCTGATGTGCATGGCCAAGCCCATCTCGGACGAGCTGGTCATCGAATGGGGCACGACCGACGCGCAGCCGAAGTTGTTCCCGCCGCGCGAGGAGATGCCGTTCGTTGTGATCAATCGGATTGTCCGCACGCCGCGCATCATCGAACTGGCGCTGCGCCCGCTGGGTGCCCCGATGCGCTACTGGCCGGGGCAGTACGTAATGCTGGGCAGACCCGAGCAAAGCGCGCCGATGCGCTCATACTCGGTGGCAAATGCGCCGCGTCCCGACGGCGAAATCACGCTGCAGGTCAGCCGCACCAACGACGGTCTGACAAGCCGCTGGATTCACGAGTCGCTGATGCCCGGCAGTATCGTCAAAATCTCCGGACCGTACGGAACCTTCATTGGCGACGCATCGGTCGAAACGCCAGTGCTTTGCATGGCAGCCGGCTCAGGACTGGCACCGATACTCGCGCTTGGCGATGCTGCCCTGCGCCGCGGTTATCACCAGCCCGTCACCTTCCTGTTCTCGGCGCGAACACGAGCGGACATTTACGATCAGGGCTTACTCGCCTATTGGCAGGCGCGTTATCGCAACTTCCGCTTTATTTCCACTCTGACGCGCGAGCGCGTTGACGAACCGGAAATCCTCCACGGCCGAATTCCCGAGTTGCTGCCCACACTGTTTAGCGATTTATCGGAATACAGTGTCTTCGCCGCCGGCGGCCCGCAATTTGTCGAGGCCTGCGTTGCCGCGGCGCGGCGTTTGGGCGCCCGCCCAGTTCTCATCCACACCGAGCGGTACGTTCGGGTGCAGCAGGCGGAAACTCCGCCGCAGGACCGACTGGTCGCTATGAGCGGAAGCTGAACGGGCTCGCCCTCGACCTGCACCGCGCGCAGCCGACACCGGCGGTGAAGGCTCTTGAGCGCGGCCTCATGAATCCTTCCGAAATCCTGCTCGATGAGCGGAGTGACTGCGGAAAGTGCCGCTTCGCTCTCCGCCTGCGGCTCACCGGCACTGATCGGCCGACGCTGAGAAGTTTCAGCCGAACGATTCCTCGTAAGGGGATCGAGACGGCGCGGCTAAGGCGCCGTCCCGCCGGCTGGGCTAAGCGAAGTACCATCCCGCGATTCGCGCCGGCGGGAGGCAACATCGCCGCGCAGCGTCCGCGCAAAACGCACGCCGGTTACTTTGCCCAGCGTTTAGGGTGTACAATTTAGCTGTAGAGTAATGCGCGTAAAGCCACGTTTCTTGATCGGCGGCGGGCTTATCGCGGCAGCAATCATTTACTTGATTGCGACCGCGATTCGCAACACCGCCGAGTACTATCTCACGGTGCCGGAGGTCGCGGCCGCAGCCGACACGCTCAAGGGCCAGCCGCTGCGCATCGCCGGGCGCGTGAAGCCCGCAAGCGTGAGCTGGGACCCGTCGACTCTGAGGCTCGTCTTTACGATTGTGCCGATTCCCTCTGCCAGCGGCGCCCCCTCGGCCGACGGCGCCAAATCACACGCCGGTACGGCTGCGGCTTCAGTTGACGGCGTGGAGGCGCCGAAGGCCGCGCTTAGGCAGCCGGCCAACCTGGCGCGGACGCGGGGCGATCGCGTGTACGCGCTGGCCGGCGAAGTAAAGACCTTGCTCGATCAAACGCAGCCGCCGAACGGCGCAAGCATTGGGATCGATCCTAAGTATGGGCCGAACACGGGTCCGCCGTCGTTCGTCGTGATATGCGTAGGACAGCCCAAGCCGGACATGTTTGCCGAGAACCGCGATGTAATCGTGGAGGGCAAGCTCACCTCGTCGGGAACGGTCGCCGCCGAGCAGGTGCTGACCAGTTGTCCGTCAAAATATACCCCGGAGTCGAAGAAGTAGCGCAGCGCAACGCCCCCGTGCCTTGCCGCGCGACTTCTCATCGCCGCGAAAGCCGCCGGCGCGAGATTAGAGCAACCAACGGGTGTCGGCCGGGGCGTTTTCGAGGTGCTACGGGCCTTAAGGGGCCGCTTCGCAGGGCGAGCAAAAGAGGAGGCAGGCTTAGCGAATAGGCAACGGGCGTCTTGGATTCGACGGGACCGTTTCGCGCCATTTGCTTGCGCGGCTGAGTTGCGGCTGTAATTAGGAAGCTATGGTTTTTATCGGCAGTTTCGCCTTGGCCTTGGCGCTGGTGCTCGCCCTGTACGTCGTCGGGGCCAGCCTGGTCGGCGCCAGACGCAGACTGCCGGCGTTAGTCGACAGCGCCAATCATGCGCTGTGGGCGATGGCGGGGATGGTCGGCGCCGCGGCCGGCGTGCTTTTGACCGGGCTTTTGACCAGCGACTTCTCCATCAAATACGTCGCCGAGCATTCCAGCACCACGCTGCCAACCTTCTACAAAGTCACCGCATTGTGGGGCGGACAGGGCGGTTCGCTGCTGTTGTGGACCTTTTTGTTGGCGGTTTTCGCTGCCGTCGTCGCCTGGCAAAACCGCCACACCGGCCTTGAGCTTACGCCCTACGCGCTGATGACGCTGGCGCTGGTGGCGACCTTCTTTCTGGTGATGTTGAACTTCATCACGCCGCCGTTTGCGCGGGTTTTTCCCCATCCGGCGGAGGGCGGCGATCTAAACCCGCTGCTGCAAAATTACTGGATGGCGATCCATCCGCCCTCGCTCTATACGGGCTACGTGAGCACGACGGTGCCGTTCGCCTTTGCAGTGGCGGCGCTTATCAGCGGGCGTCTGGACGACGCGTGGATTCGGCGTACGCGCCGCTGGGCGCTGTTTTCGTGGTTTTTTCTAAGCCTGGGCAATTTGTTTGGCGCGCGCTGGGCCTACGAAGTCTTGGGTTGGGGCGGCTACTGGGCCTGGGACCCGGTGGAGAACGCGGCCTTTATGCCCTGGCTGATGATGACCGCTTACCTGCATTCGGTGATGATCCAGGAGCGCAAGGACATGCTCAAGGTGTGGAACCTGGCTTTGATCGGCCTGGCCTTCGCGCTCACGCTGTTCGGCACTTTCATCACCCGCAGCGGCGTGATCTCCTCGGTGCATTCGTTCACGCAGTCCGGACTGGGTCCGTACTTCAGCGGCTTTTTGGGCCTTGTGGTGGTGTCCTATAGCGGGCTTTTGCTCTACCGGGTGGGACGGCTTCGCAGCGCGGCCGAGCTTGAGTCGTTCGTCTCGCGCGAGGCGGCTTTTCTGTTCAACAACCTGGTTCTGGTGGGAATCGCGTTCGCGATCTTCTGGGGCACGATTTTCCCGATTATCTCGGAGGCCGTGCGAGGAGTCAAAATCACCGTTGGGCCACCGTTTTTCAACCGCGTGAACGCGCCGCTCGCCCTTGCGCTGCTTTTCCTGATGGGCGTTGGGCCGCTGATTGCCTGGCGGCGCGCTACGATACGCAACTTGGCGTTGAACTTCAGCTTACCGGCGGCGCTCGGCGCGGCGGTCGGCGGCGGCGCGGCCCTGCTTGGCGTCACTCAATGGTACGTCTTGGCTACGCTCTCGCTGGCGGCGTTCGTGTTGGCAACGGTGATGCTCGAGTTCAGCCGTGGCGTCAACGCGCGCCGGCGCACGGTCAACGAAGCGCTGCCGCGCGCTCTGTCTAATCTAGTGGCCAAGAACAATCGCCGCTACGGCGGCTATATCGTCCATGTCGGCGTGGTTATGGCCTTCGTCGGTATCGTTGCCTCGTCCTTTTTCAAGGTCGAGGTCAAGCGCAGTCTGGGGCCGAACCAGAGCTTGGATATCGGTGACTACCAGCTCAAGTATCTGGGCGTTTCTGCCGATGAGACGTTTCATCTGGAGCGCGTCAACGCGCGCCTTGAGCTAAGCCGGGCCGGACGGCCGCTCGGCATGCTCGAGCCAGGTAGGCTTTTCTACAAGCTCCAGCAGCAGCCGGCGACGCAAATCGCTTTGCGCAGCACGCCGGGCGCCGATTTATACGTGGTCTTCGCGGGCCTAGATCCGAAGACCGGTCTCGCCACCTTCCAGGTCTTCCTCACACCGCTGGTCTTCTGGCTGTGGGCGGGCGGTGTGGTGATGGCTTTGGGCACCGTAATCGCGATGTGGCCCGACGTGCGGGAGCGCGAGGCCATCGCGCGAGCGTGGGAGCGCCAGGCGATGGGCCTGGGGGCCGGCGAGAGCGCCGGTTTCGAGGGCGAGCCGTTTTGAAGCGTCTTGCGCTTTTTGCCATTTTCGCCATTCTGGCAGCCGCAGGGCTGCCGCGGGGCCTGGCGCTTGCGCGCACGGTTTCGTCTGCTCCCAAGGTCAGCGTCAACGAAGTGGCCGAAGGGCTCACGTGTCAGTGCGGATGCGGCTTAACCGTCGCTAATTGCAACATGCCGACTTGCAGCTTCTCGGTTCCGGTGCGCGAGCAAATCGAAAAGATGATCAATGCGGGCCTGAGCCGGCATCAGATTCTCGGCTTGTTTCGCGCCAAGTACGGCGAGAAGATCTTATCGGCGCCGGAGGCGCACGGGTTCAACGCGCTGGCCTGGGTGATGCCGTTTGCGATGCTCTTTATCGGCGCGGCAGGAATTCTTATCGCTCTGGCGCGCTGGCGTGGCAAGCAGTTGAGGCCGGCGTCCGCGCCCGAGGAGGAGGAGACGGTGCAGCATTATGACCGGCGGCTGCGCTATCGTCTAAAACGCGAGATAGAGCGGCTCGGTTAAGCCGCGCAAGCTTTCGGCATGGTCCGGTGGACTGATGAAGCGCATACATTCGCCCCGAGCACCGAGGATTGCCTGAGATGGCCTACGCCGTAGCCGCGGCGCTGCTGCTCGTCGGCGTCGCGCTATTCGTTAGCGCCCCGCTCTACGGAGAGCCCAGTGGGTCCGTCGATAAGCGCCCCGACGCCCAGCGCGAGGGTCTGGAGCACGACCGCGCGCAAGCCGTGCAGGGACTGCGCGAGCTCGAGCTCGACCGCCAGATGAATAAGCTCTCCCGCGCCGACTACGCGCGGCTTCGCGCGCGGCTTGAGGCGCGCGCCCTGCGCGCCATGGCCGGGCTCGAACAACTCAACCCAACCGCCGCTCGCGGTTGGTCTATGACAGGAAGCCGCGCGCAGGCCGCACAATCGGCGCCCGGCCGGCGAGCAGCCGATGACCCGGCGCCGCCCCAAGGCGAAGCTCTGTCGGGCGATTCGGCGGCGCAAACTCCGATTGTTTTGCTGCCCAACCTGGAGGAACCAAAACCGGCGCCGAACGAGGATTGGCTCGGGCGCCAACCGCGGGCGCCGGCGGGCGCGCCCCGGCCGGCGCTGCGGACCGCGTTTTGTCCCGCCTGCGGGGCCAGACTCAACGCTTGGGCAAAGTTCTGCTCCGCTTGCGGCACACGCCTTTCCGCCGCGCAATGAGCATCATACTCGCTCGGCGAACAGGCGCCCAATTAAGCCTCACACCGCAGGTCCGGCAGCCCCATCGCGTGCGCTGCGGGCCGCGCCAGAAGGCTCGCTCGCGTACTCAGCTAAGGGCTTTCGCGGCCCGGCGGCGGGCGCCGCGACCGCAAAGCAGCGCCGTGACCCGGCGATGACCACGGCGCTGGTCGAGGCCCTAAGCCTCAGCGTGATGTTCGGCCTGCGGCCGGTCCTCACCGAGGTTAATCTCAAGCTGGAACGCGGACGCGCAGCCGTGATTACCGGCGCCAACGGGGCCGGCAAATCAACTTTAGTGCATGCCCTATGCGGCCTGATCGGCCTGAGCGCGGGCCAAGCGCGCATGTTCGGCCAGGACATTCGGCGCCTTCGAGCGGATGACCGCCGGCGCGTGGGAGTGACGCTCCATCGCAGCATGCTTTACCTGAATCTGACCGCGCGGGAAAATCTTGAGTTCTACGCTAAGCTCAATGCGTGTCAAAAGCCGAGCGAGCAGGCGGCGCGCTGGCTTGAGCGCCTCGGTCTTGGCGCGGTGGCCGAGCAGCGCGCGCGCGATCTTTCGCGCGGGATGGAGCAACGTTTGGCGCTTGCCCGCGCTATGATCGGCGAGCCGGAGCTGGTTTTGTTCGACGAGCCGTTCGCCTCGCTTGACCGGCAGGGCGCGGCCGTCGTCGGCGAGCTGATTCAGGAACTGCTGGCGCGCGGCGGCGCCGCCCTCCTGACCTCACACGAGCCGCTTACGGTCAAAGGTGCCGAGCCGGAGAACTACCAGCTAGTGTCCGGGCGGCTGCTTCCCGCCGCTGCGCAACCGAGCCGGCGCACGGCGTGGCGATGGATGCTCACCTGAGCGGGCCGCAAGCGCGGCGGCCGCGAACCGACGCGCAGGGAGCCAGCGGCAGCGAAGCTTGGCCGGATGGTTTTTTATGGTTCACCGGTCGATTTTTGTGAGTCGGTTTTTATGAAAGGAACCGCGATTCACGTCGTTGACTTAGTCGGCGGACGGTGAATTCGGCGCGACGCGATGCTCACGGGATTTTGCGCATTATTGCACAAGGACCTTACGCTGGAGCGACGCGGCGGCCGGGTCGTGATCGAACTGTGTGTGCTATCGTTGCTGGTGCTGGTGGTGCTGGTGGTAGCTTACGGACCTGAGACTGGCGGACGGCCGGAGTCCGCTGCCGGTGCGCTGTGGGTAGCATTGATCCTGTCGGGGCTTCCGGGCGCGAGCCTCGCCGTGGCCGCCGAGCACGAAAACGATTGCCTTACAGGCTTGCGCTTAAGCCCGCTCGAGCCGGCCACGATTTATGCCGCCAAGGTGGCGGCGGTGGCGCTCTCGATGGCGGTCTCGCAGGCGGCGACGTTGCTGTTGCTGGTCCTGTTTTTCAACCTACAATTCGATCTGAACCTTTTGCGGCTGATTCCGATCCTGCTTTTGGGGACGCTCGGCCTTTGCGCCCTGAGCACGCTTCTCGGGACCATAACTAGCCGCCTGCGTGCCGGCGAGATGTTGCTCGCGCTGCTGACGGCGCCGCTCTACGTGCCCGAGCTTATCGCGGGCGTCAAGGCCAGCGCCGCAGTTTTGAGCGGCGCCAGCTTGGCGGCCGTGGTGCTGCCGCTCAAAATTCTCGCCGCGTGCGACCTGCTGTTCGTCGTCTGCGGCTATCTGCTGTTTGAATATCTGGCGGGCTAGGGCGCGACCCAGGGACGAAAATAACGCTCGAACCGGAGCTAAGCCGCGGTGCAAGTTAAGGGCAAGGTAAAGGAAAGATGAGGCCGTCGCTAGGCGCAGCGTTCGCGGCGGCCGGCTGTGTGCTGGTGCCGGCCGCCCTGTTCATGGTCTTTGTCTACGTGCCGACCGAAGCGAGCCAAGGGATCGTGCAGCGAATCTTTTATTTTCACGTTCCGTGCGCGTGGGTGGCTTTCCTGGGCTTCGGTCTGAGCGCAGTTGCCGGCGCCTTCTATCTTTTTTTCGCGCAGCAGGTCTGGGACGACATCGGCTACGCGGCCGCGGAGGTGGGGATGCTGTTTTGCACGCTGGTGTTGATCACCGGCTCGCTGTGGGCCAAGCCGATCTGGGGCACGTGGTGGACGTGGGACTCGCGGCTGACGACGACCTTTATCTTGTGGCTGCTTTACGCCGGCTACCTGCTGCTGCGCGCGATGGGCGAGGAGAACGAGCAAGTCGCGCGTCTGGCCGCGGTAGTGGCGATCGTCGCCGTGCTCGACATTCCGCTGATCGTTATCTCGGTGCGGCTGTGGCGCACGATTCATCCCGCGGTGCTGGTCACGCGGTCAGGCGAGCACGGGCTTGAGGACCCGCGGATGCTGCAGACGCTCGCGGTGTCGATGCTGGCGATCAGCGCGCTGTCCGCCTGGCTGTTTTGGCTGCGCCTGAAAACATTGCGCGCCAAATCACGGCTTTTCGAGCTGAGGCGGATGCTGGCCACTGCGCAGGCGATCGGAGACGGTGCGCCATGAACCATCTCTCCTACCTTTTCGCCGCATACAGCATAATATTCGTCGCCGTCTTTCTGTATGTAATTCTGCTATGGCGGCGTCAAGTGCGGCTCGAGGCCGAGCTTTTGCGCCTTGAGGACGAGATTCGCGAGCTTGCGCGCAAAATGGCGCCGCCCGAGGACGGCGGAGCGAGCGCCACCTGAGAGCGCCGGCGCGCTCGAAACTTGAACGCCGCGCCCGTTCGGCCTGCACAGGACGCGGCACCACGGAGAGCATTACGGCAGCGATGGAATTTCGCGATTATTACAACGTGCTGGCCGTCAAGCGCGAGGCTTCAGCAGCGGAGATCAAGGCCGCCTACCGCAAGCTTGCGCGCAAATACCACCCTGACGTGAATCCGGGCAACAAGGAGGCGGAGCGCAAGTTCAAGGAGATTAACGAGGCCTACCAGGTTCTGGGCGACCTCGAGAAGCGCAAAAAATACGACCGACTCGGGGCCGACTTCGAGCGCGGCGCGAGCGAAGACGAACTTCGCCGCCGCTATGCGTGGCGTCAAGGCGCCGAGCAAACGACCGGCGGCTTTAGCGACTTTTTCGAGAGCTTTTTCGGCTTCGAGCCCCGTTCGGGCCGCTTCGGCTTCGGGCCGTTCGAAGCCCCCGGCGCCCGGCCCCATCGCGCCGAGCGCGCTGCGGACGCCCAGGCTGAACTCGAAGTCACGCTCAAGGAAGCGATCGAAGGAACCCAGCGGCGGTTGGACCTGACGGCGCAGGACGAATGTGCTGCGTGCGGCGGCTCGGGTTTAGTCATGGAGGAAGAGCGCCATGGACATAGCCGCGTCATTCATAGCGCCCGTCCCTGCGCGGTCTGTGGCGGAAGCGGAGTGGTTTTAAGCCGGCGCGCGCTTGAAGTAACGATTCCGCCGGGCGTTACCGATGGGATGCGGATGCGGCTCAAGGGGCAGGGCGGACGCGCTCCCAAGCCGGAGCTCAACGGCGATCTATATCTGACCCTGCGCGTCAGGCCCGACAAAATCTTCACCGTTTACGGCCGTAACCTGCGCTGCCAGCTACCGGTGTGGGATTACGAAGCGGTGCTGGGGGCCGAAATAACGGTGCCGACTCCCATCGGACGGCTGTCGCTGAAAATTCCGCCCGAAAGCCAGACCGGCAAGGTGCTGCGCATCAAGGGCCGCGGCATTCCGGGCCGCGGCAAGGAGCCGGCGGGCGATCTACAATACGAGCTCAAGGTTCTGGCTCCGACCCGTCTGTCGGAAACAGAGCGCGCCCTGATGCGCCAGTTGGCGGAACACCATCGGGCGCGTCATCCGGACGACCCGCGCGGCGCGCTTTTGGAGGGCTGAGGATGGCCAGGCGCATGGCCTCCAGACAAAACCGCAGCCGGCGGCGCACCTCGTTGCCCACGCTCTACGCGCGCGCCGTGGTGTGCGTGATGTGCAATATTACGGAAGCCGAGCTGCGGTTTTGGGAGAGTGAAGAACTGGTGCAGCCGGCTGCGTTCGTAAGGCGCGGCGGCGCTGAAATCGCTCTGTACGACGACGCTGCGCTCAGACGCGCGCGGCTGATCACGACCCTGGCCGATGAACTGGAAGTCAATCTGCCCGGAATCAGCATCATCCTAAACCTGCTCGAGCGGTTCCCGGCC
The DNA here is from genome assembly GCA_021831785.1 of Deltaproteobacteria bacterium. GTDB lineage: Bacteria > Desulfobacterota > Binatia > Binatales > Binataceae > JAJYYI01. The sequence continues at coordinate 32,938 of JAKBMB010000029.1, read as the reverse complement.
TAGCGCGCCGCTCTCGCGGCCGCCGGTGCGTCGCCCTGTCTTCTGCCAGATTGACGGCCATCGGCGCCTCGGCTAATTGTACCCGGCGGTGGCAGAACGAAAGAATGTCAGAGGGAGAGCGCGAAAATCTCATCATCGGGGGCCGCAAGCCGCCCGACTCCCTATCGACACCGGAACTTTCAAATACGCGCCCCCCAGCCGCAAGCCGGTCCGCATTTCAGGCGATGGTTTCCGTGACGCTAAGAACAACCTTTGGGAATGGGAAAAAGGCTTGGGCCTCGGCCAGTGCGAGCACTGGAATGTCCAACATTCGGACAGCACACATTCGAACATCACACCGAACGGCGAGAAGCACCACGGCTCGCTCCATGCAGAGCGTTTTTGATGAAAAAGCATAGGTCACTTCGGGATGTGCTTCGCTCCTTGACCGGGGCGGAACTGCTCTGGAGATTCGAGACCACCGATCCGGAGTTCCAGGGTCCGATCGCTTTGGAGCTAGGGCGACGAAAGTGCAGGGAGGCTGTGCCCCTTCTCATGGCGCGGCTCTCCTCGCCCGACGCACGCCTGCGGGAGACCACCGCCGAGGCTTTAGGCAGGATAGGCGATGCATCGGTTGGAGCCGACCTGCTGAGATTGTTCGAGGATGCGAGTCAGCCGGAAGCGGTGCGCGATACGTGCGCCTTCGCGCTTGGCCGGCTGCGTTTTGAGCCGGCCGTCACCGCGCTCATTTGGGCGTTAACCGACTTAAGCCGCACGGTCCGGATCTGCTCGGTCGCGGCTCTTGCCGCGATCGGGCGTGAGGAAATCCGCCGCGACATCGAGTTGGTCTCCGAGGTTGAGCGAGATCCGCAGATGCGGCAAGCTATGCAACGGGCCGCGGCGTCGCTCGGCAGCTCGGTACAGCCCGAAGGAGTGCCGGCTCCTTCAACTACTGCGACGGACCTACCTCAGGAATTTCCTCCGGCTTGGTTGTCTCCCAACCTGACACCTATGGCACCGCCGGAGTTGCCTAAGGTCCATGGAATGGGCCATCAGAAGCTGCCTGCGGCATGGGTCAAGTCTGCAAGAATACTAAAAAGGGAGATGGTCCCTAAACGACGAGGGCTTCAAAAGACCTTCAATGAAGTTCCAGGAGCGGCGGCGTGACCAACTCGCCGAAAGAGCAAGTCGCCGAGGTAACGAAGACGCTAGCAGACACGGGGCTGTACTTTAGTTTCCAGCTCCATGAGAGCAATCAGCCGGTATGGGTCTTAGCACCGTTTTCGAGCGGCCACGGCGACCTGGTCGTTCAGATCCGCATATCGCTCACCGGCTCGATCCTTTACGTCTACCATTGGATACGGTTGTCGAAGCAACCACCACGGGAACTCCTCGCGCACCTTCGCAAAAGTCGGTATCCTCGAGGAGGAACCCGGCCAAAACTGGGCTTCGGTTTCTGCGCAGTTATCGATTCGGCACCTCGACAAGACATCGCTGGCTGAAACTATTGGCGCCGTGGTCGAAGTGTCACGGAAGGTTCGTACGCTACCCGGTGCATCAGGCTACCTAAGTTCGTGACGGTTTGCGCATGACATTTCTTCTTCCAACGTCCGTTCAACGGACTGAGAGCATCGCGCAAAAATCGTTGCCCTTGTCATTGAAGGAAACTCGTTTAACGCGATCCGACGGGATCATGACATGGCAAAATAGGATCTAGGTGCTGCTCGCCGGCCGGAGCGCAGCGTGTCACAAATCCCCAGAACGAGCACCTGCGCAACCTCCGCCGTCAGCGACGGATCCAAAACTGAATCCGTCCCCGGTTATCAGCGCGGGACGGTTGGCTGACCTCCGGCGCGCGGGTCGGCGCGCCCGTAATTGCCGCGAGCCTGGAGCGGACCGCCGCGGACGGGCCGCCGACATTGGCGAAGACCCACGCAGCGACGGCGCGGAGATGCACCCGAGATGCACGCGGTCGAAAAAATCGTCGCTCAAGCGCTCGCCCGCGTTGGCGTCGAGCGTGGAGAGCTGGTCTTGGTTGCGCTGTCAGGTGGCCCGGACTCCGTGGCGCTGCTGCGCGCGCTCTCCGCGCTCAAGCCGGACTTGCGCTTGCGCCTGTGCGCGGCCCACTTCAACCATCGCCTGCGCGCTGAGGAGTCCGAGCGCGACGAGACCTTCGTGCGAGGGCTGTGCGAGCAGCTCGCCGTGCCGCTCGCGGTTGAAGCGGCAAGCGGTCTCTCGGCCGGCGCGCCGAACCTCGAAGAGCGGGCGCGCGCGCTGCGGCTCGATTTTTTGCACCGCGCCGCCGCCTTGCGCGAAGCGACGCGAATCGCGCTCGGGCACAATCGCGACGACCAAGCCGAGACGATCTTGATGCGCCTTTTGCGCGGCGCCGGAACCGCCGGCCTCAAAGGCATGGCCCCAGCCGGACCAGGGCGCCTGGTTCGCCCGCTGCTCGGCGCAAGCCGCCGGGAAATTCTAAGCTACCTCGCCGCGCTCGGCGCCGCCTGGATGGCTGACAGCAGCAATCGCTCCCCGGCGCGCTTGCGCAACCGCATCAGACACGAGTTGATTCCGCTCCTGGAAGCGCGCTACGCCTCGGGACTCTCGCGCCGACTGAGTGCGCTTGGCGTTGAAATGGAGCATCTCGACCGGTTGGTGACACAGCTTGCCCGGCGTGAGCTGGCACGCCGCCTAGCCGGCCTGGCCGCGCTTGACGCCGGCTCGCTCGGCGCGCGCGGCCCTGGCAACCGCGACTTAGGCGATCTCGATTTCTGCGCGGCTACGGCGGCCGCGGGCGACATCTCGGGACTCGAACTCGGCGGCCTCCCGGCCGGCGAACACGACACCCGCGAAGCCGGCCTCGGCGGGCTGCGCATCGACGGACTTGAGCGCCTACCCGCGGCGCTGATCAGCGCGCTTATTCGTGAATTCATCGCGCGGCGGGTCGGCTCTTTGCGCCGGGTCGGCCGCGCGCATATCGATGCGATCGTCCGGCTATGTCTGGCCGGCCCGCCCAACGGCCGCGTGAGTTTACCCGGCCGTCTTAACCTGCGGCGCGAATACGACCGGATCGTGATCGAGCGCGCGGCCGCCGGTTCTCCGGCCATCAGCGCCTTCGACGTGCCGATTATTGCGCCCGGCGTCACCTTGGTAGAGCCGGCCGCGATGAGGTTTGACGCCGAACTGGCGCTCGCTGAGGGCGCGCATCTTCCGCCGACGCAAGATGAGGCCTGGTTCGACGCCCGTGAGGCCGGCGCCGGCCTTCGAGTAAGGAATTTTCGCCCCGGCGACCGCATCACGCTCACGGCCGGCGCGTCAAGCCGCAAACTCAAGGAGTTATTCCAGGAGCGGCGAGTGCCGCGGCCGCAGCGGGCAACTTTTCCTGTGGTCACCCTGGACGGAGAGATCGTATGGCTGCCCGGGATCGCTCGGAGTGGGCGTGCGTTGGTGAACGCGGACAGCGAAATGGTGCTCAAGCTGCGCGCCGATTCGCTGATTGCCCGACGGCAAAGACCCGTGCTAGCGTTGAGCTAGGTTTAGAGCAAATGAATCAGTTCTCGCGAACCATCGCTCTCTGGCTGGTGCTGGGGATGATGTTTCTGCTGGTCTTCAACATCTTTAGCCGCCAGCGGCCTCACGAGCCCGAGGTTATTTTCTCGGACTTCACTAGCCAAGTCGAAAAGGGTCAGATCGCCGAAGTTACCATCCAGGGAAATTTAATCCACGGGCGCACGCTGCAAGGCGAGCACTTCCGCACTTACGCGCCGCAAGACCCGGATTTGATCAGTCTGTTGCGGCGCAAAGGAGTGAAGATCGCCGCCAAGCCCGAGGAGGGAGACCCGTGGTGGATGGTTGCGTTGGTGCAGTGGTTTCCGATGCTGCTGCTGGTCGGCGTATGGATTTTCTTCATGCGCCAGATGCAAATCGGCGGCGGCAAGGCGATGTCCTTCGGCAAGAGTAAGGCGAAGCTGCTCAACGAAAATACCACCAAGGTGACTTTCGCCGACGTGGCAGGAATTGACGAAGCCAAAGAAGAGCTGCAGGAAATAATCCAGTTCCTGCGCGATCCGAAGCGCTTTACGCGCCTGGGCGGGCGTATCCCGAAGGGGGTGCTGCTGGTCGGCTCGCCCGGCACCGGCAAGACGCTGCTCGCGCGCGCCATAGCGGGCGAGGCCGCGGTGCCGTTCTTCTCGATTTCCGGCTCTGACTTCGTGGAAATGTTCGTCGGCGTCGGAGCCTCCCGCGTGCGCGACCTGTTCGTGCAGGGCAAGAAGCACGCGCCGTGCATCATCTTCATCGATGAGATCGACGCCGTCGGGCGCCATCGCGGCGCCGGATTGGGCGGCGGCCACGACGAGCGCGAGCAGACGCTCAACCAGCTGCTGGTCGAGATGGACGGCTTCGAGGCCAACGAAGGCGTGATCCTAGTTGCCGCCACCAACCGGCCCGACGTGCTCGATCCCGCCCTGCTGCGGCCCGGCCGCTTCGACCGCCGCGTCGTCGTCCCGCGCCCTGACGTCAAGGGCCGAGAGGAAATCCTGCGCGTTCACATTCGCAAGGTGCCGGTCAACGAGGATGTTTCGATTGAACAACTCGCGCGCGCCACGCCGGGCTTTGCCGGCGCCGACCTGGAGAACCTAGTGAACGAGGCCGCATTGCTGGCGGCGCGGCGCAACAAAGACAAAGTCGGAATGACCGAGTTCGAGCTCTCCAAGGACAAGGTCGTGATGGGCGTGGAGCGGCGCTCGCTGGTGATGTCGGTAGAGGAGCGGCGCAATACCGCCTACCACGAAGCCGGCCACGCGCTAGTGGCTATCCTATCGCCCGGCGCCGACCCGGTGCATAAGGTGACAATTATTCCGCGCGGCATGGCGCTCGGTGTCACCCAGCAGCTCCCACTCGACGACCGTTATACCTATTCCAGCGACTACCTGATGACGCGGCTGGCGATGATGTTCGGCGGGCGCGCGGCCGAAGAGATCGTCTTCGGCCATGTGACCACCGGCGCCGGAGACGATATCGAGAAGGCGACCGAGCTCGCGCGCAAGATGGTGTGCGAGTGGGGAATGAGCGAGAACCTGGGTCCGATAGCCTTCGGACACAAAGAAGAGCAGATTTTTCTTGGCCGCGATATCGCCCGCCATAAGGACTACTCCGAGCAGACCGCGATCGACATAGACCGCGAAGTCCACCGCTTCGTTAACGAAGCGTACCAGCGCGCGCGTGACCTGCTCACCGGCAATATCGACGCGCTCCACGCGGTGGCCGATAATCTGCTGCAAAAGGAAGTGCTCAACGGCAGCGAGGTCGAGGCCATCGTCAAGCGAGTGCGCGAAGGCGAGAGCGCTGCCGCGATCGTTCCCAGCCAGACCGCTCCATCCGCAGGCAGCCCGCCGTCCGCCCCCGAGACCGCCGGCAGGGATAAAGCTAAACAAGCCGAGCGCGACAAAGAGCCGAGCGTGCTGGCGCTGCCGCCTAAACCGGCGCTCGCCTAAGAGTTTGTGAATCTTTGAGTAGGGCGGGCCGCCGTGCCCGCCATCATGCGCCGGCGCCTCATCTCGATCGGCGAAACGGCCAAGGACCTCGCCTACCGGCTCTACGTGATCTGCGACCGCGGCGCCGTCAACTGAGACTCGCACGCACTGCTCTCGGTGATGGCCGGGCAATGGAACTCGGTATTCTCGAAGAAGCTCGGCAAGGCGGAGCGCAACCTAGTCGAGGAACTGCGCAACACGCGCAACGACCGGGCGCATCAGAAGCCGTTCTCGACCGGCGACGCTTATCGCGCACGCAGCGACCTTTGCGCGGCGTGATTTCCGGCCCCCCTTAGAGCCTGATTAGGACCGATTTGACCTGCGTGTAAAGCTCGATCGAATGCTGGCCCAGCTCGCGCCCGATCCCCGACTGCTTGTAGCCGCCGAAAGGCGAAATCGGGTCGATCATGCCGTAGCAGTTGATCCAGACCGTGCCGGCCTTGAGCGCGCGCGCGAGCTTATGGGCCCGGCTGAGATCGCGGGTCCATACGCCGGCAGCCAGTCCGTAGATAGTATCGTTGCCTTGCAGCGCCGCGTCTGCTTCATCGGTGAAAGGAATGAGCGAGGCCACCGGGCCGAAAATTTCTTCGCGCGCGATCCGCATCGCGTTGCCGACATCGACCAAGACCGTAGGCTTCACGAAGTAGCCCTGCGGCTGCGGCCCTCGTTCGCCGCCGATTTTGACTTTCGCGCCCTCGCGCTTTCCGGCTTCGAGATAGCCCAGCACGCGTTCGTGCTGCTCCGCAGAGACAAGCGGACCCATCGTGGTATGCGGATCGAACGGGTCGCCCAACCTGATGCCTTTTGCGGTCTCGGCCAGCCGCTGCGCAAACTCGTCGTAAATCTCTCGCTGAACGAAGATTCGAGAGCCGGCGGAGCAGACCTGTCCCTGGTTGCGAAAGATTCCCGCTGCCGAACCCGAGACCGACGACTTCAAGTCCGCGTCCGCAAAGATGATGTTGGGCGACTTTCCGCCGAGCTCCAAAGAAACGCGCTTGAGGTCGTGGGCGGAGGCTTGCAAAATTTCCTTGCCAACCTCCGTCGAGCCGGTAAAGGCAATCTTGTCCACGCCCGGATGACGCGCCAGCGCGGCGCCGGCAGTGGGGCCGAAGCCGGTGATGATATTCACCACGCCTTCAGGGACTCCCGCCTCAACCGCAAGCTGGCCGAAGCGCAGCGCCGGCAGGGGGGTCTGCTCGGCGGGCTTGAGCACCACCGTGTTACCGCATGCCAGCGCCGGGCCGATCTTCCACGCGATCATGGACAGCGGTCCGTTCCAAGGAATGATCTGGCCGCACACGCCGAGCGGTTCGCGCAAGGTGTAATTGAATAGCGCCGGCTCGGAGGGATTGGTCTCGCCATAAATCTTGGTGGCCCAACCCGCGTAATATATGAACACTTCGATAGTCCTGCCGACTTCGCCTCGCGCCTCGGCAATAGGCTTGCCGTTATCCAGCGTTATCAACGCGGCCAGCTCGTCGGCATGGGCCTCGAGCAGCTCTGCGATTTTGAGCAGACAGCGAGTCCGCTGATGCGGCCGCATCCGCGGCCACGGCCCGTTCTCGAAGGCCTCTCGCGCGGCCCGAACCGCTTCAGTCACGTCATCCGCGCCGCCCTCGGCCACGGTCGCCAGCACTTCCTCGGTCGCCGGGTTGACGGTTTCGAAAGTCTTACCTGACTTCGCGGCGGCCCATCGCCCGCCGATCAACAATTGCTTCGGAACCGAGCGCGCCAATTCGGAGGTTCGCTTGCGCTGCTCGTCCGGCATCGCCTGTTCGCTTGGTAATAACTCGCCCATCATTCAACGCTCGTTAAGAAATCTTTCGGTCATATTCGATCAAGGCCCCATCTCGACTTATTGGCGGTGATGCGCTTCGGCCAACGGGCGGGCTTTTCCGCAAAAGGCTTCGCCCGAAACAGTTCACCGCGTCCCCGGGGTTCACCCCCCGGCGTGACGTCATCTTTAGAACAGCTCGGGTGAACGGCTCGAGCGCGGCCGGCTTCTCGCCGGCCATCCGCCGCAGACCGTAGGGCTCGCGCGCTCCCCAGTCGTCGCATTTCCACGCGGTAATGTCGCGGTGGCTTACGAATATTCTCGTCCTTCGCTCCGACGTACTCGTAGATGCAGGCGTGATTGGCTCCGGACGACCGCGAAAATCATCCGGTCCTAAGTAATGTGTGAACTCGGGCGCTCCGTCGGCAGCAGCCGCCTCTGCAGTTGTCGGTGCTGCTGCAGTAGGTGCGCCAGGGTATATCGGTCCAACACCGCCAGAAACTCGGCGAAGGCCTCCTCAAGCACGGCCGGCAGCTCGCAGGCTCCGGCTATCGCGCAGCGGTTATCAGGCCGGAAGCACTCGACCGGACGAAACGGCCCCTCCATGTAGCGCACCACGGCGCCGATGCTTATCGCTTCCGGCTCCCGCGCGAGCCCCATCCCGCCGCCCTTGCCGCGCCGCGTTCGGATGAAACCGCCCTGGGCCAGCCCGTGAACGATCTTCATCAGATGGTTTTCGGAGATGCCGTACGTTTGCGCGATCTCCGGAGTCGTACAAAGTCGATCGGCGTGAAGGCCGATGTATATCAGGGCGCGCAGCGCGTAATCAGTGTAGTAGGTAAGCTCCACTCTTAATCTCTGCGCCGCGCGCCGCGTTTTCAATCAGAAGCTGCATATAGGATGCATGTCATAGCTCCGCACGCAAAGAGGCGCATAACCGCGTGGAGGCGGAGTAGGCCGTAATGGCAGCGATCACCTCGCTAGTCGAATCTTACAACAACGACCGGCCGCGGGATACGCTATACCCTCTCGCGTCGGAGGTGAGCGTTTCGCAACGGTGGCCCTCGGGGAGCCAAAGTCTTTTTGGGTCAGATAAGCGCGATAGACGTACACGCCGTCGTCCTTCTCTTAGCGCATTAGGCTTTCCGCCACCCGGTCGGCGGTCCGCACGATACAGACCTTGGCGGCGGCGGTTTCGAAGAAGTAGCCGGACCCGCCCTGTCCAACAATATTCAACAACTCGCGGCCGTCTGCGACGCGTATACCGCCGAGAACGTCGATGCCGTGCCTAAAGAACGTTGCCGGCCACAGCGGCGCGGTCGGCCCGGCAAGGACCCGCCGCCGCGCCTTTGGGCAGGCCCCCAGTAGGTCATCAATCCCGCCTTCGACCAATGCCGAGCCGGAGATCAGCACCACGTCTGCCGAGCCGAGCGCTTCAGCGACTCGCTGCGGCGCCACCCATAGCATCCGTTCGTCGGGCCTGAGCGCCTCGGGGTGCTTGTCCACGACCGAGAGGCAGGTGACACGGTCCTTGAGCGCTTTAATAAACGGAACAAATGAGCCGACCATCACCACGCGGTCGACGGAACGGATTTCGACTGCGTCCAGCGCATCGAGATTCGGGCGCATCTCGCCCTGCGACAAGCCGTACCGCTCCAGGGCCGTACTCGATAGGGCATTGAGCGTAGCGATCCCTAAGGCCCGCCTGAGAGCGCTCGGCGAAAGCGCGTATCCGGCCAATTCCCAAGCCTTTCTTCCGATAAGACGCCCCGCCGGAGGCGCGCCGGCGGCACTCTTGGGACAACAGACGGTGTCGTTCAGGTCCCGCGGAGTGAAGGCAACCCCGACGCTGCCCGTCGAAACCTGCACCGCCGTGTAAAAGACGCCGACCCGCGCCTCACTGACCACCGGCTCGTCGGACAAAACATCGCGCAACTCCGCAAGCCATTCACTTATGATTCCCACTGCTTATTATCCTCCGCTGCCTTTTGAACTGGTCTTTCACCGCTTTCGCTCGCTCGCCGCGCAAGCCCCACGAAAAATCTCGGCGATTGCCGCCATCGGTTCGAATCGCATCCCCTGCCCACGCCATTATCGCGTAGCGCGGGCCAGTGACAGCCACATTCTACCCTGTCGTTGGAATGCCCGTGCGGTCATCGCAGCCGCCAATCAGCGCCCAAGAGGACCTATGACACGGCGCTATAAAGCTGTATTATGAATACTACTCCACCATGCGTCCGGCAAGAGTTCGACGAATTGTCTGTGGCGCGTAGACTAGGAGTGAACGTGGTACGACGGTTGGACGCGAGGTTTCCGAGCTCGGAGCATACGCAGGGAGTTGGTGATGGCGGCCAGTCACGCTGAGGGGCTTTTCAGGCGACCGCGGTTCGACGTTTCGCTGCGCCCGTTCATTATCATCTGGGAGGTTACCCGCGCCTGCGATCTGGTTTGCGCGCACTGTCGGGCCGAAGCCATCCCGGCGCGAAATCCCGGCGAGCTGACAACCGTCGAAGGTAAGCAACTGATCGACCAGATAGCGGGCATCGGCCCGCCGCCTGCGCTGTTTGTCTTGACCGGCGGGGATCCGATGAAACGGCCCGACTTGAAAGAGCTGATCGAGCATGGAACCGGGAGGGGGCTTCCGGTGGCGCTTTCGCCCTCGGCCACGCGGCTTCTGACAGCCGAGGCGCTTAAGGACCTGCGCGCATGCGGACTTAAGGCCGTGTCGCTGAGTCTTGACGGAGATTCCGCCCGCATGCATGACAGGTTCCGCGGCGTTGAAGGCGTGTTCGAGCGGACGATGGAGCTATGGGCGGCAGCCCGTGCCTGCGGCCTTAAGGTGCAGCTCAACACCACGGTTGTGCGGCAGAATCTCGCCGCCCTACCGGCCATCGCGCGCATGGCGCATGAGCGCAACGTGATGACCTGGAGCCTATTCTTCATGGTGCCGACGGGCCGCGCCGCAGCGCTCTCGCCGCTTGGCCCCGATGAGTGCGAGGACGTGATGCACTTCCTCTATGACGTCGCCGGCACGGTGCGCGTGAAGGCCACTGAAGGACACCATTTTCGGCGAATTGTTATCCAACGCAGCATCCTAGAACAGCGTGGCGTCCCCGCCGACGACGCGATGCAATTCGGTCCTCTGTATCGAAGCCTCTCGCAAGCGCTTGAGCCTTGGCCGCGAACGCCTCGCACGCATGTCAGGCGAAGCCCGATGGACGTTAACGCGGGCCGCGGCTTCGTGTTCATCTCCCACATCGGCGCCGTCCATCCCAGCGGCTTTCTGCCGCTCGCCGCCGGCAATGTGCGCGCGCGTTCTCTGCTTGATATCTACCGCGAGAGCCCGCTTTTCCTTAGCCTGCGCGACGGCGCGGTGCTCGAGGGCAGGTGCGGGCTATGCGAATTCGGGCCGGTTTGCGGTGGCTCGCGCTCGCGCGCCCTAGCGGCAACCGGCAATCCGCTAGCCGAAGATCCGCTCTGCGCCTATCAGCCGGGAAGCTTCCCCTACCTGGACGACGCCGCGAAAATTCTCGCTCAGCGGTGAAACCACAAAGCCAGCGCTCTTGCGCGCCACGCGCTCTTCGCAACCGACTGGGCAAGAAGGGCAAGCGCGAGCATTAGGCGGAGAGTACAGAGCGCACCGTGCGTAAAGCCACTGGGCAGTTCCAGGCGTAAATGATCGGCGCCTCTCGCGTGAATGATACCTATGCTATATTCCCATGGCAGAATCCTTAGGTGGTTTCTATGCATGCGGTAAAGGTCTATGAACTCAAGAACAACCCGTCAGAAGCTCTCCGTCAGGCGAAAAAGGCGCCCGTGATCATCATGAAGGGCGACGAACCGACGGCCGTGATGGTTCATCTTGACGACGACAGTTTGCTTAGCCGGCCAGGCGTGAAGATGGCTTTGGCTACGGCGCTCTTCAAAGACGGCTCGCTTGCGCTAGGCCGAGCCGCCCGGCTGGCAGATGTGAGCCTTGTCGGCTTCATTCAGCATCCGTCGCGCTTAGGCATTCCCGCGATTCGGGGCAAGGCGAGCGAGGCCAAAGCGGACCTCGAAACCTTGAACAAGTGGCTCGCTTCGTCTTGATCGATGCCAGCCCGCTGATCTACCTCGCTCAGGTTGAGGGATTGTTGTGGCTGGAGAAGCTGTTCGGGCAGGTTCACATGACCGCCCAGGTGCATCATGAAGTCCTCATGGCCTTACCCCTCTAGGTATTCCACAGGCAAGTTAGTGGTGTCGGGGTTTTGATTCACCTTGGCCTGCTCGGTGTGTGCGCCGTTGCTTATCACAGTTTTTCCGGCCGCCCTTCACTGTTTGAGGGTGGCTGGAAAACTGTCAGGTTTTGGATCCGCGGCCGGTGCGCCTTGCGCCGCGCAGGCCAGCTTTGCAGGCCACAAGCAGTGCGCGCGACGGCCGAGCTCGCTTGATTCCCTGCCCGTGCTGCGAACTCCTCGGGTGTGAGGTAGCCCAGGCTCGAGTGCGGTCGCTCGCGGTTGTATTCGATTCGCCACTGCTCGATCTTGCTCCGCGTGTCGTCGAACGACACGAAGGCATGTTCGTTGAGGCACTCCTCGCGCAGCCGGCTGTTGAATGACTCGATGAAAGCGTTCTGGATCGGCTTGCCCGGTTCGACGAACTGCAACCGTACCTGGTTGTCGTAGGCCCCTTGGTCGAGCACGCGGCTGGTGAACTGCGGGCCGTTGTCGGACTGAATCACCACTGGCAGTCCGCGCCAGATAGCCAAGCGGTCCAACACTCTGGTTACTCGTTGGCCGGTAAGCGGCGCGTCGACCTCGATCGCCAGGCTCTCCCGGCTCCGTCCGTCGATTACCGTCACTGCACGCAACCGTCTGCCGCTCATCAGGCTGTCGTGAACGAAATCGAGTGCCCAGGCTTGATTCGCTGCCGCCGGCCCTGGCTGCGTCACCCGGCCCGCGGCCGACCCACATGCCGCAATCCGGCGGACCTGACTTTGTCAGGGCGTAGCGGCCGGTGCTCGCCCCAACTCCGACAACGGCGAGCCGCTTTGCGAGCGGAGCCGGCTGCGCATAAGAATCCGTTCGATATTCGCGCTCAGGCGCTCGGATTGGTACAGCGCCTGATAGCCGTTGGACAAGCATCTGTTGACGCCGGCATCGCTGGCCACCGGGTCCATACTGATGCGCTTGAGCGTGTAGCTAAGCTCGCGCTTTCGCTCAAGCAGAATTTGAAACTTGCCTTCGACCAGGGCCGAGTCGCCGCCGCGCGCCATTAGTTCCAGCGCCTGTGCCTGGTGATGCTCAGCCGCCGCGAGTCGTTTTATCGCCCCGACGACCTGGGCGCAGCTTGTTGACGGGGCGAGTCCGACACGCTGGCTTAAGCCCGAGTCGGCCGCGCCCAGCGTTAGAATTAGGATTGCTGCCGGGAAAAGCCACAGTCGCTTGCCCAAGACGCCGCTCGCGGGCAAAGCCGTGGAGCGCCCTCGACCGGCGATGGACGGGCCCGACCCGGGTTCGCCATCGGTTCGTCGGCAGCGCGGCTTTAGCGCGTGAACCGGCGGTAGCGAATCACGGCTTTCCATCCCGTTCGAAGCATCTGCCGCAACCATCGCTTGCCATCGAACCTCCGCATCATAAGCGCGGGCCTGCGAGCTTCGCCGCAGGTCATGGACCGCCACAGTTTACCGCCAGCTTAATTCTACAACCCCCAACCGTCCATTACGATAACGTGGGGCTGCCCAGCGCGACGATTCAACAAAAGCCGTACTCCTCTAAAGATAGCGGAAACAACCACCACGCTGTTGCCCGGCTAAGGCCGCTGCGTAATGCCGCGAATTTCGGCGCTTCGAGGCCAACTTTACGCTGCCATTGGCGCGCGGCCGCTTGCGAGACCTCCACGCGCACCGTATCTAATTCAAGTGGCCAAACCTTCTTTCTAGTGACCAGCCCGCACGCGCTGCGTCCAGGGCCAAGGTCACGAACAGGGTGGGCCAAAAAAGGCATCGTGCAAAAAATAGCGATCATGCGTCTGATAAGCCGCTTCCTGAGCCGGGCGTGGGGTGCGGCAGCAATCCTGATGGCGCTGCTCTACACCGCCGTCCTTGCGGTCTTCGCTGCCCTTACCGCGCCGTTCTGGCATGGCAAGATGGTCAGCTATATCGCCTGGCTGTGGAGCAAACTTATCTTGGGGACCTGCGGAATCAAGGTCGAGCTTGAGGGTCTGGAGCGTCTCAACGGACTTAAGTCATTCGTGATCGTCTGCAACCATCAGAGCGTGCTCGACATTTTCGCGCTGTTCGCCGCCCTGCCCTACGAACTGCGCTTCGTGGCCAAAAAGGAGCTGTTTAGGATTCCGCTCATTGGGTTCGCGATGCATCGCAGCGGCCATATCTTGGTTGACCGCGTTGCGGGAGGCCAGGCGGTCCGTCACGCGCTAAAAATCGCCCGCCGGGGCCACCCTATCGTATTTTTCGCCGAAGGCCATCGCTACGCCGACGACCAAGTGCATCCGTTTCACGACGGCGCTGCCTGGCTCGCTATTCTCGGCAAGCTGCCGTGCGTTCCGGCGGTTATCTGCGGCTCCGGCGCGCTCTTCCCGCCCGGGGCGTGGACCGTAAAGCCCGCCGGGCGGATAAGGCTTAAACTTTGCCCGCCGATACCAACTGCCGGCCTTAAGCCCAGCCAGCGCGACGCCCTGACCCGACAAATGGAAGCCGCGGTGCGCTCCGCCTTCATCGCGCAAAAGGCAGCAGGTTGCTGAGCCGCTTAAGCCTCATGACACCTTTGCGCCCCGCCGAGCTTCGCCTCGCTTTTTACGCCGCCGGCGATGAAGGCGGCGTCCGCAGGGTCTATCAGGCGATCAAAAAGTCCAAAGAGCCAAGGACTCACGGCTCGACCGCGGTCCCGCCTATGACCTCCACTGCGTCCGGTCATGCGCGCTCGTTATGAGCGCCATCTTGTTCACGTGGCCGGCGTGAACCTTGGCCCTTGCGTGTGCCCTTTAAGGCGACCTCAACCGAGCCCGAAAGGCGTTAATTTTCGTCGAGCAGGCGCGGCGCGGCAGCGTGCGCGCGAAACCATCTCCAAGTAAGCTCGAGCCCCGCGGTCAGCGGGGTTCGCGGCACAAATCCCAAAAGCCGGCGCGCGCGGTCGAAATTGGCGAAATTTCGCGACAACTCCGCCGCTCTCGGCTCCTCGAAACGGATGGAATGGCAGGGCCGGCCGGCAATCGCTCTGAGCTCATCGGCAAGCGCGATGATCGCCGTCTCGACGCTCGTCGCCAGATGCAAGACCGTGCCGGGTTCAAGCGCCGTGTCCAGCGCCGCGCATATACCTTGGCAGAGGTCATCCACAAACAGAAAGTCGCGCGTCGCCGAGCCGTCTCCGTAAATGACGATCGGGTGGCCGCCGAGTAGGGCCTTGATGAAGGCCGTCACCGCGCCGCGCTTGCGATAGCTGAACGGGCCGTACACGTTCGCAAAGCGCAGCGCTACCGTCGGCAGAGCAAACGTGCCGGCAAAAGCGTGACAGTACGCCTCCCCGCACAACTTGCTCGCGCCGTAAGGTGAAACCGGCCGGGGCAGCGAGTCCTCGCTCACCGGCAGCGGCGCGCGGCCGACCACCGCTCCGCCGGAGGAGGCAAAGATAAACTTCTTTACTCCCCGCCGCGACGCCTCCTGCAGCAGATTCACCGTGCCGCGCACGTTGACGTCGAAGTTGTCGCCCAGCGCGCCGACCGACTCAGTGACCGAGCCGAAGGCTGCCAGGTGAATCACGGCCTCCACGCCCCCGCTCATCGCGTCGCTTACCGCGTGCGGGTCGCGCACGTCACCGATGACGACATCGAACTCCAAGCCCTCAAGGTTCGCCGCGTCGCCCCGCGATAAGTCATCCAGCACGCGCACGCGCGCGCCGTCGGAGAGCAGCTTTCGCACCAAATTCGCGCCGATAAAGCCGAATCCGCCCGTCACCAGCACCGACTTAAACAGCAAGCCCCGACCTCCCCAGGTATCGGCCGTGCAAAGCGTTTGCCCATGCGGCGCCCTTTCGCATGCAAAGCGCTAATTCGCATCATAACCGGCCGGTTGTGAACGCAGAATTTCCGCGACCCCAGCGGGGCATTCCCGCCGCTGCGAGTCGCCGGCGCGTCGCGCGGCTTCAACGCGGCTGCGCGCGTCCGTCGTTTGCTCCGCGCAGCGCATTTGCGCCGGCCGCGCGCAGTGCCAACGCCGCTGCGCGTTTTACAGCGTCGGGAATGGAGGCGCCGGTCCACGTTCGCGCGTGAAGCGCTCCAACCCGGTCTGACGCCGCGCAGCCCGCCGGGTTGCGGGCCTTGCGCCAGTCGACCAGCGCTAAAATGGTTTCCTTCCTGACTCGGCTGCGGTAGCGAAAGAGCCGGTCCAGGATCGATTCGAGAAGCACATCGGACAGGTAACGCGGCTGAAGCCCAAGGTCGACGAGCCTCGTGTGCTTCGCGTTGTAGTAGTGCGTTTGTTCCTCGACCCGCGGGTCCTCCTCGTGCGTTATTTCGAGCCTCAACCCCTTTTTGCCTGCCGCGTCCCTTACCAGCTCGGCTAGTTGTCTGACGGTGAACTGCTCAGTGAACTGGTTAAGGACGCGGTATTCGCCCGGCTCGGGCGGGTTCAAGATCGCCAGCTCCACACAGCGCATCGTATCGCGTATGTCCAAAAAGCCGCGGGTCTGGCCGCCCTTGCCATACACGGTCAGCGGATGCTCGATTACGGCCTGAACGCAAAAGCGATTGAGCACGGTGCCCCAAATCCCGTCATAGTCGAAGCGGGTGGCCAGGCGCTCGTCCAGCGCGGTCTCTTCGGTTTCCACGCCGTACACCACGCCCTGGTTGAGGTCGGTCGAACGGGAGCCCCAGACCTTGCAGGCGAACATGATGTTGTGCGAATCGTGGACCTTCGACAGATGGTAGAAGGAGCCCGGCTGCTTCGGATAAGGCATCACGTCCTTGCGGCCGTTATGCGAAATTTCGATGAACCCTTCCTCGATATCGATGTTCGGCGTGCCGTACTCGCCCATCGTTCCCAGCTTCACCAGGTGGCAGCGAGGTTGATGCTCCTTTATGGCGTAAAGGAGATTGAGCGTGCCGACGATGTTGTTGACTTGGGTAAAGACCCCATGGTCGCGGTCGATCATCGAAAACGGCGCGCTCGGTTGCTCTCCATAGTGCATAATCGCCTCCGGCTTGAAGCGCTGAACCACGGCGCAGACGAACGCGAAGTCGTTGACATCGCCGCAGAACTGTTCGATGCTTTCGCCCGACACCTGCTTCCACGCCGCCATCCGCTCCTCCAGCGGGTAAATCGGTATCAGGCTCTCGGTACCACCCATTTTGTCGAGCTGGCGGTGCAGAAAATTGTCCACCACGCCTACGCGATGCCCTTTTCGCGAAAGACCCATCGCCTGCGGCCAACCCAAGTACCCATCCCCGCCGATTACCAGCACTCTCATAACCCGCCTTCCGCTTAGTTCTCTGCACCTTACGTCTTATTAAATACTGCATAAGATAGTGACAAGAATTGCCGCTTCACCGCGGCTCTTTGTGTCATTCACGCGCGCGTGTCCGGCGCGCGCGGGAATCCCGGACTCCCCTGCCACGGCGGGCGAAAAGACCGGGATTCTCGCGCGGCAGCCGCGCGCGAGAATGACAAACCAGGGAATCCGGCAAGAGCGGAAATGTCACTATGATATGCAGGGCTCAATAGATACGCGACCTAAGCCGTTCTCAACGACTCGCATCAAAAAGGATAGTTTACGCCGGAAAACACCTCCGCGCCGTTCGGTCCGTACCCAAAATCCACGTAGCCGACGACGAAGGGCAGCGCGATGCCGCGAAAGCCAACCCCGCCCACCGGATGAAGCTGCGAAACCGGATTCTGGGTTACGTTCTGAAAGACTTGCCCGGCGTCAATAAACGGCGCGACCTCGAGGATGCCGTGGGTATCAAAAATGTCGCGCTCGTAAACCCGCATGCGAAACTCCAGATTGGCCACAAACACGTCATTATCGATGTACCTGCCGGCGCCGAAACCGCGCCAGGTCTGGCTATCGCTGAGCGGCAGGGCGAGAAGGCTGCTCTCTCCGCTGCCATCGCCGCCAAGCCAGCTCATTATCCAAAAGGGAACTTGGGTGTTGGCGGGTATGTACCTGGCGTAAAGATTGCCGGCTATGGTCAGCCAATGCGTGACCTGCTGGTAGCGGCGCACGTCGAAACCGAACTCGCTGTACGAGAACGAGCTCATGAGACTGCGGTCGGCGCCGCCGGCGAACAGGGACAGCAAGCCGCCCTCGGTCGGGATGTCAATCGAGTCGCGAGTGTCATAGAGCAGAAACATCCGCCCTCGGGTAACGCTGCCGCCGCCCAGCCCATTAAGCGTGGGAAACAACTCGGCCGTGAAAGGCAGGCTGCTCAAGGCGCCGCGTTGAATGCGCTCGAAGCGCGGCTGCACGGCGAGCGCGAACTGGAGCTGGCGCGTGATGTTTAGGTCGAAAAGCGCCTCGCCGTAAATCTCCTCGTTCGCATAGTTGGTCTGGCTGCTGAAACTCGAATTATTTCCCAGCCCAAAGAAGCGATACGTCGGGTCGTGCTGGAACAGAAAATGACCCTCGAACGACCACCAGCGCCGATGGGTCAGGCCGGTCGCGTAGTCGACCTCGACGTGTTCCGAATCCTGTTCCGCGCCGCCGGCTATGGCGAACCACTGGGTATCATCCGAAGGGTAGGACAAATAGCGAAGCGTGCCGCCCGGGCCGACAATCGTATTGTAGTTGATGTCGGGAGCGAAAATGGATGAAATTTGATGCTGCGCGTTGGTTTGAAGAAAGACGGGAAGAAGCCCGAGCGTGGTGCCCGAAACCGGGTCGGTCGCGACTTCCGGCACCGGAATAAAGGGCCACGTGGTGGGGTTGCTCCAGGACTGCACGTTGAACCACGTCTGCGGATCGAACAGGTCGGCAAGCGCCAACCCGCTGCCGCACAAGAGCATTGCCACGCAGCCCGCGAACGCGATGGCCTGCCGCAATCGCTTTGCCAAAGAAGCCAGAGGTAGGCTGCCTCTGATAAGCCTACGCGGCCGCGCAACCCGCGGTCTGTGACGCTGAAACCGTCAGCACCAAGCGCGGCGAAGCCTTCACGCTTGCGATGATTTGACTGGCCATACGCGGCAGCGCCGATTTATCCGTTACGGTTCGCCAGCCCGGTTCTGCGCCGCTACCGGCGCTATGCGGCGCAGCCTCAAGCGAGAGGGGACCGGCTCGGTGCGAGCACTCAAAGTGCCTTCTCTCGATCTCGACATGAGTTTACCTTGGCCTTGGCGCACCGAGGGTTCATGGTAGACGCTCGCCTCGCTTCTCTCAAGCCGTGCCAACGCTCGGGGCGGCCACGGATATGCCGCGGTCGCTCGCTCAGGATTTGGGCCGGCGTCGAATCAACGGAATTGCGGTTGCGTTTGCGGCAGACGGCGCAGCCGTCGCGCGACTTAACGCGAAAGCTCCCGCCCCAGAAAATCGACGCCGCGAGCCTCGTGCGCGCTCCCGGTTTAAAGAGTTTCTTCGAGCGAACTCCCGTGCGAGACGCGCGGCGCCTGAACCCTCGCGCTCAGTGAAAAAGGCTCAGCCAAGCCAAGTCGATCGCCGTCGTGAGCAGCGCGATAGGCGCTCCGACGCGCAGATACTCGAAAAAGCCGATTCGCACTCCGCGGCGGCGAGCACTTTCAATCACGATTAGATTCGCGATCGAGCCCATCACGGTTAAATTGCCGGCGTAGGTGCTGACGCTGGCAAGCAAAAGCCCCGCGTAGGTCGGGCTGCCGAGGAGATGAAAGAGGGGCTTAAACAACAAAACCGCGGGGACATTGCTTACGACATTGCTCAACACGGTGATCAGCGCTGCCAGCACGAGCGGGCTCGCCAGACGCTCAACGCCAACCAGACGCGCTAGGTTATTTAGAAAGCCCGTGTGCTCGGCGCCCGCCACCACCACGAATAAACCGACGAACATCAGCAGCAGCGGCCAGTCCACCGCTTGATAAACCCGTTCCGGCCGAAGGTGCCCAACCAACAACAGGGCGGCGGCAGCGCTCAGTGCTACCACGGAGGTCGGAAAACCCAGCGTGAACCCCCCGATCGCCGCGCACGATGCCACGCCGGTCTTAAGCGCCAGCGCTTTACACACGCGCACGCGCCCCGCTCTTTCGCCGGTCTGAGAAACCGCGCTGCGGTAGCCAAGCTGCGTTCGGTATACCAGCGCGATTACGGCGAAGGCAGCGAACAGCCCAACAATCGCCGCGGGCGTCAGGTAAAAGGCGAACTTCGCGTAGCTCAAGCGGGCGAAATTAGCCACGATCATGTTCTGGGGATTTCCCGTGACCGTCGCGGCGCTGCCGATATTGCTCGCCGTCACGAGCCCCAACAGCAGCGGTATAGGACTAACCCCGCTCTCAACGGCGGCATCGATCACGATCGGCGTGAGCACCAGACAAACGACATCGTTGATAAAAAACGCCGCGAGCGTGCCGGACAACGCGATCGTTAACCCGAGCAAAGCGAAAGCCGACATTCGCCGCGCCAAGACTCGCCGCGCCAACCAAGCAAAGGCGCCGCATAGGCGCAAATAGGCAACAACAATCATCATGCCGAAGAGCAAGGCGATCGTGGAGAAGTCTATCGCCAGCAAAGCCTGGTGCCGGCTGAGAGCACCGCATATCAGCATCGCCACCGCCCCGATCATCGCCGCCCCAGGCCGGTCAACTTTAAAATACGGCAAGCGCCCGGCGGCCAGCGCGGCATAAGTCAGAGCAAAAATGGTCAGCGCAGCCGCGCTCTTAAAATCAAATAAATTCATAATGCTTGAATGTCGATTCGAACCCGAGCGCGAAGGTGTCTCACGCGCCGGTTCGAAGCGCCGAGACCAAAAATTGAACGGAGGGCCAGGACAAGCGCTACTCGATTCCGAGCTCCTTGAGCTTTGCGTAGAGGAGTTGGCGGTGAATGCCGAGAATACGGGCGGCTTCGGCCTTATTACCGCCGGAACGCTCGAGCGCGTGCGCGATCATTACGCGCTGCAGCGCGGCGAGCGCCTCTTCCAGCGGCTTTTCCAAAAGTCCTTCCAAACCGGCCCGCGCGCCAAAGGCGCTGTCTGTCAGCGGCAAGAGGTCTTCGGGCGCGATCAGAGGTCCCCGTGCCAGCGCCACCGCGCGCTCGACGATGTTGCGTAGCTCGCGCACGTTGCCAGGGTAGTCGTACGTTATCAGCGCGCGCATCGCCTCTTCGCTAAAGCCCGACGGGGCGTTGGGGCGCGCGGCCCGGGCCGCGCTCAAAAAATGCTCGGTCAACTCGGCGATATCGCTTCTGCGCGCGCGCAGCGGCGGAACGTCGATGCGGACCACGTTGAGCCGGTAGAACGAATCCTCCCTGAAGCGGCCTTCGGCAGCCAGCCGTTCGAGGTCTTGGTTGGTCGCCGCGATTAGCCTGAAGTCGGCGCCAATCGATTCCTTGCCGCCGAGCCGCTCGAAGCGCCGTTCCTGCAGCGCGCGCAAAAGCCTGACTTGGACGCCGAGCGGCAAGTCGCCGATCTCGTCCAGAAAAAGCGTGCCGCCGTCCGCGTTTTCCAGGCGCCCCGGCTTGCTCGAAACCGCGCCGGTGAACGCGCCGCGCTCGTAGCCGAACAGCTCGCTTTCGGTGAGGGTCTCCGGAATCGCGCCGCAGTTGACGGTTACCATCGGCGCCGCAAAGCGCCGGCTGTGGCGATGGATCGCCTGCGCGATCAACTCCTTGCCGGTACCCGATTCGCCGACGATGAGAACCGTGGCGTCCGTCGGCGCGGTCTTGCCGATAAGCTTGAATATCTCGCGCATCGCCGGGTGACGTCCGATGATGCCGCTCGGTTCCGGCGCGCCGGTGGTTGCGGTGCCCGCTCGCAGCCGCTCGACCTCGCGCCAAAGCCGGTTGACTTCGATCGCGCGCCGCGCGGTCCGAACCACCTCGTCGGTATCAAAGGGCTTAGTGATATAGTCATACGCGCCAGCCTTCATGGCCTCGATGGTTTCCTCGCTGCCACCCAACGCGGTGATAATTACGACCGGGATTTGGCTCAACCGAGGATCGCCCTTGAGCGCTCTAAGGCTCGCGATTCCGTCGCGTCGCGGCATCTTGAGATCCAAAAAAATTACCTCGGGGCGCAAGCTCTGCTGAGCCACAAGACCCATCACTTCACGATGCGGTCGATCCGGTCGACCTCCGAGCCGATCACTTCGAACGTAGTGGCGAGGCGTTGCGGCTCCTCAGGCAGCTTTTTTGCCAGTGCTAGCTTGAGCTTGATCGAGGCGAGCGGGTTTCGTACCTCATGCGCGACCGCGGCCACAAGCCGACCGAGCGCGGCCAGCCGGTCGGCCTGACGCAACCGCTGCTCTAACTCATCACGGCGCTTCTGGTTCTGGTCCAGCGCTTCTGCAAGACCGCTCACCGCGGCGCCGATCCGGTCTAGCTCGGAGATGCCGGTTTCGCCCACCGGGGTGTCGAACCGTGCCGCCATCGCGTGCAGCGCATCTTCAATCGCCGCCACGCCGCGGTCCAGCCGGCGGGTCACTATCCACGCTACCCCGGTCGCCAGCGCGCACGCAATAAGCAGCAGCCCCAGGCTCAACGCCCGCAGCCGTCCGTAGGCGCTTCTGACGCCGACCATATGACGCATTACCCAGGCCGCGTCGGCAGGTTTCCCGTTCTGCGTAAGCGCGAAAGCGTAAAATAAAATGACATCATGCCCGGCGTCCACCCGCAATTCGGCTCCGCCTAGCGCGCCGGAAGCAGCCTGAGCGACGTTCAAAATGGAGCCCCGCTCGGCGGGCGGGACATCGGTCTTAGGACCCGATCCTTGATAAGTCGGATAAGCGTAGCCGACCAGCGCGCCTTTGCGGCCTTCATAGAAACCGCCTTCCACGCCGGGAAAGCTCGCGAGCGACGCGCTGGTCAACGCGCGCAGCGCAGCCTCATCGCTTGCCGAGCGCGTCATTGGGCGGCCGGGGATCCGCGCCGAGTTGACGGCGCTCCGATAACCCTCACGAAGCTTGCGCGCTGCGCTTACCAGTTGGCGCTGAGCGTCGGTGACCAGCGCTTTCTCGCTGTGCCGCGCAAACTCGATGGCCAGGCCGGATGCAAGGGCGATCGTCGCTGCGAGTAAAACTCCGAGGATGCGGATTTGTCGCTTAAGCGACCACCCGGCACGCGATCCATTACCCTTGGTCAGCTCTTTGCCCAACCTAGTCACGAATGTCACCGGGTCTGCTCCGTGCGGCCCATGGTTCGAAACCGGATGAAGCGCCGGCTACGGACGCGCGCCTTGGAGCCCCATGCTTCGCGGCTCAAATCGGGAGCGGCTTTCGGCCGGCACGCGCCCATCGCGTTTCGAATGGTTAGCCGATCTTTGCATATGCGTCGAGTTCGCCGCCGACCGCCGACATCACGGCATGGCACCTCGCGCGACGCCCCGTCCATTTGCCGCCAGTGTTCCGACTCTCCGCACGCAGGTTTCTATCCAAGTAGATAATCAAAACTGGTGCCACTCTCGTCCGGGTCCCTTCCGCAGAGGAATTCGGCCCGCTTAACGTCGAATCAACAGACAAACTGTCTTTAAGCCGGACGGACTCTTGTCCGGTAAGGCGACGCACGAGACCGGTGAGCGCCGATCCGTGCGCACGCGGTCGGATAAAAAGCAGCGCCTGGAGACTCTCCGCGAAGACGGCGATAGCTTGGCGCAGAATGTGCAGACGCCCGGCCCGGCATAAGCCGACCGAACTCGCTTAAAGCCGGACAAAAAAGACCGTGCGGGTGGTCGAGCGCCGTTCCAAGCCAGCTTCGATAACGTTCAATAGGAATGGACCCAAGGAAAAGACGCCGGCGAGCCAATCCGCGCAAGTAGCAAGTAGCGAGTCAAGCAGGTTTGCGCAGCGGTGGAAGAAGGCTTGAGAACCTCAGGAAGACTGTTAGTTCGCGATGTTCAGAGCTCCTGAACGAGCAGAGAAATTAGCTGCGCGCGGCCTCTACGAGGCAACTTCCCGGGCGCGCAACCTACGCGCTTTGGACTGCCTGAATTCCTTTAAAGCCGACGCCCAGGCGACCTTTGGTCCCTACCTTGCAATTTATTTGCTGACCATTCGGCACCGGCGCCTTGACCAGATCGGCCCGGCGATGGCGATACCGGGCATCGTCACGATGGCGGCGCAAACTCCCGCCGGCGCTTTGGTGGATAGGATTCGGCGCAAGCGTGAGCTTACCGCGCTGTGCGGAGCCGTTATTGCGGCGGCTTGCCTTCAGGTTGTTTACGCGCGCGGTGTGGCCGCGGTCGCATTTGCGCAGGCCGTGTTCAGCGCCGCCGCAATTATACTTCCTCCTACGATCGCCGCGCTTACCATGGGGCTGGTGGGGCCGCGCGCCTTCGCCCAGCAGATGGGGCGCAATGAAATGATAAGCCACGCCGGCGCGGTCGCGGGCGCCGTGGGTGCCGGCGCGATCGGCTACCGGATCGCGCAGCGGAGCATCTTTTATCTTGCCGCAGTGATGAGCGTCGGCGCGGCGGCGGCAGCAATGGCGATTCGGGCTGGTGATATCGACCATGACCTTGCGCGCGAAGCCGTGGTCGCGCCCGGCGAGAAAGAATATATCGCCGCGCCGCGGGAGCTGCTCGCCGACCGGCGGATCATGATCTTCGCCGTGTCGGTGATACTATTTCACTTTGCCAACGCCGCGATGCTGCCGTTGGTCAGCGAAATGCTCTCGCGTCGCCAACCGGGATTCGCCGTGGTTTACGCGTCGGCCTGTATTTTGGTGGCGCAGGCGGTGATGGTACCGGTGGCGTGGGCAGCTGGACGGTGGTCCAGCCGGTGGGGGCGCAAGCCGGTTTTCCTGATAGCCTTCATCGCGCTCCCGATCAGAGCGGTACTTTTCGCGACGATGAGCACGCCCGGTTTGCTGGTCTCGGCGCAAGCCTTAGATGGGATCAGCGCGGGAATTTTCGGCGTCGTTTCCGTGGTCATGATGGGCGACCTTGCGCGCGGCACCGGCCGCTTTAATTTACTGCAGGGCGCGATTGCTACCTGTGTGGCCATCGGTGGCTCGATAAGCAACTTGATGGCGGGGTTTGTAGTCCAAAGGGCGGGTTTCGGCCTCGGCTTTCTGACCCTCGGCGCGATAGCGCTCTTGGCGCTCACTTTTTTTCACGTCGCGATTCCCGAAACCAAGCCGCCCCGCTAGAGACCTATCGGGTGCAGCCTACGCCGGCATGCGGCAGCTTGCCAAAAATTCACCGGCGCTGAGCGCAGCGAAGAATGACAAAGGGCGGAACTCAGAATGACATCCGTAGCCTACGGTCATTTATGAGACCACTTCTGGAGCCCGTGTCATCATAAACTCTTTCACTTTGTCCGTCATCTTATGTATCAACGACTTGGGCGGTTGGCCGAGCTCCTTGCCTTCAATCGCGACCTCGGGTTGATTATTTTGCCTGCGCGCAGCTACCATCAACAGGAGAATCTTTGCATCCGCGCGCCTGAAGACGCCGGCGGCATCAAAGTCATTCCGCGCTTTCCATTGCCGCATTTAAAAGACACGGAACTGTTGCGTCTGCTGCTCCAGCTCGGGGTGCTGCTGCTGGTCGCCCGAACCTTTGCCGATTTGATGAAGCGGGTTGGCGGCGCTCCCGTGATTGGCGAGCTGGTCGCCGGAATCGTGCTCGGCCCGTCGGTGCTCGGCAAGCTCGCGCCGCCGCTTTTCACCGCGCTTTTTCCGGCCGACCAACCCTCGGTCATTCTGCTGGGCGCGTTTGCATGGATAGGCGCGGTCATGTTGTTGCTGTCGGTCGGCCTCGAAACCGACCTCAAGTTGATGCGCAGCATCGGGCGCACGGCAATGTTCGTCTCCAGTTTCGGCGTAACCCTCTCTTTCCTGTTGGGGCTCGGGCTCGGTTTCACACTTCCCGATTCCTATCTTGCCGATCCGGCTCAACGCACGATCTTCGCGCTCTTCGTGGCGATCGCGCTATCGATCTCGGCAGTGCCGGTAATCGCGAGGATTCTAACGGACCTCGGGCTGATGCGCCGCGAGCTGGGCACGGTGATCTTGGCCGCCGGCATGATGGATGACACCGTGGGATGGCTTTTACTCTCACTGGTCGCCGGGCTCGCCAAGCGCCGCCGAATAGGTCTGGTTCCGATCGGCGAGCTAGTCGGGCCCGCCGTGCTTTTTCTCGCGTTCTGCTACTTCGTTGGCTTTCGGCTGGTGACACGCTGGTTGCGATGGATTGACGACCGCACCTACGCCGAGCATGCCAAGTTGACAGCCATGATTGTGGTCGCCTTGATATGCGCCGCGGTCACGCAAGCGATCGGACTCCATGCCGTGTTCGGCGCTTTTATTGCCGGCCTGATGCTGGCCGGGTCGGCGCGAGTCCGCAAGGTGGCTCGCGACGACGTGGAGGCTTTGACGACCGGCTTTATGGGGCCGATTTTCTTCGCGTTTTCGGGACTTCAAGTCAATCTCGGCGCGCTCGGCGACCCGCTTATACCGGTGCTTGTGCTGGCGAGCGCGTTTGCAGCGAAGTTTGTCGGCTGCGGTCTGGGAGGACTGCTCGGCGGGCTTCACTGGCGCGAGGCGCTGGCGGTCGCGATCGGGATGAACGCGCGTGGCGGAATGGGGATCATCGTTGCTCTGGTGGGGCTCAGCCTGGGCGTGCTGTCGCCGCCGATGTACGCCGTGCTGATAACGGTGGCGCTGGCGACCTCGCTGGCGACGCCGCCGCTGTTGAGTTGGTCGCTGCGCGGTGTGCGCGAGCGGCCCGGCGACCTCGAACGGCTCGAGCGCCAGCGCATCGAGGCGCAGTTGCCGCTCAAGGGCGATGGCACCAAGCTGCTGGTGCTGAGCGGCGGCGGGCCGAACGCGATTCTCGCCGCGCATATCGCCGCTACGCTTGCCCGACACGACGATGCCAGCGTCACCGTTTTTCATGCCGACGTCCCGGGCGCGTCTGCCGCCGATTTCGACGCCCAATTTATTCGGATTAAAGAAACGGCCGCGCTCTCGGGAGCGCGCAATGTACACCAACGCCTGGGCTCGGCCGACTCGATAAGCGCGGCAATCGCCGAAGAAAGCGGCCGCGATTATGACGCCGTATTCGCCGGCGCCTCGCAGGTCCATCGCAACCGCGCGCTGGGCGGCGATGTTCTGCGCGAGATCGTCGCGGCGGCGCGCGCTCCGGTAGTTATCGTCCGCGATGGCGGCGCGCCGACGCCGCTGCGCCGCGTGCTCGTTCCTATCACCGGCGCTCCATTCTCCCGCATGGGCGCGGGCTTCGCGATGCTCTACGCGCGGGCAACCGGGGCGGCCGTAACCGCGCTCTACGTCCGGGAAAGGTCGTTCGTCAGTCTCGCGGCGCTAATCGCGGCCCGGCATCGGCCAGTGGACGGCGAACAGGTCGTCGCCGAGATCAAAAGCCTCGGCCAACAGCTCGGTCTCGAGATCGAAACGCGAATCGCGAGCGGAAGCCGGCCGGAAAATATCATCCTGCGCATCGCCGAGGAAACCGAGTGCGACCTGCTCGTGATGGGTGCGCTGTTTCGCTCGGCCGAGCAGCGTCTTTACTTTGGACCGCGCGTAGAGCATATCCTGCGCCGAGCGCGCTGCGCCGTGGCGGTGGTGATTCCGCCCGAACGAGGCGGGGCGGCGTCTGGCTAGACCGGCCGCCGCCGGCGCCCGTCAAATCTCCCATCCAGGGAAGAAACGGGGCTTATTTGATGGCCACCGCGTTGGGTGGCGAGGCGATTCCTCCAAGAAGATTGAGCGGCGCCGAAACCATCATAAATTCATAGCGCCGGTCCGCCGCGCAGTCTGCGGCCAGCGCGTCGAGATCGAACTGTTCGCCCAGTGGGAGACCAAGCAGGGCGAGCGCGCGGTAGTGCAGCGCGTTTTCGTCCTGAAAACTCCACGGCCAGGGCTCGACCGCCGGACAGTCGGTGCCCAGCGCCGCTACACGGTTGTCCCATAGCCAGGCCATCAAGTCGCGGCTGCTTTCGATGCCGCAGGAGCGCAGTTTGGAAAGCGATGCCATCGTTTGCTTCTGCTCGGCCGACGCGCTGAGATACGCCCGCATCCAGCCGGTGCGCACGAGCAGGATCGTGCCGGGCTTAAGCGCGGCATCCTGTGCGGCAAGCGCGCCGATTAAGTCCGCGAGGCTGTAAGACTCGCTATCGAGAGGGTTGACCGGGCGTTGTTGCTCGCCGCGATATTTGAACGCGTCGATCAAAAGCCCGCGGCCGACAAACCGGCCGGCCCAGCGATGGATGCTCAATTTGCCGTCCGGCCCGTCTTTGATCTGGCTCGCTTTCATCCCATTGTAAAAAGCGCGGTGGCGCGGATGCCCCATGTGCGCGAGGCCATCCCATTGGCTGCCTTCCTGGGTGTTGTAGTTGTCGAGCGAGTCGTCGTGGCCGAGCACGCCGAAGGGCTCGAAACTGATTATGTTGTGCCGCACCGGAGCGCGCCGGAAAAGCGGCGGGTCGGCGTAGTTAATCCTGGTGTCGAGGCGAAACACCTTTCCCTTGCGTACCAGGCGCGCCGCCTCGACCACTCCCTCTTCGGTCAGCAAGTTTACGCATCCCACTTCGTCATCATCGCCGAACACGCCCCACGCCGACTCCGGCGGAGCGCCCGGCTTGACCGGTAATTCGGCAAAACGCGGCAATGCGGCGAAATCTATTTTCCCCATCGCTTGTCTCCTTCTACCCGGGCAATGCCGGCTTGCTCCTGTTCGCGCATGAGAATGGCGCCGCGCTCGGCGGCCGCGTGTCCTGCTTCACGCAAAGGAAAAGCGTGTCGAGCAGCTTAACAGAGTTCTTAGGATAGCGCCCTCGCGCATCAGCGCAGAGATTGAGCGCCAAGCAGCGCATCCCGCGCGCTTCGATGTGAAGCCTCGTGGGCCGGATGAGCCGGCGGAGGTGGCCGGCGGCTTTGGCGCCCGCGGCTCAAAGCCATGCACTGAGGTTCAACTCGCGTCAGGTTCAGGTTAAGATTTGGTTGGGGCAGGGAACTATGGCTGATTCGCACAGTTTGCCGCCGGTGATAGAGGTCGCCGGTCTAAGCGTCAAGCGTGACGTTACGATTTTGCGCTCGATTAACTGGCGGGTCGAAGCCGGCGACAACTGGGCAATCCTTGGCGCCAACGGCTCGGGCAAGACATCGCTGCTAAGCGTTCTGACCGGCTATCTGTCTCCCACGACCGGGAAAATCCGGGTTTTAGGCGAAACGTTTGGACGCTTTGACTGGCGCGAGCTGCGCAAACGAGTGGGACTGGTAAGCTCGAGCATCCGTCAGATGATGCCCGGCCACGATACCGCGCTGCAAACGGTCGTCAGCGGCGCGAGCGCGATGATCGGCTTCTGGCGCGAAATAGAACCGCGCGATCGCGAGCGGGCATCGGAAATCCTGCGCCAGGTCGAGTTGTTCGAGCTGCGCGACCGCCAATGGCGCCTGTTGTCCGAAGGAGAGCGCCAGCGCGTGCTTATCGGGCGCGCTCTGATGGCGCAGCCGAAGCTTTTGATTCTCGACGAGCCGTGCGCGGGGCTTGACCCGGTGGCGCGCGAACGATTCCTCCAGTTCCTGGAGCGGCTCGGCGGGCACAACGGCAGCGGACCGTCGCTGGTGCTGGTGACGCACCATGTCGAGGAAATCATGCCCAGCTTTTCCCACGTTTTGCTTCTGCGCGACGGCGAAGTAGCGGCCTGCGGGCCGACGCGGCAAATAATGACCTCGGAAATCCTGTCTCAAGCCTTCGCCAGTTCCGTGCGCTTGGATCGCAGCGACTGCCGTTACTCGCTGCGCGTCAAGACAACGCCCGATTCGGTCCTCTAGCAGCAGGGTGTTGACCGCCAAGCCGTAGCGATTGTCCATCTCGACAACCTGCTGCTAGGTACGCCAGGCGCCCGTCCGCAGGGTTGCGGGAGAGGGCGGACGCGCGCGCAGCGCTGTTTCTACTCCCTCGCCCGCGAAGCGGGAGAGGGCGGGGGTGAGGGTGCTGAGCGCGCCGGCACCGCCTTCCCCACCTTCCCCCGCAAGCGGGGGAAGGAGTAAGAAAAAGCGGCGCGGCGGGGGAAGGAGCTGAGAGGTGCTGCAACGGGGGAAGGAGTTGGGAGATTCGGCGCGCTTAAGCCGAAAGCATTTCGCCTGTCCCACTCGACTTGCACTGACCGCGGCGAGCGAGGGTGCTATCCTAAAGGACGCGATGCTTAGTTGCGGATGATCAAGCCGCGGGGGCTTGCGCGGGCATTTTCCCAAAAATGGGGGTAATTCATCAAAATGAAGCAGAAAAACCAGGCGCGCTTTTTATGGAAGTCGACCTGAAGCACGTGCCGCAACGCAAGAAGTTTCTTGCGCGACGAACTAAAGGTTGAGCTGGACGAGCGCGACTACGTCAAAGAGCCGCTCTCGACCGCCGAACTCAAGGAGCTTTTTCGCGGCCGCGATCCGCGCGATTTTCTTAACCGGAAGAGCCCGGCCTTCAAGAGCCGGGGGCTGGCCGACAAAAGCCTGTCCGCCGAGGAGACGACCGCGCTGATGGCCGTCGAGCCGAACCTGGTCAAACGGCCGCTGGTCATCGCCCGCGGCGAGATGGTCGCCGGGCTTGACCGCGAGCGCCTGCGCGCGCTGTTCAACCCCGGCTAACCACCTGCGCCGAGGCCGCCGGCATACGCTAGGCCCCCTCGAAAGGCGTCGCCGAAGGCTTCCTGCCCGGCCTTCCCCCCGTGGCGGGGACGTGGCTCAGGCTTTTTGCCCGAAGATGACAGGCTAAAAGCCCGTCCCATGGTAGCCGGGGCGGCCGGGTGAGGGGGCTTATCGAGAGCAGGTTTAGCTTTTTTCATTGGTCCCTCACCCGCGCCGCGCTTTCGCGCGACGCGACCTCTCCCGACGGGGAGAGGTGGTCATCGCCGCTGGCCTCGCCCGAGGGGGAGAGGCCCTGAAAGCGCCGCTGCGGGGGAAGGAGTTGGCAGGCGCGGCGCTGCGGAGAGGGGGAAAGGCGCGGCCGTGAACCCGATCCCCCCGGTCTGGCGTTTTGAAATAATTTGCGCGTAATTTGCTTGACATCGGCCGCCCCGGTCCGTATCCATACAGAGAAACTTGGCGCTAAGGGGGAGGCCGCAGCGCTAGGGGCATAACGCCGCCAGAGCTAATTCGGCGAGGAATAAAACAACGAACGCTCTATGGAGTTGCGACTATTGACTTTCGTCGGCATGATGGGTAAATAAAGCACGCTATCCATAGTGCTGGGCAGGAAGGAGCGGCGGGGTTGCAAGAAGTCGAAGCGAGCCGCGAACGGCGCGGGCAGACCGGGTGAAAGTTAGCCAGCGCAGGCGAGGCGTCAGGTAGGGTGGTGAGGTTGCAGGGTAGGCGTTTGGTGAGAGGCGGCGGTAATTGTCCGGGGGGGATTATTCTCAGCTTTATCTGCTTCTTGACCTGGGCAAGTAGGGATGTCAATGCCTCTCTGGCGCAGGCAGCGTCATAGTGCATGCGTAAGCAGGCCCGTGGGGAGTTCCCAGGCCCCCTGCATAACCAACGGTGAGAAGACTTCATGATCGGGAGGAGGAAACGCATGAACGGTAAAAGGCTCTTAACCGGATTGGCGCTGGCGAGCTTGCTATGGCTGGCCTGCGCCGGCGCAGCCAGCGCGCAGGGGATATATAGCTACAAAGGCACCAGCTTCACGCCGGCGGCGCCGGTTCCTCAGAACACTGGCCTTGGCACATACTTCAATTTCTTTAACAACAACGACGTTGACACCTACGGCCTGCCGGCAAATCTCCTGTTTGGCGCCTGGTTCAGCACCTACATAAGCCAGGGCGCGTTCATGGGGCCGAATGGCAACAAGGTGGCTGGAGCGCCCAATGGCGGGAACCTGTGGGCGAACGTGGCGTACATCAACTGGATTTATCCGCTCCAGTTCGACACGCCGAGCTTCCGCGTCGCGTTCAACGCCTTCATGCCCATCGTCGCCGCGACCACCAGTGTTGCCGGACCGACCGAGTTCTGGTTCACCCCGCTTGAAATGTTCTACTCGTATCACCAGTTCCGCTACCTGCGCGACTCAACCTTCATGGGCCCGTACCTCTCGTTGCCGGTCGGGGGCGGCTTCGGCTTCACTCCGGCCAACGGCCAGGTCAACCAATACAACTTCTCCTGGTTGATGGAAGGTTGGTATCAGTTCGCGCACATGGACGAGCTTGCGGTCGGCAACATGGGGCTCGGCTGGCTCAACACGCTGGAGTTCCAGCCCTGGTTCAGTTACACCCATCAGTTGAACAGCACGCCGAACATGCCTGCCAGTGCGGTGTTTAGTAGTCAGGGTGCAACCCAGTTGGGTATTCCGGCAGGCGCCTTAGGCGGCTATATGCCGGGCGACAATATCGACGCCGGCGGCATCTTCAGTTACGGGCTTAAGCAGATCAACCCGGCGCTCAGGAACTGGCGTCTCGGCGTTATCGTCGACAGCGACTTCAGCGTATTCCAAAACACTTATTCCGGCGCAGCGATCAAGAACACCGCGCTCGAAATGGTCAGCGTGGGACCGAGCATCCAATACGCCAAGGGCGACTTCGTCCTGTGGTTCTACTACGCGACCAACGTGATGACGCAAAACTACTACGGCGAGCAGCAGTTCTTCCTCCAGCTCTACTACTTCTTCAACCTGTAAGAGCGTGGGCGATGCGTTTGGCGTAAATCGACTTCAGGCCGCTTTGAGCATCTCGGCGGCCTGAAGCGAGGAAGGTTTGATTACAGGGCGGGCAAAGCCGGCGGCTTTGCCCGCCTTTGCTTTTTCTCTGCTCCTTTCCCCGCCGCGCGGCGGAAGGAGTCAGAAGCGACGCGACCCTTATTCTTCTCCCTCGCCCTTTGGGAGAGGGCTGGGGTGAGGGTGCTGTGAGCGCACCTGCACCCCCATCCCGACCTTCCCCCTAAGAAGGGGGAAGGAGTGAGTTTTTTTGCTTTCCGCGCGGAGCCAGGGAATGTCGAGCTTACGACGCCTTCCCCCGCAACGGGGGGGAAGGTTGGGAAGGGCGCAATGCTTGTTCAAGGCTGGTAGGTAGGGAACAGAGGTTCGGGCCTGCGGCCCGAAGGGCGGGCACGGCGGCCCGCCCCACTGAAAGAAGAGGGCAAGGCGGGCATTCTTCGGCTTCGCTCAGAACAGGCTCCGGCCCGCCCCACTGAAAGAAGAGGGCAAGGCGGGCATTCTTCGGCTTCGCTCAGAACAGGCTCCGGCCCGCCCCACTAAGATTGATTTTCGTTTCAGGGCTAAAAATTCACAGGCTCTGAGCCGAAGCCCGCTGCGGGCGAAGGCGAAGAATCTGCGCGAAGCGATGCGCCCTTTTTCCATCGCAGCGGCAGAAATCGCTGCGCGTGGATTCTTCACTGCGGCAGCCGGAGTTTATCCTGAGAGTTTGTGATTTTTTGAGTAGGGCGGGCCGCCGTGCCCGCCCTGTGGCCGCGGTGCCAGCCCGGTCGGTGGGTGGTCATTGGCCGCGCGGGCGTGGCGCCCGCGCATTATGGCGGGCACGGCGGCCCGCCCTACTACTGCTTCGGCCCATGCCTAACGCCTTTAGCGCTGCACCCCC
>JAKBMB010000030.1 GCA_021831785.1 Deltaproteobacteria bacterium | reverse complement strand
CACGGCCGATCGGCGTTGAACAGAGGCAGGATCGCCGCGCTGGCGGGTGGAGCCGGTGCGGCTAAGTTTCTGCGCGGGCTCGCGCTTTGCCTCGGGCAGCGGCGGC
Organism: Deltaproteobacteria bacterium; assembly: GCA_021831785.1. Lineage (GTDB taxonomy): Bacteria > Desulfobacterota > Binatia > Binatales > Binataceae > JAJYYI01. Next base: position 15,436 of record JAKBMB010000030.1, on the reverse strand, counting down.
TCGACATCGTGGTGAATACGGATTCAATATTTTTTTGACGCCGGACACTGACATGGAACGGCCGCGTCAAGAACGTTTCTGTCTCTGCTTAGTTGCCTTCGTGGCTGTGGGCAAAGTAGTCGAGAGCGAGACGGCTGTGGCGACGCTTGGTCACTCTGGATATTCGCGGTTCGAGTATAATGGCTCGCTGTCATAGTTGTGATCCAAAAGCGAGCTGCCTCAGGCCAGTGTGGTGTCCCATTAATAAGTTTACAAAGGCGCTGGAGCTTGGCGAAGATTGAATCGGCGGTGGCGGTCCAGGCGAAGGGGCGCTTGTGGGCATTGTGGTGAGTTAGGTATTGGCCGATCTGATGCGCCAATTCGCGCGCGCTCTTGAACGACCCGCGCCGGATCGCCTGCTGGGTGATGAGTGCGAACCAGCGCTCGACCTGATTGAGCCAGCTCGCGTAAGTGGGGGTGTAGCGGAGGTGGTAGCGCGCGCTCCGCGCGAGCCAAGCTTTGACCTTGGGGTGCTTGTGGGCGGCGTAGTTGCCGGCGATCAGATGGACCTCGGGGCCGCGTGGAACGCTGCGCTCGAGATGGTTGAGGAAGGACAGGAACTCCTGATGCCGATGGCGCGGTTTGCACTGGGCGATAACCGAACCATCGAGCACGTTGAGCGCCGCAAATCGGGCCGTGGTGCCGTGCCGGAAGTAGTCGTGAGTCACGCCCTCAACGTAGCCCAAGCCCATCGGCAGCACCGGCTGGGTGCGCTCCGGCGCCTGGACCTGACGCTTTTCGTCCACGCACAAAACCAGCGCCCTGTCGGGCGGATTGCGATAGAGCCCTACCACATCGCGAACCTTCTCGATGAAGAAGGGATTGGTAGAGCGCTTGAAGCTCTTGCTGCGCTGCGGCTGCAGCCCGAACAGCGCGAAATAGCGCGCCACCGTGCTTTTGGAGATGCCGCTCTGCCCGGCCACCGAGCGCACGCTCCAATGGGTCGCGGCCGTGGGCTTGCTGTGCAGCACCCGGTTGATCAGTTGCGCCACCTGCTCGTCGCCGTAACTACGCGGGCGCCCCGCGCGCAACTCATCGTGCAACCCCGCCAAGCGCTGCTCGACGAAGCGCCGCCGCCACTTGCCGGCCGTCGGCATGCTCCAGCAAAGGCGTTGAGCGATCCTGCGGTTGTTGTCGCCCGCCGCCGCCCACAGCACCAGCCTCGCCCGCGCCATCAGGGCGTGCGGCAGCGAGCGCGACGCCGCCAGGCTGGACAACTGCGCATGTTCCTGCGCACTCAATTTAAGCTCCGCCTTGGGCCGGCCGGTTCGCATAGGCATCTCTCCTTAACCCGAAAAGATGCCAATATCGCAAGCAAGAATTATGCAAGCTATTTGCGGGACAGCATACTAGGTCATGTCAAAAAAAGTCGCCGCTCTGCCAAGCTGGTTCTGGCCGGAAGAGGTGCCGCGCACCGTGGGCGTTCCGCCGTTTTTCCTTGAAGAAGCGCTGGTGGAGAAATGGGCGGAGGAACAGCCCGAGGCGCCCGCAATCGTGACCGGCGAAAAAACGCTGACTTATGCGGCGCTTGGCGAGCAGGTCAGCCGGAGCGCGGCTTTTATCGCCGAACGGGCCGAGGGCCAAGCAAAACGAGTCCTGGTCAGCGTAAGCTCGCCAACAAAGGCCCTGCTGCTGATTCTGGCCGCGCTTAAGGCGCGCTCCCTGGTGCACGTGACGCTTTTCCTCGAGGGCGAAGCGCTTGCCCGCTTTGCCCCGGACATCGTAGTGGCGCAAGGCCGCTGCGATCCCAACGTAGCCTCCGTCGTGCTCAGCGACGAGCAGGTGCTCAACGCGCCGCCGAGCCACGCCGTGGAGCATGCGGGCGAACCGCGAGCCCCCGCGCTTGCCTTTTCGACCGACCGCGACCTGCTCGCCCTGCATTCGCACTATGGTCTGCTTGCCGGCGCGATCGCTTTTGCGGCTTTTATGGAGATGCCGCACGGCATGCGCTTTCTGCTCAATCAGCATCCTTCTCGTTGGTACGGCTTTTACAGTGCCATGATCGCGCTTTACCTCGGCGGCTCGGTGGTCGCCTGCGACACCGAGCAAGTTGGGGCGACTGTCGAAATGCTCCAGAAATGGCGACCTGACGCGGCTTTTTTTACTCCGGAGCAGGCTGGCCTTCTTACCCAAGGCATGACCAGGGCTGCGCGAAAGGCGCTTTGGCGGAGTTGCGAATGGACGTTCATGCCGGTCTCGGGCCCGTTCTCGGGCCGCCAGCGCAAGGCTCTGAGCAACCTTTTCGGCCGGCCGATCCTGACCGTTTACGGACTACCCGAAAGCGGGCCCGTCGCCGCCTCGCACCCGAGCTGGCACCTGGAGGAGTCCGTGGGAATCCCGCTCACCAACGCGGAACTCAGGCCGGTAGACCCGGCCTCCCGAGAAGCGATCGAGGTGCCCTGGGAACTGCTCGAATTCGCCGGAATCGAGGTCAAGGCTTCACATATGATGCTGGGTTATGACGACGCCAAGGAGACCGCCGAGCGGCTGCGCCGCCGCTGGTTCTTCACCGGGCGTTTGGCCGCGATGGATGCCAACGGCCTTTACTACTTACTGCCGTGATGCGGTCCCAGAAACGATAAAGCAGTGTCTTGTCTCGTAAATATCTATGGGACACGCACGCGGGCGTGCCCCGAAAGGCAGTGTAAATCCGGGCGAAAATTCGCAGTTCAGCACCCTTCGCATGCTTGACACATTTAAGAGACTTGACACGAATGCACTGTCTCTAAAATAGCTTTACAACGAGCGGCTTTGGCCAGCATCTTGTCGACGGTGGCGATCCAGGCGAAGGGTTTGGGCGCGCCGTTGTTGACCGCGATGAACTCCTCGATGGCGGTGGTCAGCTCTGCAACGTTGCCGAAAGCACCGCGACGAATACGTTTATCGATTAGCTCACGGAGCCAAGCTTCGACCAGACTCAGCCACGACGCGGAGGTCGGCGTGAAGTGGAGATGGAACCGGGGATGCTGGGCCAGCCAGCTCTTCACCTTTGGGTGGGCGTGAGTGCCATAGTTGTCCAGGATCATATGCACCGCGAGGTCAGAGGGGATGGTCTGGTCGAGGTGGCGGAGAAACTTGCGGAATTCAATATTGCGATGACGCGGGTAACAGGTCCCGATTACCGTGCCTTCCAGTGTGTTCAACGCCGCCAACAAGGTGGTGGTGGCGTTGCCCTTGTAGTCAGGGGTCATGGTGCCGCAGCGGCCCTTCTTGAGCGGCAGCTCCGGTTGGGCGCGATCTAATGCCTGAATTTGCGCCTGCTCATCGACGCACAAAGCTACCGCCTTATCCGGCGGATCGAGATACACTCCCACGCCGTCGGTCAATTTCTCGACCAACCGCTTGTCGCGCGACAACTTGAAGGTTTCGATCCGATGGGGTTGCAAGCCGTGAGCGTCTCAAATGCGCTGCACCGTCGCCGCGCTGACGCGCTGGGCCTTCGCCATAGTGCGGGTGTTCCAGTGGGTGCGCCCGGCGGACTTGTCCGAGTCGTCGCCGCGACAATCTGCTTGATCTTCGTACTCGATATCGATGCGGGCCGTCCGCGGCCTGGCGCCTCGCGCAGCAACGCGTCCACTCCACCGGCGGCGAAGCGCTTGCGCCACAACAGTACGGGGGCCGACTGGTGCCCACTTCGCGTGCGATGCGGCGCGTGGGGCGCCCCTGCGCGGCCAGCAAAATGCTCCGCGCGCGCATCACCACCCGCGGCGGCGACCGGCGGGCGTTCACCCAGGCCCGCAGCGTGCGCCGCGCTTGCTCATCGACCGCTAATGCCTCTGTCCGCTTCCACGTCGTCGCCCCCTGCTTAGCGTCCGCAGAGCCGCATGTCAGAACCCGTAGCAATTGTAAAGCTATTTGTGAGACACCGCACCAGCGCCGGCTCGGATTCGGCCCGAGGTGGCCAAGGCCGGTTCTCCCGCAGTTGCACCGGATAAGCTTGCATGTAGTGAATGGCTCCGCCCGGCACGCGAGCTTCCCTCTTTGTCGCTTGCCGTGAGGATTCGTTTACCGCTCGGGCAGGCCGATGTTCAGTATGGAGAGCCATTGTGTGCTTAAATAATCGGGAGTAATGTGGATTTATCTGCGGGGGCCGATGCGCTGGTCACTATGGTGCTGGGGTCACATGCTGACGGCTTAGGCGGGGCGACGAGCGGAATCAGGGGGAAAATTCAAGGGCAATTTAGAGCGTTATCCGTCTTTTCGCTATTTGGCGTGGGCATTCTGCTGAGGCTGGCCTCAATAGTTATGTTCCTTGGCGGTCTCAGGCGGCGTAGCCGACGCGGGCTTCACGCCTCGACGCCGTTTGACGTCGGTTAGGAGCGGAGGGAAAAGCGTGGCCGCGAAGAGTTTGCAGATTCTCGAGGAGGGGCACGGCGAGTATCTCAGGGTGGATCCCGATGGCTTTCGGGCTTCGGTCGGGCGCAAAGACCGCAGGATGCGGCCCAAGCTAGTGTCTGTCGCTGAGGCTATTAGTAAGTTTGTCGCCGATGGTGACTACCTGGTCTGGGAGACCAACTATTTACAGCGCGGTCCGGCGGCGTTGCTGCGCGAGGTTATGCGGCAGCAAAAGCAGCGGCTTTGGGTCTGCGGGAAGTTCACTTGGGTTGCGGTGGCTTTGCTCACCGAGGCGGGCTGTTGCGACCGCGCCGATATGGGCTTTTTCGTCGGCGGGCCGGCAGTAACCCGCGCGGTGCTGGAGAAGCGGCTGACGATTTACGAGTATAGCAACCTCGTGCTGACGGCGCGGCTCAGGGCAGGCGCGATGGGGGCGAGCTTTATTCCGGTGCGCTCGCTGGGCGGCACCGACGGCTTTAAGTACTCCGGGGCGAAGCTTATCGAGGATCCTTTCACCGGCGAGCCCACGGTAGTAGTGCCGGCGCTTAACCCGGACGTGGCGCTAATTCACGTCCATCAGGCCGACGAGTACGGCAACGCCAGGGCTTTCGGCACCAATATCAGCGACGTGGAGGCCGCGCTGGCGTCGCGCAAAGTGATAATCTCGGCCGAGGAGATCATCGGCACCGAGGAGTTCCGGCACAACCCGGGCCTGACCAAGATACCCTACTACGTAGTCGACGCCGTCGTGCATCGTCCCTTCGGGAGCTATCCGGGCGAATGTCCCGGCCGCTATGCCTCGGACACTGCTCACGTCGTTGAGGTCTTCGGCGCGGTCTCGCTCGACCGCATCAAGAACTACCTCGACAAGTGGGTTTTCGGCGTGAAGTCGGAGGAGCAGATGCTGGCCGAGCGCGTAGGGCCGGCGCGATTGCTGGAACTCGAACGCAGGGCAACGGTGATAGCGGAGGGTTATCGGCCATGATTGGCAAGGGACCTTGGAGGGAGATGCCGAAGGCGAGCAGCTTTGCCGAGCGCGAGTTTCAGGTGTGCATTGCGGCTCGACTGGTCGAGGACGGCAAGGCCTACTGGGTGGCGGGCGGCGGCGGTCCGATGTACTCGGTGCTGCTGGCCAAGCGCCTCTACACGCCGGACGTGGTTTACGTGGCTGAAGACGGCGTGGTCGGCGCTGAACCGATTCTGCCGTTCGATCCGGTCATGACGCTGGCTGCCGCGCGGCCCTCGTATCGCGCCCTGATGTGGACCAACATGAACGCGATTGGCGATCAGTCGGCGGTGGGCTATCTCGACTACGGCGTGCTCAACGCGCTTCAGATCGACCCCTACGGCAATATCAACTCGACCTGGCTCGGGGCCTATCCGAGCGAGGGACGCCGAGTAAACGGTCCGGGCGGCGCCGACACGATTGCCGCCGTGTGTCGGCGGCTGGTCCTGATGACCGACCATCAGCGGCGAAAATTCGCGCCTAAAGTGGACTTCATCTCCTCACCCGGTTATCTCGACGGCACCCCCGGCGCGCGTCGTCGCGCCGGTCTGGCCGCCGATGCGGGTCCGTATGCGGTGGTGACCAACTGGGCGGTGTTCGATTTTGAGCCCGCAAGCCACCATTTGCGTTTACGGGCCATTGCGCCGTTTGTTACCCTCGACCAGGTTCTTGCCGAGATGGGGTTCAAACCGCGGTTGCCTGAAAGCCTGGATGCCATCGAAGTGCTCGATCCTCCCACCGAGGAAGAGCTGCACATTTTTCGCACCGAGATGGACGCACAGGGACAATTCACCGATGCCGCTCCGCGCTGGGTGACGCGGGAGAAGGATCGATGGGTAATGGTCGAGAAGGAAGGCAGGTCGGGCGGTACGCCCGCTTTCATTTAGGGTAGCCCGCGCGGCGATCCACGCGCCCGGGCAGGCCGCGCGAGGGTTTTATCGCGTGGAAAGGAAGAAAGTCGCGCGTCAGAGGTGTTCGTAGGACGGATTCAGCGGCGGAGCGCAAGCGAACCGCACCCGCGGCCTTTTGTCCTCCAAGCTGGGGGCTGCCGCGAGGCGGGTTGACGTGGCAAGCTGCGCAGCCGCGGCTCAGCGGCCGTGGACTGACCGGTCGCAACGGGGTTCGCCAGGGCGGCTTTCAACGTGGCTGAGTCAGCAGAGTTGGGTTCTCAACAATGCACGCGGGAGGTACTAGTGATGGATGAGATCAGAAGCTTCGAACACGTCGTCTTGGACCCTGAGTACCGGAAAAAGAAGGCAACGGAGATTCAGATCACCGAGAAGGAGAAGTCGCAAATTGCGTCTGCGTTCCATTCGCCTGCTGTATTCCAATTGCTGAGCACTCTGCGCAGCCGGCGTTTCGGAATGGGTTATCGCTATGAGACCGGCGAGCCCGAGAAATTCTCATGGTCTCACGGCAAGACGGTAACCCAGGAGAAGGGGCCCCTGGCCTACAAGTCGGAGCAGCAACCGTTGGCGCTGTCCGAAACCGAGGAGGCGATGCTGGCGTGGGCCGCGTGTGGCCCCAACGGCGTGGTGCTGGCCGACGCCCCGGTTCACGGCAATATCAGCACATGGCTGTGCTGGGCCGGCCGCACGATTCCCGCGCCGTGCAACGACGTGGCGGTCGACCTTTTTGTCGTCAACGACCAGGGCACCTTTCTCTACCGTCCGAGTTCCGAGCGCATGAGCCCGCTCGAAATTGAGTCGGAGAAGGATTATTGGAAGATCCTCAAATGGTATCGCGAGGACCGCGTCAAGATCTCCGACAAGCGCATCGATGTGGGCTGGATGAGCGGGCCTGAGGGCACGCGGGTGAACATGATGGGCCCGTGGCAGTACAACGTGAACCGGCCCGGCTCGACCTGGTTCATCCCGGTGGGCGACCTGGGCTTCGAGTGGACCAACGTACTATTCTCGGCCTACGAATGGTGGCACATGTATTTGACCGATCCGGAGACCGGTGAGCCGGCCGGATGCAAGGAATGGATCAAGCCGGGCATGCTTGAGATGGGCGTGTCCATTCCGAGCTACGACGAGCTGCTGGTGCTGGCCCACGGCCATCAGGTGGGATGCCTGGTCAGCAATATTCGCTTGGCGTGCGAGGCGTTGGGACTGGGTGCGTGGGTTTTCTGCGGCTTCGTGGACGAGCTCATTTTGGGCGGAATTCCGAGCATCGCCAAGGGCCTCGGCTTCAAGTACATGGAGCGGGACGCGAATAAGAACCCCAACAAGGTCATGACCTCGATTGGCTTGCCGGGAATCAAGGAGGCGTGCGTTGCCCCTTCGCCGCAGTTCCCCACCGCCAAGGACATGTGTGACTATGTTTGCAATATTCGTTACCGGCGGGGCAGCATTTTCGCGCGCGAGGACAACTGGGCGCTGAGAAACCAGGCGCCTTACCGGCCGGACGTAATGAAGCAGCTAATCGAGCATCCGCGCACCCATATCGCGGACTGGGTAAGAGAGGCGGTGCAAGCCACCGTGGAGTACATCGTCGACAAGTACGGATGTGCGCCGGCCTTCACCAACCCGATACAGGCGCAGTTCACCGCCCAGGTTCATCACGTGGACGTTGACTACTACCGCAAATTCTACTCCTTCAACGGCGGCAAAGAGCCGTATGCGATGACGCCCCAAATCTTCGGACACTTTAAGAGTTACCACAAAGGAGAGCCGGACCCCTATGGGCGATAAACACCGCATCTCGATGAGCGCTCATGTCTGCTGCAAACAGCATCGCTGGCTTCTCATCGACATGATAGAGGGGTTTTCTGACCTCGGCCTGCGGGCGCCTGTGGTGGAAACGGTCAGCCTGGCCGGGAAAAAGGCGGAGCTTTTCGCTGCCGTCCTGCCGGGCGACGCGGAAATCCTGGCGCAGCGCGTGCTCGACGCCCTGACTGAGATGCTGGAATCAAACAGCGTCTTGATCCATGGTCAGTTGACGGTCGAGGCCTCGGGCGAGGGGATGCCCGACGGGCTGGCCGCGAGGATGCGAAGCCTCGAGGAGCGAGGATATCACGTGCACGAAGTGCAAGCGTAACGGGGAATGGCGTCGGCTTGGAGCGCGCGTAATCCGCGCCCTCCAAGCGCGCTTCCCCGGTGTAGCGGCTTAAGCGCGTGTCGCATGTGTCAACCGAACAAGAGGAGGAGACGTTTATGAACTTTCTTCAGGTGTGTGGCCTGAGGCGGAGCATCCGCTTTTACAAGACGTGGCAGCCGGTCGAGCGCGAGAAGATTCAGCGCATCCTTGAGGTGGTGCGGGTTACGACGACCTGCCCCGGCAACCTGCAGCCCTGGCGCGCGGTCGTCGTCGAGGCCAATAAGCTCGACCCCAAGGACCGTGAAAAGCTGCTCGCCGCCGACAACCATCAGGGGGCGCATCGCACGGCGCCGGTGTGGATCTACTGGTTCGCCGATCCCGAGATGGGTCGACCCGAGACGTTTCAAAAGCGCGTCCACGAGCTGATGGACCTCGGCGCGCTGGCTAGCTGTCATGGATGGACTCACGAGGCGATCAACGCCTCTATCGAAAAGGGCGTACGCTCGCCGGAGGGGATGCCCGAAATCGGCGGCCTGCTCCACAACTTGCCGCGCGAGGTGAGCGCGATCATCGCCCGCGGCGAGACCATCGGCGCATGTGACGTCGCCTGCCTGGCCGCCGTGAACGAGGGCTTGGGGACGTGTCTCCACATGGTCGCGACAATGGACAAAGTGGCTGAGGTCAAAAAGTTCCTAAAGGTTCCAGAATCCTGGGAGGCCGTGTGGCTTCAGCTTGTCGGCTATCCCGCCGAGGAGCCCGAGGCCGGCGGCCAGCGGCCACGGCTACCCTTTAACGAGCTGTTCTTCGACGGGGCGTACGGCAAGCCGTTCCCGCGCGATGCCGCAGTGGTCGAGCAACTCAAGACTGAGGGTCTGTTGCGCGCGCCGGCACCCAAGCCCGGCCGCTTTGACGAGATCAAGCACCTGGCTCAGATGTTCGGGTTCCCGGTCTGAGCGGTGCGGCCGATAATCAGCGCGGGCGCGAGGCGGAGTTTTCGCGTCGCGCCCGCGAACCAAGCGCATAGGCGGCTGTCCGCCCCGAACGACGGGCGCGCGGCAGCATTTCGCCAGACGACCGGCCCGCGCCGCCGCTAAGCCGCAGACTGTCGCGCCGAGGTCCGCCGCGGTCTTGAGCGGCGCGTCTGCGCGGTCCTCTTGGCCCGGTCTTCATCGACTGGCGGGAACAAATCGACGGACCTACCCAGGTGCTCAGATCACAGGTGTTCAGATCAAATGAAAGATGACCTCAAGTCTTACGCGTCCGTCCAAAAATGGATGGCTAACGTGAACCGCATGTATGCCCTTAGCGACGGGGAGTGGGCCGGGCGTTTAAAAACTTTAGGCGAGTTTTGCCGGCACCTCGGCAAGGATCCGGACACGATCATCGAAGAAGCGCTGGAGGAAAAAAGCCAGAAAGTGGACTTCATGCGCCAGCTCAGACAGGCGGCCAAGGCCGCCTCCGAGGATGCGCGCAAGGCCCATGACTGGCAAAACGTGGTCCGAAGCTTTTTCATCCATAACGGCGCCCGAGTGGTCGTGCGATCCTATCCTGAAGGTGGGTCTTGATGCTGCTGCGCCTGTTGGTCACCCTGCACGTGGTTGCGGCGGCCCTCTACGTCGGCGGCAGCGTGTTCTTGGAGCTCATCTTTAACCCTTCCCAGAAGTTCATCCCGCCCTCGCAGGCAAGCGTCATCGGCCAGAAGGTCGGGCGCCGCTTCGCGGTGGTGGCGTGGACCTCACTGCTTGTAATCGGGGCTACCGGCGGAGCCCAGTTTTATATGATGGGGATGATGAACCGTCAGTTCTTAAGCTCGCGCATGGGTTATTGGACCTTGAGCATGATCGCGCTGTGGGTCGTGCTGGCGATTAATGGCGCGATCATGACTCTGAGTCTGCAGCCCCAGCTTGAAGGCAAGCTTGCGCCGACGGTCAAACCCGAGGACGGCGTGCGCAAGCTCGCGGAGCTGACCCGCGCCTCGACCCGGCTCGACGCGCTGACGCGCATCAACGCGGTCGCTTCGATTCTCGCGCTTGCGATCGGCGCGTCACTGCGCTACGGCGGTCTGTTCTAGCGAATCCTTCTCAAATGTGGTGACAGCCTATGAAAAGTGTGGCCGAATTGGTGGTAGGAGGCGTGGTGGAGAATGACGGGAAAAGTGACCCGGGAAGGAAAGAAATTTTCTTCCTTGGGGACAATTGAACGAGCAAAAGAGGCCTCTCCGCCCGTGGCTTGGAGTGCGTAGCGACACGACTCGAAATGGCACCGAAGGCCCCAAAGAATCAGGAAGGTTGGATGACCCTCCCAAGCTGGGTCTGGTCTATGAATCCGTCAACTCCTTATCGTGGACCCTGGCGGCGTGGCGAGGCTCCATGAGCCTGGCGGGAGCAGGTAGCGCCGCGTCTCTGCAGGATGTCCGTCTTGTGATCGACGTCCCGGACGGTCGGTTATTGTTCGGCTGTGGGGATTTGGATCTCTGGGCAGAGCATCTTGTCTGGTGCTACGAGTTGCTGGGGGTGAAGCGCGGCGCCACGATTGCGGTCCAGGACTTCGGGACCAGCCCGCTTGCCTTCCTCGGCTCCGCCCTGCTCATGCCACATCTCAACCAGGGGGTCGCGGAGCGTCTGGGGGGAAAGTTCATATGCCTGGATGCGACCGCGGACCGGGTCGCGCTCACACCGTTTGTGCTCACCCAGTTGGAAATCGACCTGTTCGTGGTGAGGGCCGAAGTCGTTGGTTTGCTCGGCGACGCCTGTCGCAAGGCCGCTTTCGAGTTTGCTGAGGCTAGGACCCGTACGGTCGTCGCAATGGATGTCTTCGAGCCGGTACCCGCAGCTATGGCTTCATGGCGCCGGTTGCTCCTGTCCGAGTCGGCGATGCTGATCGCGCCTGAATGCGAATGGTGCGGATGCTTTCATCTTCGAGCGGGCCTTTACCGCCTTGAAGATGGCGCGATCCGGAATCTCCGGTTGAAGAGCGCGCAGAATCGCCCGCTCAACGACCATTACGTGATCGTTCGGGAACCGTGCGCGAAAGGGCCGGAGGATTTGCGGATTCGGCGCGCCGGCGAACCGTGTCGCAAATGGAGCCGATGAGAAGCCTCGGCGATGATCAAGCCGCGGAGGCGGACGCCGAGCGCTGGCCCGTGGAGCGGCTTGCGGCGTGGCAACTCGACCGCTTGTGCGAGGTGATCGATTTTGCCCGCAAAGAAACGCCTTTCTATCGCAGGCTATGGAGCGAGCACGACCTGACGGCTCGAAAACTTGAGCGGCTCGAGGATCTCAAGCACTTTCCAATTACGACTAAGGAGGATTTGTTACGCGGCGGCAGCGCTGATCCCACCCCGGGGGAAGGCCCAGTGGGCTTTAGCACACGCGGAACGTCGGGCAAACCGCTGGTCGTGTGGCTCAGTGCCGAGGAAGAGGAGGTCTATGTCAGACCCACCATGCGCGGGTTTCGATGGGCGGGTCTTAAAAAAGGCATGACGGCACTTCTTACGAGCCCGGTGTGGCATCGCTTGGCCGCGTGCGAAGCTCACGCGGTGGCGCGGATTGGCGGGCGCTGCGCCTTCTTCTGGGGCAGCATCCTAAATCCTCGGCACGTCGAGTCCTTTCTTCGCACTCTTGACGAAGTGCGGCCCGAATTCGTCACCACTACCGCGCCTTTCTTATTTTGGCTCGTTCGACATTTGGAGAGTGCCGGAAACAGCCATGCCGGCGCCTTACGGAACGTGGCAGCGATCGTCGTGGTCGGCCTTCCGCTGACGCCGCGCTTGCGCGAGCACCTGTGCCAGCGCCTTGAGGTGGGGGACATTTTCGAACGTGGAGGCACTCAGGAAGGAGCCGCGTTGGACGAATGTGCGGTGCATAGCGCGCCGCACGTGCACGAGGACGTCTGCTACCTCGAGGTGGTAGACCCTCAGGGCCGGCCGGTTCCTGCGGGCAGGCGCGGCAACCTGGTGGTCACTAAGCTCGCCTCTGCGGGAAGCATCTTCGTGCGCTACAACACCGGAGACATCGCGGCGTTCGTACCCGGCCGGTGCCCGTGCGGGTCCTCATTCCGCAGGCTCAAGATTTACGGGCGTCCGGAGAGCAGCGTGGAAGTCGCCGGCAAGACCATCGCTGCGTACGACGTACGACTGTGTCTCGAAGAGGACCAGACCCTCGTCGGCCGCAACCTGCTGCTGGTCCGCGAGGGCGTTCAGTCGCCCCAGAGGCTCCTTGTCGCCGTCGAAGGAGCCGGCTTGAACACGGAGGAGCTTGAACGACTGCTTTGCGACCGCCTTGGCCTTCCTGGGGCGAAAATCATGTGGCTGGGCGATATCCGCGTCCGTTGGGGGTTCCGTGAGGTCTTGGACCGGCGTGAGCTTCGCTCTATGGGCTTGAACGACAGCCGGGAGAACAGGCGATGAACATTGCACTGATGCTGCCAACCAACTGGGACAACCAGCTTATCGAGCGGGTCGCGCCTTTGGGGCCTCACTACCTTTACGGCAGCCTGCCCGCAGAAGCCACCTTGCGCTCCTCACTGGCGGTGGCGGAGGCGACTGAACAGCAAATCGCGGCCCACGTCGCTGCTGCAAGCGCGAAGAGAATCAGGTTCATCTATGTGATGAACGCAACCTGCCTTGGAAACCGCGAATTCTCGGAGGAGGGGAGAAGAGACATCCTCGACCGCCTGCAGTGGGTGGGCGAGATTGGTGCCGCGGGCGTGGTGACGGCCAATCCTTTCCTGATGGAGCTACTGCGTCAGAACTTCCCTGGGCTTGAGTTGCACGTCTCGGTACTAGCCTGCGTTGACGACCCTCGCAAGGCCGCCTGGTTCGAGGGTCTCGGCGCCGCCGTTATCCATCTCGATCCCCAGGTCAATCGCGATTTCCGTCGGCTGCGCGCAATCCGCCGGGCCGTCAGCTGCCGTCTCTCGGTGGTGGTCAACGAAGGATGCATCCTGAGTTGCCCGATTCGACAATACCACGCGAATATGATTTCGCATTCACGGGAGAGCATCGCCGGGCGCTACCATGTCGATTACTGTTATTACAAATGCTCGTTGTTCAAGGAGCGTGACCCGGCGGAATACCTGCGCGCTCCGTGGATTCGACCTGAAGACGTGCACATCTACGAAGCCCTGGGAATCCAGCTCTTTAAGGTCGGTGGACGGGAGAAGATGGAAGAAGGACCAGCGTCGCATACCGACTGGATCGCCGAGGTCGCGGCTGCCTATCACGTGCGGCAGTGCGACGACGTCGCGCGTTTGCTGATCGGGACACCGCCGGTCGTCCCTTTGTTCAACAACCCGGTCAAACGGGGGCGGATCAGGCTCAACAGCCGGCGGCTCGACGGCTTTCTACGCTTTTTCCAGGACGATCGCTGCCACCTGGACTGCTCACGGTGCGACTATTGCGGACGCTGGGCCGCGGGCGCGGTGCATGTGGAAGGTGAGAACGAGGAGTACGGCCGCGTGCTCGAAGCCGAACTTAGGCGAATCCGGCTCGGGAGTTATCGGACTACATGCTGACAATTCTGCTTGAGGTGGAAACCACCGTCGCGCTTATGCTAAAAGGAACCCATAAATCGAGTTTGGGCGCGCGACAGGGGGGCGAACGATGGGTGCTCTGAGCGGTCGAAATTCAGCTCTGGACGCATTGGAGCGCGCGGTTGCAGGCCAACGGTTGTCAGCAAAAGAAATCCTCTCGCTTTATGAGGTGCCGACCCCGGAGCTTGCTGCGGCGGCTCATGAAGTAAGGTTGCAGCGCACGCCGCCGAATATAGTGAGTTACCCGATAGGGGGCAATATCGACTACACGAGCATCTGCACGGTGGCTTGCCGATTTTGCCTTTTTTACCGGGCGCAGCACCAGCAAGGAGCTTTTACCCTGAGCTTTGACGAGATCGCGCGCCAGATGGAGGCGATCCGGCGTTTTGGCGGGCGCGAGGTCTTAATCCAGGGCGGCGTGAATCCGGACCTGCCCTTCGACTGGTATGTCCGGTTGATGTGTATGCTCAAGCGGAGCTTCCCGGGGATCCATGTCGACGCCCTCAGTCCCGAAGAAGTGCTCGGGCTGGAGACACTGACGGGACGCAGTGCGCGGTCGCTGTTGGGCGATCTCAAGGAGGCCGGTCTTGACGGGATGCCGGGCGCGGCGGCGGAAATCCTGGTCGACGAGGTGCGGCTGCGCGTCGCCCCGTCGCGCATCAGGAGCGGCGACTGGTTGCGAATCATCGACGCTGCCCAGGAGCATGGCTTGCTGGTTCCGTGGGTGGGCATGGTGACCGGGTTTGGCGAGAGCCTCATGCAGCGCGTGGACCACTTGCTGCTGCTGCGCGCTCAGCAGGACCGAGCGCTTGAGCGCTACGATAACGGCTTCGTCGCCTTCAAGGTGTGGCCGGCGCGGCTCGAACACACGCGGCTTTGCCGTGAACAGGTCTCTCCCGATACGGTTGCAGAGCAATATGTCCGCGAAGTCGCAATCGCGCGCCTAGCGCTGGACAATGTGCGCAACCATCGCACGGTGTGGCGTACGATGGGTTTTGGAGTGGCGCAGAAGGCGTTGCGTGCCGGTGCCAACGACATTTGCGCCACCGGTTCGATCAATGCGATCGACGCCGTAATGGTGGTCGCCGGACGCGGGCTGCCGGATCCCAACCAAGAGCTGCTCGAGCAAGTCCGGGAATGCATCGTGGCGGCTGGCTTCAGCCCGGCACTGCGCAACGCGCATTACAAATTGCTCGGCAGCGAGCACCTGGTCCCGACGAACGGCATGTAGTGACAACGCCGAACTGATTGTCACTTTTTCTCCGATGCAAAATGTCCCTTGTTTAGCGATCATCGGTTGTGTCCTTTGGCCCCCTTCCGGGCCGCTTCGCGGCCCGTTTATTCGCCGCCAGCGGCGGCGCGGGCTGGTCTCGCTCATCGCGCGCGGGCTGTACGACTTTCGCATGTACGCGTTGTGCCGGCTTTACCTCGGGGAGCGCATACGGAATTTGCAGACCTCGTGGGTCAAGCTGGGCGTCGAGC
>JAKBMB010000025.1 GCA_021831785.1 Deltaproteobacteria bacterium | reverse complement strand
TTCCGATCGTGCCCGCCGCTGCGGCCGCCGTGCCTGGCCCTGGTCCCCGGTAATTCATTGGCCGCGCGGGCGTGGCGCCCGCGCATCATGGCGGGCACGGCGGCCCGCCCCACTACTCAAAAAATCACAAACTCCCAGCATGACAAAAGAAAGAGGGTGCTCAGGATGACCAAGGGAGGCGCTAGGAATGACCAAGAGAGCGCGGCCGTGCCGAAGGATCTCGCGCGGTCCTCCGCGCGCTAGGAAAGCGCCCCGAGCAAGGTCAATCGGCCCGGCTGAAACCGTGCCGCGGCCGGTTCTGAGACGGCTGTACCGGCTATGGTTTGACGCGCGCAAGAGCGCGCGAGGTCCCTCGACTGCGCTCCCCTTCGGCAGGCTCAGAGCCTGTGAATCTTTGGTAAGCTGCCGCAGGCCGCCGTAGGCTGCACCCTCACCCCAACCCTCTCCCGCAAAACGATGCGGGCGAGGGAGCACAAAGGGCGCTCCGGGTGAGGGGGTGCAGCGCTAAAGGCGTTAGGCATGGGCCGAAGCAGTAGTAGGGCGGGCCGTCGTGCCCGCCGCTGCGGCCGCCGTGCCTGGCCCTGGTCCCCGGTAATTCATTGGCCGCGCGGGCGCGGCGCCCGCGCATCATGGCGGGCACGGCGGCCCGCCCCACTACTCAAAAAATCACAAACTTCCGGAATGGTGGACAGCTTTGACAGGCTTCACTAATGGGAGAATACGGTAGGTGGCTGCCGGGGCAGGTGTTTAGGCTTGCGAGACTCCTTATCGAGGCTGCGATTCGTAAGGCAGCGCTTGCTTCGAGTGGCCTGAACTCGCCTGTCGCTCACCGGCCAGGTCGGCCAGCACTGCCCTCCGGACGTCCGGGAGCAGAGCAATATCGTCGGGCACGCGAAGTTTCCTGACGGCGACGTGCTTTGCTAGCGACTCAAAAAAGCGGAAATGCTTCACCAGCGCCGTCTTGTCGGTAGGATCGCACATCCACGAGCGCGAGACCAGTTCGATCAGGGCGTCTTTACCTTCAAGCGGTTCGACCGACGGCATTTCGAACCCGGCCGCCCTAGGCCTGCGATTAATGCAGTACACTCGCGCCAGCGGGTGGCTTCCTGCGGTCAAGCCGTTTGCGCGATCTTCGATGACGACGCGATGCTTGGGCATATAACCCGCCACGCTTTGCGTGACGTCCGCCCTGAGCCCTAAGGCATCTACCGAATCATCCCAAAGGCGAAGCCCCGGATAGGCCGGCGTGCATTCAAAGCGCCCGGCCTCGGCGCTTTTTTCAACCACGAGACAATCGTCACACAAGAGGGGATAGCCGGCGGCGATAAAGCTCGCTGCCAGAGTGGACTTCCCGGCGCCCGACGGGCCAGCGAAGGCGCAAAGTCCGTCCGGCGTGACGATCGAGCTCGCGTGCAGAACCTGCTTACCGCGCAGGCATAGGACCAGAGCGAGCACCCAGTCCAGCAATACGTGGCGGAGCGTGAGCTCGGAAACCCCGGGCCCGGCCCGGCACAAAACGACCTCGCGCCCGTGCCGGTCAACCGCAAAGTCAGCCGTGCCGGCTTCGCTAATCAGATAGCCCGACGCGGTCCGGGCGATCCTTATCCACGGCGCTCCATCATCGTGCGCTCTGGTCTGGACCACATCCAGAACCTCCGGCATCACGCCCGACGGGCGGGCTAAGCGAGCCGCTAAGTCAACGCGAGCGTCGACGACTGTCTCGAGCTGCGGCAGCTCGGGCAGTCGGGCATCGCTCTCCACCGCGAGGCCATATGCCAGATAACGCACGGGCTACGTACGCCTTGCCCTCGCGTGACGCGCCGGCCTAGGGACGTACCACGGGTACTCCCCGCCTCCCAGAGCTCAGGCATCCCGCCACGAGCCGGTATTTACAGCCCTACACCGCCAACAAACGGGCGGTGCTGTCCGTCATTGGCACCACGGCTCTTTCCGGCCTCGGTGAGTTCCGCGACGCTCCCGTAATGAACCAGCTTGGGCGCCTCGTATCGTTGACGCGCGCTCATTTCCGCCTGTTTCTCTGCACCTACGGATTGCAGCCTTCGTCCTGCAAGATTGTCTAGACCCATCGCAACTGATACCTCCTGTCCGGTCGTTGCTTTGTTCTTTATCCTATCGAGCCTGTCGCCCTCATTTCGTCATCAAATGGATACCGAAACGCTGGGCGCAATGCAAACAATTTTTGCGAAACCAAGAAAACTTCAAGTCACTAACGGCTACCGTAGCATCAATTTACGCTAAGTCAAGCGAATTTATGGCCTGTCTTTAAAATCCATGCATTTTTATGCAGCACAGGTACGCGTTTTTTGTCCACCCCGATCGAGAAAACCAACTCTGTACCACAGATCAATGCCGAAGAGCCGCCACAGTTCGCGCAGCCGAGTTAAAGCGGGGTCTCCATCTGCCGCGCTAATAGCCACAGCCCGGCGGTACATCCGGCGCACCTCCTCTTGGTTCACCCATCCGAGCTCAGCGATCGCGAGCGAGGCGAATAACCGCTCACCGCCCAAGGCTTCCAGCTCCTGAAGCACCGTCGAAGAAAACTCGGCCTTGGTCCGCCGCTGGCGTACTTTTTCAGGCAAAATGCCCCTCATCGCGTTGCGCAAGACGAGCTTAGTTAGGCCTCGCCAGTGGCGCTGCTCTTCAGGGATACCAAATGCAAACTCCACTATGCGCCGGTCGTAAAACGGGTGCCTGCTCTCGATTCCGTAGGCACCGTCCGAACGGCTGCCTTGTTCCGCGGCCTGACAAAGGCGCCCGTCCAGCAGCGCGCCATACATATGAGCCTGGGCGAAGCTGAAAGCGTTGGGAACTTTCTCCTCGACGGTAAGGCGCTCGGCCAAGGCGCTTCGCCGAGCGAATTCCCGGTTGATGAAGCTCGGTACGGGATCGCGCCTACGCAGCCGCTTAAGCGCACGGACTGCGGGCAAAGGAACCAGCGGTCGAACGACATCGCGCATGATCGCGGCAACGGCAGGGAGGTCGCCCAGCCGCCAGGGCTCGAGCCCGTACCTCGAAAAAGCGTCCCGCAAGTAACCGATTAACGCGCGGAGCTCAAGCCTGCTTAACAGGTCGGCGCAATGGCGGAAGCTGCCGGTCAGAAATTCATCTCCGCCAACGCCGGTAAGCACGACCCTCATGCCCTTGGCGCGCACGGAATCTAAGACGGCTTCGTTCATCAATCCGTTCGCGTAGCCCGGAAAGTCGCCAAACCGACGCGCCTCGGTCACCCACTTGCCCGGCGGCGTTGGCCCGGGCCGAAGCAAATTTGCCTTGAGACCAGCCTTTTCGACCACGCTCGCGATGTATTCGCTCTCGTCGCAGGGCAAGCCCGGATATACCGCGGAAAAGGTCTCGAAACCGGGCGCAGCACATGCGCCGCTCTTAAGTAAGAGCTGGACGGTGCAAGCCACCGAGGATGAGTCCAACCCCCCGCTTAACTCCGCGCCGACCGGCGTGCAACTGCGCATGCGACAGGCCACAGCCTGCTTGAACAGCTCAAGGAAATGGGCGGCGTACTCATCGTCGCTGCCATGGACTATCCGGTTTTCCGGGTCGATATCGTAGTATCGGCGCTTTACGAGTCCGCTTTCTCGAATGATGAGATAATGGGCCGGTTCGAGGCGGAAGATGCCGTTGAACAGCGTCTCTTCGCGGTTTCTGATACGGTCGGCGAGGTACTCGCCGACCATGCCTTCGTTGGGCTCGTGCGGCACTGTGGCGTCTTCAAGTATTTGGTGAAGCTCGGAACCGCACAAAAAGCGCCGCGCGTCGCGGTGGTAATAGAACGACTTGATGCCGAACGGGTCGCGCGCGCAGAATAACTGCTGCTCGCGCCCATCCCAGATTACAAAAGCGAAATCGCCGATTATCCGGCGCGGTGAGTCCTCGCGCCAAAGCTCATAACTGCGCAGCACGATCTCGGCGTCGGTTTCGTCGGCGAGGCGGACGCCGTGAGCGCGCAAGTCGGTGATAAGCTCGTCGCGGTTGTCGACGCGCCCGTCCATGACCAGCGCGAGCTTCGCCGTAGTGTCAACCAGCGGCTGCGTCTCGCGCAGGGACTCGGGCGTGGTGTGCAGCATCCGATGGCCCAGCCCGGCGCGGCCTTCGTGCCACACGCCGCCCGCATCGGGCCCGCGATAAGCGGCCGCCTCGGTGATGCGCTCGAGCAGAGCGAGGTCGACCGGCCGGCGGTCAAAATTGTATATCGCTGCGATCCCGCTCATGGCGCGTTAGCCGCTCGTGAATGGTCCGGCGTAAGCGGCGGTAGGGCCGTAAAGCTTTCTGCCTCGGCTCCGCCGATCACGATTTCGCCCTCGCTCTCAAGCCAGGCGTGGGCCGAGAACTTGCCGCCGGGCGCTTTGGCAACCCCGATGCGCAACTCCGAGGGATGCCCCAGTGCGGCCAGCATCCATCGGGCCGCCAGCGCGCGCACCAGGCATACCCGCTCGCCGCGAAGCATCCGGCTTGCGGCCATTACCGCCCACGCCACACGCTGAGGGGAGAACCGCTGTGGCGCGGCCCCGTTCCTGGCATTCCCGCCCTTTGCGGGGAGAGGTAGTGCAGTGTCGCGACGCGCCCGTCCGTCGCCGAGGCGGCTTACGATGCGAAAGGGTAGCAGCCATAGCGCGAGCCGCGCCGCGCCCACGCTGAGCATCGCACCGATTAGAAGCAGGTATTCCGCGGCACTCAGCCGCAGCAACTTATTCATCGGCGCGCTTGACCTCGATCAGCCCCTGCTCGACCATCTCTCCCAACAGATTCAGCAGATCGCCGGCGCAGCGCTCGGGCTCCACCTCATAGCGCTCCAAGACGGCGCTATGTAGGGCGCTTATCGAAATCGGCTCTTTTACCAAGTCCCAAACCGTCGCGCCGACCGGGTTCAACCCGTAATAGCTGCCGTTCTTGAGGTTGAGAATTGCCGCTTCTCCAGCCAGGTCGCAGGAAACCTGCTCCTTGCTTGCAACTACGACTGAAGCCATTTCAAGCTGCCGTGTAGCCATCTTAAAAAGCCCTCCCGCCGGCAATCGCCAATCGCGCAGCGCAAGCCGCCCGCGCAAGCGGAGCAGAGGTCGATTTAAATGGTCTATACCATTTCATGGTAGGCAAACATAAGTCAAGACTACGCGCGCAAACCCCCGGGTCGCCACGCGGATTGCAGCTCACCCAACCCAAGAAGGTGGCAACGTCGACACGATCCGACGCTCTGGTTCGTCGCAACCTGGAAGTCATCTCATAAGTAGCGCCTCAGCAAGATGCCGACGTTTTCCCTTCCCTCGCCCGCGCAGCCCTTGTCTGCCCCCCTCGCCCGCGAAGCGGGAGAGGGCTGGGGTGAGGGTGCTGAGCCGGACGGGGCGCGCAGCAATTGTTGTTTTTCAGTGGTCCCTCACCCGGCGGGCCCGGCGGGCCCGCCGGCCTCTCCCCGTCGGGAGAGGCGCAAACCGGCGCGCCGCACGCAGGGCAACGAAAGCCCCGCCGCGACTTCACTTTCCGCAAAATCCAAGCAAGACCATTTATGAGACCGCTTCTGGTCATGAGCGCTGGATATAGGGACAGGCACGCTCGATGGGAAAGAACGCCGGCCGCATCCGCACCTGACGCGGCGACAAACATCGGCTACACTTGTCTCACACAGGCCGGTTGCTTCTTGCTCACGGCAACGGCGCCGGCCATTTGCGACTAAGAGTTCGCCGACTAATTCGCGGAAAGGCTAGCTGGATGAGCAAAGACGAGGCACGGCTTAAGACTTTGCGCCAAGCGCTGGAGGAAAAAATCCTGGTGCTCGATGGCGCCATCGGCACCGCCATTCAGGCGATGAAGCTCACCGACGACGATTTCGGCGGGGCCGAGCTGGAGGGATGCAACGAGAATCTGGTTCGCACCCGGCCGGACAAGATTCGCGCGCTTCACGAGAGCTATCTCGAGGCCGGAGCCGATATCGTTGAGACGGACAGCTTCGGCTCGACTTCGATCGTGCTCGCCGAGTACGGGATTGGGCGCGACGCCCGCGAGCTTAATCGGCTGGCCGCGCAACTCGCGCGCGAGACGGCCGACGCCGCCACTACGGCGCGAAAGCCGCGTTTCGTGGCGGGCTCGATGGGGCCCACGACGAAGACTATTTCGCTTACCGGCGGCGTCTCTTTCGACGCGCTATGCGACGCCTACCAGGAGCAGGCCGAGGGGCTAGTGGAAGGCGGTGCCGATATCCTGCTGCTGGAGACCGTGCAAGATACCTTAAACGCCAAGGCCGGGCTGATTGGAATCGAACGCGCACTGGATAGGCTCGGGGCGCGGGCCGCGGTTGCGGTCTCCGGAACGATCGAGCAGATGGGCACGCTTCTGGCCGGACAAGATATCGAAGCGTTGTACACCTCGCTCGCTCATCGCGACCTGCTCTGGATGGGGCTCAATTGCGCGACCGGTCCCGACTTCATGACCGACCACCTGCGCACGCTCTCGCAGATAAGCCGCTTTTTCGTGGCTTGCGTGCCGAACGCCGGCCTACCCGACGAAGAGGGGCGCTACGCCGAGACGCCGGATATGCTGGCGGACAAAATCGCCCGCTTCGCCGACCAGGATTGGGTCAATTTGGCCGGCGGATGCTGCGGCACCACCGCCGAGCATATACGGCGCATCGCTGAGGCCGTCGAGGGCCGGCGCCCGCGCCGGCCCTCAACGCTTAAGCGCTCGGTGGTAGCCGGAATCGAAACCCTGGTCATCGACGAGAACACCCGGCCGGTGCTGGTGGGCGAGCGCACTAACGTGCTTGGCAGCCGCAAGTTCAAACGCCTCATCGCCAACGGGAAATTCGAGGAGGCGGCCGAAGTCGGCCGCCTGCAAGTGCGCCGCGGCGCCCATATTCTCGACGTCTGTCTGCAAGACCCCGACCGCGACGAGCTCGCCGACCTGACCGGCTTGCTCGAAGTCCTGGTGAAGAAGGTCAAAGTTCCGCTGATGGTCGACTCGACCGACGCGCACGCCACCGAGCAAGCGCTCAAGCGCATCCAAGGCAAGGCGATCATTAATTCGATTAATCTCGAGGACGGCGAGGAACGCTTTCGCATCGTCACGCCGCTTGCGCGCCGCTTCGGCGCCGCGCTGGCCGTCGGCTGTATCGACGACGACCAGCAGCAGGCGCAGGCGGTCACGCGCGCGCGCAAGCTCGAGGTCGCGCTGCGCTCCCACGAGCTTCTGACCGGCAAGTACGGCATCGAACCCGAGGACATCATCTTCGATCCGCTTGTCTTCCCCATCGGAACCGGCGATCCGAACTACATCGGCTCGGCGGTCGAGACCATCGAAGGGA
Source organism: Deltaproteobacteria bacterium (assembly GCA_021831785.1). Lineage (GTDB taxonomy): Bacteria > Desulfobacterota > Binatia > Binatales > Binataceae > JAJYYI01. The sequence goes on along the minus strand of JAKBMB010000025.1, from coordinate 59,551 downwards.
TCAAGGCGATCAAGGCGGCCTTGCCGCGCTGCAAGACCATGCTTGGGCTCTCCAACGTCTCATTCGGCTTGCCCCAGGCCGGGCGCGAGACGCTCAACTCGGTCATGCTTTACCACTGCGTTCAGGCCGGGCTGGACCTCGCTATAGTCAACACCGAAAAGCTCGAGCGCTACCCGTCAATACCGGAGCCGGAGCGGGCGCTGGCCGAGGATTTGATCTGGTGGCGCGGAAGCGATCCGCTCGGCGCCTTCAACGCCTATTTTCGCGAAAAGAAGCTCGGGCGCCCGCCGGCGGAACGCGCGTCGATGCCGCTTAAGGAAAGGCTCTCGCGCGCCGTCATCGAAGGCTCTAAAGAAGGGCTTAGGGAAGACCTGGACCTGGCGCTCAAGACCAGCGCGGCGCTGGACATCATCAATGGCCCCTTGATGGACGGGATGGCCGAGGTAGGCCGGTTGTTCAACGGCAATCAGATGATCGTCGCCGAAGTACTCCAGTCGGCCGAGGTCATGAAGGCGGCCGTCGCCTACCTCGAGCCCCACATGGAAAAGGCCGAGAGCGCGGTCAAAGGCAAGATTATCCTGGCCACGGTCAAAGGCGACGTCCATGACATCGGCAAGAACCTGGTCGAGATAATCCTAAGCAACAACGGCTACCGCGTAGTTAATCTGGGAATCAAGGTGCCGCCGGAGACGATCATCCAGGCTTACCGCGACCATCGGCCGGACCTGATCGGACTGTCCGGGCTTCTGGTTAAGTCGGCGCAGATGATGGCGGTGACGGCGCAAGACCTCAAAAATGCCGGCGTTGCGTGCCCACTCCTCGTGGGAGGCGCCGCGCTTTCCGCGCGTTTCACGCGCATCAAGATCGCGCCCGAGCATGGGGGGATCGTCGCCTACGCCAAAGACGCGATGGAGGGGCTCGACCTGGCAAACCAACTCATGGACGACGCGCTCAGGCCCAAGCTGGCCGAACGCCTAGCGAACGAGACCCGCCGCTTGTTGGCCTCCGCCCCGGCGCAAAGTGCGCCCCAGCCGGCGCCCGCGCGCGCTCGAAGACCGGTTGGCGAGGCGCCGATTCCCAGGCCACCTGACCTCGTTCAGCGCGTGCTGCGCAACTATGACCTGGAGGAAATCTTCCGCTATATCAACCCGCTGATGCTCTATACGCGCCATCTCGGCTTCAAGCAGTTCGAGCAGGCGCTGGACGCCGGCGATGCGAAGGCGCGCGAACTGCGCGCGGCGGTTGCCGAAGTCGAGGAAGTGATGCTCGCGCGCGCGGACATCAGCGCCAACGCGGTTTACCGCTTTTTCCCGGCGCACTCCGACGAAAACCGGGTAATCATCTATGACGCTGACGCCAAGACCACCTTGACCACATTCATCTTCGGCCGCCAGAGCGAGCCGCCGCATCTGTGCCTGGCCGACTACGTCGCGCCCGTGGGCTCGGGCCGCGCTGACTACATTTGCTTTTTCGCGACGACGATCGGCGCCGGCGTGCGCGCATTGGCTGACAAGTGGAAAGAAAAGGGCGAGTATTTGCGCTCGCACATTCTCCAGGCCCTGGCTTTGGAGAGCGCTGAAGCGTTCGCCGAGCTGCTGCATAAGAAAATCCGCGCGATGTGGGGAATCGGAGACCCGCCGGGTCTGACGATGAAAGACCTGTTTCAGGCGCGCTACCATGGCCGGCGCTACTCCTTCGGCTACCCGGCCTGCCCCCGGCTCGAAGACCAGGCCCAGCTTTTCCGCCTGCTGAACCTCGAAGCCGCCATTGAGCTCAAGCTCACCGAGGGCTTCATGATGGACCCGGAGAGCTCGGTCAGCGCGATGGTCTTCCACCATCCCGAGGCGAAATATTTCGCTCTCTCCCAGGCGGACGCGCAGGCCCTCGAGCGCGCTCTGGGAGACGAAGCGGAGACAACGGGCGCCCGCGCGTCATTCTGAGCGTTGGTGAAGTTTTGAGTAGTGGGGCGGGCCGCGGTGCCGAACGCGGCCGCGGCGCGCGCGTGGTCCGCGTCCTTTGGTCACTCGCTGCCCAACGACAGCGGGATTCGTTTGCGCCACTGCGGGCTTCGGAGATGGTCGCGGAAGGCGCGCGCGGCGGGGCTCAAAAGCCGGCCCCGAAGCCGTACCAGGTGCCACGTTCTTTTGATGGGAAAGCCGCGCACGCGAAGCGGATGGAGCAGGCCCGAGGCTAGTTCGAGCCTGACCGCCCAAGTCGAAAACGCGGCGACGCCAAGACCGCCGCCGACCGCGCGCTTAAGCGCCCCGTTGCTTGCGATCTCCATCGCCGCCACCGGCTCGACGCCGTGTTTTTTCAGCGCCGTCTCCGCCGTTTCCCGCGTGCCTGAGCCCGGTTCGCGCAACAGCAGGGGACCTTCGAGCAGCGCTTTAGGATGCAGCGGTTCGCGCTCGACCAGCGGATGGCTCGGCGCGCAAAACCACATGATGCTATTTTCCATGAACGGCTCGGCTTCGAGCACCTGATCGGTCCACAGGCGGCCGAGAATCCCCAGGTCGGCGTCGCCGCGCTCGAGCAGTTCGCGCACGCGCGCCCGATTAGCCACCTCCAGGCGCAATTTGATGAACGGATGGCGCTGGTGAAATTCGGCGAGCGCGTCAGGTATCACATAAATTCCGACCGTGGTATCCGCCGCGACCTGAAGCGAGCCGGTGCGCAGTCCGGCAAGGTCGTCTATTACCTCGCCTGTCTCGCGCACCAAGGCCAGAATCCGCCCGGCGCGCTCGTACAGCGCCTGACCCACCGGCGTCAGTGCGAAGCGCTTTCGGTCGGGCTGGAACAGCGGATAACCGATCGCGCCCGCCAACGTCTGCATCTGATGGGTTACGGCGGGCTGGCTCAAGAAGAGCTCACGGGCGGCACTGGTAAAGCCGCGATGCTCGACGACGCTTTTGAAAACGCGGAGCTGATGAAGCGTAATCTGACGTTCAAGTCTGGAACTAGCCATAGAAATAATCAATCAACAGCATTTAAGAATTGTATTTGACTGCATGATTGATATCGCTTAGCCTGGTCCAAGGCAAGCCGTTAATCCGCGCACCGAGAGCAACGAATCGACGAGCCTTGAAGGCGCCGACGGCGGGAGGGAAACGACTGATGGGGAAAGCCGGAAATTCGCTTAGGCGCTTGCGGGCGCTCGGACAAAGTCCCTGGTGCGACGAACTGAGCCGCGAGCTGATTCAAAACGGCACGCTCGGCAGGCTCGTGCGGGAAAGCGGCGTAACCGGCTTAACTACGAATCCGGCAATTTTCCAGAAGGCGCTGACGGCGGGCGAATCTTATCAAGAGCAAATCGCTCGGCTGGCACCGGACGGGCAGGAGGAGTTGACGCCCAAGGCGCTCTACGAACAGTTGGCCATCACCGACGTGCGAGCCGTCGCCGATCTCTTGGCGCCGGTTTACGCGCAGACCAAGGGTGCGGACGGCTTTGTCAGTCTAGAGGTATCGCCCGAGCTTGCCTACGACCCCGCCGCGACGGTTGCCGAGGCGCGGCGCCTGCACGCGGCGGTGGCGCGTGACAACCTGCTGATCAAGGTGCCGGGGACTCAAGCCGGCCTCAAGGCAATCACGGAGCTGCTCGGCGAGGGGATCAGCGTCAACGTCACGCTCATCTTTGGGCTGGGGCGCTACCGCCAGGTGCTCGAGGCGTGGGCAAACGGAATCGCGCGGGCTCACGAACGCGGGTTGGCGCTGGACCGTATAGCGTCGGTGGCCAGCTTCTTTGTGAGTCGAATCGATACCATGGTTGACCGGCTCCTCGACGAAAGGGTCGGCGCCGCGCAGGACGGCGCGGGAGCGGCCCTGGCCGAGCTTAAGGGCAAGGCCGCCATCGCCAACGCCCGCGCTGCTTATGCTATTTGGCGTGAATTCATGGGCGCCGAAACCGCGCAGCGGCTGAGCCAGCTTCGGGTGCGCCCCCAGCGGTTGCTTTGGGCCTCGACCAGCACGAAGAACCCCGCTTACCGCGACGTCATGTACGTCGAGGAACTGATCGGCGCCCAGACCGTGACCACCATGCCGCTGCAAACGTTAACCGCCGTGCTCAATCACGGCCGCATAACCGGTGAAACGCTCATTCCAGGCGCGGCGCAGGCCGAGCGCCACCTCGGCGCGCTGGCGGCAGCCGGAATCGACATGGAAGAGGTTGCCCAGGAGCTTGAACGCCAGGGCGTGCGGTTATTCGCTGAAGCGTTCGAAAAGCTGCTGGACGACGTGGAGGCCAAAGTCGCGCGGGAGCGAGCAAAACCGAGCCCTCGTTCGGCTCCGGCCTCCAAGACCTTGCGCCGGCCAATCTTCGTCGGCATCGGCGGCGACAGCGGCAGCGGCAAGAGCACGCTCACTTCGGCCTTCTTCGAACTGTTCGGCGCGGACCGAATCACCAGCATCTGCCTTGACGACTACCATTCGCTCGATCGCCGGCAGCGCGGCTTGGTCGGGTTCACTGCGCTAAATCCGCGAGCCAATAACTTCGCCTTGATGGAGGAACAAGTCTTCGCGCTCAAGGGCGGCAACCCGATCAACAAACCCATCTACGACCATCGCGACGGAACCATCAGCGGGCCTGAAACCGTCGAGCCGCGAGAGGTCGTGATTCTCCAGGGGCTGCATCCGTTTCTGGTTCCCGCGATTCGCCACGCATTCGACCTCAAAGTCTGGCTTGACCCCGAGCCTGCGCTACGGATCGAATGGAAACTGCAGCGCGACATCGCCAAGCGCGGCTACACGCGCGAGCAAGTGCTGGCCGAGCTTGAGGCGCGCCGGGTGGATGCCGAAGCCTACATACAGCCACAGCGCCGCTACGCCGACCTGGTGGTCTCTTTCTTCCGCGGCGACCGCTCCCGCGACGATATGGATCGCCTAAGCGTGCGCATCTTGTTGCGCCACACGCTGGCGCGCTTTGAGCTCGACCGCGAGACGAGCAACTTCAATTCGGTCCGTTTCTTTCCCGACGTGGTGGACGAAGACCGCAGGCGCTCTGACGTGATCGAGATTGACGGCAACATCAGCGCCGAGGAAGCCAAGCTCATCGAGGCGAACATCTGGGCTCACATCGAGGGCCGGCGCGGCGAGCTTCATTACGTGGCACCCGAAAAGCTCGGCAGTTATGAGGAGAAGGCGCGCCGGCGCCGCCACAGCGATCCGCTCGCCCTTGCGCAGCTTATCCTAGGCCATCGCATCCTTAGCGCTCAGGAGTCGGTCCTGCTGCGGGTGACGGCCAAAGAGCACGAGCGCGACTTCCGCACGCAACAAACTATTTTATAAACGCTGCACGCAACGACTAACGAGGAAGATCAAGCTTATGGTCATCAAAAACGGAGCTCAGGATCAAGCACACTCGCGGTGGGCTTCAGGCGTGATGCCGTATCGCGAGATGGGCTACTGGAAGCCCGATTACGAACCGAAGGAGAGCGACGTCCTGTGCGCTTTTCGCATCACGCCCCAGCCGGGCGTCGAGCCCGAGGAGGCGGCGGCGGCAGTCGCCGGCGAGTCCTCGACCGCGACCTGGACGGTGGTCTGGACCGACCGGCTCACCTCGTACGAAGACTACCAAGCCAAGGCCTACCGGGTCGAACCGGTGCCCGGCGCGCCGGACCAGTATATCGCTTATATCGCCTACGACCTGGACTTGTTCGAGGAAGGATCTATCGCCAACCTCGCCTCGTCAATTATCGGCAACGTCTTCGGCTTCAAGGCGCTCAAGGCGCTGCGCCTGGAGGACATGCGCATCCCGCCCCACTACGTCAAGACCTTCCAAGGCCCGGCGCACGGGATCGTCGTCGAGCGGGAGCTGCTGAACAAGTACGGCCGTCCATTGTTGGGCGCCACCGTCAAGCCCAAGCTCGGACTCTCGGCGCGCAATTACGGACGCGTCGTCTACGAGGCGCTGCAGGGCGGGCTCGATTTCGTCAAGGACGACGAGAACACCAACAGCCAACCTTTCATGCGCTGGCGCGACCGCTATCTGTTCTGCATGGAGGCGGTCAACAAGGCGATGGCCGAGACCGGCGAGATCAAGGGCCACTACTTGAACGTCACCGCGGCGAGCATGGAGGAGATTTACGAGCGCGCCGAGCTCGCCAAAGAACTTGGCAGCGTGATCGTGATGATCGACCTGACCATCGGGTTCTCGGCAATGCAATCGATGGCGCGATGGGCGCGCAAAAACGGCGTCCTGCTTCATCTTCACCGCGCCGGCCACGGCACCTACACGCGTCAGAAGAGCCACGGCGTGAGCTTCCGCGTGCTGGCGAAATGGTGCCGGCTGATCGGCGTTGACCATCTCCACGCCGGCACTGTGGTCGGAAAACTCGAAGGCGATCCGAGCAACGTCTCCGGCTACTATGACACGCTGCGGCTCAACCGCGTCAAGGCCGACCTCGGCCGCGGGCTTTACTTCGACCAGGACTGGAGCTCGATGCCCGGCGTGATGCCGGTCGCGTCCGGCGGAATCCACGCCGCGCAGACCCACCTGCTGCTCCACTACTTGGGCGAGGACGCCATCTTTCAGTTCGGCGGCGGCACGATCGGCCATTCGATGGGAATCGCGGCCGGAGCCACGGCTAATCGCGTGGCCGTCGAGGCGCTTATCCAGGCCCGCAATGAGGGCCGTGATTTTCTTAGGGAAGGACCGGAGATCCTCGAACGGACGGCACGCTGGTGCCGGCCGCTGCGCGAAGCGCTCGAACTGTGGCGCGACGTCACTTTCGACTACGCTTCAACCGATACGCCCGACGTGGTGATGACCCCCAGTTTCTAAAGAGGTTTAACGACGATGCACCTGACCCAGGGAACTTTTTCATACCTGCCGCCGCTGAGCGACGAACAAATCCGGGCGCAGGTCGACTACGCGCTGGAGCACGGATGGCCGGTAGCGATTGAATACACCGACGACCCGCATCCCCGCAACGTCTATTGGAATATGTGGGAAACGCCGATGTTCGAAGCGAGGGACGCGGCCGCGGTCATGCTCGAGCTCGAACGATGCCGCAAGGCCAACCCGGGCATTTATGTGCGTCTCAGCGCCTTCGATCGCAGCAAGGGACGCCAGACCACGGCCCTAAGCTTCATCGTCGACCGTCCCGCCGAAGAGCCGGGCTTCGGCCTTGAACGGACCGACTTCGCCGACCGCCAGATAAAGTACACGCTGCGGCCGTACGCGACCAATAGCCCCGCCGGACGGCGCTATTCTCATGGCGACTGAAGAGCCCCGGTCTTACAATGGCGTCGGTGAATCGAAGCCGGGCCTCGACGCGGCCGTGCGTGAAATCCTGGCGCGGCTCGATACCGAGCTAGTCGGCCTTAAGCCGGTGAAGACGCGAATTCGCGAGATCGCCGCGCTGCTTGTCATCGACCGCATGCGGCGGGAAGAGGGGCTCATCGCGGAAAGTCCCTCGCTTCATATGTGCTTCACCGGCAATCCGGGCACCGGCAAAACCACGGTCGCGATGCGCATGGCGGAGATTTTGCGCCGCTTGGGCTACAGCCGCAAAGGCCATCTCGTCACCGTGACTCGCGACGACTTGGTCGGCCAGTACGTCGGCCATACCGCGCCCAAAACGCGAGAGGTGCTCAAGCGCGCGATGGGTGGGGTCTTATTTATCGACGAAGCTTATTACTTATATCGGCCCGAGAACGAACGCGACTACGGCCAGGAAGCAATCGAGATCATGCTCCAGATAATGGAGAACAACCGCGAGGACTTGGTGGTGATTCTTGCCGGCTATAAGGATCGGATGGACCGTTTCTTCCAGGGCAACCCGGGAATGAAATCCCGGATCACCCATCATATCGACTTTCCTGACTACACCGCCGGAGAGCTGATGGAGATTGCCAAGCTGATGCTGGCGCAGCAAGACTACCGCCTCAGCCCGGAGGGCGAGAATGCGCTTGGTCAGTATATCGCGCGGCGCATGGCACAGCCCAACTTCGCCAATGCGCGCAGTATCCGCAACGCCCTCGAGCGCGCTCGCTTGCGCCAGGCCGCGCGCCTGCTCGCTTCAAGCGAACGGCCGCTCACGCGCGACGCTCTCATGACGCTCGAGGCTGAAGAAATTATGGCCAGCCGGGTCATGGACGAAAGCAAAACTAAGACGGCGGAGCACGACTGATGCTCACCGCGGCGCGACCGGCGCGCAAAATCATCACCGCATCGAGGGCCGCCGCTAATTCCGCTTTTGTCTAACGCAGCTCCGACCGCCCCAAGGCGCTCGCCGGCAGAAACCGCGACGCGCTCCGCGCTGGGGCTGCTCGCAAGGTCACGCTCACGGTGGCGCTCGCAACGGCGGCTAGCGAGATAGGGCGTACGCCTACCGGCAGGCTTTAGGCAGAGCGGCCGCCCACGACACACTTGAAACGCACCTTGGCAACGCGGCATGGTTTGACCGCGCGGTCTGTAGCAAAATAGTGCCTATTACTTGGGGAGACCGGCGGGCGGCACCGTAAAACTCTCGACAGCTTTTAGCGGGAAATTATGACGACAATGGCAGTTAAGAAACACGCTGAGCAGACCCTGGAGTACGCCGAGCTCGATCGGCTGTGCATCAGTACGATAAGGACCCTGGCGATCGACGCGGTGGAGCGGGCCAACTCGGGGCATCCCGGGATGCCGATGGGCGCGGCGGCGATGGGATACGTGCTGTGGACGCGCTTTTTGCGGCACAACCCGTCAAACCCGCGCTGGCCCGGACGCGACCGCTTCGTGCTTTCGGCCGGGCACGGCTCGATGCTGCTCTACGCGCTGCTGTATCTCACGGGTTACGATCTGCCGCTTGACGAAATCAAGCGTTTCCGCCAACTCGGCAGCCGCACTCCGGGCCATCCGGAAAACTGGCACACGTCCGGCGTCGAAACCACAACCGGCCCGCTGGGACAAGGTTTTGCCAACGGCGTAGGGATGGCGATGGCGGCCAAGCACACCGCGTCTTGCTTCGAGCGCGATGACTTTGCGCTATTCGACTGGCGGGTGTTCGGGATCGTAAGCGACGGCGACCTAATGGAGGGGGTGGCCAGCGAGGCCGCCTCGCTGGCCGGTCATCTCGGGCTCGGCAATATCATCTACCTGTACGACGACAACCACGTCACGATCGACGGCGGGACCGAGTTGGCTTTTTCCGAGGACGTGGGCAAGCGCTTTGAGGCTTACGGATGGCACACCGAGGCGGTGGCGGACGGCAACAATATCGGCGCGATACACCAGGCGCTGACACGAGCGTGCGCCGAGCGCGGGCGTCCCTCGCTGATTCGCGTGCGCACGCATATCGGCTACGGAAGTCCGCACCGGCAGGACTCCTCGGAAGCCCACGGCAAGGCGCTCGGCAAGGAAGAGGTGAAGCTCACCAAAGGCAACTATGATTGGCCGCTGGAACCCGAGTTTTACGTGCCGGAGCGTGCGCTGGCTGAATTTCGCCGCTGTGTCGAGCGAGGCAACAAGCTTGAGGCCGACTGGCGCGCGCGCTTCGCCCGCTATGCGCAAAGCTATCCGGACCTGGCGCGCCGGTACGAGGCCGCGCTTTCCGGCAAGCTGCCGCAAGATTGGGACGCGGCGCTCCCTGAATTCTCCGCCGGCGAGGTTATGGCAACCCGCCAGTCGGGCTCCAAAGCGATGGCGATGGTCAGCCAGCGCGTCAAGAATCTTTTCGGCGGCGCGGCGGACCTCAACGAGTCGACGCTGACCAAAATCAAGGACGGGGGCGAGTTTGCGCGCGATAATTTCTCGGGGCGCAATGTACACTTCGGCGTGCGCGAGCATGCGATGTGCGCCGCGCTCAACGGTGTCGCGCTCTTCGGCGGATTGATTCCATTCGGCGCGAGCTTTCTCATCTTCACCGACTACTGCCGGCCCTCGCTGCGGTTGGCGGCGATGATGCGCCTGCACGTGATCTACGTTTTCACTCACGACTCCATCGGCCTGGGCGAAGACGGCCCGACGCATCAACCGGTCGAGCATCTGGCAAGCCTCAGGGCGATTCCCGGCATGACGGTGATTCGCCCCGCCGACGCCAACGAAGCGGTCGAAGCGTGGCGCGTCGCGATAAGCCACCGCTCCGGCCCGGTGCTGCTGGCGCTCACCCGGCAGGGCTTGCCGACCATCGATCGCACATCGGCGGCGCCCGCAAGCGAACTAGCGCGCGGCGCCTACGTGCTGAGCGAAACCGCCGGGCGCAAGAGCGATGTCATCCTGCTTGCCAGCGGCTCCGAGCTGCATCTCGTGCTGGCAGCCAAAGACGATCTCGAGCGCCAGGGAGCAGCGGTAAGAGTGGTCAGCATGCCGAGCTTCGAGCTGTTTGAGGCCCAACCCGAGTCCTACCGGCAAAGCGTACTGCCCAAGGACATCACGCGCCGGCTCGCGGTCGAAGCGGGCTCGCCGCAATGTTGGCATCAGTGGGTCGGAACTTACGGCGACATCATCGGCATGACCGGCTACGGCGCCTCCGCGCCGTACAAGGACTTAATGAAACACTTTAATTTTACGACGGAACACGTCGTCGCCCGCGCGCTAAAGCTGCTAAACTCCTGAACCGGTTCTGACGAAGGACCTCCGATTTGCAGTTCTGAGGTCAACCATCCGCGGCGCTCCTACGTCCATGATGAAGCAGAGTTAGACATGGACGACGGGTCAAAGCGGCACGTCCGCAAATCAACGCCGAAGACACTTAACCGGGAGCTTGGCGCTGCGCGAAGAGCGCGAGCCGGCGGCATCCTAGCAAGCTAGCGAGGCGCCGGCGGCGAAAACGACCGCCAACCTAATCCGGTTCTCAAGCATGAGCCGCACCCGTGGATATGGGTGTCGCCAATGCGCATGGGGAACACCCGTGGAGAAGACGGGGTGCGTAGGGAATGAGTCAGCCTCGCTTGCCCCGCGCAGGCAGCGCACCGGAAGATAGCCCCAATCCGGTCGGACCGGAAGTCTCGTCGCAACCGCCATCGCCGCGATAATTTTCAATTCGGCGCCTCGGATAGAGCCCCCGCCTCTCGAACTAGCTTGCTTGCGCCGGCCCGCCGTCGCCGCGTCGGTTGAGCGCCGGCGCTCTCGTAAAATCATTTGCTGAACGCGATACTGGAGTCTAGCGCAGCGAAGCGCGTAGCAGGGCTTACCGGAGGCGAAAGCTTGCGACTTGACCCGAGGAAATTCGCGGCAGAGCGTGAGAAAAAGAACCGATGAGGCGGCGGCTCGCAATCGCATTGGCGCTCGTCCTGGTGGTGATGCTGGCTATCGGCGCCACGGTTTCCTACGATTACGGCCGCAATCGGTTTGCGCCGCTCGCGGTCGCCTTATTGAGGTCGGTGACCGGGCTTGACATCAATTTCCGCGCCATCAGATTCAGGTTTCTCGTTCATCCCGCAATCCAGATCGACGACGGAGAACTGATTAGCCACGGTCATAGGCTCGTAACCTTCAAGCGTCTGACGGTCTTTTACCATTATCGCAGCCTGCTTCATAACCGCGGCCTGCCGCTAGCGGCCATTGTCGTCGAAGCGCCGCGCATAAGGCTGCCGACTACGCCCGCGACGCCTGCGGCACTGGTTGGCTCAAGTTCACCCGTTATGCCCGGCTCGTTCGCGGCCGCGGCGCAGCTTTCGGCTCCGTTGCGCGGCCCGGCTGCGCGCGTCGGTGCGGCCGGACAAGCGGCGCCGGCTTCATCTGGGGCGCGGCCGATGGCGGCTGCGCGACTCGAACCCTACGCGACACAGTTCATCACTTTAGAAAAACAGGCGTCCGAACACCTGGGACAGATACTCAAGACGCTCGGCAACGTCACGCTTGATCTCGGCGTCGAGGATGCGGCCGTCCTCGCGGCCGACGGCAAACCGCTGGTCACAGATTTCAGTCTGCGGATTTCTCGCCCAAGCCCGGCAAGCGGTGTTTGGCAGACTAAATTTCGGCTGGTCCCCGCGACGACCATCGCATCCGGAGCTCTAATCACGGGTGACGGCGAGTTAAGCCCCGCCGAGCGGGCCGATCATACGTGGGCTCAAGGGAGGCTCCGGTTTTTGCGTGAATCCGCCATGCAGGTTGCGTTCAACGGCACGGCGGTGCAGGCACGCCCGAAGGGAAGCCTGATGCTTGTGCTAAGCGACGACGGCCGAGCGGCGGGTACGATTAGTCTCAAGCTTGTGCAAGCCGTGATTACGAGTCCCATACTCAAACGGCCCACCGACGCAGCGGACTACTCGTTCAGCTCGTCGATAATCTTCACCGGCGACAGTTTGCGTGTCGAGCAGGCTTCACTGAAAAAAGGCTCCGACCCTCTGCTGCACGGCGAGGGCGCGCTGACGGAGCTTGCGACCGCGGCCCCGCGGCTGACGCTAAAGGTCAGCGGGCTGACCTTGAACCTGGCTCAAACGAAGCTCTGGCTGGGACAACTCAAAGCAGTCCCCCGCGCGGCCGAGACGCTCGCCGCAAACGTCCAGTCCGGGCGCTTGACGCTAGAGCAGGCTGAGCTGAGCACGCAAATCGGTGGCGGGCGACTACCGAAGAAGGACGAACTGATAAGGAACCTTCACCTGGCCGCCAACATAAGCCAGGCGGCCGCTTCACTTCCTCCCTCGCTTGGGCTACCCGCGCTCACCGGCGTTCAAGCACGCCTGCTTCTGGAAAAAAGCCGACTAAGCGTCTCGCAGATGCAAGCGCGGCTAGGCAATTCGGTGCTCTCGGCGGGCAGCGTGAGCGCGGACCTGATACCTTCGGCTGGTCAAGCACGGTTTATCGCGCGTCTCAACGCCAGCCTTGCGCTCGGCGAGCTGTACAAACCAGCCCTTGGCTTGGCCGGCGACCGCGCCCGCACGATACGCCAATACCTCAAAGCAATCGACGGAATCGCCACGCTCGACGCCAAGGCAGAAGGCCGAATTGGTCAAGCGTCCAAGTTCGCCCTGGGCACCTACCAGGTTGAACTGCGCCCTCGGCAGGTCTCGGTCGTCATGCGCTCGCCGGCCCGTTCCGTGAAGCTCGTCGACGGTACGGCGTCGCTTGTCCCGGGGCTTTTGACCGTCGAGCGTTTGCATCTGGCCGACGGTCGGTCAAATGCATTCCTTGACGGAAGCGCGAAAATTGACGGCCGAGATTCGAGGCTGCGCAGGCTGGTGGTCGACCTTCAGCCGGTCGAAATTAAGAACTGGCTGGGATTGGCGGTAAAGCCCAAAGAGGCTATCGCGACGGGCTTGGTCGAAGGGCGGGTGTCTGTCCTCGGCACGCCCGGCATCGACCCCGATTTTTCGGCGCATGGCCGGCTCTCCGCCAGTCCGGCCTCGATAAAGCTGGGGATTTTACGTTCGCCGATCGAGGCTCAGACCGTGGTGATTAAGCTCGACGGCCGCGGCGGCGAGATGAGCGTCGACCACGCCGAGTTCGAAGGCGAAAAGGCCAATATCAAGATCAAAGTTCCCGACGTAATGCGGCCGGTGGTTCAGATCGGCATCAACGTCGCGCGTCTGGACCTGCGCTCGTTGAAGTTCGTACATTTCCCTGGACAGCCCAAGCCCCCGCCAAAACGCTTTTCACCGGAAACCAGAATCTCTGGCCATGTGAAGATCGATCGGGCTCAGGTCGATCGCCTGACGTTCTCCGGCGTCACGCTCGATTTCGACCGGCGCGGTAACAATTGGACGGTGTCGAACATCGGCGGCGGAGCGTACGGGGGCCACGCTCTAATAAACCTGACCGGACGCTCGGAGGACGAGATACTTGATGTAACCACACAACTCAAGGCTATCGATATTGCTTGGTTTCTTACTGCAGCGGACCCGAGCTCTAAACCGGTGCTTTCCGGCCGGCTTAGCGCCGAGGCCAAGTTTCGCGCCGATACCAACACTAACAACGACCTCAAGCAGACCCTCAGCGGCAAAGGTTCGTTTCGGGTCAACGACGGCACGGCTTACAGGCTTAAGCTGTTGGCGCGTGTTCTAAGTCTGATGAGCGTCAGCGGGTTGCTGCGCGGCAGGCTTCCCGATCCATTCGTCGAGGGCATCCCTTTCCGCGTTCTCAAGGCGAATCTCACGTGCAAGGATGGCGTCCTCCACACTAAGGACCTCATACTGGACGGACCGGTAATGCGCCTTTCGGCGGTCGGCTACGTGGATCTCCCCAGCGACGCGCTGAATCTGACGGTGGGCGTGATGCCGTTCAACATGGTAGACAACGTCTTGAGCCTACTGCCTGTGCTGGGTAACGGGCTCGCGAGCCAAGACAGTCTGCTCGCGATTTACGTCACCGCCAGCGGTTCGGTCAGCGACCCTTCAGTGCTGCCGGCGCCGATCACTTCAGTGACAAAAATATTAAAGAAAATTCTGAGCCTGCCGGTGAACATCATTAATTCCGAATTGAAGCCGAGCTCGCCGGACAATTGAGCGTACGCCGCAACCGCGCCATGACGTCAGACCTTAGCAACGAAGCGATTTTCTCGGAGGCAGAGCGCGGGATTTACCGGCCGGCCCTAATTGTCTTCGCGCGCGAGCCCATCGCCGGCAGGACCAAGACACGGCTGATCCCGGCGCTCGGGGCGCGGACCGCGGCGGCGCTGGCGCACGCGTTTAACTTGGATACCGCGGCAAAGGCCGCCCGGATCGGCGTCCGCGTGCTCGTCGCGGGCGCGGGAGACGGCGCGTATTTTGCGGACTTGGCCAACCGTGCGAAAGGCCGATTTATAAGGCAAGGCCGGGGCGACCTGGGTGAAAGGATGGCCCGCGCGCTTGAGCCCTGTCGGCTCAAAGGGGCTATCCTAATCGGCACCGATACGCCGTCCCTGCCGTGCTCCTGCATTGCCCGCGCGATCGAGTTACTAAACAGGTTTCCCGTGGTTTTGGGTCCAAGCCTTGACGGAGGCTACTATATGGTTGGGGTGCGCGGCCCGATGCCTGACATCTTCAACGATATCGAGTGGGGCAGCAGCGAGGTTTTTACGCTGACCAGACAGCGGCTGGCGGCTCGCACGATGGCCTACGCGCTAGCGCCGTGGTGGTATGATGTGGACGAGCCGAACGATTTGTGGCTGCTCGCAGCCCACTTGCGCCTTCTGCGGCGCCGATACGGGAGCCGCGTAGACACTAGTGAAGCGTGGTCGGGCACGCTTGAGCAGCATCCCTGCCCGGCAACCGCCAAGCTGCTGCAGCGACTGCGTCTGATCTAGTGCCGCTGAGCGCAACCGACTTGCGAGTTGCGCCGGAGAATGCGTTGTATTCGTAGCCTTTACCCCCGGATATCGCGTATACATATGCGATCATAGAATCGCTTGCGCGCCGCATTCGTTGACGTGTTCGTGCGCGCGCGGCAAGAAGTGAGCGAGCGTCGTTGAAATTAAGCTCCAGACCGCGGCCAACGCCGCCTCCTGCGGCCTCACGCGCGCTAATCCGCAGGCGCGGCCCCTGCGCTTAAGCCGTCGACAAGGCGGTTCGAAGCTTCAACTATAGAGCGGCTGATTATCGATGCCACGCCGGAAGACGCGCGCGCCGAAAGCGCGCCGAAAGACTAATGCCGTACTTATACTTTCGACCGTCGACGATCCGCTGGTCGCCGGCCGGATCGCCGCGGCGCTGGTGGAGGAGGGCCTTGCCGCGTGCGTCAACGTTACCGGACCGATTCACTCCATCTACCGATGGCGCGGCGCGCTAACCACTGAAAGCGAGCATCTGATGCTGATCAAAACGCGAGCCGCGCTTTACGCCGCGTTGGAGCAACGGCTTAAAGAACTTCATCCCTACGAGATCCCGGAGATTATCGGAGTTGAGCTGTGGGCGGGCGCAAAAACCTACCTGGATTGGTTGACTCAATCGACCGGTAATTCAGGCCGGACGGCGGCGGCACCTAAGCAACCGTCCGCGACCTCCGGCCGGCGAAGCGCGACTTGAGAGCCGGCCAAAAGGAGGGTGCCCAAGACTTGTCCGTGTTTCGTTCCGCGGTTGAAAGGATGGCGCCGTACGTGCCCGGCGAGCAGCCAGGGCCCGGGCACCGCCTGATCAAGCTCAATACCAACGAGAACCCCTATCCGCCTTCGCCCGTGGTCGGAAGAAGGGTGGCGCAGGCGCTGAAGAACGGGGTCCTGCGCTTGTACCCGCCACCGCGCGCAGACGGGCTAATCGAACGCGCAGCCGCCGTCTTCGGCGTGGGGCGCAGCACAATTCTCGCAGGCAACGGTTGCGATGAGTTGCTCGGGATTCTATTTCGCGCCGTGCTGGGCCGGGCAGATACGCTGGCTTATCCCGCGCCGAGCTATACGCTCTACGATACCCTGGCGGCGATACAAGAGGCGCGCGTCCGGCGCGTTCCGTTTTCTCTGGGCAACGCGGCGATGCCGGCAACGTTGGCGCGGGCGCGCGCCAAGCTCACGATCGTGTGCAACCCGAACTCACCCAGCGGAGCATTCACGCCGGTTGAGAGCCTTGACCGGCTTGCGGCAAAGCTTAAGCCGCGGCTGCTGGCAATCGACGAGGCATACGTTGATTTTGCCGAAGACCACGCTTTGCGCCTGCTCAAGCGCCACAACAACGTTGTTGTCCTGCGATCTTTTTCCAAGTCGTTTTCGTTGGCCGGGATGCGGCTTGGCCTCTGCTTCGCTTCTCCGCCGGTAATCCGGACCTTGTGCAAAATCAAAGACTCGTACAACGTAAGCCGCCTGGCGTTGGCGGCGGGTGTTGGCGCGCTGGAAGATATTCCATGGATGCGGCACAATGTCGCCCGAATAAAGCGCGAACGTGACCGCGCGCAGGAGCAGCTCGCCCGGTTGGGCTTCGAGGTTTTACCCTCGTCGGCCAACTTCGTCTTCGCGCGCATTCCCGACTGCGACCTGGGAGCGCTTGCCAACGCGCTTCGCCGAAGGGGCATCCTCGTGCGCCATTTCAGCTCGCCTGAGCTTCGCGACGGACTGCGGATAACGATCGGAACCCGGGCCGAAATGAGCGCTCTATACAAGGCGCTCGGGGGGTTGCTCCGGCCGAGCGGGCGAACCGGAGACTATCGCCGAGCGGCAGCGCTCGCGCTCCAAGCGCAATCGCAATCGGCGCAAGAAGCTCGGGATCGACGCTCCTCGCTGCGCGAAAGGGATTCTACCTAAACGGACACCGCGCAGAGATCGGCTCTCGTTCGTTATTTTGTGAACCCTCTTGCAAGTTGTCCTGAGAGTTTGTGAATTTTTGAGTAGTGGGGCGGGCACGGCGGCCCGCCCCACTAGAGACCTATCGGGCGCAGCCTACGGCGGCATGCGGCAGCTTGCCAAAAATTCACCGGCTCTGAGCCGGGCGACCATGAGCGCGGTGACATTGCCTTCGCTCGGATTGCCCTCGCGCGCGCGCCCGACAAGCCAGGCCGTTTCGGGCCGCGGGCTCGACCACGTTTGTCCTCTTCAGTGCGCTTTAATGAGCAGACTGCATAATCTCTTCAGCCGCTTTCGCGCGCGCCCGGCCGATAACGTCCGCGACCAAACCGCCGCAGCGTCAAAGCCAACCTGGATCGTCGTCGGACTGGGGAACCCGGGCGACCGCTATCGCCGTACGCGCCACAACCTGGGGTTCATGGTAATCGATAGCCTCGCCGCCAAGCATCAGGCCGCAGCCGGCGTTTCAAAGTTCGAATCGCGCGTGGCGGAAATCGTAATCGGCGAAGAGGCGCGGGTGCTGCTGGTTCAGCCGCAAACTTTCTATAACCAGACCGGCCGCAGCGTCGCGGCTCTTGCTCGCTATTTTAAAGTTCCGCTCGAACGCATGATCGTGATTCACGACGATCTTGACCTCGAAGCAGGACGCCTGCAGATACTTGCCCGCGGACGAGATGCCGGTAATCGCGGCGTGCGTTCACTCCAAGAGGCCTTCGGCGGCGCAGATTTCGCGCGCCTGCGCTTGGGGATTGGGCGGCCGTCGCCAAGTCGGGATCCGGTTGAGTTCGTGCTATATCAGATGCCGGAGCAGGAGTTAGCCGCATTCGGAAACCTAATCGAGCGCGCCGGCGCGGCCGTCGAAACGATTATTGCGCAAGGCGTGGCCGCGGCAATGAATCTGTACAATCGGCGCGCGTAAGCTCGCGGATTGTCTTACGCGACGAAGCGAACAGGATGAAGCGAAGTAGCCCGCACGGCACGCTCGCCGGTCCGAGCAAGCCGCGCGCGGCAGCCGAAGAGGCGGCGCGTCCAAACCAGGAGATGGCAATCAGCGAACAGGTCAAAACGCTCAGCCGCAACGCCGTCGAGGTTATCTCCGAGCCTGAGCTGATTAGGAAGCTCGACGAAAAGCGGCCGTTGCGGATCAAGCTCGGCATGGATCCCACCGCGCCGGACCTGCACCTCGGCCACACGATAGCGCTTCAAAAGCTTGGCGACTTTCAGCGCCACGGCCATACCGTTATTTTTCTCGTCGGCGACTTCACCGCGATGATCGGCGATCCGACCGGACGTTCGGAGGTCCGACCGGCGCTGTCCGCGGAACAGATCAGAAAGAATGCGGAGACCTACCGGAAACAGGTCTTTAAGGTACTCGACCCGCGCACCACCGAGATTCGCTTCAATAGCGAATGGATGAACGAGATGGGGACCAGCGATCTGATAAAGACCGCGGCCCACATAAGCGTGGCGCGCCTGCTTGAAAGAGATGACTTCGAACAGCGCCTGGACGAGCGCAGACCGCTTTTCCTGCACGAGCTGCTCTACCCGGTGATTCAAGGCTACGACTCGGTTGCGCTGAGGGCGGACGTCGAGATAGGCGGCACCGACCAGAAATTCAACATGCTGATCGGACGCGAGCTCCAGCGCGCCTTCGGCCAGCCGGCGCAAGTGGTCATGACGCTGCCGATTCTGGAGGGTCTCGACGGAACCCGCAAGATGTCCAAGTCATTGCGCAACTATGTCGGTCTGGTCGAGCCGGCGGAGGAAATGTTCGGCAAGCTGATGTCAATTTCCGACCAACTGATGGTCAGGTATTACGAATTGCTGACCGACGCGAGCGCGGAAGAGATCGCCGGAATAAAATCAGGCGCGCTTCATCCGATGGAGGCAAAAAAACAGCTCGCCTCGGCGATCGTCAGCCGCTATCACGATCCGCGCGCGGCGGAGAAGGCGCGCGAATACTTCGAGATCAAATTCCAGCGCCGTCAGGTTCCCCAGCAGGTGCCCGTGTTCAGACTCGCCGAAGCGCTATGGATCTGCGAGCTGATGAAGCAATTGGGCTTCGCGGCATCGACCACCGAGGCGCGCCGGCTTATCGCCCAGCGCGCGGTCAAAGTGGACGGCGAAGTGGTCACCGATATGAACTACCGGTTCACGCCGGGCCAACAGAGTCTGCTCGAAGTCGGCAAACGCAGGATCGCCAGAATACAGAAATAGACGCGGATAATCCGTGAGGCGCAGACCAAGGCGCTTTTGGCCGGGCCGAAGGGGGGGCTCTGTAGTTGCGCGGGCCGGAACCGGTGCTGGGGATCGTCCGGGCGCGCGAATTTCGCCCGAGGCGCGGCCTGCATAGCCGCCGCATGCCGCTTGCGATCTCGCGACTGCGCGGCGGTCTCGCCGTCAGCGCCCGCGGGCATGGACGGCCGGCCCGGTCTAATCCTTCTTATTGGTCTGTTGCGCTTTGGTCGCCTGTTCGGCGGCTTTGCGCAGCTTCTCGATCGCGTGATTCAGGGTCTTGACGTAACGCTGCTTGGTCCAATCCTGCTTGGTTCGCATTCGCAGCCATCCGAGTTTCACCGCGTCAGGCTTGTTGCCCAGCTCCCCAGTGGACGTTTCGATCACCGCGCGCTCTTCCTGGTCGAGGACGGACAGCACTTCACGCTTAAGGCTTTGCAAGAAACCGCCCTTAAGGTCGACGTCAATTTTCATCGCCATTACCGCCCTATGCTCCTTGATAAAAGCGTTCGATCCGCTCCAGGCGCGGACTCCCGGCTTGCGCCTCGCCTTTGGACGCGGCGTCGAGCCCCGTCGGTTCGCCTTCGTTACGGGCAGCGCTCAATGTCCAAGCCGTTCGGACCGAGCCGCTGCCGCCGCAAAAATCCGCAGCGCGACTCGCGCCTCCGATGACAACCTCTGGCCGACAGCCGGCGCCGGCGTGCTCAACACGTCGTGGGCATTAGCGCGAGCGAGCGAAACCGCCGAAAACTGCCGACGGGACTACGCTCATTGTACGACTCCGGCACTCTCGCGTGAACTGCGCCGATCCCTATTGATCGCGCAAAATTAAGGCTCGCGCTGCGCGCAATACGCCAACTAACGCCTAATTTCGTCCCATTCATTCGCAAGCCTACCTGCGTGAAAGAGACGCGATCCGATCTACGCTTTCAGCAGTCAGCGACTGCCGGTAACCAACTTCACCGAGACAATCGGCGCGCAGCAGACGACGCAGCGAGCCGGCGTTGGTCTCTCTCGCGAGCGTGCTTTGCGGGTCTGCGTCGTTCAAGATATAGCCGCCGAGCCGCAGGCCCCGCCGATCCCCATATTCGAACGAGAGCACCGCGGAATTGATGCATCCGAGCCGATTACCGATAACCAAAATCAACTTCAGGTTTAACTCCAGCGCCAAATCGGCGTAACTTTTTTCCCAGGTAATGGGCACCGCCAAACCGCCGGCACCCTCGACCAGGACGATTTCGTGCGCGTCGGCGAGGATAGCAAAGCAGTTCCTGATGACGCCGAAGTCGGGCGCCGCCGTCCGGTCCGCTTCGGCCGCGGCCGCCGGCGCCAGCTGCGCGCGGTAACGGTAGGGACAGATCGTCTCGAGCGGCGCCTGGCAGCCGCTCGCTGCGCGCAGCGCCAGCGCGTCCGCCGGCGCGAGCTGCGCGCCTGTCGCCTCGCAACCGGTCTCGACCGGCTTCATCACGCCAACTCTAATGCTACGCTGCATCAACGCTCGCGCCAGATCGCACGTTATCTTGGTCTTGCCAACCGCGGTGTCGGTGCCGGAAACTAAGATCGCCGCGAGCCCCATCCTAATCGTACGATCCTTAATCGTCGTGCGCGACGACTTGCCTGATTGCCTCGCCGGCGGCGCTCACCAGATGGCGGATTTCGGCCTCGTTTATCGAGAGCGGCGGCATCAAAACCACCACGTCGCCCAGCGGACGGATGAGCACGCCGGCGTTGCGCGCGGCGCGCGCGACCTTCGTCCCCATTTGTCGGTAGATATCGTAGCGCTCTCCGCGCGCTACGTCGCGCATTAGTTCGACACCGACCATCAAGCCGCACTGGCGAACGTCAGCCACGTGCGGCGCCGTCGCTACTTCCTCGTCAAGCGCGCGGCTTAAAAGGGCGATGCGCGGCGCGATTCGCTCGATTATGGCCTCGTCTCCAAACAGCTTGAGATTAGCCGCAGCTACCGCGGCAGCCAAAGGATTACCGGTATAGGTATGACCGTAGTAAAAGGCGCGGAACTCGGCGGGCTCGCCTAAAAAGGCGTTGAAAATTCGCTCGGTGGCCAGCGTCGCGGCCAGCGGTAGATAGCCGCCGGTGATGCCCTTGCCCAGGCACAGCAGGTCGGGAGTAACCTGCGCATGCTCGCAGGCGAACATTTTTCCGGTGCGGCCGAAGCCGGTGGCAACCTCGTCGAAGATGACCAGCGCGCCTGCCTCACGGGCGAGCCTCACGATCTGCCGCAGATACTCCGGCGGATGAGTCCACATGCCCGCAGCACCTTGTACGATAGGTTCGATCACCAACGCCGCGATCTCTTCACGATGACGCTCTATCAAGGCCCGGGCAGCTTCCAGCGCGGCCGCCAGAGCGTCCTGCGCTGTTAGCCCTCGATAGAGACGAAACACCAACGGAGGATCGGTCTTCAGCACCGGAAAGAGAACGGGACGCGCGTAGCGATGAAACACTTCGCTGTAGCCGAGGCTCGCGGCCCCAACCGTGTCGCCGTGATAAGACTCGGTAAGGGTGAGGAAAAGCTTGCGCTCGGCCGCGCCGTTTAATTGCCAATACTGAACCGCCATGCGAAGCGCGACCTCCACCGCCTCCGCGCCCGAGTCGGAGTAAAATACGCGCTTTAATCCGGTAGGCACCACCGCGATTAGCTGTCGTCCCAGTTCGATCGCCGGGACGTTGGACAATCCGAGCATCGTCGAGTGCGCGATCCGTTTGGCCTGATCGATGAGCGCCTGATCGAGTTCAGGCTTGCGATGGCCGTGAACGTTGCACCAGAGCGAGGATACGCCGTCCAGAAAGCGCTGGCCGTGAACGTCTATCAGATAGTTGCCCTCACCGCGCTCGATAATTATCGGCCGATCGTTAAGCCAGGCGCGCATCTGCGTGAAAGGGTGCCACAGATAGCGATGGTCGTTTTCTACTAAGCGCAAGTCATGCGATTCGCTCATTTCTCTCCAGGCTCCGCGATTCAGCGGCTTCAGGCGGCCGTCCGGCGCCGCGCGTCCGGGCGGTTCGTTGCTGGTATGGTTCCAGGGCACAATTCGCGGGCGCGAAAATTAGCGAGGCGAGGCAGAGTCCGGCAAGGTGCCCCCTGGTCGCCACTGACTTTACGCGATTCTCGAAGTCGGCGGAACAAGCTTTATTTGCGCGCCGACTTCAACCAGCGCGTCCACGGCGCGCCTAAGCTGCGAGCGGTCATGGCCGGCGGTCGGCGTGAGCCTAAGGCGCGCGCTTCCCGCCGGCACCGTGGGCGGCCGAATAGCGCCGGCAAAGACCCCTCGTTCATACAGCCCTTGCGTTAGTGCCAGCGCGCAGCCAGCCTCGCCAACCATCACCGGCAGAATCGGCGACGCCGAGCGGCCCAGGTCAAAGCCCGCCGCAGCGAGCTCGCTGCGCAGATAGGCCGCGTTGCTCCATAGCCGCGCGATACGCTCGGGCTCGCTCGCCATCACCTCGAGCGCGGCGTTAGCCGCAGCCGCCAGGGCAGGTGGAAGGCCGGTGGTATAGATGAAGCTGCGCGCGCGGTTGACGAGAAAATCGATCAGGGCCCGCGACCCGACGACATAGGCGCCGTAGGCGCCCAGCGCTTTGCTCAGCGTTCCGACGCGGACCTCAATTTGCTCCCCAAGCCCGAGCTCGGCGGCAAGACCGCTGCCGTGCGGACCGAATACCCCCACCGCGTGCGCTTCGTCGATCATCACGGCGGCATCATAGCGGCGGGCTAGTTCGACTATCTGTTCGAGCGGCGCGCGATCGCCGTCCATGCTGAAAATCGCGTCGGTTACGATCAGCCTGCGCCTGGCACCACCAGCCTCGTCGAGCAGGGTCCTTAGATGGTCGGCGTCGCAATGGCGGTACACTTTCACCGCTGCCCGGCTCAAGCGGCATCCGTCAATCAAGCTGGCGTGGTTCAATTCGTCGCTGAAAATCGCGTCGCCTGGAGCGGCCAGAGCAGTTAAAGCGCCCAGGTTTGCCAGATAGCCTGACCCGAAGACGAGAGCAGCCTCAGCCTTTTTCAACCGACAGAGGCTGCGCTCCAGTCGATGGACCGGCTCGAGGCTGCCGGCGATCAGGCGTGAGGCTCCCGCGCCGACACCATAGCGCTCGAGCGCGGCCGTCGCGGCGAGCCGCAGCGCGGGATGATTGGCAAGGTCGAGATAGTTATTCGAGCACAGCAAAATTACGTCTTGGCCGTCAACGCGAGCCAACGGACCGCACGCGGTTTCGACCGTGCGCAACCGGCGGCGCAAAAAGCGCGCCTCCAGTTCGTCCAGCGCGCCGGATAATTCATCCTTAAGCGCCGGCATGTGCAACTTCGCGCGGCGCCGGACGGCGTCGACTTCGCCGGGGTCTTGCGGCTCCGACACCGGAGCGCAAACTACAAGGCCGGGCGTTCATAGAATCGTCGCTGACCGGAACGTCGCGAACGCACGGAGCCCATTCCGCCCGCGCGTTCCTGAGATATCCGAAGAGCCGATTGCTCGACGAGTGCATGAAAAACCTCACGGGCTGGCGGCTGAAGAAGAAGGAGCAGCGAACTCTTTCGTCGAGCCAGGGTCAGTTGCCGCCGGATCGCCCGGGTCGGACGCTCGCGAGCAGGTGCAGGCCACGGACGAGACAGACTGGGATGGAGAAAGGGAAGGGCTGAACGGATGAGAGATGCCGTACAAGCCTCGCATCAGCGAAAGACCCCACCCACCGCCGCTGAGCAGCGAATCCGCGCGGAAGTAGAGCGTGGGATCGTTGATCATCTTGCCGAGCGTGCCCTGCCCGGCATCGATCTTGTACAGGATTCGCTCGAGCTGGCGGGAAGTCCGGTCAAGCTCGCCTATTAGCCGGTCTGCTAGCTGTGAATCCTCGACGAGGCGCGGAATCAGTCCACGAGCGCGTTCCACGCGGGCGCTAAAACCGTCGAGACGCGCTGCGGACGCGCGCAAGGAGGCGACGGAAGCCGCGATGTCCGAGATCATCTTGCGGCCGTCGTTTTTATTGCTCAGCAAAGCGCCGGCGAGGCTGCGGTCATCCGCGGCCCGGTCGAGCATGCGCTGCAGGGCCGCGCTCGCGCGGTCGATATGCTCCAAGGTCTGTCTCAGGTTGGCCAGCGAAAGCTGTCCGCCGTTCTCGTCACCGCGAATCAGTTCGCTCAAAAGGCCGCGCCCGTTCTGCAACTGTTCGAGCAGCACACGCATCGAGCCGGCGATAAAATAAATGTTGGTCAGAAAATCGCGCGTATTCTGCCGGCCCACCAAGGCTTCATAGTCCACCGGATCGCGAGCGTGGAGCGCGGCGCCCGGCCGGATCACCCCGGCTTGCGGCGTACCTGGGGTCAACTCGACAAACTTATCACCCAATAGGCCGATCGTCTCGATCTCGGCCTCCGAATCGGCGTGCAAGCGGCGGGCGGCGGCGTGCTCGATCCACATTCGAACTACCACATAATCGGCTGTCGGGTCGGCGGAAAAGCTTATTTGTTCAACCGCGCCGACGGTCATCCCGAAAAGCGCTACCGGAGCGCCCGCTTGCAAGCCGTTTACGCGATGGAAACGAGCCTCCAAGTCGATGCCGGGCGCGAAGAGTCCGGGTCTGCCGCCAGCCAAAACGATCACAACGATAAGCGCCCCGATACCGGCGAGCATCAGCGCGCCCACCTTTGCCGC
Organism: Deltaproteobacteria bacterium; assembly: GCA_021831785.1. Lineage (GTDB taxonomy): Bacteria > Desulfobacterota > Binatia > Binatales > Binataceae > JAJYYI01. The sequence goes on along the minus strand of JAKBMB010000025.1, from coordinate 34,545 downwards.
GGAAGATTGAACCGGGGACACCGCGCCTCTCAGACCCGGGCCGGCTACAACGCCGCTTCGACGAACTCTTTCATCAGTCCATCCTCAGCGCGGCTAACCGTTTCCCGGTTGCCCATGAAGCAGACCTTGCCTCCGTCGAGCAGGGCAAAGCGGTCGCCGACCGCGAAGGCGCTCCTCAGGTCGTGAGTAACCACCACCGAGGTAAACCCCAGGCGCCTTTGGAGGTTACGTATGAGCAAGTTTATCTTGCGGGTTGCCAATGGGTCCAGTCCGGTGGTCGGCTCGTCATAGAGCACGGCCTTGGGTTCAAGCGCGAGCGCTCTGGCCAACGCCACCCGCTTGCGCATCCCACCCGACAGCTCCGCCGGATAAAGCTTTCCGCTTCTCTCGAGTTCGACCGCCGCCAGCAATTCGCCGACCCGGCGCGAGATCTCGCGTTCGCGCCAAGCAGTGTGCTCGCGCAGCGGGTAGGCGATATTTTCGTAAACGGTCAGCGAGTCGAAGAGCCCGCCGAGCTGGAAAACCATGCCCACGTCTTTGCGCAGCTCGGCGAGTTGTTCTTCGTCGCGATCGTTAAGGCTTACGCCGCGCACGCGCACCTCACCGCGGTCCGGTTGCAGAAGACCGTTGAGATGGCGTAGCAGCACCGTCTTGCCCACCCCGCTGGCACCCAACACCACCAGCGTTTCGCCCTCCTCGACATCAAGCGTGACGCCAGTGAGCACGGGCTTGTTGTTGAAAGACTTCTCGAGTCCGCGAATCGAGAAAAACGGCGCCGGCGATCTCTCTTGCCTCATAGCGAGAGCAAAACCTTGGTCAAGAAAAAGTCCGACACCAGAATGCTTACCGACGCGGTGACCACAGTCGAGGTCGTCGCTCTGCCGACTCCGCCGGCGCCGCCGCTGGCACCCAGGCCTTTGGCGCAGGCTATAATCGCGATTATATAGCCAAAGACGGCGGCCTTCAGAAACCCGCCGAAAACGTCGCTGAGCTGCGTCATTTGCATCAGAGAACCGAGAAAATAATTTGCGCCCAGGCCAAGCTGGGCGACGCCGATCAGCATCCCTCCAAGTATGCCAAAACCGTCGGCGATAAGGGTCAGCGTCGGCAGCATTATCATCGTGGCGAGCACACGCGGCACGACCAACTTTTTTACCGGGTTTGCTCCCAGCGCGCGTAAGGCATCGATCTGTTCGGTGACGTTCATCGCCCCGAGCTCGGCCGTGATTCCGGCACCGACGCGGCCGCCGATCATTAGCGCGGTGAGCACCGGCCCCAGCTCCCTGAACAGCGAGAGCCCAATGATCCGGCTGACGTAAATCTTCGCGCCAAACTTCCCGAGCAGCGTTCCGGTCTGCAGCGCGAGCACCATTGCGCTGAAAATCGCGGTAAGATTTACCACGGTAAACGATTTGACGCCGACATTGTCGAGCTGCTCGATCAGCAGGCGAGCCTCGAAGGGCCGGCGCACGAGCAGCCGGGCGAAGTCGCGCGTCAACAAGCCTACTTCGCCCAACTCGGAGAGAAAACCAGCAAGGCTGTTTGCCATTGCGCCTCGTCTGAGCAAGCTGAAATGAGGGTAAGCCAGCCCCGTACGAGCGGCAAGCCGGGCGATGCACAAAAGCGGCACAAGCAGCAGCCTGTTTGTTTATGGGAGCCTGATGCAGCCTGACCTGCGCCGCCGCCTGCTCGGCCGTGAGGTCGCAGCGCAGCCCGCTTACTTGCGTGATTTTGAGCGCCGGCGCGGGCGTTACTTTTACGTGGAGCGCAAGCCAGGGACCGTGGTCGAAGGCCACATCCTGAGCCCCCTCACCGCGGACGAACTCTGTGCTCTGGACCGCTACGAGGAGGCGCCCAGACTGTATACGCGCCGGCGGCTTACGGTTCACGAACGCGACGGCCGCGCCCGCCGCGCTTGGGTCTACCTTCCGACGCGGCTCTTGCTTGACCGCACAGTCACGTAGCGAACTTCGGCGCCCACGCGCGGCGGCCGGCAGCCCGCGCGTCTCGCCCTGGGGAGAAACGCGCGGGCCGATTTTCGAGGGCATGCCTCCAGATAAGGAGGTCGAGGACAGCGAGAGGCTACGGCTTGAGTAAGTGCTGCACGAACCAGTCGCAAGCCGCGCCGGATGATTGCTCAAAGTCTTTGACGTAGGCGTCAAAATGACCGCCCTTGAGCAGCGCGAGTTTTTTCGGCTCAAGCGCGCGCTGGTAGGCGCTAAGCGCCTCATCGCACACCGTCAAGTGGTCGCCTGCGGCCAGGACCATCAACAGAGGCGTGGGGCTCACGTACTCGATGTAGGCGCCCGGCTCGTACTCAAGGAACATCTCGATCGAACGCAGCGTCACCTCGTTGCGCCAGCCATGGGCCCGCTTCTTGGCCGTTTCGGTGAACCACTCGTAGGAGTCCGCGGTTGGCAACGCACACGGTTTATTGGCGGGATCATCCGAGACCACCGGAATCATCGCCGGCGGTTTGCCCGCGTAACGCGCCTTGCGGTCATCCTGGCACATCTTCTGCACCGCCGCGATCATGTCCGCGCGAATCAGCCGGCGGGCGTTGCGATGCCCGCTGATCAAAGGCACCTGCGCGGCAACGCACCTGATGCGCCGGTCGGTGGCCCCCAAAACAATCACGTGAGCGCCGCTGTAGCTCGAGCCCCAGACGCCGATGCGCTCTTCGTCAACCTCGGACAGGCCACTGGCGAAGGTAATCGCGTCGCGATAATCGCGCACCTGCTGCCACGGGTCGATCTCGTAGCGCGGCTCTCCGTCGCTGGCGCCGAAGTTGCGGTTGTCGAACACCAGCGCGCCCAACCCGCCAGCCGCAAAAACCTCGGCATATTTATCTAGATAATTCTCCTTCAGCGCGGAGAAGCCGTGCGCCATCACGATCGTCGGCACCCGTCCGCTGTGCCGGTCGGGCAGATAATGCCAGCCGCGCAGAGTCGTCCCATCTTCAGCCTTAAATTCGATGTCCTTTCGCATGTCCACCTGTTCCTTATTTGAGTCTTGGTCTTGGATTCTCGATTCCACACTGCCGTACAGCTCGCTTTCGCGTCGAGTCGCGCCGCCGAAGCGCCGGCTAAGCCGGCTGTGCAAGGGCCGCCTCGCGCGAGGCTTGTCCGGCGAGCAGCCTGGCTTCTTCGCAAATCCGTTCTACCCCGGGCATTACCGCGTTTTCCAGCGGCTGCGAGAAAGGTATCGGCACGTCGGGCGTCGCAACGCGTCTTATCGGCGCCTTGAGCGTCCCGAATGATTGCGCTTGGATACGGAAGGCCAATTCCCCGCTCATGCCATAGCTTTGGTAGTCCTCGTCAACTATCAGGACGCGGCCCGTCTTGCGCGCCGAAGACACCAGCGTCTGAACGTCGAGCGGCACCAGCGTGCGCACGTCGATCACCTCGGCCGAAATGCCCTCGCGCTCCAAGTGCTCCGCGGCGCGCAGACTGCGATGCACCATCAGGCCGGCGGAAATAATCGTCAGGTCGCTGCCTTCGCGGCGCACTGCGGCCTTGCCGAATTCGATCGTGTACGGCTCCTCCGGAACCTCTTCCTCCTCACCCTCGAACGGCAGGAAGGGCAGGCCGGTCAAAAGCTTATGACCAAAGATGACGACCGGGTTGGGGTCCTGCAGGGCGGTCGAAGTCAGACCCTTGGCATCGTAAGCAGTCGAGGGCACGACGACCTTGAAGCCCGGCACATGGGCGAAAAGGCTGTAGAGAACCTGGGAATGTTGTCCGGCGTCGCCATAGCCGGAGCCGATCGCGGTCACCACCGTCACCGGCATCGCGAACTGCCCGCCGGACATGTAATGGTTCTTGGCCATGTGATTGTACATCTGGTCGAAACCGGCGCCGAGAAAATCGACGAACATCAGCGACACCACCGGATGCAGCCCGGCCGCGGCCGCGCCCACGGCTATCCCCATGAAGGTTTGCTCCGTGATGGGAGTATCGATCACCCGGTCGCGGCCGTACTTTTTATGCAGACCGTAAGTGAAACCGAATACGGCGCCCCAGTAGGTGACGTCCTCGCCTAGAACGATGATCTTGGCGTTTTTGGCCATCTCCTGATCGATGGCCTCGGCGACTCCAAAGGCGATTCCTCTTAATTTTCTCATCGGAACACCCCCATGAGGGCCTGCTTTGCCTCAGGCAACGGACTCTGTTCGGCAAACGCCAGCGCTTGCTCGGCTTCACGTTTGGCCGCTTCGCGCTCCCGCTCCAGCGTCCCATCATCGGCCCAACCGAGCTTCTTAAGCCTCGCGCCGAGCAACGTAATAGGGTCGCGCAACCGCCACAGATCGACTTCTTCTTGGGTGCGATACTCGCCGGCGTCGCCCTCAAAATGGCCACGGTAGCGATAACACACCGCCTCGATGACCGTCGGGCCATGCCCGCGGCGGGCGCGTTCGGTCGCGGCCTTGGCCACGCGATAGACGTCCATGAAGTCCATCCCGTCGACCAGATAGGCGGGAATGTTGTAGCTCAGCGCACGCTGATAGTGTTGGGCCGTTGCCATCGCCTGCCATTTGGGCGTCGAGTCGGCATAGAGGTTGTCCTCAATCACGATGATTAGCGGAAGCTGCCACAGGGAAGCCGCGTTAAGGGTTTCGCTGAACGTACCGTGATTGGCCGCCCCTTCGCCGGCGAAGGCTACGGCGATCAGGTGCTTGCCGGCGCACTGAAAGGCCAGAGCGGCGCCTGCGGCCTGGGGGAAAGAAGCGCCCACGATGCCGCTGCACGAAAAATTGCTCGCTTTGTCGAACAGGTGCATGTGTCCGCCCTTGCCCTGGCATAGGCCCGACGCCTTGCCGAAGATCTCCGCCGCCAGCGGCCCCGGCGCCAGGCCCTTAGCGATCGCGTGATGATGGGGACGATGGGTGCTGACCACCGCGTCCTCGTCATCAAGCAAGGAGCAAACCCCAACCGCCACAGCTTCTTGGCCGACCGCCAGATGCATCTCCCCGCGAATTGGCCCCGAGGCCAGGTTGAATTCGGGCTGCTTGCCGACGTAGTAGCGCTCGGCGATCCCATCTTCAAAGAAGCGGATGAGACACATCTGCCGAAAGGCAGAAAGTGAAAGGTCAGCAGTGAGGCCAGCGCGGTCTAAGAGGTAGCGCAAATCCTCGAGATTCGGCTCCGGCTTCCACATGATAAACCTCCGGCAACCAGACGCATCTTTGGTCGATTTAACTCGCCTGAATCACCCCAATCGAACCGCGATAAAGACACCCAGCCCATCACCGGCTGGCCGCCTCGCTTCGATGCACGCGACGCGCGCCCCAATCAGGCAGCCCACCGAGCCACATACCCGCAAACGGGCCTGCTGCGGTCCGGCGCGCAGCCGAGACGGAAAGAAATCGCGGCGAAATTGAGTCCCCGGGTCAAACTTAGAACGGCGGAGCCACGTATGTCAAACGTCGCGTTTTTGCGTCGGGTTTTTTGCCGCCGCGCGTTGGTTCAATTCACTGCCTGTTCACTGAAGTCCTTGACTTTATGTTCAGTGATCGGACTGTATGTTCACTGAACGCTATAAAAACAGGGTCGTGCGCGGTGAACACAGGCGAAAGGGTCCACGGGGGCGCAAATATGCGGGACGGAGCGCGCGCTGGGCGTTAAGGACGGTGGGCGTGCGGGCCTTCTGTAGAGCACAACCTCTGTTGCCCGTTGACCCCGCCCTGTAAGGTCGGCAGCCACGGAAACCCTGTTGAAATTCGGAGTTATCGGGTCTAGCATTGACACATTTAGGACAGCGAATAATCATTCGGAACTAAGCGCGCACTAATTGGCTACGCTTTAGACGGAATGTTGTCCGAGCACCCAAGCTTTGGGGGAGTGAATTTACATGGAATTGAGCCGGCGCCAATTCTTTAAGTTGAGCGGGGCAGCTCTGGCAGGCTCCAGCATGGCGGCCTTGGGGTTTCCCGCTGCCGAGGCCGTGGCCGAGGTGCGTGAATTCAAGCTTTCACGCACGACCGAGGTCAGAAACACGTGCCCTTACTGCGCGGTTGCTTGCGGCGTGATCATGTACAGTCTTGGCGACCGCGCCCAGAACAATCGCGCCTCGATTATGCACATCGAGGGCGACGCGGACCATCCCGTGAGCCGCGGCAGTCTGTGCCCGAAGGGCGCGGGACTTCTTGATTTCGTCCACAGCCCGAGCCGGCTGCTCTATCCTCAATATCGAGCGCCGGGCGAGAGCGGCTTCAAGCGCGTGTCATGGGACTGGGCGACCGACCGCATCGCGCATCTGATGAAGGAAGACCGCGACCGCAATTTCGTGGCTAAAAATGCACAGGGCGAAGACGTTAATCGATGGCTGACCACGGGCATGCTCGCGGCATCGGCTTCGACCAACGAGGCGGGTTTCCTCACCTTCAAGACGGTTCGCAGCCTAGGCATCCTAGGGTTTGACAATCAGGCACGCGTCTGACACGGCCCAACGGTGGCCAGTTTGGCCCCATCATTCGGCCGTGGCGCGATGACCAATAACTGGATCGACATCAAGAACGCGAACGTTATCTTGGTGATGGGCGGAAACACCGCCGAGGCACATCCGGTCGGCTTCAAGTGGGTGATTGAAGCCAAGGCGCGCAACAAGGCGACACTCATCGTCGTTGACCCGCGCTTCAACCGAACCGCGGCGGTGGCGGACGTTTACGTGCCGCTTCGGGCCGGCACCGACATCGCGTTCCTAGGCGGCGTGATCAACTACCTGCTGACCAAGGACGCCATCCAGCACGAATACGTCAAAGCCTTCACCAACGCCTCCTTTATCGTCAAGGACGGATTCGGCTTCTCCGAGGGGCTGTTTAGCGGCTACGACTCCGACAAACGCGAATACGACCACAGCACGTGGGACTACGAGCTCGGGCCGGACGGCTACGTCCAAGTGGACGAGACCTTGCAGCATCCGCGCTGCGTCTTCCAGCTAATGAAGCAGCACTACTCCCGTTATACGCCGGAGGTAGTGGTAAACGTCACTGGCTCGCCGAAGGACAAGTTCCTTGAGGTGTGTAAGCTAATCGCCTCCACCGCCGCCCTCAACCGTACGATGACCAGCCTGTACGCACTGGGCTGGACCAACCACAGCGTGGGGACGCAAAACATCCGCTGCATGGCTATAATCCAGCTCCTGCTGGGCAATGTCGGCATGTCCGGCGGGGGACTTAACGCGCTGCGCGGCCATTCCAATATTCAAGGTCTCACCGACCTGGGGCTGCTGAGTAATCTGATGCCGGGGTATCTGACTCTGCCGGCCGCCGCCGAGCCCAATCTGGCGACTTACTTGGCCAAACGGACGCCCAAGCCGCTACGGCCAGGGCAGCTCAATTACTGGTCTAATTACCCAAAGTTCTTCGTCAGTCTGATGAAGGTGCTGTACGGACCGGCCGCTACCAAAGAGAACGATTACGGTTATGGGTGGCTGCCGAAGCTTGACCGGGTGGACCACGAATACGACATGCTGCGGGTGCAAGATTTGATGGTCCAGGGCAAGATGAACGGCTACATTTGCCAGGGCTTCAACCCGCTGCAAGCCTCGCCCAACAAGGCCAAAACGCTGGCCGGGCTCGGCAAGCTCAAATTTCTGGTCGTCATCGATCCCTTGGCTACGGAAACCTCGGCGTTTTTTGAGAACCACGGCGAATACAATCCCGCGGACAGCTCCAAGATAATGACCGAGGTCTTTCGCCTGCCCAGCATCTGTTTTGCCGAGGACGAGGGCTCGCTGACCAATAGTTCGCGCTGGCTACAATGGCACTATCGGGGCCAAGACCCGCCGGACGAAGCGCGCACCGACATTGACATCATAGCGGCGCTGTTTTTGCGGATACGCGAGCTTTATCGCAAGGAAGGCGGCGTCTTTCCCGAGCCGATTCTGAATTTGCACTGGCCTTATCTGATCCCAGAACGGCCCATGCCGGCTGAGCTGGCGCGGGAACTTAACGGCTACGCCATCACGGACGTAAAGGACCCGCAGGATCCGACCAAGGTGCTGGTCAAGGCAGGTCAGCAGCTCGCGACTTTCGCCCAGCTTCGCGACGACGGCAGCACCGCCTGCGGATGCTGGATTTACAGCGGCTGCTGGACCGAGAAGGGCAACCAGATGGCGCGACGCGAGACCCATGACCCGGGGGACCGCGGCTTGGTGCCGGGGTGGGCTTTCTCGTGGCCGGCCAACCGGCGAATCCTGTATAATCGCGCCTCCTGCGACGCTAACGGCAAGCCGTGGGACCCTAACCGCCCGCTAATCCATTGGAACGGCACGAAGTGGGTCGGGCTTGACGTGCCCGACTACGTTCCTACCGCCGCGCCCAGCAAGGACATGGGACCCTTTATCATGCATCCCGAGGGCGTGGGTCGCCTGTTTAGCCGTGCCTTCGTCAAGGACGGCCCGTTCCCCGAGCATTACGAGCCGTTTGAGACGCCGCTTGGCACTAATCCGATTCATCCTAAGGTGGTCACCAACCCGGTGGCGCGCGTTTACAAGGACGACCACAGCGAACTTGGGAACAGTTCGGAGTTCCCGTACGTGGGCACGACTTATCGCCTCACCGAGTTGTTCCATTACTGGAGCAAGCATTGCCTGATCAACGCTATTTTGCAGCCGCAGCAGTTCGTCGAGATCTCCGAGCAATTGGCGGCGGAAAAAGGCATCGTCAACGGGGGCGAGATCATCGTCACCAGCGCGCGCGGACGGATTAGAGCAGTGGCGGTGGTGACCAAGCGCATCAAACCCCTGACGGTCAACGGCAAGGTGATCCAACACGTCGGCATCCCCATCCACTGGGGTTTCACCGGGCTTACTCGCAAGGGCTTCCCGGCTAACGTGCTGACTCCTTGTGTTGGTGATGCCAACACTCAGACGCCGGAAACCAAGGCTTTTCTGGTCAACGTCGAGAGGGCTTGAGAAGGGGAGGCTTGCGCTATGCCGTTACAATCGCTCGACATTGCCGCACGTTCGGCGACGACCCTGCCTTCTCCGGGGATTAGGCGCACCGAAGAGGTCGCCAAGCTCATCGACATTTCCAAGTGCATCGGATGCAAGGCCTGTCAAGCGGCGTGCATGGAATGGAACGACCTGCGCGACGAGGTAGGCTTCAATTTCGGCTCGTATCAGAACCCGGCCGACTTGACCCCGGCGTCGTGGACCTTGATGCGCTTTTACGAGGTCGAGCCGGCGGGACACCTCGAATGGCTCATCCGAAAAGACGGGTGCATGCACTGCGCGGAGCCCGGATGCCTCGAGGCGTGCCCGTCACCGGGCGCCATCGTCAAGTACTCCAATGGGATCGTCGACTTCGTCGAGGAGAACTGCATCGGCTGCGGCTACTGCATCACCGGATGCCCGTTCAACATCCCGCGCATCTCCAAGCAGGACGACAAAGCCTATAAGTGTACGCTCTGTTCCGACCGCGTGGCGGTAGGGCTCGAACCCGCCTGCATCAAGGCCTGCCCGACCCAGGCGCTTGTCTTCGGCAGCAAGGAAGCGATGCGTGAGCACGCGGCCGACCGCGTGGCGGAACTTCAGGAGCGCGGCTTCAAGAACGCCGGCATCTATGACCCCGCTGGAGTCGGCGGAACGCACGTCATATATGTACTTCAGCACGCCGACCAGCCCGAGCTTTACGAGCTACCGAAGGATCCCAAAATCAGCCCGGTGGTCAAGCTCTGGAAAGGCATTACCAAGCCGCTGGCGATGCTTGCCTTGGGCGCCTCGGTACTGGTCGGGTTCCTGCACTACGTCGATGTCGGACCCAACGAGGTGAAGCACGAAAAGAAGGCGAGCGACCGGAGGGACAGGACTTAAGCTTTACCGGCCGCAGGGCGAGGCAAGCAGGTCGGTGAGGTAACAGCGCAGACCCGGCGGGAAAGCGCGAACGCACCGCGAATCAGTACGCCTCGCCGGGCGGCGTTCATCCATATCAAACGTATAGCAGCTCCAAACTAGCTCGAGGCAACCATGAGCAGCGAAGAGGAAACTATCGTTCGCTACGACGCGAGCGAGCGAATCAATCATTGGATCGTGGCGATCACGTTTTTCCTTTCCAGCCTGAGCGGACTCGCGCTGTTCCATCCGAGCTTGTTCTTTTTGACGAACCTTTTCGGCGGCGGTCCTTGGACGCGTATCCTCCATCCTTGGACGGGAATCGTGATGGTAGTCGCCTTCGTGCTGATGGCCAAATGGATGTGGCGCGACAACTACTTGAACGACAACGATCGCCGCTGGCTTTCGCAAATCTCGGACGTAATCGGCAACCGTGAAGAGCACCTGCCTCCGGCGGGCCGCTACAACGCCGGCCAGAAGATTTTGTTCTGGGTGTTGGTGGCAAGCCTCGCGCTGCTGCTGCTCAGCGGCATCGTCATGTGGTACGCATACTTTGCTTTGTACTTCCCGCTTTGGGTGCGCCAATCGGCCGCCGCCATTCATGCTTTGGCAGCTTTCGTGCTCGTCGAAGGAATCATCGTGCACATCTATGCGAGCATCTGGGTCAAGGGCTCCATCCACGCGATGGTGGGCGGCAAGGTAACGCCTGCCTGGGCGCGGCAACATCACCCGGAATGGTACCGGGAGATCTCGGAGGGCAAGGCATAAAGCGGGTGAGCGACACCTCATTTCCGCTGGACACGCAAGCGCTACAGCCGGGCGCTCAAGCGCCGTTCGTACGCCTGCCTAATCCCGATTCGCTTTTCCTCAGACGCGCTGACCGTTTCGATCGTATCGCCCTATCGCGCCAACCCAAGGACTTCTTTGTCTTCATGGGTATTTTGGCGCGGGCGCAGGAGGCGGCGGTTCGCAGATTGAATCTCCTTGACTCCCCGGCGCCGTCCGAGATCGAACGCCGTCGCGCTGCGGGCTTGCCGCCGCTGGCAGCCGCGAGCATTAAGCTCGGCGTAAGCTGGCAAGCTGCGTTCACGGGCATACTGCGCGAGCTCGCCGGCGCCGCGCTCCCCGCGCAGACCAACTCGGCGATAGAGCGTGCGCGGCAGCTTGACGCGGCGGTTGTGGAGGCTTGGGCGAGCGCGCTTTTGCGTCAGGTGTACAAGCCAGTTGATCCGGCGATCGCCCCGTTAATCAGCGCCGCGCTGCAAGTTTACTGGGCCAAGATGGCCCACCTATGCGACGCCGATACAATCGTGAGGCTCACCCCGCCGGGAAATTGCCCGGTGTGCGGGTCGCCGCCGGTCAGCGGCATCGTCTCGGCCGAGCCGGTGATTCGGGGTAATCGCTACCTATGCTGCAGCTTGTGTGCCACGCAATGGCGCATGGCGCGAATCACGTGCAGCAATTGCGAATCGACCGAAGAAATCGCCTATTACGGTATCGAGGGCGGCGATCAGGCGCTCAAGGCCGAGAGCTGCGAGAAGTGCAAGGTCTACCTCAAGCTCCTGTACATGGAGAAGGGGCCCGGGCTCGATCCTGTCGCCGACGACGCCGGCAGCATCGCGCTTGACCTTTTGCTCGGCGAAGCCGGATGGCATCGCTTAACGCCCGTGTCGTTTGTTTTCCCCAGCCAGGAATGAGGGCCGCGGAACGCCTCTTAACTGCCGCACCTGCTGACTCCTTCCCCCGCAGAGCGGGAGAAGGAACCGGAAATAGGGCCTTCGCCGCGACGCGGGGGAAGGTCAGGATGGGGGTGGTGGCTCAGGCTTCCAGCCTGAGATGACAGTGGCTCGGGCCTTTAGCCCGAGATGACAGGCTAAAAGCCTGTTCCACGGCAGAAGGCCAAGCTGAAAGTGCGCCTGTCACTACCTTCCGCAGTCCTCGGTAAGCCGGCGGGCGCGCAGCCCACGACCCCGCGCGGTCTCAATGTTTTGCAATCCTCAATAGCGCCGCTTCAGCCGCGCCCACGGCGCCTTGTTTGACCAGTTGGTCGCCCGCGCCCCCGTCGCCGAGCAGGTCGCGGACCGTAAGGGGTTGTAAAATTTCGCTCTCGCGCTGAGCAAGCAGATGAATCGCGCTCTGCACGCGCGGGTCATGCACGTGCACCTCGCCAACGGCGTGCGCGTGCTGTATCACCTCCGCCAGGGAAATGAGGCCGGGGTCGCGCGCCAGGAAGAGCCCCTGGTGCTGGAACTCGCTGCGCCGGTCTTGAGCCTCAACCACCAGACCGGCGTCCTTGAGCCGAGACAAGACCGGCGTCAGTGTCTCTTGCGCCACGCCCAATTCGCCTGCGATGCTGTCCACGCTAACGCGCGCGCGCCGGTTCATCATGCGCTCCGCCAAGCGAAGCATCGTGAGCAGCGCGGCGCCTCGCGCGAAGTCCTGCGGTGATGGCTCGTCTTGCGGGCGGTACACGTCCGCCCCGCTTTGCAATGCCGCAGCCAGCTCTCCGCCATACAACAAAATTGTCCAACTGATGTAGGTCCAGGTCATGAGTATCGGGATTGCCGCCAGCGCTCCGTATATCGCTTTATAGCTCGAGACCCCGTACTGGAAATGGATGAACGCTCTCCGCGCCAGGTCAAGCATCAACGCGGCCGCAAGCCCGCCCACCAGCGCGCTGCTGCCGCGGACCTTCGTATAGGGGAAGAAGATATAAAGAAAGCAGATGCTTCCCCACAGCATGAGACTGGAAACCACCCATCGCAGCACTACCCAATGCGGCAGGAAGCCCGCGATACCCTCCCGAAACGCGACGGTCGCGACGATGATCGGCGGAACGGCGAAAATCACGCCGAGGTAATCCGTGACTTTGCGCGCGAGGCTACGCGCCTCGGGCGCGTGAAATATATTGTTGAACGCCTGCTCCACTGCGCCCAGCGTCATTATCGCGGTGACCAGCAGCGCGACGCCGCCAAAAGCGCTCAATTCGCTGTTGTCCGTGTTGGAAACGAAGCTCACAATTCTATCAGCGATCTCGGGCGAGCCGGCCGCGATGTAACGCTGGATCAACCGATGCAAGCCCGCGGTGGCGTGGAGGGCGCCAACAGTGGACAGGGCAAGCGCCAGAATTGGAACTATCGAAAGGGTGGTCGTGTAAGTGAGCGCCGATGCCCACAGCGGATCATTGTTGCGGACAAAGTTTTTGACCGATAGGCACAAGACCCTCCACGGCCTCGACCGCGCTACTCGCCGACTCACAGAATCAAGCAGGTCTCGCAGCGAAGAGGGTGTGAACAAGCGATGGCGGCCGTGACCAGCTTTCGACTTGAGCATGACTCCGCTCATCCCTAACAAATGCCGGCTTCGTCAACCGTTATAGCGAAGGACGAATTTAAGCACGGGCCTGGGTAACCACTCGGTCCGTTGTGCAAGGCTTACCCGCTCGCGGCGCCCAGATGTGCTAAACTTTAGTGCGCCTTTGGGCAAGCCGAAGCCTCTAGAGCGAGCGGCGCGCAACGCCGGTCAAAGCCGTTCACCCCCAGTTCAGATTTTATGCTTAATCCGAATCAGGCGCGAATGGCGCGCTCCGCGAGACCCACAGTCATGCGCGCGCTTACGCTTAGCGGGAGACGCCTTATTCTGCACCGCAACCATCCTTTGCCGCGCCCGCCACGCGGTGAAAGTCTGGTGCGCGTGCGTTTGGCCGGAATTTGCGGCACGGACCTCGAGCTTATGCAGGGCTACATGGGCTTTTCCGGCATCCCCGGCCATGAGTTCGTCGGCGAGGTCGTATGGAGCGAGCGGCGCGAGCTTATCGGAAAGCGGGTGGTGGGCGAGATCAACGCCGGCTGCAGGACGTGCGCGCAATGCCGCGCAGGGCTTTCGCGCCACTGCCCGTCGCGCACCGTGCTCGGGATCGTAAAGCGCAACGGCGCCTTCGCCGATTACCTTACCTTACCCGATGGGAACCTGCTCCTCGTGCCCAAGGCGATGCCGGACGAGGTCGCGGTGTTTGCCGAGCCGGTCGCCGCAGCACTCGAGATTTTCGAAAACACCTCGATCGGCCGCGGCGAGAGTATCGCAGTCTTAGGCGATGGTCGGCTCGGCGCGATCGTCGCCTTTGCGCTTCGCGCCCGCGGCTACGAGACGGTGGTCGGCGGCCATCATCCGGAAAAGCTCGCTCGCCTGCATTCGCTTGGACTTAAAGCAAAACTTGAAGGTGAGCTTTCCGCCGGCTTCGACGTGGTGGCCGACTGCACCGGCAACTACGCGGGCCTCTTGCGCGCGCTTGAGCTTGTGCGCCCTCGCGGCAAAGTGATCCTCAAGAGTACGACCGCAAAGTCAGCGAAACTCAATCTTGTCCCCGCGGTGATCAATGAAATAACGCTTATCGGCTCGCGATGCGGTCGCTTGAGACCCGCGCTTAAGGCGCTGGCGCGCAGCGAAATCGACCCTCGGCCGCTGATCTCGGCGATTTTGCCCTTCGAGCGCGCAAAAGCGGCGATCGGCGCCGCTCGCCGAGCACAAAACTTTAAGATATTGCTCAGGATGTGAGCGCGGCTTAGTTCGAGCCGGACCCTGGTGCAGTGGCTTAGTTCAAGCCGTTCGCCTAGGATAAAAAAGCAGCGGGCTTTTAAGGCTTTAGGCGCCTATTGTGGATTGCAAAATATTGATACGGCGTGGAGTCGTGGAAGGTGGCCTGGTGCTCGCCGCGCGCTGCCTTAACGGCATCGTGCATAAAAGCTTGTCGCGCATGAGCACGATGAGGATGCGAAAACGGCGCACAGGATGATAGCCGCGGCAATAAAGCGACGCGAAGCCGTCAAATGGCGCATCGATCCGTCGAGCGGTCTGGGCACCGTCTCACCCTCGGCCATCGTCGAGCATGCTTCCGGCGGCGGCCAACCGGCGATCAAAGGCGCGGTGTCAGAGACGCTGGCGGTCGAAGAGCCCTTGGAGATTCGACTCGGAGGCCGTCGCTTCACGCTCACGATGCGCACGCCGGGGCATGACGAGGAACTCACCGCGGGCTTCCTCTTCACCGAGGGGTTCGTCGGCGCTCCTACCGAATTGGGCGAGATTCGCAGAATCAGAGACGGCCGGGGCCGGCTTGAACCAAATGTGGTTGACGTAGTGTTGAACGTGCCGGCCGCACACTTGCGCGAGCGGCTAAAGCGTAACTTCATCATCTCTTCGAGTTGCGGCGTGTGCGGCAAGACCAGCATCGAATCGATCCAGCGGCGCATCGCGCCGCTTACGGACCGAATGCGGGTTCAACCGGCGGTGCTGCTCAAGCTCTCGGCCCGCATGCGGCAGGCGCAGGAAATCTTTGCCGCCACCGGCGGGCTTCATGCGGCGGCGCTCTTCCTCCCGCCGAGCAGTAATGGCGCGCGATCCTGCGCGGGCCAGGAAACGACGCCGCTCGACGGCGTAAAACTTAAAGTGTTACGTGAAGATGTGGGGCGTCACAACGCGGTCGACAAAGTTATCGGCTACGCGCTTTTAAACGGCCTTACGCCGCTTGCGCGCTCTCTGATGATGGTGAGCGGACGCTTAAGCTTCGAGATTGTACAGAAGGCGGCGGCGGCCGGAATTCCACTTCTCGCCGCGGTCTCCGCGCCCTCATCGCTGGCAGTCGAGCTGGCCGAGGAAGTGGGCGTCACCCTGGTCGGTTTTTTGCGCGAGCGCGGCTTCAATATTTACACCCATCCCGAGCGCATCGCCATCTGATCGAGAGCCACAGACGCCAACGACCGCAGCGGCGCTGCTCACCACTCCTACAAAGGCGAGTCTCATCCGTGGCCACGCATCGCTCGCACTTTTACTACCGCCCGGTTCACGCGGCGCTGGAATGGATTCTATCGCACTTGGCCCGACGTGCGACCAAACGGCCTTGCGCTCCAATCAGCACAATTCCGCGCCGTGTTCTTTTTCTTAAGTTCGGGGGCATAGGCGAAGCTGTCCTGGCGCGCTCGATTGCCGATCACTTGCGCGCGCGCCATCCGGGGATGCGGATCGACATGCTGGTCGACGCGCGCACACGCGAAGCCATGACGTGTGAGAGCGACGCGCGCGTGTTCTGCTACGACCCGCGAGCCGACGGCTTACCCGCCGCCTCGCGTATCCTGCGCGCAATCAGAGCCGCTCACTACGACGCGGCGATCGACTTCGAGCAGGTGTCCGTGCTAACTGCCGCATTTCTTTACGCCGGCGGCATACCGGTGCGTGTCGGATTCATTCCTCCAGGCGACGAGCGACGCCGTTTCTTCCTTAGCCACGCCGTCGACCTGCGCGAGGGTGAGTCTATGTGGCAGGCGATGAACGAGCTCGGGCGAATCATCGATCCCAGTCTGCCCAAGGAACTTTCAATTCTTCCCATTCCGATCAGTGCCACCGCCGCAGTACACATTGATGAGTGGTGGCAGGCCAACATCGGTTCGGATACCGGTCACGTGGTCGCGATGCATCTCGGAGTGGGCCCGCGAGCGCAATATCGCCGCTGGCCGCTGGAGCGCTTTGCGGAATTAGCGCGCAGATTTAAGTCGAGGGACCACAGTCTCACGATTGTTTTCACGGGCGAGCAAGCCGAGCGCCCGCTGACCGAGGCTTTCAAAGCCCTGTACGACGGGCGGTTGGTTGACGCGACAGGACTTGGCTCGATTCAGCACAGCGCCGCGCTAGTCGAGCGATGCGACCTGTTGATCAGCGCCGACACGGGCCTGATGCACCTTGCAGCGGCAATGGCAACGCCGACAGTGGGAATCTTCGGACCCAATACGCCGAAGTGCTGGGCGCCGGTTGGCCAACGCGCCGCATTTGTGTACGTCACTCGAGTCCCGTGCAGCCCGTGCATTAACAGCTATCGGCGCATCATTCCAGACGCCTGTTTTTTTACCGAGAAGTCTCGCTGCATGCTTGACGTCAGTCCAGAGCATGTACTCAAGGCGGCGCGCCGCGTGGTGCGGGACAGATGGCTCGACTAAGCATTAACCAGAGGGCTGACTCTAAGGGCGGTTGATTTCACCTCGCCGGGAACGCTCGGGTTGACTATGTTAGAGAACAATCGGACAAACTGAGGCCGCGTGATGAAAGCTGGGCAGATTCAAGGCTCCCCACTTTCGCTTTGCGAGCGCGGCGCGCCCGCGCCAACTCTTAGGGCACCGGGACAGCGGCGATGATGCGGCTATACTATGCAAATCGGTTGGAGAGCTTGGTCGCGCCTCTCGCACAGGCTGTTGCCGAGCAGCAGGCCGAGCGTCCCCTCGAAACCGTGGTTATCGTTGTGCCGGACGCATTTGTGCCGGGACCGTTCGGCGACTCGCTTGAATCCTATCGCGCCCTTGAGCACTTCGTAAGGTTTAGGCTTGCCGAACGGCTGGGCGTAGCCGCAAATCTCGACTTCCCGACTTTGCGCGGCTACCTGTCGCGGACCCTCGAGGGGCTCAACCCGAGCCTGCGCGTGCTCGGCTGTCAAGACTTGCAGCTCGCGGTCTTCGAATGCTTGCGCACGCCTGCTTTTAGAGATGATCCCGAGTTGTTGGTGCTCAGCAACGCCGACGCCGCCGCTGCGGCGGACGACCGAGAGATCGAGAAAAGAACGTTCGAGTTGGCCGCTAAGGTTGGAACTTTGTTTCACGAATATGCCGCCACGCGCCGCGCGATGCTGCGCAAATGGCGCGCCGGATCGCTCGTCACAACCGAGCCCTATCGACGCCTCGAGCGCTGGCAACGCCGGCTCTATCTTTCCTTGTTCGACTCCGACGGAGCGCTACGCCCGCAATGGGCAGCGGAGCAAAGCCATCGATGCATGCTTTTGCCCGATGCGCTCGATGCGCTTGAGCCATCGACGCTCAAGCCCGGGCTGCCGCTCATGCTCCATTTTTTCGGCTGCTCGGACGCTGACCCGATCTTGACGCGCGCCTTGACGGTTCTGAACGCCTCCGGCGACCTCCGCGTCTATGCTTTGAACCCGTGCCGCGAATTCTGGGAGAACGTCGCGGCCGGACGCGCCGCAGACCTGGAATTGCGCGCGGCGGCCGTGCAGGCTGACCCCGAGGCCGATGACGGCGGCGTGAACGACCTGGAAAAGCTTGGGCTTGATTGCGCCGGCGCGGAGCGCGACTCTCCGGCGCTGCGGTTCTGGGCCCGGCCCGGCAGAGAGCTAACGCGCTTACTCAACGAGCTTTCGGGCTACGACTTCGACTCGCACTTTATTTTGGCCGCGGACGACGGCCGGCAAAGCCTGCTGGGCTCGCTTCAGGACAGCATCCTGAATGGAGAGCCGGAGCGCCCCCCGGTCCCGGATGGCGAGCCGGCGCAGCCCTGCGCAAGCATTTGCTTTGTTGCGTGCCCTGGCGCGCGGCGCGAGGTCGAGGCCGTCGCGACCGCGGTCTGGTCGTTCCTGCAGGAGAGCGACGCAGCCACGGCGCCGGGCTCGCCGCCACTTAGGTTTCATGAGATAGCCGTGCTCTTCCCGGACTCCCAGCGCGAGGTTTATCTGCCGCATATCGAGGCCTTGTTCGAGCAGAGGTACCAGATTCCGCTGAATGTTGTGAACCGTTCTTTGATTAGCGAAAGCCGCGTCGCCGAGGTCCTCGGGCTATTGTTGGACCTTCCCTTAAGCCGGTTTACGCGCGAGGAAGTGATCCGCGTGCTCACCCATCCGGCGATAACCGGCCCTAACGCGGAAGCGAACGCCCAGCGATGGCGGCGGTGGTGCGAAGAGCTGGGTATCGTGTTCGGCGCCGACGCCCGTGATTTTGCCGGGACCTACATACCGAAGGACGTCTACCATTGGGATCAGGCTCTGCGCCGCCTGTCGCTGGGGGCCTTCATGGTCGGCGAACGCGGCGGCAGCACCGAATTGTTTCACGCCGAGGACGGATGTGCTTACCTGCCGTTCGAGGTTGAGCAGGATGAAGGCGAGAGCGTCGCGAAGTTGGTCCGCAGCGCCCGCGGGCTCTTGGGCAGCGCGCTTGAGCTCAAGAGCGCGCAACTGGTCCTCGCCGATTGGTCGGATACGCTAATCAGGCTAGTGAAAAGTTACGTTCAAGCCGCAGACGCCGCCGATGAGCGAGTTCTTGATTGCTGCCTGCGCGCGCTTGAGTCAATCGCGCCGCACGGCGTGGCGAGCGGCCCGGTCGGCTACGATATCGCGCGCCGGCTTGTGGCGCGTCGGGCCGCCGAGATAGAAGCCGCGCGGGGACAGCTTTCGTACACCGGCTTGGTCGTGGGCCCGCTCTCGGCGCTGCGCGCGCTCCCTTTTAGGGCCATCTTTTTTCTCGGCCTCGGCGGGGCGGCCTTTCCCGACCGGGAAAGACTCGACTGGCGTGACCTTCGTCTCGACAAGCGTGAGAGAGAAGATTCAACGCTAACCGAACGCCAGCGCTACTGGTTCCTTCAAACGCTGCTCGCGGCGCGCGACCGCCTGTTTCTCTCCTATGGCTCGCTCGATCCTCATACCGGCGACCCGCTGGAGCCTTCCATCGTGGTGCACGAGCTACAATCGATTTTGCGCGGCTACGTGAGTCAATCCGCGCTTGAGCAGATGACGATTCCCCATCCCCTGAACCGCTACGATTTGGAGTGCTTTCCCAACCTGCAATCGCCCGCGGAGCAGCAGCCTGACCAAGCGCCTGTCAGCGCGAGCGAAATCCCGGCTCAAAGGTACGAGGTGGCCAGCTTTGACAGTGAAGCGCGACAGGCGGCCCGGCTGAGCGCACTGCGCGAAGACCTCGAACGCCATTACGGACGGATCGCGCCGCCCGAAGGGACCGCGGTTCTGGGGTTGCTCGCGCAAGAGCAGCGGGACAAGCTAAGGGGAACTCTGCGCCTACCCGAGGCTTGGCGCGCAGAAAGGTCTACATCTAACCCGCCTTCCGAGGTCTCGCTGCCCCTGGCGGCGTTGCGCCGCTTTCTGGAATGTCCGATTCAGGGAACCGCCATGTACGCCTTTGGCATGTCCGAGGACGACCCGGTCGAGGTTGAGGAGAACGAGCCCCTATCGCAGCCCAGGCCGCAGCGCGTCCGGCTATTGCGCCGCGCATTCTGGCAAGGGCGAGGCGATCCCGATGCGGTTAGAAAAGCTTACCTTGATGGCTTCCGCCTGGAGCAGGTCAAAGGACAGGCGCCCTTCGGTCCTTTCGCGCAGGTCCGGCAGCAGGCCGATCTGGCGATGCTGCAAGAATGGTTGCGACTGACGCGAGAGGCTGATCTAGGGGACCTCGCCAAGTGGCAAGACCTCCAAATCGGACCCGCAGATGAGTTTGCCGAGGCCGCGAACCGCTCCCTGCCTGCGATTCACCTCAATGTACCGCGCCGGGCCGCCGACGGCAGCGCCTTGCGCCGGTCCGACGGCTCGCCGGTGAGCGTCGCAGTGAGCCTTCATGGCCGGCTCTCGCGCCTGTCCGCAACGCTTGGATGCGCGCTGCATCTCGTAGCGCGCGACCGCGCCACGCCAAGAGATTTTCTCGGTCCATTTATTTGGGCACTCGCGCTGAGGGCCGCAGGAGTTTTAGATGGGGACTGCTTCGAGACGGTCGTTATCGCCGTCTCGGAGCACGGCCAAGGGCAGGCGAGCAAAAAAACGCTGGCGCTGCCGACTCCGCAAGCGGCGCTCGCTTATCTTACCGACTCGGCAGACGATCTACTCAGCGGCCGCGCCGAGTACTTCTTGCCCATCGAAGCCGTCGCCGCCGTCCTCTCGCATCTGCGCCCCGCCGACGCGAAGCATCAAGGCTCCCTGCGCGATATCATCCGGCGGCTGCGAGAAGACGAGCGCTTACCCGTAAGCTCCGCGTCTGGCCCGGTGCGAAACGCGAGACGCTTCCCTCCGCCCAAATCGGACGACGAGGTGCAAGAGATCATCGAACGCCGCTTCGGTCCGTTCCGTCAGATTTTTATCTGAACGGCGAACGTCATGGCCGAGAGCCTATACGACAAACCGGCGATCTTGTCCGGTCTCCCGCGCGACCAACACGGCGTGCTCGAAGCCAACGCCGGCACGGGCAAAACGCACGTCCTAGCGCATCTGTTCGCGGACCTGCTGCTTTCCACGCCGTGCGAGTTGGAGCAAATTCTGGCCGTGACCTTCACGGAGCGGGCGCTGGCCGAGCTGCGCCAACGAGTGCGGCAATTGCTCGAGGCCGCCAAGGCGGACAGGCGGGCGGCCGCGCCTCAAAAGCGCAAGCTCGAATCGGCGCTGGTTTCTTTTAGCTTCGCGCCGATCTATACGATTCACTCGTTCTGCCATCAGTTGCTGCTCGAGTTTTCGCCCGACTCTCTGGGACCGCGCAGCCTTGAGGTCACCAACAGCGGGCGCGCCTTTCATCGAGCATTTCGCGCTTTTTTGCGCGAGCATCTCGCCGTCGAAAAGCGCTTCAACCTTTTGCTGGAGGGGTGGCTTACGGAGCGAAGCGTGGAGCGGTTGGAAGCGCTGCTCTTTGCGGCGCACTGTCACCGTTATCTTGAAAGCGGCGCGGTCGCGGATCACCGCGCCGCTGTTTTAGGCTTGCTGACAATGCGCGACATCGATGCCGTCAAGCAGGACTACGCCGCGGCGGCGCTGGAAGCGCAAGCTCGGCATAACGCCATACGCGCCCTTGACGATCTCGCAAAGCTCATCGCGGGCAATCGCGCGGATGTCGAGGCGCTGGCCGAGAAGCTCGCGGGCTTTGACTTCTCGCCGCTGCTCGAGCCTCGGCGAGTCGCAGCGCGCAGCGGCAAGAGAAGGTTTCCCGAGGAGCTCTCGTCGAGCGGCAAAGCGTTCCTGTCCGCGGCGAAAAAGGCGCGAGCCGCTGCTCAGATCGAGGTGCGGGCGATCGACGCCATTTTGCCCCGGGTCGCCGAGCGTCTGGAAAAGGATAAGCGCGAGCAAGGGCTTCTGGACTATGACGACATGCTGCGACGGGTCTGGGGCATGCTGGACGGGCCGCGAAGCGAGCAAATTCTCCCCGCCCTGCGAGCGCGGCTGCGCTACGGGTTAATCGACGAGTTTCAAGATACCGACGAACTGCAGTGGAAGATACTTCGGCGCATCTTTGTCGAAAGCAAAGGCGGCAACCTGCTCTACCTGATCGGCGATCCTAAGCAGGCGATCTACGCCTTCAGGGGCGCTGACGTTTTTGCCTACCTCGCGGCGGTAGACGAGCTGACCGGCAGACAGGCCTCGCGCCTTTCGCTCAACGAAAATTTCCGCTCGACGGCGCCCATGGTGGATGCGCTGAACGCAATTCTCGATCAGAGCGCGGCCAACCCGCTGTTCACGGGTGAAATAAACTACCGGGTGGCGTCAAAGTCCGCGCGGCCGGACTTTCACGCGGTGAACCGGCGAGGACAGCCGCTAAAGCCCGTCAGCTTGATGCGCTACGCGCCCGAAGGACAAGGGAACGGCTCGGCGGGCCGCGCCCGCAAAGCGCTCGGCCGGCACTTCGCCGAGAACCTGCGGCGCATCCTCCTCGACCCCGACTACGAAGTAAGGATCAGGCAAGGAAACGACGCGCCGCGAAGGGTAGGGGCCGAGGAAATCTTCGTCTTGACGCGCACGGCGCAGGAGAGCGTCGAAGCGGGCTCGTATCTTCAGGAAGCCGGCGTTCCCTTCACCTTCTACAAGCTCGACGGGCTTTTCCAGACCGATCAAGCGCGCGACATCCTCGACTTATTGAAGGCAGTTGAACGGCCGGCTACCCGCGCGCGCCGGCTCAAAGCTTATCTCACGCCGTTTTTCGGCCTCAGCTTAAGCCGGCTTCCCCTGGACGACGAAGTTTCCGCGGACCCGTTCTACGAGACGCTGCTGGAATGGAACGCGCTCGCCGAACAGGAGCAGTTAGCGGAGCTCTTCGACCGCGTGCTCCATCAGAGCGGCCTTGTCGCGCGCGAGCTTTTGCTTTCCGCAAGCCGCCGCCGGCTGGCCAATTATGAGCAGATGTTCGAAACCCTGCTCGAACGGTCGTCCGCAAACAAGCTCGCTCTGAGCGACCTGATCCTTGTGCTGCAAGGCTATATCGCCGGCGGCGTATCCTCCATCGAGGCCGAGCAAAACCTTCAACGGCCGGAAGGCACCCGCGCCGCGGTGCGGATACTTACCGTGCATAAGAGCAAAGGCCTCGAAGCAAAAATCGTGGTGCTGTTTGGAGGATTCTATGCTCGACCCGACGACTCGCCGATCAGCCGTTACCACGAAGGGCGCCAATGTCGCCTTGCGGTCGGCAAATACGCCAAAGATTTGGTTAAAGACACACTTAGTAGAGAGCATACGGAAGAAGACCAGCGCTTGCTTTACGTGGCGATCACGCGCGCATGCGCCAAACTTTATCTGTCTTTTTTTCCGGACGGCTCGCTCAAAAAGCCGCCGACCGGATACTACGCAGCCCTCAACCGGCGCCTCAACGCCATGGCTTCCGGCGGACAACTGCGCGAGGACCTTTTCGCCCTGGAGAATGTCCTCGAATATGAAGGCGCGCGCCCCGGCGCGGCGGGCGATGGCGCGCAAGAAGACGCCGCAGCGGGAACCGGCGCGACCGGCGGGGCGACGATAGACGAGAACGGCGCGGGCGCGCCAAGAGCGGGAGCAAGCGCGGCGGCGCAGGGGCCTGCGCCGGAAACGCACAGATGCGGCGGCGCGGCTGAAAATTCCGATGCGGGCGCGGACCCCCGCCGTGCGAGCGATCGGTTCCCGCAACCCCCGCGCTGGTCGCCGCCCCAGAGACTGCTCGAGGACGAGGACAACCGCTACGCCTTGCGCGTGAAGCTGGCAGAGCTTAGAGCGCGGCATGCGCCCCTTGCCGTGCGTTCCTACACCTCGCTCAACCGCTACGCCGAGGCCGACCCGCAAGTGGCCGCGTTCGACCGCAGCCTCGAAGTTGCGGGCCGGAGCGAGGCTCGCGAAGCTGTGCACGAACTTGCGGGAAGCCGCGAGGTCGGGATCTTTCTCCACGAGGCAATAGGGGAACTAAACCTGCGCTCGCTGGCCGAAACCGGGGATCTCGATTCGTGGAAGAACCGCGCGGACGTGCGCGAGACTTTCCGGCGCGCAATCCGCCGGCGCTGGGGGATCGACGAAGCGGCCGCCGAGCCGGCGATGTGGCTGGTCTACCGCGCTCTACGTTGTTCTTTCGCCGCGAGCGGCCAGCGAACCGCAAGCGAGCTGTACACGCTTGCCAGCCTGCGCGAAACGGAGTTTCTATACCCGGTTTTTGAATTCGCCGGTCCGCCGTCGCCAGGGGCAAGCGGCGGCGGACGGGAAATCCGGCCGGTGTATTTTAGGGGCTTCGTCGACCTTGTCTTCGAGCATCAGGGTCTTATCTACTTGGCCGATTGGAAGAGCGATATTCTACCGTCGTACGAGCCGGCAGCGCTCAAGACGCACGTCAAGCGTCACTATGAGTCCCAGATAAAAATTTATGCCGTCGCCGTTATCCGTCTTTTGCAAATCGGGAGCGCAAGCGAGTACGAGAAGCGTTTCGGAGGGCTGCTCTACCTGTTTCTGCGTGGTCTTTCCGGCGCAGTCGGCGGCGGCTTAAGCGGCGTCTACTATCGCCGTCCCGCCTGGGCGGACATCAAGCGCTACGAAACGGAGTTGGCGGACGCCGAATGACCTTCTTCGGACAATCCCCATCCGAACGAGATTTCCGGCCGCCCGTCGGAGCACGAGCTGCGTGGGGATGGCTAGAGCGGAGAGGCGAGCCCGCCGGAGAGAACATGCAATCGCCGGCCGCTCCCGCAGACGGCTTTGTCCGATGCTTGCGCGAGCTTGAAGAGCGCGCCGGAGGCTTCAATCTATCCCCGGACGCGGTTCACCTGGCGTGCGAAATCGCCTCGCTCGAACCCGGCCTTGACCCCAAGCGGCGCCTGGCGCTGATCGTGCTGTGCGTAATCTCGCTTGCCGCGCTCAACCAGGGAAGCTCGCGACTCCCGATCGGCACGCGCGAAGGCAGGCAAGCGCTGCGTCAAATCGCAGCCGAGCTATGCGGCGAGAGCTCCAACGCAGCCGGATTGGGGGACGTCGCCGGCGCGATCAAATCGCTGCTGGAATCCGGCAAAGCTTCGAGCGTAGTCGGCCACGACCCGGATTCATACGCGCCCCTGCTTTATTTACGGCCGTACGTCTACCATCAGCGCGTCTACAAAGCCGAGGTTTCGCTGGCGCAGCGATTGGCCGCAACACTGAGACAGCAGCCTTTGACGGTTGACCAACCGCAGCTTCAAGCAGCGCTGCAAGACGTGCTGAAGCGGCCGCCGGTAAGGCAGGGGAGGGCGTTGAAACTCTCGGACGAGCAAAAAGCGGCGGTGGCGGCGGCGGCCAGCTTTAGGATCACGGTAATCTCGGGCGGGCCGGGAACCGGCAAGACTTCGATCGTCGCGGCGATCTTGCGGCTGTTCGCGCGAATCGGCGTCGGCGCCGAGAACATCGCGCTTGCCGCGCCGACCGGAAAAGCCGCCTATCGAATGGGCGAGGCACTTGAGCAGATGCTCGGCGCAGTCGAGGAGCCGGATGAACACGACGCGGCGCTGCGGTCCGAGCGGCCCGAACCGCGGACGCTTCATCGCTTGCTCGCTTACTCGCCCAGCCGCGGGCGCTTTCGGCATCATCACAACAATCCGCTATCGGCGTCGGTTGTAATCGTCGACGAGGTGTCGATGGTCGATCTCGATCTGATGCGGGCGCTAGCTGATGCGCTTGGCGTAGATGCGCGGTTAATTCTTCTGGGCGACGAGGAACAACTTCCGTCCGTGGCCGCCGGCGCAGTGTTTCGAAATTTAATACAAGTCGGCGCGCATCTCCGGCGCCGCGGACGAGGCGCCGAAGACCATGTGCGCGCCGCGTCGGCCTGCGGCGCGAGCGTGAAGCTCAAACGAAATTATCGCGTGGATGAGGCGCAAGCGGCGGGGCAGGAAATCTTGGCCTTCGCCCAAGCGATTAATGCCGGCCCGCCCGACGAGGACAGCGCCCCGTGGCTCAACGGGGAATCGTCGGTCATCAGGCGCGTTTCGCCGGACGAACTCGCCTACCGCGGCGTCGAATTGCTGAGTGCCGGCGCGGTTGACATTGACGCGTTCCTGGACCGATGGTACACCGCGCAGGTCCAAGGCGACGCGCGCATGCAGTCGCTAGCGCAAAGCGTTTATAGCGTGGTCGAATCCGACGCGCTTGATCGAGCGGAGTCGGCCCGCCTAAGGCCGCTGTTCAACTATCTGCAAAGCGCGCGGCTTTTATGCGTGACGCGGGTTTTGGCGACCGGTTCCGAACGCGTAAACGCCGTGCTGCACGCTCGCGCCGCTCGACAAGCGAGCAAACCGCCTGAACGCTTTGCGCTTTTGCCGGGCGAGCCGATAATGGCGCTGCATAACGACTACGCGCGCGGTCTTTTCAACGGCGACCAAGGAATCGTGCTTACGGTGCGCCGCACTCCGAGCGACAGGTCGTTCCCAGCTGCCGTCTTTCCGCGCCAAGACGCTTTCAAAACGTTCCCTTTGGAAACTCTCAGCGGGTCGGTGGAGCTCTGCTATGCGATGACGGTGCACAAGGCGCAGGGCTCGGAATTCCACAAGGTCGCGCTTATCATGCCCAACGAAGACCTTCCCCTGCTTACGCGGGAACTGCTTTATACGGCGCTCACCCGAAGCCGAAGCTCGGTCGTCCTGGCCGGCGAGGAGAGACTGATACGTGCTGCGGCAGGCCGCAAGATCGATCGTCACTCCGGCCTTGCCGAGCACCTAATTGCCGCCTTGAAAACCAAGCCTTGAACGCCGGCCTCTGATTACCCGGTCCCCATCGTTGGCCAAACTCGACGAGGCGCACGTTAACCTGACCCCGACCGGCGAACTTGGCGCGCCGGCCAATTGCTCGCGCGGCGGAAGGCCCCCCACGAAACCGAGAACGGGCCGCGGAGTTACGGCGCGCGTTCGGGACGAGCGGCGAGAAACCGGCGCAAAAGCTTGTATAGAGGCCAGCCGACCAGGATCGCCAAAAATCCGTATACCGTCACGTAGGCACTCAGTTGTGGCTGGCCTGCGAAAAGCAGCGCCGCCCACAAGATGAGCCACGTCCAGACCAGGTGACGGAGCTTTAGGCCGGGTTCTTCCGCCTCACGATGCGCGCTATGAATTCCGCTGTGGTAGCCGGCGCTGGAGGTGTAATAGAGCCCGCTGCCCGGGATTCCGATCGTTCTCCTCACGCCACGCGGGCCGACCGTAAGATGAAAGCCTGCGGCGCCAAAGGTGAGCGACGGCCCCGACTTCGAGAGATTTACCCTAACCCCCGGGAAAATCTCCTTTCGGCGGTAAAAATGAAAGCTCCCCATCTCGCACCGAGAATACGGCGGCGGGCTTGCGGCTGCCGCTCCGGCAGGGGCGCTGAAGACCCGCCGCGCCCGACGAGTGCGCCTCCCGTTAGGTCGGGCGGCCGCTCTTCGTTCTTGGTGAAACCCCGGCAGACGAGCGTAGCCGGTGTATCGGCGCTGGTTTGTCTCGGTGCGGGTTTAATTTCCCCTGATCGCGCCTGCTAGCAGGCCGCGGCCGGACGGCGCAGCAACGCCCGTTCCTCCAGGCGCGGCTTCATTTCCTCTGATCGCGCCGGCCAACAGGCCGCGTGGCGGCTGGCCCGGCTCGGGGACAACCTGGCTTTGCACCTCGGCCGCGCTGGTTGCGGCGTTGGGCGCGCCTGCGAGAAGGCCCTCACGAGGCTGCGATCCAACTTCGATCGCGCCGGACTGCGCCGGTTGGGTCACGTGCCCAGATAAAAGACCCCCCGGCTGGGCCTGAGCTATACGCTGCAACGCCGGCGGTTTGCGACCCTCAGGGGCGCTAAATGCCGCCACCCGGCAATCCGCAATCGTCACGCAGCCACGCGATTGGAGCGCCCACGCTTTCCCATGCACACAGGCGACGACGGCGATCGCGCCCATCCCGCGCCAAACCACGCTAACCCAGGCTCGTTCTTTCATGTTCGAAATCCGCGCCCTTGTGTCATTTTTTTTCCACAACGTTTTGAAACCTAACGGCCCTTTACGCATAGCCAGACTAAATGATGTCGCCTCCAAATGCAAAGGCGCCTTAACCTCTAACGGCTCTGAAGGCAACCGGCGATCGTCGCCCGCGCAATGCTTTCCCTCGGCAATCCGGCACGCGCAAGGCGCCCGGCGGCTGCGGCGAGCTGTTGTTGTCTGCAATGAGCGCCCCTCATGCCAACGGGACAAGGAGGCGGCCTTCGACCGGCTTTTGCTAACGGAGGGTCACCTGACGGAGCGGCCGGGCGGGCGGCGGTTCGGCGAGTGGCGCTCGCTCAAAGGCCGGCGATAGGCCGCTCATTGCGAAATAGCGCAGCGCGCAGAGCGGTCCGTGCGGTGTTGACCTTAAACCTAGGTTCAAGGTCTAGGCTCGCTGCATGGGCGGGCTCAGGGACATCGCAGATCTCGGTCTCGGCGCCGTGGCGGCTGCGCTGCCGTGGCGCTGAATTCTGCCGGCGATGCTTTCCCTGCTCGGGCTAGCGGGGTTTGCGATGGCGGCGTGGCGATGGCTCGCCGGATGGCCGCAGTACGTCCTGCTCGGCGCCTCGATCGGGTTCATGTTGCGCGCTCTCTATCTGAGCGCGTGGCGTGGCCACGGGCCGCGCTGGTCGAAGTGGATTGTGTGGTGGTCAACCGCGATGGTTGCCCTGCTTTGGTGGTTGCGGCTTTAGGATGCCGCGCAGCGCCGGCGCCGATGACAACTAGAAGAGCGGACCAGACGGCGTTTCTTGTTGGATTGTGCGTGCTGCTCATGGGGCCTCGCGCGGCCTTGGCCAACGGCCATGGTCCGGTGTTCGGACTTAGCACGCCGACCAACGTTGAAGACGGATGGAGCCTCGATACGAGCTTTATGGGAACGGGAGGCGGAGCGGGCTCCGGGAGCATGTTCCGCACCATGCTGGCATACGGAATCACGCCCGATCTGCAGGTCTCGCTATCGGTGCCGGCGCTTTTCACTTCGCTCGGAACGATTCTGTGCTGCGCGCTCCCGCTGGCGCTCGTGATGCTCGGGCTCGGAGCAACTTGGGCGCCATTGGTCTCGAACGTCTCTTGGCTGGTGGCGCTTTCACATCACAAAAAGCTGGTCTTTGCGCTTGCGGGCGCGCTCA
Source organism: Deltaproteobacteria bacterium (assembly GCA_021831785.1). GTDB lineage: Bacteria > Desulfobacterota > Binatia > Binatales > Binataceae > JAJYYI01. Next base: position 5,597 of record JAKBMB010000025.1, on the reverse strand, counting down.
TTTTAGGCAACCTCGTCTACGTCTACGGCGTCGCGCCGCGATTGCGCGCGCGGGGCGTGACCTGCGGGATCGACGGCCTGAGCGCCTGTAACACAGTGAGCAGGCTCAGCCGCGTCGCAGTGTGGTGCTCGGCGGCGATCTGGCTTGCGGGCTTCAGCGTGGCCTACGTGCTGCCGCTGGTAATGGGCTTTTGAGACCTGACGAAAATTGACACCGGCAACGTGATTCCAAGGAGGTGAATCGACATGCCATTAGTAAAAGGGGAAAAATATGAGTGTCCGGATCCGAACTGCGGCTGTGCAATCGAGGTGACCAAGGGCGCCGACCCCGGCTGCCGCGGCACATACGCCCCCCGATGCTGTTGCGGAAAGGAAATGAAGAAAGTCGGCTGACAGGCCGAGGCGGGACGGTCCGTGTGCCGGACCGTCCCGCTCTCATACGTCCGGTTTATTACTCGACAGCGAACTTTCGTGGTTCAGCGCTGTCCAGGTAAGGTGTGGTGGGCACATAAATTGAGATTTTGCATAGGTGCGAGCCATGTTGACGATTGGCAAAGTTGCGCGAGAGGCGGGTCTTCGAGCCTCTACGATTCGCTATTACGAAAGCCATCACATCCTGCCACGTCCCTCTCGCCTTCCCAACGGCTATCGCGTCTATAGCAAAGACGCGCTCGGGCGGTTGAACTTTATACAGCGGGCCCAGGCATTCGGCATGACGCTCGCGGAGATAAAGGAATTGCTCCAGCTTGCCGGCCGGGGCGAGCAGCCGTGCCGTCGCGTGCAGGAACTTGCCCGCCGTCGTCTCGAAGACGTCGATCGCAGGATTCGTGAGCTCGAAGCGCTTGCCCACCAACTGCGCACATTGGTGCGCAAACGGCCGGCAGCCCGGACCGACCACCAACTCTGTCCCCTGATGGAGTCAAACGGACGCCTTCGCGAAGCGCCGGCGGAGCGATGAATGCCGCGAGCGGCAAACGACCACGCACGGGTTTGACCTCGACGCTAACTCCCGGCATTCTCGATGTTTTTCGGGCCCGCCGCGCCGCGCTACACCTCAAGCGGCGCGCTCCGTATGGCTAACGCTTGAAGCGCTGTTTGAGAGCGTCGAACCCTCCTTGAAAAACGCCGTTGCCGATGGTCTCGATCATTTCCTCGGGCTTGGGCGAGTCGAACTCGGCCGTCCATTCGGCGAAGGTCCGGTTGCCGTCAGTGACCGGTCTCAGGCGCAGCGTCGCCACGTAATTTTCTACCGGCAGCGGCGCCGACACGATGCCGTATGTGCAAAAATACTCCGCGTCAGAGAGCGCCAGTTGGCGCTCGCGGATGTTGCCGCCCTCCTTTAGGTTGAAGTTACGCACGCAGCCCACCGCGTCGGCGGGTAGACCGCTCTCGATGTGGCTGTCAACGAACGCCGGGAGCCACTTTGGCAAATCGTTGAAACCGCGCACGACCGCCCATACTTTGTCGACCGGCGCGTCGATCACCGAGCTCACGTAAATCTTAGCCATCTTCCCCCCTCCTCGGATATTTGCACCGGGCCTTTGCCAGCACCTGAATTACGGCGCGGTGGTAACGGTACTCCGAGCTTAACAAAGAATTTGGTCGAACTCGCGCCCGCGGTCAAGCTGCGCGCGCTCCGAGCGGCAACCGCTTGGTGTCGCCGACTGTATAAGAATGGCGCGCCCTTGCTGTGGTTCGGTTGTCCAATTCGTCGCTCAGATGGAATCCCATAACCTGACCATGCGCTGGCGCTCGGCGGCGTCGGGCAAACGTCCGTACCCGGCGCTTAAATTATCGGCCAGATGCTCGGGGTTGGCCGTCGCCGGAATCACGCAGGTCACCGCTGGATTCGACAGGATGAACTTCAGAAGGAACTGGGCCCAACTGCTGCATCCGAATTCCGCCGCCCACGGCGGCAGGGCGACGGCGCGCGCGCGGGAAAACAAACCGCCGCCGCCGAACGGCCGGTTGACGATAACCCCGACGCGGCGCTCGGCCGCCAGCGGCAACAGCCGTTTTTCCGCATCGCGCTCCTCGATCGAATAGGCGCATTGGACGAAATCGATTTGCTCGCGCTCGATAATCTCGGCCAACTCCGGCAGCGCCGACGCGGTGTAGTGAGTGATGCCGATATATCTAATTTGCCCGGCGTCCTTCATCCGGCGCAGCGCCGAAAGATGCGCGCGCCAGTCCAACAAATTGTGAATCTGCATCAGGTCGATCGTGCGGGTCCGGAGCAGTTCGAACGAGCGCTGCATCTGCTCGATTCCCGCCTGCTGCCCGGTCGTCCATACTTTGGTCGCGAGAAAGGCCGAGCTGCGCGCGTGGAGCTGGGCCAACAGGTCGCCGACCACACCCTCGGCTCGGCCGTACATCGGCGAGCTGTCGATAACCTTACCCCCGCCCGCGAACAGCGCTCGCAGCACCTCCGCGAGCCTGCCTCGGGTCGCAGGGTCATTGCCGATATCGAAAGTCTGCCACGTGCCGAGCCCGATCACCGCCAGCGGCTCACCGGTTTTGGGGATCGCTCGCGTTATCATCAGCGTATTCGATCGTTTCATCGTCCCGTCCTTCGAACCTGCCGAGGCCCGCGCCGTCTCTGTGCTCACCGCTGCGGCCACGCCGGCCAGCATCGCGGCGCCAAGCCCGCGCGCGGCGAGCGCTAAAAAATCTCCCCGCGAGAGCGCGCGCGGGCTTGGCGCCGAACGTTCTTTTCGCGAAAGCGCTTCGCGCCGCGCCATGCCTTCGCCGCTACTGGGCTTCGGGAGCGTGCCGTCGTCCGCGCGATCAGCAGAGGCCGGACAGGAAAGCTGCCATAACCGGGGGCGAAGCACGGCGGGCCAGGCGTCTTGCCGCAGGCTTTAACTTGAGCCGCGTGAGCGAGATAATCGCCAGCGAACCCGGCCAACACCAAACGCGTTAAGCGAAATATTCCGACAACCCTGCAAGCGCTCGACAGAAGATCGCTGCCGGACACGTGAGGCTGCGCGAACGCGCGCTTTAGGGCAACGCTGCCGGATTAGTTCAAGCCGCCGGTCTTGATAAAGATCACGCAGCCTGATTCGGAAACAAACGTAGCGACGCTGTGGGGCGGGTTTCGCAGCCATGTTCCTTGCAAATAGCGTCCTTGCTCGTCTGCCAGAGTGCCTTCGAGCACTAGAATCTCGGCGCCGGCCGCGTATTCATGGGGCCCTAGGCGAGCCCCGGGCTCAAACTTCATCAGTGCCATGGTTTCGGGGTATCCTGCCTGAGAGTATAAGGGCCTGACGAAAACGCCCGGCTCGGCAGCCCGTTGCCATTCCATGGCGGTCGTGTCGAGCACTAGGCGCTGGCGCGTGTTCCCGCGATATTGGCAAAGCTTCACAAACAGGAGGCATCCGTTCGGCGCTTTGGGCGCGTGGCGCGAGCCAGGCGGGTTGAGAAGATACGTGCCTGCGGGATAGTCACCCGATTCATCGCTGAAAACGCCATCCAGAACCAGTATCTCCTCGCCGTCGGGATGGCTGTGCGGGGGAAAGCTGGTTCCCCGGCTATAGCGAACGATCGACGTTGCACGACCCGACTCCGCGCCTCCGCGCTCGAGCGGACGGCGCCAAACCCCTGGGCTGGGGCTCTCTATCCATGGGAGCTTTTCGGTGTTGATTACGACACGCTCACGAAAGTCGATGTTCAACGTGGAGACCTGCATGTTGCTCATCCTAAATGCGCCGGGTGAGCATTGGCTTGCACCCGTATCCTTCCTTAAACAAGCATTACCCGTAATTGAAGTCCAGTGCTTGAGAAGGCGGTCGTCATAAACATTGGAGATGTCCGGGGCATCAGCATTTAAAGATGGCCGCCGACTGGGGTAAAGCCGCCCGATGGAGAACATCGAGCGGCGCGTGGCGCGGCAGCCGCAGCGCAAGAGCGATCAGGAAACGGAGCGGGCGCGCATCCCGTGCGGGATGAGGCGGCCGCTGAGAAGCCAGCATAGCGCTGCGCCGGCTGCGCCGAGGAAGGGCACGCTCCAGTAACCGAAGTGACCGGCGCATAGCCCGCCGACGACCGCTCCCACCGCGCCGGCCAGCGCGGCGGTGCCGTTAAGGATGCCGATGCCGGCGCCTTCGCCGAATTTCGACAGGCGCGCGGAGAGGTCTGTGGCGCTCACGCCGAGAAACGGCCATAGCCCCTGCAAAGCGGCAAAGCTGGCGAGAACCAGAGCGGAGGCGGCCGAAAAAGACGCAAAGGCGAGCAGCCCGAGCGCCAAAAAGGCGAGGGCTCGCGCGCCGGCGCCGATACGCAACATACGTCCCGCGCCGAAGCGCTCCGACCAGCGCCCGACCAAGGAATAAAGCGGCAGCGTAAAGAGGATCGCGACCGCGTAAAGCTCAGCGACAAGCTGGGCCGAGATGCCGTACACGCGGGGCATCATGACCGGATACAGCGAAAAGAATGCCGAGGTGGCCAAGGTCAGGGAAAACCAGCCGGCGAGAAAGCGGCCGAAACGGCTGAGGGCAAGCTGGCGCAGATCGGCAATGAGCAACGGAGCATCAAGAGCATGAAACGGCGTCCTCGTAAAGAGCTCGGTGCGCCGTGTAAGGCGGGTAGACGCGGCTAGAGCAGTGGCCGAGCGCGCCCCAAGCGGACTCTTGGCACCATCGCAGCTAACACGAAAGGCGAGAAGAATCGCGGGAAGCGAGAGCGCCGCTGCCAGTTGCAGACCTTGCGTGCTCGAGAGCACGCCGGCGAGGGCCAGGCCTGCTACTTGGCCAGCGGTATTGTAGCTCTGCAACCACCCGATATGCTGATCCCACTCCGAGCGAGAGTTCGAGACGACGACGAGCAGGCTTGCGACCGTGCTTACCGCCGCGACCCCCACGCCTTGCAGCAACGCAACCAGCGCCCAGACCAACGGACTTCGCGTCACGCAAAATGCGGCGAAACTCAATCCCACGAGGATAAAGCCCACGGAGAAAATCGCTCGATATGCGCGTGTCCGGTCGGCTAACCGTCCCCATAACGGCGAGAGCAACACTCCCACGCTTAGGCTAGACATCACCATTCCGATGTGGGAAGGAGGAAGCCTCGCGTCAGCCATCGTTATCGGTAGAAGAATGGCTGCGAGCGAGGTCAGCGCGCCTAATATTCCATACGCGGGATACCAGGTTTGCCGTCGAGCGAGCGCAAGGGGCGTGAGCTCTTCCGCGGTGTTTGATTGAGAAACGACGCCGTTTGCATCGGCCCCTTTGCCGGTCATCCTACTTCTCTTGCTAGTACCGTGACGTCTTCGGGTTTCGACATCGCCCCATCCCTGTGTTGAAGCCTACCGCCGGCATCGACAATCTCACGCCCCCAGGCGTCGAGCAAACGTGGGCAGCGCCGTATAATATTCCCAAGCCCTAGTAACGGGCTGATGATAACAGAGAGAACTATCCGCCGCAGACCGGGGTCGTCGAGCACTGATCGATCTCAGAGCGCGCCGCGGCTGGCCTCTAGCAGCAACCGTGTTCAGAAACCGCACCCAATAGGGGAGAAAGAGCAGCAGTGGAGGAAGCGAGCGCAGGTGTTTGCCAAGACATTTTGCTGCGGAGCATGGCGTTGAGAATCACGAGGAGCTTG
>JAKBMB010000026.1 GCA_021831785.1 Deltaproteobacteria bacterium | reverse complement strand
GCCCGCCCGGTCGCCGATGATTCATTGGCCGCGCGGGCGTGGCGCCCGCGCATCATGGCGGGCACGGCGGCCCGCCCCACTATAAACATAGCGGGCGCAGCCTACGATCGCATGCGGCGGCTTGCCAAAAATTCACAAACTCTCAGAATGACCAAGGGGGCTCGCAATGACTCAAGGGGAGCGCTCAGAATGACAACCGCGCAAGCGGCGTGGGGATGTGCGCAAATTGTGCAAGCTATTTGCGGGACGTCATACTGGCTCACCAGACGGGCCGCTAAGCCAAAATGTTGGGCGGGGCGGCAACATTCCGCCCCGCCCGAATGCATGCCATTCGCGCGGGCGCGCGGAGTTGTATCGGCGATAGGCGTGGGCCGCCGGTGAGCGAGGGGCTATCTTCCGCGCGCGTCAGGCGCATGTCTCACGGCATCTCCGCGCCCCTTGTGCCCACGTACAGGGCGTAGAGCGACTTGCTCGCGGCCATGAAAAGGCGATTTTTCTTCTGCCCGCCAAAGGCGAGATTGGCGCAGATCTCGCGCAAATGGATCTTGCCGATTAGCGTACCGTCGGGCGCGAATACCTGCACGCCGTAATCCCGCGGGTCGCCCCAGCCGGTTCCGCACCAGATGTTGCCGTCGACGTCGGCGCGGATGCCGTCGGCGAACGACGGTTTGAAATCGTGGAATACCCGGCCGTTTTGAAGCTTGTTGTCGGTTACGTCGAAGACCCGGATGTGGGCCGGCTGGTCGGGTCCGTCGGTGAGGCCGGTGTCGCAGATATAGAGCTTGCTTTCGTCCGGCGAAAAGCAAAGCCCGTTGGGGCGCACGAAGTCCGACACCGCCACGCTCGCCTTGCCGGTCTGGGGGTCGATTCGGTAGACGTTGCGCGGCAACTCAAACGGCGCGCGATGGCCCTCGTAGTCGACCGAGATGCCGTAGCCTGGGTCGGTAAACCAGATTCCGCCGTCTGATTTCACGACGACGTCGTTGGGCGCGTTGAGCGGCTTGCCGTCGAAGCGGTCGATCAGCACGGTTATGGTGCCGTCGTACTCGGTGCGGGTGACGCGTCGGCTGTCGTGTTCGCAGGTGAGCAGCCGACCCTGGCGGTCGTGCGTATTGCCGTTGGCGTAGTTGGAGGGCCGGCGAAACGGATCAACCGTGCCGTCGGTCTCGTTGTAGCGCAGCATCCGGTTGTTCGGGATATCGCTCCAGACCAGGTAGCGGCCGTCGCCGAACCAGGCCGGCCCCTCCGACCATCGCGTACCCGTGAAGAGCCGCTCGACGCCGGCGTTGCCGACGACGTAGCGCCGGAAGCGTTTGTCCACCACCTCGATGGCAGGATCGGGATAAGGCGTGGAGGAGAGATCGGTCCAATCGCGGCCAAAGGCCATAGGTGCCAGCGCGAAAAGCGCGCCGGACGCCGCGACCCCGCTGAGAAAGTCGCGCCTATTCATAATGTCTTCCCCTTTGGTTGTGCGCCCGTCCAGCTTCCGGAAAAGCTCCCTGGGCGGTCCCCGTTGGTGCCCGCGCGTCCGGGCAGCCCTTCTATCGCTCGCTCAAACCGTACGAAGCCAGGCGCCCGACGACGCGGGTTTCATGAAACGCCGTTTTCTATCCTTGCTTATTAATTCAACGCGATAATGGCCCCCCCGGATGCCGTATTCTCTAATCATTACACTGAACGAGTTTGCGCTTGGTCGCCGTCATGGGGTGCGCTCAAGTGTCCAGGAGCGCCATGCGTTCGGGGCTGTATCGAAGACCTGCGACGCTTTGCTTCGGGCACGCTCGCTCAAGCCGCGCGAGGTCATCGGCGGTCAGCTCAATCCCGGCTGCTTTGGCATTTTCTTCGAGGTATTTCCGGCGTTTGGTGCCGGGGATGGCCACGATGTCTTCGCCCTGAGCCAGCACCCAGGCCAATGCCAGTTGGGCCGGGGTGGTGGCTTTTTGCGCGGCGATTTTCTCGATGGCCCGTATCAGGGCAAGGTTCTTATCAAAGTTTTCCCGCTGGAAGCGAGGTTGGCCCGCGCGAAAATCTCCCGGCGATACGTCTTCGGGCTTACTGAAGCGGCCCGTCAGCAAGCCGCGGCCGAGCGGGCTATAGGCAACAAAGCCTATCTTGAGCTCGCGCAGCGTGGGGAAAATCTGGGTCTCGGCGTCCCGCGTGAAAAGCGAGTATTCCGTCTGCACGGCGGTAATCGGATGGACGCTATGGGCACGCCGAATCGTTGCCGCCGAGGCTTCCGAAAGGCCGAGATAGCGAACCTTGCCTTGGCGCACGAGCTCGCTCATCGCGCCGACCGTCTCCTCGATCGGCGTCGCCTTGTCCACCCGATGCTGGTAGTAAAGGTCGATATAATCGACGGCCAGGCGCTTGAGCGAAGCATCGCAGGCGCCGCGCACATATTCAGGCCGTCCGCTGACTCCGAGCGCGCGGCTTTGTTCGTCGCGCACGAAGCCGAACTTGGTTGCCACAATAACTTTCTCGCGACGGCCTTTTATCGCTTTGCCGACCAAAACTTCGTTGGTGAACGGACCATACATGTCGGCAGTGTCGAGAAAGGTTATGCCTAAGTCGAGCGCGCGATGGATGGTTGCTATCGACTCGGCCTCGTCGGCCGGCCCATAAAACTCGGACATGCCCATGCATCCAAGTCCGAGCTCGGAAACGACCAGCCCTTGATTGCCCAGTGTTCTATGCTTAACCATTGTCCTTAGTTCTCCCCACGTTACTCCGCTCTGCGTTCTCAAGAATCAACCTGACCATTGGCGGAACGCGCAGGCAATCCGCCGGCCGGCACGCATTCATTTTACTCCGGATTTCGTTTTCCGAGTGACCTAGAAGCAAAACCCCAGTCCGTGGTCTGGGACCAAGACCGCTCGACGGATCAGACGCTCCATCCGCAACGCTAAGCTTATTTCCGGAACGTGGCACCGGCGAAGCGAGCGCCACCACTTATAGCGGCGTGACGCGGAGAGGTAGGCTGGCTTAGGGACGGTTCCGGGACGACCGCGAGCGGCGCAGCTCGCGGAGCCCGAGCGGGCGTTTCACAGCGAAGCGCCGCAGAAGCATGGTTGTCGGCATCCGGGGTGATTTAACTTTAAATTGCTGCTTTGCTCGGATGAGTGCCGGTTAGCGAAGGAGGGGGTTAGCTTAACCCTGAAACGAACATAAATCTTAGTGGGGCGGGCCGCGGTGCCCGCCCGTGCTCCGCGCGGGCAGGGCCGCCCGCGCCACCGGGGCCCGCGGACCGGGCAACGTCCAACGCACCAAAAACCCGCAAGCCGGTCCTCTGCTTTTGGCGTATGCCGCAGGCATAGGGCGCGGACTTCCGAGTCTTCATCGATGAAGTTACTTTAGCTTCAGAGTTAACCATAAAAGTTGAGTGCTTTTCATGCCCAGGCGAGAAGCTGTGGAAATGGAGCGGAGCGATGAAGAAATCGGTGCGCAAGAATCCCCACACCGTAGCGCTTGGCAGGTTAGGTGGCCTGGTCCGCAGCGAGGCCAAGCAGCGCGCAAACCGGGAGAACGGGCGCAAGAGCGGGTCAGCCAAAAGCCACCGAAACACACTCGCCTGTCGGCGCAGCGCGCGTCTTCCCCGTCTTGGTCGCCGCAAGCGGTGACGGTCCGCAATCGCCCTGTTCCGCGGGCCCTTCGGCCACTTCGCGATCGGACTAGGCGAAGCGGGCATCGGTTACGGTGACAGTAGTAGCCGAGCGTGCACTTGGTTTCGACAGTGATCGGCTTTGAGCCTTGGCGCACATTCGCCTGGGCTTTACCCCCGGATCGTTCAGATCGCGCTTGAACTGGAAGGTCGGGGACCTTTTCCGCCGATGGTGCCGCGTAACCGCTTGGGCCGCCGGGAAGCTTGACTTCGTACAGGTGTGGCAAATGGTTTCATTGATTGTCCGGCGCCGTGGGAATATATGCTCAATCGTGAGCGAGTTGTCCCAGGGCCGTGCCGAGCATTGCCCGCAGCCGTCGGCGGAGGATTCTCTTTCCCGGCATATCGGAATTGCCACCGCGAGCGCAGTTGTGATCGGCAGTATGGTCGGGAGCGGAATCTTCACTACTTCCGGCTTTATCGCGCGCGATGTGGGCTCGCCCGCGCGCCTGATCGGGCTTTGGGTCGCGGGAGGTCTGATAGCGCTGGTCGGAGCGCTCTGTTACGGCGAGCTCGGCGCGGCGATGCCGGAAGCCGGGGGAGAGTACGTCTATCTGCGCGAGGCCTACGGGACGTTCGTCGCCTACTTAAGCGGATGGACATCGTTGTTCGCCGGCTTTAGCGGGGCCATCGCGGCCGCCGCGCTCGCTTTCGTCGGCTACCTTCACCACTTTTTCCCCGCGCTCAACGCAGGCCAGCTCGCCGGCAAGGGCGTGGCGCTCGCGGTGCTGTGGTTGCTCACCGCAGCGCACGTTACGGGCGTAGGTCCTGGGGGAGCGTTGCAGCAAATCTTAGCCGTGGTGACAGTGGCAGGAATGGCCGCAGTCATCGCGGTCGGCCTTGCCTCGGGGCATGGCAGCACAAGCAACTTTTCCTCGGTGGCCCCGGCTCAGGGCAGCGCCTTCGTGGCGCTGATATTCGTGCTCTACACGTATAGCGGCTGGAATGCCGCCGCGTACCTGGCCGGTGAGATTCGCAAGCCGTCGCGCACGCTTCCGGCCGCCCTCATCGCGGGGACCGTGGTGGTGACCGGGCTTTATCTGGGGATGAACGCGATGTACCTTTACGCGATGCCGGTTGGGGCGATGAGTGGGGTACTTGCGGTTGCCGACAAGGCCGCGGTGGTGCTCCTCGGACCTATGGCCGGGCACTTCACGGCCGGTCTCATTGCGCTCACCCTGCTCGCCTCGACGAGCGCGATGGTGCTGTCCGGGCCGCGGGTCTATTACGCGATGGCGCGCGACGGGTTGTTCTTTCGCTCGGTTGCCCGGGTGCATCCCACGCTTGGCACGCCTGCGAGGGCGATGGTCCTGCAGGCGGCGTGGGCGAGCTTGCTGATCGTGTTCTTCGGCGTTTTCGAGCGGTTGGTGCTATACACGGGATTTGCGGTGACGGTGTTCACGGCACTCGCGGTCGCGTCGCTCATCGTTCTACGCGTGCGCCGCGCAGGCTTGGCACGCCCGTTCCGCGTTCCGGCCTATCCGTGGCTGCCGGCCGCCTACGTTGCGGTCTCGGCCCTGATCGTCGGATACACTATCATCAACCGGCCGAGCGAGGCGATACTCGGCATTTTAACCGTAAGCGCAGGCGCGCCCTTCTATTTTGTCGGCAGGTTTTGGGAGGGATCGGGAACTGCTCAAGCGGCTGGCTTGAGACCTTAGCTTCCGCCCCCGGTTGCTCACCGTGAGCGGCATGTGACCAGCCCGTTATCTCAAGTCCGACCGGAGAGCGCTCGCGGTTACCGTGTGGCCCGATGCATTATAAAGTCCGGAAATCCGCTATATGCCCGAGTCGAAACGAGCGGTGACAAACCTGTCCATCGCCATGGACGACTCATTCACGGATCGGAGCGGCAATCGGCGCGAACGAACCGATTGGCTCACGGTCGTGGCGTTCGGAAAGCTCGCTGAGCTATGCCATCAGCATTTAAGGAAGGGCCGTCAGATTTACGTCGAAGGCAGTATCCGGGTCCGAGAGTTCGAGCCCACCGAAGGCGGCAGGTTCCGCCGGCCAGAGATTGTGGCCTCGCGCGTCCAGTTCCTCGGGCCGCTGCCGGCAGAGACAATTGTCGCGAGTGCGGATGATCCGGTCGCGACCCGGAACTCCGAAGTTTCAGTCTGAACGGTGTATTCATACGGGCGCTTGCGTGGCGGCTGACGCAAGCGCCTTTCCGCATCTCGATTGACAACCGACAAGCGACACGCTACAGATTTGTGAAGTGGTCCGGTCGTTCAAACATCGCGGCCTTAAGGCGCTGTACGATGGGCGAACGGCCAAGCGTGTGGCGCCGGAACATGTCGATAAGCTGCGCGACATACTCGCGGTTTTGGATCGGAGCCGGACTGCTCAGGAGATGGATTTGCCGGGCTTCCGGCTGCATGCATTGAAAGGAGCGCTGAAAGGGCATTATGCCGTCTCAGTTTCGGGGAATTGGCGGGTGACGTTCCGTTTCGAGGACGGGCACGCCGTCGATGTCGATTATGCCGACTATCATTAGGAAGGCGAACTCTATGGCTATGCACAATCCGCCGCATCCGGGCGGCATCATCCGGCGGCAGTGTCTCGAACCTCTGAGCCTGTCGGTGACCGACGCCGCGAAAGCTTTGGGCGTAACGCGACAGGCGTTGTCCGACCTTGTCAACGAAAGAGCCGGTGTATCGGTCGAGATGGCGATCCGGCTCTCGAGGGCATTTGGCTCCACTCCGGAAACCTGGCTCGGAATGCAGATGGCCTACGACCTTTGGCAGGCTCGCGGTCGCGCCGCTCGAATTCGGGTGAGGACATTCAAAGCTGCGTGAAGTTTGACCGATTCGGAGCACCAGAGGCGGGGTATATCCGAAAAGTTCGTCGTCGATCAAAGCGGCGCCCGGCTTGGCCAGCCCGAGTATTCAGAGGCTTCGGCCCAGCCGATCGAGCATAGCGACGATGAGGCGGCCGATCCGTCGGTCAGCATCGATTTGATAGTACGCTCGCTGCTCCGAATGGGCGTGAACCGCAAGGACGTTGCGGCGTATGTCGGGAATTCTGGGCGAGCAGCGCCGCTTAAGCGAGCGTTCGATTGAGTCTCTAATCCGAGGGCTCGTAGGTCTTGATTTCGGCTTCGTCGATTATCTGAGCATCTTGATAGCGCTCGAGCCCTTTCAGTGGCTTGTACAGAAGTTCACCCAATAGCGGGGCCAAATCTTTATCCGAAGCGCCATGGTCTCTGAGGATCCGGATGCGCTCGTCGATTACTCGGTTTTTCAACAACTCGTTTTCAAGGAATGCCTTTTCGTTCTCCAGTCCGAGCTTGCGCTGTTCGGCAACATCTCGGTATGTGCGATCTTTCATGCGCTGATGCCGATCATTGAGGTACTGCCGAAGGACCTCAAGAGGGATTAAGCTGCCGAGAAATTCCCAAGCACCCGGCGACTCCAAGCGCACAGCGTGGAGAATTAGCCGTTCACGTCGCGTCACTAGGGTCGCGATTTGGGCGCGCTCGGGGGGCCAAGACAGGTAGCCTGCGCTGCGACGACCTAAGCGAGCGCCGAAAGGGACAGGCCAGGGAGGAAAAAACGGGTCATAGCGCCGCCACCTTTCTGCTTCTTCCAAAGTTGAGAGAAGGGCCCAGACGGAGTTGTAGGCGTGTTCAATAGCGCCCAGTACGTCGAGTACGTCGCTCACGGGTATCCCGCCCGTTGCGCTAAGACGAAGGACTGCTAGTCGGTCTGGCATATTGGCCCATTCATTTCACAAGCGAATCGTGCGGGATTCTTATCTGACTTCGACCTTGATTTTCCCCGTCAATTCCAAGTCAACGAGCGCTTGCTGAATCTCGCGGACGACATTCGCCGCCTGGCCGGACTCGCTCTCTAAGCCGGAATTTCCGTTTTGACCCTCCCCGCCAGCGCAGGCATACGACAAATCCGTGCGGTAGGGCAAGTTCTGGAGGTTCTTGTCGTCGCCCGAGCTCGGGTCTGCCGGCGAAGCGGCCAACTCCATCATTTCGGTTGGTCGACACCCCCATCGGAGGCAATTTCCAAAGACACCTCTCCATCGCCCTGTCTGCTCGCACTCGATCTGGAAGCCGCCACCGCCCTCGGCTATCCCGCCGGCGCTGGTAGCGCCGCGATCCTTCCTAGCATGCCGGCAAACAGCCGCCGCGTCAGATGGCTCTCGGCCAGCAGCAGCCAGTAATAACGCGCGTGCTTGACCAGCCGGTCGCCGGTCTTCACGAGGCGCTGCTGCAGGCTCGTGAGCGACCAGTTGCCGATAGCCTTAGGCAGCGCCAACCGCCGCCACAGGTTGCCCAGGTTATAAGTGATGGCGCTCAGCCACAGCCGCACCTCATTGGCGCGGAAGCGGTGGCAGCTAAGCCGCGTCAGCGCGACCGCCTGCTTGCCCTCTTTGATCCATTGTTCCGCCGTGCCGCGCTTGTTGTAGAAGCGCACCACCGCCCGGTTTGAAGCGCTAAGATTGGTCACGATGAACCCCACCCGCGGGAACAACTCCCCGCAGTGGAACTCTACCTTCGCCACCACCCGCCGCGCCTTGGTCCAACTGCCCGCTTTATAGAAGAAGCTCTTGCAGCGGACCGTCGGCTTGTGGCCCGGTCTTCCTGCCGGCCGCTTGAGCAACTCCGCAATCTCGCGCTCCAAGTTGCCATTGGCGGGAAGGCGGATGGCGTACCGCGCCGCCCGCGCTTCGACCGACTCGTAGATCCCTGGCCGGGCGAAGGCCGCGTCGCCGCGAAAGGCCACTTCGATGCCCTGCGCCTGCAGCCGATCGATCTCGGCCGGGAGCAACTCCTCCCAGCCTTCGGCGCTGGCCACGTTGCCGGGGCGCAGCTTCACCGCCAGGCAGTCGCCTTCCCCGTTGAACAAGAGCAGCGGATGATAACAGGTGGACTCGAAATGCCCATTGTAGGTTGCCACGCATACATCTTGACTTGTCGCTGACGAAAGGATGATAACAGGTGGACTCGAAATGCCCATTGTAGGCGCTCTGCTCCTGCTCGCCGTAGACCGGGACCTCGGTGCTGTCCGTATCGAGCACCACCCGCCGGCGTGGCGCGATGGCCTGCGCCCGGGCGAGCAACTCCCGATTGAGCGCGGCCAGACCGGCAAGGTTCTCGGGCCGCGTCAGCACTTCGGTCTCGAACGACTGCGGACGCGAGGTCAAGGCCGCGTCGCGCTCCAAGACCTTCGCGGAGCCGATCAGCCGGAAGGCCGCGTCCTGGGCAAGCCGCTCGGCATCGTTGACATCCTCGTATCCCGCCAAGCGGCTGTACACCGACTGCCGCACCAGGTCGGTCAGCGGCAACTGGGTGTTCTTTGCGCGCGCGTCGGTCAAGTGCCGCTCGATGAGATCCCCCAGACCCAATCGCTCGTCCAACTCCCGCACCAGCAGCAGGCCGCCGTCGGAAGTCACCCGCGCGCCTTGGAACTCAACCCGCAAGGAGCGGTTGAACGAGAGCTGAAAGGGACCTTTTTGCGCCTCAACCCACTGCCGCTCTACCTCCTCGCCACCCCAAGCGCATCCAACCCCGCGTCTATCAGAGCTTTTCAGCCGTCTTATCAAATTGCTAGTCCTCTTCGAAAACGGAAATCCAGGATAAAGCGCATGCGAAGATCATGAAGTCTGGATTCCGCAAAACTTGCGTTGCCATGTTCGCGCTTGTCCTCGCGCTTTCGATATCACAGGCCGTAAGCGCACAAGAGCACGTCCAGAGCGCCCATCACGGGTTCCATAATGTCGAGCATTGGGCGCGGGCTTTTGAGTCGCCCGCGCGCACGAAATGGCAGAAGCCAGGCGAAGTGGTGCGCGCGCTCAACCTGAGGCCCGGGCAGACGGTGGCCGATATCGGCGCGGGAACCGGCTATTTCACGCGCCGCTTTGCAAGCGCGGTCGCTCCCAGCGGAGAGGCGATCGGGCTCGACGTCGAGCCCGCGATGGTGGCTTATATGAAGACCGACGCGAAGCGGCTCGGGGCGAAAGATTACCAAGCACGACTGGTCAAGGCCGATGACCCTGGCCTTGCGCCCCGCTCGGTCGACGCCGTGTTCTTCTGCGACACTCTTCATCACCTGGAGCACCGCGTCGCCTATTTCCGCCGGCTTGCTCCGGGGCTAAGACCCGGCGGGCGGGTGGTGGTTGTTGACTTCAAAAAGAAGACGCTTCCGGTCGGCCCGCCGCCCGCCGATAAGATCTCGCGCGAGGAGATGATCGGCGAGTTTCGCGCGGCCGGCTACCGGCTGGTGCGCGAGCATCACTTTTTGCCGTACCAGTATTTCCTCGAATTCGAGCCCGAGCCGCGCGCGCAACTTTCGAAGTGAAAGCCCGAGCGGGCGGAACGGCCTGGCCCCCTCGCTGGCCATCTCGGCCACGAGCTCGGCTTTCATTTTATCCGCCTTGGGCGGCGGCGCCGGCCGGAGTTCCTGGCGCATTTGCCGCGCTTGAGCTTTAAGGCGAAGGTTTAAGTTGAGGCAGCGGCTGGGGCAGGTTAGAATGAGGCCAGCCTTTCGGCGCGCCGGGTCGAGACGATTGGGCGTCTAAAGAAGCCAACGTCATGGATCGCTTAGCCTTAGTCGAAGATATATCCCGCCTGGCTAGCAACCCGGACGATGACGTGCGGGCGACATTGGACGCGTTGGTTTCAACCATTGCCAACGGCATGGAGACCGAGGTCTGCTCCTTCTACTTGCTGGACCCGACTAGCCAGCGCCTAGTGCTTCGAGCGACCGTGGGGCTGGACCGCGGTTCGGTGGGCGCGGTCTCGCTGCGCATAAGCGAAGGCTTGGTGGGACTCGTATTGGAAAAGATGCAGCCGGTGGCGGTAGCGGACGCGATAAGCCATCCGCGCTACAAATATTTTCCCGAAACCGGCGAGGAGCGCTTTCATTCGTTCCTCGGCGTGCCGGTGCTCGGCGCGCAGCGAAAGCCGATCGGCGTGCTGGTGGTGCAGACGCTACGCACGCGCGATTTCCACGCCGACGAGGTGAGGCTTTTGCGCACCGCATGCAATCAAGCGGCGCAGATTCTTTCCCATTTCAACCTGCGCGAAGCACTAATCACCAAGGAAAAAGAGCGCGACGAGTACCGGCGCCGGATGATAGAGGCCAACCGCCAGCTCAAGAACTTCGAGAAAGTCGGCGGCAAGACCAGGCGCGTGGCCCCGCCAAAAATTAGGCGGCCGCGCCTGGTAGGCTTGGCCGCCTCGCCCGGTTTTGGGCACGGTTGCGCCCGTCTGGCCGAGGCCGCGCATGATAGTGTCGACCGCGCAACGCGCGCCTCGAGTCCGACGGCTGAGCTTAAGCGGTTTGACGAGGCGGTGGCGCACGCGCGCGCGGAGCTTGACAGGCTTAAGCGCTTGATGACGCCGTTGATGGCCAAGGCCGAGCTGCGAATCTTTGACAGCCACCGATTGGTGTTGGAAGACGAGGAGTTCATCGGTAAGATTCGCGACCAGATTCGCGCCGGCTATGCCGCCGAGAGCGCGGTCATGCGCGTGATTGACAAGCTCGGGGCGGAGCTCAGCGCGATTAGGGACGGCTACCTGCGTGATCGCAGCACGGATTTACGCGACCTCGGTGCGCGCTTGATCCGCCATATGGCTCAGGAGGACAGCGTAGCCGCGTTCAAACGGCCCACCGTGCTGGTGGCCGATGACTTGACGCTGTCGGAATTGGCTCTGATCCCGCACAAAAACTTGGCTGCGATCGTGCTTCAGTCCGGCGGCGTTACCTCGCACGCGACGATTCTGGCGCGGGCGTTCGAAATTCCGGCGGTGGTTGGAGTTGACCGGGTAACCGAGGCGGTAGCCACGGGCGATGAGCTCATCGTCGACGGCAACTCGGGGATCGTTTACCTCAGACCGAGCGCGGAGATTGAGCGCGAATACGCGCGCATTGTCAAACGTTATCAGGCGCTGCGCCAGGAATTGCTGGCCGAGCAAGGATTGCCGGCGGTGACCAAGGACGGCCATAAAGTCGAGCTGCTGGCTAATATTGCGCTCAAGAGCGACGTCGCATTGGCGCTTCGCTACGGCGCGGAGGGCATCGGGCTCTATCGCTCCGAGTTCACTTTTCTTACCTGCGACGACTTCCCGGACGAGCATGAACAACTGGGCATCTATCGGGAAGTTCTGGAAGCAGCGGGCGGCAAGCCGGTAACCATTCGCACGCTGGATTTGGGGGCCGACAAATATCCGGCCTATCTGCGCGCGCCGCGGGAGGAGAACCCGTTTCTGGGATGGCGCTCCATCCGCATCTCGCTGGAAATGCCGGAACTGTTCAAGGTTCAGTTGCGGGCGATCCTGCGCGCTGCGGCCAATTATCCGGTGCAGCTTTTGTTCCCGATGATATCCAGCGTCGAGGAGTTGCGCGGCGCCAAGGCATTGCTGGCCGAGGCGGCAGAGAGCCTGGCGCGCGAGGGAATAGAGCATAATCCCAACGTAAAAGTCGGTATAATGATCGAAGTGCCTTCCGCCTTATGGCTTGCGGCGCGGTTAGTGTCCGAGGTGGACTTCTTTTCGGTCGGCACTAACGACCTCATCCAGTTCATGCTGGCGGTTGATCGAAACAACGCGAAGGTGGCGCCGCTATTCGAACCACTTCATCCCGCTGTGTTGGCTGGGCTCAACGAGGTGGTGACGGTGGCGCACGCCGAAGGCAAAAGCATCAGCCTGTGCGGTGAAATGGCTGGCGACCCGATGGCCACGTTGTTGCTGACCGGGATAGGCTTCGATCAGCTAAGCTTAAGCCCCGTGTTCATTCCCGTGGTGCGCAAGCTTATCCGCGAAGCGGACTACGAGACCACTCGCGCGATTGCTCGGGATATTCTGCAGATGCCCACGGTCAAAGAGATTAAGGGCTATTTGGTGGAGCGCTACCGCGAGCTTGGGCTAATCGGCCTAGTCGAAATTTATCGCTAGAAGCAGTCTAAAGGCTGTCGGACTATTTCTTTCTCTTCCTCTCCTTCGATGTGGAGAACGGCACTTCGGGAACATGATCATGACTTGGATGCGGAGGTTTGACGTGGAACGCTCAAGCCCGCGTCGTCCTGTACCGGCTGCGCCGGCGCCGACAAATCATCCGCGTCCTGCTCAACGACAGGCAAAAGAACTTTGAACGTCAGTCCGGATAGCCTGCCCTGCGCTCCGTATGGTTGGATTTCAGCGCGGTTGAAAGCCCGTTCATAGGAGCTCTCAAGTTCGGCCCATAGCCGTCCGCGATGGCGGGTGACGATATGCTTACTAAGCACCAGGCCCAGGCCGGTCCCGCCGGGCTTGGTGGTAAAAAAGGGTGTGAACAGCTCGGCCATTTGCTCACGACTGATGCCTTTGCCGCTATCGCTCACAGCAACTCGCATAAACCGGCGCCGCCGTCCGCCGCCGGTAAGATGAAACTCGGTTTCCATTCGCGTCGCGACGCGAATTAGTCCATGTTCTCCGACGGCGTCGCGCGCGTTCATAAGCAAGTTTAGGAACACGCGCTCAAGGGCCGCGGGGTCGCCCTCCACCGGCGGCAGACTCGGGTCGAAGAAAAGCTCGAGCGTAATCGCGGGAGGCGTGGTAGGCCAAAGCCCCGCCATCGCGAGCGCCTGATGCAGCACCTTGTGGATATTAACCCGCGTGAGCCTGATCGGTTCGGGGCCGGCAAGACCCATCACCTGTTCGACTAGGTCCGTGAGCCGGCTAACGCCATTTAAAATCACCTCGCAATATTGCCGCGCCCGCGGGTCGGCGGGAGGCATCGCCATCAGCAGTTCGGTTGCCCCTTTTATCCCGGTCAGAGGGTTCTTTATCTCATGCGCCAGCCCTACAACCGATAAGCCAGGGTTATTACCGCTCGTCTCCAGTGTGCGCTCGACTTCCCGCCGGTGCGTGCGGTCGTCGAGCAGGACGAGGGCGCCACGAACCTCGCCCTGGCGGTCGAACAGCGGCGAGACACGAACGCTCACCTCTAAAGATAACTGGTTGGCCAGGCGCAGCTTAACTTCGCTGTCATGCAGGGTGTGCCCGCCGACGATGCACTTCTCCACCATCTGGCTCAGCCACCGATTGCGCGCCACTAAGTTGGCTAGTGCTTTGCGTGTGGGCTTGGAAATGCCGAGCATTGTCTGGGCCGCAGGATTCACGGCCTTAAGCTCCAGACTGGGCGAGATGAGCAAAAGCGCCTCAACTAGGCTCTCGAAAATGTCGCGCCAAAGGCTCATCGCAACTCTGCCTACCAGACCTGCAACGACAAAGGTCAACCGAAAAGCGATAGTAGCACATAGCCGGCTATTGAACGGGGAACGGTGGACGGAGGTCGGGTTACATAATCTATTTTCCATCCATAGATTAGCATTTTTAATATCCGAGGTGGTTGCGTTTCGGCGCCGCGCTGAATATCCTGCGATGGGCAACTAGGAACCGGATGACTACCTGCAGAGTCAATTTGTACAAATCCTTCCGAGGGTTTTTAGCCGTAGCTGGCCTGACCGTGGGCCTTGTCTTAAGCTACGCCGCAGCCCAGCCTGCGGAGCTTTCGCCAGCATACTCGCCCTCCGGCGCGCCCGCTGACCCGACAGTTAATCTATCCCCGGCCAGGGCCGTTGTCCGTGTCCAGCAAGATGGGCCCGGGCCGTCCGCGGCCGCGCCCCTCGGGCCGCGTTTGTCGCCAAACGCTCCGTTCGTGCTCAGCCCAGCGCGTCAGGCTGCGCCGTTTCCGATTGTTCTTAATCAAGCCGTGCGGCGCTACATCGACGACTATACCCGAAACATCGGCGAGTTTCGGGCACGTTTTTTCGGGATGTACCCGTTTTTCCGCGACATGGCTCGCGTGCTGCTGAGCTACGGCGTCCCGACCGACTTTATCTACCTGGCTTTCGCGGAAAGCGCCTTCGCCGGATATCACGACGGGCCGTGGCAGCTTACCAAAGCCACGGCGCGCGACTTCGGGTTGCGGGTCAACAGATGGGTCGACGAACGACTCGACCCGCTTAAATCAACGCGCGCAGCCGCGGAGTATTTGGCCTCGCTTCACGACCTGCTAGGGGACTGGCGCCTAACCATCGTTGCCTGGAACACCGGGGAGAACTCCGCATTGCCGCTCGAGGATCTCAAGCGTGCCGACTATAGCGAGCTTTCCGAAGTTTTGCCGCGCCGGACGCGGGCGCTGCTCAACCGCTTCATGGCGGTTGCTTTTATCGCGCATCATCCGGCCTTACTAGGCGTCGATTTAGCCGCGTTCACCGACAACTCCGGCCCGTCGGCGCATTACCTGATAACCGTACCGCCTGACACATCGCTCCAACAAGCGGCCAAGCTGGCCCATACCACGGTCGGGGTGATCCGCGCGCTCAATCCGGCCTTGTTGCGCGACCGCGTACCGCCGAATGAGAGTTACAAGCTGCGGGTACCGGTAGTGGCGGCGCACGGAAAATCTGCTCAGGGCGCGCTTTAGGCCTTCGGAAACACCCTCGACTCTGTTAGTTCTACTGTTAGAGCAAGACGTTCAGGCTTGCGCGCCTGAGCCTACTGCGCATGGGCCGCTTTCTCGATTGTGCGTAATCCTGCTAAAGCCCTGGGTTTAAGCTGCGCAGTTACCGGCGGCGCACTGCGCAGTCCGATAGCGCAGGCCGCGGGCAAGTCCCCGAGGGTTCGCCTTCCTGCGCAGCTGGTTGTGGCGGACGATGATAAGCGCTGATCAAGCCTTCAAGATAGTCGTCGAGAACGTGCAGCCAACGGGGGTCGAGCGGGTCTTTATTCGCGAGGCTCTCGGGCGGGTTCTGGGGGAACCGATTTATGCGCCGCGCGACGTTCCGAGCTTCGACAATTCAGCGATGGACGGTTTTGCCGTTCGTTCCGGCGACCTTGCCCTGGCAAGCCGCGAGCGGCCCGCGAAGCTTAAGGTCGTCGAGACTATCGCGGCTGGCAGCTTTCCGAAGACCGAGCTAGGCCCGGGGCTTGCCGCTCGGATCATGACCGGCGCGCCAATTCCCTATGGCGCGGACGCGGTCGTCCCGGTGGAGCAGACCCGGTCGTCGGACGACACGGTCGAAGTGTTGGTATCGGTCAACAGCGGCGGGTGTGTTCGTCGCCGCGGCGAAGACTTGCGCGAAGGCATGCTGATTCTGCCGGCGCGCAGGCGGCTGCGCGTGGCGGATGTGGGTCTGCTAGCCTCGCTCAACCGGTCGATGATCGACGTTTACCGTAGACCTCGTGTCGCGATCGTGTGTACCGGCGATGAACTGGTCGATATCGATCAGCAGCCCTCGGGCGCCCAGGTGGTCAATTCCAATGCGTATGGGTTGGCGGCTGCAATCAGCGAAGCGGGCGGCGAAGCGACGTTGTTGCGGGTCGCTAGGGACCGGCCGCCTGAGATTCGCGAACGCTTTTGTGAAGCGTTGTGTTGCGACGTTATCGTGTCTACGGGGGGCGTCTCGGTGGGGCAGTTCGATCACGTCAAGCAGGTGGTGCGCGAACTTGGGATGCGCGAGCTTTTTCACGGCGTCGCGCAGCGGCCGGGGAGGCCCCTGATGTTTGGTTTACTCGAGGAGCGGCCCGTGTTTGGCTTGCCCGGAAACCCGGTCTCAGCGCTGGTCTGCTTTGAGCTTTACGGAGGGCCCGCGCTGCGCAAAATGGGAGGACGGGAGGATTTTTGGCTGCCCCGGGTCACCGCGTTATGCGCGCAGGATATCAAAAGCGCGGCCAATCTGACCGAGTTCATTCGCGTCAGAATCGAGCGGCGCAACGGCGAGCTATACGCGGCCCCGAGCGGAGAGCAGGGCTCTGCGGTCCTGAGCGCGCTTTCTCGTGCCGACGGCTTGCTGATCGGGCCGGCCGGAAAAACCAGCCTGCCCCGCGGCAGTCAAGTCGAGGTCTTGCTGCTATCCTCGGAAGCCGCGCTAAGGTGCTCGGAAGGCTTTGAGGCTTGACGCCGTCGCCACAAATATTGGAGCGCCAAAGTCGCCCCGCAGCCGAAGGCAACGCACGCGGTCATTACGACCAGTAAAGGAAGTTGCCACTGCACCCGCGGAAACAACGTGATCCCGACCGCCTGGTCGAGGTTGGCGTCGATCAGATAGGCTAGGTACAGGCCCAGCAAGACGCCGATGATGAGGCGCGGATTCTTTACAAACTTCGGTACAGCCAAGCGTTCCTCCCTTATTCGCCGGACTTAGCCCTGGCTTAAGCTTTAAGCCCAGGGATTTCCACCCGTAACCAAACCCGAAGCATGGCCCGTCGGATTCGGCTTGTCAACTTACACAAAACGCGCCGGAGTAACGAGACTCCAACTTATCATGCCAAACAGGCGGAGGGTAAAAGACCAAGCACCATAAGGCGAGTTGCTCGAGCATAACCGGCCGCGGGACAGCTAGAGGTCGCGACGCTTTGTTCGGAGAGCAGCAGCACAATGAGCATTACCCGCTGCTTACCACGAGCGCAGCAGCCGAAGGCCGTTTGACTCGGCAAAGCGCGCCTACCATCGCGACGCCTTATCGCTTGCGCAGCCGGACCTGCGTAGTACGCGAGTCGTTGTGTTAGGCTGAGCACGGAATTGGACGGCGTTAGACCGTAGACGGAGTTAGGCGCGAGTTGAAGCTTAGAGTCGGCCAAGGATTCGATTTCCATCCGCTAAGGCCAGGGCGGGGTCTTATCCTGGCCGGTGTCGCCGTGCCCTTCGCGCTCGGTCTCAGCGGCCACTCGGACGCTGACGTAGCTACCCATGCCCTGGCTAACGCAATTCTGGGCGCACTGGGTGAGAGTGACCTGGGCCGCCATTTCTCGGACCGGGACCCACGCTATCAAGGCGCGGACAGCATCGGTCTCCTCAAGCAGGTATGGACACTTGCGCGTGACCGGGGATGGCGGTTGGCCAACGCTGATCTGACGATATTTGCTCAAGCGCCGCGCCTGGCGCCGTATGTTTCGGCGATGCGCGCGCGGCTGGCCGACGCGGTTAGTGTCGAGCCGGCGCTGGTCAATGTCAAGGTGTCGAGCCCGGAAGCTATGGGCGCGCTCGGAAGGGGCGAAGGAATGGCGGCTGCGGCAGTAGTCTTGTTGGAAGCGTCTTGATCGCATAGCCGAGGGCGTTTTGCGGCGAACGGGATAAGTCCCGAGTTGCGCAGCACCCCTGATTTGGCACGTTCTTGAGCGGCCCACGGGCGTCTTCTTGGCAGGTCCTGCTAGGGTTTCATCTCTGGGCTAAGAATGGGGCTGTCGCCTAGTAAATTGCGCTTACCGAGGCGCTGCACAGGCCCGCACGGTTAGGCTAAAGGCTTCGATTCGCAGAACGCCCGGGCGAGCGAGACAAGTCGCGCCGGCCACCTTGATTCGCTTTCCATGCCGGGGGTATCTTCCGGTCGTAGGGATAATGCTGTCGCAGTTACCTTATGAGCGTCCACGAAGAAAAGGAATTTCTCAACCTGCCGTTTCGGCAGAAGCTTGAGTTTCTTTACGGCCTGTCAGCGCGCCGCAAAAGAGACTTGATTTTGTCTGCGCCCGAGGCGCCGAGGTTGGTCCAGTCGTTCTCGCCCGAGACGCTTTTTTACACGCTTAAGGAAATCGGGTTAGCCGACGCCGGCGACCTGCTCGAGATGGCCCTGCCCGAGCAGATTAAAGGCCTCATCGATCTGGATTGCTGGCATAAAGACCGCCCTAACTTGGGCCGCATCCAGGAATGGCTGGAAGCGCTGTCCGAAGCCGGGCGCAGCCGCATGGCGGAGGCGCTGATTGGCCTGGATTTCGAGTTGGTGACGTTGCTGTTTCGTCGCTACCTCAAGGTGCATCGGCTGGAGGAGGCGCAACAGTCGCTCGATGTTCCGGTCGATCTCATCGTACAGTTCGACGATTACTACGCGGTCGAGTTCGTCGGCCACGACGCCGGCTCCGCGCTGATTCAGGAGCTCTTGGAGGAAATTTTCGAACGCGACTATGAGTACTTTGGCAACTTGATGGAAGAGATCTACTGGGGCGTGGAAGCCGAACTGGAAGAGCATGCTTATCAGTTCCGCCACGCAAGGCTGAGCGACCGCGGATTCCCTGACTTTTTCGAGGCGCAGAACGTCTTTGCGTACCTGAGCCCGCGCCAATTCGAGCAGATCAAAAGCGCTCACGTGAAATGCAGCCGCGAGGGCGTCCTGACCGAGAATCTGGAACTGCTTGACTACGCGCTGGCCGCGCCCGAGCAGGACAACTCGTTGTTTAACACCGCTCTGTCGGCCGGCTTCTCCGCCGCCGGGCAGCATCAACTGCGCAGCGAGAGCGCTCTGGTGGCCAACCAGGTGCTGGCTGCGCGCGCGGTTGACTTCGGCGACCTTGAGGCGGTGCAGAAGGCCATTCGGTTGGCCCACGACTATTTGAACGTCGCCCTAGAGCATCTGGCGGGCGGCGATCTTAGGACTGCTGTCGAATATCTGCGCGACACCCATCAGAAGCTCCTGTTTAGACTGGGCGTAAGCCTCACGATAGACCTGCGCAGCCGGGCCGAGCGGCTGCTGGGCAGCCTCGGCTTGAGCAGCAAAGAGGGGCGCGACGTTTCGTATCTCGATTCGCCCTATCGCGAAGCGTTGAGCGGCTTTTTACATCGCTTGCCCGAGTTTTACGGCGGGCTCGACGAAAAGGGCGCCATTACCTGGAGAGCGTTTCGCCGGATGCGCGATCTGCATATAGGCTATCGCGTGCTGGATCAGATCGAGGCGATGCCGGCGCTTTTGCGCGCGGTTACCGAACTGGACGTCGCATCGGCGGGGTTTCGCGTTCAGGTGGCCGGGCGCGAAATTCGGCTCAGTCAGATTCTATCGACCGCGCTGGTGCGCCATGGGATGGGCGAGAAGGCTCAAGCACGCGCCTTCAACGCCACCGAACTGGTTCGAGCGCGGGCGGTGATGGTGGCGAACGGCCAGGGGCCAGGACGGCTCAAAGGCACTTTCCGCGAGCAAATCGACGCTCTGTTGCGTGCACGGCTTGCACCCCAAGCGCTGCAAAGAAGCGCTGACTTCGTTACAAGCTGCCTAAGCCTGCTTGAGGAAGAATTCGGCCGCTTGAACCCAAAGGATGGCATCGACCCGCAATGTATACGCAGCCTCCTTATTCGCCATGCTTAAGCCAGCGCCGCGGTGCTCAAGGATCTTCGTCCTCCACCCGCGCAGGTTTGGCCGTTAGGCCACCGTAACGGGGAAAAAACAGCGATTCGAAGCCTCGTTCCTCGGCGGCGCGGGCAACCTCCGCCGGGCGAATGGTATAGTGTGTGGGGAAAATAGCTACACCAAACTTCATCGCTGTCACTTTACCTCTCCGATTGGCCTTTACCCTGGTGGATCACGTCCGCGCAGCGATCACAAGGCCAGCCGCCACAACGCCGCGCGGTCTCAATATTTTGTAATCATCAATAGGCCCCAAGGGCCTTCGGCGAGCCATAGATGATAAGCATCGCTATCAACGGCTCTGGCGGCTGCGGACCGAGCTGCGGCTTCGTTCCACGTCACGTCCATCTTGTGTCGATGGAAAACGATGCTGCCAACGGCTAGCTCGAAGGCGTTTTCGGGGTTGCCTTGTAGGCAAGATAAGCTCCGTAACTAATCCCGAGCAGCCACAGGAAGCCGGTGTCAACGCTCGGCATGGCTGCACCAACCGATGGCGTCGATTTCGCCGCCGCAGCGACCACAACGTGCCCGAGCTGCTCCCACAGCATCTCGCAGTAAGTAATCACAAGAAGGAGCGTGATTATCAGCTTTTGCAGGCGACTGACATCAACCACGTTTCGGTTCGCGACCTCCTCACCGAGATAGAGGTCGGCCCAGCTCGCTTCAGACGGCGTCACGTTACGATCGATGCTGCCGATTTGTGCTGGCAGGCCCGCCGCGGGAGCAGGGGTGGGCAGGGTCGGGAATGTTGGCCTCGCGCCGGGAGCCGAAGAGGACCTGGAGCTATCACTCTTTTTGTGGTCGACTATCACGTTACTGATCACCGGCGCGGTTACCACGATCCCCATGAGCTTGAGCAGGTCGGGCTGTAAGCGCGGAATCGAATAGCCGTGCGAGATATTCCATACCGATTCGGTGAAGTACGCACCAAACAAAAGCGCAGCCCACACCACCCACTGGAAGCGCGAAAGACTGATCCGATAGCGATCGTCGATAAAGATGCCGTCGGGGCGCCGGTAGGCGAAGCAACCCACAAAGACCCAGGCGACCACAATCACCGCTTCCACCACCAGCCACTTTGTCGTTAGGTCAACCGATACGGATCCCGTTGGCGGTGGCCTCGCCGGCCCGGTATGCGCAACCCAACAGGCACACAGCCCCAGCGCGGCAACGGTGCCCAATGTCAGCAGGCCCCATCGCAGGTTCTCACGGCGTTCTGTTAGGCGTTTTAAAACGCAATCCGTTAAGCATTTCGGAGCCCAATCTCTTAAGCGTTTTCGCACCCGGTCGTTCTGCCGACTCCGCTCGACGGGCGGCGCCGGCAGACCCTTGATGCGCTCGGTCTGTTTCAACGCGGTCAGGAAGTCTTTCCCGCCATAGTGATGCTTATATCGTAAGTGACGTTCGTGGCGGTTGGGCATGTAAGCGACCAAAACGTAACTCACGCCGTCTTTTTTGAACCACAGCGCGTAAATTTGGCGCGACGGCACGACCAGCAGACGCAGCTTGGAGATGGCGCGGTGGTCTATCGACTTAAGCGCCTCGTCGATTTGCTTGGCCAATGGAGAGGAAAAAGTCGCGCGTACGCGCCAAGTCTCGTCACCTGTGCCGTCGTTTACAGCAATGACGAATTCCTCAGGCGAGTCGTCGTGGTGGATCTGGAGATGCCACTGGCCGGCCGAGACCGCTACCCGGTCAAGGTCGTCTTCCTGCGCCTCGCCGAGATCAGCCGATAGCGTCCAGACCGGAAGACTTTCCGCAATTTCGATCTTTTTGCCTGCGCTTCGCGCAGATTGCCCAGCCAAGGTTGGTCGGGCCTCAAGCTGCTGCGTGATCGCGGAACGCGCGGTTTCGGAAAGGTTATTAGAATGTGTCATTGAAGGGCGTCAAATTGTAATAGGATTCCGCCCACCGCCCGAGGTTGTAGGCGGCATTCAGGTAATCGTAGCCAAGCCTTGCTTGGCCCTTGAGCGGATCGTTCACTAGCAAGTCGCAGTTAGGGTAATACCCGCCGACCACTATTATGTGCCTGCCCTCATCCGACCCGTCGGCGCCGAGCCATTCGAGCACCGCCATTACCGGCCGCTTGCAATTGATTTCGTACAGTATGTTGGCCAGGGTCAGCGCGCTTGTTGAGCGCAGAAAGCTAAAGCCGTGATTGCGGAGTATGTCGTCCGGCCAGTGGGGCTGGTCGCATGCCTTGCTGGAAGGGTCGGGACAGCAGTTTAATCCCGATGCTTCCGATGCCATCCGGCATAACGTGACATTGTTCCTGCCGTAGCTCCTGAAGATCATTTCGCAACAGGCAGCCCAGCAAAGTTCGGCGTACGGTTGCTCCGAAACAAACGGCACCTGAAGCAGAACGCCCTCGGGGTCGTCGATCGGCAGTAATGGCATTCCTACTCTTCCTATACTTTAATGAGTTTTCATAGATGTCGAGGCGGGCGCTCCGGCGCTTAACAGGCCCGTTGGGGCGCTCGTGGATATAGCGCCAAGTCCCGTGAAGTATGTGAGGGCCTGAAGGCCTATGAGTTGTCCTCGTGGGTCATACGCGAATTTGTACAAGCCCGGCCGCAGGATGAAGCGCCCGGGCGCGAAGAAGCCCCTGAGATCCCTGGCAGTTGGCGGTGGCGGGCCGCCGGGCTTCGACGGCGCGCCTACAGTTGCTCCGAGGATGGAGGCGAGCGAAGCCAGCGTTTCCGGCACTCCGCTATTGCCTGAGGCGTCGAGCGAGGTAAGCATCCACCCATTCTGCAAAGCGGGCTTCATCCCGTAGGTTCCGAGCAAGCCTGTGCTCTCTGTCAACGCCATCGGGCGACTTAGGTCCGGCAAATAGACCAGTTTTATTACGTATTGTGGAGTGCTCGCTGCAAAGCTCGTAACCGAGGTTGAGGAGGATGGACCCGGGCCGCTCACGGTGGCGTTTCCGCTCCCGTCGGGAGGGTTTGCGGAAGAGCCGCCGGGTGACGACCTACGTTTCGCGCGTAGGCTGCCTTTCGGGCTCGGATTGGAAACAACCCCCGGAGGGGGCTCCGGTTGGGGAAGCGTCACGTTAGGCGGATTCTGCATAGGAGCTTCCGGGGATTGGCCGCTAACCCCGACGGGCGGCAACTCGGCAACCAGCAGGTACGGCGCCGGCATATAATACCGCAGCCCCGCCGGTCCTACCGTATCCGTCATCCCGGGATTGAGCTGATGCGCGGTGACCCCGGCGCATCCAGTCAACAAGGACGCCACTAAACAGAAAACGCCCCTCACTCGGGTCATCACTATCTCCACGCTTAGCGACAAATCTCTGCCGCTACCGATCCGTGTTCTTCGCGAGCGTCTGCAAAAACCAGGGTGCTGATCGCAGCACGCAGCAGCGCGTCTTTCTCTTCGGGCCGATAAGCCGGAACGCCGTAAACCGGAATTTCCGTTTTGGCCCTTCCGGCCAGCACATCTATTAGGACAAATCTGTTCCGTAGGGCAAGTTTTGGAAGCTTTTGTCGTCGCGGAGGCTGCGGTCTGCCGGCAAAGCGGTCAGTTCTATCGTTGCAGCGGGCTGAGAACTCGATGCCGCTTGCCCGCAGCCGATTTCCAGAGACACCGCTGCGTTCCCCGTCTGCGCGTCGCCCGATTTGGAAGCTGCACCTTCGCCGGTTATCCCGCTGGCGCCGACGGCGTTGCAATCCTCGGCAGCATGGCCCCAAAGAGCCGTCGGGTGAGATGACTTTCCGCCGGCAAAAACCAGTAGTAGCGAGCATGCCTTATCAAACGCCCACCGGCCGCCGGCGATCCCCGGCGCACGACAGGCCAGCCGCGCCAGGCTTTAGCCCCACAGAGTGGCGGTAGCTCAGCGCTCCGCCCGCAAGGGCGTGTCGTCGCCGGGCTCCGTTACACCCTTTGCAGCGGCTGCGCGCTGCGCGGCTCATCCCGGCCGCAGCCGCGCCGGCTTTCGGGATGAAGTGAGAAGCCGGCGCGGCTGCGGGAGACGGTAACCGGGGACGCATTTACTTGCTCAGGGTTGCGAAGGTGGTCTTGCTAATGTTGATGGCAAACCGGTCAGACCGGCGTCTTCCAAATCCGCGGATTTCCAAGGCCCTTTTAGAGGCCGTGAAAACGAGAAGATGAAGGCGCGCGCAGATCCATCAGGGCCTGGAGCAATTACTAACGCCCCATTTCCAGCGGCCGGATATACGAATGCAACCGGTATCACGTCATCACGCTCAAGACCCTTTGCGCAGGGGCTGGGCCCATATACGGAAATCCGGGCTAACGCGGGTCTGACGGCGCCGTCCCCCGCAGGGCGAGTCTTGACCGGCGGCGACGGAAAAGAAATTCTCTTCCTATCAGCGGAGAGGTTCGGGAGTCTGGTTTAACCGGCGTGACTCGAAATCACGTGTGCCCTCGTGGCACCGGGGGTTCAAATCCCCCCCTCTCCGCCAAAAACCCGCTAGTTTCCGTCCTTTTTTTCTGAATCTGCGTGCAGCCTTAAATTTTTCGCAATTTCCGGCAAATCTCCGGTAACTGAAGGCGTGCGGGTATGGCCGGCATTGACCGGAACAAGAGTGGTAACCGGGAAATCCGGGGGTAAGTGCCCCGAACCCAACGGCGCAAAAAAACGCAACTTCGCCCCACCTTGAGCGGAGACAAACCGCATCGAAGGCCATCGCACCGCCTCGCAGAGCGTCTCGGTATCGTTAGGATCGGACTGGCTGCTCTTGACGTACGTGTTGGCGAATTTGGGGTTGATCAGCCGCACTTCGTGCCTCAGCTTCCGGAGCTCCCGGCCCCAGTAGCGCGCGCTTGCGCAAGCTTCCATCCCCTTCATGCAGCATCCCAGATTCGCAAAAGACGCCAGCAGCTTCTCGCGCGTCAGCCGCCGGCGCATCACCATTTGCTTATGATCGGCATCCCGAACGGAGCGAGTTCACTCTGGCGGACTAAGGCCGACGGGTGCTAACTTCGCCGCCCCCAGCCGGGTCGCTTTCCGTCCGGGTAAGACGCTAAAAGAATAAGTTTGCGGCGCAGCTTCCAGGGCACATTGAGGTACGCAGATACGAAGGCGCGCCTTACCAGTGCTAGATAGAGTTTCTCCTTACGGTAAGGTTTTGCGCAGCAATCCGGGTACAGCGCGACCATTTCATCCACAACCGAGTCCAGCAGACATCTTTCCGCCGCTTTTCGAAATCGCTGCGCTAGAGAGATTTTTGCAGACATCTTTATCAGCCGTATCGACCGCGCGAGTGAAGTATCACTCGCGCCGAGCCAGCTCGCGCAATTGGCGGCTTGTCCAGCCGAGGACCGGCCGGCCATTTTGCGGCGAGGCCGGCCGACAGGTGCTCTAATTCCGTATTCAGCCCTGGCTCCTGAACTTCGCCAAGCCGGCCTGTGCGGCTACAGCGATCGGCTCCATTAAGGCGCCAATCGGAGGCGAGTAAACATTCTCCATCCACGCGAAGTCGTCCAGGGTCGCCCCGCGCTTGATCGTGAAAGCAAGAAAGTCGGCTCTCTCCTTGATGCCCTCGCCGCCAACCAACTGCGCGCCCATGACTCGCAGGGAGCCGGGGTCGCAGATCAGTTTGACGCGAATCTTGGTTACGCCCGGATAATAGCGCGCTCGGGATATCCCTTCCGCGACGGCGACGACGTGCGGTATTCCAAGTGCCTTGTGCAGCGTTTCACCCATCGAGACGCCGCCGACCTGGACCTTTCCCCCAACCATTCCCCATGGCACGTACACCGGGTCGTAGGCGCGGTCTTCACCGGCGGCGTTCGCGCCCGCGACCCGGCCTTGCGCGTAGGCATGACTCCCCGAGAGCCCTTGAATGGGGAGCTCGGTGCCGCCATGGACGATCTCCGCGCAGTCGCCGGCCGCGTAAACACCCTGCGCGGAGGTCCGCATGTGGTCATCGACCAGCACGCCGCCTGTCGAGCCTATCTTCAGTCCCGCTTCGGCCGCCAGGAGGTTGTTGGGCCGCTTGTGGGTGGCGATAATCGCGACCTCGCAGGGCAACTCTCCCGCGGTCGTGCTTGCCGCTTGCAGCTTGCCGTCCGAACCGGCAAACGCCAACACTTTGGCGCCAAGGTGAATCGTGACTCCCAATTCCTCCAGCGATTTCTGAACCGGCTGCGCGATGTCCGGATCGGCAATCTCGGAGAGAATCCAGGCTCCTTCGTCCACCAGATGGACTTCAAGCCCGCGATGGGCGAGGTTGCCTGCCATTTCGATTCCCAGCGGCGTTGCCTGGGCGACGACCACGCGCTTCACGAGATCGAGAAGCTTGTCGAACTCCATCGCCCGCCGGATATTTTTGACGTAATGCAGGCCGGCGAGGGTCTCGCCCGGGACCCCCGGGCTTTCGTACTCGAAGCCGGTGGCCACCACCAGCCTGTCCCACTCGGTCGTCTCGTCCGCCGCGGAGGTTACCGTGTGGTTCTTGAGATGAAGCTTGGCCACGGCGGTCTCCAGCCTGAGGCCGATCCCTATCCGTTCGTAGTGCTCGCGCTGCTGAAGGAACAGGTTCTGAAAGCTCGGGATCTCCTTGCCGTGAACGAACGGAATGCCGCAGGGACTGTAAGCGACATCCTCGAACTCGGAAAAAAGAGTAACCGATGCCTGCGGGGCAATCGCCTTCGCCGTAGAGGCGGCCGAAATCCCGCCGGCGCCCCCACCCACGATGACAATGCGGAGGTTATCTCTGGTCATCTCCTTGCTCCTGCGCGCGCTCGCTCCAGTATCTGGGGACCCGGGCGGACGGCCGCGCATTCACGGGCGTGCGGCAGAGCCGCACGCGCTCAAAGTCCGCTCGAAATCCGGCAGCGCGGAGCACTCGCCGCAGCTCACACATCCCGCTCGGCTGCTCTTCGACCGACCGGCGTATTTCCCGAGAATCTTGGCCGCCTCGAAATAGAGAGCCGCCATCTCCCTGGGAGCCGGCGGTTTGACGGTCTCCATCGGCGTGCCGATGATCGGACGAAACGGGACGATGAACGGGTAAACTCCGATTTCCGCGCAGATTTTTGCTCCATCCAGGATTGTCCCCGGCCTTTCCCCGATGCCCACCAGCACGTAGGTGCTCACCTGCCACTTGCCGAAGACGTTCACCGCCCGCTCCCAGGTCTCCAAGTATTTGTCGAACCCGATTCTCGCCTTGCCCGGGGTGACACTGGTAAATACATCGGAATCGAAGGTCTCGATATGAACTCCTAATGCGTCGACGCCCGAGTCGTTCAGCCTTGACAGCCAACGCAGGTCTTCCGGCGGCACTATCTGGAGTTGGATCGGCAACCCGGTCGCCGCTTTCACCGCGGCGCACGTCTCGGCGTATTTTCGCAGCGCGCGCTCCTCGTCTTTAGCAACGCCGCTGGTGAACACTACGTTGGTGATGCCGTCCAGCTCTCTGGCGAGCGAGATCGTCTCCACCAGGCTTTTAGCGTCTTTAAATCCCACGGTGCTCCGGTCTTTGAGGGTCAACTCGATGCCGCAGAACTTGCATCGCCGCCAGTCCTCCCAAAAAATGCAGGTCTGCAGCAAGGTCGTCGCGAACGTCGTCGGGCAATGAAGCAGGCCGATCCGGTTCATCGGCGCCCCGCTCGAGGTGGCATGGGAATAAAACTTCGCCAGGCCCATCAGCTCGACCTGCGCCAAGGCGACCCCATCTTTGCACACCCAGTTTTCGCCGTTGATCTGACCGAGACTATAGGGCGAGGAATCAACGAAGTCGCCGACGACGGGAATATTGCCCTCAGTGTCGGGCAAGATCCTTAGATAAATGCCTCCGGCGGGTCCCGCTCCTCCGCGCCTAACCCCTGCCAGCTCCCTAATCTTCAGGCCGAAGCTTTGCAGTTCCACTTTTAGAGCTATTGGGTCCATAGTTATTCTTCGCGCCGCGGTCGGGCGCGCCTTACAAGAGTGCGTCTAGACCGTCCAGGTGTTGAAGATCAGGGCCCCAGCCCGATGATGCTCGATGACGAGGTCCAAGATGTCGGTGGGATGGATGAGCTTGACTCCGGCGATAAAGTCGTCCTCGCGATGCCCTTGCAACGCGGAAGCCGAAAATCGACAGGCGTAAATCTTTACTCCCTGGGCGATTAACCGCTCCACGAGGTTGGGCAGTCCCTGGATGCCGATGCCGTATCCATCCTCTCCGATCTTCGGCCATCCCCGGTAAACCGGGATCGACGAGCCCGGCCCATAGAAAATAATGCTCACGTCATAGCCCTTGCGCTTGGTGCGCATCGCCGTGAGCAGATTCACCGCGCCCACCGAACCCTCATACGGCACCGTGTGAATCAAAAACAATGCCCGCTCCCCGGGCTTCGCCTCATACTCGGGAAATACCTTCTCCTCGTAATCAACTATCGCCTCTCCCTTCTGCGCAGGCTGCACCTTCACTCGCTTCGCCATTGCCCTGTTCCTCCCTAACGGCTGTATAACCTATGACCGTTCTCCCAGAAAATCTTGTTCTTTAATTCCTCGGAAATCTTTGCCCCTTCGACCTTCCAGTACTCCGAGGGAAAATCGCTCCATGGTGTGTCGGAGGCGAAAAGTACATTATCGGTCCCAACGCCGGTGCGCTCAATTTCATGCAGCAGCCACCGCGAGCCGAACCCCACCGCCCAGGTGGTGTCGGTGTAAACCTTGTAGCCGTCGCGCACCAACTCGATGAATCTGGGAACCAACCGGATATGGCCGCTCACGCCGCCGCCCATGTGGACGATGTGAACCTTGATTCGCTTGCCGTAATCCTTGATAAACTCGAACACGTTGCCGATGTCCGAGCCGCCGCCGGGGCTTGTGTGCAAGTGAAGGACTAGGTCATGCGCCTGGGCGGCGTTAACTATGCTCTCCCAAATTTCCCGCGCGCTGTCGTCCCAATCGGCCGGCTTGTAGGTTCCGCCAAGAAGACAAGTCGCCTTAAGCGCGACTACTCCTTCTTCCTTCGCGTGCTTGAGCGCCTCCGCGGTGCGTTCTTTGTCCTTGGCTAGGGCCGAGACCCATATCGCGCCGACCAGGCGATCGGCTTTGTGTACGCTGTCGAGCACGAGCGGGTTGAGCGTAAAGGGCTGCGCCGAATCCGGCACGCCGTAGTTCGATATGACTAGAGCCCGGTCAACGCCGTACTCGTCCAGGTGTTGGAGGTATTCCTTGGCGGAGGCGTACTCAATTACAGTTGGCTTTACGGGCTCTTTCAGATCGTAGAACTTGTACGCGACCAGGCCTCCGATATGACTGTGAGCGTCGAAGACCTTCCTCTTGACCTTCATGGGTGTTCCCCCTTCTGCAGTTCCACTTTTAGAGCTATTGGGTCCATAGTTATTCTTCGCGCCGCGGTCGGGCGCGCCTTACAAGAGTGCGTCTAGACCGTCCAGGTGTTGAAGATCAGGGCCCCAGCCCGATGATGCTCGATGACGAGGTCCAAGATGTCGGTGGGATGGATGAGCTTGACTCCGGCGATAAAGTCGTCCTCGCGATGCCCTTGCAACGCGGAAGCCGAAAATCGACAGGCGTAAATCTTTACTCCCTGGGCGATTAACCGCTCCACGAGGTTGGGCAGTCCCTGGATGCCGATGCCGTATCCATCCTCTCCGATCTTCGGCCATCCCCGGTAAACCGGGATCGACGAGCCCGGCCCATAGAAAATAATGCTCACGTCATAGCCCTTGCGCTTGGTGCGCATCGCCGTGAGCAGATTCACCGCGCCCACCGAACCCTCATACGGCACCGTGTGAATCAAAAACAATGCCCGCTCCCCGGGCTTCGCCTCATACTCGGGAAATACCTTCTCCTCGTAATCAACTATCGCCTCTCCCTTCTGCGCAGGCTGCACCTTCACTCGCTTCGCCATTGCCCTGTTCCTCCCTAACGGCTGTATAACCTATGACCGTTCTCCCAGCCAATAAAGAACGCCCTATGCCCGGCTACCGACGATCCGCGCCAACGAGAACCAAAGTTTGCTCTCAGCGCATCGCCGCGGCTAGCCCAGCTTTGCCTCGTAGCATCCGCGTTGTGCGGCAATGAGAAATGATTGAGCGATTCACGGCACTATTTCGGTTCCTGCCTCTCCTTCCAAGGACGCCGCTATATGGTCCGGCGAGGTGATGATGGCTCGACGGCCGCCATTTGCCAGAAACTCGACGGCCGCTGCTATCTTGGGTCCCATGCTCCCGGCCGGAAAATGGTTTTGCGCATGATAGCGGCGAGCTTGTTCGCTTGTCAGGCGCTTAAGGTTGCGCTGCTTCGGAGTCCCATAAAAGATCGCTACCTGGTTTACCGGCGTGACCAGGATCAAGAGCTCCGCGCCGATAAGGCTCGCGAGCCGCTCGGCGGCGAAATCCTTGTCGATCACCGCCGCCACGCCCGTCAGGCGTCCGCTCGCGTCGCGCACCACAGGTATGCCTCCACCGCCGCACGCAACGACGACGCAGCCGCGTTTCAGCAGGGCCGCGATCTCGTTCTTCTCGACGATGTCGGCGGGTCCTGGCGAGGGCACGACGCGGCGCCAGCCCCGGGTGGAATCTCTTCTCATTTCCCAGTGGCGCTCGTTTTCTAAGACCCGAGATTCGTCTGCAGAAAAAAATGGACCGATGAACTTCACGGGATCGCCGAAAGCGGGATCGTCTCTGGCGACAACCATCCGGGTCATAAGCGCGGCCACCGGCCTCGTAACATTTCTCGCGCGAAACATGTTTCCGAGGGTCTGCACGATCATGTAGCCCATCTGTCCCTGGGTCATCGCGACACAGACATCGAGAGGCATCGGGGGGACCTGGTCAGCCGAAAGCTCCTGCTGAATGAGCAGATTCCCCACTTGTGGGCCGTTGCCGTGAGTAATAATCACTTCGTAATTCAGCTCGAGCAGCTTGACCAAACCAAGGCACACGTGTTCGGCCTTTTTCACTTGCTCGGCATAGCTGCTCCTACCGTCATTTCCCGCCAGAGCATTTCCTCCGAAGGCAACCACAGCAACCTTCATTATCTTGCTTGCGAGCTTCTCCGGCTCGCTGTCCGGCGTTGCTGCCTTGCTGAGGCCGCTTCTCGAAGTCTTTGCCAAGCAGTGGCTACCAACTCGCGCCGAGGGGCTCCATTCAGGTTCGTTCACAGGTCCAACCCGCAGTGTCAGCCGATCTCTGCACCGCCTCTCCCGGAGGCCACACTTCCTGCGATCCGCTCCCGGGCTAAGCCCGAGAATGGACGCGCGTTTAAATCCCAGAACAAATGCTTGTTGCCCGCGCTGTCGATGAAAATTACTTGGTGATCCGCGGTCACGTTGCCGATGCGTTCGCAGAGTATGCCCATGTCGCGGAACCTTCCGTGTGCCGCGGTGGTCAGGTTCGGCCGCAGCGAGAGCACAAAGCCATAACTAAGAAAGCTCAGCAGCCAATCCGCAAGTTGGACCCCAGGAGGAGTAGAAATGTTTTCCGGGCTAATCCGGGCGCCCCTTGCCGATGCCTCCAAAAGCATCAGCACAGTGCCGATAATCCCGGCCATGCTTACGTCTTTGGCGCTGTCGGCAAGCCCCTCCTCGGCAAGCCGCGGTAGGAGCTCCAATTGGGTAATCGCCTGGGGGCCGGTCAGCGTGCTTGAGGAATCCCAAAAGCCGAATTGCGCGTGAAAGGTGCCCCTTGGGTTCCACACCACCACTAGATCATCGCCGGGCGCGGCGTTGAAGCTTGAAAGCAGCCGCCTCGCCCTGCCTATTATGAAGACCGCGAGCGAGTCGGCCTGCGTGCCAACTCCGAAATGGCCGCCGATCACCGGAACGTTGTAACGCAAAGCGTTGTCGTTGACACCTCTGAGCATCTCAGTTGCCTCTCGCATTCCCTGGGCCAACATCACGTCTAAGATCGCGAGCGGCCTGCCCCCCATGGCATAAATGTCGTTGACATTGGCGAGAACGGAGGCCCTGCCGGCAAGATACGGGTCCGCTTCGAGCAAAGGCGGATAAACACCCTCTGCGGCGAACAACAGAAAGCCGTCCGCGCTGTTGACGGCAGCAGCGTCATCGCCCAGCAGCACTTGCTCGTCGCCGATCCGGCAGACCCGAGGGAAAAACTGCCAGAGCACTTCAAGCTCGCTTTTCTGCGCGAGTCTTGGCGACGATCGCAAAGCCGCTATTAACTCTTGCATGGCCACTACTCAGCCGCGCTACAGGCTTGCCTCCATCAGTTGATGACTGAGGCCGTGATAGACGACGGGCCTGCCTCGCACCCGCCATCCTAGGCGCTCGAAGAAGCCGACATTCTGAACCTGCACATAGGCGAAAAATTCTTTGCACCCTGCGGCCTTGACGGTCTCTATCGCAAGCTTCACAAGCTTTGCTCCGACCTGCGACCTGCGATAAGCGGAATCGACCGCGAGCCGCCCCCCTAGCCACGTGTCACCCTCTCTGCGATAAACGCGAACCCCGCCCACGACCTTCCCCGATAGCTCCTCGAGCGCGATCAGGTGGACGGCACCGGAATCGAATTCGTCGACATCGGTCGCGGCGAAGATTTTCTGTTCCTCCACAAACACCTGGCGGCGAAGCCGAAAATAATCCTCCAGGTCCACCGGGGTCTCGGCGGCTCTGAAAATCACGCCGGTGACATCGCTCATGCTGAGACCTGCGTGAGAAACTCGTCCGAACTCTCGCCGCGTTTGCCCCGCGTGGCAATCCAAGCGGCCAGCCGCGCCGCGCGAGCGTTAGTGGGGAGCACGATAACGCCGGCGCGGGCGAGCTGGCCGCATTGGGTTTTGAGGTCCTGCGGATCGTCCTGCGTGCCGCACACGTGGGCCACGAAGGCCAGGGCGCGACCCTTCTCGCGTGCTGAGCGGCGCGCCTCTTGAATAGCCGGCAGAAGGTCGCCGGCGGGGTCGCGACCGGCGACATACCCGAGCACTACGTCGAACAGAATGACGGCGGTTGCGCGATCGCGCGCCTCTCTCAGCAATCTCTCGCACCTCTGTGAGGCATCGATCATCGGATGCGGGCGGCCGCGCGTGAACTCCTCCTCTCCGAGGTCAACGCAAGTATGGCCCTTGCTCCGGTTAACGTCCTTGAGGGCGTCTTGAGGCCGAAGCGGCGCGTTGGAGTGAACTTTTGCGACGTAGCGGCGGAGCACCGCCTGCGCCTCATAGCAAAGCGTGCCACCGGAAAACAGCCCACGGACGTAGCGTTGCGACGGGCTGAGCGACTCGATGCATCGCGCGGCTTTTCTGCTCAGGCTGGCGTGGGGAAATCGATCCGAATCCGGGGCGCGGCGTTGGCGCAGCGACCCGAGGGCTTCCCAGGCCGCCTGTTCCAGCGTCCATGCCGTGCGGACGCGCGACCCTAAGGACGCTTTAAGCTCGCTTCCCAGAAGGCAGAGCACCGCCGGCTTTGGGCTTTCCTCGAGCGTGTGAACTATTTTTCTCGCCACTTCCGCGCAAGGGGGCTTCGAAACCAGCACCATAACTTCGGTGTCGTCGTCGCGCGCAAGCCATCGGATTGATTGGAGCGTCATGATACCGCCGACTTCCTCCGACAAATCCCTGCCGCCGACGCCGATCGCGTGCGAAATGCCTGATCCGAGGTTATGGATCAGAGAGGCGACCTCCTGCATGCCCGTGCCGGCCGCCGAGACCATGCCGACGGGTCCGCGTCTTACGCGGTTTGCGAAGCCAAGTCCCCGCCCATTGAGCAGCGCGGTGCCGCATCCCGGGCCCATCACGAGCAGTCCGCGCTGCGCCGCTCGCTCCTTAAGTTCAATCTCCTCGTCCAGCGGCACGTTATCGCTGAAAAGAAATATATGGAGCCCGCGTTCAATGGCCTTTGCGGCCTCCAGTTTTGCGTAGGGACCTGGGACCGAGATGATTGCCATATTGGCCTGGGGCAGCGCGTCGAGCGCGGCCTCCAGGCTCTTGTAGCCGACCTGCCTTCGATTCTCGGTTCTCGAAGCGGCCAACAGCTCATCGGCGCGCGCTATAGCCTGCTGGGCGGTTTGTTCGGAATCGGCTTGCACCGCGATAACCAAATCATTCGCGCTCACCGATTCGAAAGTCCGGTTAAGCAGGCCCTCGGCCTTAAGCAGTTTCAGGTTGGTCTCGCTCGCCATCATTGCGGCGGCCTTCTTCACCCCTGCCACGGCGTAAAGCGCGCGGCTTATCTGCATCAGCCGCAGGGAATCCTGGTAGTAATTCTTGCGCAGAGCACTGACCGCTATCGGAGCCACGCGTTCGCTCTCTTGTACCACCCGGTTATCCGGACAAGCCGGCCTGCGCGCCGAACTTAATAAGGGCCTTGACGAAGCACTCGAAGGGCGCCTTCGCGATGCCAACGCCGATCTGACCGACGCCGGGGTCTTTATGAATCACCGCGCTGTTGATGTTCGGCAGAATTCCCGTCTCGACCACCTTGCGAACATCGATGCCGCTGGGGACGCCCTCGAAGTCCAAGCTCGGTATGGGAAATTGCGGGTTTTTCGCGACGGTGATCATGCCGATCTGCTTAGTAATTTCGCGTGCGGCCTCGAACCCGCCGCCCGCGAGAGAGGCCATCGCAGGTGCCGCCGCTATCGCGCTGCCGCCCAGCCCCGTGGTTTCGATAATCGCGCTGTCTCCAATATCTGGGGCGCCATCGGCGGGGCCGTAACCCGGATTGTACAAAGCGTCGCGCAGATACGGCGCCGGCGCGGTGAACCATTCATCCCCAAGTCCGCTGACGCGAATCCCGAAATCGGTGCCATTGCGAGACATCGCCGTCGCTATTGTCGAGTTAGTCACCCCATGCGCGGCTCCGGCCGCAAGCTTGCAGCCGGTCATGGTTACGTTGAGGAAAAAGTGGCTGTTGCCGGCGATGAAGCGGTAGACCGCGCGCGCGGCCTCCTCGCCGAAATCGCCTGTGAAAAGCTGCTCGACAATGCCCTTGAGAAAAAGATTGGTTGCCGCCGCGTGGCGGTTGTGACATTCATCTCCCATCTGGATTGCCTGCGCCAAGATCGGCCAGACCGGGACCCCGCCGGTGTTTCTAATCACCTGTTTCATCACCGGAGCGAGCACGTCTTTTATCCAGCGCAGACGCTCCAGGGTTTCCCTCTGGAACACGCCGAACCATAAGACGGCGCCGGCCCCTTCGTTAAACGTGGAGTAGGCAGTTCTTCCGGATACCGCGTCCTTCGTGGCGATGACCGGCATCGAGGCAGAAATCACCCCGGTCATAGGACCGACCGCGTCATGGTGATGGTTCGGCGAGAGCTTCACCTTGCCGCGGTTCACCAGGCTTTGAGCTTCCCCTTCGCTCGACGCCAAGCCTTCGAATATCGCGGCTCCGACTACCGCCCGCTTCATCGGCGGACACATGCGATGCCATTCAATCGGGGGTCCGGCGTGAAGAATAGTGGCCGGAGTCATGCCCGGCACCGCGCTGAGCGCCGTATCGACATCGACAAGCATCGGCTTCACGGAGAGAAGTTTCTCAACCGCAAATGCGTTGGCAAACTTGATGCGGTCGGCAAGGTACTTGGGTTCTTCATTGTGAGACCGTGCCCCAAGGCGCGTGTTTGTCCTCCTTAAGCCGGGCCTAACAATATGGGTTGCCAACGACGTCACTTATGCGCTGCCAAAGCGGGTTGGCCGGGCTGGTAGTAGGCCGTTCATGCGAGATGCTGGCCGCTAACGAAAAGCGCGGGCCCACCCCCGGTGTGGACAAAGACCACGTCCTGGTCATTTTCGTAGCGTCCTTGACCTGCCAGCGCCAGAAGCGCCGCCATCGCCTTGCCCGTATAAACCGGGTCGAGAAAGACACCTTCGGTTTTGGCCGCTAATTGTATCGCTTCGGCCGCCTCTCGACTCGGCAGACCGTAGCCTTGCCCGATAAAGCCGTCATGCACGATGAAGTCTTCATAAGAGAAGCGCGCGGCCACCCCCAAGCGGTCGGCGGCCGCACGCGCCAGCGATAGCGCTTGGGCCTGGACCTCGCTCGCCGGGCGGCTCACAGTGACGCCCTCGACGCGCCATTCGAGACCCAGGGCACGCACGCCGAGCAGCCAGCCTGCAAGCGTGGTGCCTGACCCGGCCGCCAGGATAATCACCTTCGGCGTAAGCCCGTTCCGGCCGCATTGCTCGTCCAACTCCGCGACCGCGATCATCTGTCCTATCGCTCCCAGCGTGCAGGCTCCGGCCCGCGGGATTACATAGGGCCGCCGCCCCGCCTGTCGCAACTCGGACGCGGTCGATTCGAGCTCGGCGTCCACCGAAGCGCGTACCGCCGAACCGGTGAAACGCACTTCAACCCCGAGCAGCGTGGTCAATCGATAGTTTCCTTCGACCTGCGATGGCGGCGCGCCCCAGAGCACGGCTACCGTCCCCAATCCGGCATAGGCCGCGGCCGCCGCCGTGGCCCGCACGTGATTCGACTGCGGTCCAGCTCCCGTGACCAGCGTGTCCGCCCCTTGTCGGACCGCGTCAGCCAAGAGAAGGTCCAGCCCTCGCACCTTGTTGCCGCCGAAGCCAAAGCCGATCAGGTCGTCGCGCTTGAGCCATAGTCTTCGAAGACCTGCGGCTCGCGCGAGTCCGGGAACTTCCGTCAACGGCGTCGCCTCGGAAATCAGACCGGCGCGCGGAATGGCGGCAAGGGCGGCCTTAAGGCGCCGCGCTTCGGGCCGGAGTTTTCGTACGACGCGGTCAGCCATCGCGGCGCACTGCCCGGTCTGCTTTTCGTACTCAAACAAGCGATCGATCTCGGCCGCGCCGAGATGGCGCTGAACCGCGGCGTTATTGCGCACCGCATCTCTAAAGCTTTGGCCTCGCGCCGCCGCGTGCGAGGCGATCTCGTAGACACATTGGTGCGCGCTCTGTTTGCCTATTTTGTCCGCCAACGCCAGCATCACCGCTTCCGAGCAAACTACGGCGCCGGCCGCGTCAAGGTTGGCGCGCATTCGGGCGGCGTCGATCTCGAGGTTGGCGGTGATTTCACGCAGCGCGGCGAGCAGCTTGCCTAGCACGCAGCAACTCTCCGGGAAAACAACCCATTCGACCTTCCAGGACCGGCCGTCGCGTTCGTGGTCGTGGACCAGGCTCTCGGCCAGTAGAGCGGAATTGTGGCGAACCAGGCGAGCGAGCGTGCCGAGGTGCTCAGCCAGCTCCGGATTGCGCTTGTGAGGCATCGTGATGCTGCCTACGGTGGCAGCGGGTTGTCCTTCCCGCGCTTCGCCGATCTCGGTGCGCTGCAGGTTGTAAATTTCATGGCCGATTTTGTCCCCGCTCGCGGCGATCAGTGCCATAAGATTCAGGCAATCGGCCAGCGTGTCGCGCGATGTCGTCCACGAAATCTCCGGCGCGCGCAAGCCCAGCCGCGCACAGAAGCTCTCCCGCAACTCGAGAGCGCGCGCTCCGAAGGCGGAAAGGCTGCCGACGCCGCCCGCGAGTTGCCCCACGCTGAGCTTCGGCAACAGTACTTCGAGGCGCTGGCGGTGGCGCCCCAGTTCGGCAGCCCACACCGCGGCCTTAAACCCGAACGTGATGGGGAGGCCGGCCTGCCCATGCGTGCGTCCGGCCATCACGGTCAGGCGATGGTCGCTGGCCAAGCGCGCCACGTTGAATTCGGTCGCGTCCAGCTCGCGCTCGACAATTGCCCAGAACCTCCGGAGCGCCCGCGCCAACCAGGTGTCCGTGACATCCTGCACGGTCGCGCCGTAACATAGCCACTCGCCCGACGCCCCAGGACAGCGCCGTTGAAGGGCGCGGATCAACCCAAGCAAAGAATGCCCGGTCGTCTGGAAGCCGCTGCGCACTTCCTCGAAGAAGGCGGCGTCAAGCTCGATGCTGCGGCAGACTATAGCTATCTGCCGGGAGGCCTCTTCCGGGATCAGTCCAAAAGCGCTCTCGGTTTCGGCCAACACCGCCAAAATCTCGAGCCAATCTCGGGTGCGCGAGACATCGTCGAAGATGGCGCGCACTTCCCCCGTGCTCCATGAATCGGCGTAGACCGGCGAATCGATCAAGTGGACGGACATGGCTGAGTCCGCGATCGCTCGCCGGCGTGTTTGAGCAGCCGCTGTTCGGCGGCGTGAAGGTTTGAGGCCGTCCGCGAGCGCCAGACGGCATGCTGGTCCAGCCGCGCGCGACATTCGTCGACCATCCGCTCAAGCGCTGCGGAAGCCGCCCCGCCGGTGGCAACGCGGCTGGCGATCGCCGCGCGCGCGTCAAGGGCTCGTTTAAGGGCCTGCTCGGAAAGTCCAATTTCCGGCGCGCCAACGTCGCGCGCGGCCTGCTCTACGTCGTGCAGTGTCGTATCCCTGGCTCCCAGTCCTCGCGCGGCCAGGTTGCGCGCCAGCCGAGACACGACCATATGGGCGCGGGCGAAATCGAGTCGCCCCTTTCCCATTATGGCTTCAGCGAGGTCGGTGGCGGTCGTGAATCCGCTTTCCAGCGAGCTATTCGCCCTCGCGGAGTTGAGGCGCAGACGCTCTACCACGCCGGCCATGAGCGC
This sequence comes from Deltaproteobacteria bacterium, assembly GCA_021831785.1. Lineage (GTDB taxonomy): Bacteria > Desulfobacterota > Binatia > Binatales > Binataceae > JAJYYI01. The sequence continues at coordinate 159,214 of JAKBMB010000026.1, read as the reverse complement.
GATGGCCTCGGCTGCCGCCTCGAGGGCCCACGGCACGTTGCCGTAAACGAACAAACGATTGTCCACCTGTCCGGTCGGCGTCCGCGCGGAGCTTGCCGTCGAAGCGAGCATCCCGATTAGCTGGTTAGCTATGCCGCGCACGTACGCCAACGCGTACGGATTTTTCTTTTGCGGCATGACGGCGCTGGTGCGCGAATGTGCCTGATCGAGGTCGACCAGCCCAAACTCCGTCGTGGCGAAGACCTGCAGGTCCTCGGCCAGGCGGGACTGACTGATGCACGCCGCGGTTGCCACGGCAACGGTCTCGATCGGCAGGTCAGCCTGCCACATCGCGTCTCGCGCATGCGTCACAAGCCCGTCAAAGCCCAGCAGGGAAGCAAGACGCTCCCGGTCACGTAGAACCGTGGAGCCGCTCGTCGCGCCGCAACCGGCCGGGCTTAAATTGGTTCGGCCGAACAGCGCGCGCACCCGGTCCAGGTCGCGCAGCAACGGGTAGGCGAAGCCAACCAAATAATGGCCGAAGGTTGTGGGCTGGGCCGGTTGAAGATAGGTGTAATCTGTCATAAGCGCGTCGCGATAGCTCGCGGCGCGTTCAAGCAGCGCCCCGCACGCGTCCAGCAGCGCTTGGGCCAGCGTCAAAAGACGCGCGCGGACTATAAGATGATACGCCGTGGTTGTGCACTCGCGCCGAGCGCGTCCCGCGCCAAGCCAGCCGGCGGCCGAAGTCCGGCTATTGAGCCACGCCTGCCGGTTGACATAAAGGTCTCCCAACGCGGGGTCGGCCTTAAAGTCAGCCGAGCCTCGAACCAGGTCGAGCAGCGCGGCGAGCAACGCCGCGCCCGCCTCCAACGGAATCACGCCTTCTTCCATCAGCTCGACGGTGTGCGCCAGGTCGACCAGGTTCATCCCGTCAAACAGTACGCGCTGCTCGGCAAGCTCACGGCCAAAGGCCGCCGCGAGCTCGGGCGCGGAGGACGCGCGCGTAGGCTGGTCCAACGGCGAAAGCGCATAGGTGGCGCTTGGCGGGGCGCCCGCCTCGGGCGCGCCTCGCGCCTGCGGGTGTCCGGGAGGACCGGGGCGGAGCTGCTCAACCTTCGCCATCGTCACTTCAGCTGCGAGTCTTCGATGCGGTTACAATCCCATCGGCCGCTGCGCACGAGATCGGCCACCTTGCCCCGCATGGTGTCAAACCTCCAGCCGGCGCGCAGCGCCTCGAGCGCGAGCACGGCATGGGAGGGAATGTTCCCCAGATTTACGTCGGGGCCGAAGCGTTCGATGAGGCTCGCCTGCTGCTCCTGAAGCGGCGCCTCCCAGATCACGCGCGCTATCTGGGTGTCCATGACTTCGCAAAATTTCTCCAAGACCTCGCAGCGCACCGTGCCGTTGGCGTCGTAAATGCCGACTCCCCGTCCGGATTCACGGCCCTCTAAAATCACCCAGCTTGCTCCCGATTCGAGATCCCTTAGCGCCTGTTCCGCCATCCCGACGGGACTTGGCTGCCAGCGGGAGTCCTTCTTGCCCACCTCCGTGATCGCGACAAGCCCCGCATCGAGCGTGAAATTGATTATGTTGCGCCGCCGATGGGCGGGTAGAGTGATCGTCCCGTCCGAGACTTCGATGGCGGTAAAACCGAGCTCTCGCGCGCGCGTGATGTACGGCCTGCAGCGCCGCTGAAGGAGCGCGACCTCCAGCAGAGTGCCGCCGGGATAAGTAAGCACCTCCTGTTCGCGCAGCACGCCGAGCTTCTCGCGCAGCACGCTCTCGGAAACCAGCGCCGAGGTTCCAAAGCCGCACTTCCAATGATCGATGTAATCACCCGAAATTTGCAGAACGTCGCCGGTTTGCGCCACTCCCACACCGTTGTCCATCACCATGGTCAAACCCCCGCTGCGGGGCTTAGGTGGCCTATGGTTCAAGACCTCGTCAACGACGGAGGCCCAAGCTCTTTTTTCAGGCATGACGGCCCTCTCTCAGGCTCAGCCTGCGCAGCGCGTCTTCCACCATCCCTCGGTCGGCGCCCCATGGCACCGTTACGGTCGCGCCGTCGCTCTCGATACCGAACTCCAGTAGGCAGCACTTCACGAGGGTCGGTTTCGTGCGCAGGCCCATTAGGCGGCGCGGACATATCTCCACGCACGACGGCTCCCCTTCGTAGTAATGCCGGTAGAACTGACGGCTGCGCTCGCATCCGACCAGGGTCCAATCGTCGCGCTTTGGCGGCCGTTCGTCGAGAAAATAAACCGGAAGACCGAGGCCATCGAGCCCCCCCGACCGGCACGGGAACAGGTAAGCGGTGGCGGCGGTCGCGCGGCAAAGCTCGCCCAGATCGATTCGCTCGAGCATCAGGCGAATGGGAGGCATCTCGGCGCAATTCAAAACCTCTTGCGCCATTGCGAAGAGCTTGGGCGGCTCCGGCGGTGCGACCTCGACCACGTAAACCACCGCCGGCTCGGGGCAGTGCATGAAATTAACGTGATCGTACTTGCCCCAGACCACCAGCGTGCTATCGGGGCCAACGCCTTGCTGGGCTGCCAGCGCGGCCATAGCAGAAGGGTTTGCGACGTCGGTAGTCGGGTCTCGGATGAACCTGCAGCGGTCAGGAAGAGCAAGCACCTCGACGGCCACGATTCGCGAAAACAGCGGTTCCTCTTGCGAGTTAACGGGCTGTTTGGCGGCGCGTCTTATCGCTGCTACCGCGCACTGCCAGGCGCCGGAGTGAAGAACGACGAAGTCCGTGCGCCGATAAGCCTCGCGGCCGAGAAAATGCCTGTTGATCGCCGCTTCGTTCATCGCGCCATCGTAGGGTTGCAGGCTCACGCTCCGGTACGGTAATGGCATCAGATTCGGTCGTCCCTTGAACGATTCGGCTGCAACTTTCCTCAGCGCCGCGCCTTGCCGTGTCGGCCGTGGCGGATTCTTGTTGGAAATCATCATCCCCTGACGCTGATTGACATGCGTCCGTCCTGAAACCACGCACGAAAATTAAGCGTCCCTACCTCGCTGAGGCGAGCATCGCCAAGGGGTTTCGCCAATCTTGCGCCAGTTGCTAGCCGCGAGGTCGCCGCTGCCTTCGTCAGTTGACCAAACAGCAGTACAACTCGCGCCGCTCGCGAAACACTCGCACACCGCTCCTCTCGCGAGAACCGCTCGGCCTAGGCGCCCGGTGGGTCACTACGGCGCATACGATGGCTCTCGTCGGCTGCATGGCGAAAGGTCTAGGCTCCGGTTTTACGCTACCCGCAAGCCCCCCCTGGTCCAGCACTGTGCAGAACCTGTGCCAGAGGTGCAGTTCAGAAACTTCGGCTAAATGCATAAGGAAGTCGATATTTTCGGCCATTAGTGGGCGAGAGGTCGCAACCAAAATTTGGTAGATTCGCAACATTTCATTGTTTTTATCATTCTGATGCGGTTATGCTGCGTCTATGCATGCAGAAGCGCTTCAGACCGTGGCTCTGGCTGTTGCTCAAGAGCGCTCGCTTGAGGTTGTCCTTAAGCGCATCGTGGAGGGGCTCGCCGAACAGACGGGCATAGCCTTGGCGCGCGTATGGCTTCTAGGTCCGGGAGATATTTGCGAGCGCTGTCGGCTGCGGGCTGATTGCCTTGACCAGACCCAATGTTTGCACCTGATGGCGAGCGCGGGACGCTCGCTCGGCTCTAACGAGGACTGGTCGCGGCTTAACGGTGATTTCTGCCGTTTTCCTCTGGGAAAGGCGAAGATCGGCTGGATAGGCGCAACCGGCGAGTCGGTTTTGCTTAAGCGTGTTCCGGACGACCCGAAATGGTTCGCGCGTCCCGAGTGGACGCGGCGCGAGAGAATCCAAAGCTTTGCCGGACACGCGCTGAGTTTTCGCGGCGACCGGCTTGGCGTGCTGGGCGTATTCAGCCGCGCCAATTTCGACGACACAGCGTTCGGCTGGCTGCGAATTTTCGCCGATCAAGCGGCGGTCGCAATCGCGAACTCGCGCGCATTCGAGGAGATACACAGGCTGCGGGAGCGCCTGGAGCTCGAGAATGCATACTTGCGAGAGGAGGTCAACGCAGCCTCCGGCCGCCGCGCAATCTTGGGAAATAGTCCCGGCTTGCGGCGGGTGCTCGACCAGATTGATATGGTTGCGCCGGCCGACATCGCGGTGCTCATTCAGGGCGAATCCGGTGTTGGCAAAGAACTGGTGGCCCACGCGATTCACGAGCGAAGCATGCGGCGAGACCGTCCCCTGGTCAAGGTAAACTGCGCTGCCGTTCCGCGAGAGCTTTTTGAAAGCGAGTTCTTTGGCCACGTGAAGGGAGCTTTCAGCGGCGCTTCAGCTAACCGGGTCGGCCGGTTTCAGCTCGCCGACGGGGGCGCTTTGCTGCTGGACGAAGTCAGTGAGCTGCCGATGGAAATGCAGCCGAAGCTGCTTCGGGTGCTGCAGGACGGCGAGTTCGAGCCAGTCGGCGAAGACCGGACGCGGCGGGTCAACGTGCGCATTATCGCCGCAACTAACCGTGACCTCAAAGGCGAGGTCCGCGCCGGGCGCTTCCGCCACGACTTATATTATCGGCTTAGCGTTTTTCCGATTGAGGTTCCTCCCCTGCGTGAGCGCCTGGAGGATATTGCGGGGCTGGCGACATATTTCCTTAAAGCCGCGTGTGAGCGTTTCAACCGGCCTAATCTGCAGTTCACGGAACGCCATATCGAGCAACTGCGAAACTACGACTGGCCCGGGAACGTTCGCGAGCTTCAGAACGTCGTGGACCGGGCGGTCATCTGTGCGCGGTTGGGTTCGCTCCGCCTCGATGTTCCGGAAGCTGTACAACCGGTAAGCCTTGTGCCGACTGGCTCCGGCGGCGCCTCGCCAAGGAGTTCGGCAGTGCTCCCCGACACAGAACTGAAGCGGCTGGAACGCGACAATATCCTCGCCGCCTTGCAGCACAGCAACGGTCGAATCTACGGGGCTCGCGGTGCGGCGAGATTGCTGGGCCTAAAACCCACCACGCTGAGCGCTCGCGTGAGAAAATTGGCCCTCAAACAGGCCCTGCTTGCCCCTGACACGCCTAGGGCGGGGCGATAAATCCGACGCGTTGCGCTCTGCCCGTCGACGGCGCCAAAGCGTCGATTTTGGCGAGACGGCTTTGCCGTCGGAACGAGCATTAAGAATTAAGGGCTCTATCGCGGTCGGACCGTAAAGCACCAAAAATTCGTTGCCACAACCAAAACCTGTTGGAAAAGAACGCCTCGATTATTTATTTATTGCTGGGCTTCGGGCAACTGCCTGTTTGACCGCCGACGCGCTGCTCGGCTTACGCTATGCGCCGGCGGTGTGCCCCTCCTGCCGATTTCCCCAACTTGGCCTCAGCATGCTGAGGGCTGCGCCGCGTTGTCGGCATTTGCGGACCTCTCGGCTGTAACTCTGTTAGCGACGGGCAAGCGTTTGTCCTCGCGGGGGCGCTCTTTACGCGATGTACTTTTCGAGCCCGCGGCTGGCACGGTGCATGCTTATCGTCGCGGCATATGCTTATTGTTGCGGCACGGGCAGCCAGTTGGCGAGCAGCCGGCATTCATCGGCGTAGCGTCTAACGTCACAAGAAGGCGGTCGTTTCGACGGGACGCTATCTTATGAAACTCAACAGGTCACGTCCGCGGACATCTAAATAGGCGCACAATAACGCGCAGTGCAACGTGCTATCGCAAACTCCTTGTATGCCGGCACTATCGGCTCCGAGGCATTTCGGATGCTGGGCTATCATGCGGCATGGAACGAAGCTCTCGAGGTATTTGCATCGGCGCGGCCTTCGCCTCTCCGGCGCCGGCGCCCAGCTTGGGCGACGACTAAATGTGTATTAGGAAATGAGCCTGAGATGATCGCGCAGCCGGTGGAAGGAATTTGTGGAGACCGTCCGGATGCAGCCGCTTAGGATCGCACTGCTCACTTACTCTACCAAGCCGCGAGGTGGCGTGGTTCACACCCTGAGCCTCGCCGAGGAACTCGCTGCTTTCGGGCATCTGGTCCACGTCTACGCGCTTAGCGCCGGAGAAGGCTTTTTTCGGCCGGTCACTCTTCCTCATACGTTGATTCCGTACGCGGTCAAAGAAAGCGCCTCAATGGACGAAAGAGTGCGCGCGCGGATCGCGGCCTACATCGAGCATCTGGCAGCCTCGAAGCTACGCTTCGACCTCTACCACGCACAGGATTGTATCTCGGCCAATGCGCTCTGCGAGCTGCGCTGTCGCGGCGCGGTTGAATTCTTCGTGCGCACCGTCCATCACGTGGATGATTTCACCTCGCCTTCGCTCGTCGAGTGCCAGCTCCGTAGCATCGTGGAGCCGGACCACATAATCGTCGTGAGCAAATTGTGGGAGGAGGAGCTGCGTTCGCGCTACGGAGTAGACCCGGTCCTGATTCATAACGGAGTCAATATTGGCCGGCTTGCGCTCAGAAGCGGCGAAGCGGACCAAGGAGCCCCGCGGATGGTGTTCGGGTCAAATGGGTGCAGGGCGATGCTGAGCATCGGCGGGATCGAGCCCCGAAAGAATACGCTCAGCACGCTTCGCGCATTTAACGCCGCACGCATCCGTTTGGCAAGCAACGGAGAACGGCTGATATGGCTGCTGGCCGGGGGCATGACGCTATTCGATTACACCGATTATCGGGACCAGTTCTTCGAGCAGCTTGCCAGGTTCGGCCTGGTGCTCGGCGAAGACGTGCGTCTGCTTGGAAATGTGCCCGAGGATGCCTTGGCGGCCCTGTACCGGGCCGCGGACGTTTTCGTCTTCCCCTCGGTTAAAGAAGGCTGGGGTCTAGTAGTCTTGGAAGCGCTGGCTTGCGGCCTTCCGGTGATCGCTTCCAAGATGCCGCCGATGACAGAGTATCTGGAGGACGGCAGCAACGCGCTGCTCGTTGACCCGACGGACCACGAGGCGCTGGCCCATTTGATTGTCAAAGTCCTGGCGACGCCGGAGCTTCGAGAAAAATTGATTGCGCGCGGGCGCGAAACGGCGCGGAGCTTTAGCTGGACTCGCGCCGCCCGCGATCATGCGGAGTTTTATGCGCGTATTCTGCGCCATCATGCTACCGGCCGCGCGATTTGACGCTGTCAAGATAGGTCGCCATATCGCGCAGTGTCGTATCGATTAGTTTCCCGCGATTTGTCAAGGGAGGAGGCCATGTTGGCCGTTAAGGTAAAGCGTAATTACTTCCAGGACGCCTTGCGCTTGATGCAAATCTCGCAGCAAGTGCGCAAGCTCGAAGGCGTGCGCAACGCGGTCGTCACGATGGCGACTGAAAAGGCCAAGTTCGCTCTGCGCAAGGCCGGGTTGAGTACTTCGGAAAGTGAAAGCGCGACAGGCGCTGATTTGGTGATGGCGGTTGACGGCGAGGCGGAAAAAGCCGCTAGGCTCGCGCTTGAAAAAATGGAGGCGATGGTCCTCGGAGGCGCGGCCGAAAGCGAAAGACAGGCGCCGGATATCCTGCGTGATGAACTGCGCGCGATAAATATCGGCCTTGAGACCTTCAAGGAGGCGCTCCTGGCCCAGGACGTGAGCGTCGTGCAGGTTAATTGGGAGGTCCCTGCCCGGGGCGATATAAAGTTGGTGGAGCTGCTGAAGAAAATGTTCTAGACGCCGCTGGCAGGACAACATGAAACAGCGGCCGGAGCCCTCTCCGAGGATGGCGCACGAGCTAATTCACTACTCGCGAAACGAGCGGGCCTGCTGGCTGCGAAACGAACGGCGGCCCCGAGGGCGCGCGCGCGGGTGCATAGCCCAGCTTGTACACCTCCACGACGCGTAAGGAACGAACCTGCTTTGCGCGCTGACCCAGACCATCCCGCAGCCCAGCATCAACGTGATGGCCATCAGGCCGGCGGCGACGATCTGCCCGTTGCGCTTGCCGCGAGCCAGATCAGCGTAACGCCCGTCCTATTCCTGCCGCGCGGCGGCAATAGCGATCCGTTCCAGCGCTTCCCCAACACGCATTGAAGTAAGATTGAGAGTGTCAGCAAGCTCCGTTCGTAAACTCCCGCGCGCGGCGATCCTTTTCATCCTTGCTTTCCAAACCGCAATCTTTTGCGCAGCGGTTCGTTGAACTCCGCCAGCGAGAAAAGGGCACTGGGGAGATTCGTGTAATTTTATACGCTAAGGGACCGTTTTGCCGCTTTCGGTTCACGCTGGCCGAGGAATTGGCGCGTGCAGGTCCGGCTAATGCGGAGGCGGCAACACTGGACGACCGGCTTTCCGCCCATCCTTCCGTCTCATCTTCATCATCGCCCAAGAACCGTAGCGGCAGTTGTGGCTTAGCCGCGAAGAGCTGAAGCGATCGCGGCGCACAATGGCGTCCGGGCGACGTTCGTCAGAGCATAATTGAGACCGGCGTTCTGCCATTCGTCGTTCACCGTCGATGTCCCATCGCTTGCAACGATCACCTCGAACCCGGCGTCCGCGGCGTGCCGCGCCGTGTGTTCGATCGACATGTTGGTCCACGCACCGGTGATGATGACGGTTTCGACTCCGAGTCCGCGCAGAACGCTCTCGAGCTTCGTGTTGAAGAAACCGTTCATGCGCATTTTCTCGATCACGAAGTCACCTTCTTGGGGTTCAAGCCCTGCCGCGGGCGCTGCTCCCCATGTTCCCCGCACGAGAGCCTTGGTCTCCTTGACTCCCTGGAACAAGGGGGCGTTGAGCTTGAGCTCCTTCGCGCCGGGCTCGACGATGTAGTGGATGTGAATGACCGGCACACCGAGCGCGCGCGCTTCTTTCGCGAGTCGCGCAACGTTGGCCACAACGCCCTGGCTTGCGGCATGTTTCGGTGCGCCGGAGTCCGCGAACGCTCCGCCCTCGGTGATCACGTCGTTCTGCAAATCCTGTATGATCAGGGCTGCAGAAGACCGATTGATCCGCAGTGCTTCCTCGTTTGCCATTTTTTTCTCCTAGACCATATAAGGCAGTCGGTTGCCGCTTACGTGCAGAGTAATCCTGTACAGGGATGTCGACGCACAAATAAAAAGGGTCTTCCAGTCGTCGCTACCCCAGTTGAGGTTTCCGACGTTCTCGGGAACATCGATCCTCCCGAGGAGCTCGGCATGTGGACTGATAACCCAGATTCCCCCCGGCCCCGTCACATAGACGTTTCCCTGTGCATCGCACTTCATTCCGTCGGGAATCCCTTCCTCGATGGCTCCTGAGCCGATGTGGTCGAAAAAGATCGAACCGCTGCCGATGCTGCCATCGGCAGCCACCTTGAAGACTCGGATATGGGCGCGTGGGCTGTCGTTGATGTAAAGTAGCGACTCGTCGGGCGAGAAGCATAATCCGTTCGGCTGCTCGAAATCATCGACGAGGAGCTGGAGCCTCTCTCCTGAAGGTTGTACTCGGTAGACGCCCTGGAACGACAGGTCTTGCTTGCGCTCGACCCCAAATACAGGCATCCGGCCGTAAGTCGGATCGCTGAAGTAGATGCTGTTGTCCGATGCGACGACGACGTCGTTCGGGCTGTTCAACTGCTTTCCGTTGAAGTGCGACGCGACTGTCTCTCGGCGGTCGCCGGCGCGTAGCCTCACTACGGAACTTGTCGAATGCTCACAGATCAGCAAGTCGCCGCTCTTCTCGTACGTCATGCCGTTGCCCTTGTTCGACGGTCGCTGCACCTCGCGCACGCCGTTCTTAGCATCCCAGCGTCGGCGAACATCGCCGGGCATGTCGCTGAAGAGGAGAAACTTGCCGCCGTGGTTCCACACGGGGCCCTCGGTGAACGTGAATCCAGTTCCGAGGCGTTCGACTTGGGCGCCTTTCGGAACGAGACCATAGAAGCGATCGGTGTTGGTGACGGCTGTCATTTCCCCAGTCTCCTCCGGTTTATATCGACCGGTGTTGCCGTGCGGCGGCCGCGATCCTGGCAGAGGATGGGCGGAACCTTCCCGCTCGGGCACGGATTACGTATGTAGTATCAAGACACCAAAATGTCAACCAGTTTATAAGCACTATATTAGAAAAGTCTCGCGTGCGCTACACTTATGGGGCGGAGGTGTGGTATGGGCGCCGCTGCATGGCTACCTGACCGGTCTGCTCTTGCCCGGCGCGCGCAACAGCATCCAGCCGATGGCGGCGCTCCGGCTAAGGCCGCAGCCTCATGAGTCTGCCTCAATCACCACCTTGCGCGTGCTCCTTGCTGCGCTCCGACTTCGCACTTTGCCTTATTGCCCTTACTGTCAACGCGCTTTTCTGAGGTCTGGGTCTGCATCTTCATGGCACAGTAGTATAACACAGCAGTACTATTGTCGTATATAAGCAAGTCGCGGCTGCCGCAGGCATAATACTATGATGTTGCCCTCAGCGTGACTTCATGTTTATTATGCAGTGACATTGTTGACACCCATGGAAAAGCGGGCAGTCAGGAAACAAGCTAGATCAGCATACGCGGATGCGGACTGCGCGCGTAGAGCGCAACCGTCGGTATGATGAGCGCGCCGAGGATCGCCTCCTGCGCGGATGACGAGAGGCTGTAGCTGGACAGAATCGTCTGGAGCACCGTCAGGATGAATACCCCGAGGACGCTGAGCCCGTAACCGCCGCGGCCTCCCACGAGCGACGTCCCGCCGATCAGCACGGCCGCGATCGTCGTGAAGAGGTAGGGATCTCCGACGCCGGCGTAACCACTGCCGGAATAGCCGAGCAGGAGAATCCCGGTCACGGCGGCCGTGACGGCACTGGCGCTGAACACAAGGGTCCAGCTCCACGGGCCCGACACTAGCACACGCTCGGCGGCGGTCTGATTGCCTCCCAACGCGTACAAGGCACGGCCGAACCAGGTACGTCGCAGCAGCAGAATGGTCAGGACGGTGAGCGCCGCCCACAGGATCACCGCCGGTGCAATACCGAGCGAGTTGTTGAACCAAGAGAGGCTCTCGATCCACTGAGGGATGTTCCCTTCAATCGTCCCGCCCGAGATGCCGGAGACGCCCTCGCTGCTCACGAGGATCTGGACGAGCCCCAGGACGGCGTTGCCGACACCAAGCGTGACCACCAGAGACTGCCCACGCAAGCGATGGCTCACCCCGCCGTTGAAGGCACCGATTGCAGCCGCCAGGACAAGAACGACAACGATCCCAGCGCCCGAAGGGAGTCCCTCATTCAGCAGCTTCACCAAGCCGACATTCGCGGCGCCCACCACGAACGGGATGGAAAGGTCGAGGCCGCCGATCAGCGCGCAGAGCGTCTGACCTATCGTTGCGACGCCCAGGAACGACGCGAACACGAGATTGGATCGCAGATTGATGAGCGACCAAAAGCCGTCGATGGAGAATGCTCCAAAGGCGATGAGCGCGACGAGAACGACACCCGCCATCGCGACGCTGCCGTGCTGGGTCATCACTCCTCTCAGATCGAGGCGGCCTGCTCTACCGAGCTGCCCTTCGTGGGTCGTTGTCATTTCCCCCACCCCAGCAGCCATTTTTCTTGCCACTGCCGATTACCGGAAGCGTTTGTGAGTATCCCGCCTGCGACAAGCGACACGACCAGGACAGCACCGGTCGTGAACTGCACCCAGTAGCTTGCGTTCAGCCCGAAATTGAACGTCGAAAGCACGTACGAGATGAGCCAAATGTCCATGGCTCCAAGGACGGAGCCGAGGCCCTTAGCGTGGCCGCCTCCCAGGCTCGCGCCGCCGATGACGAGTGCCGTCACCGCACTCAACGTGAACGAGGCGCCGGCGGTTGGGTCGGCGGAGCCGATGAGCCCCGTGTACATCAGGCTGGCGATGCCGACGAACACGCCAGCGATGACGTGCGCTCCTATCCTCGTGGAAATCAGGGGAATTCCGCTCACGAACGCGGTCTTATCATTCGCCCCCATCAGCCGAATGTTTCGGAAGAACGTCGTCCGTGATATGAGCGCCCATAGGACAAACGCGGCGAGCGGGACGTAGAGAACGGGCGAGAAAATCGTGGAAGCGGAACCCCAACTCGACAGCCAGGCAGGCGCCGCGCCTTCCGCGTGAGGCAAGATAACCGTGTTCAGACCGTCGAGCACAAGGTAAACGGCGAGCGTCACGACCACGGTGCTGACGCGAAGCACGGCGATCAGCGCCCCCATTGCCGCCTGTAACAAGACTCCGAGCCCGATCGCGAAGACAAAGACAGCCACCGGCCCCGTAAAACCGATCTTTGTGAGCCCTAGCACAATTTCTATATTGATGAGCGTCATCGCCGGGCCGATCGAGAGATCGACTCCGGCGGGTCCGGCAATGGCGATAGGGGTGATCGCCATGGTCGCGACGACCAGCGGAGAAGCTCCGATCAGCGCACCCGCCAAGCCGTCTGAGGTGAACAGGTGCGGGCCATGGAGCGCTGCGATGACCAAGAGGACGACGAAAAGAATCGACGGCGTCAAGAGCGACCGCTGCCCGCTTATGAACCGCCGGACAGACCGTTTAGCGTCGGACACCGTCGAAGCCTTCGGAGTCATTGTATCCGAACATCGCAGCCAGCACCGCATCGCTCGTGGTCTGCTCGGCGGGGAGCGTGCTGAAGACGGTCTGCAACCTGAAGACCACGACCCGGTCGCAGAGGTCCACGAACTCCTCGATCTCGTTCGAGAGGAACAGGATCGTCTTGCCGCCTTGCGCCAGGCTGCGCAGCAGGGCGTATAGATCACGCTTGGTGCTGATGTCAACGCCGCGGGTTGGGTCGTTCAGCGCGATCACTAGCGGCGAGGCAGCCAGAGAGCGACCGATGATCACCTTCTGCTGACTACCTCCACTGAGAGAGTTAATCGGAGCATTGGAGCGTCCAAGCCGAATTGACAGATCATCAACCTGCTCAAGGAACATCTTTTTTACTTTGCGCCCGTTAATGAAACCGGCCCTGGAGGTCGCTCTGTAACAAGAGATCCCGAAGTTCTCGAAGACCGAGAGATTCGGAAACAGCCCTTCCGAGTTTCGGTCCCCCGGAATGTACGCCATGCCGGCGCGATCCGCGGACTTAGCCGAGTCGATTGTGTATCGGTGTCCGTTGCGGTTGACGTAGACGTGGCCGGCGGCCGGTTGTCGGAAGCCCGTGACCATCTGAATGAATTCAACCTGTCCGTGCCCCTCGAGTCCGGCCAACCCGACGATCTCGCCGGTGCGGACCGTAAGGTCAATCGGCGCGGCTTGAGCCGTCAGCTTGACTCCTGAGACCACGAGCGCCTCTTCTGCGTGAGCGCGTGTTCCGCGCAAGGGGCGCTCAAGGAGAGGCGGATGGTGCGTCTCGGGTTGCACCTCACCGCGCATCAATTCCAGCAGTCGCGCCTCCGTGATCTCAGCTCCCGTCAGCGTGCTGACGTCGACGCCGTCGCTCAGAACGGTCGCACGGTCGCAAATCGTGGTGAGCTCGTGGATCCGGTGGGTGATGATCAGCACGCAGACGCCGGAGTCCCTCAAATGCCGAACCACGTCGAAAAACCGCTCGACGCTCGGATGATCGAGGGCAGCGGTAGACTCGTCGAAGACGACAACTCGCGGATTGCCGAGCAGCGCGCGCGCTATCACGATCCATTGCCGGGTATTCAGCGGCAGCTCGTCCAAAGTGGCATCGAGGTCGACGGGCGATGCGACGAGGCCGCTCAGCAGCTCCTGCGCCCGGCCTCGCTTCTGCCGCTGCGACATCCTTGCGCGGAACAGACCATCGTCGCCGAGGAAAAGATTGTCCAATACGGTGCCACCCTCGGCGACCAGGATTTCCTGGAATACGACGGCGATACCCATTTGCCTTGCAGCGTGCGGGCTCGCGGGCCGCTTGCCGTTTACCTCGACGCTCCCCGAGTCGGGACGCAGCACGCCCGCCAGCAACTTCGCCAGGGTGCTCTTGCCGCTGCCATTTTCGCCGACGATCGCATGCACCTCGCCAACGCGTGCCGAGAATGAGCACGAGCGAAGCGCATGCGTCTCTCCAAAGGACTTGCTGACCTCGCGGACGGCCACCACGTCGATGCCGGGCGTCGAAGCGACGCCCGGCTTGACCACCGCGGCTGAATCATCCTCTTGCACCACTAACGCCCCAGCTCTCACGATACGGTTGTTCGTCCGAGTGTCTAGCGCGTCAGCCGCGATCATCCTTTCGGTTGCAGCGGATCGGCCGGGCGCTCGAAGTACATGTCCATGGTTTTCCTCGGGAACCACTTCTCGTACGGCGGCTCGACCCATTCATTCGACGTGTAGGTCGTGCCGGGAGGAAGCAGATGGGCAAGGTCAGCATGGGTGATCGGCCCCGGCCCGATCAGGATGCTCGCGATCTTCGGTCCCTGGCCTTCAAGCGTGCGCAGCATCACTTCCCATCCTTCCTCCATTTCGTCGCCCGGAGGCCATCCCTGGTAAGCTAGATCGATCCAGTCGGGGTGATCGCGCCAATACGCAAGCGGGCCCATCTCACCGCCCGGGGTCATCGGCACAATCGGACGGCCAGCCTGCTGCAACGCACTCAACGCGCCGATATCGCCCGGGGACTGTGTGGCGATACCGCCCAGCCGCTGCGGATGAGTGGCGAGGAACTTCAAGACCTCGGTCTTGGCCACCGAGTCGACCCAACTGCCGGCCACGGCGCCGATGATCTTGATGCCGGAAAACTCCTTCAAACCCGCCTCGTGACCCCTCTGGAAGTCGCCGCTCGCCTGTGCCTGCGGGATGCCCTGAACGATCAACACGTTGCCCTTGCCGCCCATCCGCTTACCAAGCGCCTGAGTCTGCAACTTGCCGCACAGCGCGTAATTTCCGCTGACTTGCAGCGCATAGGGCGACGAAACACCGCCCTGGATGGCGACGAACAGGACACCGTGGTCGTGGGCGTATTTGATGGCGGCATCCAGCGCGGTGTGCGCAGCGCCGATCGTCATGATGGCGTCGCACCCCTGGTCAACGAGTTGCCGAATTTGCTGGATCTGCTTGGGAAGGTCGAGGTTCGCCTCTGTCGTTATGACATCCTTGACCAGTCCGGTCGCTTTGTACTTCGGGAGCAGGGTTTTCTGAAGCCGCGTTCTCGCCCCAATCCTCCATGTGTTCCCTCCAAACGAGCTGGCGTATCCAATGAGCCACGGGGCGGATTTCTTGGGTTTGAAATCACGGTATATGCTCGGCCCGAGCGGGGTGGTAGTGACCAGTTCGTAGTACTGTTGCAGTTCTTTCGGCAGGCTGCCCACAACCGACTCGGCATCAGCGGCTGCAGCCCAGACTCTCGGTTTGTTAAGCAGTCCGAGCAACGAACCCCCTACGGCGAGACCCGTTATCACGCCTTTTTGCAAGAAGCTTCGACGACTGCAATTGATCGGCAATTGGTCCGGTTTTTCTTCGTGCTGCGTCGCGCTCAGTTTCTTCATTTCGGTCCCCTCTCCTGCAACAGTTTAGCTATACATGAATTCCCGCCATCGCTGTCTCCACATCGATGGCCAGACGACAACAAAGCTCCTATTTCATTCGTTTGAAGCATCTCCTCCAGGTTATTTGAACTCCTGACTTCAGCTCCCTCAGTTCGGTACCGCAAGGCGTACGGACCCTCCAGTCCCGCCTTGTCCGAGGCATATTAGACCTGTTGGCCCACCAACTCGCCGCGATGTATTTCGCTTCCATGAACTCGAGCATCCCGTGATGGGCACCCTCGCGGCCGAGGCCGCTCTGCTTGACACCGCCGAACGGCGCCGCCGGTTCGGAGACGAAGCCGCGGTATTCGGGGGCGTTGGCGCGCGATAACATCCGTCTCGTTGTCGGACACGATGAAGGGCGCGTTGCCGCCGAGCTCCGTGAAGCAGTTGATGCCCTGGTCGGCGGCGCTCTTCAGCAGGATGCGGCCCACCTGGGTGGAGCCGGTGAAGGACAGCTTGCCCACCCGTGCGGCATGCAGCATGGCGTCCACCACTTCAGCCGCGGTCGAGGTGGCGATCACATTGACGACGCCGTCGGGCACGCCGGCCTCGTGCAGCAGCGCCGCCATGGCCGCGGGAACATTCCATGGCGTCACCATCAGCGACATGCAAATCGGCTGGCACTGCACCAGGAAGAGGTTAGCGCCGCTCGGCGCCTGGCTGACCTCGCCGTTGATACGCACCGTCTCCTCGGCGAACCAGCGGAAGAACTCGGCGGCATAAGCGACCTCACCGCGGGTGCCGCTCAGCGCCTTGCCATTCTCCAGGGAGATCTAGACGCGCGAGCTGCTCGGAGTCGCGTATCATCAGCTCGAAGCACTTGCGCAGGATCTCGGCGCGCTGGCACGGCGCTACCTTCGCGAACGCTGGGCCGGCGGCGGCCGCTGCGGGATCACCGCCGCCAGGGCATTTCCACGCCGGCATCGGCGGCGCTTGCAAGCGCGCACTCGCTCGCGGGGTCGAGCACGTCGATGCGTACGCTCCGTTTCGCCGGGCGTCATGTCGCCCCCATAAAAAAGAGGTCGGTGGCACGCCTGCGAGGTCGTCGGACCGATTGGCTGCGTTAGTGGCAAGCGACACGATGGACCTCACTTTGCTGCAGGCAGGTGGGCCCAGGGCCGATCGCCGTCGAAGGCAGCGTTGACGATACACGTCGCGCCGGCCAGATCGAGGAGGCGGGGATTGTTGGTCACGAGGCGTGAAGCCAGCAGCGATTGGCGCGCCACCCAGTCCAATTGATCGGATTTAAGGCCCAGCTCCGCAAGCGTCCTGGGAATCCGGATAGTGTCGAACAGGTCGGAGACCGCCCGCACGGCTGCATCCGCCAGCGCTTCCCGGTCATTACCGACGATGTCCATGGCCCGCGCGACAGCGGCATATTCCGCGGTGCAGGCGGGGCGGTTGAACGCCATGACATAGGGCATCAGCGCCGCCACGCCGAGGCCGTGCGCGGTGTGGGTTAGGGCGCCCACCGGATACTGGATAGCGTGGGCAGCGGCCGTGCCGGCGCTGCCGAAGGCAAGGCCCGCCAGCATCGCGGCGTACATCACCTCGGTGCGCGCCTCGAGATCGGCGCCGTTCGCCACCGCGCGGGGCAGGTAGGTCCACAGCGCCCTCATCGCCGCCACAGCATGGCCGTCGCTCAGCCGGTTCTTGCCGACGAAGACGCGTTCCATGGCAAGGCCCGCCGTGGGTTCACGACGGATCGCCGTAAACGACTCGATGGCGTGGGTCGTGGCGTCGGCGCCGGCGAGGGCGGTGAGCGCCGGCGGGCAGGTGACGGTCAACTCGGGATCGCAGATGGCAGTATGGGGAATGAGGTAGGGGCTGGAGATACCGACCTTGAGGTCGCGACTGGAGTCGCCGAGCACCGCAACCGGCGTTACCTCGGAGCCGGTGCCGGCGGTGGTCGGCATGGCGATCACCGGAAGCACCGGCCCCGGCACGCGGTTCTCGCCATAGAAGCCGTCGGCGGGGCCGTCGTGGCTCAGCATCAGGCTCACGACCTTCGCCATGTCGAGGCAGCTCCCGCCGCCGACGCCGATCACCATGCCCGGCGCGAAGGGACGGGCGACTTCCAGGCAGGCGGAGATGCCGGCGAGGGGAAGCTCGGCTTCGGTGCCGTCGAACACCAGCGCCGTCACGCCCTGCTCGTCCAGCGCGGCACGAAGCACCGCCATCTCGGCGTCCGCGGCGAAGCGTGCATCAGTACAGATGAGGGCGCGCGTGCCGATGCGGCGGGCCACCCGGCCGAGGCTTCGGCGCTGGCCGTTGCCGAACAGGACCGCGCGCGGCGCCCGCATCACTCCGAAGTCATCGATCATCGTCTGTCCTTGCGGCAAATACTGGGCCTCGAGTCAAACTAGACGGCGTGCGGCTCCATCGCCCGCGTATTGCGACAGCGGCGCCGCTTCCGACGCCTGCGTCAGGGCGCAGATCTCGCGCCACACCTCGTCGGCGACCGGAATCCCAGCCGCCATGCGCTCGGCCCGTCGCTGGCGCGAACCGTCACCGGGCACGATGACCGGGCTGCCGGGCCGGCTCGACGGGCAGGCGCGGATAGCGTCGAGATAGCCCGAGATGCTGGCCGTCACCGCGCCCGAGATGGGATCGATGACGACGAACACGTCGCCCTTGTTGCAGGGGCGGTCGGAGTCGAGGGTGCCCGTGACCTCGGTGCCCAGGGCCGTTCCGGTCAGGCTGGTCACCAGCACCTCAAGCGCGAGGCCGAGCGCGTAGCCCTTGGCCCCACCGAATGGCGCGAGGGCACCAAGCTTGGCGGCGTTGGGGTCGGTGGTGCGTTCGCCGGTGGCATCGAGCGCCCAATTGTCCGGGATCGGCTCTCCGCGATGGGCATGGTCGTAGATCTTGCCCATCGACACGATGCTGGTGGCCATGTCGAGCACGAACGGGTGGGGGAGGGCGGGCACTCCGATGGCAATGGGGTTGGTGCCGAGCATGGCCCTGCGGCCGCCCCAGGGATGAACCAGTGCCTCACTGATGGACAGCGCGATGGCCGTTTGGCCGCCTTGCGCCACCCGCTCCACATACCAGGCGAGCATGCCGAGGTGGTTGTTATTGGCGATGGCGGCGACCGCGATGCCGGTCTCTCGTGCACGGATGCGCACCGCCTCGAGCGCCGCTCCGGCGACGACCGGCCCGAGCCCCGCGCGGCCGTCGACCCGCAGGAACGCCGCCGAGCGCCACTCAGCCACCCCGGTCGTCATGGGATCGGCCACGCCGTTGCCAATGCGCGCAATGATCCGCGGCAGCCGGAGGAGGCCGTGGGATGGCCGGTCGCACAGTTCGGCCTCGATCAGCAGGTCCATCTGGGTTCGCGCATGACTATCGGGCACACCGGCCTTGGCCAGAGCGCACATGCCCGTCGCGTGGGCCTCCGTATGGCTGACAATCAGCATTCCTCAAATCCAATCTGATATCCGATTTGATCTTTTTTAACTATACGAATACACTCATATATGGTCAAGCGCGATTTCGTGTCTGGCTCGGCGATGAAGACGTACCCCAAAGCTTTGTTGGAGAAGTCTATCGACGTCGGCACCGAAACGGAGCCGCAGATACCGCGCCGTGCCTCGGTCGGCGACGACGTCTACGAGGTGCTGCTGACGCGATTGATTTCATTGAAGATCGCGCCCGGCGCTCGGATCAACGTAGACGGTCTGGTGAAGGACCTCGGGGTGTCGCAGACCCCGATCCGCGCCGCCCTGGTGCGCCTCGAAGCCGAGGGGCTGGTGGTCAAGACCCACCTGGTCGGCTACAGCGCAGCACCGCTGCCGAGCCGCCGCCGCTTCGAGCAGATCTTCGAACTGCGTGTCCTGCTCGAGCCGGTTGTCGCGGCCAAGGCGGCGCGCGCCCTCACGCCGCAGGACCGCACGGCGCTGGGGGAGCTTCACGCCGCCATGGCGGCGCCATCATCCGATGATGCGCGGCTAGCTTACGGCAAGTTCGCCACTTGGGATGCTGCGTTCCACGCGCGCATCGCCACTGCCAGTGGTAGCGAGTTGATCGCCGAAACGCTGGCACGACTGCACACCCATATGCATCTGTTTCGACTGCTATTCCACTCGCGGGTCACGGAAGAAGCCATCCGCGAACACGCCGACGTGATCACGGCCCTCAACGCCGGCGATCCGGACGCCGCATATGCGTCCATGGAGCGTCACATCGTATTTTCGCAAAGGCGGATGGCGCCGATTTTCGAGATCCTGGACTGAGCAGCCTCAGCCGGCGAGCACCGGCCGCTTCTCCACCGCTATGCGCGCAGCACCTTGAGGGGGCATAGATGCGGTAATGGGGCCGCGGCGGAGACGGGCCACCGGGAGAGGTGGCTGTCCCTCACATTGATGGTGCGAGCGGGGTCCGAGTGGGTCGACCCCAAGCATCGAGAGAAGGGACGGCCATGGAATACTATCTCGCCCAAGCGGTCGTGCACGTCCTCAGTCAGAAGATAGCTCACGCTGCTTTTTACCCCCACCTGTATAAGCGCAAAAGGCGGGGCAAAAGTTCCCTCCGCATTTGGCCGCGCTAAGTCGAATATCCGGCGAATCGGGCCGGACCGAGAAGGAGAGCGCGATTTAGAGCGTTAGTGCACGCCCGCCGCTGCCAAATAGAGAGCAAGGGCGCAAGTCACCGCGATTACGATGCCGCCGATCACAACGACAAATTCTCGGCCCCACTCGCGGGTGTCCTCTACCAGCCTGTTGCTTAAAGTCCTGTAGTGGAGCAGTTCATCCAAGAAGTACGAGGCGATTAAGGATCAACGTCGCGATGAGCCAGCCGGCTATTATCCCGGGGTTAGCTAAGGCGCAAGCTGTGCCGATGAGAGCGAGTAGCGGGAGCGGGAATCCAAAAACCATGGAGCTGAGCGTAGCCAAGATCAGCAGGAGAAAGGCGTTCGTAAAGTGACTGAGACCAATGAGTACGTCGCGGGCTTTTCCGTGCTCGAAGCTTAGCGCAGGCTGACGATAGTAGTTGGCTTCTCTTTGGATCCTAAAAGAGAGGAACGTCCCACAAAAGCCGATCGTTATAGCTCCTGCGGCAATGATGGACTCGTAAAATGAACGGGGGTTCACACCTCACACGAACCACCCCCCTCACGTGATACGACGCGCGATGCGTGGCGTGCAAGCGTCACAAAAAGGGCACGCCGCGTCGAGCGCAAGAATCTCGGAAAGAAAGCGCGAGTCCGAAGCTGATCGACTAGACGGTGACACAGTGGTGACACAGAATGAAGAAGATCGATCCAGCGGATCGCCATTTGTTATAAGTCATTGATTCTGCTGGATGTTTTGGAGCCACTCGCCGGATTCGAACCGACGACCTGCGGATGACGAATCGGTCTGGCAGCGCTCAGGAAGATCGCGCCAAATCGCGGTAGGTGTTTGCCAAATCCCCTTTGCGTCAAGAGGTTCATACCTCTCGCCACATTTCATCGCATCTCGCCGAATCTCGAAAAAGTTAAGTCTCGGTGTGGGAAAATTGCGGGAAGAAATTATCGCGGCCGCGCCCTTCCAAGCCCCGTCATCACGGAGCCGCGCGGTGGAAATCTCACTCACTCCGACGCCGCACCCGATTGGCACTCCGTTGTCGTTCAGCCGTAAACCCAGAGTCATCGCCCTGGTGAAAGAATAGCCGTCCCTGTAGGCTGCCACCGGCTTCCAGCGCTGCCCAGCCTCTACCGCACACCTGATCCATCTCGTCGAACCCGGACCACGTGAACTCCACGAACGGCTTTCCCTCCCGCGTCTCGAACCGGCAGTCCATCTCACCTTGAACCGCCAGGAAGCGGAACTTCCCCATTCCGTTGGCGTTGAACCGGATGTGGGCGGGTTCCACTTCGTCAATGTCTTTGCGCTCCCAAAGCTCCATTTCGATGATGCGCCAGGCGCCAACAAAGGCATTGCTCGGCGCTCGCCGCCCCACCGTTGCCATCTGCATCCTCAGCGATTACGACTGCTTGCCACCGGAGCGAACAAGTTATCCGCGCATCGCGGGCGTCCTAGCGACCCAGGTCAAGAATAATACCTCGGCGAACCAACTCGGCCTGCACTTCAACCGGCAGAGTGCGGGCATCGACCACGATGCCATTGACGCCGATCATCCAGGCGAGCGGATTCTGCGCCAGCATCTCTCGTCGGCAGTATTCGGGCTCAAGTGGGGTGATTCGCAGAAGGTTCATGATGAGCCGCGCCTTGGCGGCGAGCGCGCTTTTGGAAACGCCGGTCAGCCGACTCAACTCATCGAACTTCATATGCGGGTGCTGACCGGGGTCAAACAAAAAATTGACCTGGCCGATGACGTAGAGCACGCCTCCCACCCATACTCTTACCTGCCCGCTTCCAAGAGGCGAGGGGCGCTTGCGCGCCAGCCGGCTGACCAGTTTGGCGCACAGCGCGCCGTACTCATCGTCGAGATGCTCCGCGCAAAAGCTCGTCGTGAGCGCGATGATCTCGTCCGCCCGGTTGCGTACCGAGGAAGGGGCTGGGAGTTGTCGAGAGCTCGCTGGTCTTGTCATCGCGTCGCGTCCTCCCTGCGTCACGCCGGATAGACGTTCCAGACCTCCAGCAGTTTCCACCTGCCGCGCACCTGGCCGACCGCGCCGACGATAACCTATGCTACCTTGCGCTGACGGGCAAGTGCGAGCGGCAGCGCGATCGCCGCCAACTCGCTGCCGTCCACCACCGGCTCGCCGCTCAACTCCGCGCTATGGTCGCATGACGATGGAAGCCGCGCCAGGAACGGCCCTCGAAATGGCCCCGCTCGAGCATGCGCCCCATCGATCCAATAAGCTCGAAGGGTTAGCGCCGGGCTCCACAGACGCTGCGCTCGTCTTACGTGCCAATGGGCCGAAGATCTCGCATCGGCGGTCTTTGATCACTGTCCAGGCTCAGTGGCGCAGGCGCCTGAGTCCGTTGGTTGTTGCCGTAACCTCACGAGTTAGCCGGGGCGCGCGCTTTTTGAGATGCGGAGACGGCGCCTTTGGCGCTATTAGTGCTTGTATCCCCTCGATGCGGAACGCAAGCGCGATGCGCGCAGCCGTTCGCGCACGGCAGCACCATCGATGCCCAGCGCGTCGCATAGGTTCTCAAAGGCGAAAAGATTTTGGCCACCGGAGGTCTCAATCCACTCATTAACCTCGCAGAACAGTGCCCGGCGTCTTGGGCTCTGGCAGCTCATGTTGTTGACGTAGCAGCGAATGGCATCCTCAAGCACGGCGAACAGCAGTTTTCGCTCTCCTTCAAGAACGTTGCGCCCGTTCACCAGGTCGCGGTATTGGACGGGTAAGAGAAAATCCGTACCGATGTCCTGCCAGTCTGCGTGGCGTTCGTCGGACATTAGCTCTGCGGCCAACATCGTTTCCCTCTTCCTCCTATGGTATTTCGCCTCGAACTGATCGCATTGATCGTGCCGACCAAGGACCATACAAAGACTGGTAAAATCGCCCTTGTTGCTTATAGTGACTGGGAGATCGATGCCCCAGGCTGGGGCAATAAAGCCCCAACGACGGCGATCGCACAAGGCTTTGAGCGCCTTTTGAGAAGCTGGAGGCCATTGCAGGCAATGCCGGTCAATAACCGTGGCGAATGGATAAACGGGCGACGGAAAAGCGCAATAGACTTGAAGACGCGCGCCCTCTGGCTCAGGTTACGGCGACATGTCCGTGGCGGATGAGCACTTCACGCCAGTCGGATTCATCACCGGCCTGATCTGCGCCCATCGTTTCGTGTCAAGCTTGTTTGGACATGATTGGGTTTGAGCTGGCCAGCCTTTTCAGGCAAAGGAGATGTCGCCGCCGGCTCACCGTCGGGCTGTCCAGCGGGCGCCTTGCTGTGCTAGCTGCGCGGCAGTGCGAGGCATACAGACGAGCCTTCCGTAGACGTTGACTCCGTTGTGGATAAGAAAACTCTGAACAATCAGTCCAACTCCGGCAAAGTTAGCCTCGGCCACAAGCGTGGCGCACTCGGCATCGCTTCGCGCTGCACGCTCGAAAATCTCGTCGGGCGACAGCCGCCGGCTGGCGCAGAATCCGAGCAGCGCCTGGACTCGATGCGCCGCTTGCGAGGGTTCGATGCCCACCCATTCAACTAGCGCCCGCTGCCATCGCTGGACTCGGGCCGATGCGCGCCAGATCGATCCTTCACTGCTCATGGCATGTCACTCCTCACCCGTTACGAGGCGAACCTGCGCGCCCGCCTGCCCCATTCGAGCACTCGCTCGACCAAGTCCGCCCCCGTCCATGCCGCACCGGGCAACGATGGCGGCGAGGGCGCCGCACGCCCCTGGAAGCTCAGGGACAGGCTCGATGCTCGCTATTGGGTTGCTTGATGCGAACAATACAGGTTCGGCGCCCGCTATGGCCTCCAGCTCCGCCGGCCCAGGGTTTGCGCCTTTCATTCCGCGCTGTTCGACGGCTTTCAAGCGCTCACGGGCGCCGCGCCTAACGAGGGATTCCTGGCAGTGCAAAGCTTCGCCGGCCGCCGTCACCACCCAGGTTTCCGCCTCTGCCTCCGTCATCGGGAGCACACGCTGCGACGTTCCGTCGCTTGGGCCAGCGTCGCGGTCATCGCGGTCAGCTCAGACTCACGGTGAGGCCGCGACGCGCTCGACAGACAGGTCGCTAGATCAAGGTTCCCCGGTTGAAACCGGGCCTCCTCACCGAGCGTGTGCCGCCGCTCTATGCATCGCCATGAGTCCCCGCGAACGCCCCAGTCAGGTAAATCGTCTTGCTCTGCGAAGGGTGCGTAAGGCGTCGTATCGAGGTCCGGGCACGCTCTTAGCCCATAGCACCACCGGTCGTCGGCGCTATTGACCACGATAGTCAAGTGGTCAGGACGCACGGCTTGCGCCAGCCGAGTGTGGGGCCGCCTCCCGCCGATCCCACCGCTGAGAACGGCGACCATCGTGCAGGGCTCACATCCATGGCGGCTTGTCGAGCGGAATCCGGTAACCGTTAGCGATGAAGAAGCTGCGGATAACGTTACCGCGGAAGTTCTGCTCCGCCCAGGTGCCAGGCGCCTTGGTCGAGAACTCACGGATCCGCCCGGCGTAAAACCCCCGTTTGCGGTACTTATGCGTCGCTTTGTCGAACAACTCGTCGACCATTTCATCCGGCGTCCGGCCCACCATCGCACTGAACTCCTGCAGCAGGCCAAGACGTTGTGCCCGCTCCTGCTCGGGCAGCTCTTCGAGACCTGCTGCGTAGCGTTGCACCGTCTCGAAGTCATAGAACGCTGTGGCTGTCGTTTCAGCCGCGTCGGTCACGATAATCCTCTCGAGACCGCGAGCAACCCTCGCGCCAAAGCGCGAGGGTTGCTCGCGGACGTTGCGCCGTGGCGCTTCATTCGGGCAAGCCGAAGGTCGCGGCTAAGGCCCGCACTTCCTGCGCGCGCCACGGTAGCGGAGCCGGCGTCTGGATCATTCCCTCGCTCTGCAGTTGCTCGACCACTCGTGGGTCGCGCTTGAACGAGACACCCCACTTGCCGCTGAAGTAGAGGCTCTCGAAGTCAGGCCGCGGCCGCTGTCCGCCGGCCTCCGGCGACTCAGCCGGGTATCCGACGATCTGGACCTGCGTTGGAGTTACGTACTCGGGCATCCCCAAAACTTTGCGGATCTCCTCGCGCTTGCCGGTCAGCAGTTGAGTGCCGAGACCCTCGTCGACCGCCGCGAGCAGGGCGCTACCCACGGCGAGGCCGGACTCAAACGCGCTCAGCCACTCGGCAAACGTGCGGTCCCCGGCCAGCACATTAAAGTCAGGCGTTGGCATTACGACCGTATCGACGAACTGCTCGCTCCAGCCGTAGCTGGGAGTCAGCGCCCGCACCTTCAAAAGCTCGAGCAAACGGTCGCGTAGTTTCTCCCACCCCGACATATCTATCGTCCAGACAATGTGCACCGGCGCCTGCTCGGCCTGCGGCTGGCTGTAAAGAGCCTCGACCAGCGCCTTACGTACATCCTCCGGCGTCTCGCCCTTGATCACAACTACTGCTTTGCGGATATCGGAAGCGTTGCCGTGTTGAGATTGCAGTCTGGCTGCCTCCAGGATTTTCTGAATCTTCTCTCGCTCCACGGGCCGCCACGGCTGGTAGTAGCGGATTGAGCGGCGACGCCCGACAACCTGTTTGAACTCCATGTTATCCTCCTTCTCCGCAATCATTTAAGAAAAGCTGCTGATTTTAGTGCGAGAACCCTCGGATCTCCGTTCGAGACCCGCCCGTATAAGAACTCTTGCGCGTAACGTCCGGTCACGTTTCCACCATGGCTCAAACCATAGAAAACCACCATATGGCCGCTAAGCGTTGGTAACACTCATTGGATCTGTTGTAAAGAGTCTGTACTCGTTCAGCAGAAGATGGATGGCACTTTTGGATTGGAGCCTGTAATGGCGCACGGGACACGCGCCGTGCAGGAACTGAAGCGGGATGAGATAGGCGAGCACCTGCTGGGGGCGCAGGATGTTGTAGCCGCGCCCCCAGCAGGTGCTCGTGGTTAAGGGCGGCGACGCTCTGATGAAGCACTGCAACCGCCGGCGCGAGCATCGTCGGGAGCATCGGTGCGCGACGAGCCTAAAGGCTTGAACCTTGCCCCGGATGGCGAAAGCCGGGCAAGGTTACTGGCCGAAGAGGGAGCCGAAAAAATTCTTAATCGCGGCTACAATGCCGGCGGGCGGCGCCGGCACCACCGCCTGACCGCTGACCTCATCGGGGCTTACCGGGGTTGCGTTCGCGCCTGAGACCGCGGGCGAAGGCAGACGCGCCACGGCGGCTTGGCCGGCGTGAAGCGGACAGAGGGTCACGGGCGCGGTACCGGCGAGGAACGGCAAGGTCAG
Source organism: Deltaproteobacteria bacterium (assembly GCA_021831785.1). Lineage (GTDB taxonomy): Bacteria > Desulfobacterota > Binatia > Binatales > Binataceae > JAJYYI01. The sequence goes on along the minus strand of JAKBMB010000026.1, from coordinate 133,007 downwards.
CGTACGCGGGCATCCAGGGGTCGCCAAGTCACCGCTTTGCGGATCTATCGCAGCGAAGGTTATGCCGGCCGGTACGCCGAAGCCGGCGTGCGAGGCCGGCCACGCCTCGGCCATGAACGACGCCCATTGCGGGAGCGCAGACTGGGCGGCGCTGAGTCCGATGCTGTGCGGCTGGTCGAAGCCGAGCCATACGCCGCATACCAGTTCGGGCGTGTAACCGACAAAATAAGCGTCCTCATAATCGTTGGTCGTCCCGGTCTTGCCCGCGGCCGGAAAATCCACACCCAATGCGCGGGCAGACGCGCCGGTGCCGTAAGCAAGCACGCCTTGAAGCGCGGCGGTTATCAGATAGGCGACGCGCTCGCTGACCAGCCGGCGTTCGGCAGGCGCGTGATGGTATGCCTGACGCCCGGCGCCGTCGACTACCGAGACGATCGCGTAGGGCTCCCGCGCTTGCCCACCCGCGGCGAACACCTGGTAGACCGAGGTCAACTCGAGCAAGGTGGCCTCGCCCGCGCCGATCGCCAGCGACGGGACCGCGGGCAATTCTTCGTCGATACCCATCTCATGCGCGGTGTTAATAATTCGCCGCGGTCCGAGTTCGACGCCCACGTAAGCCGTCGGCGCGTTAAGCGAGCGCGCTAACGCCTCGGCTACCGTCACCTCGCCGCGGTAGGTTCGTTCATAGTTGACCGGGGTCCATCCGTGAAAGGACATCGGCCGGTCCGGCACCATCGTGGCGAGCGTCATCGGTGGGCTCCACGGCGAGCGGTGCGCGTCGAGCGCTGTCAGGTAAACGATCGGTTTGAAGGCGGAGCCGAGCTGTCGGCGCGCCATTGTCGCGCGGTTGAACTGGCTTACGGCATAGTTGCGCCCGCCAACCATCGCTTTTATCGCGCCGCTCCTGACATCAATCGCCACCATCGAAGTCTCCAGGCGGTCCTCCGGCTTAGCGCGGCGCAGGTGACGGTACTGGCCCTCGAGGCGGCTTAAATTGTCGCGCGCGCTCTCGTTAGCCAGCTCCTGTAGCTCCACGTCGAGCGTCGTGTAGACCTTGACTCCCGCCAGCTTGCCGCCAAGCTGCGGCATCTTGCCTACGACCGAGGCCACGTAGTCGGTGAAATAGGGCGCGTAGCGGCTCTTGAGCTCGGGGGCAAGCTTCACCGGCGAGGTCTCGGCGCGCGCCATCAGCGAGGCGTCGATCACGCCGGCGCGCTTCATCTGCGCCAGTACGATGTCGCGACGGCTGCGGCAGCGCTCCGGATGACGGCGCGGGTCGTACAAAATCGGCGCGCGGATCATTCCGATCAATGTCGCGGCCTCGTCCGGCGTCACCTCGCGCAGATCTTTGTTGAATAGATAGCGCGCCGCCGACGGCATCCCGTAGATCGGGTTGCCGCGGTCCTCGCCCAGGTACACGTCGTTGACGTAGCGCGCAAGAATCTCTTTCTTGGACAGGCGCATCTCCAACACGATCGCGGTCGCGAATTCGCGCAGCTTGCGCGAGAAACTGCGCTCGCGGTTGCCCATAAAGGTGCGCGCGAGCTGCTGGGTGATCGTGCTCGCGCCGGCGACCGCTCGACCGGCGCGCAGATCGGCGAGCGCCGCCTCCACGATTCGTACTGGGTCGAAACCTGGGTGATAGTAAAAGTAGCGATCTTCCGTGGCAAGCAGGCCATTGACCAGATATGGCGGCAGCTCGTCGAGCGGAACGTCGATCCGTTCGGCCGGCGCGTTGGGCATCAGGCGACCGATCACCTCCGGCTCGAGCACTAGGCGATCCAACATCTGCCCGTACGGGTCGAGGATCGCCGCCACCTGCGTGCCGTCAAGGGAAAGCAACACTTTACGCGCAGGAAAGGCGATATCGCCCAGGCGAAAATCGCGTACGAAAATGGTGAGCCTAGCGGGCGCAATCCCGTATTCCCCGGCCCGCCCCACGCTGGGGACTTGGCTGTAGCTCAGGTGGCGCAGGCGAGAGAAGAAATGCACCTGCGCAAGGTCGTCGCCAGGCCACAGCACCAGAGGCGCGGAATAAATCGTTGAGCTAAGCGCTTGCTTGCGCTGCTCGATAAGCCGCGAGGTCTGCTGATAAAGCCGCGTCAGCCAAAACCCGCCGGCAAAAACCGCCAACACCACCAAGCCGGCCAGGCTGCGCCGCAGCGTAAAAAGGCGGACGACCAGAGCAAGTTTGGGCAAAAAACGCGCCGCCCTTTTTCGCTTACGCGCCATCAGTCTAAACGCCGCCGGCCCGCGACAAAGGCAAACTGACCGGCATGGTGCGGGCTAGCCTGCCCAATGAAGCTCGCCCTGTAAGTTTTTCTCGCATTGAATAAGCGGCGGCCATTGATAAACCCACTTTAGCAAAACGGAGGCCGATTTCTCTTCAGCGATCGCCATCACAGCGAAGGAACAAGAGACGTGCCATTCTGGTGATTTGTGTCGCCCGGCCTGATTGCGCGCCCGCGGCGCTTCCGGTCATCGCCGTGCCGAGCGGCGAGGGCGCGAAAAGAGTCGATGGCGCATCGTCTGTCGCAGGGATTCTCGGGAGCTGGCGCCGCCGGCCGCGCAAGCTTCGAGCCGGCCTGGTAGGCTGATAAGTGGTTGTTACGATCCGCGCGTCGCCTTTGCCGCACCTGCGCGAAGTTGCCCGAGCATGCGCCCGGGTTTTTGGGCCGGCGAACGGCGCGGGAGCCGAACGCGGTTTTCCGCGGGTCGATTATTTTATCTGCCCGGCGCCAGGCCAAAAATGAGCGGCACAGCGCCGGCGAACGGCTGGGAGGCGTTTTCGCTTAAGCACTTTGGCCAGGCAATCAAAGATGGGCGACCAATCGGGAGCCGACGGCGCGCAAGCTGCGCTCACGCTTGAGCGATTGCGCGCCTTTTTCCGTCATGCGGGTGTCCGCGACGAGGCCGGCGCAAGAGGCTTAATCGCCAGCCTGGACTCGGCCGCAGCCGCAGGCCGGCGCCGACGCGCCAAAGCAGTAGGCGCGGTGCTGGTGCCCGTTTTCGAGCGCGAGGGCGTAATACATGTGCTTTACACACGGCGCGCTCAGCATTTGCTCAGTCATCGCGGCGAGGTCGCTTTCCCGGGCGGAAAGTTTGACCCCGCCGACAGCGATCTGTTAGATACGGCTTTGCGCGAGACCGCGGAAGAGATTGGCTTGGAACGCGATGCGGTCGAAGTGCTGGGGCGATTGCCATTCGCCGAGACCAGCCGCAGCGGGGTCGCAGTCACGCCGTTCGCGGGCATCGTGCGCTCGCTCGACTCCGTGCGCTCCAACCCGCAAGAGGTCGCCGAGGTCTTCAGTGTGCCGCTCGGCGCCCTGCGCGAGCCCAATCGCCGCGTACCCTATCGATACTTATACGCCGACGGCTCGAGCGCCACTTTCCCGGGCATCGAATACCAGGGTCGGATTATTTGGGGTTTAACGCTGCGAATAACGGTGACCCTGCTCGAATGTTTTGAGCGCGCCGAGGCGCTCTATCGCAGCGCGAGGAGAGCCCCTTCCTAAGCCGGGCTCGCATCCCCCCTCATGACAACATGATCATTGGCCGCGTTGCGAAAAACTTGGCGCAGCGGCGATCCGAGGCTTAGCCGTGGCAGGCGCGCGCAAGGACCGCGGCCTTGCTCAGCCAGCGCGCGATCGGATGGGGATTTTCTGTGCCTCGCACACCAAGCCCTCGGCCACGGCCCGGCGTGCGAGACGCTTTCGTCTTGCGGTTGGACCAAACGCGAGGTGGACCAACCCTCAGCGCTTTCGTCTGCCCAATTAATCCGAGCTTACGCCAGCTTTGCCATGCGATGATTCTCGCCGCCGATCGAGTCGAAGTCCGAACCTAGCGGCGGACTCTGCACCTGTCCGCCGCACGCGCGGCGCAAAAGCGGCATCACTTCCTCGGCGAAGTAGCACATCTGATCTTCGATTTCTTCATTCTCGAAGCCGCCCATCTCGAACCAAGTACCGAAGAAGAAGTCTTCGTAGCCGCACCCTTCCTTGATCCGCATTATCGCAGCGCATACGTCGGCCGGCGTGCCGAACATCGCGATTTCCTTCTTAAGCAGGAGGTCCGCCGTGACTTTCACGTGCAAGTCGTACATCGGCTCGTCGGCCTCGGCGAGCACCGCCGCGAAGCCGAACGGGCCGTAATAATCCCATTGCAGCTCGAGCGCCTTCTTGACCCGCGCGAGCTCGCGGTCCTTGTCCTTGCCCGGCATTGCCAGATGAATATAGCGGCAGCTACCGAAGCCGCGCCGCTTCTGGACGTCCCAGCCGTACTTGAATCTTCCGCGTCCGAGCCGGTCGGGCCATCCGCATTTCTCGGCCTCTTCGTAGTAAATTTCCATGTTGCGCTTAAGGCGCGAGGTCGGCTCAACAATCGCAAAGGCGTTGACGGCGTTGCGGGCCGCCCAGCGAATCGACCGTTCGCTGGTGATGGGTTCCCACACCTGCGGATGGGGCTTTTGCAGCGGGCGCGGGATGACGGAGATTTCTTTCAGCGTGGTAGTTCCCGCCAAGACCGGGCTACCCACGGAATATAAATCGGGCTTGCCCAACCGGACCACCTCGTCAAGTGCACGCCCAGCCTTCGGCCAATTGAAATAGGCGATGGTTTGTTTGTGATTCCATCGCGTGTAGCTTGGCGGAATGGAGTAAAATTCCCTGTGAAACGAAAACGACGGCTCGGTCCAGCACTTGAGAATTAGCTCGTAGGCCTCTTCGAAGTAAGCGCGGTTGCGCTCCTGGTCTTGAATGGTGGAGCCGTAGGGCCGGCCGAAGACTTCCGCCTCGCGCGGTTGGTAGCCGCGTCCGATCCCGAAGTCAAGCCGGCCGCCGCTTATCACGTCCAGCATCGCTGCCTGCTCGGCGATGCGCACGGGATGCCACCACGGCAGTATGTTGGCCATCTGCCCCAACCGGATCGACTTGGTCTGCGTGGCGATCGCCGCCTCCGTGATCAGCGGATTGGGGCTTAGCTCGGCGCCCTCCGGCTGAAAGTGATGCTCGGTCATGAGAAAAAGGTTGAAACCTAGGCGATCGGCAAGAATTCCGTGGCGCACCTGGTTAAGGATGATCCGCTGGCCTGATTCGTGAACCTCCGCCAGCGATCCGTCATTAACGGCGACATTGTCGGAAATAACGGTGACCGGAAGGTCGCTTGCGCCGTTGTGAAACACTCCCAACTCAATCATGGCGTTATCCCCCTTTTGGCTACCGCGCGGGCCCTCTGGTCCCGGCGCGGGCTTAAACCACCCGTAGCAAACGGTGTCAAAGAAGCAGACTTGCGGCAAGTGTTCGTCGTCCAACTAGTGAATCTCTGACCGCTGCGCGGCTCACGGCCGTCGCGAAGCGGTTGGTAAACGCCGCCTAAGCCGGCAGGAATGCGCGGCGCGATCGCGAGTCTTGGTTACGGTGTGCGTGATGGCCGACGCAAAGCCCGCTATAAGGAGCGACGTCCGGAAGGGTACGAACCCCGGGTCTTGAGGACAGCGCGATCGCGCGGAGCTTCCCAAGCGAGGCAGCGAACCAACGCTCATCGCCGGCCGAAAACTCGGCGCCGCGGCAGCACGTGTTTAGGCCGCTCGATTGCTCAACCGGCGCGCGCCTTGAGCGCGGCCAAAAAGCGGTCCTTGAGATTGCCGAAGGGTCCGTTCGACATGAACACGGCCACGTCGCCCGAGCGCGCTTCGCCGAGCATGCGGTCGAGAACTTCCGCGTCGCGCGCACAAGCATAAGCGGCCGGTCCGCGGGCCGAGACGGCGCGCGCGAGTTCCTGCGTGTCGAGGCGCTGTGCGGCGGGCAAAGGGTCGTTTTCCTTGAAATAGACCGGAGCAAGATAGACGCGCGCGGCACGGTCGAAAGCTAGGGCGAATTGGTCTTGGAACACGCGCCGGCGGCTAGTGTTAGAGCGCGGCTCGAAGGCCGCTAGAATTCGCCGCCCCGCGAAGCGCTCGGCCACGGCGTCGAGAGTCGCACGTATGGCCGTCGGATGGTGCGCGAAATCGTCGACCACGGCCACCCCGGCGGCTTCGCCGATCAGCTCCTGGCGACGGGCGACGCCGCTGAATGAGGCAAGCCCGCGCGCGATCTCTTCCACATCGAGTCCAGCCTCGCGCAGCAGCGCATATGCGCCGAGCGCGTTGAGAATGTTCATCCGTCCGCCGACGGGCAGCTCGAACTCGCGCTCAAGACGCCGCCCGCGCTCAACCATCGCAAACCGCGCGGCAGGAGCTCCCGCGCGTATATCGACGGCGAGAAAATCGCCCCGCCTCAAGCCGAAGGTCAGCCTCAACGCGCGCGCACCCTCGCTGACCATCATCGCCCGCGGGTCATCGGCGCATACGACGAGCCGGCGCGTCTGGTCGAGTTGGGCGACCAAGGCGCGAAAGGCGCTCTCCACATGCTCGAGGTCGCGGTAAATGTCCGCGTGATCGAACTCGACCACGGTGAGGATCGCGCCCCAGGGATGGTAATGCAGGAACTTCGGTCGCTTGTCGAAAAACGCGCTGTCATACTCGTCGCCTTCGATCACGAAGTCGCGGCCTTGCCCCATGCGGTAGTTGGAGCCGAAGTCGCGCGCCATCCCGCCGATCAACATTGCCGGGTCGCGCCCGGCGTCGGCCAGAACGTGCGCGAGCATCGCGCTCGAGGTCGTCTTGCCGTGCGTTCCCGCCACCATCAACACGCGCCGGCCGCCGAGTAAAAAGTGGCGCACCGTCTCCGGCATCGAAAGGTACGGGATTTTCAACTCCAGGACGGCCGCCGCCTCGGGGTTGGCAGCGGTGACGACATTGCCGATTACCGCTAGATCGGGCCTCGGCTGGAGGTTGTGCGGGTTGAATCCCTTGCGCACCTCGACTTTAAGACGGCTTAGCAGGGACGCCGCCGGCTCGTAGACCTCGAGATCGGAGCCCGAAACCCGAAACCCGCGCGCGGTTAACATTCCGGCCAACGCGGTCATCGCGCTGCCGCCGATCCCGACCAAATAAATATGACGCACAGCGGCGGGCATCGCGGCGAGCCGAATCTGCGCGGCGAGGTCGTGAGCAGCGGCGTTAGGCTCCATTTATAGTCTCCATAACCAAGTCGTGAATCCTCGGGCGAAATTCTCTTATGGCCTCGTTAGTGGAGTGAGGATGCACGCGGTTGGTCAACAGCGCCACGATTATTTCGCGCTGCGGCTCGATCCAGAGCGAGGTGCCGGTAAAGCCGAGGTGTCCGACCGCGGCGGATGAAAAGTAGCGGCCGGCGCTCGAACGCCCGGGCGACGGCGTGTCCCATCCCAGCGCCCACGTGGAGCCCTTGACCGATTGGTCCCGCTGCCAGAATTCGGCGACGAGCTTTTTGGGCAGAAAGCTCGACCGGCCGCGCCAACAGGCCACCAGTTCGGCCGCGAGCTTGCCCACCTCTCGCACCGGGGCGAAAAGCCCAGCGTGGCCCGCCACGCCCCCCATCGCGTAGGCGTTGTTGTCGTGGACCTCGCCCAGCAAAAGGCGTTTGCGAAACGGGCACAACTCGGTGGCGGCGAACATCTCGCGCACGGGCTCGAGCCTGCGCGAGCGCATCAGCGAAAGGTCAATAAAGTCCGTAGCGCGCAGTCCCAGCGGCCGATAGACCTTGTCTCTGACGAAGCGGTCAAGCCCCATGCCGCCGGTTTCCTCGACCATCTCCCCGAGTGCGATAAAGCCTAGGTCAGAGTAGACCGCTCCCGTGCCGGCCGGCCGTTCGGGTTTTTCGCGATGGATTTGATAGTAAACGTATTCGCGGGCACCGCGGCTGGCAATGAAGTTCACTTTGCCCTTGCGCTCCATTGCGGCGATCTCGGTATAGTACGGGCGGTAGGCCGGAAGTCCCGAGCAATGCGCCAGTAGGTGGCGAAAGCTGATGAAATTTTTGCCGTAGACGCCGAAGTTATGAAAGAAACGGGTCACGCGGTCGTCGAGCTTGAGCTTTCCTTGGCTCACCAGGCACATCACGGCTATCGTGGTAGCCAGCGGCTTGGTCAGAGACGAGAGGTCGAACACCGTGTCGATGCGCATCGGTTCGGGCTGCGGCATAAGGCAGCGCGAGCCGAAGCAGGCCTCGAACGCGATGTCAGCGCCAACGCGCACCTGCACCGCCGCTCCGGGCATCACGCCGGCTTCTACAGCCTGTTCGAAGGCGCGAGCAACCTGGGTCCAGTCCGAACGCGCCATGTCAGCTTACCCACTTATCGGCGAAGCACAGCCGCCCGTTGTGTCCGTCCAGAGTCACCTGCACGCCGAACGGGATGACCAGGTTTTCGGTGCCGTGACCCACGTCTAGGCCGGCCAAAACCGGCACGCCGAGCGCGCAGGTTTGCTCGCGCACGAAGCGGCGGATGAGCCGCCGCTCCTGGGGAGTGTCTTCGCAGCCGCGCATGCCGCCAAAAACCACGCCCGCCACTTTGCTCAGCACCCCCGACTGAGCTAACTGCGTCAACATCCGGTCCACGCGATAGGGCTTCTCACCGATGTCTTCGAGCAGCAAAATGCGCCCCTCGAAGGACGGCGCGTAGCGCGTCCCTAACATTGCGACTACGACCGACATGCATCCGCCAATCAGCTCGCCCCGCGCCAAACCCTCGTGCAATACCTCCTGTGCCGGCAGGACCAGCGGGAAGGCCTCGCCCCCCAGCACGCCCTTCAGATGCGCCAGGGACACCGCGCTGAGACTGCGCGCCAGGTCCATCGCGACCGTCGGCCCGTGAAAACAGACCAGTTGGCTTTGCCCGACGAGCGCGTTAAGCAGATAAGTCACGTCCGAGAAGCCGACAAAAATCTTGGGCCGACGCGCGATCGCTGCGAAGTCCAGCAGTGGCAAGAGTCGGCCGCTCCCGTAACCGCCGCGTGCGGCGAAAATCGCCTTTATCTGCGGGTCGGCAAAAAAACGCTGCAACTCCGCCGCCCGGACCGCGTCGGTACCGGCCAAAATGTCGTCGCGGTCCAAGGCCTTGGGCGAAACCTCGACGCGGTAGCCCATGGTCGCCAAAACTTCCACGCCTCGTTCAAGACCCTCCGGCTTAACCGCCGCGCACGGGGCCACTACGGCCACCTTGTCGCCCGGCTTGAGCGCCGCGGGTCTTGCCGGCGCGACGCTCATGTCGCTCTTTTGCGCAACCTGACCCATCCGGATGGTGATCGGAGCCTAATGCCGCACATCGCTCTCACGCTCTCCTGCGCCCCGATCCGATGCAGTTTGTTCCCTACATAGATCATCAATCGGTCGCGTGCCGCAAGCCAAACGGGTCGGCGGTGGGCGCAAAGAACATAGAAATGGGGAGCACACCGAGCTATTGTGTTTAACGATGAACCGATTAAGCTACGCCGATCAAGAAACTTTTGCAGGCGCGACGCTCGACGGGCAACAGATGCCGAATCCGGGGCGCTCTTCCGCGCGGCGGCCGTCACGCCCACTGCGCATTCTGCACACCGCGGATGTTCATCTCGAGAGCGACATCTTCGCGGCGGGTGCGCAAGCCGAGCGGACTCGCCAAGACTTACGTCAAGCGTTTGCCGCGGTGATCCAACTCGCTAACCGCAGGCAGGCGGACCTACTACTTATAGCAGGAGACCTGTTCGACTCAAATCGGGTAACCGATGAGGCGATGGCCTTTGCTTGCAACGAGATTGCAAACGCCCTGATGCCGGTCGTGCTAATACCGGGCAACCATGACGCCCACGATGAGAGTTCCGTCTATCCGTCATTCGCGCGCTTGGGTGTTCCTAAAAACCTTTGTTTAATCTTGGACCCGCAGGGGCAAACGCTTGAATTCCCGCAACTGCGCGCGCGGGTCTGGGGCCGCGCGATGCGCGAACACAGCACGCAGTACCGGCCGCTGGAGGGGCTGGCGCCGCCGGTGAGCGGCTGGTGGAATATCGCTCTGGCGCACGGGCTCTTTACCGAGGACGAAGACGGCCTGCGCAGCTCACGAATCACGGCCGCGGAAATCGCGGGCAGCGGCTACGACTACGTCGCGCTCGGGCACGTGCATGTCTTTCGCGACTTGTCGCAGGGTGCAACCGTGGCGGCTTACAGTGGCACGCCCGCCGCGGCGCATTCAGCGGTCGACAGCGGCTCCGCAGTCCACGTCACATGCGCGCCCGAGACGGGCGTTACGATCGACGTCGTGCGGCTGCCCGGCCGAGCGGAAGTCCAATCAGAGTGAGATGTCGCTGCCGGTGCGCGCCGGCTCTTGGCGCAAGATGGAAGAGTCAAGCGCCGCCAGTAGTGTAAGCTCCAGTCCTCGGGCGGACGCGCTCAAGGTTGTTTCGACGCAAATCGCGTTCGGCGAAGGCCGCAGGCTCGCCGCAATCATCCCCAACGTTCCCTGAACCAGCGCCGGCAAGCTTGGCTTCGGCTCAAGCGCTATAGCTTCGCTTACGGCGTCCAAACAGCGCCCTAGAAGAATATTGGCCAGTTCCTTGATGGCGTCGACGTCGATACGGTTCAGAGCCGCAGCGGGCTGACCGTTCCATCCGGCAATCAACCCAGCCAGCGCTAACGCGCGGTCTAAGCTCATTACCATCGACATCCGGCCTGCATGCTGACCATGTGCTTTAAGGCCCTGGCTGACAATGACCAGTTGGTCGGGTAATGGCGCGTGCGCAAGCGACGGCTCGTAATGCTCCGCGTCGTAGATGCGCTGGCTTTTAAGCACAACGGTATCGCGAATCATCGCCCCGAGCGCCGTGATTCCAACGTCGGCAACGTTGGCCGCCGCGCGCTCAAGGGCAGCGGTCCCCACAGGTCGCCACCGAGCTACGTCTGTGGCGAAGCCCACCGGACGGCGCTTATCATGCTTCGACATCACGTAGGTCGGGGAAGAGCCGCTTGAGCTTGCGGGCCGTTTGCCTGAAGACTTGCGCGGTTAGCGGCTTGACCAGGTAGTCGACCGCGCCCTCAGCCAAGAAAGCATCGCGGGTCTGGTTGAACGGCATCGCGGTCATCACCAGGACCGGAAGGCGAGGATTTTTCGCCCGCATCTTGCGAAAGGCGCCGATCGCATCCAGGCCGCCAACCTGCGGCATGACCACGTCGATCGTCACCAAGTCCGGTTGAAGTGCCATAAACAGTTGAAGCGCCTGCGCCGCATTCTCTGCCTCGCCTACGATCTGACAGCCCAAGAGCTCTAAGTGCTGGCGGATGATCTCTCGCATGAAGGCCGAGTCGTCCACAATTAATGTTCGTACGCCCATTGAAGGCCGCTCTCCCCGGCTTGGGTTTCAGCAAACAAGGCCGATTCACACTTCGGCCAGCAAATCTCGCGCCATCAAAGGCAGCCCAATTGACCATCTTTGAGGCGATCGAGGCGATCGATGTTCGGCCGTACAAGCTGCTTGCGAACCAAGATGGGACACCTATAGGTCGGAATCGGACATCAACGGGAATGCGCCTTCAGCGCGGAACCGCGAGCGGTTGGCGTAAAGGCGAAAACGCGGCTAGTTGCGACACACTGCGCGGACGGGGGCTTTGAACCGCGACAAGTTAGCCCTCCGCCTCACGCCGATTGATGATCGCGAACGGTCGCTGCGCGCGGTGCCGAGCTCGAACCCGCCGCGCCTCTCTAGGCAATATAGCCCACCATACGGTGCGCTGCGCCGAAAAGAAAAAAGCGGCGGCGGCTTTGCTCAAAGCCGCCGCCAATCTGACCTCGCGCAATCCTGCGACGGATGTAATCGATCTACATTCCGCCGGGCGGCATTCCCATAGGCGGCTGCTGCTTCTCTTCAGGCTTCTCTGCAATCACGCATTCGGTGGTGAGCAGCATACCGGCGACCGAGGCGGCGTTCTGCAAGGCGCAGCGGACGACCTTGGTCGGGTCAATTATCCCGGCTTTGGTCAGGTCTTCGAACTCCTCCGCCGCCGCGTTGAAGCCGAAGGCGCCTTTGTTGTTTTTGATCTTGTCGACCACGATGGAGCCTTCCCAGCCAGCGTTCTGCGCGATCCAACGCGCGGGGTCTTCGAGCGCTTTGCGGACGATATTGACGCCCGCCTTCTCGTCTTCGCTAGCTTGCAAGCGCTCGAGGCCCGAGCTGGCGCGGATGAGCGCGACGCCGCCCCCGGGGACGACGCCTTCCTCGACTGCGGCGCGAGTAGCGTGCAACGCGTCTTCGACGCGGGCTTTCTTCTCCTTCATTTCGACTTCGGTAGCCGCGCCGACGCGGATGACCGCCACGCCTCCGACCAACTTGGCGAGCCGCTCTTGGAGCTTTTCGCGGTCATAGTCTGAGGTCGTCTCGTCGATCTGGACGCGGATTTGCTTGATGCGGGCTTCGATGTCGGTTTTCTTGCCGGCGCCGTCGATAACCGTCGTGTTGTCTTTGTCGACGACGATGCGCTTGGCACGGCCGAGGTCTTGTAGGGTCACATTCTCAAGCTTGATCCCCAGCTCCTCAGCGATCACCTTGCCGCCGCTCAAAATGGCGATATCCTCGAGCATCGCCTTGCGACGGTCGCCGAAGCCCGGGGCCTTGACCGCCGCGCAAGCCAGCGTGCCGCGGATTTTGTTGACCACCAAAGTGGCGAGCGCCTCGCCCTCAACATCCTCGGCGATAAGCAGGAACGGCTTGCCGGTCTTGGCAATAGCCTCCAGAATCGGCAGCAGATCCTTCATCGCTGAGATCTTCTTCTCATGGATCAGGACGTAGGCGTCTTCCAGCTTTGCTTCCATACGCTCCGGGTCGGTGACAAAGTACGGCGACAGGTAGCCGCGGTCAAATTGCATTCCCTCCACCACCTCGAGCGTGGTTTCCAGGCCCTTGGCCTCCTCCACGGTAATCACGCCCTCTTTGCCGACCTTCTCCATCGCTTCGGCGATGATATCGCCGATCGTGGAATCGTTGTTGGCCGAGATCGTCCCCACCTGGGCGATTTCCCGCCGGTCCTTGGTTGACTTAGAGAGCTGCTTAAGCTCGCCGACGACGGACTCGACCGCGCGCTCTATGCCGCGCTTGATTGACATCGGATCGTGTCCGGCGGCGACCATCTTGAGGCCTTCGACGAAGATCGAACGGGCCAGGACAGTTGCCGTGGTCGTGCCGTCTCCGGCCACGTCGGAGGTCTTCGAGGCAACCTCCTTGACCATCTGCGCTCCCATGTTCTCGAACCTATCTTCCAACTCGACCTCTTTGGCCACCGTCACGCCGTCCTTGGTCACGGTCGGCGCGCCGAAGCTCTTCTCCAGCACGACATTGCGGCCCTTGGGGCCGAGCGTAACCGTCACAGCATCGGCCAGAACATTCACTCCTCGAAGAATTTTTTCGCGCGCCTCCTGCGAAAAACGCACCAGTTTCGCGGGCATACTTTTTACCTCTCGTTATCTTCTTTACGTAAACCGAAAAACCGAAAAACCGAAAAGCCCGGACCGGAATCGAAAGCCGGATGCCAGGCGACTTATCGTTTACTCGATGACGCCAAGCACGTCGTCTTCGCGCAGAATAAGATGCTCCTCGCCGCCGATCTTGACTTCACTGCCGGCGTATTTGCCGAACAGAATTTTGTCGCCGGCTTTGAGGTCAAGCGGAATCACTTTGCCCTCCTCGGTCATCTTGCCTCTGCCGACCGCGATTACCCGACCCTCTTGTGGTTTTTCCTTTGCAGTATCCGGGATAATGATTCCGCCCTTGGTTTTTTCGTCGTCCTCGAGCCGCTTTACCAAAATCCTGTCACCTAAAGGCCTAATAGAACCCTTCATAGTCCAAAGGCACCTCCGCTTTGTAGAAGATTGGAGCGTTAGACAAAACGCTCTGTCGAAAAGGTAATCAGCCTGGGTCCAGTTGTCAATTAGCACTCTGGTATTCAGAGTGCTAATTGATCTCGAACCCTGAGTGGTCGCGCTTCAATTAGCGATGCGCGGCCGTATATTCGAATCTAACGGCCGCAGCACCCGATGGAGCTATCGCTCAAAAAGAAGGCGAAAATCCCTTGCGCGCGGAGGGTCCAAAGGAGCGCTTTTGGTCGCCAGCGGCTACTTCAGAGGGCGACGCTTGGCCAGTTCTTCTTCGCGATACCGGCGGTAGAGCACCTCCCACTCTGCGCTTCCCTCGACCACCTTTCGCTTGAGCGTCGCGATCTTGCGCCTGACCGCGGCGTCCAGCGCGCCACCCTTTTCCGCCCATTCGGCGATAAGCTCGCGGGCTTGCCGCAAAGCTGTGGAAAAATTGGGAATTTCGGCGAGTTGCTCAGCTCGCAGCCGATTCAACGATTCTCGGGCGAGGTATAGTATCCGCTCCTCGCTTAGCTTCATCGTGGACCTAGACCGGGAAGTTTTTCTTCTGCGCGAGTTTCTGCTTTATCAGCGTTCGAAGCCGGCCGATATCCAGGCTGGGATCTTTTCGCGCCTCTTGCTCGGCCAGCCGTTCAGCTTCGTCCTCCAGGCGGCTGTCCTCCTCGAAGTGGGCCGACATCATCTCCACGACGCATGAGACCAGAGCGTCCGGCTCGCTCCTAGGTTTGATGACGCCGCGGCTGATCAGCCCTTCGATTAGATGGCGCGCAAGCGTGTCGATTTCGCTCTCTCGCATTTTCATGCCGTGCAACCGGGCAAACCGGGCCTTGCCCACGCCGTTATCTTTTGGTGCGCCTTCTCGTAAAAGCGTCGCGCGGCGCCCGCCCTTGTCGAGCGGACTCAAGCTCGGTGCGCCCAGCCAATAACCGCGCTATCGAGCGAGAAATGCGTGGGGCTCAAGGCGCCACAACCGCCGCCGACTCGGCTTGATGAGCAGGCGGCGCGGGACGCCGCGTACCGACACATTCGCGACTTGGCCCCAAGGTCGAAGCGTTCCCGGCCGCTAAACTCAAAGCGCGCTCAGCGCCGAACCCGTTGCAGCTTGCGCTGTCCCAGTGTCCGAAGGTTTGGCACGATTCGCTAGCCCACTTCAAGCTTCGGCTGTTAGGCCGGCCGGGCACCAGGCGCGCTTAAGCGGGCGCCATGCCAAAGTTGCCCTCGGCGGTGCCGGAAAGAATGGCGCCAAGGGGTCGTCCGCCAAGGTAGCGCTCGCGGGCATCTTCGTCGGTGAACGCCAGGCGTCGCACGTCACGCCGCCGGATCTGCCAGATGCCTCCGACCATCGGATGGCGCCCCTGCCGGTAGCTGAAGAAATAATAGACGAACTGGCGCACTACCGAGCGGCGCGACTCAGCCGCAAGCCCACGGCCGGCTGCTACGGTAAAGATCGTATGCAGCAGACGCCCCACGGAATAAAAGCCGGTGAAGGCCTCGCGGTAGGCATTGAACCAACTCTCCTTGTCCATCAGGTCGTGCTTAAGCGTCACGTGCTGGGAATCAAGATTATTAAAATCCCAGTCGGAAATAAGGCCTTCCTTGGCGTAACGCACCTGGTCTTCGGTGCCAGGCAGCGGAGTCATTATGAAGAACGACACGATGTCGAACCCGAGCTCGCGCAGCGTGCGCGCGGCGACTCGCCCGCAATCCGGCCCGTCAGACGGAAAGCCCAGGATATAGCCGGCGTGGACCGAGACGCCGGCGCGATGCCAATTGTCAACCGTGCGCCGGTATTTGCTAAGAACGCGGGTGTAAGCTTCGTCAAAGGAGAGCAACTGATGGCGGTCGTTGGTGTTTTGGAACTTGGTCGCCCCAGCCAAATTGATCGGGTTAAGCGACTCGATGCCGACAAACGCTTGATAGCAGCCCGCTTGCGCCGCGAGCTCGACAAAACGCCGGCTGCGCTGATGTTTGCTCGAATCCTTCTCGCCTTCCTCCAGATTGGCGTAGCATGAGGCGTCAACGTCAACCTGCATCATGAAGCTAAAGTTGGGGTGCTCCTCCTTGATTTTGGCCATGCCCGACAGCACGTCTTCCCAGCGCGGGTTGCGGTAGAAGTTGTCGTCGACAACGAATAGCGATTCGATGCCGTGATGCTCGATCGCGTCGCGCACCCAGTCGACAACCGCCCGCGGGTCGCGCGCACGCATCGTGCGCCCCATCACGTTTTTCACGCTGCAATACGAACAGGTGAAAGGGCAGCCGCGCGAGGTGTCAACCGTCGTCATCCCCTTGTTGAAAAAGCGTCCCAGGTAGCGATCGTCCACGCGCGGCAACTGTGCGTCGGTAATGAGCGGCACAATTATGTCCCCGGTACCGGTCTTGGCGCGAACGCCGTCGGTAACCGAGTAATGCAGCTGAAGTTTGCCGGCAAGATAGTCGCCGATTATCTCGGGCCACAAATTTTCGGCCTCACCCTTCACGGTCGTAACGCCGCAACTATTGAGAAATTCGCACGACTCCGGATACCCGCTAACGTGAAAGCCGCCCATCAAGGTGGGAATCCCCTCGCGCAGGAACTGCAGCGCCAGGTCGCGGCCTCGCGGATACTGGTTTGATTGCACGCCAGCCAGTCCGATCAGCAACTCAACCCCATCCTCGATGGCCTTCTCTTTGATTGCCTTGACCGTCGCCGGCGCGATCGGGCCGTCGCAAATTTCGTCCCAGATTATAGTCTCAAGGTGCACGTTGCCAGCCGCGCCATAGCGCCGGTTGAATTCCGCATTGAGCGCGGCAAGCACGGTGAGCGTGTTGTTGGGCTGCACACCCCAGCGAAAGTGCTGCAGGTAACCATGCTCGTCATACCGCGACGGCTTGATAAAGTAGACCCGCACCGTGCGGTACGGCTCAGCTTTGAGCGCAGGCGACTCCTTGCCGCCTTGCGGCGCCTCTAACAACGCTACCTTGCGGCGATCTTTGCCGTATCGGTTGCGTCCCAGAACGTAATAGCCGGTGGCGCCCAGTCCTGAAAATGCCGCGAATGCCTCTAGGATTTGATGGATCATACCTTCGTCCTTTGCTCGCTCTTATCGAGCCAACAGCGACCTCCAACCTTCCCGCCACGCGAAAACGCGGGCCTTAACCGAGCGGTCAGACATATCCGATAGCCTTTCTAGGTCGGTTAAGTCAAGAATTTTGGCCCATCATTTCAGTGCGCCGCGTGTTCGTTAAGCCGCATGTGGTTATCCGGCGCGAACGCGGCGTGGTACCTGCCCGCGGACCACAATCGGCCGGTCTCATCAATTAATACCCTCGCCTCGCTCGCCGGCTACCTTGCCCGGGCCGCAAATGATCCTTCGACCTTGCCCCAATCCAACATGGTTGGCTGCGGCCGAGAATTGCGACACGGCTTCTAGCGCGGGGTATGCCCACAGCAGTCATTCTACCACAGCAGTCATTCTAGCAGTTTACGGGAGTCCTTTGCGCCTCGCGCGACTCAAATAGCCATAATTCGGTCGTTCGTCTGCGGGCGCGTTGACTCTTTCGCGGCCATCGCCATTCGCCGGTGTCGAGCGCCCTCGGGCGCGAGATATTTCGAGGCGCTACGGCACTAGCGCCTATCGCGTAAACGCTTTGGTTTTCTCGGTCATGCTTCGCTGCGCTCGCAGCTTGTGAGTGAATTAGCTTTGCGCGCTCCGAGCGCGACAAGGAGTGGGTTTGGGGGTCCGGCGGGGCGGCGTTTTGACCCGCGGCTGGGGGGCACCCGGCGCCGTGGGTGGCGCACTGGGCCCACAGCCAGCCCATGGTGAGCGCTCGGGTCAGGTTGTAGGCGAGCGCCGGCCACAGCGCCACCGCCAGCATCTGGCTGAACAGCTCATCGAGCGCCGCCTGATGGGCGCTGCGCAAGTCGCTGATCAGGTGGTAGTTGAGAGCATCACTGCGCGGCAGAGCTGGCGCTACGATGCGTGCGCCGCACACCGCCGGTTGCTCTCTCTCGCGCTGGCCATGCCCTCTAGCCGTGCGCGTGGATCCACAGCTCGACCTCTGCTCGACCCCGCGCATTGGCGCAGGTTTCCTCACCTAATGCCAGAAAAGATCGCAAGCGCTCAGCATGACGGACAAAGCGAAAGTGTTTATGAGATAGACTCCAGACGGTGCGCGCGCGCTCCTGCATCGGCAATCACGCCCGGACTCAGCCGGACTCGGAACGCGGGAGTTGAACTGACAGTTGCGGAAAGGTCTCGACGTTCATTGGCGCTGCAACTAGCGTGGTTCCTGCCGTGAATAGGCGAGGCAAGGGCCTAAACCGAACTCGCCGGCGGCCGGGCGGGAGGGTCGACGCGCGGCTATACACCAAGTTGGTTGGGCGTTCGGCAGAGGAGGACTGATATGTTCTTCGTTATATTTCCGATCTTGGCGTTGTTGGCGGCGGCAATCGACCTGTCTCGTTCTTCGCGACGGCAGCAGGGATGGCGGGTAGCGGCGTGGGTTTTACTGCGCTATGTTCTGGTGCTAAATGTCGGTTTGGCAGGCTGGACTGCGTTCTACGCCCACGCTTTCATGTCGGAGTCTATCGCGCGCTCGATCGGATGGCAGCCAAGTCCCTTCGAGTTTGAGGTTGCGATCGCCAATCTGGCCTTCGGCACGCTGGGCATTCTCTGTTTATGGAAAGAAGGCAGCTTTTGGACCGCCGTCGTGATTGGCGTGACGGTGTGGTTGTGGGGCGATGCCATCGGGCATATCAGGGAGATCGTCGTCGCACACAATTACGCGCCCAACAACGCGGGCGCCGCGCTCTATTCCGACTTGATGCTGCCGGCGGTGCTGATAGCGCTTTTCGCCGTCTCTCGCCCAGCGGCGAAGCAATGTTCGCAAGCCAGTGCCGGGCATGACGGCTAACCGCGGCTTGTTTTCGCCGGCAGGCCATTGGCGAGGCGCAGTTGAAGGCGGCGTGCTCGCGCGGGTTGGCCGGGTGAAAAAGTCGCGGCACGTGTCCTTTCGCGATTCGCTTAAGTCTAGTCCGCCCCTGGCGCGGAGGCGGCGAGGGCTTTAAACTTTCAGTGTGATGAACGCTGCGAGCTCAGCAATGGAACAGGAGCCGAACGCCGGCGTTCGCGAGCGGCTGTTGGTTGCCGACGACGATCTTGGCATTCGGCTCGTCTTGCGTCACAGCCTGGAATCCGCCGGTTACGACGTTGAGGAAGCGGCCGACAGTCAGAGCACGCTGCGCGCACTGCGCACCGGCAAGTTCGACGCCGCGCTGGTCGACATCATCATGCCTGGCGACGGGGGCTTGGAAGTTCTTTCAAGCGCGCTTAGCGAAGGGATTCGCACGCCGATCGTGATCGTTACCGCGGCCAGCACGATGAACAACGCGGTCGAGGCCATGAGGCGCGGCGCGTACGATTACCTGACCAAGCCGTTTGCCAATCTGGAGCACGTCGTAAGCGTGGTCAAGCGCGCGGTGGGCGCGCACACTCGAGTTGGGCGCGCCGGCGCCGCCCCGCCAATCCCGCCGCCTCAGCTTCCGACGGGCGAGCTGGTCGGGCGCAGTCCGGCGATGCAGGAGGTGTACAAGCTCATTGGCCGCCTGGTCAACAACGACGCCAACGTGTTTATCGAGGGCGAGACCGGCACCGGCAAGGAGCTCGTGGCGCGGGCGATCCATTTCCGCTCCCATCGGCGTAGCGAGCCGTTCGTCGCCGTTAATTGCGCGGCGATACCCCAGGGCTTGTTGGAAAGCGAGCTGTTTGGGCATGAGCGGGGATCGTTCACCGGCGCCTCGGAGCGCCGGCTGGGAAAGTTCGAGCTGGCCGGCGGGGGCGCGCTGTTTTTGGACGAAATCGCCGACCTGCCGCTTGAGTTGCAGCCGAAGCTGCTGCGGGTTTTGCAGGAGCGGGAGTTTTCGCGCGTCGGGGGCGCCGAGCCGCTGCATCTGCGCGCCAGAATTATTGCGGCGTCCAACCAGCCGCTGGAGGGCGCGGTCGCGGCGCGCCGCTTTCGCGAAGACCTTTACTACCGCCTGCGCGTGATCCCGATTTGGCTACCGCCGCTGCGCGAAAGGCGCGAGGACATCCCCGAGCTCACCGACTATTTTCTTGCGCAGGCGGCCCGCGAAATGGGGACGAAAGCGCTGGCCGTCAGCCCGCAGGCCCGTGCGCTTCTGGCGTCGTACCGATGGCCGGGCAATGTGCGCGAGCTTGAGAACTGCGTGCTGCGCGCCGCGTTGCTTGCGCCAGGCGACACGATTCGCGTCGAAGACATCGTACTTTCCAAAGAGATGCTATCAGTTCGCGCGCCGGCGCCGCCGCAGAGCGCTCCGTCATTGCGCGAGTTGATTACGCGGCGCATCCGTGATCAGTTCGAGGAGCTGGGCGACGACGAGATGCGCGATCTATATCCGCGAATGCTCGCCGACTTCGAACACGCGCTGATCGAGCTCGTCCTGGAGTACGCCGGAGGAAACCAGGTAAAGACCGCGCGCATCCTCGGCTTAAACCGTAACACGCTGCGCAAGAAGATAATCGAACATAAAATTGTGCCGCGTAAAGCAAGTCCCGCATGAACCCCGCGCCGCTTGCGCCGTTCTATGGAATAGTCGACTCAGCCGCGCGCCAACCATCGGCCGACCTTGCCCGCCTGCTACTCGAAGGCGGCGCGCGGGCGATGCAACTGCGGCTCAAACAAGCGCCGGCCCGCGCGCAGTTCGAGGCCGCGCTCGCGATCGCTGAACTGTGCCACCGAGCCGGCGCGATGCTGATCGTGAACGACCGGCCGGATATAGCGCTTTTGGCCGGAGCTGACGGTGTTCACCTCGGGCAAGACGACTTGCCCTTGAGAGCGGCGCGGCGTCTTTTGGGTAGCCGGGCGATAATCGGAATTTCCACCCACAGCCTCGAGCAGGCCGTGAAGGCCGAGCGTGGGGGCGCCGACTACATCGGGTTTGGCCCGATGTACCCCGGCGGCCTCAAGCAGACGATCACGGCCCAAGGGCTGGAGAAATTGCGCGCGCTGCGCGCGGCCGTCAAGCTGCCGATTGTCGCTATCGGCGGTATCCGCGAGGCCAATGTGCGCGAGGTGCTGAACGCGGGCGCCGACGCCGTCGCAATAATCAGCGACGTAATTCATGTCCAGGACATCCCGTCCAAAGTCCGCGCGATTATCGCCGCCGCCAGCGGAGTGCCGGAATGGGACCCGTGAGTCGCGGCGTCATCAGTTGAGCAGCAGGTCGGTCTGGGGAACGCTCGCCGCGCCACCCTCCAAAGCGGAGTAAGGAATGAATCCCTCAAGCCCGCTGCGCATGCGGATCTGCACATAGCCGGGCGCCACGCCAACGACCTGGACGTGATGGCCTTTGTTGACCTCGGCCAGTTCTTTAGCCCATTTATTGGGGCGCTCGCGCACCGGCGCATCATCGGACAGGGTCAGAATCTTGTCCGCCGGCCAGACCATCTTCACCGCCTCGGGATCAACATAAGCGGTCCTGCCGTCCCGAAGCTCGACGCGCAAGTAGTAAGGCGTCAGCGCGGTAACGTGAACGTACTTGCCGGCATGGATTCGCTTGATCCGCTTGCTGCGCGCGCTGGGCCCCTCGAAGGCCCATGAGTTTCGCGTTATTTCCAGACGCACGTCAATCGGTTCGGTGGGGATTTTTTTAGCGGCGCCAACCTTGCGGCGCCGAGCAAGGCTCGCTTTTCGCTTAACCGCATGGGTAGGCGAGGGAAGCGATGCTGCAGGCGAGGCTTCAGCGCCGGGGGGCTGTGCGGCCGGCGCGCCTTCGCTCGGAGCGGACGGCTGTGCGGGAGGGCCGCCTGGGCCTGCGTCTTCGACCACGGCCGTCGGGGTCTTGTCCGGTAGGCCGCCTGCGATACTCCTTGCAGGAGAAACGAGCCAGCATGCCAGGGCCGTCGCGCAGATTAGTTGCCGCATAATCCAAAGCGTCGTCCGGCAGAGAATATCATTTCCCAGGCCCGCTTTTCGAGCAGTAACAAAGCGCTATAACGAACCGGCGGGCATCTCGTTTGCCAATCCCACTGCACGGCGGTTTGCCGGCGCGGTTGGCGCCGGAATTTATTGGCAGAGTTATTTTATCGCAAGCAATTGCATAAGTCGCAGCCCGCGCGCCGCCGGCGGCGCACTCCGCCGCGTAGTCCGCGAACGCCGGCTTCGGCTCGCGCGACGGCAGACCGAACGCGCCGGGCGCTCAACAAGCGCCGCACACCGTGCAGCGCAGCACGTTGCACGGCTTGGTCTGGTGTTCGTGATGGGCCTTCTTGCGCTCCGAGAGCAGAAACCATTTGTGGACCTGATGATCGATAAAATCCCACGGCAGTATTTCTTCATAGCCGTAGCGCCGCCGCACGTATAAGTCCGGGTCGGGCAGTTCTCGCGCGCCGTCAGCGAGCGCCTCATACTTAATCGCGCGCAACTCCTGCCAGATTTCTCCCGGTTCTTCGCAGTGGCTTACAGCGAGCCGCTCGAGAATCCCGCCGACGCGCCGATCGCCCCTGGAGAGTAACGTCTGGAAGTAAGCTTCGCGCGGCGATTCGGCGTCCATCTCGACGCGCTTCATCGCCGCGAGCTCGCTTCGCAGGCGCGTAATTTTGCGCTTGAGGCTGCGGCTGTCCTCCATCGCGTCCCACTGAAACGGCGTCCAGGGCTTGGGCACGAACGGATTGAGCGAGACCGTGAGGCGCCCTAGCTTGTGCGGCGGGCTGCTCACGCAGTCAAATATCTTGCCGGTCAGGCGAGCGATTTCCAGCACGTCTTCGTCGCGCTCTTCCGGCAAGCCGACCATAAAATACAATTTGAGGCTTTCGACTCCGTTGGCCGTAAGCATCTGCGCCGCGCGCAAGATCTCGGCCTCGTTGAGATTTTTGTTGATTACCTTGCGCATCCGCTCGCTGCCGGCTTCCGGCGCCACGGTTACGCTTTGCGTTCCACCCCGCACGAGCGCTTGGGCAAGCTCGGTTGAAATACAGTCCGCCTTAAGCGAGGACGGCGAGAGCCTTGCACCGTAATCCGCAACCGCGCCGGCGATTTTCGCCACCCCGGGCACGCTTGCCATCTCGGCGCCGACCAGCCCCACGATCGCCCGTTCGGTAAGCCCCTGCCTGGCCTGCTCGAGCAACTTATCGGGGCTCCGGTAGCGAATCGGACGGTACATGAAGCCTGCCGCGCAAAACCTGCAGCCCCACTGGCAGCCGCGGCTTGCCTCGACTAGGTACATGTCGCCGAACACCGACTCGTCGGTAAGAATAAGCGAACTGGTCATGAACCGATCGAGCTCGGACACCAGCCTACGCCTGACGCGGGGCGAACCCGGCCCGCTGTAATTGAGCCCCCGCAAGCCACCGCTTTCGTCGTAAAGCGGCGCAAAATCATTAGGCAGGTAGGCGCCCTCGACGCGGGCAAGCTCGCGCAGGAGCGTGCGCGGCTCCAAATTACGGCCGCGCGCTTCGAAGTAGCGAGTGAGAAATTCGGGAACCATCTCCTCACCTTCGCCGATGAGGAAAAGGTCGATAAAATCGGCGATCGGCTCCGGGTTGAGGAAGATCGCCGAACCGCCCGCGATAATCAGCGGATAGTTGCCGCCTGCGCGCTGCTCGCGCCGTGCCGGGATGCCCGCCAGCTCCAGCATCGCGAGCACGTTTAGGTAATCGGTCTCGAAGGCGACCGAGAAGGCCAGAAGATCGAACGCGGTCAGCGAAAGGCCGCGCTCCAAGGAGAGCAGCGGCTCGCGCCCGGCGCGGATAGCCGGCCGCTCGTCATGGTCGGGCAAAAAGGCGCGGTCAACCGCTATGCGCGAGGCATCACCGAAGATTTTGTAGATCGCCTGAAATCCTAAGTTAGCCATCCCGAGCCGATAAACGTTCGGGTATATGAGGCAGGCCTGGAACTCCCCTCCCTGGCGCCTCGGATACAGCATCCGTTCTTTGGAGAGGCGCTCAAGCGCTCGTCTACGTGCGGAAAACATAGATTTGAAATTGCTCGACGGCTCAGGTCTTCATAGCCGAAGTATAACCACTTGACCGCTTTGCGCCTGGGTGCCAGGCCCAGCGACGATTCTGACCGGTCAGCGTAATCCTCGGTACATAGCGGCCGCTCAAGTTTGACGCAGCGCTAACCGTCGGCCTCAACCTGGGGCGTGCGCGCCGGCCGGTGCGCACGCATTGCCCGCACGGCGCGCAGTCCGAGCGAACGTCCGTTATCACGAGGCGGCACCGGTTGCGCCGGCGCGGCAAGGGGCGCCGGCGTTCAAGAGCGCGGCGATCTTGTCGCCCAAGCGGACGCGGGTTTGCGGCAGCACTATGCCCGGCTTTTGCCGTTGCCGCTGCTCAGGCACTTGGGTCATGAAGAGCCGCGGCAGCACGAAAATCGGCGCTTTGCAGGCCAGTGCCAACGCTATCGCGTCGCTAGGCCGGCTGTCGATCCGATAGCGGGCATGGTCGAGATAGATGGTCGCATAAAAGGTCTGGTCGCGCAGGTCGTTGATTACGATCCGGTCGACCCGATTGCCCGTGGTATCGAGGACCGCCTTAAGCAGGTCACTGGTCAAAGGACGCAGCGGTTCGATGCCGTGAAGCTTGAGCAAGATAGCTTGCGCCTCTGGTTCGCCGATCCAGATCGGCAGCATGCGCTCACCCGTCTTCTCGCGCAGGATGACCACCGGCGTGCCGGCTGCCGGGTCGAAGCCCAAGCGCAAGACCTCGACTTCGACGCCCTTTTCCGCGCTGGCCGCGACGCGCCGATGGCATCCCAACGCGGAAACAACCAGTGCCGCGAGCATCAACACCGCCAGCCCGGACGAAACGGCTTTTATCCGGCAAAACGGATAACAGTCGAGCTTCCTCATGGCAACATGGTCCTATTGGTAATTATTTAGCACACTGCCTGATAGCGCGCGAAAAGCCGGCCGCGACGAGATACAATTCGGCTGACCCGCGGCGCGTGGCCTGCGGACGTACCAGGTCGGTCGCTGAAAAGAAGGCCCCGAGGCGTTCGACGGTCGGCTTGAGACCGGCGTTCATGAAGACCTTGCCCACAAGTGCGCCCCCCGGCTTGAGGGTCTCCGTCGCGGTTTTGAGTGCAAGCTCCAGAAGCTCGCTCATTGCCTTTTGGTCGCGGTCGCGAACCCCGCTGAGCTTGGGCGCCATGTCGCAGGTTACTAAGTCGGCGCGGTCTCCGAGCGCCTGGTAGGCCGCTTGCCTTAGAGCTTCATCGTTGAGATCGCCCGCCAGCGTGATGACGACCGGAGCAGGGGACCGACACGCCACCAGGTCAATTCCGACTACGCGCCCCTTGGGCCCCACCGCCTTAGCCAGTACGGCGAGCCATCCGCCCGGCGCGCATCCGAGGTCCAAGACACGATCTCCCGGGTGAACCAGGCGGTAGCGCGCCAGGAGTTCCTCCAGCTTGAAGGCCGCGCGCGAGGGCAGACCCTTTTGGCGCGCCATCCGGTAGAATTTATCGCGTGGTTGGTAGCGAGGCATCTCAAACTCTCGCCGCGGCGTCCCGAATTCGAGATGCGCTTTGCCGGCCGCGCCAAGACCGCTAAGGTTATGGTCTTACATGACTAGGGCAGTATGGTCGCCGACGCCGGATTAAACTCGATAGCCGCGATAACGCTTAACGGCCTCAACCCGGCGCAGCGCGAGGCGGCCCTGGCGCTCGACGGCCCGCTCTTAATCGTTGCCGGCGCCGGCTCCGGCAAGACCCGGGTACTTACTTATCGTATCGCTTACTTGCTCGCCGAGCGCAAGGTTGCCTCCGAGCAGATTCTCGCGGTGACTTTCACCAACAAGGCGGCCAATGAGATGCGCGAACGCGTGGCCAGGCTCGTCGGGCAAGGCCTAGCCCCGCGTTGGATCGGCACGTTCCATTCGGTGTGCGCGAGGATCCTGCGCCGGGAGGCGCGCCTTTTGAGCTACCGCGGAAACTTCGCGGTCTTCGACGAGGGCGACGCGTTGTCGGTGGCGCGCGAGGTCATCACCGCAGCCAACCTCAACCATGCGCCCACCCCCGAACTGGCTTACGCGCAAATCGAGCAGGCGAAGAATGAAGCGCTATGGCCCGCCGATTTGGCGCGGGCGGCGAGTAGCCCCAAGCAATCGGCGCTGGCTGAAATATACCGCCTCTACCAAGAGCGGATGCAGTCAATGAACGCGCTCGATTTCGGCGATTTGCTCTTGCTGGCGTTCAAGCTTTTCGCCGACCACCCCGAAGCGCTCGAGCGCTGGCAGCAGCGCTTCGCGTATATCCTGGTCGACGAGTACCAGGACACCAACCGCGCCCAGTATTATCTCATTCGGGCGCTGGCCCGCGCGAGTTCGAACCTTTGCGTCGTGGGCGACGAAGACCAGTCGATCTACCGTTGGCGCGGCGCCGATATTCGCAACATTCTGGACTTCGAACACGACTTTCCCAACGCCAAAATCTTAAAGCTCGAACAAAACTATCGCTCTACGAAAACCATCCTCGCTGCCGCGCAAACCCTGATCTGCAACAACCGCAACCGCAAGCCCAAGGAGCTCTGGACCGCCAACGAAGCCGGCGAGCCGATAATTTGTTGCACGGGATTCAGCGAGCGCGATGAAGCCGAGTTTATTGTCAGTGAAGTTCAGCGCTTGGCCGCAAGCGGGCGCGCCGCGCTCAACGAGGTCGTCATCTTTTATCGCGTCAATGCGCAGTCGCGCCCGCTTGAGGAAGTGCTGGTGCGCCGCCGGGTGCCGTATCGTTTAGTCGGCGGCGTGCGCTTTTACGAACGGCGCGAGATCAAAGACCTGATCGCTTATCTGCGGATCATCGCCAATCCGGCGGACGAGCTCAGCCTCGAACGCGCGCTGGGCGTCCCGCCGCGCGGCATCGGCGCACGAACTGTTGAAGCACTTAAGGCGCACGCCCGCCGCCGGTCGATCAGTCTGTTTGAAGCGCTGGGCGACGCGGAAAGTGTGAGCGAGATCGCGCTGAGGATCGGCAAAAAGGCAAGCGCCTTTTATCTGTGGCTGCGCGAGTTGATGGAGCGGATGGGCGTGATGGCGGTGCGCGAAACCTTAGCAGAGATACTGTCCAAGACCGACTTCCTGGCTTACCTTGACGGTCTGCCGGACGCCGGCGCCCGACGCGAGAACGTGGGCGAGCTGCTCTCGGCGGCGGCTGCTTTCGACACCGCGCACGGCGCGGGAGCTCTGGTGCAGTTCCTCGAGTCGGTCGCGCTTTTGAGCGAAGCGGACGAAGCTCGGGAACCAGGCGGCGTCTCGCTGATGACGCTCCACACTTCCAAGGGGCTAGAATACGCGGTGGCTTTCATCGCCGGCATGGAGGAGGGGCTTTTCCCGCACAGCCGTTCGCAAGACACCGAGGCCGAACTTGAGGAAGAGCGCCGCTTGCTCTACGTCGGCATGACGCGCGCGCGCAAGCTGCTGTATCTCACTAACGCGCGTTCGCGCGAGATCTATGGCTTGCGTCAGGAGGCCAGGCCGTCGCGCTTTCTAGCCGAAATCGACCCCGCCCTGATTCGCCGGCTCGGAGAGCCGGGCCCAGGCGCGCCGCCGCCCGCCCTGTCGCGCTCGACCTACGTGGACTATAGCGAGGGCGACCCGGTTTTCGATGAGGCCGAGGATGAGGCGGGAAACGGATTGCTTCGCGTGGGCGCGCGCGTGGCTCATCCGAGTTTTGGCGCGGGCCGTATTCGCCGCCTGGAAGGGCGTGGCGAATCGGCGAAGGCTTGGGTTGACTTCGAGCGCGGCGGGATCAAGCTTCTGGCCTTAAAGTACGCCCGCCTGCGGTCGATTGCTTGACCGCGAACCCGCGAAACCGATACGGGCGCAGGGCGCGGAGAAAATGAAATCATGGGTCGAAGCACTAGGTCCGAGGAGGCAGCGAAGGGTCAGGGGGCGAGCTTGCGTTTGAGCACTTCGTTGACGACCTTGGGATTGGCCTTGCCCTGCGTCGTCTTCATCACCCGGCCGACAAAGAAGCCGAACAGCTTTTCGTGGCCTGCGCGGTACTCCGCAACCTTGTCCGTCTCCGTGCTTAGCACGAGATCGCAGGCTTCGGCGATCGCCGCCTCGTCGGAAACCTGTGCCAGCCCGAGCGCGCTAACCGTCGCGGCCGCGTCCTGCCCCGACTTGCACATTGCCGCGAACGCCGTCTTGGCGCCATTGAGGCTGATCCGGTTCTGTTCGACCAATTTGAGCAGCGTGGCGGTCTGTGCCGCTGCCGGTATGGCGCGGATCAACGGCTGGTCGCTGGCGTTGGCGGCCCGCAGGACCTCGCTCATGGTCCAATTCGCTGCCGCTTTGTGGTGGACGCCGGCCTTGATCAGCGCCTCGAAATAGTCGCCCACCTCGCGCTCCTGGGTCAGGACCTCGATCGCGTATGCCGAGAGCCCAAAATCGCGGGCGTAGCGGGCGCGGCGCGCCGATGGGACCTCGGGTGTCTGCGCCCGGATCGCCTCTACCAGACCCGGCGGCGCTTGCAGCTCCGGCAGGTCCGGCTCGGGAAAGTAGCGATAGTCATGCGCGTATTCCTTGGAGCGCATCGGACGCGTCTCTTCGCGTTCGGCATCCCATAGATGGGTCTGCTGCTCGACTTTGCCCCCGGCCTGCAGCACCGCTGTCTGGCGCGCGATTTCGTGGTTGATGGCCTTTTCGACGAACTTGAAGGAGTTGAGGTTCTTAATCTCGGTTTTGGCCCCGAGCTCGCTCGCTCCGCGCGGGCGCACGGAAACGTTGGCGTCGCATCGGAAGCTGCCCTCTTCCATGTTGCCGTCGGAGACCTCCAGGTAGCGCAGCATCGCGCGCAACTCGCGCAGGTAGGCCGCGGCTTCCTCGGCGCTGTGCAAGTCAGGCTCGCTCACGATTTCGAGCAGCGGCGCGCCCGAGCGGTTGAAGTCCACGAGGCTTGCTTCTGGGCGATGGATGTTTTTGCCGGCGTCCTCTTCGATGTGGATTCGGGTCAGGCGGATTTTGCGCGGCGCGCCGTCGGCGCCGGGCACTTCGATATAGCCGCCGACGCAAAGCGGGCGCTCGTACTGGCTTATCTGGTAGCCCTTGGGCAGATCGGGATAGAAGTAGTTCTTGCGCGCGAAGACCGATCGCTCGGCGATCTGCGAATGCGCGGTGAGCCCGACCCGGATCGTCAACTCCAGCACGCGCCGATTGAACACCGGCAGCACCCCAGGCATCCCCATGCATACCGGGCACACGTGATGGTTCGGCGGAGCACCGAACGCGTTCGCGCATCCGCAAAAAATCTTCGAGCGGGTCAGAAGCTGCGTGTGAACCTCTAGCCCGATTACCGCTTCGTAAGCGCTGCTGGCTGCCATCGCGTTGACTCCTCAAACCGCGGCCGGACGGCGGCGCGGGACGGGCGCCGAGCGCTCCAGCGCGTCGGCGACCCGCAGGATCACTCCCTCGCCGAACGCCGGCCCGATAATTTGCAGCCCTATCGGCAAACCGTTGCCGTCATAGCCGCACGGCATCGAGAGCGCCGGCAATCCCGCGAGGTTGACCGAAATAGTAAAGATATCGGAAAGATACATCTGAAGCGGGTCTTGGGTTTTTTCGCCCAGACGAAACGCGGTGGTCGGCGAAGTCGGGGTGACGATAACGTCGCAGGCGCCGAAGGCGGCCTCGAAATCTCTGCGGATAAGCGTGCGCACCCTCTGCGCCTTGAGATAATAGGCGTCGTAGTAGCCGGAAGAAAGCGCAAAGGTGCCGAGCATGATGCGCCGCTTGACTTCCGGGCCGAAGCCCTGCGCGCGCGTGCGACCGTACAGCTCGCTCAGATCGTCGGCCTCGGCGCGAAGCCCGTAGCGCACGCCGTCGTAGCGGGCGAGGTTGGCGCTGGCTTCGGCGGTCGCGATCAGGTAATAGGTCGCGACCGCGTATTGCGAATGGGGCAGGGAAATTTCGCCCACCGCGGCACCGTCCGCCTCAAGCCGCTTGAGCGCCGCGCGCACCGCGCTGTCGACCACCGGCTGCATCCCTTCGACGAAAAATTCCTTAGGCACTCCGATGCGCAAATTCTTTATCTCGCCGTTCAATGCCGCCTCGTAATCCGGCACGGGCCGCGCCGAGCAAGTCGAGTCGCGCGGATCGACCCCAGCGAGCGCGCGCATCATAATCGCGCTGTCGCGCACGGTTTTGGT
This sequence comes from Deltaproteobacteria bacterium, assembly GCA_021831785.1. Taxonomy (GTDB): domain Bacteria; phylum Desulfobacterota; class Binatia; order Binatales; family Binataceae; genus JAJYYI01. The sequence goes on along the minus strand of JAKBMB010000026.1, from coordinate 103,108 downwards.
CAGCGGCCCGACCTGGTCCAGCGAGGAAGCAAAGGCGACCACGCCGTAGCGGCTGACCCGGCTATAGGTCGGCTTGATTCCGACCACCCCGCAAAGCGCGGCCGGCTGACGGATCGAGCCGCCGGTATCGGTGCCCAGAGCGGCCAGGCATTCGTCCGCCGCCACCGCGGCCGCCGATCCGCCCGATGAACCCCCGGGCACCCGCGCTAGGTCGTAGGGGTTGCGCGTCGGTCCGAAGGCCGAATTCTCGGTGGACGAGCCCATCGCGAACTCGTCCATGTTTAGCTTGCCCGGAAAAACCGCCCCTGCCTCGCGCAATCGCGCGACCACCGTGGCGTCGAATGGCGGCACGAAGTTCTCCAAGATGCGCGAGGCGCACGTGGTGCGCATCCCGCGCGTGGCGAAGATGTCCTTTATGCCGATCGGAATACCGCAGAGCGCCGGCGCTCCGTTGGCGAGCCGCCGATCGGCCGCTGCGGCCTGAATGAGTGCCTCGCTCTCAGCCACGGTCAAAAAGGCGTTGAGCTTCGGTTCGACCGCTGAAATGCGCTCAAGGCAGGCGCGCGTCAGCTCAACGGCTGAAAACTCGCGCCTGCGCAAAGCGGCTTGTGCCTGGCTAATGGTCAGGCGAAAAAGCTCATTGTTCATGAAATCTCACAAGTTATGCCCGCGCGCCGATAGCCGGACGCGCCCCGCGCGGGCCTTTCGACGCTCAACTCGTTTGCCCCGACTGCCGGAGCGCCGCTATTCGATAATCTTAGGCACCTTGAACCAGAACCCCTCGCGTGCGGGCGCGTTGGCCAGAGCTGCCTCGGCAGCCGGTTGGTTGGTTACGACGTCGTCGCGCATCGGTGTGCCCGCTTCGCCGACCTGCGCGGTGGGCTCGACACCGCCGAGGTCTAATTCGTTGAGCTTTTCGATATATTCCAGAATCGCGCTCAAGTCGTGTTGGAGTCTGGCCTCTTGCTCGGCATCAAGTTCGAGCCGCGCCAGACGGGCGACGTGACGGACGCCATCCAAACCGATCTTTGTTTCTGCCATACGGACAGGCATTTTAACACGCGCGTCCCGGGCGCGTCATCGCTGCGCGGCCCGGCGGGGGCTCGAGGCCGTGAAATAGGTATCATTGAAGCAAGCGGCGCGATCTGCCAGATTTCGCATAGATGGTGGTCCGCTCGATGAGCAGGCCGCAAGGCGACAAAACCGCTTTGCGCCCGGCCGGTGATTGGGCCGTGCTGGCGGTCGAGAGGGCGAGTGAGGTTGGCGCGTACACCGGCGCGAGGCGGCGATCTTTGAGCAATCGCACGGCGTGGGCCGGCATACATTGGCGAAGGCGGTCGAACGGCAGCGAAACAACACAAACGGGTCGCCATGATGCGCTGTCCGGTGTGCAAGCGTCAAGTTGACCTTTCGCGGGCCAACCGATTCCGCCCGTTTTGCTCCGAGCGATGCCGGCTGACGGACCTCGGCCGCTGGGCGCAGGAAGGCTACCGGGTTGCCGGCGAGCCTCAAAGTAATTCGGAGAGCAATCCGGCGAGCGGAGACGAAAGCGGCGCGAACGGCCATCGTAGCGGCGGCAACAACGGCTCGGGCCGCTGAAAGCGGCCCGCAGCCGCGGTGTTAGAGCCCAAGATCGAGTAATCTGCTACACGCTTGCGAAGCGGCTGCCCAGCGCAAAGGGGCCAGGCCGCACGACGGTCGGCAGCGTAGAGAGCGGTTTCCCTGACCGACGGGCAGCGGGAGAACAGAGGGGCGTTGGTGCGCGTGCATCAAAGCGCGATCGTAGGGCCGCAGGTTGAGCTCGGCGCGGGGGTCGAGGTCGGGCCGTTTTGCGTGCTCGACGGTCGGGTCAGGGTCGGCGGCAGGACGCGCCTTTTGAGCCACGTGGTGATTTTCGGCGACACCGAGCTTGGGGAAGAAAACGTGCTGCACCCCCACGTGGTGATCGGCGATGAGCCCCAGGATATCGCTTACCGCGGCGACGAGCGGCGGGTTCGCATCGGACGGCGCAACGTCTTTCGCGAAGGCGCTACGGTCCATCGCGGCAGCCAGCGCGGCGAGGTGACAATCCTCGGCGACGAGAACTACCTGATGCAGAACGCGCATGTCGGCCACGACTGCCGGATCGGAGATCGCGTCATAATCGCCGGCGGGGCGCTGATCGCAGGATGGGCCGAGGTCGGTGACGGCGCGGTTATCTCCGGCAACTGCGTGGTGCATCAGTTCGTGCGCATCGGCAGACTGGCCCTGATGCGGGGGTTAAGCCGCACGAGCCGCGATATCCCGCCGTTCTGCATCGCCGACGAAACCCATGTCGTGCGCGCGATAAACACGGTCGGGCTTAAGCGGGCGGGCTTCAGCGCGGCGGCGATCGGCGCGCTGCGCCGCGCGTTTGCCGCGCTGTTCGGCTCGCGGCGCAACTTAAGCCCGGCGCTGGAGGAGCTCTGCGCCGGCGGCGATCTGTCGCCCGAGGTGCAAGAGCTGGTCGAATTCATCCGCGCCTCGAAGCGCGGAGTCGCCTTCGGCGTCAAGCAGGCCGCGAGTGTTAGCGCCGAGGACTCGGCGTCCTAACTAGGGCAATAATATGCTTGACTGACTGCGCCTGCTGCGCAGAGCTTGCACCAGTCGTTGACACTCGTTAGCACGTGCGCAAGAGTTCTAGAGGAAACCCTTCAGAACGAAAAACCTCGATGGATGACCATGAACCTAAGCCTCAATAAGGTCGTATTTCTAATTGGCATTATTGGCGTTCTCGTTGTGCATTGGCAGGCACGAAGAATGTTCCGCAAACAACGGGCCATCGTCCAGAAATACAAGCTGTACGCAATACGGGACCGGTTAATCTACTTGGTCGCTTCTCGTCAAATCCGTGAGGACGATCCCGTGTTGGCTTACTTTTACAATTCAATAACGTTTGTTATCAAAAATACCGAAGTACTCAACCTCCGGTCTTTGGTTAAAGCGCTGAGCGATCTTCGTGCTAACGGCCTCAATCCGGCCGATGTGGACATGCTGGAAAGCCTAAACTGTGAGCTTCAAAAAAAGCCAAAAGACTTGGCGGAGGTGGTCGCCGAGTTCTACCAAACCGTCTTACAAATTTTGCTGGAGAACAGTCTTATTATGCGGGCTCTTGCACGCCATCCCTGGCTGCCACAGACTGCGCTCGTGGTAAAGGGTTGCCTTTCCGCGGCCTTTAAGCTGTTCCCTCCTTTTATCGCGTACAAGTTCTACAAAGAGTATCGGGACGCGGCAGAGCATACTACCGGCCTTCATCCCCATCAGATGGCTGCCTAGCCCTCTCATACTCGCGTACGATAACTCGAAAGGTTCTCTGAAAAAGGAAAGGCCGAACCTTTTCGAGTCCGGCCTTTCAGAACTCAGCCTTGGTCGCGGCTTTCGCTTCTCGCTCAAGGACAGATGTTCCCGTCGGGCTTTTGACTTTACGCTATGAATACGTGTTTCATCAATGTGCCCGGCGGGATTCGAACCCGCGACCTTTTCCTTGAAGCGCCGGCAGTTGTCGAGATCCGAGAAGAACATGATAGCTTCTCGCAGTGTCTTTGGCGTATCCTTGATTTAAACGTAACACAAGAAGCGTGGTCAGTCAGGTATATTATTGGCCTAACTAGTGTACTGTCCTACAGATTCGATAAATAAAAAACGCTTGAAAACTCACGACTTTTCGCTCAAATCAATGACATGAATTTACGGAACAGGACACGAGCGGCGAGGCTTTTCGGGTTTGATACTGCCGCCTTGGCTTGTGAGCGCTCGTTCGCCGGCGAACGGTTACGCGGGTCGCGCAACGATTGCCACCGAGTCGGGCGGCATTTCGACGGCGCCCGCGCCCGCGGTGATCGATCGGTCGGAAGCAAGCAAAAGCTTGGGCGCGACCGTATAGCCGAGCGCAACGCGCGCGCGTTGGGGGCCCAGGTTCACCGCCACGGCTATCGGTCCGCGCTTGACGCGCAGCCACTTTGCGTCTTCGTCGAACGCGACGTTGACCTGGTCCATGCGCCCGTCGGCCAAGGCCGCAGTGTTGCGGCGCAGACGTATAAGGCTTTTCCACCACTCGAAAAGTTCGGCGTGCCAGCCGGCGCGGACTTCATTCCAATCGAGCTTGGAGCGCAAGAAGCTATCCTCGGCCTGCGGGTCGGGGATTTCTTCGGCCTTCCAGCCGAAAGCCTCGAACTCGCGCCGGCGTCCCTCGCGCACGCCCTTGGCGAGAACGGGATTGCCGTGGTCGGTGAAGAAGACAAACGACGATGAGGCACCCCATTCCTCGCCCTGGAAGAGCATGGGGCCAAACGGCGCGGTCATGACCAGCGCGGCGGCGGCCTTGAGCCGCCCCGGGGTTAGGAGCGCGCTCGCGCGGTCGCCCCTAGCGCGGTTTCCCACCTGATCATGGTTCTGGAAATACCCCAGGAAGCGATGGCCCGAGAGGCCGGTGGCCGGGCGGCCGTGCGGGCGCGCGCGATGCTCGGAGTAGCAGCCGTCGTAAACGAATCCGTGCCGGAGCGCTTTGGCGATATGCGCGATAGGGCCGAAGTCCTGGTAGTAACCTGAGCGCTCGCCGGTGAACGCAGAGTGGAGCGCATGGTGAAAATCGTCGTTCCACTGCGCGTGGATTCCGTAGCCGCTCGCTTCGCGCGGGCGCACGATTCGCGGATCGTTCAAATCGCTCTCGGCGATCAAGACCAAGTGGCGCCCGAGTTGCGCGCCCAACAGTTCGGCCTCCATCGCTAGCTGTTCCAGAAAATGCGTCGCTGAAGCATCGAATATGGCATGCACGGCGTCGAGCCTTAAGCCGTCGAAATGGTAGTCGCGAAACCACATGAGGGCATTATCGATAAAGAAGCGGCGCACGGGTTCGCTGTTTGGTCCGTCGAAGTTAATCGCTTCGCCCCAGGCTATCGAGTGGCCGCGGCTGAAGTAGGGCCCGAAACGGCCTAGGTAATTGCCGTCGGGGCCTAGATGGTTGTAGACCACGTCAAGCAAAACCGCTAAGCCCCGCGCGTGGCAGGCGTCGACCAGCCGCTTGAGTCCGTCCGGTCCGCCGTAAGCATGATGAGGCGCGTACAGATCGACGCCGTCATAACCCCATCCACGCCGGCCAGGAAACTCTGCCACGGGCATCAGCTCGACATGTGTCACGCCCAGCTCGACGAGGTGGTCGAGGCGCGAGATGGCGGCGTCGAATGTGCCTTCCGGAGTGAAGGTTCCCACGTGAAGTTCGTAGATCACCGCCGCGCTCAGCGGCGGCGCCTGCCATCGCTGATCGCTCCATCGAAACGCCTGATGGTCGACCGGACGCGAGTGACCGTGCACACCGTAAGGCTGATACGGCGAGCGAGGATCGGGAAACGGCCCTTGGCCGTCCAGAAAGAACGCGTAGTCGTCCGCGGGGTTGACGATCGGGGTGTCAACCCGCCACCATCCGCGCTGGCCGGCCGACATGGGGATGCGCATTCCCGAGACCTCTAGCTCCACTTGTCCTGCAAGGGGCGCCCAGACCTCGAACTTCGTCACGCCTCAGCCCTCCCTGCGCGCAAGCAGGCATACCGGAAAGCGGTCAAACAGACGGCCCACGGGGAGCCTGGCGTCGTCGATCGACTCTCCGGTCAGTTCATTTCGCCAGCGCGAACCGGGTAATTCGAGCGTGGTATCATCGCATCTACCTCCGATCTTAAGGTTAAAGCGCGGCGCAGCTACGACCACAGCGCTGGCGCGCGAGAAGGCGATCAAACGCTTCGCCTGCGTGCCTTCGGCATAAAGCGGCTGATAGCTGCTGGCCGAGCCGAACAATTCCGGCCGCTTACCGCGCAGCGCCAGAGCGCGGCGGATCAGCCACAGTTTGGGCAGACCCTCATCGCTGCGGCGCATCGCTTCCTCTGGGGTGATTCCCTCAAGTTCGCTCAACAGCCGCTGGCGGTACGCGAAGTCCACCGGGCGGCGGTTGTCCGGATCGACCAGCGAAAGGTCCCACAGTTCCGCGCCTTGGTAGATATCGGGTATCCCAGGTGCGGTGAGCTTGAGTAAAGTCTGGGTGAGCGAATTAACTCTCCCGGGCGCGACTATCTCGCTCACGAAGCTCTCGAGTCGCGCGATGAATTCGCGATCGTCGAGGATGGCGTGGACAAACCCCCGAAGGCCTGCCTCATAACGCGGATTCGGCCGGCTCCATGAGGTGTGAAGGCTCGCCTCGCGTGTCGCTTTCTCCATGTAAGCGAGCACGCGATCCGTTGCGATCGGCCAGGCACCGACAAGTGTCTGGTACAGTAGAAACTCCGCGTTGCGATCCGGGTCTGACTGCCAATGGCGCTGGTTGGCAAAAGCCCAGCGCGCGACGGTCTCGGTCCAGCGGTGCGGGATTTCCGATAGCACGTAAAGACGCGCGCGAACGTCTTCGCTGCGCTTAGTGTCGTGCGTCGAGGTAGCAAGCAGCGCAAGCGGATGGCGCGCTTGCCTTTCGATCATTCGGCGATGGAATTCCTCGAGGCTGACGCCAAACTGGCGCGGAGCGGACCCCACCTCGTTTAGCGCGACGAAGCGGTTGTAGCAATAAAGCGCGGTATCCTCGACGCCTTTGGCCATCACTGCTGGCGTGAGCTGCTGGAAACGCATCGCCAGTTCCGTCTCGAGGTTGCCTCCGATCTCGAGCGTTAGGATGCGCTTTAGAAGATCAAAGATTTCGCCGTCGAGGTCCCCTCGTGCCTCTTTTGCTGCGGCGATCGCTCGCTCGATGTATGCGATATCGTTCGGGGCAGCGCGGTCAGCCGCGGCTCGAACGTAAGTGCGATAGACCGGGAAGCGCGCAGTCACGGCGCGCAACGCTTCGTGCAACTCGTGGCGAGTGTAGTCACGATGGCGCCGACGATGTTCGCAGATATCAAGGAACAGCGCGGTCAAGCGATTGAGATCGCTTCCCAGCAGGTCGCTGAGCGCCAAGCGTTTTTTGTCGATGGCGAGAGCCGCGTAATCAACAACCTCGCCGGTGAAATCGCGATAGAATCGCGTCAGCGCTTGTTCGCCCGCAGGATCGACCAGCAAGCCGCCGACAAGGTTGAGAAAGTCGTAGCCGGTGGTGCCCGCCACCGGCCATGATGGTGGCAGTCGCTCGTCGCGTTCGAGAATCTTCTCGATCACTATCCAGGCTTGTGGCGCACGCTGCCTTAAACGGCTCAGGTACTCTTGGGGATCGCGCAGACCGTCAATGTGGTCAACCCTGACGCCGTCAATTATTTTTTCTTCGAGCCAGTGCAGCGGTAGCGCGTGCAGGTCGGCAAAGACGCTTTGGTTCTCGGTCCGCAACGCGACAAGCGAATTGATCGCGAAAAACCGCCGGTAGCTTAGGTCACGCTGCGCTGCGCGATAGAAGGCCAGGCGGTAATGCTGGGCTTCGAGCAGAGCGTCTAGCACATCAGGATCGGCATTGATTTCGGCGACCACGGTGTCAACCACAGCCACGATCTCAGGTTGCTCCTCCAGCAGGCGGCGCAATAAGCTGCGCAATGTCCACGCGCTGCGCCGGCGGCGTTGCGCCTCTCGGTTATCGGCGGCAGCAGCCGGAGGGCCCAATCCCTTGAGGGCCTCAGCAATAAACTCGAGTTCGGCGCAGTCCGAACGCGCGGCCGCTCGACCCAAAATATCGTGGAGCGTATGCGCGGCTAACGGCCAACATGCTGGGCCGTAGGCGATACTGAACGACGTTCCGTCGCGCTTAAGCTTAAGGTCGCCGTTTTCCAGCACGCGCCCGTAATGGTCGTCGAGCACGGGCATTAAGACGCGGTTCCTGAGCTTGGCTTCCGGCGGGTTCCAGTCGATGTCGAAATAGTCAGCGTAAGGGCTGAAGCGCCCGTTTTCGAGCACGTCCCACCACCAAGGGTTCTCCGCGCCTGCGATCGCCATATGGTTTGGCACGATATCGAGGAGTTGTTTGAGGCCGAGTTTATTGAGGACCGCGCAGAGGCGCGAATGTCCTTGGGCGCCGCCCAGTTCCTGGCTCACCTGGTGTGGATTGACAACGTCGTAACCGTGTGTGCTTCCTGCCGCCGCCTGAAGACAAGGCGAAAGATAGAGATGACTTATGCCGAGTTCGACGAGATAGGAAGCGATCTCCGCGGCTTGCTCGAAGCCGAAGCCCGGCCGGAGCTGAACTCGATAGGTGGCGCGCGGTTCAATCGACACGGCAAAGCACGACCACTGAGCGCGCGGCGACTTCAAACTGCCGGCCCGTCCGATAGGTCTGGCCATTCTGCCAACTAGATTCGGCGTTGGTGTCCAGTACCAGGGACCAGCTTTTGCCCCAGTTGCGCGCCGGTAAAGTAAAGGCGATCGGCTCGTGATGCGCATTGAATAGCAGATAAAAACTTTGGTCCACGATTCGATTGCCCATCGCGTCGGGACTCGGGATCGCCTCGCCGTTGAGGTAGACGCCGAGGGATTTAGCGAAGCCATTATTCCAGTCTTCGTCGGACATCTCTTCTCCGTCGGGCTTGAACCAGCCGATATCGCCCACGCCTGCGCCGTAAAGCGGCCGGCCTTGAAACCAGCGGCGGCGGCGAAAGACTGGATGGCTGCGGCGAAAAGCGATGAGTTGGCGTGTGAACTCCAAAAGACTGTGGTCAGCCTTGTTCCAGTCGAGCCAGGAGATTGCATTGTCCTGGCAGTAAGCGTTATTGTTGCCGCCTTGAGTCCGACCGAATTCGTCACCAGCCAATAGCATGGGGATTCCCTGCGAGAGAAAAAGGGTGGAGAGAAAATTGCGCTTTTGACGCGAGCGCAGGGCATCGATCGCCGGGTCGTCGCTCGGGCCTTCAACGCCGCAGTTCCAGGAGCGATTGTCATTGGTTCCGTCCCCGTTGTCCTCGCCATTCGCTTCGTTGTGCTTGTCGTTGTATGAGACGAGGTCATGCAGAGTAAATCCGTCGTGCGCGGTGATAAAGTTGATACTCGCGATCGGCGAGCGGCGGCCCGGCTTGTAGAGATCGGAACTGCCGGTCAGACGGGTGGCAAACTCGGCCAGCCGCTGGTCGATTCCGCGCCAATAATCGCGCGCCGTGTCACGATACTTCCCGTTCCACTCGGACCACTGCGGCGGAAAGTTGCCGACTTGATATCCGCCTTCGCCCAGGTCCCAGGGCTCGGCGATTAACTTGACCTGCGAGAGGACCGGGTCTTGGTGGATGATGTCGAAGAACGCGCCGAGGCGGTCCACCTCGTGAAGCTCGCGCGCGAGCGCAGAGGCGAGATCGAAGCGAAAGCCGTCCACGTGCATCTCCAGGACCCAGTAACGCAGACTATCCATGATTAGTTGCAACGTATTGGGATCGGTCATGTTCAGGGTATTGCCGCAGCCCGTGTAGTCCATATAGTAGCGCGGTTTGTCCGCAACCAGCCGGTAATACGCGGCATTGTCGATGCCGCGGAAGCAGAGCGTAGGCCCGAGTTGGTTGCCTTCGCCAGTGTGGTTGTAAACCACGTCCAGTATCACTTCCAGCCCAGCCGCATGAAGCGTTTTCACCATTGTTTTGAACTCGCGCACCTGCTCGCCGAGGCCGCCGCTTGCTGCGTAACGCACGTCGGGAGCGAAATAGCCAATCGAGTTATAGCCCCAGTAATTCGTAAGCCCGCGCTCCACGAGATGGCGGTCGGCGACAAACTGATGGATCGGCATCAGCTCAACCGCGGTGACGCCGAGTGAGCGCAAATAGTCGATCACTGACGGGCAGGCGAGACCAGCGTAGGTGCCGCGAAGCTTCTCGGGAACTCCTGGGTGGCGCTTGGTAAAACCCTTGACATGAAGCTCATAGATAATCGTTTCATGCCAAGCGATATTTGGCCTCCGATCTGCGTCCCATTCAAAGCTCGGGTCAATCACCACGCTCTTCGGCATCGTGGCCGCATTGTCGCGGTTGTCTCGGCTCAGGTCGGCTCTGCGGTGGCCAATCCGGTAGCCGAACAGAGTGTCGTCCCACGTAATTGTTCGGTCGATTGCTTTGGCATACGGGTCGAGCAAGGACTTGTACTTGTTGAATCGCAGGCCCTTAGCGGGTTCGTAAGGACCGTGTACTCGGTAGCCGTAGCGCTGGCCGGGCCCGATACCAGGCACGTAGATGTGCCAAACCCGGTCGGTGACCTCGGTCACGGGAATTCTCGCTATCTGCTCATTGCCGTCTGGACCACCGAACAGGCAAAGCTCCACACGGGTCGCGTGCTCGCAGGCGAGCGCGAAATTGACGCCTTCGCTGTTCCACACTGCGCCTAACGGGTAAGGAACCCCCGGGCGCGTCTTCACAGCTCGATTCGGTGAATCCAAGGATGCGCGTTCATGAGAGCCCGGGGGTGGCGACCGGCGAACGAGCTTTTGCAGCCAACGCCGCACGGCGGGAACGTCCGAGAGAAGCGACTTTGCGCCGTGCTATCTAGTGGCGCGGGGTTGTCGTGGCGTCGCACGAACACCATAACAATAATGGCGCACTTAAACCCGGCAGGGCAAGTTGCCGGTTGTTCTGCCATTGACATCGCGCCGCATGGTGCGACAATGATTAAGCGTGGGGGGAAGACGGTCGAAATAACGCTGGCCGCCTGGGTTGACCACGTGCGCGGCTGCGAAAGCGTCAAACAGCGCGACGGTGTACAAACTTAGTCAGCTTCCACGTCAGGCCATGATCGGGCTCAAGGAACAGACCGTTGTCGGCGCGAAAAGTTGCGCGGACGCGTGCGCCCGCCATCGCTGGCAAATTCCCCAAGATTACAACGTCGCGGCCGACTGTCTGGACCGCCATCGCGCAAACCCCGATAAAATTGCGCTTTACTACGAGGACGATGACGGGCCTAAGGGCGCCTACACCTTTGGCCAGCTTATCGAGGCTAGCAACCGCGCCGCCAACGCTTTGCGCGGAATCGGGATCGGGCGCGGCGACGTGGTCGCAGTCAATCTTCCGCAGCGTCCGGAGACCGCAATTTTGCACATGGCGCTGTATCGACTCGGCGCCATTGCTCTGCCCATCTCACGCTTGTTCGGGCCTGATGGAATCAGGTACCGCGCCGAGAACGGTTCGGCCCGCGCGATTGCCGTCGAAGCGGCGCAGGTCGACAAACTCGAAGAAGTGCGCAAGCTGGGTTCCGACGCCCCTCAGGTGATCGTAGTAGGAGGCGATAAAGGCGGTCTGAACTTCGATGAGCTTTTGCGCAAGGGCGCGCCCGACTTCACGATGGGGCCCAGTTCGGCCGAGGACCCGATTCTATTGATGTACACGTCGGGCACCACAGGCGGCTCCAAGGGTGTTTTGCACGCAGCGCGCTTCGTGGCCGGGCACAATGGCGCGGATTACTCGGCCAACTTTTTCCGTGCGGGCGACGTGTTCTACAGCCCTTCGGATTGGGCCTGGATCGGCGGCTTGGCGCTGAGTCTTCTGGCGCTGTGGCCCCACGGTGTGCCGGCGGTCGTGTGGCGCAGCGATCGGCGCTTTGATCCGGAGCGGACGCTTGATCTGATGGAGCGCTACGGTGTTACGATGAGCTTTCTGGCGCCGACAGCGCTCAAATCGTTGCGCGAAGTCAAGCAGCCGCGCCAGACCCATAGCCGGCTCAAGCTGCGCTGCGTGTCATGCGGTTCCGAGCCGGTCAGTCCGGAGCTTGCGCGATGGATTGAGGGCGAACTCAGATGTGACTTCAACCAGCTTTACGGACAGACCGAAGCGATGATCTTCATCGGCAATTGCTCGGCGCTCGAAAAGGCCGATCTCGAACCTCTAGGGAAGCCTTTTCCCGGGCATCAGGTCGCCATCCTCGACCCCGACGGCGTGCCGCTGCCTCTCGGTCAGAGGGGGGAAATTGCGATCGGCCGCGACAGCCCCATCGTGATGAAGGAGTACTGGAACAGCCCTGAGGCGATGAAGGAAAAATTCGTCGGGCAATGGTGCCGCACCGGAGATTTGGGCTATGCAGACGAACGCGGCTACATTTACTTTGAAGGCCGCACCGACGATATCATCAAGACTTCGGGTCTAAGGGTCGGCCCCGCTGAAGTGGAAGCCAAAATCATGGAACATGAGGCAGTGGCGTCATGCGCGGTTATCGGTGTGCCTGACCCCGCGCGGGGGCAGATGATCAAAGCCTTCGTCAAACTGCTGCCGGGGTTCGAGCCGGGCGCGCAAATCGTGACCGAAATCCAACAGCATGTGAAAACCAGGCTTGCTGCCCATGCTTACCCGCGCGAAGTAGAGTTCGTCGAATCCCTGCCGATGACGATCACGGGGAAGATTCGGCGACGGGAACTACGCGAACTCGAGCAGCAGCGCAAGGCGCGCGCTTAGGCCGGAATCTCTCGCGACTCGGCGCAGCCGACGTGATGAGAAATTCGACCGAGGCTGCTTATCGAGTCCGCTGTTTTTCTGCCAACCGCTGCTTCCAACCGTAGAACGTCTCCCACAGCGCCGGCGCCAGGAACAGCGTCATAAAGGTCGAGACCGTAAGGCCGCCGATAACCGTGCGTGCAAGCGGCACCGAAGCCTCGGAACCCGACTCGAGATTGAGCGCCACGGGCGTGAGGGCCGCGAGCGTGGCCAGCGTCGTCATCAGAATCGGCCGCATCCGGATTCGCGCTGCGTGAACGATTGCCTCGCGCAGCGGCATGCCCTCCTTACGTCGTTCGTTGGCAAACTCGATGAGCAGAATCACGTTGGAGTGCACGATTCCGATCATCACGATGACGCCCATCATCGACTCGATGTTAAGCGTCGTGTGGGTCAAGTAGAGCATCCAGGCCACGCCGATCAAACCCATCGGGATCGAGAAGAGGAAGATGAAGGGGTCCAGCCATGAACGCCCCTGGGCCACGCCAATCAGGTAGACGATGATTACGGTCAGCACGAACCCGCCGTAGAAGCTCTGGAACGACTTCCTCATCAATTCGACCGAGCCGCGGTAGTAAATATGGATCCCCTTGGGCGTTGGCAATTGGCTTACCGTGTTTTGCACCGCCAAAAGGGTTCCACCCCAGTCTGTGGTTCGCGGAGCGACTAGGATGTCCACCACGCGTTGGATGTTGTAATGGTCGGCCTCGGCGGGAGCGGTCTCGCGCCTGAGCTTGGCCACTTCGCGCAGTAAGACCGGCTCCTTGTGGCCCGATGCCTCGGTGAAGCGGCTCGGCGGATGTCCCATGTAGGTGGTGATGCTGCTGAAGCGTGAACCCACGGGAAGGTCCAAAATCGTTTCGAACGAATTTATCTTGTGCTCGAAGTACTGTGCGCTCAGATAATAGTCATCGCCTGATTCGGGATCAATCCAGATTGAGGGCTTGACCATCTCGTTGTTGTCGAGCGCGGTGATCAGCGTCGTGACCACATCGCGCTCGGTAACGCCCAGGCGCGCGGCCTTCTCGCGATCGACATCGACCTTGAGCGAGGGATAATCGTCGATTTGCTTGATGAAGGTCTGGCGAATCGCGGGCAGTTTATCGAGGTGTCTTCTTATGCGTCGCGCAAACGTGAACATATCGGAATATGGCTCGATCATCGCCGCGCTGAGCTGAACGTCGATCGCCGACAAGGCGCCGAAGTTTAACACCGCGTCGATGATGCTGCCGGAAGAGAAAAAGCTTTGGACCTCCGGCAGCTCCTCCGCGAAGGCCTTCCTGATGCGCTCTTCGTAGTAAAAGCTCGACCGCTTGTGCCCTTCCTTTAAATCTACGTACACCTGGCCGTCATCCTCGCCCGAGTTGGTGGTATAGATCGCCGAGATCAGAGGCACTACGCCCAAGTTTTGTACGATCGTATTGAGGTCGCTCGGTGGAATAATACGGCGAATAATCCGGTCGATCTTCTGGCCGACCGCCGTGGTAATCTCGAGCCGTGTCCCGGGGGGCGTGCGGATGGTAATCACGAACTTACCCGCGTCTACCCGCGGAAACATCCGGCTCCCCAACCTCGTGAAAAGCGTCATCGATGCCAGGAAGATGACCGTAACGATAGTGATAAGCGCAGGTTTGTGGTCCAGCGCGAACTCGAGCCATTGAGAGAAGCGCACGTTGAAGCGGCCATACCAGCGGTTGAACGACGCGATAATACCGCGTTCGGTCGAAGTGCCCTCCTCGCGGGCAGCCGCCTTGCGGGCCGACTCGACGGAGAGAAAGCGGGCGCAGTAAAGCGGAACGATCATCATCGATTCGCGATAAGAAGCGAACATCGAAAAGGCCACCGCTAGTGCGAGCGCAGTGAAAAGGTACTTCGAGACGCCCCAAAGAAAAATCACCGGAAGGAAGACCACCACGGTGGTCGTTGTCGAGGCCAGGATCGCGAAGGTGACTTCGTCCGCGCCCTCCAGGGCGGCCCGCAAAGGAGACTTGCCCAGCGCCAGATGGCGGTTGATGTTCTCCAGCACCACCGTCGAGTCGTCGACCAAACGGCCAATCGCCAAGGTAAACCCGCCCAGGGTCATCACGTTAATGGTGTTATGCGTCAGCCACAGGCACAGCACGCCGGTAAGAATCGACAGCGGTATTGACAGAAAAATGGCAAAAGTGGTCCGCAGATCGCCCAGGAACAACAGGATCATCAGAGACGCCAGAATCGCTCCGCCAATCGCCTCGTGCTCCAAGGCCTCCACCGCATCCATGATGGTGCCTTCCTGACTGAAGAGCGTGCCGAGCTTCATCCCTGGCCGCAGACCGGTAACACCGGGAAGCGCTCGTTTCACTCCCTCGATAACCTGCAACGTGTTGGCGCCGGTCTGCTTGAAGATCGGGATGTAGACCGAGGGCCGGCCGTCGATGAGCACCAGGTTGTACTGCAACTGGGCGTCGTCCATGCCTTTGCCGACGTCGCCGAAGTAAATTGGGGCTTCGTCGCGTCCGGTGAAGATCGGCACATGGTCTAAGCTTCGCGCATGCGGAATTTCGGCGTTGGCGTATACGTACCAGTCGAAGTTGCCGATCTTGGCGTCGCCCGCCGGCACTATCTGGTTGGTCTCGTTGACCGCGTTGACCGCGTCCATCACGCTGAGCCCGCGCGCCTGAAGCTTCTCGCGTTCGACGTAGGCCATGATCTGGCGAATCTTGCCGCCGAAGGGGTAAGGCACGGAAGCGCCGTGCACGGTGGCCATAAAGTTGCGCACGTTGTAGCGGGCGTTGTTCTGAAGCCTTATCTGGCTGTAAGGGCCGGTTATCGTCACCAGGATTACCGGCAGCGAGGAGGACGTATTGTACGGCAGCACGATTGGCGGCAACGTGCCCGGCGGCATCAAGCCAAGATCGCCCATCGCCAGCGTTGCGAGACTGGCAGCGCCGGCGTAGATGTTCACGTCCTCGTGGAAGTAAACGAAAATGATGCTGCATCCGTACACCGAACGCGACTCGATGTGCTCGATGCCGGCGCCGAGAGTGAAAAAGCGCTCATAGCGGCTGGTGATGTTGGCTTCGATCGCCAGCGGGGCGAAGCCCGGATAGAAGGTTCCGACCACCGCCGCCTTGATATGCAGCCGCGGAAAGACGTCGATCGGCATTTGCATAAAGGCCACGGTGCCCAGGATGGCGATGATTATGGCAATGACGACCGTTAAGTGCGGGTTGCGTAAAGAGAAGGCTGGGACCGTGCCGCCCGACAGGTCAACTTCATCCGCTCCACGAGCCGCATCAGGAGCGGATTTGTCGCTCAGTTCATGACCCTGCTTGGTTGACTCGGCCTTGTCCGCGCCAGCCTGCAGGTGTCCTGGCGTTTGGTCAGCCTCGTGCTTGGCTGGATCGTCGGGCGCGATTGGGCTGGTCGGTTTATCGTCGGGCATGGCACAGATGGAACCTGAGCTGAGGTTCCGAATTTTTCCTGTTGAGGGAGCCTTGGACCGGTTTACGAAGCGCCATCGCTCGATTCAATCCGCAACGATTTGGCTCTTACCAACTGGCGAACGCCGGCCCTATCGCTTCGTGGTTCAAACGCAACCTCGCTCACCGACGTTCGACGATTGCCATCTCGAGCTCGACAATCCCCTGCCGTAAAGGGGCGAGATACCCGTCGGACGGGGCTCGGCCTTCCGGCTCGGCGACTTCGGATGGCTTGAATACGACCTTGTGACGAATCGAAAAAGGCGTTTATTCAGCGCCCGCCAATTTTTTTGCTGGCTAAGTGTTCTCCGGGCGCGCGTTGCTCCCGTGCGAATCTCTTCAAGCGATGCCTTCGACACGATCTTTTACCGGCTACCGACCATGAACCATAAATAGATACTCGGCTGTTGCGCCCGGAAAGCACGCGCCATGTATTTCTCGTCGTCGCGTCATCGCAGCCGCGACACTCCCCATTATAGCCCCTGCATCCGCTCGCGTTTAACTCATCGCTCATCCAAGCCCATTAGCGCGCCGGTAGCGCGGTGATGGCGAGGGCTGAAGACGCTGAACAAACGGCCGCCCCTCGATTGATATCGTGGACCCTGCGTGATGCTGGGCTGTCTTGGCAAAGAGGACAGGGCGCTTTGGTGAAGGTTCCGCTCAGGAGCGCGTCTTTTACGAATGAGGCTCTTGTCATTGATTGGCGTGAATCGAGCGCGGTTTGGAGAAGATCGCCGTTCAATGGGACGGACGGTTCTTGCTGGGTCTCGAATAGAAATTCGCTTGCGCTTGGAGGTGCACCCCTATGACCGGTGAGCATTTCCTCATCAAGCTCGCCCAAATCGGACTTCAGTTCGCCGTCTTCACCGCCGTGCTGCCGCTTATTACACGGGGCCGTCGTTCGCTGGCGCGCCATCAATTGGTCGGAATTAAGCTGATACTCGACCATCAGTTCGCCCTCCTGTTCTCGGCGATGTTTCCGTATCTGCTGTTTTATTGGCTGCTTGGCCGAAGGGAGCTCTGGGTATGGCGCTTGGCAAGTCTGTTGCTGGGAATGTTCTTGGCCTTCGAAACTATAGCCCAACTCCTGCGCATCAGGACCCTTGGCCCGTCCGTTGACGTTCCGACGCACTCCAGTAAGTTGGTGCTGTACCTCCTCTGTCTACCGACGCCGGCGATCTGTGCGGTCCAGTTTTTAAACGTGTTTTTCGGCTCGTTTGCGGCTTATCTAACGGGCGCGATATGGCTTTTAGTGCCGGCTGCGGTTCAGTTTTGGGGTCTGGTCGTGCATCTGACGCGAATCGATGACGGCTGACCCGGTGTCTTGCGCCGACTGTCGAACGGGCGAGAGTTAACGGCGTGGCGGCGCTCATGGGCGGCAATCTTGAGATGAGTGTCGGCGTTGTTTGCCATTGAGGGCAAGAGCACGATCGGGCGAGGGATTTGTCGGCATCGTGTGTCCGTTCGCCTTGCGGGCGGCGTTGGTACCGCAAGCATCCGCCTACGCCGTGGAGCGTTCCCTCCCGCATCTCGGCGCGCCCAGATTCCTGCCGGACGCGCAAGCTGCTCGCGGGAGCGCCTTGTCGCTTTGAACCAGCCAACCGGACAGCGCGCCGTTGAATCAAAGGCGGCGGCGGACCTAACATTAGAAGCCGGGGGTCTTTAGCGGCCAGGAGAGATGCCACGATGCGCAAAATAGTTATTCCGGAGCACGGCTTCGAGCAGCCGCCGGCGATACCGCGGCCGAATATTTTTCCAATCGAGTGGCGCGTAGACACGCCAAAGCTCGCCGAAATCTATGAGCGCGCCAAGCGCGAAGGTTTTAACCCGGCGCTGATAAGCTGGGACAAGCTCGATCCCGAGGAGTGGAGCGCCGAGCAGCGCGTCGCGCTGATGTACTGGTGGGCGTTGCTTGCCAACTTCGATTCCTCGGGCCCGCCGGTTTTCGCGCGAGCGATGATTCGCGCCTTCGAGACCCACGAAGAAGACCCGGTGCGCAAGTGCTTTTTTTCCATTACTCGCGACGAAGCCCATCACGAGGAATGCTGTCAACGGGTGATCCAGCGCCTGGTCCCGGGCGGTCCGCTCGATTTCATCCCCGCAACCGATCTGGAAAGGGCGGCTCACAACAACGTGGGCTGGCTCTACCACAACGGCGCGCGCTACTGGACCGGCTTTTGCCGCGCGGTTGAGAAATACCCTTTGGCGATCCTTTTTACCTCTTTCATGATGGGCGAAGTCGCCTCGTCTAGCTTGTTCCATGGGATGGCGCGCAAGACCCGCCGTCCGGTGTTCCAGGAGATTTTTACCAAGGTGGGGCGCGATGAGGCGCGCCACTTGCAAATCTGCATCGCGCTGTTGGAAAAAGAGTCGCCGCGGCTGACCGAGGAGCATCGCCAGTTCGTGACCAAGCAACTGCGCGCGGGGTTCGTCTTTCTCTCGATGGTGTTGTGGGAGCCGCCGGGGCAGTTTTGGCGACTTCCCGACTATTTTATGCCCAACCATCGCGCGCTGCTCGATATCGCGCGCGATGCGGGGCTCGGCTGCCTTACCTACGAAGAGCAGGCCGAGAACTGGAAGCTTGCGATCGCGCGCGTCGCGCGTCTTCTTAGCAGATGGGGAATCGAGTTTCCGGCGATCCCGGAGCTCGACATCCGGGGCGTTGACGTCGGCGACATCGAGGCCGAGGACATAATTCCGGTGTTTTAGGGTCTCGCGCGGCCGTGCGCAGCCTGCCTGATGTTCGCGCACCGAGTTGCGCTAGGGGAGTAATCGCCGTGAACGTCGAGCTGAACATGGACGGCTCCGTAGCCGAGATCGTGCTTAACCGGCCGAACAAGATGAACGCGATCGGCGCCGCCATGGTAAAGGAGCTGCACCAGTGCCTGGACCAAGCCCAAAGCGCCAATCCCCGAGCGCTGGTCCTTCGCGGAGAAGGACCGGCGTTCTGCGCCGGCCGCGACCTGGCAGAAGCTGACCCTGGCCGGGAGGACGCGCAGGCGATTCTGCGCGAGGTCTTCAATCCCGTTATCCTGCGGATCGCCGATTTTCCCGCGCCGACCTTTGCCGCGGTGCAGGGCGCTTGCCTGGGCGTGGGGCTGGGATTGGCGCTCGCGTGCGACGTGGTCTATGCGGCCGAGAACGCGAAAATCGGCTCCCCGTTCGCGCGTATCGGAGCGGTGCTTGACTCGGGCGGGCATGCGTTTTTGGTCGCTCGGGCCGGCGCCCATCGCGCGCTCGAGCTTATTTACACGGGCCGCTTGCTGAGCGGCAAAGAGGCGCAGGCCTGGGGCTTGGTCAACCGCAGCGTGGAGCGGGTGGCGCTGCTCGAGGAGTTGCGGGTGCTGGCAGCGGCGGTGGCCAAGGGGCCGCCGCGCGCGTTCATGGAATCCAAACGCATCGTTCGCCGGATCGACGAGGAGCGCCTGGGCCTCAGCGCAATCCTCGACCTCGAGGCCACAGCGCAGGGCGTAGCCGGGCGCACCGCGGACTACAAAGAAGGGATAAGCGCATTTCAGCACAAGCGCGCGCCCCAGTTCCTTGGGCGCTAGGGGCAGCGGAAAATTGCGCTGCTCGAATTGCGCGCCGATTTAAGTCCCCTGATAGCGTCGGCACCCTTAACGCAGATGAATTTTGCGCCCCAGATATCGGCGTTGGAGAGGTCAAGGCCGGTGACGTCAGCACGCGTGAGGTCGGCCGCACCCAGCTCTGCCCAGCTCATTTGTGCGTTGCGTAAGCTGGCGTCTATCAGCTTGGCCGAATCGAGCTTCGCCTCCGAAAGGTTAACGCCCTCGAGGTTGGCGCCGGTCAAGTCGCCGCCGTCAAATTCCGTGCGCAACTCGACCATCATCTGATTGCTCTGGTCGTTAGCGAGCTTGGCCCCGGCGAGATCGGCCCCGGTGAGGATCACTCTGGGCGCGATCAGGATAGCAACGACGCTGCGCAGGTCGGCCTTGCTCATATCAGCGTCGGCCATCACGGTCAAAAACAAGCTCGCGCCGCGAAGACGCGCCCCATTGAGCCGTGCGCCGGCCATGTGGGCGCGGTCGAGGTTAGCTTTCTCGAGGTTGCTGTGCGCCAGGTTCGCGCCGTCCAGTTCGGTGCCGAAAAGGTTGGCGCGAGAGAGGTCGGCGCCCTTGAAGTCGAGCCCTTTTAGGTCGAGGTTAGCAAGATTTGCTCGCGCGAAATTTGCCGGCCTGTCGGAACTGGCAGCGGCCAGCATTGCCCGGACCTGCGCAACGCTCATCGGTCCGCCGCCCCCGGCGGGAATCACGAGCACTACAAGAGTCCCAAAGCCGCAGAGCCAGGCCGCCGCGTGGCGGGCGTTTTTGAGCGCGCGAACGCCGATTCCCCCTGAAATACGCCGCATCATGTTCATCATGCCGTTGACAACGCTCCCCCCTCTGAAAAGCGCCGTTCCTTCGCTCACGACCCGAAGGCGGTGCCGCGGGCGCTAAGCTTGCCACTCCACCTTTGCGATACGGCGTGGGCGCCAAGCCGTACAGAGCGAGGCGTGACGAGCCGGCGCGGCGCCGTCGGCCTCGGCGTCAGGGCCTGGGGAGCGCGACGGCTTGGTTAGCGCCGCGCGATTGAATCGAGTTTGTTCGCGACTTGGCCCGCAACCCTTTTTATAACGTTAACGCCGACCAGATGGACCTCGATGGTCTTGTAAAGTTCCAGACCTGAAGACATCTCGCAATAGGCAACCGCAACCGCCGATGAGATGTCCTTCTGCCCGGTCGGCAAGACGTCGAGCGACACTAGATGTATAAAATATTTCGCCTCGCCACCATCGGCGGACAGCTCGTAGCCGTCCAAGCTCCGTATTTTCTGCCTGATCGAATAGCACAAGCTGCCGCCGATCGCATCGTTGCTGGTACACTCCACATAGACCTTCGTCGGCGGCGTTGAGTCGGCGCTCTTGGCGATGCTCGCCCAAAGGCAGACGGCGACCAGAAGCATCAAGAGCCTGCCCCGAGTTGATATGAACATCCTGGAACTCCCCCTGCCGGTTGTAGCTCGGATATCATAGCTTACCGGACGGCGTTCGCCCGACAAACCGCACGCAGCCGTCGCGCAAAGGCTCGCGCCGTCTGCGGGGGCCGATTCGAACGGACGAAAGCGGCGAGAGCGGCGTCGCGCGAAAGGCAACCGCGCGTGGCGCGCGCAAGCGAAATGATGAAAGAGTCGAGCCCGGCTTCAGGGCGGCCCAAAACTGGTTCTCTTTGCGCCTGGCCGGCGCAAGGTTGGGTCGCCGGGCTACTCACCGAATCGTCCGAGCGCCGAATCGTTTTGACGCTGACGGGGCTTGCACTGGCGGTCCGCCTCTACCTAGTGTTGACCAACTACTGCATCTCGGCCGACGGCGTCGCGTACGTTCGGATGGCGCGCCTGTTCGCCGCGGGCGATTGGGCGGGAGGGCTGTCGTCGGTTTTTTCGCCGCTGTACCCGATGCTTATCGCGCTGGCGCATCACGCCGTGCCGGACTGGGAGCTTGCGGGCAGCCTAGTGTCGATGACCTTCGGCGTCGCCACTGTACCCGCGGTCTATCTTTTGGCGCGCGAGGTCCACGGCGGGCGCGACTTAGCCGCCGGCGCGGCTGCACTTACCGCGATCCATCCCGACCTTGCGGGCTACTCCGCATCGGTTTTGACCGAAGCGGGCTTTATCTTTCTGGTCGTCGCGGCAGTTTACCTTGTCGTGCGGGGGGTCAAGGCGCGCCGCGCGCCTTCGATCTTCGTTGCCGGGCTGGTGAGCGGGATAGCCTATCTGTACCGCACGGAAGGGATTGGCCTGCCCGTCGTGCTCGCGGCTTTCCTGGCATTGGGGCCTTTGGCGTGGGGCGAATGGCGTTTAGGCTTCGCGGCGCGCGCGACGGTCGCTTGCGTCGCGGCATTTGTGCTGGTCGCTTCGCCGTACCTGATATACCTGCGGCTGGCCACAGGCCATTGGATAATCGGCCGAGAGCTGGGCGCCGCGATCACCTACAAAATAGGCGAGGCGAGCCGCGACGGGGCGCATTGGCGCGCGCTCGCCTTCTCGCGATACGTGCCTCTGCTGGCGGCGCTGCGCCAGGAGCCGGCGCTTTATTTGAAAAAAGCCGCGCTGGATTTCGCGCACTCGTTTTATGATTTCGTGCAGGTGATCGGGCCGCTGTTCGCAGTCGCGCTGCTGGTGGGGCTATGCAGGCGCGGGCGTGCGGTGCTCACTGAGTGGAGCGAAGCCCTGCCGGCCGCGATCGTCTCCTTTTACTTTTGCGGCCTGGCTTTGTTGTACACTGGCCGGCGCTTTTTGGCGCATTACATCGTGCTGACCTTCGGATGGGTGGCGCTCGGGGTCGCCGCGATGGCGGTCTGGTTGGGTCGCCGCGACCTGCCCGGCGAGCGCCGGCTGCCGGCGGGCGCGCTTCTGGTGGGGTTGGCGCTGGCGACCCTGCCGCGCACGCTGTGGCCGCTGGGTTACGACATGCGCGGGTATCGCGAGGCGGGTGCGGAGATTGCGCGCGCGGCCGCGCCAGGATGGGCGGTGGTTTCGACCGATTCGCGAGTCGCTTTTTATGCCGGCGCGGAGCACTTGGAGCTGCCGCTCTCGCCAAAGCCTGACCTGTGCGAGTGGCTCGAAGCGCATCCGCAGGCCGGCTACGTGATGCTTACCAGCCGGGAAGAAGAGCGCGCAGCTAACCTCGCGCGAGCTCGGTGCCTTGCCCTCGTCAGGCGCTATCCGCGCTACGGCCGTGGCTACTACGATCTGTTCAGGGTCCTCGCTTTGCCGCGCCGGCCTTGAGAAAGGCGGTCGCCGGCGGTTTTCAGCGCGCGCAGGGTAGAGAGCCATGCTTGCGCGTCGGCGCTCGCGGCGTTTGCAGTTTGCCGGGTCGTTCCGCATACTCGCGCGCCTTGCGCGCTTTTGAGGGGGTGCGTGGCTTGAGGTTTGCGGGCGAGGTAATCTATTGCTTGCTCGCGGGCGGCGCACAAATGGGGCGCGCACGACGAACGGTGAAGGTGGGTAGGAATTTTGCCTTGGTTAATCGAACCCGGCGAAAAGGGGGGATTGAGCGGAAATGTTTGATCTAGGCCGCACGCTGCTGGCCGCGGCCGAGCGCGATCCCATGGCTGAGGCGGTCGTGGACGGCGAGCGCAGGCTTTCTTACGCGGAGCTGCTCCAAAGCGTGCGCCGCGTGATGGGCGCCCTGGAAAAGCTGGGGCTGCGCCCCGGCGAGCATCTTGTCATGCTGCTCCAGAACCGCGTCGAGATGGTGATTTTGCACTGGGCGTGCCAGATGCTCGGGGTCGTCAGCACGCCGGTCAACTGGAGGGTTAAAGCCGAGGAGTTGGACTATTATCTGGACGACGCCGAGGCGCAAGCGGTGGTCTTCCAGGACGCATCCGCGGCGGCGGTCGCGAAATCCGCACGCGCGCGGGCGATCGCGCGGATCGCGGTTGACGACGCCTCGCACGCGACCTGCCGCTTCGATGAGTTGCTTAAAGCCGCGCCGGCCGAAGGCGCGCCGCGGGCGAGTGCCGAAGATGTGTCGCTGATGTTCTACACCTCGGGCACGACCGGCCGTCCCAAGGGCGTCCCGCGCCGCCATCGCGCGGAGCGCGCGGCCGCCTTCGCGCACGTCGCCCAGAACTGCTACGCATACGGCGAGCGCACGCTGGGCGTGATGCCGCTTTACCACACGATGGGTGTGCGGTCGCTCTTGTCGATGGCGCTGATCAACGGGTGCTTCGTATGCCTTGGGCGGTTCGAAGCCGGACGGGCGCTGGAACTGATCGAACGCGAGAAGACAACCAATTTGTATCTGGTCCCGACGCTCTACCACGACCTCTTGGCGCATCCCGCGTTCCATCGCGCGAACCTTACCTCGGTGCGCAAGCTGGGCTTCGCCGGGGCGCCGATGAGCGAGGGGCTTTTGCGCCGAGTCGCGCAAGCGTTCCGTCCCGATTTGTTCGTCAACCATTACGGTTCTTCCGAGGTCTACACCTTCACCATCAACCAAAACGCGGCCGCTAAACCCGGCTCGGCGGGGAAGGCCGGAATCAACACGCGGATTCGCGTGGTGAAGCTCAACTCGACCGACTCCGCCGACCTCGCGCCGGTCGGCAGAGACGGCCATATCATCGCGATTCTGGAAGGCGACGAATCGTTCGAAGGTTACTGGAAGCGCCCGGATGCCGACGCCAAAACGCTCCATCAGGGATGGTATTTCACCGGCGACGTGGGGCATTTCGACGCCGAGGGCGACCTTTTCGTGACCGGGCGCGCCGATGATATGATTATCAGCGGCGGCGAAAACGTCCATCCGGGTGAAATCGAGGACGTGCTGTCGCTCTGTCACGGGGTGGCCGAGGTAGTGGTGGCGGGCGTGTCCGACGAGCGCCTGGGGCAGCGCATAACGGCGTTCGTCAAACGGCGCGGCGAGATTGACGCTGCCGCGCTTGACGCGTACTGCCGCGCCTCGTCCTTGGCCGACTTCAAGCGGCCGCGCGAGTACGTCTTTGTCGCCGAGATTCCGAAGTCGCCTACGGGCAAGGTCCTGCGCCGCATGCTGGTGGTGGGCGAGTTCAAACCCGAAAAATAGGCTTAGCCGATGAGCCCGAGGAGCTTTGCCGAACGGTTGCGCCAGTGGAAATAGCCGAAATTCTTAAGTCCGCCGACGGCTTCCGGCTCGAGTTGGATCACGACCAACAACGCGCTGATCTGGTACTCGACCGGCCGCCGCTCAATGTGATCACAATGAAGCAGCGGGAGCAGATGGCGGCGGTCTTCGCCGCGCTGGGCAGGGACCCGGCGGTGCGGGTGATCGTGCTGCGCGGCGCAGGAGAGCATTTTTCCAGCGGCGGCGACATCCCGGGCTTCATGGCGCAAAGCCCCGAGCATCTCTCCACGCTGGCGCACAACGTGGCCGCGCCCGAGCGATGCGCTAAGCCGGTAATCGCCGCAGTCCACGGCTACTGCTTCGGCGTCGCGCTCGAGCTTGCCCTGGCATGCGACTTCCGCGTCGTCGCCGAGTCGGCCCAGCTTGCCCTTCCCGAACAGCGTATAGGAATGATCCCCGGCTCGGGCGGCACCAGCCGTCTGGTGAAGATGATCGGCATTTCGCGGGCGAAGGACATGGCGATGCGCTCGCGGCGGGTCTCGGGGTCTCAAGCGCACGCTTGGGGAATCGCGCTCGCAGTGGTTCCCGAGAGCGAACTCGCCAAGGAGGTCGCCGGCTTGGCCGAGGAGTTAGCATACTTTTCGCCGCTGGCCCAGCGGACACTCAAAAAGGTGATCAACGCCGCTCAGGACTCGCCGCTGCATGTCGGTATCGAGCTGGAGGGTGAGGCGTACGGCCGGCTGCGTGCTTCGGACGACTTCCGCGAGGGCGTGGAATCTTTCAAGGCGCGGCGCAAGCCGAAGTTCCAGGGTAGCTAATGGCCGCGCAGCGAAAATGCGGCTCAAAACGCGCCGCTAAGCGCCGCTATTGATGGCCGCGCAGCGATTCATAGGGCGGCCGGTCAAGCGGATCGAGGACTTGCCCTTGCTCACCGGCCGCGGTGTCTTTATCGCCGATCTGCCGTTCGCCAACTTGCGCCATGCCGCGATCCTGCGCGCGCCGTATGCTCACGCGCGCATCCTCGGTATAAACGCGAGCCGCGCGCGCGGCGCGCCGGGCGTGGTCGGCGTGATCACCGGCAACGACGTCGCCAGGCTTACGCGGCCGTTCGCGGTCGGCGTGCGCGCGCCGGTTAAGTATTACTGTATGGCGACCGGCAAAGTGAGGTTCGTCGGCGAGCCGGTCGCCGTAGTGGTGGCGGACGACCGCTATCTGGCCGAAGACGCGCTCGAACTGATCGAGGTCGAATACGAGCCCCTGCCGGCGGTGATCGATCCGGAGCGCGCGGCGGCCCCGGATGCGCCCGTGCTCCATGAGGAAGCCGGCACCAATGTCGCGTGTCGGCGCAAGATGACCTACGGCGACCCGCAGCGCTGCTTCGAGGACGCCGACGTAGTGGTCAAAGCGCAATTTAAGTTTCCCAAGTATTCATCTACGCCGATCGAGACCTACGGTGTGGCCGCATCGTACGAACCGGGCAGCGGAGTGTTGACGATTTGGGCGAATTTCATGGGCCCGTTCATCCTGCATTCCCTGCTCGCGCGCTCGCTCAACCTGGCGGAAAACCGCCTGCGCCTAATCGTCCCGCCGGACATCGGCGGCAGCTACGGGATCAAGACCAGCATTTTTCCGTATATGGCGCTGCTGGGGCTGGCCGCGATGGAGACGGGAGTGACCGTGCGCTGGATCGAGGACCGCAGAGAGCATCTGCTCGCCGCTTCCAGCGGCACTGATCGCGTTGCCTACCGCGAGCTTGCCGCACGCAAGGACGGGACGCTTCTGGCGATGCGGGCGCGCTGGCTTGACAACGTCGGCGGCTATATCCGCAGCCCTGAGCCGGGATGCGCCTTCCGGCCCATCGGCAACTGGGTGGGCCCGTATCGCGTGCAGAGTCTTGACATCGACGCCGGGGTTGTGATGACCAACAAATGCCCCACCGGCCCTAATCGAGGATACGGATGCGGCCACCTTTACTTCGAGATCGAGCGGATGGTGGACATGCTGGCCGACAAGCTCGGCATGGACCCGGCCGAGGTGCGCCGGCGAAACCTGATTCAGCCGAGCCAGTTCCCCTACCGCACGCCGACCGGCGGGCTCTACGACTCGGGCGACTACCCGGCGGCCTTCGAGCGGGCGCTCAAGACGGCCGACTACGCCGGGCTCAGGCGCGAACAAGTGCAGGCGCGCGCGCAGGGGCGGCTTTTCGGTGTGGGGCTTGCGCTCGCGGTCGATCCTTCGGTCTCCAACATGGGCTATATCAGCGTAGCGCTCGACCCTGAAATTCGCGGCCGGCCGGGGTATCTGCCCAAGTCGGGCGCGACCGAGGCGATCACGATCCGCATCGACCCGCTGGGCAAGATAAGCGTTATTCTGGGATCCACGCCGCAAGGCCAGGGACATCGTACCATCTTGGCCCAAGTCGTCGCCGACGAGTTCGGCGTGGAGCTTGACGACGTGACGGTGACCGACGAGATGGACACCTTCACGCGTCTGTGGAGCGTGTCGTCGGGCAGTTACTCCAGCCGCTTCGCGACGGTCGGCGCGAGCGCCGCGGCAGTCGCTGCGCGCAAGCTCAAGGCGAAGCTGGTCAAGCACGCCTCCTACCTCACCGAGATCCCGGAGCAGGCGCTCGAATTCGCCGACGGACAGGTGCGGCCTCGTGCCGGCGGGCAGCCGGCGCTCTCGCTCAAGGAACTCGCCGGTCGGGTGCACTGGAACGCGGCGGCGCTTCCTGAAGGCATCGAGCCGGGACTGGAGGCAACGGCGGTTTTCGGCTTCCCCGAGGCGAAAAGCCCTGACGCGTTAGACCGGGTGAATTCGTCCAACACCTACGGCTTCATCGCGGAGGTGATGGCGGTCGAGGTTGATCCGGAGACGGCGGCGGTAAAAATTCTGCGCTACGTATCGGTCCATGACGCCGGCACGATAATCAATCCGTTGATCGCCGACGGCCAGATTCTGGGCGGCGCGCTCCACGGTTTAGGCGGAGCGCTGTACGAGGAGCTTGTCTATGACGAGGACGGACAGCAGCTTTGCGCGAGCTTCATGGATTACCTGGTGCCCACCGCCGCCGAGGCTCCGCAGCTTCAGATCGAGCATCTCGCCTCGCCCTCGCCGTTTACCCCGCTGGGTGCCAAAGGGCTCGGCGAGGCAAGCTCGATGACCGCACCGGCGGTGGTCGCCAACGCGGTCAGCGACGCGCTAAGGCCGCTTGGCATCGAGATTACGGAACTGCCGATCACACCCAGTAGGCTCTGGCACCTGATCGAAAAGGCGCGAATGCGTAAACCATGATGGAACGGGCGCGAAGGCGCAAACTGTGAAACCGCCGGCCTTCGAGTACCACGACCCGGTCGAGCTTGAGCCGGCCCTTGAACTGCTTCGGCGCTACCAGGGCGAAGCGAAGATTCTCGCCGGCGGCCAGAGCCTGCTCGCGCTGCTTAACTTTCGCCTGACCCGACCTGTGGCCCTGATCGATGTCAACCGAATCCGCCGGTTGTCCTATATCAAGGAGCAGGACGGACGGCTTTGCCTGGGCGCCGTTACGCGCCAGCGCGCGGTCGAGTTCTCGCCGCTGGTGCGCGAGAAGCTGCCGCTTTTAGCTGAGGCAACGCGCCTTGTCGGCCATCTGCCGACGCGCACGCGCGGCACGATCGGCGGCAGTCTAGCTCATGCGGACCCGGCAGCCGAGTATCCGGCCGTCTTTAGCGCGCTCGACGGCGAGTTGGTGGCGCGCGGACCGAACGGCGAACGGGTGCTCGGGGCGCGCGAATTTTTTCAGGGCCTGATGACCACCGCGCTGGCTCCCGACGAGGTGCTGGTCGAAGTGCGGTTGCCGCTCATGACGGCGCAGTGCGGATGGGCGTTCGAGGAGTTCTCCCGCCGGCAGGGCGATTTCGCGATCGTCGGCGTCGCGGCGCAGGTCTGCGTCGTAGGCGAGCGCTGCAAAACGGCGCGGCTCGCGGCGGCCGGGGTCGGACCGACGCCGCTGCGGCTGGAGCGCGCCGAACAGACGCTGGAGCAGGACGGGCTCAGCGAGCGAAGCATCGCCGAGGCGGCGGCGCGCGCGGCCGAACAAACGGAACCGCCAAGTGACCTGCATGCCACCGCGCAGTATCGGCGCCACCTGACCCGCGTGCTGACGCAGCGCGCGATAAGCCGCGCCCTGGCGCGCGCGCGGGGAGAACGGCGATGAGCGAGAGCCGGCGAATCCGCCTCAAGGTCAACTGCGAGTGGCGGGAAAGCCGCGCCGCGCCGCGTAAGCTGCTGGTCGATTTTTTGCGCGAGGATTTGGGGCTGACCGGCACGCACGTCGGCTGCGAACACGGAATCTGCGGCGCGTGCACGATCCTCGTCAACGGCGAGGCGGCGCGCTCGTGCCTGATGCTGGCGGTACAGGCCGACGGCGCCGAACTCACCACGGTCGAGGGCCTTGCTGCACACGGCAAGCTGCATCCGCTGCAGGAAGCCTTTCGCGAGCATCACGGCCTGCAGTGCGGATTCTGCACGCCGGGGATGCTGCTCACCGCGTACGACCTGCTGTGCGTCAATCCTGCGCCCGACGAAGAAGAGATTCGCGCCGCGCTCTCGGCCGTGCTCTGCCGATGCACCGGCTACCTGGGCATAATCGAGGCGGTCAAGACCGCGGCGCGCCGCCTGCGAGAGGCCATCAGCAAATGAAATTCGACCACGCGTTCCAGTGTCGCGAGTGCAAAGTTGGGTGAATAATTCCTGCTCCCCCGCCCGCTTGCGGGCGGGGATTAGCGGCGGTCTTCACGCCTCGCCCCGTCGGGAGAGCCCGCGCCGAAGGCGCGGGTGAGGGACCACTGAGAAACAACAATTGCTGCGCTCCGCGCCCGGCTCAGCACTTCCACTCTCTCCCACTTCGCGGGCGAGGAGGGCGACCCTCCTCGCGCTCCTCCCGGCAAAAAGTGTCACCGATGTTGCCGGTCTAAAGTGTCAACTATGTCTCCGGTCGCTCAAAAAGAGCACAGCGCGCAGTGCCGCCATCCTCGCCCGAACGCCGAGATAGGCAAAGCGCCCGATCGCTGCGCAGTTTGACAGAGTTTCTTACTTCCGCAGACTAAAACTGTTATGCGAAGCGCGATCACAAAGGTCGGTCCTAAATACCAGGTCACCACTCCGCAGGGGGTGCGAACAGCCGTGGGCCTAGAAGCTGGCGGCCTGGTTCAGGCAAGCGTGGGTGCCGACGGAGCAATTGTGCTACGGCGTCAGCTTCTTGTGGACTATGACCGGGAATTGGAAAAGCAGCTTAAGGCAGCGCAGGCGGATGTGAAGGCGGGGCGGGTGCTCGGGCCATTCGATACCGCGCGCGACGCGGTCCGGGCGCTCAAAACCTGGAAGCGCCGGGCTGATGCGCGTAATTCTCACTGAGACGTTTGCGTCGGCGCTTATCGCCGCTCCGGCCGAGATTCAAAAGACCTTCGGCAAGCAGCTCGCCTATCTGCTGCGTGACCTCCGCCACCCATCGCTTTGCGCCAAGAAGTACGATGAAGCCCGCGACCTTGGTTCACGATCTGCTGCGGCTCTGGTCTTGACGGTTTGGCGCAAGCCTGGCCGGCGGAGTCCTGGGGATTGTCGGGACCAAGAGCGCCAACTTACGGCTGCCCACTGAGAACCGGTGCGCTCGTCTCTCGCTCGGCGGGAATGGCCCGTATCGAGGCTAAGCTCTGCGGTTTTTGGCCAGGGCCAGCGCCAGCTCGGCTGCCTCAGGCGGGCTGTGCGCGTGATGGACCCCTTCGATTTCGCCCCAGGCATCCAACGCGACGACGGGCCGCCCAAGCTTGAGCGCGAAGCCTATCTCGGAGAGGGTCCCGCCTTCGCCCTTAAGGGCGACCACCGCCTGCGCGCTGGCCACGACGATGAGGTTGCGCGCCTCGCCTAGGCCGGTGGCGATCGGCACGCGGATAAAGCGGTTGGCGGCGCGCCGGTCGTAGCCGGGCAGGATGCCTACGGTCTGCGCCCCGGCTTCGTACGCGCCCTGGGCGGCCCCCTCCATCACGCCGCCCAGCCCGCCGCATATCAGCGTGGCGCCGCGCGTGCCCAGCTCGCGGCCGACCTCGCGCGCAAGCCTGCGCGTACGCGGGTCCACGCTGCTCGCGCCGACAACGGCGATTGTCGGGCTCTCAGCCACCGCCGGTTCCTCGCAGCGCCCAAGGCGTCAACACCGCGGCGGCGAATGCTCGCATCGAAAACATCCCGCGTCAAGGCCCCGAGCTGTCTAGGCGCGCGAGCAGAGCCGGCAACTCGGCCAGCTCCCGCAGTATGAAGTCGGGCTGCTCCTGGTCCTCGAAGCTCGCCTCCTTGCCGCGCGTAAGCCAGGCGACCGGTATCCCCGCACGCCGCGCCCCCAGGACGTCGTCGTACGGCGTATCGCCGACGAACAGGACCTCGTCCGGGCGAAGCTTGAGCGCGTTCAGCGCCAGCGCGAAGATCTGCGGATTTGGCTTGCGAAGGCCGACTTCGGCCGAAATGATGACCACCTCAAAAAGAGGCAGTACGCCGGTATCGGCCACTATCCGGCGACCGGTTCGTGCCTCGTCGAAGTTCGATAAAAGCCCCAATCGGTAACGGGAGGAGAGCTGGCGCACCAGGTCGGCATGGGCCGCCGGCGTAAACGTAGCGGCGCGAACCGCCTCCATGTGAGTCAGGGTCAGCTCTTCGGCGAGCGCTCCAAGCGCGCGGCCGCCATCAGGCTTAATCCGCCTTAAAGTGCGCAAAAAGCGCTCGTCGCAGGTGACCTCGGTCGCGTCGCGCTCGCGCTGATGCGCTATTTCGCTCAGCACGGCATTGTACGCGGTGACGAAATTGTCCAGGTCGAACTGTTCGCCCAACGCCGCCCGAAGCTTGGGAATGAGCAGCGGGATGGTGCTCGGAAGAACGCGGCCGCCCCATCTGAACGTCGGCAGCCATTGCGGGTTCCATTCTACCAGCGTGCCGAACAGGTCCAGGATGACGGCCTGGAACCTGCGCTCAGCCATGTCGCGTTAGCGCCGTCGCTGCTGCGGCCAGAGCCAACAGATTCAAGACCATCACCGCGCCGTTGAGGCGAACGGACAGTTGATGCAGCCGGTCGAAGCGCGCCTTGCCCGCCGGGTCGGGTACGGGCTGCTCGACCACGGTGCGTATCGCGTCAACCTGGGGGCGGACGACGATGCCGGCGTAAAGCGTAAGACCCAAGGCGCCGGCGAGCAGCAGCGAGACCAGCCCCCACCATCCGCGGCCAATTTGCTGATAAAACACGAAGTAGAGCGCCAAGAGCAGTGCTAGCGCTCCAACGGCATAACCCATTAGGTAATAGCGCGGGAAAATTCCGCTCACCACCTTGCCGGCCTCGGGTAGTGCCAAGCGGCTAAAGACAATTGGCGCAACTACGAGCGCGAAAAAGACCATCCCGCCTAACCAGCAGGTCATACACAGAAGAAAAATCCACAGTGCCAAGGCCATCGCCGATATTGTGCTCCGGAAACGAAAATTTAGGTAACGCTGCCGGTGACCAACTAGTTGAGGTAGGACTTGGCTGCTCCCTCAAGTCGGCGTCGTTGCGCAAAACCGGCGTCCAAAGGATGCCAGAAGCGAACCCTGGGCTCGCCGAATTGCCAACACAGATAGACGATTTTGCCGTCCACCTCGGCGAGAAAATCGACCAGGCCGAGGTCGATGTCCTTGAGTGTGCCGCCCAGGGCCTCGATCTGAGAGGCAAACTCGGCCATGGCTTGCGCTATGTGCTGCAACTCTGGGCAAAGCTGGGTGATTTCGTCAAAGTTATGCAGGTCGAGGCGCTGACCGGGTTGGCTTTGGGCGAGGTCGGTGAGTCGCTCGCGAAAAAGCCGCGCCTCAGTCTGCAATCCGCGCATCATAAATTCCAGCCGCGGGAGTAGATCGTCTACCTCTTGAACGCTAAATAGCCTTTCAAAATCGAGCTTTTTCAAGGTCCATGTAATTCTGGCACAGCGTCCGCCCGGGGCCAAGCGGAGCCGCACGCCGACGGTTCCACCTTGTACCTGACGAGGTCGTGTAATAACTTAGTTTTAGCGTTTTCTCGTGTCGAAGGCTAAGAATTTCCGCTTAACGAGATTTCGGCTGGGTGATTTATAAGTAAGATGAGTGACAGACCTGAAATAAAAGGCGAAAAGCGTTTCGAGCTCGAAGAGGATCTCGGTAATCTCCCGTTGCCTGAGCTTCTGGGGATCCTGCCTTTGCGGGGGATTGTGGTGTTTCCGAGCCAAATCCTTCCCTTCCTAGTCTCGCGGCCAGGCTCTCTGAAACTAGTCGAAGAGGTGGCTAACCCCGAGCGCATCATCGGCTTGGTGACGCAGAAGAGCGCTGAAGAAGAGAGCCCTGGTCCTGCGGGCCTTTATCGGCGCGGCACAGCGGTGCGCATCCTGAAGATGCTGCGCTACCCGGACCAGAGCGTGCGCGTGTTGGTTCAGGGTCTGGCCAGGATTGAGATTGAAGAGTTCGTCAAGGAAGAACCTTACTTCGTCGCACGGGCAAAAAAACTCGCCGACGAGGTCACGCCGGGCAAGGAGCTTGAGGCGCTACAGACTCACGTGGTGAGTCAATTTTCCAAGTTCGTCTCGCTCGTGCCTTACTTGCCGGACGAGCTGCAAGTGATGGCGATCCATGTGCGCGGCCCGGGTCGGCTGGCGGACCTGGTCGCCTCTTACATGAAAATCGCCGTCGAGGAAGCGCAGGATTTGCTCGCCACGCTGGACGTGGGCGAGCGGCTCGAAAAGGTGCGCGCGATTTTGAGCCGCGAGATCGAGATGCTCGAGATTGGTCACAAGATTCAATCCCAGGTCCAGACCGAGCTGAATAAGAACCAGCGTGAGTTCTTCTTGCGCCAACAGCTCAAGGCGATTCAAAAGGAGCTCGGCGAAGGCGATTCGCGCACGGTCGAGATCGAAGACCTAGCGCGCAAGATCGAAGAAGCCAAGATGCCGGAGGATGCGCGCAAGGCGGCCGACAAAGAACTCGATCGCCTGCGCATGATCCCGCCCGAGTCGGCCGAGCATACCGTGGTGCGCACCTACCTCGACTGGCTGGTTGGTCTGCCCTGGAGCGTGACCACCGAAGACAACCTCGAGATCAAGCACGCGCGCGAGGTATTGGACGAAGATCACTACGATCTCGAGAAGATCAAGGAGCGAATTCTCGAGTTTTTAGCGGTGCGCAAGCTCAAGCGCGACAGCAAGGGGCCGATTCTATGCTTTGTCGGCCCGCCCGGCACCGGCAAGACCTCGCTTGGGCGCTCGATCGCGCGCGCGCTCGGACGCAAGTTCGTGCGGCTTTCGCTGGGCGGAATCCACGACGAGGCCGAAATTCGCGGCCATCGCCGCACCTATATCGGCTCGCTGCCGGGGCGGATAATTCAGGGTGTTCGCAACGCCGGCTCATCCAACCCGCTTTTCATCCTTGACGAAGTTGACAAGCTCGGGATGGACTTTCGTGGCGATCCCGCCTCGGCGCTGCTCGAAGTGCTCGACCCCGAACAGAACAACACCTTCGTCGATCACTACCTCGACGTGCCTTTCGACCTGTCCAAGGTGATGTTCCTAACCACGGCTAACCTGCTTGACCCGATACCCCCGCCTCTGCGCGACCGGATGGAGGTGCTGGAGCTGCCGGGCTATACCGAGGAGGAAAAGCTCCAGATTGCCCGTCGCCATCTGATCCCCAAGGTGTTGGTCGAAAACGGGCTCGCCGAACACAAGATCGAGTTCACGCAAGACGCTATTGCCGAAATTATCCGCAGCTACACGCGCGAGGCGGGCCTGCGCAACCTCGAGCGCGAGTTGGCGCGCGTATGCCGCAAGATTGCGCGCGCGGTCACCGAAGGCCAGGCCCCGCCCGAGAAAATTGACGCGGCGCTAATCCCGAGCTACGTCGGGCCGCCGAAGTTTTTCCCCGAGGCCGCCGAGCGTACGGCCGACCCGGGCGTGGCGACCGGGCTCGCCTGGACTCCCAACGGCGGCGACATCCTGTTTATCGAGAGCACCCAAATGTCGGGCGAAAAGGGCATCACGCTTACCGGCAGCCTGGGCGACGTGATGAAGGAGTCGGCTCAGGCTGCGCTCTCCTACCTTCGCTCGCGCGCAAGTCGGCTAGGGATTGCGGAGGATTTTTTCCACAAATCCGACTTGCATATCCACGTCCCGGCCGGGGCGATACCGAAGGACGGACCGTCGGCGGGAGTGGCGCTGGTGGCCTCGCTGGCCTCCCTTCTTACCGGACGCCCGGTGCGCCCGGATGTTGCGATGACCGGCGAGATCACGCTGCGCGGCAAGGTTCTGCCGGTGGGCGGGATCAAAGAAAAAATCCTGGCCGCGCGCCGCGCCGGAATCACCTGCGTCATCCTTCCCCGGCGCAACGAGAGAGACCTTGAAGACATTCCATCCGAAGTGCGCAACGAGCTGGAGTTCGTCTTTGTCGATACCATCGACGAGGTCCTCAACGTAGTTTTGCGTAAAGCGAGCAGCAAGCGCGGCGCAAGCGTCGCTCCAGAAGAGCCCAAGCCCAGCGTGCTTAACTGAGTGCGCGGCAAGGGCCGGCTCGGCCGCGAAGCTCGAGGCTCGTGCGGCCGAAACCTCACGGAGGACGAGGCGCCCGGCTTGCAAACGGCGGCGTTTTGGCACAGCCGAGCCTGGGTCGTAGGCCGGTGACAGTACGGGTGAAGGCGCCCGAAGGCGAGTAGCCGCCAGCTTCGGCAGGACCGATGCAACCATGCCCATGACCGGGGAGCGGAGCAACCGGGACTTTCTGGTTTACACCGACGGTGCATGCATCGGAAACCCCGGACCCGGCGGCTGGGGGGTGCTCGTAATCCGGCGCGACGGCGCTGCGGTCGAGAAAAGCGGCGGCTGCCGCTCCACGACGAACAACCGGATGGAACTCACCGCGGCGATCGAAGGTTTACGTGCAACGCCGCCCGGGGCGCGGGTTTTGCTGCGCAGCGACAGTCAGTTGTTGGTCAAAACGATCAATGCCGGCTGGAAGCGCAATAAAAATGGGGACCTGTGGGATGCGCTGGACCGTGAGCGCATCGCGCGTAACGTGGTGTTCGAATGGGTTAAAGGCCACGACCTTGATCCGCACAATGCCAGAGCCGACGAGCTGGCGACACAGGCGGCGAAGCTGGCTGTAGAGCAAGGCTCGGTCGACACCGCCCAGCGATCCGCGCCGGGTTCTCTACTTACCCAGCCGCAAGCCGCGCCGAAAGCTTTGCCGCGGCCGCAAGGACGCGCCAATTTGCCGCGGCTGCCGATCGCCAGCCTGCATAGGGAAGCTCTCGCAAGCATGCGTTCAATGCTGCGCGAGGGGGAGGCGATCGCGCGCTGCGCGCAATGCGGGCGCGAATTTGTGCGCCGGGTCTTGGACCGGAGCGAGACAGTCTGTTCGCTAGTGGCCTGTCAGGTCGTTGCCCGCCGGCGAAGCTAGACTCTGATACGTTGGCTTGCGCTCAACCATAACGAGCGCGCAGCGCAACATCATATAAAAGACCTCTCGCCGCCGCCGCGGCCCCGTGCAGCACTTCGCACTATAGCGCGCGATCTCCGAAGCCCTCGGCAGTTTTGGCTGTACCGCTGCGGGTCGGCCGCGGAAAGGTACGTCGTGACGCTGTTATCGAGCGGCCTTTGAAGCTTTTTGCTGGCCCGGTCGTCTACGAGAGCGCGTTGGCGCCCACAGTTGCGCCTAATGCTCTTGACATTAGCGACACGTTTTTACTATTTTTCTTAGTCAAATTGAGGAATTGGCTTATGAAATTAGGCGAGCGGCAATGCCAGCTTGACACTATCGATCTTCAGATTATGGCTCAGCTTCAGCAAAACTGCCGCATTTCCTTAGCCAAATTGGGCGAACAAGTGGGGCTTTCCGCGCCTTCGGTTCTAGAGCGCGTAAAGAAGCTTGAGGAAGGCGGCGTTATCGCCGGTTATCACGCCCATCTGGCTGCGCGCCTTCTCGGCAAGGATGTAACCGCCTTTATTGGCGTCTCAATCAGTCACCCCACGTTGGTCGAAAAGTTTGCTCGTGACGTGGTCCTGCTCGACGACGTCCTGGAATGCCATCACGTGACCGGGCAACATTCGATGCTGCTTAAAGTCAAAACCGATACCACGGCGACGCTGGAGAAGCTTATCACCGCAATTCGGTCGATCGAGGGCGTGGCCCGTACCGAAACTATGGTCGTCCTCTCGACGAGGGTTGAGAGCACTTCGCTTTCGCTTACGACGCTTCAGCCGCCCGAAATCACGTATCCTGTCAAAGGACGGCTTCGTGTAGAGCCTGGAAGGAGCGAGGTCAACGGCGGGGACGGACCCAAACATGCATAGCTTGGATGGAATGCCGCAACGACAGGGGCTCTATAACCCGCTCTTTGAGCGCGACGCCTGTGGGATGGGCTTCGTGGTCGACGTCAAGGGCCGGCGCTCGCGCTCGCTCGTGCTTCAGGCGCTGACCGCGCTGCAAAACCTGACCCATCGCGGCGCTTGCGGATGCGATCCGTTGACCGGCGACGGCTCGGGCGTCTTGCTTCAGTTGCCACATGAGTTCTTGCGGCGGCAAGCCGCGGCGCTCGGGTTTGAGCTTCCGGAGCCCGAGGGTTACGCACTGGGGATGCTTTTTATGCCGCGCAATCCCGCGCCGCGCCGACTGTGCGCGCGGGTAGTCGAGCGGGTGGTGCGTGAGGAAGGGCAGGAGTTGCTCGGATGGCGGGCGGTGCCGGTCGACGAGGGCGCGACGGGCGCGGTCGCGCGCCGCGCGATGCCGTTTGTGAGCCAGGTCTTCGTCAAGCGCGGCCCGAACGCGCCAGACAGCAAAGCTTTCGCGCGCGCGCTTTACGTAATTCGCCGGCGGCTGGAGAAAGAGACCGCCGCACTGCTCGCTGGCGAAAGCGGCACCTTTTACGTGTGCAGCTTGTCGACCGCGACCGTGGTCTACAAAGGCCAGCTAATGCCTGACCAGCTCGTCAGGTTCTATGCCGATCTGAACGAGCCCGACCTGACCTCGGCGCTGGCCCTGATTCATCAGCGCTTCTCCACCAACACCTTCCCGAGCTGGGACCGCGCGCATCCTTATCGCTTTTTGTGCCATAACGGCGAAATCAATACGCTGCGCGGA
This sequence comes from Deltaproteobacteria bacterium, assembly GCA_021831785.1. Lineage (GTDB taxonomy): Bacteria > Desulfobacterota > Binatia > Binatales > Binataceae > JAJYYI01. The sequence goes on along the minus strand of JAKBMB010000026.1, from coordinate 65,549 downwards.
AACGTTAACTGGATGCACGCGCGGGAGAAAATGTCGAGCTCGCCGCTTTTCGCCGACGGCCTGCAAAAGCTCATCCCGATCGTTCAAGCTTCCGGTAGCGACTCGGCAATTTTCGACAACGTGCTCGAATTTTTGCTTCATACCGGCCGTTCGCTGGCGCACGCGGTGATGATGATGATCCCCGAGGCGTGGCAGAACCACTCGGCGATGAGCGACTCGAAGCGCGCGTTTTACGAGTACCATTCGTGCCTGATGGAGCCGTGGGACGGCCCGGCGGCGATCGCTTTTACCGACGGCCGGCAGATCGGCGCCGTACTCGACCGCAATGGCCTGCGTCCGTCCCGCTACGTGCTGACCAAGGATGGCCTTCTGGTGATGGCGTCAGAGACCGGCGTGCTCGATATCGAGCCGGAGCAGGTCGCGGTCAACGGGCGGCTCCAGCCGGGCCGGATGCTTTTGGTCGACACGGAGCAGGGCCGCATTATTGAGGACGAGGAAATCAAAGAGTCGATCGCGGCGCGCAAGCCCTATCGTCAATGGCTGCGCGAAAATCTGGTGAGCCTGAACGATCTGCCCCACCCATCGAGCCCGCCCGCGCTCGACAGCTACACGCGCGCCGACCTGTTGTCACGCCAGACAACCTTCGGCTACACCATCGAAGAATTGAGGATCTTGCTGGCGCCCATGGCGGCAAACGCCCAGGAACCCGTGGCTCGATGGGCACCGACACGCCGCTTGCGGTGCTGTCGGATCAAAACCCGTTGTTGTTCAATTACTTCAAGCAGGTTTTCGCTCAAGTAACGAACCCGCCGATCGACCCGATTCGCGAAGAGCTGGTGATGTCGCTGCAGACCACGATCGGCGCCGAGCAGAACTTGTTCGACGAGACCGCGCAGCATTGCCGCCAGTTGCGCTTATCCAATCCTATCCTGAGCAATAGCGAACTCGAGAAGGTACGAGCGCTTTCCCTTCCGGGCCTGAAGAGCGTCACGCTGCCCATCGTCTACCCGGTGGCCGACGGCGAGCACGGCCTGAGACAGACGCTCAACGAGCTTTGCCTTCGCGCTGCCGAGGCGATCGCGGCCGGCTTCACCATAATCGTGCTCAGCGACCGCGAGATGGACGCCGCGCACGCGCCTATTCCGAGCCTTTTGGCCACCGGCGCGGTCCATCATCACCTGGTGCGCGAAGGCTTGCGCGCCAAAGCGGGCTTGGTCGTCGAATCCGGCGAGCCGCGCGAGGCGATGCATTTTGCGCTGCTGATTGGGTACGGCGCCGGGGCGGTCAATCCTTATCTGGCTTACAACACGCTGGTGTGGATGGTCGGCGAGGGGATGCTCAAGGATACGGACGCCGGGGCCGCGGTCAAGAACTACGTCAAGGCGATTGGCAAGGGGCTGCTGAAGGTGGCCTCAAAGATGGGGATTTCGACGCTCCAGAGCTATCGCGGCGCGCAGATCTTCGAGGCTATCGGGCTTAACCAGGAATTCGTCGACCGCTACTTCACCGGAACCGCCTCGCGGATCGGCGGGGTGGGGCTTGAAGTAATCGAACGCGAAATCGCCGCGCGCCATGAGCAAGCCTTCCGCGCCGAGCCGGGCGAGGAGCACGCTCTGAAGACCGGCGGCGAGTATCAGTGGCGGCGCCGCGGCGAGCTCCACATGTACAACCCGGTCACGATTGCCAAGATGCAGCACGCGATCGCCGCCCGCAGCTACAAGCTCTTTAGGCAGTACACGCGCGTCGTCGACGAGGAATCAAGCCGTAGAGCCACGCTGCGCGGGCTGCTCAAGTTCAAGCCGACCAGGCCGCCGATTCAGCTTAAGGAGGTCGAACCGGTCGGCGAGATCGTCAAACGGTTCAAGACCGGCGCAATGTCTTTCGGCGCGATCAGCAAGGAAGCGCACGAAGCGCTCGCGATCGCGATGAACCGCATCGGAGGCAAGAGCAATACCGGCGAAGGCGGCGAGGACCCTGAACGCTTTAGGCCCGACCCGAACGGCGACTGGCGGCGCAGCGCGATTAAGCAGGTCGCCTCCGGGCGCTTCGGCGTTACCAGCAACTACCTGGTTAACGCTGACGAGCTGCAGATCAAAATTGCCCAGGGCGCCAAGCCCGGCGAGGGCGGCCAATTGCCCGGCCACAAGGTGGACGAATATATCGCGAGCATTCGCTACTCGACGCCCGGGGTAGGCCTGATCTCGCCCCCGCCTCATCACGACATCTACTCGATCGAAGATCTGGCGCAGCTTATCCACGACCTCAAGGCAGCCAACGAGCACGCTCAGGTTAGCGTCAAACTGGTGGCCACGGTTGGAGTGGGGACGATCGCCGCGGGCGTAGCGAAGGCCAAGGCCGACTTGATCCTGATCAGCGGCTACGACGGCGGAACCGGCGCCTCGCCCCAGAGCTCGATCAAGCACGCCGGCATCCCGTGGGAGCTGGGCCTCGCGGAGACCCAGCAAGTGCTGGTGCTCAATGATCTGCGCGGCAGGGTCCGGCTCGAGACCGACGGCCAGCTTAAGACCGGGCGCGATGTCGTGGTTGCCGCGCTGCTCGGTGCCGAAGAGTTCGGCTTCGCCACCGCGGCGTTGGTTGCGATGGGCTGCGTGATGATGCGCGTGTGCCATCTGAACACCTGTCCGGTCGGCATAGCCACGCATGATCCGGTTTTGCGCCGGCGCTTTACGGGCAAGGCCGAGCATGTCGAAACCCTGATGATGTTTATCGCCGAGGAGGTGCGCGAGTACATGGCGCAGCTTGGCTTCCGCACGATCCACGAGATGGTGGGGCGTGTCGAATGTTTGGAGCCCAGCTATGCGACCGACCATTGGAAGGCCAGGCACGTCGACTTGGGACAGATTTTGCACCGCCCGCGGGTAAGCGGCGAAGTCTCGATACGATGCACCGAGGCGCAAGACCACCAGCTCGATAAGGTTGCAGACCGGCGTTTGCTCGAGCTTTGCAAAAGCGCCCTCGAGCACAAGCGCGCGGTCAAGATTCGCACGGCGATTCGCAACGTTGACCGCGCCTTTGCCACGATGTTGTCGGCCGAGATTTCGCGCCGCTTCGGCGAGGCCGGGCTGCCGGCAGGTACGATTCAGATTTACGCCGAGGGCTCGGCAGGCCAGAGCTTCGGCGCCTTTCTCGCGCGCGGAGTCGCGCTCCATCTGGAGGGCGACGCCAACGATTATATCGGCAAGGGTTTGTCGGGAGGGCTCATCGCCGTCCGCCCGCCGCGGCAGGCGACCTTCAAAGCTGAAGAGAACATCCTCATCGGCAATGTCGCCCTGTACGGAGCTACCGCGGGCGAGGCTTACTTCCGCGGTGTCGCAGGGGAGCGCTTCGCGGTTCGCAACAGCGGCGCCAAGACGGTGGTCGAAGGCGTGGGCGACCACGGCTGCGAATACATGACGCGCGGCACCGTGGTCGTACTGGGCCGCACCGGACGTAACTTCGCGGCGGGAATGAGCGGCGGCGTGGCCTACGTGCTGGACCGGGAGGGTGATTTCGCCAGCCGCTGTAATATGGAAATGGTCGAGCTCGGCACCTTCGACGACGGTCGGGAACGAAACCTGGTCCGGTCGCTTATCGCGCGCCACTTCCAGTACACCCAAAGCAAATTGGCGCGGCAAATTCTTGATAGCTGGCAGACGTATGCGCCGCGCTTCGTCAAGGTGGTTCCGGTCGAGTATCGCAAGGTCCTGGAGCGCCAGCGTCTGGACTCCGACATGGCGCGCGTAGCTGCGATTTGAGCCGCCGTCGCGAGGCGGGACCTTGTCGCGCTGCGCAACGCTTGAACGGCAGACGAAGCGATCCACCGAGCGAGAGCGGTGGCCCGTGGCGCCGGCAGGCAGAGCATTGTCGAAGTCATGCGCCGCTGAACGCAGCCGCGCGCGGACGGTCGCCTGATGGGTAAAACGACGGGCTTTCTTGAGTTCAAGCGCCAAGGGCCGGCTCACCGGCCGGTGGAGGAACGCACTCTGGACTGGCGCGAGTTTGAAGCCCCGCTGCCGGAAGAGCAGTTGCGCGCCCAGGGTGCCCGCTGCATGGATTGCGGCGTCCCGTTCTGCCATCGCGGGTGTCCGCTGGGGAACATCATTCCGGACTGGAACGACCTGGTCTACCGCGGGCGTTGGCGCGAGGCGAGCGAGATGCTCCATTCGACCAACAACTTCCCCGAGATCACCGGCCGCATTTGCCCGGCGCCCTGCGAGGAAGCCTGCGTGCTCAACATCAACGACGATCCGGTCACGATTAAAGTGATCGAAAAAAGCATCGCCGACCGCGCCTTCGCCGAAGGATGGATCGCGCCGATGCCCGCCGCGCGCAGCACCGGCAAGCGCGTGGCCCTGGTCGGCTCGGGATGTGCCGGGATGGCGTGCGCCCAGCAATTGGCCCGCGCCGGCCATCGCGTGACGGTGTTCGAGCGCGAAGATCGGCTCGGCGGCTTGCTGACCTACGGTATTCCGGACTTCAAGCTGGAAAAATCGATCGTCCAGCGCCGCGTCGAGCAGATGGCGGCCGAGGGCGTAGAGTTCCGCACCAACTGCCACGTGGGCGTGGACGTGTGCGCGCAGGAACTGCAACGCGACTTCGACGCGCTATGCCTGACCGGCGGCGCGACCAAGCCCCGCGACCTCAAGCTGCCCGGCCGCGACCTCGAAGGCATCCACTTCGCCATGGATTATCTCGTGCAGCAGAACAAGCGCAATTTCGGCGACCGGTTCGACCCCGCGCAGATAATCTCGGCCGCCGGCAAGCGGGCCGTGGTCGTGGGCGGTGGCGACACCGGCTCGGATTGCGTCGGAACGGCGAACCGCCAGGGGGCTCAGGTCATTTACCAATTTCAGTACCTGCCGCGCCCACCGCAAGGACGCACGCCGGAAATGCCTTGGCCGGAATGGCCGAAGATCCTGCGCACCTCCTATTCGCATGAGGAGGGAGTGATTCGCGACTGGGGCATCTACACCGTCGGCTTCTCCGGCGAGAAAGGACGCGTCACGCGCATGCACGGTGTACGGATTCAATGGCGCCAGGAACATGGGCGGCGCGTGATGGAAGAGATCGAAGGCACCGAATTCACGCTCGCGTGCGATTTGGTCTTGATCGCCGCGGGCTTCGCCGGCCCGGAGCCGGACACTATAATCTCTCAGCTTAAGGTTAAGCTTGACGGCCACGGCAACGTGATCGGTGATGAATCCTACATGACCAACGTGCCCGGCGTGTTCGTGGCCGGCGACATGCGCCGCGGCCAGTCGTTGGTGGTATGGGCGATCTGGGAGGGTCGCGAAGCGGCGCGCTCGATCGACCGCTACTTGATGGGCGAGACGCGCTTGCCTTCAAGTCCGTACCTTTAGAGCGACGCTCCTCCCGGGCGCGCATAAGCGCTTGCGCATATCCCCACGCCGCATCCGCCGCGGTCGTTGCGCGGGCAGCTTTGGCGCGGGAATACGCGCTACTCTTCGGCGGGCTTGAACTTGACCAGCGTGCACTCGGGCGTGACATCGTCAAAGTGCGCTGTCACCTTCATCCCGACGCTCACCGCTTCCGGCGCCGCGACGATGTTGGTAGTCAGGCGCGGACCTTCTTCGAGCTCGACGATCGCCAGCACGTAAGGTGCGTCGCCGAAAGCTCGGCTCATTGCGCGGCGCACGACCGTAAAGCTGTAAACCACGCCGCGCCCGCTCACCTGCTGCCAGCCGAGCCGATCATCAAAGCAGTGGGGGCAGCGCGAGCGTGGATAGTAGATAAAAGTCCCGCAGCGTTCGCATCGTTGCAGAATCAACTGATGGCGGCGCGCCGCCGCCCAGAACGGCGCGCTGACTTTAGAAGGCTTGGGCAGGGGCTTTAGATAGCCGTTCATGTTCGCCGCTCGAAAATCAGGCTGGTCTGCTCGCTCATTATTCCGCCATTGCCGTTGACGAAGGCGAAGCGCGCGTTTTTCACCTGGCGCTCGCCGCCGCGCCCCATCAACTGGCGCGCGGCCTCCGTAACGTGGCTCATCCCACCGGCAAGCCCCGGTTGACCGAAGGAAAGCTGGCCGCCATGCGTGTTGCACGGCAGATCGCCGGCGTAGGAAAGGTCGCGCTCCATCACGAACGGCCCGCCGTGCCCCTTCTTGCAAAAGCCCGCGTCCTCCAGCGTGATCAGCACCGTAATCGTGTAACAGTCGTAAGGGCACACCAGGTTCATGTCCTGCGGCTTAAGCCCGGCCATCGCGAACGCCGCCGTGGCCGATTGCTTAACGGCCGACTCGGTCAGCGACCGCGCATAAGTGATAGTGGCATGGCTGCAGCTCTCGCCCGCGCCGAGTAACCAGATCGCGGGATGGCGCGCGCGCCGCGCAAGCTCGGGACCGCTGACCACGAAGGCGGCGCCGCCGCTCACCGGGCTTACGATCTCGTACAGATGAAGCGGATCGACGATCATGCGCGAGGCCAGCACTTCCTCGACGGTGAGCGGTTTATCGTTAAAGATGGCAAGCGGGTTCTTAAGCGCGTTTTTGCGTTGGTCGACCGCAACTTTGGCCATCTGCTCGGGTTTGGTGCCGTACTCGTACATATGGCGCTGCGCGATCATCGCATAGCCGCAGTTAGCGCCGATATTGCCGTATGGCCATTCAAACTCCCGCGCCGTCGAGATCATCGGCGGGCGCTGATCACCAAGCCGGTTAAGATCGGCGGCCACGCATAGCACCGCCCGGCACATGCCGGCGTCAATCGCAGCCGCGGCCCGCCACACCATTCCGGCCCCCGCCGCTCCGCCGATGTCGACCTGATTGAGCATTCGCGGCCGCAGCCCCAGCGCTTCGGCTGCGGCCGAAGGATAAAGGATACCCGGGTCGCTAAAGGGCATGCCAACCAGGAAGCCGTCGATGTCGCTCTTGTCCAGCTCCGCGTCGGCGAGCGCCTGCGCGCTCGCCGCAGCCATCAGTTCGAGCGCCGTCGATTCGCCCGGCTCCTTGCTCGGTTTGAGTTCGCCGATCCCGACTATTGCCGCCTTGGCTTTCAAGCTCATCGCAAGCTGGTTCCTTCCACCCTATCGCCGCCTCTGAGCTACACGAGATGCGCGGCACGGACGCAATCTAGACCGCATCTAAAGCTATCAAGTAGTGCAGCGAATGGCGAGCCTGCCAGCTCCGGTGATCGGCGAGTGCGCAGGCGCCGACGGGTTGATTTGCCGCGCGGCTTGCCGCTACTATCTATTCGCGGGGTGGAGCAGGCTGGTAGCTCGCCGGGCTCATAACCCGGAGGTCGAAGGTTCAAATCCTTCCCCCGCAACCACATTTTCCCATACGCAGACAAGCGCTTCCTCAGTTTTCGGCGCAACGCGCGCATAGTGCCCCTAGCGAACGGTCCGAGAGACTGTCGGCCCACCATTCGACGATCGGTCCAAACGAAAGCACAAAAGCATTGAGTGTTCCGACGACCAGACCAATCTCGACGCCAAACTTCAGCGCGCCGGACTCGTGCGCCCAAGCACCACCTACAAGGCCGGCCATCCCGATAGCAACACCGCGCGCCGCGGCGGAAGCGATGAGGCGTGCCCCAAGCTGTGGGCTGCGGCTCGATCGGTAGGTATGCGCAGGCGAGAAATGAAGTCTGTAAAGCGCGGCCAGAGCGACCATCGAGCCAAGCCCGAAGGACAACCCAAAGCGCAGGTCGATTGTCAGCCAACCTGCCAGCCCCAGCGCCGCGGCCCGCATAGCTTGAAAGCACAACGCCTCGCCGCGCGATTCCGCTCCGTGCTTTCCGTGCCGTGTGTGTTCCAGCGCAAGCAACGGCCCCAGGATGGCGGCGCCAACCGCGCCGAACCATAATCCCAGCGTCGGCCAGGAACATGCGGCGCACAAAAAGCTGTAGGTGACTGAGCGCGTGAGCATTCGCAGCAGACCATATCTGGAACCGAACAGGTCGTACGCTAGGTAAAGCCCGCCGAGCGCATCGAGAGCGACGCCGACAAGACTTAGGGCCGTGATGATGTGGTTGCCGGGGTCCAGGCTCACGTGTGCTGCCGACCCGAGAAGTTAGTAGAGGCGGCGGCGGAACAACCATCCCGCCATCGCGAGCGTCGCCGCGCCAATGATCATCATCGGCCAGTATTGAGAGACGAGTGAATAGGTTGAAGCTCCCTCCAGAAACACGCCGCGTACGACGACAAGGAAGTAGCGCATCGGATTGATATAGGTCAGGTACTGCACCAGCACCGGCATGTTCGCGATCGGCGTGGCGAAGCCTGACAGAATGACCGAAGGCACCAGGAATAGAAAGGCGCCAAGCAACGCCTGCTGCTGCGTGACGGAAAGCGAGGAGACCATCAGACCGATCCCGACCACCGACAGCAGAAACAAGAACAAGCCGAGGTATAGCGGAACAAGTCCGCCTTGCAGCGGCACCCCAAACCACAGTACCGCCACCGCAAAGGTGAGCGTCGCTTCGAGGCTCCCGATAAGCAAACCTGGAATGCTCTTGCCCAGTAGAATGTCGATCGGACGCATCGGGGTTATCAGCAGTTGATCGAAGGTCCCAGCTTCGCGCTCGCGCGCCACGGATAACGCCGTGACCAGGAGCCCCACGACCTCGGTAAGCAGCGCCGCGACCCCAGGAATAATGAACCACCGCGATTCGAGGTTTTCATTGAAGCGCGCCCGGATGTCGAGCGTCGCCGGCGGGTTGCTCCAGCCGTGACGGGAGGCCCACCAGCTATCGAAGTCAGCGACAATCGTGTTGGCGTAGCCCAACACCAGCAGCGCGGTGTTGGAGTTACGCCCGTCTAAAATGAACTGAACTCGCCCCGACGCTCCATGAAGCAGGTCGCGGCTGAAGCGGCGATCGATATGCAGCACCATGAGCGCCTGGCCGCGGTTGATGAGCCAGGCGACTTCGGCATCACTGTGAATGCGCGCGACCTCTTGGAACGCCGGCGCTCCCTCGAAGCGGGCGACTAGCTCGCGCGACGGTTGGCTCGGGTCTTCGTTATAGACCGCGAAGGGTACGTGATTGAGGTCATAGGTTGCCCCATAACCGAATACGACGAGCTGGAAGATCGGTGGGCCGATCAGGACTAAGCGGCTCTTGGGGTCCTTGAGCAGGGCGAGTAGTTCCTTGATGACCAGCGCGAACACTCGATGCAGCATTGTCTGCTCTTACTCCAGGCTCTTGCGTGCCGAGCGATATGCCAACCCCAGGAATATCGCTGCAAGAAAAACCAGCCCGAGGATGTTCGGCAAAACCACCGGCCAGACGTTGCCGGCCAAAAAAACGCTTTGCAGGATGGTCACGAAATAGCGGGCGGCAACGATATGCGTGATCAGTCGAACGGCTGCGGGCATGCTGCGAATGTCGAACACGAAACCGGAAAGTATGAACGCCGGCAAATAGGTGACAAGAATGGCGATCTCCCCGGCGACGAACTGGTTTTTGCTAACCGTGGAGATTAGCAGCCCCATGCCGAGCGCGCACAAAAGGAAAGCTGAAGATGAGGCCAGCAAAAGCCACAGTGACCCTCTCAGGGGGACCTCGAAAAGCCATACCGCCATCGCGACTGATAGCAGCATGCCCCCCATGCCGAGCACGAAATACGGCAGGAGCTTGCTCAGGATGATCTCGTAAATACCGGCGGGCGTGACCAGCAGCGCTTCCATCGTGCCGCGCTCCCATTCGCGCGCCACCACCATCGCGGTCAGCAGCGCGCCGGTCAGCGTCATGATAACGGCGATGAGTCCGGGGACCAGGAAGTCTTTGCTCATAACTGCCGGGTTGAACCAGACGCGCACGTCTACCTGGACCGGGATCTTCAGCGACAGACCCTGGGTGGCTGCGAACTTCGCCAGCCAATCCGCCCAGACCTGCTGGAGGTAGCCTTCGATAAGGCGAGCGTTGTTGGCGTCAACGCCGTTGACGATGAGACCGATCGGCGCATTGCCCTCGCTCAGCATCTGGCGGCTGAAGTCGCTGCGCAGCCACACGATGCCGTCCACTAGGCGTGTCTCCATCGCAGCGTCGGCCTCTTGGACCGTAGCAAAGCGGACCGGCACGAAGTATGGCGACTGGAAGAAGCCGGCCGCGAAGCTCGCGGTGTCGTCGTTGGGCTGTTCGATGACGAGTGCAAGCGGTACTCGCTTGGCATCGAGAGACACGCCGTAGCCGAAGATCAGCAGCAGGACCACCGGCATGACGAAGGCTATCGCGATGCTTGAGGGATCGCGCACTATCTGCAGCGACTCCTTGCGCAAAAGGCCGCGCAGCCTCATGATTTGCTCGCGGTTCACGCGGCGGCTCCCGCTTGACGGTTTTCCACCCCGGTGATCAAGGCGACAAAGGCGTCCTCCATGGTCGGATTGGGAAGCGTGTCGGAACGAAAGCGCGCTCTCATTTCCTCTGAGGTCCCTTCGGCGAGAATCCGGCCCTGGGCCATGATCACCAGCCGATCGCAATACTCGGCTTCTTCCATGAAGTGCGTCGTGACCATCACGGTGATTCCGCTCTGCGCCAAGGCGTTGATTCGGCGCCAGAACTCGCGCCGCCCGAGCGGATCCACCCCTGAGGTCGGCTCGTCGAGGAATAGGATGTCCGGTTCGTGCATCAAAGCGACTGCCAGCGCCAGACGCTGCTTGAAGCCCAGCGGCAGGTCGCGGCTGGTGGCATCGGCGAACGGGCGAAGCTCGAATTCATCGAGCGCCCAGTCGAGACGCTCGCGCTGATGCCTAGCTTTGAGCCCGTAGGCGCTGCTGAAAAAGCACAGGTTTTGCAGCACCGAGAGATCGCCGTAGAGAGAGAATTTCTGCGCCATGTAGCCCACGTGCCCGCGCGCTTGCGCTGCGGCATGGCGGAGATCCAGCCCGGCGACTTGCAGCGTGCCTTCCGAGGCGGGCAGCAGTCCACAGAGCATCCGAAAGGTGGTCGATTTGCCGGCGCCGTTCGCTCCCAGCAGGCCGAAGATCTCGCCGCGTCTTACCGTAAAGCTTACGTCGCGGACTGCGTAAAACTCGCCGAATCGCCGGCTCAGGTTGCGCACCACGATCACATCCGCGGCGGTCGCTGCGCTAGCTCCCGGCGATGCGTTGGCCGCGCGAATCGGAGACGCCTGCGCGAAGTGTCCCGCGCCCTTGAGCAGGCTGACGAAGCTGTCTTCGAAGCGGGGCGCAACCGGCGTGATTGTCACCTCCCAGTTGTCGGTTGTCAGCGCTGCAGCGGTCGGCGCAACCGGCTGCTCGGTGACGACGCGCACGCGCGATCCCTGGATGATCGCGTCGAGCACGCCCGCCGCCTGGCTCACGCGCTCCTGCAAGACGCGCTTCGAGATCCCGGGCGCGAAGATCTGGAAGGTCCTTCCCGCGATTCGGCGAGTGAATGCCGCGGGGTCGTCTTGGCCGAGCAGCTTGCCGCTGTGCATCAGGATGACTTCGGTGCAGCGCTCCGCCTCGTCCAGATAGGCCGTGCTCAGCAGCACGGTTGCGCCGCGCTCCTCGACCAAGCGATGAATGATCGCCCACAGCTCGCGCCGCGAGACCGGGTCGACACCGACCGTCGGCTCATCCAGCAGCAACAGCGGCGGCGAGCCGACCAGCGCGCAGGCAAGTCCGAGCTTTTGCTTCATTCCGCCGGAAAGCCGGCCCGCAAGTCTGGTGGTGAACGGCGTCAGTCCCGTCATGCGCATCAGATCGGAATAACGAGAAGAGCGATCGACCGGCGCCACCGCGTGCAGGTCTGCGTAAAGGTCGAGGTTTTCTTGAACGCTGAGGTCCTCGTACAGGCCGAATCTCTGCGGCATATAGCCGATGATGGACTGGACGTGCTGCGGCTGCGAGAGTGCGTCAATTCCGAGCACAACGATTTTCCCCTCATCCGGGGCGAGCAAGCCCGCGACCAAGCGCATGAGCGTGGTCTTGCCGGCGCCATCGGGACCGATAAGTCCGGTCACAATTCCGCGTTTGACCGCGAGGCTTACGCGCTCGAGAGCCTGAGCAGTGCGGCCCCCGGCACGGAAGCCCTTGCTGACCGATTCGAGCGTCAGCGCGGCTTCAGTGTATTTGCGACTGTCCGCCGGACTGATTTTGCTCTCCGCATCCAAGGCCGTTGACCTGGCTTGCGCTCGGGACCGGCTGATCGAGCGCGACCGTAACCGTCGCCGGCATCCCGAGTCGCAACTCGTTTCGCGGATTGCAGGCGTACACGCGTATCTGGTAGACCAGCCGCGTCCTCAGCTCGGGCGTCTCGACGTTCTTAGGCGTGAATTCCGCGGTCGGCGAAATGTATCCGATCCATCCTTGGAAGACCTCGCCGGGATAGCTATCTGTCGTTATCGACGCTTTCATACCGAGGTAGATGCGGCCCATATAGGTTTCGGGAACATATGCGCGCACCCACAAGGGATTGGTGAGCGCCATCGTGAAGGCTGGTACGTTGGGCGCGGCCATGTCACCGGGCTCTAGGACGCGCTCCTCGATGATCCCGTCGGAATGAGCATAAAGCTTGGTGTCGGCCAGCTCGCGCTCCGCGAAGGCAAGCGCAGCCTGGTCAGCTTCAAGCGCCGCGCGGGCATTTTCGATGTCCTCGATGCGCGGCCCCTCGACCGCTAGAATCCAGGCTTGCCGCGTGGCCTCGTAGTTGCCACGCGCCTCCTTCAGCTTCGCTTCAGCGTCGTCGAGTTCTTGTTGGGGGATAACCTGCTGGCGCCGGAGCTCCACGTCCCGGCGATACGTCACATTGGCATCGCGCATCGTCGCGCGCAGCGCCTCCATCGTCGAGCGCGCCTGCACGATCTCCTCCGGCCGTGAACCATGAAGCAGCCGTTCCAAAATCTGCCTCTGCGCCTCAACGTTGCGCCGGGCCTGCTCGAAATTCGCGGTATAGCGGCGCGGGTCGAGCTCCGCGAGAAGCTGTCCCGGCCTGACAAAATCGCCTTCCTGAACATACATCCGCGAGATTCGGTCCGAGTCGTTGAAGGCAACCTGCACCTCGCGGATGTCCACGTTGCCGTAGAGCGTAAGTTGCGGTTCTCTACGCGCAAAGCGTCCGGCCGCCAGCCAATAGAGCACGAGCCCCGCCGCGACACACGCAGTTAGGGCCAACAGAACCAGAGAGCGGACGCGAACCTTGGTCCCCTCAGCCATCGCGCCAGCCTGAGGACCCGTCACGCTGAAAAAGGTGGGCACACTGCTGGTGCCTGAGTGGAAGGTGATAGGCGGCGAGGATCGCGTTCACAGCCGCGCCGCGTGGAAATGTTGGCTGCATCGCCTTTAGCTCATCGGGCAGCATCATACCAGACTGTGAGGCCTTGGCTTAAACTTGCCTGGCCTCCCGCCGCTGTGCGCTAAATTCCTCTGCGCCGCGGTCGGATCCCGCGCTGACCTCCGAGGAAGAGCTGCGCTGCCGCGATTAGAACCTACCGAACCACGGGATGTTCGTATGCGGATCTTGCAGCTCGAAATTGACGCCGAAGAAGGCGAGCAGGCGTCCTTCAGCGTGCAAAAGCTGAAGCCTGGCCTGCTCAAGGTCGACCTGGGTCTGCACCTCATTGCCCTCGGCGCTGACCAGCTCGTCCTCGAACTGCAAGAGGTCGTGCGTGGTAGCCATCCCGACTCTGAAGCGCTGCTGTTCGTTATGCAGCGCCTCGCGCGCATACTCGGTCGCCGCCGCGGTCGCGGCAACGCGCTTTAAATCGGCGCGCGCATTAGCGAGCGAACTCTCGACGTCGGTTATGACTTGCGAGAGCATGTCGCGATATTGCATGCGCTGCTGCTCGTAGGTAACACGGGCCTGCGACAACGCGGCCTTGGCGGTGGCGTTATCAAGCTGCATCTCCCAACTGAAGAAAGCGGCATAGTTGTAGAAGCTGAAGTCGAACATCTTGCTTAGCGCGCTGCCGTAAGTTCCCTCGAAGGGTACCTGGTAGCCGCCGGTCGGCTGCGTGGCCGAGGTGCAATTGGGGGTTACCACGCCAAAGCTGGGTCCGCAAATTACGTTGCCCTGCTCGTTGCTGACGCCGTACTGGGCCTGGAGGTTGACCTGGGGCAGGAGTTGATTTTCCTGGAATTTCGCCTGCAGCAGATCGGTGACGATCGCTTGGCGCAGACTATGCAGCTCGGGCCGATAGAGCACTGCCCGCTCGAGCGAGCCTTCACGGTCGAGCCTAAGCTCCTCGCGCGGGTTGGGCGCGTCGGCGGGCTCGACGTTCTCGGGGATAAAGGCGTGCTCCGGATTAAGCATAATGTCTTGGCGCAGAGTAACGCGCGCGGTCTCCAGGTTCGCCTCGGCCGTATAGACATTGGCGCGCGCGGTCTCGAATGCGGACTCGGCCTCTTGGAGGTCGATAGGCGCCATCGTGCCGACCCGAAGGCTGATCCTATTCTGCCGCACCAAATCTTCATTAAACTTAAGCGCCTCTTGCGCGACGCGCAGATTTTCCTGCGCGCGCACCAGGTTCCAATAGTCGCTGCCGACGCGCAGCACGAAGTCCTCGGCCGTCTGTTCGTACATCCACTGGGCCTGCTTTTGCTGGGTTTCGGCGATCTGCACGCTTAGGGTGGCGAATTTCCAGCCGAAGTTGCGCAAAAGCGGCTGCGAAAGGGAAACCTGGAGCACCGGGTTGTAATACGGATTAACCGTCTGCGTCAGGTTGTTAGTGTTTTCGTACAAATTGGTGAACTGAAGAGATAGAGTTCCATTGGTGGTGGCGAGAATCTTATTGAGCGCGAAGTTCCATTCGTACTGATTGGTCGTCAACTGTGGACTCGCGGCAAAGGTTTCGATCGGTGTCGAGATGGGGAGCGAGCTGTCGAGCAGCCCGATGTTCGCCAGCGAGTCGGGGTCAAACTCGGCCCAAGCCATGTTCACCGCCTCCTGGGCGGCGACCGGATCGAGCCGGGCGGCTTTGATCGCGGGATTGTTCATCAGCGCGATATACACCGCTTGCTTCAAAGTCAGCAGCCGCCTCACGCGGGAGCGCGTACGTATATAGTCGCGGTTAATGATGCTCTCGGGCGGGACCTCCCGCGTCAACGACCATTGATGGGAAAAAACCGAGGGCAGGTCGACAAAATTTTGCCCCTGCTCGAACCTGGAGTTCTCGGAGATCGGCACGCTGACCTGCGGCGCGCTCTGCGCGCCGGTCAGCGGTATCGCCGGGGTGGCCGCGGACGCTCCTGAGGCCGCCCCGGCGCGTCCCGCCGAGGTCTGAGCGAACAGCGCGCGCGCCATGAACGTCTGCGCCACGAAAACCGTGAGTGCAACAGCCAGCAGATGATCGGCTACGTTCCTCATCGCTCTGCTCCTCGCTTGGTCATTTACTTACTCATTCGCCCAACCGTCTGACGAAAACGCCGCCAAGCTCGCAGACGGCATTAGAAACGCGCATACCAGGGGACGTCCTGACGAGGGTCTTGAAGTTCAAAATTGATGTTGAAGTAAGAAAGCAAGCCTCCCTGCGCGCGCAAGAGTTGGAGCTTGGCCTGCTCGAAGTCGACCTCGGCCTGCACCTGATTGCCCTCGGCGCTGGCCAGTTGTTCCTCGAATTGCAAGAGGTCGTGCGTAGTGGCCATCCCGACCCTGAAGCGCCCGTCTTCATCGCGCAGCGCCCGACGGGCGTACGCGGTCGCGGCCTCGGTGGCGGATACCCGCTTGAGATCGGCGCGCACGTTCACGATCGAGCTCTCGACGTCGGTCACCACCTGGGAGAGCATGTCGCGGTACTCCATACGCTGCTGCTCGTAACTTACGCGCGCCTGCGACAACCCAGCCTTGGCGGTGGCGTTGTCAAGCTGCATAGTCCAGGTGAAAAAGATTGAGTACTGGTAAAAGCTAAAGTTAAACATTTTGGCCAGCGCCGTGTTGTAGCCGCCCTGGAAGGGGAGCTGATAGCCCGGCGCGCCGACGACGGGGGCCGCAAAAGGGGGCCCTACAATGCAGTTCGACGCTACGAAACCAAAGCTGGGCGCGCAGATCACGTTGCCTTGCTCGTTGGTGAGCCCAATCTGGCCGGTAAGGTTGAACTGCGGTAAGAGCTGGTTTTCCATGAATTTCGCTTGAAGCTGGTAGGTCTCAATCGTCTGGCGCAATTCGTGCAAAACCGGGCGATAGAGCACGGCGTGCTCGATCGCCTGCTCGTCGTCGACAGGAAGCTGTTCGCGCGGGTTTGGGCGCTCGGTTGGTTCGACGTTGTCCGGGATGAAGTCGTGCGACGGGTTGATCATAGCGTCCTGGCGCAGCGTGACGCGCGCGGTTTCCAGGTTAGCTTCGGCCGTGTAGACGTTGGCGCGCGCGGTCTCGGCCGCGGCCCCGGCTTCTTCGACGTCGAGCGGCGCCATCGTGCCGACCCTAAGGCTAATCCGGTTTTGGCGCACCAGGTCGTCGTAGAATTTGAGCGCTTCCTGGGCCACGCGCAGATTTTCGATAGCCCGGACTAGATTCCAGTAGTCGAAACCCACCCGCATCACGAAGTCATCGATCGCTTGCCTGTAAACCCACTGCGCGCGCTTTTGCTGTGATTCGGCGATCTGCACGCCGATGGTCGCAAAATTCCAGCCGAAATTGCGCAGAAGCGGCTGCGAAAGCGTGAGCAGCAGCATCGGTTGATAGTATGGGTTGACCGTCTGGATAAAGCTGTTGGAGCTCTCGTAGAGGTTGGTAAGCTCCAACTCGAGCAGCCCGTTGGTGCTGCTCAGAACCTTTAACATGGCGAAATTCCACTCGTATTCTGTGGTCGACAAAGCGGGGTTAGCGGCAAAAGTCTCAAACGGCGAGACGGCGGGTATAACATTGTTGGTTATGCCCACCGACGCCTGCGTATCGGGATCGAACTCGGCCCACGCCATATTGACCGCTTCCTGCGCGGCGACCGGATCAAGCCGCGCCGCTTTGACCGCCGGATTATTCAGCAACGCCACATAAATCGCCTGCTTAAGACTCAGCAGACGGCGCACGCGCGAACGCGTGCGCAGATAGCCGCGATTGATAACGTTCTCCGCAGGAACTCGCTCGATCAACGACCATTGTCGGGCGAAAACCGACGGCAGCGAAAGAACGTCCTCGTTCTCTTCGAACGGCGCGGCATCTTTGACCGGTATGCTGATGTCGGGGGCGCTTTGCGGTCCGGGCAGTGGCAATACCGGATCGTCGGCTGCGGCGGCGCTGGAGGCCGGTGCGCCCTTGGTTATCGTGGCGGCTGCGGCCGAGCCGCTTGGTGAGCTCTGCGCGAACGCGCGCCCGGTCGAAAGCCGCAGCGCGGCCAGAATGGCAACAATGGCGACCCACAATACGCGAACCGGCCTGTGCATTGCTCTAAGTGTGCCCTTGAGCTCCCGAGTCTTTGCTTGCCGGAGTCTTGCTCGCGCTAAGCTGAACGCGGCCCGTGCTGCCACCGTACGCTCACTGATTAAGCTGTGCCCGACAACAGCGGCCCTGCGCGGCAGGCTTGCGCGCCGGCGCGGCAACGTCAATGATAGCGAATATACACGACGCATGGTCAACGCAAAACGGACCGGCCGGTTCCAAAATTGTTGGCGCACTAAATGACCCGTGAGATGTCTCGACGAGCGCTGAGAACGCTAGCCGTGGCGGCGGCCGTGGAGATCGTGCTTTCGCTCTTGGCGGTCGCGGACCGGGCGCGCAACCAGGCCGCCGCGCAGGTGGGGATCGGAGTTCCGCCGCCGGCCGTAGTTCTGCCTGCGCCGGTGCTGCCCGGGGCGCCGACGCCCTTGGCGCTGCCCGGCGCACCGGCGCCGCTGGCGCCGCTGGTGCCGCTGGCTACGGTGAGCTTGCTCGCCACGCCCACGCTGGTCGCTCCGCTGGCGCGCGCCACGCCCAGCGCGTTACCCACGCCGCGGGTTTTCGCGTGCACGTGCTACGGCTTCGCTTCGCGCCCGTTTTGGAGCGGCAACGTCTCGGCGAACGGTTACTACGCGGCGCGCGCGACGGCGGAGAACGCCTGTTTGACCTTTCAGTTCAGCCGCACGCCGTCCACCATCGACATTCCGACCCCGGCGTTCGAGTTTTTCCCCACGCCCGCCCCGCCGATAGGCACCCTCCAGGGCGTGCCCGGTTTGCCGAGCTTAACGACGGCGCCGGGGGGCGTGAGCGGCTTTGCGCTTCTACAGAGCCGGCGCGGACAGGTCTTTATCCCGCGTTGCGCCCAGTGCGCGTGCAACTGAGCAGGCCAAAGGAATGCGGTCGGAGTCAACCGCCATCAGGCGGCCGAGCGAGCCGCAGCGTGCGGATTCGCGCGGGCAGTCCGAGAGCGGCGCCGGTTAGCGCCGGCCGGCTGCTCTTCCTCCCCGGACTTAACTAAAGTTGTCGGTCAATTAGCGACGGGCGCGTCGTCACGCTTCTCTATAAGGGAGCTGGGGTCTCGATTAGTTCCCTTGTCCCCTGCAACGAGGATTCTCTGGAGTTTTAGGCCTCCTGCTTGATCATGCACGGCGGTCGACTGGAGCGAATCTATATGCCTTGGCACCTCGGGGATGCGCAGAGTTATCTCGCGGCAGGTTTCCTCTTCGGCTCGTATTATGCGGATGTCCCTTAGCGATTCGAACAGGTTTAAGCCCGAATCGATTAGGATGTCGGTCAGCGTCAAGGCCGGCTGCAGCACCATGGCCCAGCGCCCGCCCTCGGCGCCAATCAGCTCCTGGCCGTCGGCGGTCGAAACCATCCGCATCCGCAAGCCAACTGTCCACCCGCCGACCAGAAACACGTAGTAGCCTTCGTATCTGGTGACGTCGCCGTACACGACCGCGTCCACATGGAGCCAGCGGCCGAGCTGCTCGGGCGGGACACGCATTAACTGCTGATACGTCGTGATGCCGTGTGCCTTGAGGGCGGCGTCAATCTTCGGCAGCGGCGCGATCTCGAACTCGCGCTGAGCCAGGTAAGCGGTGAAGGTTCGCCGCACGCGGTTGCCGACCGTCCAGCGCCACTTTTCGCGCTCCGGCGCCAGATGAAAGGTGACCGGAATCAGCTTGTCGACCTGAAGATTCCCGCTGCCGGTGTACAGAAATGGCAGCACCGCCACAGTGCTGGGCGGGTTTTCATAATATTGCTGGGCCACGCGCATCGGAAAGGTCTCCGGATCGGTTTCGATCATGCGGTCCAAAATCGTCTTGCGGCCATGTCTCAAGTTGCGCTGCTCTGGGAGAAAGAAACGCTCGGGGCGAGACGCAGCCCTGGAATAGTCTTGGTCGTTGTCCCACGCCGCCTCGCCCATGCACGCGGACGTCGGAGAGGAGGAGACCGTTTGCGTTGCTAGGTCCAGCAGGTCGGGCGATACGGCGGCGGGCGGGTCTCCTCCCTGCGCAGCCTCAACATCGAAACTAGCTTGTCGCGCAAAGGCGGCGAGCGAGCCAGGTTCGTCGAGCGGATCAGCCGCCGATCCCAAGGGCTTCTGCCTACTCGGGCTCCACGCAGCGTCTTGCCCCGTGATTGCCGCAGTGTTCGTCGGCCCGTTTGCAATAGGCGCCGGCGGCCGGAATCCGTCGAGTGCCTGGGGTTCGCTTGTCGCAGACACCGGCAGTTCGCTCGCAGCAGGCACCGGTGGATCGGCGGTTACAGGCGATGGCGACCGGTCTGTCGCGGGCCCTGATGATCGGCTCGACGCAAGTGCTTGCATCGCGTCAGATCGCGGGGCTTGAGACTTTTCGGTCGGCCCGCCTTTCGCTTGGCGCTCCAGCGACGCATCGGTAGAGTGCGAGGCGATGCCCGCAGCGTCGGGCGGCACAGGGGGCATGTTGGTATCCGCGGTGTTCGGAATCCGCCAGACAATTTCGCGCGCCGCTTCCTCTTCGGCGCGCCGCAGATCCACGTCGCGCAAGTCAGTCAGGTCCAGAGCGGAATTGAACGCAATGTCTCTGAGGGCGACCGCCGGTTTGACTTCCATCTTGAAGCGCGTGCCGGCGGCGGTGACTAGCGCGCATCCGCTCTCGGTCGACACCATTTTGACCTTGAGCTTTACGCGCCAGCCGGCGACCAAGTAAAAATAGTACACTTCGTAATGCGTTACCTCGCCGTAAACCACTGCGTCTACGCCGAGCCAGCGGCCGAGTTGCTGCGGCGTAACATGACTTAGCTTGGCGTCATCATCGACGCCGTGGGCGGCCAGGATGGCATCGACTTCGACCAGGTTGACGGTCGCGAACTCGCGTTCCGCTAGATATCCTTCGAGAACCTTTCGCAGACGATTGGAGTCGGTCCAACGCCAGTCGCCCAATTCCTCGCTCTTGCGCACGGCAACCGGCGCCTTATCCAGCACGTAGTTGCCGCTGCCCGTGTCCGTGAAGGGCAGTACGGCGATTTTTCGCGGCGGGTCGGTGCGATACTCTGACGTGGCGCGTACGTCAAATGTGCCAGGGTCAAATTCGACCAGATGGTCGAACCAGGTCATCCGCCCGTGCGCTTGTCGGTCATACTCGCCAAGGAAAAGATGCTGAGGCTGGTCGGGCGGCTGTGATGATATAAGGCTGCAACTCCATGCGAGGGCGGCTAATCCAACCAGCCAGAAACGAGCAATCATTAGTCTGCCTTCAGTACTCAAACAGCGGTGCTGCCCCTGGCTCTCGCAGGAGTACAAACGCCTTATCTACTTGAACTAGCGTCTTTGAGGCGGAAAGCGCAACCACCCTGGGATCTAGGAGACCATCCGTCCAAGCCTCGGGGGATATCTTTGCTACCAGAAGCTGCGCTTATCGATGCGCCGCAAGAGCCTTCGGCGGTTGTCGGCAGCGAATGGCGAGATAACGATTCCGGTGCTGAAAGATGTCTACTTGCCTAAAGCGGCCAGTTCAAGCAACGATAAGGAAATCAAAGCCGTCTGGCAACCTCTACTACGCGTTCGCCCCTCATGCCCAAAGACGCTGCGCAAGGTGACTCGGTTGACTAAAACAAACCGAAGGTGAAGCAAGCCGCCTCTGACCGGGTCTGCACATGAAAGCGCAGATATACCAGCGAACGGCCGAGGCTTCAGGCTTGTCGGTAGTTCGGTCAAGGCGGTCATCGCGTGGCGTGTGAGCTGCTGGAAAGACCGTGGTTCGTCTATTTTTCGAGCAGCCGAGCGCTGAATCATTAAAAAGACGCCTGGCGCGGCAACCTGCGATAGGCATTCAAGCCGCCGACGGCGTGTGCGTCAACCTATTGGGTGTTCAGCTCGTCAAAGTTACTGAAGCCGTTGCGCGACGAGACTGCGCGGTCGGGCGTTTGTGATAAAACCGTGACAGCGAGTGTTTGCGCCATACCCTTGGTTTCAAGCGGCCGGCGAGCCTCGAGGAGTGACGGTTCGTGAAAAAATGGATTGCGGTTCTCGGGACGCTTGCGGCGCTGGCGGCGTTTGCCTATAGCGCCGGGCAGCGGCGGGCCGCCGAGCAGGTTTCTCGCCCGCGCCATGGCATCCCGGTGGTCACGGTGGTGCGTCCGCAGCGGCGCGACCTCGCGCGGCAGGTAACGCTTACCGGCGACCTGTTGGGGATTCGCCAGGTTGACCTGACAGCCAAGGTTCCAGGCTTCATTAAGCGCATTTACGTCGACCGCGGCGACCACGTGAAAACCGACCAAATGCTCGCAGTGCTGACCTATCCGGAGCAGGAAAAGGCCTATCGCCAGGCCAAGGCCAACTTCGAATTGGCCGAAGCGAACTATGACCGCTACCGCCGCCTGCTCGACGAACATGTTATTTCGCGGCAGGACTATGACACCGCGCTCGCCAACTACAAGTCCACTCGAGAGACCTACCGAGAACAGGAGGAGCTTTACAACTATCGCTTCATTCGCGCGCCGTTTCCCGGCTACATCATTCAGCGCAACTATGACCCCGGCCATTTGGTCTTTCCCGGCATGAGTCAGTCGCCGTTGTTCGTGCTCGCCGACTCCAGTAAGGCGCGCATCTTTGTCTACGTGCCGGAAGAAGACGTGGGCCGGCTGAAGCTCGGCAGCCGCGCCGAGGTCAAGACCGACGCTTATCCGGAGAAGACCTTCTTCGGCGAAGTGACGCGAATCGCGCAGGGACTGGATCCGACCACACGCACGATGCAGACCGAGATAGATTTGGTCAACCCGGAGAACCTGCTGAAGCCCGGTATGTTCGCCCGCGTCGTGTTGAATTTGTTCAACGAGTATGACGTGTTGACGCTGGTTCCCGCCGCGGTGATTCACGGCGACCAGGGGAGTTTCGTCTACACGGTTCGCGATGGCCATGCGCACAAGACTGCGGTGAAGACCGGCCTTGAGGAAAGCGATGCGGTGCAAATAGTGAGCGGCCTTAGCGGCGACGAGGAGGTCGTGGTCTCGGGCGCCGAGCTGCTCGACGACGGCTCGCCGCTCAAGGTTGCGGCCGTGCTAAACGAGGCGAGCCCGGGGAACGCGCAAGCCTTTGGGCAGTCGCCCGCCACCGCGAGCGACCCGCCGCTCGCCGGCGCCCCCTTGCCGGCAACGGCGCGAGCGGTTTCGGCTGCGGCCCACCGCGCCGGTGAGCGCGCCGAGACGCGCAGCGAGAAAAGCCACGCCGCGTCCGCAGGGATCCACGGGCGCGCTGGAAAGGCCCGCGCCGCGGCCGACAGGCCGCTGTCTTCGGGTCCAGGCTGGGATGCCGGCGTCGATTCTACCGCCCCGGCAAACGCCCCGCATCGCTCGCCCGACAGTTAGGCCGCGAGCGCGGCGCTTCCTTTGCCGCTGCGAGTTGAAGATTTTACGCGGGCGGGCCGCAGCTTGATGCGCCTTTTTCGTGCCGAGTCGCTGACAAGTCGAAGGTTAGATCGGACCGGCGTGATGAACAACCCCATTGGTAGGATCTGGCTCCGGTATCGAGTGATTAAGCCGCGCAGCCGCTTTCGACCCCAGGCGGCGCCGCTTCGTCTAAATAACAAAGGGTCTGCGCGCTTAGGGCGCGGTGATGCGATCAAGGCGGTGTCTACGCGGTCCGCTTAAGGCGACACGCTCCCATAGTAGGGTAGAAGAATGTGGCTCACCCGGCTTGCGCTTCGAAATCCGATCTTCATCTTGATGGTATCGCTCGCCATCGTTATCCTCGGCGCAACGTCCTTGACGCGAATGCCGGTGGATTTGTTTCCCAACATTTCGCTGCCGGTGCTGATCGTCGGTACGATTTACCAAGGCGCCAGCCCCGAGGACGTCGAGAAAACCGTCACCTATCAGGTCGAGAAAGCGGTCACCTCGGTTTCGAACGTCGACCATGTTCAGTCGTATTCCAAGGAGGGCTTGTCGATCGTCCAAGTATGGCTGCGCTGGGGCTCGAGCATCGAAAGCGGGATGGTCGAAGTCACGCAGCACCTCCAGCAAATTCTCAACATCCTTCCCGCCGGGGTGCAGCAGCCGTTCGTGGTCAAGTTCGACGTCTCCAACCTGCCGGTCTGCAACGTCACCGTGGGCGGCGCAGGTATCGATGAGCGCCGACTTTACGATTTGGCTTATAACCTGATCGCCCCGCAGCTCGAGCAGTTGCCTGGGGTCGCAACCGCGACGGTCAACGGCGGCAAAGTCCGTCAGATTACGGTCTCGGTGGACCGCGATCAGATGCAGGCGCGCGGAATTTCGATTCTGGACGTGGTGAACGCGGTCGGCAATTCGAATTTGATCCAGCCTTCGGGATGGATTCGCATCGGCGAGCGCCAGTACAACATTTTCTCCAACGCGCAGTTCCGGTTGGTGCCATCGATCGCGCGGGTCGTCGTCGCGGCCACGAGTGGAGTGCCGGTGCGGGTCGGCGACCTGGGTACGGTGAGCGACTCGGCGGAAGAGCAAACCAACGTCGTGCGCGCCGACGGCCATCGAGCGGTGTACCTTGCGATTAACAAGCAGCCCGGCGCTAACACGGTGGACGTGGTGAACGCGGTCCGCGAGCGGCTCAAGCATTTGGTGGGCGTTCCCGAGGCGGTGGAGCTTAGGCTTACCTTTGACCAGTCCGTGTACATCAAAGACGCGATACGCAATTTGGAGCACGAGGCGCTGGAGGGCGCGGCGCTTGCCTTCGTGGTCATTTTGCTGTTTATGCAAAGCCTTTCTGGCACGCTGATTGTGTCGGTCGCGATTCCGCTCTCGATCGTGGCGACTTTTCTTTTGCTCTACTTCTCCGGCCAGGCGATAAACGTTTTCACGCTGGGCGGTCTGGCGCTTGGCGTGGGGCGGCTGGTCGACGACGCCATCGTGGAACTGGAGAACATCTCCCGCCATTTTACCGCCGGCAACTCGGGGGTGGCTGGCGTGCTGGCGGCGGCGCGGGAGGTGGCGATGCCGATTCTGGCCTCGACGGTGACGACGATCGTGGTCTTCCTTCCGATCATTTTCATCACCGGCGTGGCCCAGCTTCTATTTATCCCCATGGCGCTCGCGATTAGCTACTCGCTTTCGGCGAGCTTTCTGATCTCGCGCACGGTTACGCCGCTTCTATGCCTCAAGTACCTGGGTCCCGAGCGCGCGCGCGACGCGAACAGCGCTAGCTTGCTGGAGCGCGCCGGCGCGCTCGTACAGGCGCTTTTGCGCGGCTCGGAGCTGATTTACGAGCGCGCGCTTGAGCGCGCGCTCGCCCGTCCTGTCGTGACGGTGAGCGCGGTGGCGGCGTTGTTTGTAGTATCGTTGGGACTGGTGCCGCTCATCGGCACGGAGTTCTTCCCGGCCTCCGACGAGAGCCATTTCGAGGTCGCGATCCGCGCCCCGGTCGGCTCGCGAATCGAATATACCGAGCGCTTGGTGGAGCGAATCGAAGCTGAGATTCGGCGCGAGCTTCCCCCGGGGGCGCTCAAGATGATGCTCTCGAATATTGGGCTGCTTACCACGGCCGGCAAGGTCAACGCCCAGGCCGCAGTCTATTCGACCAACACCGGCCCGCACGCCGCGTTTATCGACGTTGAGCTGGTGCGCCCCGACCGGCGGACTCTATCGACCGACGAGATCGTCGCCCGGCTGCGCACCAGCCTGGCCGCCGCGTTTCCTGAAGCTCAGCTTTACGTTCGTCCGACCGGAACGGTCGAGAGCGTGCTCAACTTCGGCGCCGAGGCGCCAATCGAGGTCGAAGTGCTCGGCTACGACTTGGAACGGGCGCACGAGGCCGCGGCGCGCGTGGCAGCGGCGATGCAGGCGACGCCGGGCCTGGCCGGAGTGCGCATCGCGCGCGAGCCGGACTTCCCCAAGTTCAACATCGTGATCGATCGTATCAAGGCCGCGCTGCTCGGCATCAACGAGCGCGACGCCGCCAACGCGATTCTATACTCGCTCAACGGCAATACGCTCAACCCGCCGGTGTTTACCGATCCGGTCACGGGCAACGAATATAACATCGTGGTTCAACTGCGTCCCGCGGACCGCGCGCACGTATCGGATTTGGGACAAATCTTTCTGGTCAACCGAGGTCTTGCGCCGTCGACCTCGGTTAGCGGGCTTCCGGCCGCGCTCAACCTGATCACGTCCGGTGTGCCGGGTGCCGGTCAGGGCGGCGGTGGCGAGCTTCCCGGCGGCGGCGAGCAGCCTCCTCCGGCGCCGCTCGCGCCTGTCACCGGCACTGCCGGCGCCAGCGGCATACCGGGTGTCAACCAAATCGTGCAGGTGCGCAACATCGCGCGCATCCTCCCCGGCGCCGGTCCGCTCGAGATCGACCGCAAATACCTTCAGCGCGTGACCGACGTCACCGCTTCGCCCGCCGGGCGCGACTTGGGCTCGCTTGCTCAGGATCTGCGCCAGCGGCTCGATCAGATTCCGCTGCCGCCCGGCTTCAGCCTGCGCTTGGCGGGTCAGATAGCCCAGCAGCAGAGCGCGTTCAGCAGCCTCTACTTCGCCACCGCGCTGGCGCTATTGCTGGTGTACATGGTGATGGCCTCCCAGTTCCGGTCGCTGATAGACCCCTTTATCATCATGTTCACCGTGCCGTTCGGAATGACCGGCGTGGTCTGGGCGCTGTACCTGACTGGGACCACCTTCTCGACCAGCTCCTTTATGGGCGTGATCATGATGGCCGGGATAGTGGTGTCCAACGGCGTGCTGCTGGTCGATTACGCCAATGTCTTGCGCCGGCGCGGCCTTGCCGCGCACGAAGCGGTGATAAAAGCCGGGCGCACGCGCTTGCGTCCCATCCTGATGACCACCGTGGCGACGCTGGTGGGCTTGCTCCCCATGGCGCTCGGGCTCGGCATCGGCAGCGAATCCAACGCCCCGCTTGCGCGCGCCGTGATCGGCGGGCTCTCGGTGTCCACGGTTCTTACGCTGTTCTTCGTGCCCGCGTTCTACCAACTGTTGGAAAGCGTCTTTCCGCGCACGCTGCTCCCGCTTGACGAGGACGACGATGACGACGCGCTTGCGCCGCCCGGCCGGTAAGAGCGGCGCGGTCCCGCCCCGCGGGCATCGGCGACACGGCGCCGGGGCCGCCGGCCGTGGCGTGCCGGCCAAGCGCGCAACCGGTGCTCAAGGCACCGCCCGCGGCGCGCGCGCAGATGGTTAGCGGCGATGTGGCTTACTCGTCTGGCGCTCAAAAACCCGGTGCTGATCGCGATGGTGACGCTGGCCATCGCGATCCTTGGCATAGTCTCGCTCAACCGCCTGCCGATCGATCTGTTCCCGAACATTAACCTGCCCGTACTGCGGGTCGCGACGCTCTACCCGGGGGCCGGGCCGCAGGACATCGAGCACACCGTCACCTATCCGGTTGAGAAGGCGGTCTCCGGGCTCTCCAATGTCGACCATATCGAGTCGGTTTCCAAGGAAGGCGTCTCGCTGGTCAGCGTCTGGCTGGATTGGAGCGCGGATTTGAGCGCCGCGATGGTCGAGGCCAACAACCGCATCCAGCAGATACTCAACATGCTGCCGACCGGCGTGCAGTCGCCGTTTATCATCAAGTACGACTTGGCCAACATTCCGGTCTGCGCGGTCGACGTCTCCGGCGCGGGCATGGATGAACGCCAGCTTTACGACCTGGCCTACAACGTTATCGAACCGCAGTTCGAGCAGCTTCCGGGGGTAGCGTCGGCGGTGGTGTCGGGCGGCAAGATCCGCCAAATCTCGGTCGCCGTGGACCGTGAACGCATGGCCGCGGTCGGGCTTTCGCTGCTCGACCTTTCGCAAGCGATCAATGGCGCCAATTTGCTCGAGCCGGCCGGGTGGATCAAGGTCGGCGACCGCCAGTACGGCGTCACCACCAACGTCCAACTCAAACTGGTCGACCGCATCAATGACGTGGTGGCGGCCAACCGCAGCGGCGTACCGATCACGATTGGGATGCTGGGGCGAGCGATGGATAGTTCGGAGGATCAAAGCTACATCGTTCGCATCAACGGACAGCGCGGCGTCTATATGGCGATCTATAAGCAGCCCGGCCAGAACACGGTGGAGGTGGTCAACGCGGTGCGCGATGCGCTCGATCGCCTGGTCGGAATTCCGCCCGCCATAAAGCTGGCGATCTTTTTCGACGAGTCGACGTATATCCGCCGATCGATCAGCTCGCTGCGCCGGGAAGCGCTGCAGGGCGCGCTGTTGGCCTTCGGGGTGATTCTCTTTTTCCTGCAGAGCCTGCGCGCGACGATGATCATCTCGCTCGCCATCCCGCTCTCGATTTTGGCCACGTTTCTGTTGCTCTACCTCGACCAACAATCGCTCAATATCTTCTCCTTGGGAGGGCTCGCGCTGGCGGTGGGACGGATGGTGGATGACTCGATAGTCGAGCTGGAGAACATCGCGCGCCATTTTGCCGGCGCTTCCTCCAGGCGCAAAGCCGTTGTGGAGGCCGCGAACGAGGTGGCGATGCCGATTTTCGCCTCGACGATAACCACGGTGATCGTTTTCTTGCCGAGCCTTTTCGCGCAGGGCGTTGGGCAGATTCTGTTCACGCCGCTGGCCATCGCGGTCACCTGTTCGCTGCTGGCCTCTTTTCTGGTCTCGCGCACGGTTACCCCGCTTTTGTGTCTGCGCTATCTGGATCAGGGCGGTTATCGCCAGGCGCGCGGCAGGCTCGCGACTGAAGCCGCAGCGGCGTGCAAGGCGGCGGTGGACTGGCTGGAAGTCGCGTATCGGCGCGCTCTGGTGCGCGCGCTCGAACACCGAAGGCTGATCGTGTTCGCGGTGGTCGGCTTTGCCGCGGTTTCAACGCTGCTGGTGCGCGGGATCGGCGTCGAGTTCATGCCTGTTTCCGACGAGAGCCAGTTTCATCTCAGCATTCGCCTGCCCGTAGGGACGCGGATTGAGTTGACGGAGCAGGCCGTGGGTCAGTTGGAGGACGAAATTCGCCGCGATCTTCCGCCCGGATGGATCACGATTACCCAGTCGGCGATCGGTCTTTTGACTACCGCCGGACGCGCCTCGGCGCGCCAAGCCACCTACTCCTCGAACACCGGACCGCACGCGGCGCAAATCAGCGTCCATCTGGTGGACCCGACTCGCCGTTCTATGTCCACCAAGCAGGTCGTTGACTATTTGCGTCCGATTCTGGCGCGGAAGTTTCCCGCCGTGAAGCAGTACATGGACCCCGGCGGACTGATCACCCGGGTGCTCTACTTCGGATCGCCCGCTCCCGTAGACGTGCTTGAGCTGGGGTACGGTCTGAGCGCGGGCGCCGCGCTGGCGCGCCAAATAACGCGGATCATGAGGGGCATGCCGAGTCTGGCTGACGTGCAGATCAGCCGCGAAGAGAACTTTCCCGAGTTTGACATTGACGTTGACCGTGAAAAAGCGGCGCTGGCCGGCATTTACCAATACGACGCCGCGCACGTAATTCTCGATTCTACCAACGGCTCGACCAACTCGCCTTCGATCTATATCGACCCGCGTACCGGCAACGAGTACAACATCGTGGTTCGGTATCAAGATGACTTCCGAAGCCATGTCCGCGACCTGGGTGACACGTTCCTGGTCAACCGCGGCTCGGTCGGCGATCCGTCGCGCAACATGGGGGTCGTGCGGATGCGCACGCTGGCGTCGGTCAAGCCCGGCTCGGGACCGATTGAGATCGACCGCAAGTACCTGCAGCGCGCAATCGACATCACGGCCAATCCCGTCAATCGCGACTTGGGCGTCATCGCGCAGGACCTAGAGGCGCGCTTGGCCAAGCTTCCTTTGCCGCCCGGCTTCAGCCTTAAGCTGACCGGCCAAATTGAACAGCAGCGCGGCGCCTTTCACACGCTCGAGGGCGCGGCGGTCCTGGCCATGATTTTGGTGTACATGGTCTTGGCTTCGCAGTTCCGTTCGCTGGTCGATCCGTTTATTATCATGTTCTCGGTGCCGCTGGGGATGGCGGGCGTGGTGTGGGCGCTGTTTCTGACTCATACCGCGTTTTCGGTGTCCTCTTTCATGGGCGTTATCATGATGGTCGGGATCGTGGTGTCAAACGGGGTGTTGATGGTTCATTACACCAATGTCCTGCGCGCAGCGGGGCGAGAGCTGCACTACGCGGTGGTCGAGGCGGCGCGCGTGCGGCTGCGGCCGATCCTGATGACTACGGTGGCGACTTTGGCCGGACTGCTTCCCATGGCGTTGGGCCTCGGCGTGGGCAGCGAGACCAACGCTCCGCTGGCGCGCGCGCTTATCGGCGGCCTTTCGCTTTCCACGCTTCTCACCCTGTTTTTTATTCCCGCGCTTTACGTCGCGATCGAAGAGCGCGCCACGCGCCGCCGGCGGGTCCGCGCGGCAGCGAGTTAGGATTTGGAGCATCGCGGCAGTTGGGTGCGGCTGACTACTGCGCAGCGTTTCACGCACGCCGGCGCTGCGGGATACCGTGGACGGCAACTTTAGACCGCGACGAGTCTGGGCTCGACGAATTTGGAAAAGAGGCCGTAGCAGGGTGTGGGCGATAATTTAAATCGCGACGCGCTTGAGCGGCTGGATACCGCGGACGGCGGCCAAAAGCCCCATCTTACGATCGCAAAGCGACCTGGCCGGCGGCCCGATCCGCAGTTAAGATGCCGTCTAATCCGCTCGGCCGCCGAGTTGTTCGGAACGCGCGAGTTTCATCGCGTGCGTGCTCAAGAGCTAGCCGCCCGCGCCGGCGTAGGGAAGGGCACGCTCTACCGCTGTTTCGGTTCCAAGCGGGAGCTGTACCTGGCTGCGATTATCGAGGGTTTTGCCGAGCTTCAGCGTCGGCTGGCGCAAGCGCTCGCGAAGGCCCATTCCCCGGCGGAAAAAATTTCTCTGATCACTCGTCACACCACGGATTATTTCTGGGATCGGCGATTCTTTTTTGTCCTGCTTCAAGCTACCGAACCAGCTTCGGGCCCGTTCTCACACGGCTTTTATACTCAGCGGGCCAGGCTGTCCGATATGATTCATGCGGCCCTTGCCGAGGGCGTCGCAGCCGGCGAGCTGCGCGCCGACCTCGATGCTCGGCTGTGTGCCGAAGCGCTTTTGGGCATGGTCCGAGGCGTTGTCCGCTTTCGCAAGAGCACGGACACGCCCGAGATAGCCGCGAAGACGGTGCTCGCGCTTTTTTTCAACGGAATCAACGGCTGCGCGCGGCGCGCGACCGGCTCACGCCAACCGCGCAAGCGCGTCGGATCGGCGCAGCCCGGCGGCCCAAGCCGCGCCGGACGCAAATCGCCCTTGTCGCCGTCGAAGTAAAGCGCGCGCCGGTCCGGTCATGCCCTGCGCATCGCGCGGCTGAGCTGGCGTGGTAGCCAAGAGAGCGCAGCGGGCGAAGAGCGGTTGAAAGCGCCGCAGCCCAAAGGAGTGGGCTGAGGTGGCGTTTTCGCGCCATTTGTATGACACTGTGAGGGAGCATAGTCCTAGAAACCGGCATCTCGCCCATGAGCAACGGTCACTCCGGATGGGAATTTTCGAGCTGCCGGCTGCCGCTATCGGCTAGGATGGCTCGACTTGAATTAGGGAGGATCCTGGTGTGAGATATCTGGTCGCTGCTTTACTTGCGACGTTTCTGGCTTTGGGCGCGCCGCGCTTTGTCTCGGTCGCGCAGACGCAACAGAATGTCCCGTCTACCGACCAAATAACGCGATTGAAGCAGCAGCTAGGCCTGACCGATCAGCAGTCGAACCAGCTACGCGTTTTGGCGGTCGCCGATCAACAACGAGGCGCCGACTTGCAGCGAAAAATGGTGGCCGCTCACCGCGAACTAAACGCGGCCGTGCTCGGTGGCGCCGACAAGGATGTGGTGCGGGCCAAGACCGAGCAACTGAAGCGCCTGACCGGCCAGATGATTGACTTGCATACCGAGACAATGGAAAAACTGGCGAAAATTCTTAGCCCCGCGCAGCGCAAGAAGCTCGCGGGTACGCCCTAGCTTGGCTCGATGCCGCTTACGTCCCCTTGGGGGCTTCGAGCAGCAGAAGTCATGCTCGCGCACCGGAGCTGTCGGCTTGCGCCGACCCACCGGTCTTGGCTCGGATGCTGGTGACCGCGCGAGGTGAAGCGGGCGGAGTTTGTGCGATAGTTCGACTTACGCCTTTGCCGGCCGCAAGGCGCGCCACCGGTTGGATGCTGCGCGTCGGTCGACAACGCGCGAGCAGTCCTTGGCCGGCGGACGACGGACTGTTCCCCGCTCCGGCGCTGCGCGCCCGAAGCCGGTCTGCTGCTTGTGCATGGTTGCCGGCGGCTGCGCCCGCTCTAAGCTCGTCGCGGCGTCGCGCGTGCGCGACTCGGTCGAAAGGCGGCGATTCACGCGCGGGAGACGGTCACCCAGGGGACCATATCGCAACTACTCAAGTTCGAGAACCGGCCGGAATCGCTCGGTCGTCGCCGGGCACGAGCCACGGCTTGGCTACCGCATAAGACGGCGTAACTTCGATGAATTTTTTGTACCACTTTATCTCGTTCTGTATCTATAGCTCGTTGGCTTACTATGCTGCGGCATGCCTGGCCGGCTTGCGCTTCGCCCTGGAATCCGCGGCGGCGCCTAAGCCGCTGCCCGACGAGCCTCCCAGCGTGCTGCTGCTCAGGCCGTTGCACGGTTTCAGCGAACAGATGCTGCAAAACGTGCGCAATCTGCTCGAGGTCGATTATCCGGCCAAGAAGTTTGTTTTCGGCGCAACCAGCGACCAAGACGGATCGGCGCTCATCGTGCGCGCGATCGAACGCGAATACCCGTCTTCCGACGTCGTCGTGACGATAGGCCAGGGCCATGCCGGAAATCCGAAGGTTGGCAAGCTTTTGTGGATGCTCGACCATGCGCCCCAGGCCGAGGTCTTGGTCATGAGCGACGCCGACGGCCGCGTACGACGCGATCACGTGCGCCGCTTGGTCGGGGAGCTCGGCGAGGACAAAGTCGGGCTGGTCACCTGTATTTACTGCGGCAAGCCGGCATCCGGGGACATTGGGGCGCGGCTGGAGGCGCTTTTCATCAACACCGACTTTGCTCCAATCGCGATTTTGTCGAAGTACATTGAATCGGCGCGTCATGCTTACGCCTCGTGTATCGCGATCAGAACAAACGTGCTCGACTCGATCGGCGGCTTGGACGCGGTCAAGGACTGTTTCGGTGACGACTTGGTGCTGGCGCGCAATGTCGCCGCCGCCGGCTACCGCATCAAAGTTTCAAGCGCGCTGGTCACCACGACACCCGAGGAAAAAACCGTCAGCGACTTCTGGCGCCATCAACTGCGCGGCTGGCGCGTGGACCGCAGAATACGTCCCATCAGCCTGGGAAGAATCTTCATTAACGGCACCTTTTGGGCGCTCGCTCTGCTGCCGCTTGCAGGCTTTAGCGCTGCGGCGCTGAAGCTCGCAGCGGGGACGCTGGCCGCCAGGCTAATCATGTCAGCCGTCATGGGTGTGCTGGTGTTTAAGTTGCCGTTTAAGTTCACCGACATGCTTCTGGTGCCGTTCAAAGACCTGCTCTTAGCGGGGCTGTGGACTGCCAGCTTGATCGGCAACACCGTCGAATGGGGCGGGCGGCAGCGCCGCCTGACCGCTGACGGCAAGATGCAAGGAGTCGGTATCTGAGCGGCGCGCTGTAAATTACGCCTTACCAGTTGTACGCCAACCCGATGCCCATGCCGAACGCGTTGGGATCGTACGGCGTAGGCGGCGGGGTTTCGGCAAACAGATGCCAGCGGCTTCCCTCTAGGGCATGCTCGGCGTGCAGATGGATAAGCAACTCGGTCGTGAGCGAGCCCAGCATGGCCGCGCCGATCACGTCCGAGAACCAATGTGCGTTGTATCCCATGCGGCCGAAGCCGTCGGTCAGCGCCGCGGCGTAGATCGGGCCCGCGACATACCAGGCGTTGTTGAAATATTCGCTCACGCCGGCGGCCAAGGCGAACATTGGGGTCACGTCGCCCGAGACGAACGACGCGCCGCCGGAGAAAAACGCTGTGTGGCTGCTGGTCTGACGCGGCCTGAGCCGGCCGAATGCAGGCTTAACGATTAAGGCGTCAACGAGCGTGGCGACTCCGGCGCCTTCGCCCGCGGTTATCGCCATGTCACGGGCTCGAGTATCGCCGGAGTAGAGTCCGTAGCCGTAAAGGCCAGCCGTAGCGGAGCTGACAAGGCCATAGCTCACATGCTCGAGCAAACCCGCGTCGGTGCCGCTCATGGATACCAAATTATTCTTCATGGTCTTGTCGAGCGCGAACGAGCCGCTCCATATGGCGCCCAGTCCGAGCACCGCCAGGTAGAAGTCGCTGGAGCGAAAGGGGCTGTTTTGGCCGGCGATGTAAAGCGGTGAAGTGACCACGTCTTCGGCGTCCCACACCAAGTTGTTGCCGAGATACTTGCCGTCGGAGGTTAATTCTGAGCCGAGCAACGAGAACCCGCTCTGCCCTTGCAGCATCACTGGGACCGTCCACACGATGACCGACGCGGCGGACCCGGCAATTATCCCCACCGTGGGGGGTGCACCAAACTTAACGTTTAAGGCAAAGGCAATTGAGCTGTGCAAACCGAGCGTGACCGCCACGCACACACTGAGCTTCTTAACGCCACGTCTCATAACTGGTCTCCGTTGCGAAGCTCGCTGCTACCGCTGCGCGCTTCACGAGTCTGAGGAATGTTGAGGCAGGCTTTTTGCCGGCAGCGCCTTTTGGCCTAGGCGCTAGGATTATTGAGGATTGCAAAATATTGAGACAGCGCAGAGTCGTGGGGGTGGCCTGGTGCGCGCTACGCGGGCAAGGCCCGCGCCCCCTTCCCGGCCTTCCCCCGCGCGGCGGGGGAAGGTGAGGATGGGGGTGGCGGTAGAGGCCCAAGCTTAGAGTCTGCCTGTCGCTATATTCTGCAGTTCTCAGTAGGTTGGCTTTGCGCGGGCAGTGGCCGCGCGCGGTTTTAGCAGTAATGAGCGCGAGGCGGCGGTGGAAGGCTCGCGGCGGCCGCCTCGAAAACGGTGAAGACCCCAGTGCCATGAGCGCGGCTGATACGGAAGCGCGTACCGGCGCCTTCGGCATCGAGGCGGCGTACGAAGCGGAGGTCAGCCAGCGCAGCGCATGAAAGCGTCGCGCGTAATCGATGCGCGTTTGATCTGACGGGCCGACCGATGGGACCCGGCCGGGGAAGCCCCGCCGGGTCGGCGGCCCACTCCTGCGCTGCCGCTCTGTGGATTTGCGCGAGGTTCTCGACCGCCTCAACGTCCGGCGCACTCGCCCCATGACATTTTGGTCCGCAACTACCGCATCCGTGAGATACCAGCGATCCGACCGCCGGCTTCGGCGCGCGCCTTTTGGTGCCGCTTCTAAATTACGCCCAAGGGTCGCCGGTGTTGCAAGCCGGAGGGGGCAGGTGGTACACGTCATACTAATTTCCCGAGCCGTGGATCACGGCGGCGGCGCCTCCAAGATAGCCGCTCGTGCAGGCGCGCGAAGGTCGCGCGGCTGTTCGCCTGGCGCCACAACTTCCGCGGCCTCATGGTCCGCTACCAACGTCGCTTGGACCACTTCCTTACCTTCGTTCACCACAGACGTATCCTCAATCTTGCCCAGAAGGCATTTATTGCAGATTCGCACTATCGTTATCGTTAAGGAACGCCTACGAGGCGGCGCGTTGCCCATGCTCAACGCCGCCATCGCGCGTGAGGTGGGAGATGCCATGCGCCTTCACCTCGATCTTTAAACCGATCGAGCGCCGCGGAATTATATCGGCTAGGAGGGTGCACAGCGGTGAACGTAAAGCGCATCGTGAGGCGCACCCCAAGCAACCGTTGGCGCAACGAAGGCCGGTGGTCTCCACTGCGCAGCGAGGGAGCCGCGCAAAGCCTTGCCGGTCAGAAGCGCCAGGCACGCCTCGCGGACGGAGGCCACAGGAATCAGCCGCATGCACGTGTTGTCGCCGCCGCAGGGCGGGGGCGAGATGAAGTGGATGCACGGGCTGCAGAAAACCGGCGCATAAAAAATAACCGATTTCCGCAGGTCGGCCTGTGATATATGGTCCTGCGGGTTGGCGGGGCCGAATAGGGCGACTGTCGGAGTCCCCAGCGCGAAGCCCGCGTGCATCGGGCCGCTATCATTGCTGAGTAGGCAGTCTGCTTGTCTGAGTAGCGCCAGCAGCCCTCCCTGCGACAGCACGCCAGCCAGGTTCAGCACTCGCTGGTTGTCCGGCCCAATGGCATAACGCAGCCCTTCGACACAGCCCCGTTCATCGGCTGCGCCGATTAGCACGACGCGCAGATCGGACATCCGGCGCAGTAGTCCGCGTACTGTTTCAGCAAAGGATTCCCTGGGCCAGCGCCGCTCGAGGCACGCCGCGGAAGCATTCGCATTGACCACCAGCAACCGCCGCGGTTGTTTTTCCCGTCGGCTCAGATACTGCTTCACCTCCTCCTGGTCTTTCGAAAAAATCCTCAGCGAACATTCGCCCGCGGGCGAAGAGACGCATAACTCGCAGCCGATTGCGGCTGCAATTTGCCGAAACGCCTCCTGCAGCGGTTGAAAGGCGTTAAAGTAGACGGCACAAGTCAGGAAGCGCTTTTTTGCCAAGCTCGGCTGCCGGATAAAGCCTACGACCTGTGGCGCGCCGCTCAGGATCGCAACCAGAGCGGAAAAATAACAGACGCTATAGTATTGAAGATCCAAGTAGCAGGTGGGAGCAAGCTGCTTAAGCCGCCTGGTCACGAAGTAGAGCGAGCGGGCCAGTGACCACAGCGAGCGATCATCGATGAACAAACCTTCGTCGACCGGAGTCAAGCGCCGAACCAGTTCCTCGTGCCGCGCGAATGTCAAATAGACGATGTGACCGGAAGGGTAGCGCTTGCGCACCGCGCGCAGTAGCGGCGTGGTGTTGATGATGCTTCCGAGGCCAGCGAATTTCGCCAGGCAGATAGTCTGCGGCCGCGCTGCCGGGCCGCGCTGGCCGGACAGCGGAGCTAAGCCTCGATTTACCCATCGCACGGCCAGACACAAGGGCAGTGTAAGCCAGCAGTCGATCGCCCCGAGCAATCCAGTCGCCATAATGTTCAGCTCTCCAGTTTTTGCCTTTTCCTTGAGGGCGACGGTTATCGCTGCTTGATCTCCCCTGACGAAATCTTCGCGTGACGACCGCGCCGGCGCGCGAGTGGTTGGGGGTCCGACCTGCTTGCGGCCCCGGTCACCTGTCCGTATCCGGCGCGGGCTCATGAAAGGAGCACTTGTAGAACCACACCGCGAAAGCCTGGCAGAAGGCGGCCAGAAAAAATGGTGTGGCCGCCTGTCCATGGTCCAAAAGCAGGCCGGCGAAGTAGGGGGCGAATAGCTGGCCAGCCTGGAGCGAGGAAACGTTGAGACTGGTCGCTAGACCGATCCTCTGCCGCTGCACCAGGGCGTTGGTGAGCGTCTGCCTGACGCCGCCCGGTGAGCGCGTCAAAGCGTAACGAATGGCAAGTATCATGAAGGCCAACCAATAGACCGGGATAAAGGGGAAGATGATGAGAAGCCCCGCGGACATAGACTGTGTTCGAAGAAGCAGCTTCAAATGCCCGGTTCGATAGATCAGGGTCGCCGCAGCGCAAGCCAGCAACGCGGTGAGGAAAAACGTAAAGGCCATCAGCGAGCTGATCGAGGTCGGTTTTGCATGGAATTGTTTGGCAAACCAGAGCGGCACCAGGAGATCCGCCATGCCTATGGCCACTCCGTTGAGCAGGTTGGTCAAAACCAGCCAAGTAAGCGAATGGGCTTCGTTCTTTCTGATGGAACTTTCGACGACGGCGGATGGCGCTTCCGGGCGCGGCGGCCGGGGCGGCTCCGAAATATATGCAAGTAAAAGGATGTTTGCTAGCGACAGGATGGCCGAGATGATGAACAGCGGCCAAAACACCTGCGGGCCCGAAAAGTGCCGCCACCAGGTTACCACTAAGGCGCCGAGCAAGGCTCCGACGCCGAGGCCGGCAAAGCCGGTGGCAGAATTGATGCTCAGCACCGCACCCAACCGGGAAGGCGGCGAACAATAGGCAAACAAAGATTGTTCTGAGGGAGAAAATGGCCCTGGTGAGCCGTTGGAACGCTGACCGAGCCCGCCCAAAAGCGCGGCAGCCGCTAAAACCCGGGACGACGCCGAGCACGCTGCCATACAGCAGGCGGCCAAGGTCAAAGCCTCTCCCAATATGAGGAAGTGCTTTTTGGTTCCGCGGTCCCCCGCCCATCCGACGAAGATACTGGCGATGATCTCGCCCGAGGCCCCTAAGGCGAGCAGAAGACCGACTCCAGCCGCATTCCATCCCAGCGCCCTCAGGTATAGGGCAAAGTCGGCGAGCATCATGCCCTGTCCGACGCCACGAATCGCTCGGCTGACGATCAGCAGCCGAGGTACGCCGGCGCCCGGTGGGCGAGATTCGTCCGACGTGTTGATAAAGGCTCGGTGATCCGTGTTGATATCGGTGTCTGCTGCGTCCGGCTCGATTCCGGCCCCATCAACCATCCTTGTCCTCAACGGCCGCGGGGCGCTTAAAGTCATTCGCCGATGCGCCCTCAAGGGCGTCTATTTCCCCAGCGCGGCGTGCCGCTCGCCGTAGTGTTTTCCCGGTGCCCGCGCGAGTTCTCCGGCTCGATTCCATGGTGGTCGGCTGACCCCCGGGCCGGCGACGGTGCGTACCGCTGCGTAACTCTTTGATAGTCTTGGACGAGCCGCAGGCGCTTCGGATTCAACCCAAAGATGATTGGGGTCAAGCGGCTTTGAGCGATCGGAGTCCGGATGGAGCTCGACGGTCCGCTAACTCCGTCCGCGACTTTGGCGCCGGGGCCGGCGTTGCTCGGTGGCGATGCAGCCGCCGCAACCCAGCATCCGCTGTGGGGTGTCAGCGGTAGGACTCGGGCGGCGAGGGTACTGTGGGCGCGCCGGCTTCCAGAATTTCGCGCCGACTGCCGGATCGCGGCGGGTAAATTCTAACGCAGTTTATTGTCCGCTTGGTGCGCTTGGCCGCCATTCCCCACGCTACGACCTTAGGCTCCCATCCGTGCGTATAAACCGCTCCCCACGGCCCCAAATCGAGGCAGGTCACGTACCAGTTAATTTGCAGTGCCAGCGGCTTCACGCCGAGCAAATCGCAAACTACGTTGTTGCCTGCGAATCTGCCCATCGGACGCGCATGCTGGCACGACATCACGGTCGGATGGCGGCCATCGATGATCATCCTTGCGACATCGCCTGCGGCGAACACGTCGGCGACGCCCTTGACCTTAAGAAACTCATCCACGGCAATGCGTCCCCACGGATCGCGTTCGACCGGAAACAGCGCCGTTAACGGGTTAGCGCGCATGCCGGCGGTCCACACGACCGTGTCAGCCTCGATTCGTTTGCCGTCGGCTAGGGTCGCGCCTTCTTGATCGATCGCGCTGACGACGATTCCGGTACGCGTCTCGATACCGAGTGCCGCGAGCGCCTCGCCGATAACCGATCGCGCGTCGTTGCCCATGACCGACCCGATTTGCGGCGCATGGTCGGCAAGGATCACGCGCGGCGGCGCCGGGCTGGCGTCGCCCGCTCCCGCGATGCGCAATCTCTCGGGCAATTCGCAGGCGACCTCGATGCCGGTTAGACCTGCACCGATGACCAGCGCGGTATAACGGCCCGCTCCGGGCGGCTTTTTTGCCGGTTTTGCAATGTGGTCACTCAGGCGCGCGGCCGCGTCGAACGTGTCGACATTGAAAGCGCACTCGGCAAGACCCGGGGTATCCGGTTGATTAACTTGGCTTCCCGCCGCGAGCACTATTCGGTCGTACTCGAGTTGGGTTGGGCCGTTAAGCGTTTTAATGGTCACGCGGCGGCGTGCGAGGTCGATGGCGGTGACCTGAGCTTCGACGCGTTCGACTGCGATTGGTTTGAGCACGTCGTCGAGCGGAACTCGAATCTCGCTCAAGTCCCGCTCGTAGTTGCGCACGCGGATCGAATGCCACGCGTTGCGGTTCACCAGGGTGACTGCGACCTCGCGGTTAGTAACTCCGAGCTCATCGAGTTTACGTGCCGCACCCATCGCGGCTGCGAGTCCGGAAAATCCGCCGCCAATAATCAGTATTCTTTTCATCGATTACTACTCACCGGTTATTTCGCGGGCACGCGTTTGTTGCGCCGTGTGTCGAACTACCCCTGGATCATCCGCGCTCATGAGCCGAAGCAGGGCCTGTCGTTTGTAATCGTAGTCACTGTCTCTCGCGGCGCGTCGTCTGAGGTTTGTGCTGCGCGTTACCGTCGTGCTTGCCCGCGTGCTCACACGGATGTCTCCGGCGGCCAAACCAGATAGTGCCGGAATCCCAGGTATGAAACGCTCTCGCGGGATGCCACCCGGACATAGCAAAGATTGCACCACCGGTTTGCGAGCTGCTTCCAGAGCCTGAAGACAGCGAGCGTGCGCCGAGCGCCTGGATGCGCCCGCTATCTGACAGGCGTACCGTCGCCTGTGGCTTTCGAATGGCGGCAACCGATCCGACCATCCTGCCCTAGTCATCACGGGCAGTCTTCAGGGTGAAGTCGGTTACGCCAAGGAAATGAATCGCCGGGCCACTCCTCCTGCAGGAGACCAAGTAACCTCTCGATTTGAGGACTCACGTAAAGCTCGCTGAGGCCGCCCTCCGGAGTGCCCATGAAGGTGACGGCTGGAAGCTGCGCTACTAGTGAGCAAAAGCGAGCCTCGGTCTCGCGTCTGTCGCTTTCGGCGCGATCTCGCTCGGATATGTTGCGCGCCGTGCGGCCGTGTATCAATACGGCGCTCGAAGACATCTTCGCTCCCGGCGGCTCTTCCATCAACCGCATAAATTTGCCCCGAAAACCCGACATCGTGCGGCCGCTGCCCGAATTTCCCGAAAAGTTCATGCCCTTCAAGGACGAGCCGCCCGGAGCCAAGGCCTCGGCCGGCGTCAGCGGGCTCTTGGGCGCGGCGATTCGCGCTC
Source organism: Deltaproteobacteria bacterium (assembly GCA_021831785.1). Lineage (GTDB taxonomy): Bacteria > Desulfobacterota > Binatia > Binatales > Binataceae > JAJYYI01. Next base: position 25,354 of record JAKBMB010000026.1, on the reverse strand, counting down.
TGCGCGAATCGCCGAGGAAAACTTTGGACCAGGAACCGAAGCGGCGCATGCGCGGTCGAGAACTTACAACCGGCCACCAACCGGGGTGGTGGGCATCTGGCGCAATGGTTCGATGGCCGCCGCAAAGAGGGCAATTGGGGCTTCGTAGGGAAGGTTCGGAAGATACCAGGGACCAACACGGCCAAGGGATTGGTCGAGATGATTTGGGACCCCATCACCCGCATCGTGGGGAGCGTGGGGAATATATCCCAAAATCGACTTCGCGAAGAGGAAAGTGGCGCAGCGCTACAGCACGTTATCGATCTTCCGCGGCTACAGTATCTTTGTGAAGTGACAGTCGAGGACGATTCCGCCGCCGAGCTCTATCAATGGCATCGGCGTTTCTTACACTTCTATCCCGACGAAGTCGAACCGCTTGGGGCCGGGGCAAATGAGCCACATGGTCTTAGTGGCCGGCGTCGGCAACATTTTTTCGGCGATGACGGTCTCGGCGTTGAGGCGGCCAGGTGACTGGCCGCGCAGGGTCTCCCAGCGGGCGTGGAGGTTAGAGACTCCGGCATCCGCGCCATCCATCTGGCGTACGAGCGGCTCGACGGCCGCGACACTTTGATTCCCGTCAACGCTACGGCTTGCGGCGACGCTCCCGAAACTGTCTTCGTCCTAGAGGTGGACTTGAACGAGGAAGAGCACGGATTCCTGGTGGACGTTCACGGCATGGCCCCGCGCTCGGTGTTGAACATGGTCAGCGCCTTAGGCGGGCGCATCGGGCGGGTTTTCATTGTCGGATGTGAACCGCCGGAGATCGTCGAAAGGATCAGGCTTAGCGAGCCGGCGGCCCAAGAGGTCGCAACGTGCTCGGGGCCATGTGCCAGCTCATAGCGAAGAAGGTTAACGTCCAAACGGCAAGTACGCAGGAGGCATAGCCAATGTTGCAGCGTATTTTCACCACGGTCGTGGCTTTAGCGGTCGCGTACGTGGCGGTAACGTCGCTTTCGGACATTGCGCGTTACCCGAAGATGCGCGAGATCTAGTGGCCGCAGGCGTATGGCGACGTTCCGCATTGTGTCCGAACGTTCCCGGCTTTTGGCGGAGACCCGCTCAAGCCTCCATCCGATTCGCGGCGATTTTGCCGGAGTCGTGGGCGATATCGAGGTGGAGGTAACGGAAGGCCGGCTCGACCTTCGCGTGCCTCCGAAGGCGCGCGTGGAGCTCGACGTGGGAAGCCTGAAAACCGGCAACATGCTCTATGACCGAGAGCTGGAACGCAGGCTCGAAGTGCGCAAATATCCGCAGGTGCGCGCAGTGATGCTCGAGGTGAAGGCGCTGGGTGCCGCCGGCCGCTATCATGTACGCGGCAGCCTCGCTTTTCACGGGCGGACGCAAAGCGTCGAAGGCGAGGTGAGCGTTCGAATCCTCGACGACGGCGCAACGCTAGAGGTGGAGGGCGAAAAGACCCTCGACATGCGCGACTTTGGTCTCGAGCCGCCGAAAATCTTGATGCTCCGAGTTTACCCCGAGGTTCGGGTCTGGGGACGAATCGTGGCGCAGCGAGCGGGCTGAGAGAATGGCGCACGCGGCGGGCAGAAGAAAGTAAATGTGCTTGGGCATCTCCGACGAGATCGTCGGGGGTCCGTGAGGATAACGGTCTGCGTCTTGGCGGAGTTCGGGTTGCGGGCATAACCCGAGAGCCCTGTCTCCGGTACGTTCCTGAGGCCGTACTCGGGGACTATGTCGTGGTCCATGTGGGGTTCGCAATCTCCAAGAGCGATCGTGAGGAGGCAGCTAGGTCGTACAAGATCCTTGAAGGGCTGGGGCAAACCGCCGAACTGACGGCTGCCAGCCGCGTCCTCGCCCGCGCCTCTCGCCACACGCGCCGCTCGATGTTCTCCATCGCTCGGCTCTACTCCACCAGGCGGCCATCTTTAAATGTTTATGCCCTGGGCATCTACAACGTTGATGACAACGGAACGAATTTTTCTTGACGAGCAGCAAAGGCGATGCTAGAGTCGCTCGCTGCTCGGCGCTCGGGAAGCCGGTGCGAATCCGGCGCTGCCCCGCAACTGTGAGGGAGCGCGAAGGCCGATGGCGCCACTGGGCAACTGGGGAGGCTCGGCCTCTAGGAGGAATCCCAAGCCAGGAGACCGGCCGAGCGACTCATCGGGGTCTGCTTGTTCGTGGGGAGAGTGGATTCGGCGGCCGTGCGCCTGCTTGCGATGGAATTAGGGAATGCTGGGCCCGCCCGCCGAAACCGTCGTCTCTCGCCGTAGGGTGATCCCGCGCGAGAGACGCCATGAATCGACCTGCATTTTCTTTGCAGCCGAAGAATGCGCTGTCCGCCGCTATGCGGACCGGATGGCCGAGATTCTGCCGGCCGGGCGCCGCGCCGTTGATCGTGCTGGGCGGCGTGAATGGCGCGGCATGGCTTTCGCTCGCGGCGCTGACATCTGTTGGCGGCGGCGCTGTCCTCGGCGCCGGAACATTGGCGTACTTTCTGGGGCTGCGCCACGGTTTCGACGCCGACCACATCGCGGCGATCGACAACGTAACCCGTAAGCTTCGCCAGGACGGAAAGCGGCCGACGTCGACCGGCCTCTTTTTTGCGCTCGGGCACTCGACTGTCGTAGTGCTGCTCTCTTTGATCGCGGTGCTCGCGGCACGGTCGAGCGCCAGCGCCGAACGCTGGTTGCAGTTCGGGCTCCATAGTGCGGCGGGCGCGCTCTGCTCCGCGGGTTTTCTCACCGTGATCGGCATCATCAACATCGGTATCTTCCGGTGCTTGTGGGCGGCGGTCGACGTCCTGCGCCGCGACCCGTCTACGGATGTGTCCGGCGAGGCCATCGAAAAGCTGCTGGACCAGCGGGGTGGGGCGGCGCGTCTGTTTCGCTTGCTTTATCGCCGCGTCGACGCAGGCTGGAAGATGTATCCGATCGGCCTGCTGTTCGGCCTTAGTTTCGATACCGCCAGCGAGATTGCGATCCTCGGCCTGTCGACCGCAGCCGCCCTCCAAGGCGGACTTCCGCTCTGGGGCGTGATGGTATTTCCGCTGCTGTTTACCGCCGGGATGAGCCTGGTTGATACGCTCGATGGCATCCTGGTGATGAGTATTTACGATTGGACATTCGCGGACGCTGTGCGCAAGCTTCGCTTTAACCTTTTGCTAACCGGCTTGTCCGCAGGGCTTGCGCTTTTTGTTGCGGGCAGCGAATGGTTAAAGCTACTTGTCGGGGGACTTCACCTTAGAGGGTCGTTCTATCAGGCGCTGGATCAGGTAAGTTCCGCGCAGGTGGGCGTTTTGGCCACCGTGGTTATCATGGCGGCATGGCTTTTTAGCCGCCAACGCTATCTCAAGCTGCTGCGTCGGGGGCGCGCTATCACGCGCCGTGCCATAATCGGCGTTTCGACCGCTTTGCTCACGCTGCTGGCGCGCCACCCTGCCTTGGCGGATGGGGAACGTCGTACGGTTTTCAGCGTGCGCGGACATGCCACGGACGCGCTCAAACGGGCCCTGCCCGGCGTTCAAATAGAGCTCAAGCGCGCGGATCAAAAACTGGTCGCGCGAGCCGAAAGCGACGAGCGCGGTGACTTCACTTTGGATCGGGTGATGCCCGGGGTGTTCGCCGTCGTCGGACGCAAGAGCGGCTTTAAGCCCGCAATCATCATTGTGAAGGTGGGCGGCTCTGCGCCTGCGAAGCCAATTACGCTTACGCTTGAGTCCGAGCAGCCGCTAAGCGTGCCGATTAAGGCGTCGCGCCTGCCCTCCCAGGTAAGACTCTCTTCAACCGGGGCGAGTCAGTACACCCTTACCGAACGCGATATCAATGAGCTTCCGGCAGGCAATAACACCACGATGACCGGCGTGTTGTCTCAGATGCCTGGCGTGGCCCGCGATCTTGATGGCCAATTCCACGTGCGCGGCGAGCATGCCGACTTTCAGTGGCGGATCAATGGCCTCATGCTGCCGCTCGATATTACTACCGAACCTGGGTTCGCTCAGTTTCTTAACTCGCGGCTGATTCGCAGCGTAAGCCTTTTGGACGGAATTTTGCCGGCCCAATACGGCTATCGCGATTCAGCCGTGATCGACATCCGCACCAAAGACGGCTGCGACCAGCCGATCGGAGTGTTCACGGCTTACGGCGGAATGCGCGAGACGGCAGAGCCGAGCTTTGAGTGGGCGGGATGCAAAGGCAAGCTAAGCTATTATGTGACCGGCTACTACCAATACTCCAACCTGGGGCTGGATTCGGCCACCCCTAATGCCACGCCGATTCACGACTACACCAATCAGGGACAGGGCTTCGGCTATTTCACCTACGACCTGAGCTCCAGCGCCCGCTTGAGCCTCATCACCGGGGTGGCCGTGCTGAACAATCAGTTCCCCAACGTACCGAACCAGCCTGTGCTCTACAGCTTGGCGGGTGTGAACCCGGCGACCTATCCCTCCACTATGATCAACTCAGGGCTTGAGCAGAATGACTACTTTGGTGTGCTAGCACTGACCGGTACGATCGGTCCGGCTTTCTCTTACCAGCTTGCTTACGGCGGCCATTATAACACCCAGCTTTTTACGCCCGACCCGATCGGCGACATGATCTACCAGGGCGTCGCCTCGCGGGTGAGCCACACGGACCTTGCCAATACGCTTCAGGGCGACGCGACCTACCAGCTAACCGACACCCATACGCTGGGTTTCGGTTTTTACGCAGGCCGCTACAACATAGGGTTCAATAACTATTCGCTGGTCTTCCCGGTCAACAGCCAGGGGCAGCAGACGAGCAACGTGCCGCTGGCGATCGCGGGTCAATTCCAGGGAGCCGACACGTTGCTCGGCGTGTATGTGCAGGATACCTGGCAGATTACCGAGAAGCTGCGCGCCACCTATGGGGCGCGTTTTGACCAGGCGCTGGGTTTTGTCCAGGGTAATCAGATAAGCCCGGACGTGAATCTGCTCTATCAAGCGACGACGGTCACCGCCGTGCATGCCGGCTTTGCGCGCTATTTCCAGGTGCCGCCCTTCGCGGGCCTCTCACCGGTGAGCTTTCAGAAATTCGCCGGCACGACCGGGGCGCTTAGCGAAGTCGGTAATCCCTTTCCCTTGCCCGAGCGCGACTATTATTGGGACGCTGGCGTGGTGAACCATCTGACGCCTACTCTGACTCTGGGCCAGGACAGCTACTTTCGCCTCTCACAGCATTACTTAGATGAGGGGCAATTTGGCTTCGTCCCGATTTATATACCGTTTAACTATGAGCACGGCTACGGATGGGGCTTTGAGCAGACGCTGGCCTACAATCGCGAAGACCTGACGCTCAGGCTCAATTTCACGGCGGCGCGCGACGAGGAAATGGGCGTGGCGAGCGGTCAGTACAACTTTAACGCCGCCGAGCTCGCTTACATGGCCGACCATTACATTATTCTTGACCATGAGCCGCTTTTCGGAGCTTCCGGCGGCGTGGTCTATCGCTGGGGGAAATATCTGTTCAGCGTGGACGGAGTTTTCAGCAGCGGCTATCGCGGTGGCTTTGCCAATACGATGCAACTTCCCATCTGGTGGTGGTTGAACCTGGGTATCGGACGTAGCTTTTATATTCCAGGCGTGGGCCAAGCCCAAGATCAAATCACTCTGATCAACATGTTTGATCGCACCAATCTGATTCGCCCTTCCACCGGCATCGGTTTTTTCGAGGCAGCTTACGGACCGCGTCTGGCACTGTACAATGCTGTGACTATCCCGCTGCCGTTTCTCGCCCCGGTATCGGCCGCCCGGCCATAAGCGTCGCGCCTAGCCGATCAGTGTTTCAGGCAAGGCGCATAAGACGCTACGGCCGGTCTCTGAAACGACCTCTGAGCTGAATGGGGAATACAGCTCAGAGGGCTTTCGAGATCGGCGGCACCCCAGCCTCGCGCCCTAATCCGAAGCCTGATTCCGCGCATATCTCATTGCTCGATGAGTCCCATGAGGGTCTCCTTCGGCTCCTTGATAGGGCTGCGTTGTGCCTTGGCGGCCCGACGCTAAGGCGACTGATGTGTCAATTACTTCCCGGACGACACCGACTGTAGGACGTCGCTTCGGGCGGCGTTTTTGATCGCCTGCGCCGCATCCTCCGCAAGCAGGTAGCGCTGCAGCACCTGCTGGCTCACATAGCCAGCCACCGCTGCGACATATCCGCCGTGCGTTCCGTAAAGCGACTGCAAGGAGGGTCTCGGGTCACCCGAGGTGGCCGTGACCGGCAGCGGCAAGTACATGCCGTTGAGCCCGCAGATATCTCCCTCGGCATAGGGCGCGGCCCGCAAGTTCCAGCCCGTCAATGTGGCGACCGGTACGCCCACCAGTGGCACCCGCACTCCACCCAAATCGATTCCAACCTTGTCAACCTTCGGCACGAGCACTTCGTAGGTGTTAAAGAAGGACGGATGCCAGTTAGTGATCACGCCTCCGTGCATTGTGAGGATTCGCCTCTACGGCAACGATGCGCCCTTGAGAACCGATCATCCGCGCAAGGACCATCGCAAATACGCATTAATGAGCGCCAAGATCGAGGGCCACCGCTCCGTCGCCGGCGCTTTTGCAAGAGCAGCTGGAACTCGATGAGAGGCGTTCCGGTACCGAAGCCGCCGGTTAGCGTGCTTGACATTTGCGGCTTGGTCGAGCCACTGTCCAGTTCTCGTGTAAAGGCGGGCTTGCGGCGAAAATTGGTACCGCTTTCACTCAAGAAGTTTGCTACAAGTTAAGGTGGCGTGATGGTCAGGTATGAAACTGTCAGCATAGTTCAGGTGAAAAAGGTCTATGGCTGGAAAAGGTCCTTGTAAAGCTGAGGGATGCGGCCGCGAGGCTGTCGCGAAACGTTACTGCCGCAAACATTATCGACTCTGGAAACAGGGCAGCATGCCCAAAGCACGCTATAAGATTTGCACGGCGGAAAACTGCCGTAAGCCGCGATTTAAAGGCAGCCTTTGCGAACAGCATTGGAACACCGCTCACAGCAAGGCCGCTTCCGCGCCGGCGGCGGCGTAGCCCGAGGCGCGCTTGACGCGCCGGCACAAGGGCCTGCTATTCATCAGAGTCGCATCGTGCCAGGGAGTCGAGCGCGTGGCAGAGAAGCTTAAGTTGATCGTGGCCGGCGCTGCGGGCCGTATGGGCCGCACGCTGATAAGTCTAATCGCGCAGGACTCCTCCCTGAACTTGGTTGGAGCCGTCGAAGCGGCCGGCCATCCGGCGCTGGGCGCGGACGCCGGCGAAACTGCGGGATGCGGCAAGCTTTCGGTTGCGCTTGTCGCCGATTATGCAAAATTGGCCGGCCCCGACACCGTCACGCTTGACTTCAGCAGCGCCCAGGCGGCGCTGGAGCATCTGGAGATCGCGGCCGATTGCGGCGCCGCGATGGTTATCGGCGCCACCGGCTTTACGCCCCAGATGGAGCGCCGGCTGCGCGACCTGGCGCCGAGGACACGCACTCTGGCGTCGCCCAACATGAGCGTTGGCGTCAACATGCTGATAAAGCTTGCCGCGGAGGTCGCCGCCGCGCTGCCTGACTTCGACGTTGAGATTACCGAACTGCATCATCGTTTCAAGGTTGACGCGCCCAGCGGCACGGCGCTCGCGCTGGGCCGGGCGGTTGCGCAGGCGCGTGGACACGAACTCGGCGGCAGCGCTGTTTTTGGCCGTGAAGGATTAATCGGGGAGCGGCCCAAAGACAAGATCGCCATCCTGGCGCTTCGTGCCGGCGACGCCGTCGGCGATCATACGGTGCTGTTCGGCGGCCGCGGCGAGCGTTTGGAGTTGACACACAGGTCGCAAAGCCGCGATTCGTTCGCGCAGGGCGCTTTGCGCGCCGCGCGCTGGCTGGCGACGCAAAAGCCGGGGTTCTATTCGATACGCGACGTGCTAGGCTTTTAGGGCCGTGCTCGCCGACTCAGCGCCGCAAGCCAGCGACGGGTGACACCGCTATCGCGCCGGACAAAACCATGCAGTTGAACTTGCGCCGCGTGGACTTATCTGACCGGCATCGCGCGTACGCTCGCGGGCCGTGCTGTGCGCTGAGCAGTCGGAGCAGCGCGGAGCGTTTCGTGCGACGCGACGTCGCTTGTCCGGCCGAGTTCCGCCGGATGAATCTCCGGGATGGCCGGGCATGAGTGCGACCAACCTCGCGCCGACAAAGCAGAACTTGGTGATGGTTGGCTACGGGTCGCTGATGAGCGGCTCGGGGCTGCTCGCGGTGCGCCGTGACGGCAAAAGCGAGCTTAGAGCCAAGGATGCTTTTCCGGTCCTGATTCGCAACGTGCGCCGGGGGTTGGCCAAACCCTCGGGTCACGGGAATTATCTGGCGATGGACGTCGAGCCGCAGACGGTCGAAGCGCCGCTTAGCGCGCGCGTCGGGCTTAGCGCGCGTGCGGGCGAAATCGGCGCGCTCGGGTTGGTGTTCGACCGTACGAGTGCGCCCGCGATTGCCCGCCGCGAGGAGTATAGCGCCGAGAAGCTCGTCGAGCTGATTACGCTGGCAGACCGGGCGGGGCTTTCACTCGGCGAGTTCTTGCTGGGGCTTTCCGAGCGCGCCGGTCATCGGCTGCTTGAATACCGGCGGACGCTATATGAGCTTCTGAACTACACCTCGGCCGGTTATATCTTTCATCCCTTGCGGTTTGACGAGGGTTTCACGGCGATCATCGCGATCGGCTCCGGTTTTGAAGGCAGCGGCGCCGCGCAGGTGGTTTCTCGCCGTCGCGCGTGCGAGATTGATCGCCTCTTAGGCCTGTCCGAGGGGCTCGACTGGGGTAAATCGGGTGCGGTCGACCGCGAAGCGCAGATTGGCTATTTTGTGGAGTGCTTGCTGGGTGCTTGGCACGGGCTTGATCTGAGCGATTTGCTTGGGCAGGTTGACTTTGAGAGCGCGCTGGCGCGTGAGTTGGCCGGCGTGCTCGACGGCGCAGGTGGCGGTGAACAGGCGCATTTCTTAGCCGCGACTTCGCTTGGCGAGCGGCGCTACGAGGAGCGATTCCGCGTCGGCCCATCGCAATCTATCTTGGCGCTGCTCGAGCTTGCCGGCGGCGGGCCGGATGGGAAACTTAGCCATGGGTTCTAAGTTCTCGGTCGTCGTCGCCAAGGAGAACCTCAAGTTCTCGGCTGCCCATTTTATCGCCTATCCGGGCTTTCGCGAGCCGCTGCACGGGCATAACTACCAAGTCGGGGTAAGAATAGAGGGGCGGCTAGCAGCGACCGGGTACGTGCTTGATTTCGGGCTGGTCAAGGAAATGGTGCGCGAGATCGTGGGCGCGCTGGACGAGCGTACGCTTTTGCCGGCCGAGAGCGACTGTTTGGTGTTCGAGCGGCGGAGCGACAGGCGCGTGGCCGTTCGATGCGGGCAGGATGAGTTTATTTTTCCGGCCGACGACGTGCGGTTGCTGCCGATCGTCCATAGCTCGGCCGAGGAGCTGGCGCGGTTTATTTGCGGGGAGCTGCGTCGGCGGCTAGAGGGGCGTGCGGCGCTGGAGGGCCTGGCCGCGCTCGAAATTTCGGTCGCGGAGGCGCCGGGGCAGTTAGCGGTATATAGGGAAGTCTTAACCGACGCGGCGCGGTGACGATCGCGGCGCGTTTGCGTTGAGCGCTTGATGCTTTTGCCGGGCCTCTGTCGGGGCGGCCATGCCTCGATAAGGCCGGAGGCTGACGACAAGGGCTGGGGGCCTGGGCGAGCGGGTCACGGGATGGCGTCTTTCATCGCGAAAAGCGCTGAGCGTACCGGGTTGGCCGGAGCGCCGGCGCGGCTTATCGGCGAGCACCCGTCGATGGTACACTTGCGCGAGCTTATCGAGCGGATCGCGGCGACCGATTCGATCGTCTTGATCAGCGGCGAAAGCGGCGTCGGGAAAGAGGTGGTTGCGCGCGCGATACACGCGGGCTCGCGGCGCGGCGATAGGCCGTTTATTCCGGTCAATTGCGCGGCGATTCCGCACGAGATGCTGGAGTCCGAAATGTTCGGGCACGAACGCGGCGCCTTTACCGGAGCGGTGGCGTCGCGCCAGGGGTTGTTCGCCGCCGCCAACGGCGGCACGATTTTTCTGGACGAGGTCGGCGAGATGCCGCTGGCGCTGCAAGTAAAGCTGCTGCGCGTGCTTGAAGATCGAGAGGTCAGACCGCTGGGAACCAATCGCGCGGTGACGGTCGACATGCGCGTAATCGCCGCGAGCAATCGTGACTTGGCGCAAGCGGTGGGCGAGAAAAACTTTCGCGAAGACCTTTTTTACCGGCTCCAGGTAGTGCCGATTACGGTACCCCCGCTGCGCCAGAGGCGCAGCGATATCCCCGTCCTGGTCGAGTATTTCCTCGAGCGCCTGCGGGCCCGTCATGGCCAGCGCAACTGGTCGGTCACGGACGAGGCGATGGCTTATCTATGGTCGTACGATTGGCCGGGCAATGTGCGCGAGCTTGAAAATTTGCTCGAAAGGCTGACTGTTTTGAGCGACCGGGAGGAGTTCGATGTCTCTCAATTGCCTGAGGTGGTACGGCAGGGGATGCACCTTGAGAGCGAGCCTCGGCCGGGTGTTGCGCTGGACGAGAGCGGGATTGACTTGAGCGCCATCATACGGAACCTGGAAGGGCGTTATATCAACGAGGCGCTCAGGCGCACCGGCGGTAATAAGCAAGCCGCGGCGCGGCTGCTCGGGCTTAAGCGCACGACGTTTTCAGCCAAGCTGCGCCGCTGCGGCGTGATCAGTGCGGACATTCCCGTACCACAGTGAAACCGCAAAGAGTTGCTAGGCGCAAGCCGCACGCAAGAATCGCGAAGCAGCGCGTCATGGTGGTCGACGACGACCCGGACGTGCGCGAGGTGCTGGCGCTGTTGCTGGACAAGGCAGGCTTCGACACGATTGAAGCGGACAGCGGCGCGCAGTGCCTCGAGCTTTTAGCAGCCGCGCGCCCGTCCGTAATCCTGCTGGACCTGATGATGCCGGAGATGGACGGCTTTGAGGTCTGTCGAGCGCTCAAACGCGATCCGGCCACGGCGGAAATTCCGGTGATCGTAGTTACGGCGAGAGACGACAACGGCTCGCGGATGCGCGCGGCTCGTCTTGGGGCGAGCGATTTTCTGGTGAAGCCCGTTTCGAGCGAGCGCTTGATTGGCCGCGTTAAGGCGCAACTCGAGATGGTCGAAACGATGAGGCGAACGCAGGCGACGATCGAGAAGCTTGCGGCGAAGCCGCAGGGCCTGCCTGAGGGGAGGCTGCAGCCGCGGGCTAGAGCGCGCGTTAAGGGGCGGCGGCGCGGGTAAGGGCGGGTGGCTGGCGCGGTTATTTGCTATCTCGGACCTTTCCGAGCAGCCGTTCCAGAGCTTCCTTTTCGATCCACGCCCCATGCTCGCTGCATAGCGACATCGAAAACCCCTTGCGAGTGACGGACTCCAGTGCGCGCCCGCATTGTGGGCAGTTCATCTGCGGGCCTTGCGCGGCAGCCCTGCGCCGCAGTTTATCGAGAAGCTCGCGGTCGTGCTCCGCCGCCCATTGGTCTTCGCGTGCCTTCTCCAGGTCGCGCAGCTTCTGTCCCAGGCGATCCTTTTCGTCCACAACGCTCATTACGAAAGCCTTGTTGGCTGGGAGTAAAACCCCACTCTCGCCACAGATAAATCGAATCAGCCCGTTTTTGGCGCTCGATCGCACACCGTTAGGCGATACGAAGGGAGCGCTTGCAGGCTATAGCATGTCTTTCACCAGCTTGCCGCTGCGCGCCTTTTCTACGGTCTCGTCGAATCCGCGGCCTAGGTTGACTCCCATCTGCTGGGCGCGCTTTTTCGCCCCCAGACCGACGTTGCGCGCGTCTTTGTAGAAAGACTCGCTGCGGCCCGCCGCGGAGGTATCGAGGTTTGCCAGACGTGACGCTTCGCTTGCCACCACGGCGAACGTGGACATGACGCGCCTTAGCCGAGCTGACCCGCAGCTTTGGCATCGCGGCTTGTCGTTAGAGCCTGAGCCTAACACCACGAGCGCGCTCACGGCCGCGCACCGGGCGCATTGATATTCGTAGATAGGCATTGCAACACAACCCTAGCGCCGACGCGGCTTTCGAGCAATTCGCCGGCTAGCGCCGGCAGCCCCTCGGCGCCATATATGGGCCCCGCGGCAATGTGCTTCGTCTCCATGTAATAGGCGCAGGACCTGGGCGCCGCAAGACCGGTTTGGATTGTGCGCCGGGGCCCTCTCGTTGTCTGGTGAGCGGCCTCAATTCATGATGGGCTGTGCGCGGGCCGGACGTAGACTTGAGCACAGCGTGGCGCGCCTGCGAATAGCGTAGGTCCGCGCAGGCAATCGAAGCACCGGATCAGGGCCGGCGCAGCAGGCCGGTAACCCAGGGGTTGCCCGCCATCAATATCAGACCCATCAGAGACACGCCAATTCCGCATCCAAGCCAGCTCATAACGAACCAGTGCAAACCCAAGTAGATGACCGCGATCCCCCACAGCGGGAGAATCAGTGAGACGATGAAGTTTAGCCAAGCCGCCATAAAATCGCTCCGCTTCTTTCAGCTTCAAACTAGCTTAGCGACCTTGCACGCCGCGCTCTCTCCGTGGCGGAGGCGACCGCGCCGTCGGCGAACTTGTCCGGCGCAGACAGGCGCCGTCGTGATCGCTGCCTTCCCCGCATCCCCGCGAAGCGGCGCCGAATCCTTCGGCAGAACCTACCTCGAACTGAAGCCGGAGGCCGTCGATCCGAGCGGCGACACCTTAGCCAGACACATCTGGCCGCGCGGACGCTTTGCGCCTGCGCAAAAACTAAGCTCAAGCCGATGCCCTGCCGGTATCTGGGCACGCGCCAGATCATTGCTCCATCCGATGAGATAAGCGCTTGACCGGGCTCCTGACTTCGCTAGCTCGTCCGGCCGCCATATCGGTACGGTTTTCTTATAGTAAAACGAAACCTGATAGTCCTCTCCACCGAGCACATAGACCGGCGCCTGACCGGTCGAGCTGCGAGCAGTGGCTACGAAACCTTTCAGCGTGTAAAGTTGGGCGTGCGCGGGCTTCAGTAAGCCGAGCCACAGTCCCACCCCGGCCAGCGCCAGCAACGCCACGCCGAAGCTCGAAACGGAGCGCGACTTACGCCATAAGCCGCCGATCACCAGCGCCTGGCCGATCGCGCTTGTCGAAACAAAGATAATTACTCCAAGGGCCGGGCGCGTGGCGAGCCGGACGAAAAGCGCGGTGTAGCCGGCGTCGGTGGGAGCGAAATGCGCCGCTAGACCGGGTAAGAGATCCAGAGCGAACTTCGCGATGAGGCATGCAACGACGGCGGCGGCAAAGCCGAATACGGCCAACATGCAGGCGCTGCTGCGTAGAGCGCCGACTAAAGAACTCGCCCGGTCGGGTGACCGGCCGGCAGTCCGCGCTCTCGGTTCTTGGGCTGCGGCGGCGCGTTCCGGCTGACCCTGAGCGATGCTCTCGGCGCTGCCGAGCGACCGCTCGCGGCATCCGCTGGGCGCCGCGGCGAGTCGCCCGTCGGTAAGAAATACCCAGGCCAGAAGGATTGCCAGAGCAGGGTACGCGGGAAGTACGTAAACCGGCCGTTTAGAGCTCGCCAAAGTGAAAAAAACCAGCACCACAATCACGATACTTAGTTGCAGTGCCAAGAGCTTGCGCGAGACAAGCCCGCGCCCGGAACGCCAAATCGCCAGAACGAGCGCGGGCGCCCCCAGGCTCATCGGCAGAGCGCCGCCAAGCAGCTTAAGCGTCGGGAAGTAGAGCGGCTTCGAAGCCTCTCCGGTCCCGCCGAATCGGGCGGGCAAAAAATGCCCCAGGTTTTCCTGCAGCACATGAACCGTGAGCAGGTTTTCGCGCCAGCTAAGCCAGGCTATCGCGTACCACGATAGGCCGATAACGCAAGCCAGCGCTGCCGCGCGCCAGACCCATCCACGCCGAAACAGGTCCAGCGGATTTTGGCCGGCAAGTCCCCGATAGACCATCATCACCAGCCCGCTCAAGACCAACGCCAAGGGACCTTTGGTCAGAATCGCGAGCCCGAGCAAGAGACCGATCGCGCCGCCGGCGCGCGCCGGCGCTTTCCCTTCCTCCAAGCGGCACGCCAGGACTATCGCGCTTAGGACAAACAACGCCATCAGCATGTCGGTTTGCGCGCACGCCGCCTGCGAGGCAAATCCATAGCTGCCGAGCAGAAAAAGATACGCCAGCCATCCTCCGGCGGGACCTAAGCACGCCTGCCCGACGAGCAGCGTTTCACCCGCGAGAACTGCTCCCGCCGTCAAGCTGACCGCCCGCGTAGTTACCTCGTCGACCGAACCGCGGGTAGCTTTGACCAATAAGGCGGATAACCACAAGTAAAGCGGCGGCTTGCGGCAGATTTCGCCGTAACCATCGAGCGGCGCCAGCCAGCGCCCGTTCTCTGCGACGTCGCGAATCACCGAAGCGTAATAGGGCTCCTGGTCGGTCTCGAAAGGCGAGTTTATGTCGAGTCCGAACAAGGCGAGCGCAAACCCGGTCGCCAGCAGAAATTTCAAGACTGTGGATAGCGACAGTGCGCGGGTCGCCTTCGGATAGAGGTTTTCGGGTCGTTCCGCTCCGGCCGCGGCTTGATTCAGCGAGGAGTACGTCATGATGGTCTATCTGATGCGGATGTTAAAGTTGCCAACGGCGCGGCACGAAACAATTTGGCGCGAGGCTGCAGCCGACGGCAAGCCAAAGTTTTGTGGCCGCCGCCGAAATGAGATGGGACCCTGCGCACCGCTCCTTTTTACCGGCTCGTCCGGTTTCGCGCGCGGGCGGCATTTTTATCTTAGGGAACCGTGGCTGGTTAAGGCAGAGAACCGGGATTTCTTGCTCGATCGCGCTCAAAGAGGCGTTGGGCGGACGGTGAAAAAGCGCGCGCCATTTACCGGGTCGAAGCAAGCAACGTCCATCGCTTGGGCGTTATGCGCATAAGCGTAGCCGCCGCGGCGGTCGAGCAGGATGATCCCCGCTTGCGCGCCGGTTGCCTTGGCCAGGTTGCTAATCGCCCGCAAGGCGGCGTGCTTAGCCGATAGCGTCCGCAGCGCTCGAACCGCCTCGCCGCAAAGCCCGACTTTAAGGATAGCTTCGCCCGCTCCGGTGGCGGAAGCTGCGCCGCTTGGGTCGGCGAAAGTACCCGCGCCGATTATCGCCGAATCGCCGACTCGCCCTGGCAGCTTGCCCATGATTCCTCCGGTTGAGGTAGCGGCAGCCAGGCCGCCGTGCATATCCAATCCGACGGCCCCGACCGTTGCGCCCGGCGTAAACGTACCGGCCTTGGCTCGGACCGGTCTGCCGGCCTGGCTCCCCGCGCCACGGCGCTCGCGAACCGGGGCAAGACGCTCGCGCCCGGCTCTGACCGGTGTGCCGGCAGCCGCCTGGGGTCGGAGCCGTTGCAGCGCCTGTGCCTGCCACTGAAGCCGGGCCCGCTCGCTAATCAGCGCTTGCGGCCGGCAACGCTTGAGCCCGACCTCGCGCGCCAGGCGTCGGGCCCCTTCGCCGACTATCAGCACATGGGACGTGCGTTCCATCACGGCTTTGGCCAGCAGAATCGGATTTCTGACGCCGCGCACCGCAGCGACGGCCCCAGCGCGAGCATCGGTCCCGCCGACCATCACCGAGGCGTCCATCTCGACGGCACCTTCACGATTGAGCGCCGAGCCGTAGCCGGCGTTAAATAGCGGGTCGTCCTCGAGCGCTACCACCGCCTTGACCGCGGCGTCGAGAGCGCTTGCGCCTTGTCTGAGGCTAGTTGCGGCGGCCAGCACGGCGTTGAGCATGACCTGCCTGCGGCGCGCGACGTCCGGCCCGGGGGTTTGACCTCCCGCGCCGCCGTGAATTACGACAACCGGCGATTTGGGCTGCATTACCGAAGCTTCGAAGCGCCGGCGCGGTCTGTCCGAGGCCTTGTCCGCAAAGGCGCTCGCGCGACGGCATGCAAGGGCACTGAGCAAAGACCGCGCGCCGGCCTCGTATCGATCAAAAAGCGCCGAATTATTGGGCGAGACAAATTACTTCTTGCCCTCCTGGAGCTGGCGCTTCCAATCCAATCTTCGCGCCTCGGCCCCAGCCGCCTCGGCTTCTTTAATCATCCCTTTTTTTTGATAGAACATGCTGAGGTTGGTGAAGGCCAAGATATCCTCCGGATCATGCTCGATATGCGTCTTGGTCATTTCGATGGCGCGGTCCAGGTCGCCCGTGGCCTGGTAGCACATGGCCAACCCGTGCATCGCCTCGCTGAAGGCCGGGTCAAGCGCGAGCGCCTGTTCGTATAGCCGGATTGCCTCTTCGTAATTGTCTTCGGCGTAAAGATCGACCGCTTGGTCGCACAGTTCCTCTTTGCTCGGCACTGCCAGTCTCCTCGTGCAATTGGGCTGCGGCAACTTCGTTTAGTTGCTGGCGCTGCGGGTCGAGCGCGCGGCGCCGCCGGACAAAAACCGCGGCGCCGCGCGTCAACCGTTCAGTGGTCGGGATCGATGAGCACGCCCGGGTTCAATATTCCCTTAGGATCAAGCTCGCGCTTGGCGGCTTTAAAGGCCCTGGCGAATCTCTCCGGACGCTGGCGGTCGTACCACGGACGATGGTCGCGGCCGACTGAGTGATGGTGGGTGATCGTGCCGCCGAGGCTTAACAGAGTATCGGAGGCCGCGGCCTTGATCTCCTCCCACATCTCGATCTCTGCTCCCGGGCGCCCCGGCGCGAGCACGGTGTAATAAGGCGCCACGCCGTCGGGATAAGCGTGGGTGAAGCGGCAAGAGACGGTGCCGGCGCCGCAAACTCCGGCGACGGCCGCTTGGGTCGCTTCCATTACCTTTCGGTGAAAGTCCTCGAAGCGATCCCAGGTGATGGCGGTCTCGAAGGTCTCGCTGATAATGCCGATCGCTACCAGCGTGTCGCGCACATAAGGGGCGTTGAGGAACGTCCGTCGCCAGGCGCCGGCGCGCCCCTCATGGGTCGCCTCGCCCTTGCCCACCTCCTGGCGGGGCACCTCGGCGGTCCCGCCGTGATCGGCGCAGCATTCCAGCGCGCGCGTCAGGCCGGCATCCACCGGATGATCGGCTGACTCGAAGGCCAAGACCAGCACCGCCGTGGTGCCGTCGCCGGCGCCGGCCGAGGCGGCTTCGAGCGGGTCGAGCAGCCGGCAGTTGGCCGGATAGAGGCCGGTTTGCGAGATCGCGCGCACGGCCTTGGCCCCGGAGAGGAAGTCGGGGAAGCATACCGAGGCGCCGGCGCGAAATTTGGGCCGTTCCTGAAGCCGCATCCAGGCTTCCGTGATGATTCCGAGCGTGCCCTCTGAGCCGATGAACATGCGGTCGGGGCTCGGACCGGCGCCGGAGCCCGGCAAGCGCCGGCTCTCAACGATCCCACTGGGGCACACGATGCGCAGTGACTCGACGAAGTCGTCGATATGCGTGTACAGCGTCGCGTAGTGACCCCCCGAGCGGGTCGCAATCCACCCGCCCAAAGTAGAGAACTCGAATGACTGGGGAAAATGGCGCAGAGTTAAGCCGTGCGGCCTAAGCTGATCTTCAAGCGCCGGACCAAAAATTCCGCCTTGGATCCGCGCCGCGCGCGAAACGCGGTCCACTTCAAGGACCCGGTTAAAGTGGCGCATATTGAGCGTCACGCTTGCGCGATAATACGCGTCGGAGGGCGGCTCGACTCCGCCGGCTACGCTGCTGCCGCCGCCGAACGGCACCGCCGCCATCCGTTCGCGAGCGCACCATTCGAGCACGCGAGCGATATCGGTCTCATCCCGCGGATACGCTACCACGTCGGGCGGGTTGGGAAACTCGCACCTGAACGCGCGGATCAGGTCGCGATAGCTCTTGCCGTAACTATGCAGCGCGCGCTCATAGACCTCGATGGAGCAAATCGAAGCCAGGTCGGGCGGCGGTTTGATACGGCACGGCCGCAGGGTAATTTCCCTGAGCATAGGGGCGGGTCTGATCTTAAGCTCGCCGAGCCCGAAGCGCTGGGCCATCCGCGCCGCAATTCCCCGTTGTTGCTCAGGACTCGGTCCTTGGTCTTCGTAACCCCAGCCCCAGAACTTAAGCTTCCCTGCTGCCATTAGCCCTACTCCTCTGACGAATATCGGGTATTACCGCCTGATTGTCGCTCATCGATTGCCGCCGCGCAAATTCCCGCGGCCAACTCGGCTTATCCGCCCTCATTATTGGCCGACGAGTTGTCGCGGAAAAGGGGGCGAAGGCAAGCTGGCGCCGCATATTCACCTGTCGGCCGCCCTTCGCCGGGACCTATACCGGCTCCGTAAGCTTTCGTCTGCAGACCCACCGCTATTACAATTAGTGTCCGGAGCGAGCGGCGTTGCCCGACAGGGTGCCACGCGCGGGGCGCAAGCCGCAAAGGGCTGCGCGAGCGATAGGCTGCGGCGCCGGCGGCCCCGGGCCACAAGAAGATGAGCGGGTTCAACCGACAGCGCGAGCGGACCGAACCAACGACGATCGGCGAAAGTGGGAGGTTAGAACGGAGATGCAATACACCAAGCTTGGGAAAACCGGCGTGACCGTGTCGCGGATTTGTCTCGGATGCATGTCTTACGGCGACAAGCGATGGCGTCAATGGGTCGTCGGCGAGGCCGAAGCGCGCGTGCATTTCGCGTTCGCGTTCGACGCCGGGATCACCTTCTTCGACACCGCTGACGTCTACTCGACCGGGGTGAGCGAGGAGATCACCGGGCGGATGCTCAAAGAGATGGTCAAACGCGACGATATCGTGCTGGCGACCAAGGTTTGGGGCGTGATGGGACCCGGCCAAAACCGCTCCGGACTTAGCCGCAAACATATCATGGAAGCCTGCGAAGCCTCTCTGCGGCGTTTGCAAACCGACTATATTGACCTCTATCAAATTCATCGCTGGGACTACGGCACGCCGATTGAGGAAACGCTCGATGCCCTCGACGCGCTAGTGCGCGCGGGCAAGGTGCGCTACCTCGGGGCGAGCAGCATGGCCGTCTGGCAATTCGCCAAGGCGCTGTTCTTAGCGCGCGAGCACGGATGGCATCGCTTCGTCTCGATGCAGAACCATTACAATTTGGTTTACCGCGAGGAGGAGCGCGAGATGATCCCGCTTTGCATCGACCAGGGCATCGCGGTGCTACCGTGGAGCCCGCTGGCGCGCGGGTTTTTGGCCGGCAACCGCACGCCGGGCTCTCCCACGCCCACGCTGCGCGCGACCACCGATGAGTTCGGCAAGACGCTTTACTACCGGGAGACGGATTTCGCGGTCGCCGAGGCCGTCGCGAAAGCGGCAGCGCGCCGCGCGGCTACTCCCGCTCAAGTGGCGCTGGCGTGGGTCCTCCAGGCGCCGGGGGTAACCGCGCCGATTATCGGAGCCACCAAGCTTGAGCATCTGCGGGACACCGTCAAGGGTCTCGGCCTAAAGCTCTCCGCCGAGGAAGTGGCCGAGCTTGAAGCGCCGTACCAGCCGCATACAGTCTTGGGCCACGAGCATCCGACGCCGGTCCGAATGCTCAAGCGGAGCGACTGAAAGCTGGCTCAGTGCTCTAGCCATTGGCCCACGCCGGCGCAAGGAGTTAACCCTCAAGCGAAATAAATCTTGGTCGGGCGGGCGGCCCTGCCCGCCCGTGCCCCGCGCGGGCAGGGCCGCCCGCGCCACCGAGGCCCGCGGACCGGGCAAAGTCCACAACGCACCAAAAACCCGCAAGCCGGTCCTCTGCCTTTGGAGTATGCCGCAGGCCTAGGGCGCGGGCTTCCGAGTCTTCATCGATGAAGTTATTTTCGCCTCAGAGTTAAGCGGGGCCGCGGCGGGGGAAAGAGTTAAGAGGCGCGGCGGGGGGTAGGATAAAATACGTTCCTTCTCCCTTTTAGAGGGAAGGTCAGGATGAGGGGCGGCTCAAGTTTCCAGCCTGAGATGACAGTGGCTCAGGCTTTTAGCCCGAGATGACAGGCTAAAAGCCTGTTCGACGACCAAGCTGAGCGTGTGCCTGTCGCTATATTAAGCAGTTCTCAGCGAGCTGGGTCGCCGACAATCGCGGCGTGCAGCCTCGGCGCGCTTAGTAAGCGTCGAAGCCGGCGGAGCCTGACAGCGACGGGTTTTGGCCCGCGATGCCGAAGAAGACCGGGCGCCCGAAGAAGAACGGAAGCCCCCAGTCGAAAAAGCCGGCTAAGCTGCCACCCAAGTCGTTAAAGGCGGTATTCGTACTGTCAAAAAGCGCATTGGCATTGGCGATGTCAAACATAACCGTTCCCGTCGTGCCATTGGTGGCGGTGTTTACGGCGGAAAGCGCGAGGGTTGACGGCGGGCAGTAAAACCCCGGGTCCGAGGAGCATGAGGGTATGCTTGAATCCGGGAAAAACAGCCCGTTTGAGCCGCTGTCGATAAAGCTGATGTAGTTCGTGCCGTTGTACGTTGTGGTCATCTCGCCCGAAGCATCCAACGGGAAAATCGTCGCGTTTCCGAGCGCGTTGTTCGATTGGGTATTGATGCCGAGAATCAGCGAACCGGTGGCGGTTTCGGCTCCGATGGCCGGGATGGCCGGTAGGTCGATTACCACTCCGTTGTTGTCCGTGGGCAAAAGCCACACCGGGTTTTGCGCCTGTTCGCTGTCCGGTACGGGCGCCACACTGCATCCGCTCACATCGGAAGCCGGGCACAGGTAGTAACCCGGAGTGCCCCTGCCGGAGCCCGTGCTGCACGCTGCGCCACAATCGGAGGTAAACACTCCCACGCCCAGGATGCCGTTCGAGCCGATTTGCTGCGCGGTGGTGACGATAGTGGGATTCGGGGCGCTGTTAAGGCATTGGCAGGCCGCGGGAGGAGAGCTACCGCTGCACTGAGCGGAGCTCGGCGCCGGAAACTTGGGGTCGTTCATGATCTGCACCGGCACGTTGATCGCCGGCTCGGAGCCCAGGGTTAGCGCCGCGGTCTTCATCGGGCCCCAGGTGGTGAATGAGCCGAAGTAAGCGCACTCGACCACCGTCGAACCGCCGGAGGTCTCGGCGGGCAGGTTCACGCTCACCTGCGAAGCGAAAAGCCGCAGGCCGTAAGAGCCCGTATCTACCACGATGCCCGAGATGCTCTGACACGAGGAGGTCCCGGGAGCGCAGATCGTCACCGTGGTGAACGCGCTGTCGACGGAATTTTGCGCGAGCCCGGCGTTGACGGTCAGTGTCAAAACGTTGGCGCCGGGCACCGTCGGTTGACTCACGTTGATGCCGGAGCCTCCGCCGGTACCGGAGCTTCCGCCGCCCGGGGCGCAGGCGCACAAGAAGCAAGCGCAAAGCATTAGTCCGAAAAGCGCGGGCCTCATTTAATCGCGTCCTCGCTGACACCCGCTGGAATCAGGCTCGGAACTATCGCGCGTCCCCATAAAGCGCGCATCGGACCCCCGGTCTCGACGACGATATGTGCCGTCTTGACGTTCGAGCGATGCAAAAAAAACGGTCCATTGCTGGCCGCGTCACGATACTCGGCGTAGTAATTGCCCAGCAGGCTTGGCAGATTCGGCGCGCGCGGACCGCGCCATGCCACGGCGAACACGGTGCCGTCGGGCGCAACGTACTCGCGGACCTTCATACCGTCGGGCGTGGTGATTTCACTGACGTTAAATCCCGTCCCGGCGTAAGTCTGAATCTGCCCCGAAAGCTGTTGGCGGTCGGTCTCGATCGACGCCGCGCTCTCGCCCAGTTTGCCCCAAGCCGAATGATTGCCGCACAGCATGAACGCCAAGGCAGCGATCAAGGATAGTTTTCCGAGCGGCGACCGCGTAGGCTTCCCGCTTTTGGCCGGCGACAAAATTCCCATCAATTTGTCAGCTCCGTTGGTTACAACACGATGCCCATACCCGCTAAGTTTGCCGCGGAGCCCTGGAAGCGAGTTAAATTTCGGGCTGACTAGCTCCAGTTACGCGCCTCAACCTATCACCCAGGTTAACCTTTAGCCCTCTGTACCAAGTACGAGCAAGCTTCGTTCCATTGACTCTTAATTAAGAAGCCGCTTGCCTCCCGTCGAGAAAGCCGGTCCGCCCACGGCCCGCCGCACGCCCCGAGCCGAGAACTTGCGGGCCGACCGGCGACTTCTTTTCAGGCCGATCTGACTGGCCTGCTCGGTATGCGTGGCGCGACGCCTCTTGCTATACGTCAACCGCGCTGCGACCGAATTTCACCGGCCGGCGCCAATAATTTGGCGCGCGGCTAAACTGCTTGCGCTTGAGGATGCCATGAATTTTGTGCAAGTCCTATTCGCGCGCGAGCGCGCCAGTCCATGAGATTTTCACCGCCGGTCTGTGTTCAGGTCGCCGCCTCGATACGCTAAGCTGAGCGGCAATCGCCGCCGGAAACATCGGCGAAGCGTAAAGTTCGTCCGGCGCTTTCCGAGGCCGCTCGCGTGATCGCGCCGGCTTTCAGGCTGCCGTCGGCGCGGGTGCTTATGGGTTTGAACTGCCAATCGGGCTGGCGGGGGGTGTCTCAAGCAAAGGGCGCCGTTTGACGCGACCTCAATCGATGGGTATAGGTTTGCGTGCCACGGGTCGGATGTGGCGAAATAGAAGATGCTCTAAAGGGCAGGGCGGCGTACCCAAGTGGTTAAGGGGGAGGTCTGCAAAACCTCTATGCAGCGGTTCGAATCCGCTCGCCGCCTCCAACAACAACAAACCCGCGCCTCTCTCCTCTCTCTACGGCGTCAGGCCAGGTCTCCCGTTGCCATAGCTTTCCCATGGCGGGAGCGTGAGTTTCTGATGGCTATCTTACTGAGCGCGGCACACCATCGCAGAGCCCGCTGAAGCGCGAAAGGCTTCTCCGTTCGGCGAAAATCCGGCAGGTACGGGCCAGGCCGGTGGTCCGCGGGGCTAGAGTCTAAGAACATGGCGGGATACACCTTGTCAGGTGCGGCTTCAACTCAACCTGCTCTGTCGCACTGCGTCATGACCCCCCGATGCATCGTTGCAAAAGTGCGCGATGGCATGCTTTGGCCACGGAAACGTACCTAGTCGAGAAGCCCGAAGACGAAAAGAGCTCCTCCCTTGGGCACGTCTTTTAGCCACGGCGCACCGCCGCCGCCGATGGTCGCCCATCCCATCCACCCGCCGAGGCCAGAGGGAACTGCGACATACTGCTTGCCGTCGACAACGTATGTCATCGGTCCGCCGACGATTCCCGACCCGGTGGCAAACTGCCAAAGCTGCTCGCCGGTCCGCGCGTCGAAGGCCATGAATTTTCCCTCAGGCGTCCCCGCAAATACCACTGCGCCGCCGGTTGCTAGAGTCCCGCTCATAACGGGAGACTTAAAGCGCACCGCCCACGCCGTTTTCCCCGATTCCAGGTCTACCGCTAGTAGCTGACCATATCCCTGGTGAAACTTTATGCTCTTAACGCCCCAGTACGGTTGGCCGGGCTGCGGGGTTTGCTTCAGCCCCTGCACGTCCACGCAGACCTCCCGGGTCGGAACGTAAACGTACCCGGTGAGGGGACTCATCGCCATCGGGTTCCACTCTTTGCCGCCGTTAGGCCCCGGGCAGACATGGGTAGCCATGTAGTCTCGCGTGGGAACCTTGGATTTATTGACGACCGGTCGCCCGTTGCCGTCAAGAGTGGCCCAGTTGACTTCCGCGATCGGACGGTGGTAGATAAGCTCGCCGCTGCCGCGGTCGATGGCATAGAAGAAGCCGTTGCGGTCGGCGTGCACCCACGCCTTATGCCCGTGCACGCTGGTTAGAATGGACTCATTAACGCCGTCGAAGTCCCATACGTCGTGGGGTGTGTACTGGAAGTAGAACTTGATCGCGCCGCTGTCCGGGTCAAGCGCTAAAGTGGACGCCGTGTACAAGTTGTCACCAGGGCGGGCGCTGCCGTCCCAGTCAGGCGCCGGATTGCCGACACCCCAGTACACCAAGTTTAGCTCCGGATCATAGGAGCCGGTGACCCAAGCGGAACCGCCGCCGTATTTCCACGAGTCCCCACCCCAGGTCTCGCTGCCCTTCTCACCGCCG
Source organism: Deltaproteobacteria bacterium (assembly GCA_021831785.1). GTDB lineage: Bacteria > Desulfobacterota > Binatia > Binatales > Binataceae > JAJYYI01. The sequence continues at coordinate 1,402 of JAKBMB010000026.1, read as the reverse complement.
GCCGGAATGGTGTACCTTCGCCAGAGGGTGCGGCCGTTCTCTGCGTCTAGAGCAGCAATGAACAGGCGAATCGGGTACTCCGAGCCCGACATTCCGACGATCACTTTGCCCTTCACCATCAGGGGCGCAACCGTCATGGTGTAAGCGTCCTTGTAGTTTGCGAGCGTCGTGTTCCACACAACTTTCCCGGTCTTTGCGTCCAGCGCCAACACATGAGCGTCGAGTGTGGCAAGGTAAACCTTGTCGTGATAGACAGCTACGCCGCGGTTTACCGCGTCGCAGCAAAGGTATTTGCCGATATCCTCGGGAAGCTGATGGTCATAGCGCCAGAGCATCTCTCCAGTCTTAGCGTCGAGCGCGAACAGGTGGCTCCACGACGACGTGACGTACATCACCCCGTTGTTTACCACCGGGGTAGTCGTCTGGCCGTCGAGGACGCCGAACTGAAACACCCACTTTGGCACGAGTTTGCGCACGCTTTGGACGTTAATTTCTTTGAGAGGGCTGAATCGAGTGTTGGAGTAGTCCCGCCCGTACATCAGCCAGTTGTTCGGATCGCGCGCCGCGTTCAGGAGCATATCATCGGTGACGAACAAAGGTTCGGCGGCATGCGCGCCCGATACCCCCACGACAATCAAAAGGCAAACGATTAATGTGAGCCTAGCCCAACGCATGCTATTCGTCATGTCCTGCCCTCGCTGAAGCCGCAGGCCCGGCTTGGTAGGTCCCCCCCTTGCGGCCGCTTAAGATTTGCCCGTAATGTACGCGAGTCCGCACCGGCCGTCAACGCGCCGCGTGAGCAGTCTAGCTGCGCTTTTGGGGGCAAGTGTAGACGTGCTGTCGCCGCTGAGCAAAGGCTCCCTCTCAAGGATGCGAGAGCGCTCTGCTGAACGCGTCTACTTGGGAGGAAAAGCACGAGAACGTCTGCGCGTTCAAGGGGTCTGCCGAATCTAACTGTTTAGGGGTTCACGGTTTACGGCGACACGGAAAGAACAGTCCAAAGCCGCCTCGGCAGGATCTCGCTGATTGCGCGGCTTTTACGTATTACGATGTTCAAGCCCCGGTATCACCCCGAAGGCTGGGGAACTCCCGAGAGCCGGTGAGCAGGAGCGGAGAAGGAGGCTCAGGGGCGCACTCGGCGCTAATATCGACGATCTCTAGTGTGCTGTCCCATTGATAAGTTTACAAAGTCATCAACTGCACGGGATTCTTCGCTCCGGCAGCTTACTCTCGGAATAACAGCCATAATCGGCACTTCTGTTATTCTGAAAGTTGGTGAATTTTTGAGTAGTGGGGCGGGCCGCCGTGCCCGCCCTGTGGCCGCGGTGCCAGCCCGGTCGGTGGGTGGTCATTGGCCGCGCGGGCGTGGCGCCCACGCATCATGGCGGGTACGGCGGCCCGC
>JAKBMB010000017.1 GCA_021831785.1 Deltaproteobacteria bacterium | reverse complement strand
GAGCCGGAAGCAAGCCGCAGCCTGGGGGTGGGCGGCCGGCGTCTCATTGGCGTGCGCCGGTCTCTTAAGTGGCCGGGGTCCGTGGATGTCACTCTGGGCGGCGTCTGCGTGGCGGGAAATCTAGGCGTCGCGAAACGTTCACGGCTTTACTGCCAGGCGGATCGCTTCGCGTAGCTGCTTCGCTTCGCTCGGCACGACAGAGGAGAGGGAGCATGGCCGCAACAGCGAGGTCCCAACCGGCCAAAACTCAACGCGCGCCTGGACCGCTCAGGCGCGCGTTCTTTTTATGCGGCAAAAACGACGGATTCAGGGCCGCCTCTGTTACATCTTTCGGCCCGCATCCTGAGGGGACTGCGCGCGGGGCTCGTTGGTAGGTGGCGCAGGTTGCGGTCGGCTTAGCGCCTGGATAAGCGCTCTCTCCACGGACTCCCGCCTTTCCGCATCGAGATTCCTCTTAACCAATGCCTCCTGCAGGTGATTCTGAAGAGAGTTGGTGCGCTGGATCATGTTCCAAACAATCGATCCGAGCCCTGGCACCGCGGGAAACACGAGGAACACCGCGTGATAGACAATATTTTGCCCAATCGGGTCACGAGCCGGGGCGCCTTTTATAGCGTAATTGATAACTCCGGCTATGACTATAGCTACCAGCGCGGTCCAGAAAATCGACAACCCCCGCCACCACTTCTGGTCCTCGTATTTTAGGAGCTCCACATTTGCGTCTGCCGGAAGCTCAGCATCGAGAAAGGACGGCCTCAACGGAACACTCCAAATACCTTGAATTATACCCAAAAAGCCGCCGTAAGCAAAATAGTAGCCCCAATAGCCGAGGTCGTGTCTACTGAAAATCCACGGGGGGATGCAGGCGATCCAAAAAGCGGCGGCAAGCGCTAAACATCTGCTGAGCGGGTCAGGTCTGGCGACTCTGTGAAGAAATAGCACAAACGCAGCGAGAGGAGCACCTGCTAGGAGAGTAAACGCTGGACGATGGGCCCACCAGAGCCCGGCAGGCATGACAGCGAAACCCGGCCACCGCACATCCGCGACTTGCCACTTATCAAAGGCCAGGGTTATATAGACGAGGGACACGTAAGCCGCCATCATCACGCGAATCGCGTATCGTTCCTCTTTTTTGCTGATATGGTGCGACATATTACCCGGGAGTCCGATTATGGGCCTCTGGCCTTGCCCTCGCGGGTATTCCGAGCGGTCCGCCTAGCAGGATGCGGAAAAACTACTTTCGGCCCTCATTACTCACTTGTCGTAACGCATCATAAGATAGCGTGGCCCGCGATGGCGTAAGCCTCAAGACGGTCAAAAAGCCTTTTTCCGCAACCTGCTAGAGAACCTCTGCACAAGTCGATCAATTCGTGTACAAAGGAATGTGTAAATTGGCGGATGTGGAGGAGCGGCGATGGGCAATCAGCGGACGTTCGCATCGATGGCGTGGGCACAGAAGGGGAAGGTGACGCGGCGCGAGCGGTTTCTGGCCGAGATGGAGGCGGTGATACCGTGGGCGCGGCTGCTCGAACTGATCGAGCCGCACTATGCCGAGGCCGGCAACGGCCGCCAGCCGCTGGGAATGGAGAAGATGCTGCGCATCTACTTCCTGCGACAGTGGTTTAATCTCTCCGACCCGCAGGCCGAGGATGCGATTTACGACAGCGAGTCGATGCGGCGGTTCGCGCGGGTCGAGTTGGGCGACGAGGTGGTCCCCGACGAGACCACGATCTTGCGCTTTCGCCACCTGCTCGAGCGCCACGGGCTGAACAAAGCGATCTTCGACGCGATCGCGGACCTGCTCGAAGAGAAGCGGCTGTTGCTGCGCGCGGGCACCATTGTGGACGCGACCATCATCGCGGCGCCGAGTTCGACCAAGAACGCGACGGCGAGCCGCGACCCGGAGATGAAGCAGACTCGTAAGGGCAAGAACTGGCACTTCGGCATGAAGCTGCACATCGGGGCGGACCCGTGCGGCATCGTGCACACGGTCACTGCGACCAACGCGGCGGCGGCCGACATCAGCCAGTTGCCCGCGCTGTTGCACGGGCGGGAGCGCGTGGTGTTCGGCGATCAGGCCTACTGGAAGGAAGCCGACCGGCAAAGCTACGAGTGCCGCGGGGTCCGCTATCGGATCAATCGGCGCCCCACGGCGAGCGCGCCGTTGAGCGCACGCTGGAAGCAGATCAACCGGGTCCGTTCGCGGACCCGCGCCCGTGGCGAGCATGCCTTCCGCGTGGTCAAGCATCTGTGGGGCTTCGCCAAGGTCAGGTACCGGGGTCTGGTCAAGAACCTGGCGCGCGCGCATACCATGTTCGGACTGGCTAACCTCTACCAGCTCCGCTACCAATTGCTCCCGCGCGGGGCGAGTCGCGCGTTGTGAGGAAATTGAGCGCGCACCGATGCCTCCGCCGCCATCGGCGGGCATCAAACCGGCCCCCCGATCACTCGTCCCACCCCTGATTCCCGTCACTCGGATAACTCCATTGTTGCCAAACCCACACTCAGCTGCTTGCGCAGAGGTTCCCTAGGCGGTGCCAGGGTGCTAAGTCGCTCCGGCCTGCCTTTGGGCGTTCGGAAGGAACCTGCCATCAGCCGCTCGCCGGGCCATGCGCGCTGGCGCACGGCCGCCGGCAGCGTAGCGTTCGGCCTCTTCCTGGATTAGCGCCTCAACTTCCGCATGCGACAAGAAGCGCCCGCCGGCGCCACGAAAGGCGCTCGCCAGGCGCGCCAGACCGCACGGCTGGCCCGGCTTAGGCGGCGCAACTGTGGCAGGCTCGCGGCCGTAAACAAGCAGGCTGGTTATGCTACCGGCCGTCGGATGAGCTTCCCTTACGACCCGCATCGGG
>JAKBMB010000021.1 GCA_021831785.1 Deltaproteobacteria bacterium | reverse complement strand
CTACCCCTGGCCGGGCAACGTGCGCGAACTCGCCCACGCCCTCGAGCACGCCGTCCTGTTCGCCCCCCAAGAGCGCATCGACCTCCCCCACCTGCCCACTCACCTGAGCCAACCCGCGCCCGCGGCGTCTAATCTGATGCCCGAACAGCCCTCATCTAACCGCGTGCCGATAAGTCACGGTGGTCTGCGCGGTGGTCTCAGGGAGGCACCGACCGGCGGGAGCCGAACAAATTTAGGGCTCAGCGAGGCTTTTGCTGAAACTGCGGAGCATGAAGCAGCCTTCAGCCTTTCATTTGAAGAGAACATCAAACAGGCTCTGCTTCGTTCGCTGCGCGAGAGCAAAGGCAATCGCTGCCTTGCCGCTTCGCTGCTCGGCGTTTCGCGCTCCACGCTTTACCGGATGATGTGGCGCCACGGCTTGGGCGACAGCTTCAAGACGCTTTCCGGCTACCGTCATCGGCGGTCCCGCCAGAATCGGCAAAACTTGACCGCGGGCCCCAACCAGGCGACCTGACCCCGCGCGAATGTTTTTCGCGAGGGTGATGCGAGGCTTCGCCGCAGCGTAGTCCAACGCCCGTTTCGCAACCGGGGTGCGTATCAAGTCCAACCGATAACGGTGCAGCCGGGTAGGCATAACTTTCTTGATTTTACTGAAATCTTCGCCGCCAGCCCGTCCGAAGCGTTGAACGGGCCCCAGCATTTGATGGGTCGCGGCTTAGCTGCGGTCTGCCCGACACAAAAACGCCGGCTTCGAACCGTACCCAGACTGTGCTAGAAACGTCTGAGGCGGTGTTCTCGCCATTCTTATGGGCTTAACGAGAGATCGGATGCGCCGACGGACGGCGTCTTAGCAGGAGGCCAGACATGGGTGAGCCCGATGGGTCCAAGGTCAAAGAGCTCGACTCGGCAATCAGCCGTTACGTGCGGCCGGACACGTTTCCGCTCGGCATTCGAATGCTGAAGCCCGGCGAGGAGTTGCCCGAAGGGGTAAAGATTCCGAGCAAGAACTATGGCGAGCAGTGGATTGTATGCCAATCGATCGGCGTGGCGCGCCGCTATGGGTGGGCGGTGGCAGTGGGAAAGGACGACGTGATCTGCCCGCTATCTGCAATCGCGTTCGGCTTCCGCAAGCCCAACGAGGCCTATCTCAAGGGGTTTGCCGCCGTCGGCATGTATTGCGAGAACGAAGATGCCGCGACGACCCTCGAAGCGAGCACCTGGAAGTTCGAACCCGGCCGGTACGCCTACGTCTGTATCGCGCCGCTGTCGCGCGCCACTTTTACGCCGCATGTCGTGGCGGTATACGGCAACAGCGCTCAGGTGATGCGGCTGGTGAACGCCGCTTTATACAAGCGCGGCGGGCGAGTCGAGAGCACCACCGGCGGCCGCCTCGACTGCGCGGAGATCGTCATCCAGACCATGACCGCCGGGGAGCCCAAAGTAATCCTGCCGTGCAATGGAGACCGCGTCTTCGGAATGGCTCAGGATACCGAGATGGTCTTTGCATTTCCCTGGGAAAAAGTTGATGAGATCCTGGGCGGGCTCGAAGGAACGCAAAAGGGCGGCGTGCGCTATCCGGTGCCCGTGGCGATGCGCGGCACCGTCACCATGCCCAAGCATTATCAGGAACTCCTTGAGATGCTGGAGCGGCAAGAAAAGGGCTTGGCTTGAGAAATGGCAAGCTGCGCCGGCGCAAGCCGCGAGCCGACCTTTGCTGATTCATGGCCAACTCCGCGTTGCTCCGTTCCGGCGTTCGAGCAGCCGCGAGCCCTGCCGAATCTGCGGAAGCTTCGCGCCGAGGGCGGCACGACAAAGCCTAGCGCACGCGGGCGATGCCGCGGCTGGCGATTGCTGCTAAACTAAGTGATGGAATTTAGAAATGGCGTCAGCGGAGAAAATTTGGTCCGAGGCGGTGAGCACGCTTGAGTCGGGTCAAGCTTTTGTGCTGGCCACCGTGGTTAACGTGCGCGGCTCGACGCCGCGTGAAATCGGCGCCAAGATGCTGGTGCGGGACGACGGACAGGTGGGGACGATTGGCGGAGGCTGCGGAGAGGCGGAGATCTTTCGCAAGGCGCGCTTGCTGCTCGAGCATGGGGGTGGCCCGAGGCTTGACCAGGTTGACCTCACCGGGGACTTCGAACAAGAAGAGATCGGAACCTGTGGCGGGGTCATGGACGTGTTCGTCGACCTCTGGAAGCCGCAGCAGGATTCGAACGTCGCTGCCGAGTTGGCCAACGCAGCGCAACGCGGCGAACCGGCCGCGCTGCTGACGCTGATTCAGGGGCCGGGCCGGTCAGAACAAGCGGCCGGCGCCAAAGCGGTGCTCAGGCTCAACCGGTTGAGCGGCGAAGGATTGCCCGTCCCGCTGGCACAGAACGAACTGGAACAGTTGGCGCAGCGGGCCTTCGAGGTTTCGCCGGGGCTGCTCGAGCTGGAGCCGTCAGGCAAGCTCAGGTCGGTCGCGCGGGTCGGGCGCGGCGACTTGGCCTGTCTGTTTCTCGACCCGCTGGCCGGGACGCAGCAACTCGTTATCGTCGGCGCGGGTCACATTGCTCAGCCGCTATGCGCGATGGGCGCGATGGTCGGCTTTGGCGTCACCGTAATTGACGACCGCGCTTCGTTCGCCAACCGAGAGCGTTTTCCGCAAGCGCACGCGATAATCGTCAGGCCGTTCGCCGCGGCGATCAGCTCGCTCACGCTTGATAGGTATTCGTACGTGGTCGTGGTGACGCGAGGGCATGCCTTTGACGAATCGTCGCTGCGGGCGACGCTCAAGCAGCGTCCACGATACGTCGGCATGATCGGTTCGCGCCGGCGCGTCAAGGCCACCCTTGACCGGATTGAAGCCGACGGGGTGGACAAAGAAACGCTGGCTTGTGTGCACGCGCCGATCGGGCTCGACATCGGTGCCGAGACTCCCGAGGAGATAGCGGTGGCGATAATGGCGGAGATTATCCGCGCGCGTCGGCTGGGCGTTAGCGACGAACTGTCGCTGGGCATGAAGCTCGGCCGCCTTAAGCCGTCGCGCAAGCCCAGCGCCGCCGCTTAATCAATCCGTCCCGGCGTCGACTTGACGCCGGAGGGACTTTACGGCCAATCGCGCGCATGGGCGCTTACGTTGAGGGGGTGCTGCTCGCCGCCGGCGAGTCGCGCCGGATGGGATTTCCCAAGCCGTTGTTGCTGATCGACGGCAAGACGTTTATCGCCCATCTATGCGACACCCTGCTTGCCGAGTTGCCGCGAGTGCTGGTTGTGGTCGGCGCACACGCCCAGCGAATAAAGCCGGCAATTCCTGAGAGTCCGCGGCTTACGATAATCGAAAATCCCAATTACGCGATGGGTCAGCTCAGTTCTCTGAAGGCCGCCGTTGCAGCCGTCGATCCTCGCGCGGACGCGATCCTCGTCCATCTGGCCGACCAGCCGCTTATCCGGCGGCAAACAGTCGCGGCTTTGCTTGAGGCCTACGCGGCGGGAAGCAAGAAGATCGTTGTCGCCCGTTACCAGGGCCAACGGGGCCATCCGGTTATCTTCGATCGCTCCATGTTTCGCGAGCTATTGGACGCGCCGGACACGCTGGGCGCGCGGGCCGTGGTACGCAAGGATGCCGAGCGGGTAGCCTACGTGGAGATCGACGATCGCGGCGTGACCACCGACCTCGACTTCCCCGACGATCTCACCCGAGCGGGTCTGGGTGTGCCGCCGGCAGCGCCCGCAACACGCAGCCCCAAGCAGCGGCAGAGTTGATTGACCGCGCGCCGGCGACCGGCCGCGGGTATCAGCACGATCCGCGGCGCCGAGAGCCGAGGCCGGGCGCGCCGCGGCGCGAACCGTTGTGCCCGTAGCGCATAATTACAAGATGGCGCGTGGATTGCTGCTTAATTGTGCGGCGCTGCATGAGCAGGACACTGCTAGTGGGAGGCTATTTCTGCAAGAACCTTTTGCGCTTCGGCCGCGACCGATGGGTCTTTGCTCTTGGCGCCATTCACGGCTTGAGTGAGGAAGCGGATGGCGTCGTCGCGCTGCCCTTCGTGCGCCAAAATTTCGCCGATTCGCAGCGCGGCGAGCGCGGAGCTCGGGTCAATCGAATAGGCCTTGCGGAAGTAATTGAGCGCGTCGTCATACCGGGGCGTATTGAAAGACATGTACGCTTCTCCGATGTTCAGGCAGGCGCTCACCTCTTTGGGACGGTACTTGAGCAACTTTTGGTAGACCTCTACCACCTTGGGAAAATTCTCCCGCGAATTATAGTAAAGCCCTAGATAAAGATACGAATCTGTTAGGCGGGGGTCGATGTCCGTTGCCTGCCACAGAAGTTTAACCGCTTGATCGCTGTCGGTCATTTGAATCGCCGAATCAATCAGGGCGCGCGCCTTGCCTTCATTAGCGTCCTGCGCATGGAGTGTGAAGCAAGGCATCAGCACGGCGGCCGCAGCCAAGCCTAGGACGATTAGTGAAGATCGACGTGACATGAAAAGTACGAATCAAGAGTCAGATGAAATCGTGGCACAAAAAATGGCCATGGCAAAGTACGATCGGCGAAGCTTACGAGTGTTGCCTCTATCTGACGGCACGCTCGGGTGCCTGTCAGGTGCGCATGGGCAGGGCCGGGGCGTCGTCCGCAGTCGGGCCGTCGCGGTAACTGTCGTACGTGGTGTCCCTAGATGAAGGCGCCGAAAAGCCGAATTTCGCAAGGTAATCCGCAGTTGCATTACCTCGAATGGAACGAAGGGGCCGAGCGCGAAGTCGTGCTGCTTCACGGTAATGCGGCTAATGCCTGGTGGTGGTATCCGTTCGCTGACGCGGTCGGCGTTGGCATGCGTCTCGTCGCGATTGATCTGCGCGGCCATGGCGACAGCGGATGGGTGCGCCCGCCGGCCTACCAGCCCGCCGACTACGCGCAGGACGTGCGCCGGCTTATCCTCGACTTGGGTCTGCGTGCGCCGGTGATTGTTGGGCACAGTATGGGGGGACTCGTTACAATCGCCTTCGCCTGCAAATACCCGCAGCTTGCGGCGGGGGTGGCGGTGGTCGATGTGGCGATCGTATCGAGCGAAAGGCGCGGCCGCTTCGTGCGTCGGCTTAGGAGCCTGCCGACGGTAAACTACCCCAACCTTATCACCGCCAAGCAAAGATTTCGCCTGATACCCCATCAGGGCGATATCCCGCACGAGCGCCTGGCGTTCATAGCTGAAAAAAGCCTGGGCATTACCGGCGACGGACTTTACTCGATGAAATTTGACCGCGAAAGCTTTTTCGGCGGCGACGGCCTAAACGTGCTCGACGCTATCGGCCTGGTTAAACGTCCGCTCTTGTTAGTGCGCGGCGCGCTCAGCTCCGTCATGACCAAGCCGGCTTGCGCCCTTGCGCTGGAGGCGAATCCGCTTGCCCGGCTGGTCGAAACTCCACAAGCTCACCATCACGTTCTTCTGGAACAACCCGAGCACTTGGCGCACGCGGTTGAGCAGTTTGTCGATGAGATTCACCAGGCAGGACGCTAAAAACCTGTCCACGCGTGCTCGGCGGCCGTCTTGATTCAGACCTGATCTTCTTGCTTGGACCGTCGCCGGCGGTCGTCGCGGCTTTGCTCATCGCGATTTGCCACGGTGGCAGGGTGTCGGCAGTCAAAAGCTTCAATGGCCGGGAGCGAGCGGCGCTCAACGGCGCGGCAGCTCGTTACTGATTTCGAGTAAGTTTCCGTCCGGGTCTCGAATATAGACCGATCTGAGCTTTGCCGTGGCTCCGTCGCGTTCAACCGGCCCCTGCTCGATCTTCACCTGATGCTCGGCTAAGTGGCGCAGCACCTCTTCCAGGGGCGTCGAAGTGACGAAGCAGACATCAATTGCTCCGGGCATTGGCCTGAGCGCTTTCGGCTCGAATTCTTTGCCCCTCTGATGAAGGTTGATTTTTTGCGCACCGAAGCGAAGGGCTTTGCGTCCCTGGCCAAAGGTTATCTCTTCCATGCCGAGGACCGTCTTATAAAAGGCGCAGGTTGCGTCGATGTCGTTGACGGTTAAAACGACGTGATCGATACCGTCTAGCATTACCATTTCTTGAAGCCCTCGCCGTGCGGTGGCAATTTTATCAAGCGGCCGTGACGCCTGCCGTTTCCCTGCATCAGTACTTTTCAGTCAACCACTTTGCTGAAGCCGACGGCGTTGCTGGAGAGAACGTCGAGACCGAAGCTCTCCGTCCCGCGGCAGGGTTGGGGTCTCCCTTATTTGAGCGCGCCGCGAAAGCATATTGTGCTGACCGGCATTCCGACCCGATGTCGCGCCGCCGAGTGAGCCGGAGAGCGCTCTGTACGCCAGCGCTCGAAAGGCTGACCCCCACGTCGCCACGCTACAAAACCGGCTCCTTGGCCGGCAAGCGAGGCTTTCCGCTCAAGCGCGAGGGGCTTGCGTGTCCGCGAACACTTCTTGCTCCAAGGCATCGGGGTCAAAGCTTGCGCAAAGATGTTTCACCAGAGCAAAGCCGTGCAGTCGGTCGTAAACCTGGATCACGAGGACCGGAGCGTTGATGCGGTTTACCAGCGAATTGAGCGCGTGGGACGACTGCGCGGCTCGCTGGATCTCCGCCAGCGCAAGTCTGGAAATGTGCTCGGGGTAGCGCAACCGACGGCTGCGTGAGGCGCGCAGCATCAACTGCCTCAGGTCGCCGGCATTAAATGTGGCCGGTCTAAAGCGGTTGAGAATGACGGCGCCGATTTTAACACCCAGGCTCTTGAGCGCCGCCGCGTTGTCCAGCGTTTCCTTGACCGACAGATGGTCGGGCGTGGAGACCAACGCCGCGCACGTGGAGCGCGGGTCTTGTAAGAGGCGGCCGATATTTTCGGCCTCACGCCCGACTACCCCGCCGGAAAACGTCTGGCGAGCGCTAAACGGCATGCGCAGGAGACCCAGCGCTTGGCCGGTCGAAGGCGCGTCAAGCACTGCGGTCTCCCAGCGCTCGTCCTGCGGACAACGTTCCATTCCGTAGTAGACCTTGCCGAGCATCATCAGTTCGCGTAAACCCGGGGCGGCGGCGACGAAATGCTCATAAAGCTTGGTCGAAAAGATAGCGTCCAGGAGCGAACCGAACGGAAGCGTCAGACGCAAATACTCTTCGAGCGCGCGCCGGCCGTCCAGAACCACAACTGCCAGCCGTCGGTTGACTTCAAGCGGCCCGAGGGACGGCCCGCGACCGAATAGCGCTGCCAACGGCGCCCGTCTGTCGGTTTCGGCCGCGACCGTGTCTAGGCCGTTTTCAGCGGCGCGAAGCGCGAGCGCCGCGCTCAACGTGGTCTTGCCCACGCCGCCCTTGCCGACGACGATAATTAGGCGGTGTGCGAGCAAGCCCGCGACTATCGCGGAAGGCGAAGGCAACCCGTCGGACGGTGCTCGGTTGTTTTGCGGCATTGTTGCCCGCTCAATCCCGGCGCGGTGCGGCCGACTGCGGGGTCGCCGGGTCCGGCGCGGCCCTCGCCTAACGGCTGCGGACCGCGGGGGCGCGCTCGACCGATCGCGCTTAGGATAATCGGATTACCGCCGCGCCGCCGCCTCACGGCCTAGCGCTGAAGGCGCAGCCGGTTCGCTCTTGCAACCATCTCCGGCTTGCCGCGCGAGACGCGACCGCCTGCCCGCCGGGGCAAGCTACCAACGGACCAGGTTGGCGCCCCAAGTCAATCCGCCGCCGCAGGCGTTGATTAGCACGAGGTCGTTGCTCTGCAGCCGGTTAGCTTCCACGGCTTCGTCCAGAGCGATCGGGACGGAGGCGGCGGACGTATTACCGTAGCGGTCGATATTGGTGAAGACTTTTTCCTGGTCTATGCCCAGGCGCTCCATCATCGCGTTGATAATCCGCAAGTTTGCCTGGTGCGGGACGACCAGCGAGATATCGTTTAAGCTTACACCGGCGCCTTCGGCGACCTCGCGGGTAACGTCCTCCATGCTTTTGACGGCGATTCTGAACAGCTCGGGTCCGCGCATCTGTATCGCGTCGCGCGGGTCGCGAACGCTTGCAGCGTCGATCGCGCCCCGCTGGCCGGTAGCGCGCACGGAGAGCAAATCCCACATTTCGCCCGATGAGCGCAAAATGCTCTTAAGCACCCCGCGCGGCCCCGGTTCCGAGACCATCACCACCGCTCCGGCGCCGTCGCCGAACAAAACCGCGGTCGACCGGTCGCGCCAATTGACCATGGTCGACAGCGCATCCGCTCCGACCACCAACGCACGCCTCCAGTCGCCGGCGCGCATAATGCCGTCGGCTACCGCCAAGGCGTAAACAAATCCGGAGCAGGCGGCAGCAACGTCCAATGCCGGGACGGTCGGAGCGCCAAGCGCCCGCTGCACTTGGCATGCGAAGGAAGGAAAGGCGTACTCGGAAGAAACCGTGCCGGCTACGATAGCGTCAAGGTCGCCGGCTTCCATGCCGGCGCGCTGCAAAGCTTGCCGGCTCGCTTCGGCCGCGAAATCGACCAATGATTCGCCGTCGCGCAGGACATGGCGCCGTATAATTCCGGTTCGTGAGCAAATCCACTCATGCGAGGTGTCCAGGCGGCGTTCGAGGTCGCGGTTGGAGATACACGTCGGGGGAACCGCGCGCCCAGTGCTGACGATTCGTGAACCCATTCGAGCTTTCGCCTCAGTTCGCGGTCAGCGGTTCAAAGGCGCGAAAGGCCAGCGTGGTGTTGGTTCCACCAAAGCCGAACGAGTTGTTCAGCGCCACGCGAATTTTGCCCGGACGAGGGGTATTCGGCACATAGTCGAGGTCGCATCGTGGGTCCAGGTTGTAATAGTTAATGGTCGGTGGAATCATTGCGCGTTTGATCGCCATTAAGGTGTAGACCGACTCCACTGCGCCGGCGGCGCCCAGGGTGTGGCCGGTCATCGACTTGGTCGAGCTAATCGGGATTTGCGGCGCCCGCTCGCCGAAAACGGTTTTGATCGCCATGGTTTCCGCAAGGTCTCCCTGAGGGGTCGAAGTGGCATGAGCGTTGATATAGTCGACCTCATCGGGGTCGACGCCGCCGTCTTCCAGGCACATGCGCATGCATCGAGCAGCCCCTTCGCCGTCGGGAGAGGGCGCAGTGATATGGTAGGCGTCGGCGTTGGAGCCATACCCAATCAGCTCGGCCAGAATGTTCGCGCCTCGCGCGATCGCGCTTTCGCACTCCTCGAGCACCAGCGCGCCGGCGCCTTCCGCCATCACGAACCCGTCGCGATCGCGCTCGAACGGCCGACTGGCGTGCTCGGGATCGTCGTTGCGCTCGGAGAGCGCTCGCATCGAGGCAAAGCCGCACAAGCCGAGCGGCGTCAGCGCCGCCTCGGCGCCCCCCGTGATGACCGCGTCAAGATAGCCCATGCGGATCATCCGGTAGGCCTCGCCGATGGCATGGCTGCCGGAGGCGCACGCGCTGGTGGTAGTAAGATTTATTCCCTTGGCTCCGTATCGAATTCCGATCTGCCCGGGCGCCAGATTGCCAATCAGCCGCGGGATGAAAAAAGGGCTCACGCGGCGGCCGCCCTCGCGTAGGAACATTTTATGGCATTCCTCGATCGTGCACAGGCCGCCGATCCCGACTCCGATGATGACGCCCACCTGCTCCGCATTGTCCTCGGTAATCTTGAACCCGGACTGCCTCATCGCCTGTTCGGCGGAGGCGACTGCATACTGGATGAACAGGTCCATCTTTTTGATGTCGCGCTTGTCAATCCAGTCCTCCGGGTTGAAGTCGCGGACCTCGCCCGCTATCTGAACCGGGAATCCGGTGACGTCGAACCGCGTGATGCGGCCGAGGCCGGACCGGCCAGCCATCAGGGCTTCCCAATTTCGCTCAAGGCCGGTGCCCAAAGGCGTCACCAGACCCATGCCGGTGACGACGACTCGACGATCCGAACATCCATTCATGACAGGCAAGTTTCTCTTGTAACCCATCCGCAAATTTTATTCCGTCATTGTGCACTAAATCTAGCGCCGCTGGAATACCGGCAGGAATCAGCCTTCATCCGGCCCACCCCGGCGCCTTCGCCGCTTCTTACGAGGGGACATCGGCCGCGCTGCGACGGGACCCAACCCGGAGCACGCCGGTACAAAAGCAGGCTCTTTTCACGGGAGGTGGAAGATTAGGTGCTTGATGCTGCTGCCCCTTAGCGTGTCAGCCGGGTGTGAAGCTAGAAGCTAGCGTCTTTACGCGCTACGCTCGCCAAAGCCGTTGTTGCTCGAAAGGGGCCGTTGACCATTGAGCTGAATCGGCTTGGGCCCCTCGCCATGGCCGGCAAGTTTATAACTGATGAGACGCAAGCTTATCTGACGCTGGCGCGGACCGTCCAGCTCGACCAAGAACACACGCTGCCAGGTGCCCAGCGCGAGACGACCGTCGCTCACGGGAATCGTTTCGCTGGTGGGCAAAAGAAGGTGCATGCAATGGGAATGGCCGTTGGCACGCTCGTCAGGCGCGATCGGCGGCTTGCGCCGGCGAAGATCATTATGAGCGTAGTTGCGGTCCGGTGGACAGAGCCGAAGCAACAAACGCTTGAAATCCTCCAGCAGCAAATCCTCGGCCTCGTTGATCTTAATTGCCGCCGTAGTGTGGAGAGAAAAAACGACCACCTGGCCGGTGCGCACGCGGTGTTCGAGCAAACAGGCGTTTATATGGCCGGTCAAGTCGATAAATTCGAGCCCGTGGCGCGTGTTAACGCTGAGAACCGCCTCAAACACTTCGGTCGAATAAGGCCCGTGTCGCAAAGCCGCCTGCATACTGACGGTTGGACCTAAATTCACCTCGTCCATGCCCTCCTCCGCGCTCTAGAATCAGATTCGAGCCGACTTCCCGCGCAAGCCTGACCGAAAAGTCAGTCTCGAATATCTTCACCTTGTGGCGGCAGGAAATGCAAGCCCTTCGTCCTCTTTTCGTGCCAAAAGCCTCAGTCCAATCAGCTAAAGGTCGAGATCTTCCTAAAAGCGCGGATGATATGCTCCCGAGGTGAGACCTCGCCGTACAATCCTCCGCCGGGAGCGTTGGTACAACATTCGAGAGCCGGGCTCCTTTGGGCGACTCGGCATCGAGTCCGAGGATCGCCTATGCGATCGGTCAGGGCCAGGGCGCCGCTCGAGGGCGGAAATTTGATAGCGCCACGCTCAAGGGTCTCACTTCTGAGAAGACCCGGCACCAAAGGCCTCGACAAAATCAATTGACCTTGCCCGCCGAGGCCGATCACGGCCGGGCTGAATTCGACGCTGGTTGCTAACCAAGGTCCTCGCGACCTCCGCGTTGGGCGCGAAAATTTCGACGTGCCGTCGCGACGGCGAGGGAGGCGAGAAAGCCTGGCCGAGCTGCCTGTAGGTTGCTCCCGCTCTAACGGTAGGGCCGCCCTCATCCTGCTCAAATGGTATTTGTGAGAAGCCTGCTAGATAGGGACAAATAGATACTTATAGGCGCCAAGCTCTCTCTGAAAGACGTTTTCTTGCTCGATCATGTCGCTGTCCGACAATCTGCCGAAGCTAGATTCCTGGTTTCGAACATAGTATGAAGTAGAGGCGATCTGGAGAGGTGAGTAGAAAACAGTAACGGCACTGGGAAGGCTTCGCACGAACTCAACGGTCTCTTGGACGTGTCGCTCCTTGAATTTTAGGCCGCCCACTCCAAGGATGATGTTGACGCTTACGCCGATCCCGGCTTCGCAGAGGGCAGATACGGCGCCGTGGAATTCGCTGAGTTCCTGGCCTTTTTTCACCAGGTTAAGGACATCTTGACAACCGCTTTCGAGACCGAGGTTGACGTGGAGCAAACCTCTCTTCTTGAGGTTCACTAGTTGGGGTACTGGTGCCCGTGCCACCGTTGTGGCCTTTGCGAAGGCGTGAGCGAACGCTGAGGATGAACTGAGCGCAAACTTCTCCCTTGCGTACTCGAGCTCTCGGGCGAGGGTTTCGGGGGGAACAACGAGGGCATCACCTTGCAGTAAGGCAACCTTGGTAAAGTGATCCAATTCTTCACCTAAGTATTCGGCCATCAAGTCAATCTGACGAAAGACCAGCTCCACCGGAGCGATTCGGATCTTCCGCCCGTACAAGCTACAAAATGTACAAAGACCTCCGCATCCATCTTGAACCTTGAGCGGGATGGCGTGGTAATGGTCGAGGGCCAGCTCGGGGGGTTCCACGGGGATGTGGCCGCTGATTCCGAGTATCTCGTGAAATCTTGCCGCCTCCGCGTCCAATTCGGTATGCGTCCTGAGGGGCAACTTTCGGAACGCGTCGAGAAGGCGTTCGGTCAATGGGTCGTTTTGCTGCGTATTCATGGCAGATAAAGCCCTGACGAAGTCGTCCAAAGTACGCATGGCGGCTTGATAGAGGGCATCTTGCGCTTCCACGATTTCGAGGCGATACGTTAGGTGGCTACTCTCGTACTTATCGATCCACTTTGCTCGTAGCCACGTCCCGCCGATCAGACGGTGTATTTCCGGGCGATAGCGAGGATAAGCAAGCAGGCTGAAATCTTGCGTCGGCGCCGAGATTTCAAACGGACCCCACCGAGCACCGGTGTACGATGCGTTAAGGAGTCTTCCTTGGGTGTCGAAGTTGAGGAGCCATAACCCATCGCCGTAACCGGCGGCTCGAATAGTTGCCTTGTACGTCCTTGCGATACCGAAGGCCTCGAAGGCAAGACCGTTCGACCACAAGTCATACGAATATTTAAATTTATCTCTTGGTGGAATCTGCGCTAGTTCGATCACCCAACCATTGGGCAGTCGTCCCAATGACACCCAAGGCATCGAGTTGAGGCCGTCTAAAATGTTCACCATGGCCAGTGTATCTGCCGTCTTTGGCAAACCTCGTACTGTTGAATCCAGAATCCGCAGTGTATCGATTGTTTAGTGGCACCCCCGAATCTCCGTGAACGGCAGCGCGTTATCGAACGTACCCGAGGTCCTTGAGAACGCCGATCGCTGTGGTCGGGCGCTCGTCAGAGACTAAGGTCCTGTAGTCGCTCGTAAGTGTCACTTGGTCAGGGCGCACAACCCCCTCTTCGATCAGCTCCACGATTCGTTCAAGATGAGAACGATGTATTGCTCCTTCGGGGACAGCGCCCCATTTGAAGTAAATCGCTTCCTCAGTTACCCTGAGGATCTCGAAAGCCCGTGACCCAACTATGTGGCGAACTTTGGTACCTGGCTTGTACTTCTCTTTCACCATGTTCCAATCCAGTGGAACCATAAATCGCCTCCCTTGTTCGGCGTAGCGACGAAATTATAACGCATCACGGTCCAATGAGGATAGCGTTGAAGAGCGGTTTGGAAAGGTACCCAAAGGAGGTCATGGTTGGCGCGTCGATCTCCGACCGAGAAGCTCAACCCCCGCCGATGGATGCGCTGCGCAAGGAACTAATGATGCGGCGCGGCAGATTGTGGAAGCGCATGGCCATAAGAGATTCGGAAAGTCCGGTTTTCAAGATGAAGAGCTTGCGATTGCAGCCCTCACGTCTTTCCCAACCGAGTCAAGGCGGCGTAAGGTGCGTGTCCGCCACCGTCGCCAACGTCGCGCAAGGCGCGGTTAAACACGCGGTCATCTGCCCATGTCCTAACCGTGAGACGTCTTGTCTGAGGGCCACTATTGCGTTTAACAAAACAACAGCTACAAAAGAGTTCCTATGACGGCCGTCGTGCGGCGCGTGTAATTGGCCATGCCGTTCCCCACTATGCATGCGCTGCTCGCTTAGGTCATCTCGACCAAGGCAAAGGCAGCATCTATTGCCAGGATAGATACTAAAACAGCACTCACCTTAGTGCCCTCGCCAAGGCAGAACAGGTTCACGAGTCGCTCGTTTTCTCAACTGCCTGCCAACTGTCAACTCGCTTGGGATCCTGCCGCTAATCGTTGACACTATCCGGAAAGTTAACGGTTTCGTCGGCTTACCTATCGTATTCAGTCTCGATTGCCCCAGTGGACAATTCCGTGAATGCTGAGGGGACTCGGCTGCGCTTACAGTAAAGCGCCGCCACGGCCCACGTAGTGAGCATCAGACCTACAATAAAGAACCCGAGTGTCTCGAAGTTCAATTCTATGACCGCGGTCCAGATGGGGCCCGTCAGTTGCAATCGGTGGCTGAAGAGCTGCAGCCACTCGATCCCGGCCACACTGAAAGCCACTAACACAGACATCCACGTGATGGTGAGGTTGAAAATGAGTTTGGCGTTTATGTCACCACTCGCCCAATCGTACGCTTTTGCCATCAGAATCCCGTCGGCGCTGTCTACTAGGGTCATCCCCGCTGCGAAGAGCAGCGGCAGCAGCATTACCGCCCACAACGCGATGTGCTGGCCGGCCGCAGTGGCAGTGGATACGCCAAAAAGCGCAGCTTCGGAGGCCGTATCGAACCCGACGGCGAAGAGCATGCCAACCAGAAGCATCTTCCAGCTCGCGTCGATATGGCGTTGGAAAAAAAGCACCAGGCGGCCGTAGGCTCCGCTCAGCGCCGTCGCTTTGGCTGCGTGCGCCACAGTGGCCGTGCGGCTCGAATTGCCCTGGTTCGCGCGCAACTGCAGCCAAAGATGCCGTACGACCACGAGATTGAGAAGCCCGATGATCGTCAAAAAACCGGCCGAGGCCACGCGACTAATAAGATAGCCAAGTGCTTGCGCCGAGCGCCCCATGCCAAAAGGCCCACTTACCAGCATTACTAAGCCCAGCGAAAGCACATAGACAACCACGGAATGCCCTAACGCGAAGAAGAACCCAACGGCGACGGGCCTCTGGCCGTCCTGTCGAAGTTTGCGCGTAACATTATCGATCGCTGCAATGTGATCGGCATCGAACGCATGCTGCAAACCGAGGGAATACGCCAGCACCCCTGTCCAGAGCATGCTGTGGTAGGCGCGCCCCACCACCGCGAACACTATCCAACTCAACAAATTGAACAGAACGAGCCCCCCCACCAGCAGCTTCAAACGCGGTGGCGAGGTTGACTGCGAGATCGAGCTCAAACCAAGTTCATCCGTTCCGCCCGAACCCGCGGGTACGGCGGCTTTGGATTTCAAAGTCCTTCGCCCAGAAGAACCACACAGCGTTTCCATATGCGGATTTCAGCTGCTCACTTGTGCGGCGCCCGCCAGGATAACATTCTGGATCTCCGACCAGGTACCCGCCGGGTTTGGAAACCGGGCTTTATCCATCGCGACGCCGCTTGTAATGTTAGTGTCGAATGACTTCCCGGAATTGAAAGCCCCGACCACAAGACATTGGATGAGGTCGTCAGGTATGTTTTCCAATATCATCTCAGCGCCACACACAAGGCGGATCTTGACACGCCATCTCGTGCGCGATACCCGCTCGTAAGTATGAGTCGCGATGTCCGTCCACGCGATCGAATCAAATAGCTGGATTCGGCTATCGATGTACATGGCGCCTCATCCTTCCAGACTGGTCAGTGAAGCTTGCCCGGGTCGATGCGGAGAACTAGATGCTCAACGCGCCTTCCCAGTATCAAATGCTTGCGTAGTATCTCCTCGATATCCTCATCGCTACGGTAGGAATAAGCCACACCTTCAGGATAAACGATCATCACGGGTCCGAATTCACAAAGATTAAGGCAGCCAGCGTGATTGATCCGTATTCGGCAAGTCCCCTGGGTGAGGCCAAGCGCCATCGCACGCCTGCACATGTAATCGCAGAGTTGCCGCGCGCCTTTGCCCGCACAGCAGCCTCGCAAGTGGCCGTCAGGGCGTTCGTTTATGCAACAGAACACGTGAGCTTCATAAATATACGGAGGGTCGCCAGGGAGCCTCCTCGAGGAACCTCGCCGAGCGTCGCTGGACGTTTCGGAAGCCGCCATTTCAAAAGTCATCGTTGCGCGACTCCCCAAGATGTCCCGCAGCAGGACCACGCTTCAAGTCGCGACACACGCTGCTAAACCTTGCTGGAACGCGGCGCGATCCAGGCTGCGGCCTATCACCACAAACTCTGTGCGTTTCCGTTCGCTGGGCCGCCAAACGCGATCCGGCCGCATAGAGGTAAGCATCCGAACACTCTGGAAGACCAAGCGCTCTGGGAACCCTCTAGCATAAAACAAACCCTTAGTCCGATAGACGTCTTGGCCGTTCTCGGCAAGGACCGACTGCATCCACAGCATAAACTTATTGATGTCGACGGGTCGCTCCTCATAAACTACGAAGGAGCCGACCGATAGATCATGCTGATGCTGCAAGTTGTCCAGAAAGGTAGGATCGACCTGAAGTTTCGCCTCCAACTCGAAGGCGCCCGTGTCAATGATCAAACTGAGATCGACCACTCCTTGGCACGTGTGATGAATCGTCGCCATCGGATTGAACGTCCGGATTTTTCTCTCCACGCGCTCCAGGTCCGCGGCGGAAGCCAAGTCAATCTTGTTAATCAGAATGATATCCGCGAAGGCGATTTGCTCGACGGCTTCGTTGCTGCGCAGATTGTGTTCCAAGTTAACCGGGTCAACGACGGTAATGAACGAATCAAGTCGGATGGCCGATTTGACCTCGTTAGAAACAAAGAAGGTCGAGGCCACCGGCGCGGGATCCGCCAGCCCTGTGGTTTCGATCAGAATCCCGTCGAGCTGACCAGCCCGCTGGGTTAGTCGTCCCAAGGTCGCGATCAGATCGCCCCGCACCGTGCAACAGAGGCAGCCATTGTTGAATTCGATAAGCTGCTCATTCTCGTCACGAACGACAAGCTGGCCATCAATACTAACTTGACCGAACTCATTTACGATGACAGCAACCTTCTGACCGTGCCTAGCGCTGAGGATGTGGTTGACCAAGGTCGTTTTACCCGACCCTAGAAACCCGGTTACAACCGTGACCGGAATCCGATGGTCAACTCGCTGACCTCGCATATAGCTCTGCTGACTCATGCTTCGGTCACCCGGGGGTGAGCGCAACTCCGCGGGGCGTCGTCACCCTCACCCCTTTCGTGGAATGAAAGCCGTCGGCGGCTTGGCACAGCTAACGGCTTTCCCCGGAACAGTTATGGCGTAGCGACGACCGTCCTTGTCATCGCGGCAATACCCTGTTCAAGAATTAATTTGCGATTCGGCGGCGGAAGCTTCTCGCCTCGCATCTGGTCATAGGGAACCACCACCCAGCAAGCGCAGCCCCATAGGCACTCGCCCGCCATCCCTTCGAACCGGATCGCCGGTTCCGACAACAGCACGCCCAACTCAAGTAACCAGGAATGATCCAGCAGTTTTTCTTCCCAGGATTTTTTGTCGTACAAGTCGCGGCTCTGCCAGAAGACGTTCAGGTCTGTTTTTGCCGCACCCGGCAGAATAATGTCGCAGTACGAGGTCAGTTCGTCGAAGAACTCGAAGTCCTCAATGACCAGTGAGGAATCGTCTCCGGGCACCAGAAACTGCGAGGTGACCTTGTCTTTGAGCATTTGGTCAAGGTAGTCGTGTCCGATCTCGCGTGGCGCGTAAGCATGAAGCTCGGCAAAATCGGTTCGGAACTCCTGATTGACCGGTGAATAGTCAGAGATATGCTCGACCCACTGGCCGAGAACCTTGTGCCACTTGCTTAGCGGTTCGCCGGGTAGAACCTGCACACCTGGATGGCTGAGCTTCGCTAAATAGTATAACGTCCAGTTGCGCGATTTTCCGCTCACCCTTTCGTGTGGTGCCCCAGTGAAACCGGCCGGACGCAACGCTCGGAATAGAGCGCGCCCCTCATCGCGGACGGCGAATCGCGAAAATGCATCCTGCACGAACTTGTTGGTCACCTGAAGTTGGATCTTCTTGCGCACATCAGGGTCGCCTGCTTTCGTGTAATAATGCAGGCGCTGATATGAATGCTCCGTCGCATTGACAAAAAAGCCCCCCGTGAACGGGCTGCGATAAAGGTCCCCCCAGACCGTGATGACTCCCTGGTTCTTGTCATCGTCCAGCATGCAGTCGATTTCATTAAGCGCGGGGAAAATGCTGCTGCCTCGGTAGATCTCGGCGTCTCCACTGCAGGGGAGCTGGCCAACTCCGATCACTGGTATGCGCCGGCCAAGTTTGATGTTCGACAAATGGCGCGCGAGGTCGACCGCTATGCCGCTGCCGGTGCCCCCTCCCAGACCAAAGCAGACCAAGACCATCGATGGAAGAGTTGCGCCCTGCACGTGCGCGGCGAACCGTGTCAAGGCGCCGTCTAGGGGTCGGTCGCCGTCGTAGTATGCTCGGCCATAAATGGCCTTGGCCACGGCGCGGGGGAAATGTTCACCGGCTGCCGGAACCTTGGTATCGCCTGGTAGCCAAGCTTCATAATTGGGATTCCAGTAGTAGCGGGGATATTCGAGTTTTAGGAACTCGCGGTAGCGGCGTAAGGTTCCGAACAATTCATTTCGGTCAGGGACTTCAAGCGGCACCGCTTCAAAATGAAACCGTTCCACTGGAATATTTCTCGATCGCAGCCGGTCCTTGAAGCCCGCGGCATAATCTATCGCCTGCTGCATATCTTGTTTGCCGATGTCCACAATCAGAGCCGCAAAGCGTGCGCGCGGGTCTTCCAAAAAATCTTCGATCTCTCCCGTTCGAAGCAGTGCGTCAACGTAGCCGGCACCAGTTCTACCGATTCCCACCACGTTCACGCAGTGAGGAGACTGTTGCCCGGAAGAGCTATGATATAAAGATTGTGCCATTTGTTCGACCTCCCTATGGTCTCGATTTTTGACTGAGCCGTCGTTCCTAGTGTCCGTCGTTCAGCATCTCGCGTGATAGCCCTTGTCCTCTCCAAGAAACCCCAGATCTTTCAGAACGTGCGCAGCCGAGGTGGGGCGCTCGTCGGCGACGTAAACCCGGTAATCTTCCACAAACAAGCCGGGTTCGCGTGCTATGACTCCCTGTTCGATTAGTTCGACGGCTTTTTCGAGGTTATTGCGGCTCAGTTTGGCGGTCCACAGAGGTGATTTAATGTGGATCGCCTCATCGTCCGCACCGGTAATCTGCAACGATTTGCCGCCCGCAACGGTGGGAATACTTACTCCCTTGCCGTATTTCTTTCTCACCTGCGCCCAGTCCAGAGGCATAATTAATCTCCTTGGTCAGAAGGATTTCTGCCGTATCTTTCCGTAAATCTATGCCGCAGCTTCCGCCCCCTCTTGCGGTCCGCGAATGGACTTATAGGGCACCACTACCCAACAGGCACAGCCCCATATGCACTCACCCGCCATCCCTTCGAATCTAATAGCCGGCTCACAGAGCATCACACCTAGTTCGAGCAACATTGAATGGTCGAGCAATCGCTCGTCCCAGGATTTGCGGTCGTACGCGGCGCGAGCTTGGAAGAACAGGTCCAGATTGATTTTAGCAGCACATGGTAATACAAACTGGAGCGAACCCTTCCTGCCACCGCCAACGATCTCGGGTTCGGCCGACGGCGAAAACACGTTTCCCAGCGTCTGTCCAACTCCTTGTGCCTTCTTGTCGGCAGGGTCGGAGGTACGCATCTCGAGAAAATCAACCTTGTAACTTGGGCGTAGTCCGAGCTGCTGTCGCAACTCCTGTCCGCCTTTAATGCCGCCATCAACGTCGACGAATCCCAAAATATGAGTCCATCGCGCACCATACTGGGTGCGGGCGGCAGAATGCTGAGTCGGCGGCGCACCTACCCAGTTCAAGAGCTGTAGCGTCTCCAACAGATTGACTCCTTTGTTGCCGGTCAGGAACGTCGCCACTTCTTCATCCACGCGCTTATGCGTGGCATCCAGATTCTTCGTCGCCTGCCAAGCCGGTTGCTCAGGGACTATGAGAAACCCCGCGGTGAAAGGATTGCGGTAGAGATCGCCCCAGACCGTCATGACGCCCTGGTTGTTTTCCTGATCGCACAGACAATCCAACTCGTTGAGCACTGGGAACAGGCGTGAGCCGCGGTGCTCAGACGCGTCACCTTCACACGGGGCAATCCCGATACCAACGACGGGGATCCTCCGTCCGAAAACCACGTTCGTCAGATGGCGCGCCAAGTCAACTAGCACTCCACTTCCAGTCCCCCCGCCCAAGCCTGACACTATACACACTACGGCCTGAGTGTGAGTAGCGTCCACGCTTTCGCCAAATCGTCGCAGGGCCTGCTCCATCGGTCGGTCGCCATCGTAGTACGCTCGGCCATAGATACCTTTGGCCACCGCGCGGGAAAAGTGCTCCCCCGCTCGAGGCAAGACGATGCTCGAGGGAACCCACGCTTCGTAATTAGGATTCCAATAGTATCGTGGGTACTCGAGCTTCAGGAACTCTCGATACCTGCGAAGCGTCGCGAAAAAATCGTCCTTCGCCGGCACCTCTAGCGCTACGGTTTCCAGTTGAAGGCGATCGACCGGAGACTTTGCAGCCAGTTCCCGCAGTGGTTTCAGGTACTGGTCGCCGATGTCAACCGCCAGCGCCGTGAACCGCGCTTCTCCCGGAAAGCCGCTGTCCGACGAATCCCTCAAAATCTGTGCAATTACCTCGGCACCCGCCTTGCCGATTCCCACGACGTGGATCGAAAAAGGCGGAGTCGCCTTTTTTTCGCCAATCCGGTGGATTCCCCGTTTCAGTGCATCCAATTTTCGTTTTTCAAGCAGGGAGTTTCCTGCGCTAGGCATCGTCCGTCTCCTCGTGTTCGGTGATTCGCTACTTTCTTTCTGCGTTCTTGAAGGCCTTTTCCGTACCGCCCTGCCCATAGCCAACTACCCGCTCCCCCAGTTCATTAATTCAGTCCCCGTGTGATTGGCGAACCATTGTCCGTAAACTCAGGCCGCTCTGGCCGGGATTCCCGCGATCTCGCACTCCGGGGTTCCGGCGGTCTCGCGCGTGAAGCTTTCGACCTGCTTGCGGGCCTTTTCCGGGTCGGTTACCCAGGTGCGGTAAAACTCAAACGGGCATTCGGCCACGCCGAGCGAGCTTTCCTCCGAGAGTATCTTCCCGGTATAGCCGCGGTGCAGAAGCTTGAACAGGTGGTTCTGCGACTGCCAGTTTTTGCGCGCATCGCGGATAG
Organism: Deltaproteobacteria bacterium; assembly: GCA_021831785.1. Classification (GTDB taxonomy): domain Bacteria; phylum Desulfobacterota; class Binatia; order Binatales; family Binataceae; genus JAJYYI01. The sequence goes on along the minus strand of JAKBMB010000021.1, from coordinate 51,781 downwards.
TTGACACCGACAACTCGGCATACTGCACGCCGTTTTCCTCCTCGGCGCACTCCGCCAGGGTCCGCCCGTCAAAGCCGACGATGGCCGAATGGCCGAAATACGAGTACACCCCGTCGAAACCGGCAGCGTTGGCCACGGCGACGTAGGAGTTGTTCATCCAGGCCATCGCCTTGGCGACTAAAATCTGCTGTTCCTTGGCCGGATACATATACCCCTGGCAGCGCACGATGAGTTCGGCCCCGCGCATCGCGCAGTCGCGCCAGATTTCCGGGTAGTTGCCGTCGTCACAAACGATGAGACTTATCTTGAGCCCCTTGGGGCCTTCCGAGACGTACGTGCAGTTGCCGGGATACCAGCCTTCGATGGGACACCAGGGATTGATCTTGTGGTACTTCTGGACGATTTCGCCCCTGTTATTCATCAGCATGAGCGTGTTGTACGGGGCCTTTTTCGGATGCTCCTCGTGCCGCTCGCCGGTAAGCGAGAAAACGCCCCAGGTGTTGGCCTTGCGGCAGGCCGCGGCGAAAATGTTGGTCTCTTCGCCAGGAACGACGGAAGCGGTCTCCATCATCTCCTTTTGGTCGTACATGATGCCGTGGGTGCTGTACTCGGGGAAAATTATCAGGTCCATCCCGGGCAGGCCGGTCTTGATGCCCACTATCATTTCGGCAATGTGGCGGGCATTCTCGAGGACCTCCACCTTGGTATGTAACCTCGGCATCTTGTAGTTCACTACAGCGACGCCCACACAGTCTTTGCTGGATGAAATGTCTCCGTGCCTCATATCTGTCCTCCATCGATTGTCATCGGGCTCACACCCTAACCGTTAGTCAGCAGACTCGATCACGCCCACCCTGAGCGTGCCTGCCCGGGCCGACGCGTTGGCGGAGCTTTCCAACCAACTGCGCGCAAGCTACAGCCATTCTCTTCTTCTACAGCCGGCGGCCATTTCCGCCATACGCTCGCGGCTCGCCGCGTTCGACTTGCGCAAAAAAAGACGCCCTTGTGTCGCCCATCGAGATGGCGTCACAAGGGCGTCTTTGCCCTGAATTTTTGGCGCGGCGCCGTTGCCGCTGCTGCTCTCAGCTAAGCTGAGGCAGAGCTAAGTTAGCGCAGTATCTCGCGTAAGTCAACCCCCTAGCTCAGTATGTCGTGTGAGTCAACTATCGCCGCCGCGACAACGCTAATCGGCGCGCGCCGCCTCATGGCCTGACCGCGGATAAACCGGTAGGCCTCTTCTTCACACATCTGACGTGTGCGCATCAGAATCTCCTTGGCCCGTTCAACCGCCCGCATCCCTCGAAGGCTCTCATCGAGCTTGTTGATGCGCCAGCGCAGCCGTCGGTCGTAGGTAAAGTGACTGCGCGCCAGCGCCAGGCTGACCAACACACCGTTGCTCGTGATCGGCCGGTGCAGCACGGCGTCCGGTGCGCTGTTGACCAGCAGGCCGAGGTCCGGCGCGGCTCCCGGCGCGACGACCACGGTCAGCGCCGCTTTCGGCTCGCCGGGCACCCACGGTATTCGCTCGGGCAGCCCCGGCTCAAGGGCGCAAAAGATTATGTCGGTGTCCTCGGGCAGCCGGTCCGGAAGCGGCCAGACATGGCGTACACGCGCCCGCGCACGCTGCAACTCGCGGACTAGGAACTCTCCGTCATCGTCGCGCGGCACGGCGACCAGCGCGTCGAGTTTGGCAAACTCTGCGCGCAGCGAGCGCTCTGCTGAAGTCATCGCCTGGCTCCCCGTGTTCCGAATTGCCGAACTGCGCCTCGCCTTAGCTGCAAGCCAGCGCCCTTCCCGAGCCGATCAAGTACGGGTCGGCGTTCACCTGCGCGCAGGATTCCTCGATAATCTCGAACCCGCCACGGCTGTCCACGCGCCCGATGCGCGTCCACAGATCGGTGTGAGCGTAGGTCTCGTTGACGCAAACCTTGCCTTGCGGCGCGTCGAATTCCGTGCCCAGCACCACCGGACGCAGAGTGTCGGTGTCGAGCGAATCCGTCTGCGCCAGGGCCTTGGCGAAGATATGAACCTGGAAATAGGCGGCTTCGGCGCACATGTTGGTCGGCTCGTCCTCCCCATACCGCTTCTTGTATCTGGCGACAAAAAAAGAATTTTGCTCGGTGCAAACCGATTGGAAATAGGAGGCGGCCGTGACATGCCCCTCGGCGGCGTCCGCGCCCATCGCCCTGACCTCCGCCTCGGTCGTCGTCAGGCTCCCGATCGGCATCACCTTGGGCTCGAGACCTGCGTCGATGTAACTTTGATAAAGAGAACTTGTGGAATCGCCAACCACGGTCGAGAAAATCACGTCCGGCCGCAGGCGTTTGAGCTCGCCCAACACCGGCACGAAATCCCGATGCTGCGCGCGCAGGCTCAGATAGGTCTCACCGCAAACTTCGCCCCCGTTGTTGCGCACCAATTCACGCATGATGCGGTTGGACTCGCGCGGGTAGACGTAGTCCGAGCCGATCAGGTAAAAGCGCCTGCCGTAGCGTTCCATCAGGAAGCGGCACAGGGCAACGCTGTTCTGATTGGGCGCGGGTCCGGTGTAAATGACGTTGGGCGAAAATTCGAAGCCTTCGTAAGGCGTCGGATACCAGAGCAGGCCGTTGAGACGCTCGACCACCGGTATCACGGCCTTTCGGCTGCTGGAGGTGTAGCAGCCGAAAATAGCGGTGATACTGTCTTCAACCATGAGTCGCTTGGCATGACACGCAAAGGTCGCTGGATCGGACATCGGGTCGTAGATGACCGGAACTATTTCGCGGTCATTGATGCCCCCCGAGTCGTTGATTTCCGCCAGCGCAAGCAAGGTCGCCCGTAGCTGGGTCTCTTCGATGACGGCCGTGCATCCGCTGCGTGAAAAAAGCACGCCTACGCGCCAGGGCTCTGAATCGCGGCTATGCAAGCCCGCCATGACGCGGCCTCCTCGCTGAGGTGAGTTTACCCTCGCCTCGGCTAATTTCTTCGACGGCTAACAGGCTCTATTATGCGGCTGATGTTAAGCCGTGCGGTCACGTGGCGCAATGGGCGTGCCAATGCGCCTGTCCCCCCTACGACGTTTCCGCAAGCCGGCAAAGATAACAAGAAGCCGGACATGAGACAACCGCCGCAACGCCCATTGCACGCTGCGCAACAAGGCTTCCCAGCCACGACGCCGGCAACCTTAGGAATCGATCTTAGAGGCCCGGCCGTGCCAAAAACGGAGCTAGGCGGGCCCTAGCACAGCAAGCGTTCGCGGTCTGTCAACGATTACGGCGCGGGCAATTGCCCGCTATTCGAGCAAGCCGGGTGTGGCCCGCCGCGGACCGGACACCTTGGCAACTGACCTAGACAAAAGCTGCCGACATTCGGCCAAAAGGGGTAGTCTACGATTCGGTTCCGGATACGGGCCGGTTTGACCTCAAGCGCGCATCTGCGACGTTAAGGAGTCGCGTCATAGCTGGCCGCGGCAATCGCCGGAACATTTAAGGCAGCGGCGTGCCGATACCCGCCGCGCGCAACGTAGCTTCAACCGGACCGGACGCTGCGCGCAGCAAACGCTTCGACTTTGAAAAGATTAGAACAGCGCCGGACGCTTGTAGCTTTCTGACTTGCTTCTGGCTGAGGCGTACCATACATACTAACTTAATTCCTACCTTTGGTAGGACGCTTTACTATGAGCGTGGCAAAGCTTTCCGCCTCGCTGCCCAACTCGCTGGCCGGGTTCGTCGAGACTTATCGAAAAAAACGGGGCTTGAACCGTTCCCAGGTTTTCGAGGAAGCGGTTAGACTCCTCAGGAGCCGTGAGCTAGAGGCCGCTTACCGGCAAGCTAGTGCGGAGTCCGACAAGGAGTGGGAGAACACGGCCGCGGACGGACTTGGCGATGAGGCGTGGTGAAATCTACTACGCCGACTTGAACCTCACGGTCGGCTCCCAGATCAACAAACGCCGCCCGGTGCTGATCGTGAGCAACGACGCGAACAACCGCGCGGGCAACACGGTGACCGTCCTGCCCATCACTTCCAACGTAAGCCGCGTCTATCCTTTCGAAATTATGCTTTCGCCCAAGGAGAGCAACCTGCCCAAACCTTCTAAGGCTCAGGCTCAACAGATTCGGACCATCTCCAAGGAACGCTTACGCGGCAACGTGCTGGGCAGGCTCAGCCCCGCGCTTGTGCGCAAGGCCGAAGACGCCGTGCGCCTTCACCTTGATCTTTAACAGCCGCCGCCCTCAACCGCGTCAACGCCAAGGCGCGAAGGTTCGATGGCAAGGCCCGAGCATGCAACACGGAGTTGTGCGAGCAGATGAAGCGTCACGACCAGAAGATTTGACCCAAAATCCGAAAACTCGGTTGCGGAACCAACCGGCGGGTACGGCGCGCCAAACGATCCGCGGCCTAGTGAGCCGGGCCGCTCTTTGAGGGGAGACCGCTCTCTTTGAGCACCCACCCGATTAGGACCTGGTCTGCTCCGAGCGCTCGGCCAACCTCGATTTCGCATCCGTGGCACTCGTCGAGAGCCGGGCTGGCTCGGAGCTTATTATTGAGGATTGTAAAAGATTGAGAACGTGCCGGGTCGTGGCGGGAGACCCCCCTTCCCAACCTTCCTCCGCGCGGCGGAGGAAGGAGTTGGGAGACGCGGCCAGGCGGGGTGGTCACCGGCCATCCGTCGAAGCCGGGGTCTAATCGCCGCGCACTAAACGATATGAATCGGTCTCGAAGTGCTGCGTAGAGAATTCGAACAGCTCCGAATCCTCGATTGCTTCCATTTGATGCACGAGTCCCGGGCTTACGTCCATGCAGTCGCCGGGCAGAAGCTCAAGTTCCTCGATAGTCTCCACGTGCGCGCTTTCCTTCAGACGCAGCTTAATGCGGCCGCTTCGCAGGTAGAAGGTTTCGGTCTTGAGGCTATGGTAATGCAAAGAGCATCGCTTGCCTTTGCGGATCTCGAGAATTTTTCCGCAATAAAGTTCATTGTTGGCGATCCATACCTCTCGGCCCCAGCCCTTGGGTTCGATATGGACCGGTCCGCGCGGTCGGTTCATCAGCTCGCTGCCTCCTCGGTTGGCTCCACAATGCCTTATCAAAGCGGGACCTGCAATCAAATTTCAGATAGGTCAACCGCGGCGAGACGGCGCCCCCTTCCCGGCCTTCCCCCGCCCTGCGGGGGAAAAAGTCGCATGGCGCGGCGCGCGCGGCAAATCGTTCATCGCTAGTGCCAAGCGCCAAGCCGGGAATCAAGCCTCGCTTTCCGTCCTTTGCGCCCCCCATCCTCGCCGCGCCCGCGTCGGGTTGCCGCTCCTATGCCGCGGCTCACCCATTGGCTTTGTGCTCGCGCTGCGCCAACTCGAGGTCCGCGTCAACCATCATCGCGACTAGTTCCTCAAAGGAAACCTTGGGCTGCCAGTGAAGCACTCGACGAGCCTTAGCGGCGTCGCCGCACAGCGCGTCGACTTCGCTCGGTCTGGTGAGCCGTGAATCGAAGCCGACGTACTTACGCCAGTCGAGCTTCAGGCGGTCAAAGGCAAGGTCGACAAACTCCTCGACCGAGTGCGTCTGGCCGGTGGCGATAACGAAGTCCTCGGGGCTCTCGTGCTGCATCATCCGCCACATGGCCTCGACGTAGTCGCCGGCAAAGCCCCAGTCCCGCCGCGCCTCGAGGTTGCCGAGTTCCAGGCGCTCTTGAAGCCCCAGCTTTATTCGCGCCGCGCTGCGCGTAATTTTTCGCGTCACGAAGTTCTCGCCGCGCCGCGGCGACTCGTGATTGAAGAGGATTCCGTTGGCCGCGAAAAGCCCATAGGCCTCGCGATAATTGACGGTTTGCCAGAAGGCGAAAACCTTAGCGCAGGCGTAGGGACTGCGCGGATGAAACGGCGTCGTCTCGCGCTGCGGTGTTTCGCTGGCCTGGCCGAACATTTCGGAGGAGCCCGCCTGATAGAACCGTATCGCGCTGCCGAAGCGCCGGTTGTGTTCGCGGATCGCCTCGAGCAGGCGCAGCGTACCGAGGCCGGTTACCTCAACGGTGTACTCGGGCTGCTCGAAGGAGATGCGCACGTGAGATTGCGCAGCGAGGTTGTAGACCTCCTCGGGCATCGCGCGCGCTAGAATCCGGCGCAAAGACCCGGCGTCGCCCAGGTCGCCATAATGCAGGTGCAGGCCGCCGGCGGCTGGATCGTAGCCTCTGTGTAAGTGCTCGATACGACCGGTGGCGAAGCTTGACGTGCGCCGAACGATGCCGTGCACTTCATAGCCTTTGCTGAGCAGCAATTCCGCCAGATACGAGCCGTCTTGACCGGTTATTCCTGAGATCAACGCGCACTTGGGCATCTTAAGTCTCCAATCGGTCGCGGGTATCGATAGGCCCGGGGTTGCGCGCAAATTTGGCGCAAGCCTGCCCCGCCGACCGGGGCGCGGATCCGGTCCAATACTCGCGAGTCAAGACACCGCTCCGCAGGCTTCATGGGCTTATTCACTGAGCCGCTGTTTGAGGTCCGCCAGCGTCTTGCTTGTGCTTCGTCCGTCAAGCAGCGGTGCTAAGACGACCTTTCCGCCACGCGCAAGGACCTGCTCGGCTCCGTCAACCACCCGCCCGCGATAGTCCTCACCCTTGACTAACACGTCCGGCGCCACTTCGGCGATAATCCGCTCGGCGCGCGTCTCGTCGAAAATCACCACGTAATCCACGCTTTCGAGCGCGGCGAGGATACGCGCGCGCTCGCTCGCCGGATAAACCGGCCGCCCGGCGCCTTTGAGTTGGCGCACGCTGCGGTCGCTGTTGAGACCCACGACGAGCCTTTCGCCCTGCGCGCGGGCGAAGTTCAAGCTTGCTATATGACCGGCGTGCAGAAGATCGAAGCATCCGTTCGTAAATACGATCTTGTGGCCCGCCCGCCGCTCGGTCTCCAGTCGCCTTTTCAGCTCGGGCAGTAAAACCACCTTCTTCGAGTGGTCGAGCCGCTGATTTTCGATCGCGGCTTCCAACTCGGCTCGAGCGATCACCTGAGCGCCGAGATGTCCCACTTCGACCCCGGCGGCCAGGTTTGATAATGCCGCGGCGGCGGGAAAGCCCTCCTCCATCGCAACCATCAGCCCGAACACCGCCAGCACCACGTCTCCCGCCCCGGTCACGTCATAGACGTCGCGCGGGCTGGTCGAAATGTGAAAGCCGCGGCCGTCGCGTTGGTACAGATACATACCTTCGCGATCGAGCGTCACCAGGCACGCGCGCAGGTCAAGCCGCTCGGTAAGGGTCTTGGCTCCGAGCTCCCAGGCGCCGCGATCGCTCATCGCGACACCGGTCGCGGCCTCGGTTTCAAAGCGGTTCGGCGTCAACGCCGTAGCGCCACGGTATAACGAGTAGTCGGAACTGATGCGTGGGTCGATTATCACTGGAGCCCCCCGTTGGCGCGCGCCGTCGATAATCGCGCGTAAAAACGACGGGGTAAGCAGTCCTTTATTGATGTCGGAAACCAACACGGCGTCGGCCGTCTCGAGTTCGACGCTCAGCTTCTTTTTCAGCACGCGCTCGGTCGGCGCCGCTAACGGATGCGTGTCTTCTTCATCGACGCGCAGCAACTGCTGGGTCGCGCGTCCGGCGGATTGAACCGAGGCAAGAAAGCGCTCCTTCACTATTGTGGACCGTCCGGTGACGGCTACAATCGAGTCCGTGTTGACCCCGCATTCGGCTATCAGACGGCGCAGCAGCTTGCCGTTGGCGTCACGGCCGACTGCGCTGAGTCCGTGCACCGCGGCGCCGAGCGCCCGCAAATTGGCCATAACGAAAGCGGCGTTCCCTGCCCGATGCTCCCGTCTTTCGACCTGAAGCACTGGGATCGGCGCTTCGGGCGAAATTCGCGACGCCGAGCCCCATACGTAGCGATCCAGGATCATCTCGCCTACGACCAGGATTCGCACCGGCCTGGTCGGCGGCAAGGCCGCGGGCAGCAAGGCGATGTGTGATTCGTTATCGGCTTCGTGATAATCCTTAAGCCCTCTCATAAACCGCTATCGGCAGCGCCGCCGTGGGCGCGTCCTGGCCTCGACCTGATGATGCCTTAGTATAATTCATCGCGCATAGCACAACGCGCGGCCATACGGATTCGTCCGGTTCCTTTTAGCCGCTCGGTGCGCCCTCCAAGGCGCGCGCTCGATGGCGCTCGGTAATGTGTCCGGCCCGGTTATTTTCTCACCGCAAGCTGAGATTTGGCGAGCACGATTGCGGCGCGCCTGTCCACGGACATGCGCGCGAGACGGGTGAGCGCGTCTGCCCGTGCGATAGGTCCTGCCTCCTGCAGCAACATGGGGTGCGAGGCGAGGTTCGCTCCAGGCCGTTGGGACTTTAGTCTACCGGGCGCCGAGAGCAGCGCCCGCCGGACGGCTGCTCGGCTCGTCCTGTCGTTGCGTCGTCGGTACGCCGGCTTCGCGCCGCTTAGCTCTCCTCGCGCGCCGCGAGTCATAAGCAAGAACTAGGACTGAGCATAGTATCGCGCCTACGATAGCCCCCAGTAAAGCGTTTAGCTTGGCCGACGGCGAGTAGATGACGCCCGGCGCCACCGGCGGGTCGACCAGGGAGAAGAAAAAGTCGGACTGGGCCTGCGCTATTATCTGGCGCTGCAATTGCTGCGCCGCTAATTGATAGAGGCGCGATTGCAGCAGCGGGTCTGAAGTTTTCACCGCCTGGGCCTGGAGCGAGGCCGCGATCACGCTGGCTTTGTGCACCGCCTCTTCGCGCAATTTGCTGCGCAGCGAGTCCACGTAGAGACCCACGATGCGCTTTGCCTGCGCCGGTTCAGGGTCGATAAAGGAGAGGGACAAACTTCCACTCTTGTAGTCGTATTCGCTGTTGAACCGACCGAGCATCAGCTTGTAGGTGCGCCATCGCAAGGTCTGTGGGTTCTGCGTGGCGGCCTCCTCCAACTTTTGTTTGCTGCCCCAGACCCGAGGCGCCAAGGCGTAGCGGTCAACCAAATCCATCGTGAACTCGTAACTCTTGACGATAAGGGTGTATTTTTGCGCTAGCGCGACCGCTCCGCTGCCCATCAGGTCGCCAAGCATCATTTGCATCCCGACGTCGTACATGCCTGCCGACTGGCTGAGGTCCTCCTGCGGAGTGGGAGAAATCACCGCGAAGGCGCGATACCACTTGGTGAGCACGAACTTGGTCATCAACCCGGCTGCGAGCGCGAATACAAAAGCCCACGCGAAGATTAACCGTCGCCGGTGTTTGAGCATCGCAATCGGCTGTGAAATGTCGAGCGCGGCGCCGGGCTCGGAGAGTTGAGACCACCAGCCGCTGTTTGAGGCCTCGAACAGCCCCGGCGCCGGAGCTGCTGACCGCCAATGGCCGTTGCCGCTATCGTCCATAGAGCCTCCCGGCCGGCGACCTATCCATAGCGCCTGCCATCGGCGGGCTGCTTGCGCGCAAAATTTCGCGGCCTGGGCTGCTCATTCGCCGACCTATTATGCTTCGACAGCACGTCGAGAAAACCGAAAGCATGCCCCCGAAGATATCCCAGCTCGCCTTTTGAGTGTGGAAATTGCTTAAGGGCTTTCATCGCTTTGCCGCTCCCGCGGTCCTCAAGAGCTGTCTTTTCGGTTTCATCTCGCGGCTTCCAGGGCACCGCGCGCGCTCTGTTCGGGTTCGCTCGCCCGCGCTCTTTCGCGGCGAAGCTCGGCGAGCTGCCTCAAAAGCGCATCGTCTTCGCTACGCTTGCCGGCACCGGAGCCATCAGGGGCGCGCAACGCGCGGTCCGCGGGCTGCGGGTGCCGAACACGTGCGCCGACATCAGTTGACTCGCTTGGCTCACGCGCGTCAATTACTGCCGCCGGTTGCTCAGCAAGCAAATAGGCCCAGAGCACGCGCCGGACGTAGCCGCGCGTCTCGGCATACGGTGGTACGCCTTGGTAGCGCTTGACCGCTCCCTCGCCGGCATTATAGGCGGCCAACAGGTCGGCCAGATTTGCTTCGCCTTTCGAGCTTAGCTGCTGACGTTGCAGGTAAGCGAGAAAACGCGCGGCCCCAAGCGCGTTGTCTACCGGATCGAACGGGTCTTCGACCCGAAAGCGCCGCGCGGTGTCTGGCATTAATTGCATCAGTCCCATCGCGCCCGCAGGCGAAACCGCTCGCGTCTGTCTTGCCGATTCAACGGTAGCAATCGCCCTTAATAAGCTGGCATCAAGACCATACCGCCAAGCTACGGCCTCAAATAGCGAATCCTGGTCCAGGGTCGCGGTGTCATTCGCCGGTTCCTCGGCACATAACACGCCGTTCCACACCGCCAGCATAAGCCCGATCGCGATAAACCCAGCTATTCGCAACTCGTGTCCGTCCGTCCCCTCGCCGCAAGTTACGAGGTCATCGGCGTGCTCGCCCGACTAACGCGCCGTTATCGCGTTCAGTCATTCGATTTACACACCTATGTCGTTGGCTCAGCGGAAGCCGGGCCAAGCCAACGCGCTTTTGGCCAACGCCGCATTATACCCGAGTTCCCCGGTGGGTGTATATGCGGTTCGCAAAGGGCTATTGACGGCTTTTCTCCCCAAAAGCGGAGGGGCGAAGCTGCATGCTAGGCGAAACAAATGCCGAAAAAGCGGTACAGCAAGAGCGGCGCGGGCTTCTATGCCCTGGAATATCCTAATCCCGTGGCACCAGGGGTTTTGGGACGGTTTGGGTTTATCCATACCTTTGGCTGCTACGGTTAGGGCTTCCCTACGGCTAAGAGGGGCGGATTTTTTCGTTCCATCAGTGGTTTGGGCAAACCCACGCGACCTGATCTGCGTTAAGAATAGCGCTGCCTCGATGGGAAAACCCACGATGAGCGGAATTTAGCATAATGGGAGCTGCAATAGTAGCCGGAATAATGAATTTCACAAATAAAGCCGTGATTCGAAGTCAGGGCTTCGCCATCGCTTCACGCCCAGTGGCGCCATCGTTGCTGGGCGAGGCCTATCTCCGTTTGGACGGATCGGCGACGCTGCGCCGTCGCTTTCCAGTTAGGGTGCACAAGCGAAGGGTGAGATATCTTCCAAGGCGCGGGCTTACTGCCATAACGCCTTCACTGCGACGCGCTCGCGGCCGATAACCTTAAGCGGCAACTCCTTGCCAGGGGTCTGCGTGTAGCGAATCTTCGTGACCGTCCAGAGCTTGCCCGTTTTGAAATCGCCTAACAGCGCGCACTCGCCTTCGCCAGGCGGCGAGCGCGTTTGGCAGTAGTAGCTAAGCGGCGGCAGGCCCTGGATAAAGGGCATTGTGCCTGTATAGGGTCTGCATTTGCTGCCGTCAGCCAGCTCGACAATCCAAGGCCGGGGTGACTTGGGCGGCGCCGCTTTCTGTTCGGGCAAAGGCTCGGCGAGGAGGAGCGTGAAGCCGGCTTTATGCTCGGATGGGTCGGCATCGCATACGACGGCGTTTGCCTTCGCGGTGAGGTGAAAACAGGGATCGTAAATCGCGTTACCCACCATACAGCGCCACGCGCCTTTGCGGGGCAAAGCAATCGAAGTTGTCCAGCAACGGCCTCTGTGGTTTGGGCCGCCGGCAAGCGACGGGGTGAAAGTCGTCACTTGCGTCGTCTTAGCAGCGGCTGCTTGGCTGCTCTGCGCTTGTGCAAAGCCCGGGAGAGATGCAAAGTAAAATGCCGCGAAGAAAAGTACGAGACGTGTAGAAGCTGGCGCGAGATTCATCTCGGCCTTTACGACATCCCGGGCCAAGCCCGCCACCTCCGTTGATATTCGAAAAAAAAAACGGCGAGCGAATTTTAGGTCCCGGGCCCCGGCATTAAAGGCATCCCGAAGCCAGGCATTCCCATCATTGGGGAACCCATGAAACCGGGCCCGAACGCCGCAGGACCGCAGGCATAAAGCGCGGCTCCGAGGGTCAGGCAAGCAACCGCGCATAGCACCGAGCTCCTCACTGCTTTAATCATAGAGCCGATCTCCCCGCCCGCCAGCCGTTAAGAATGCACGGCAACTCTGCCCATCCTAAATTAGTCTAACAGAAAAACAGAGGAGCTATGCCGCGATGATGAGCAGCCTTCGCCTCTCTGGGTCAGCGGGTTTACTTTTGCTTGTAGCAGCGTCCGGATTTGCCCGGGGCTTCGTTGCGGATTGGCTGTGGCGAATCTCCTCGTCCCTCGCCTGGGCGGCGGCGAGTGCTGCTCGCAATCGAGCAACAATACTCGGGACTGGTGGTGTTCGACGACGCCGGTCGGCCCCGAGTATCGCTGGGCGCGACACCGGCGGGTCTGCCGATGGTCACCCTTTATGACGAGAGGCAGACGGCGCGGATCGAGGTTCATTTGAGCGCCAAGGGTGAACCGACGCTAGGCTTTTCGCAGGTCGAAACCGTCCAAGCCAAGGAGCAATCGGCGCGTCGTGATCCATAGCGCTCGTGTCGTCTGACTAAGCTCGTGGGCCGTATTGGTCAAGTAGCGCGCGAAGCAGCCGCTTCGCGCCAGCAGGCTTGCTCCTCCGCTGACCTGCGGGAAAGCGCTAAGCCGCTCATCGAGCGCGCATCTTAGCTGTTCCCATTCGTGCCATTCGTCGGCAACAACGAGAAAGCTTGCCACGTAGTTAAACTCCTGCGCCTTGCCCGCGCCGGCCGGCGCGACCGATGCCGGGGTCAGTTTCGTCCGGTTGAAGAAAACTAGACGGCCTCCACTGGCGACCGTGGTCAAGCTGTCGAGCTGCGCGAACTCCCAACGCTCGCCGCGCCCGACGCGGCCCGCGGCATATCCGTCGGCGATGATCGCGCGGCTTGCGGCTCCCATTTCCACCCGCAGAACCTGGCGCAGCGCCGCCCCGGCATGGGGAATCAGATGGTCAGGGATATACTCCAGAATCGCGCCCGCGCCGAGTTCGATCGTGGTCTCCTGCACCGCCGGGTCACCCACCGTACGATAAACCTTGGTCGCCGAGGGCGTCGTCAGGCAGACGTGGGTTGCGGGCTCAAGCCGAATCCGGGTCGTCAGCCGGTCACCGCCGACCAGCCCGCCGCTGGGGTTGAGCAGCATCAGGTAAGCGGTGCCGTCCTTCAGCATCACCGGCTCCAGCGCCTGCAGCGGCAGCGTAAAGCGGCTCGCGGCGAGCACGGTGCCCGGTCCGCGCCGCGCGAAGCGCAGCAAGAGACGTCCGTCGCGGCCTACGCGTCTAAGACTCGAATAGCAGCTCTCGTCGGATCCAGTCGATGACAGCGTCAACGCCGATGCCGTCCTTTAGGTTGGTGAACACAAATGGGCGCGTCCCGCGCCCTCGTCTCGCGTCAACTTCCATCACCGACAGGTCGGCGCCGACGTGGGGCGCGAGGTCGATTTTGTTGATCACGAGAAGGCCTGACTTGGTGATTCCCGGTCCGCCCTTGCGGGGAATCTTGTCGCCCTCGGCTACGTCGATAACGTAGATCGCTGCGTCCACGAGCTCCGGGCTGAAGGTCGCCGCCAGGTTGTCTCCGCCGCTCTCGATAAAAACCAGCTCGAGCGCCGGGAAGCGCTTGACCAGCGCATCGACCGCCTCGAGGTTCACCGAGGCGTCTTCGCGTATCGCGGTGTGAGGACAGCCGCCGGTTTCGACCCCCACGATCCGCTCAGCCGGCAGCGCTGCGCGGCGCGTCAGAAACTCCGCGTCCTCCTTGGTGTAGATGTCGTTAGTGATGACCGCCAGCTCATAGCTTGAGCTCAAACGCCTGCACAGGGCTTCGACCAGCGCCGTCTTGCCGGAGCCGACCGGGCCGCCGATGCCGATTTTAAGCGGCTTCGCAATCATGACCGAAAGAGCCTTGCGTCCATCCCGCCATGGCGCATCGCGGCGATCTCAAGCGCGGGGACAAAGCTCCACATGTCATCCACGCTTTTTCCCTCGGCTTCACGGGTTAGCCGCGCGATCAGCGGATGAAGCGACCATAAAATTCGCTGCCCCGCAAGTTGCCCCAAGGGTAGCAGCTTGACCGCCGCGCTCACCATCAGCGCTCCCGCGCCATAGAGGTAAGCGCAGCTCGCCGCCCTCTCGTCCCATCCCATGGCCCCGCCGGTGAGCCCGAAGGCGACCGCGTGATGACCTGGGGTGTGCTCGGATTGGCTGCGCCGATAAAACTCGGCTAGCCGAACATCTTCGGTAAGAGCGGCGGCTACGCGGGCGGTCTGGCGGCCCATCTGACGGCTTGCGTTTCTAAGCTCGGCTACCGGCTTCATCGCATCCAGGACCTGGTCGAGCTCGAACACCGCAGCGAGTTCGCCCCGCCGCGCGGCTTTCAACGTCGAAAGCATCGCCACCGTATCCGCCGGTCCGACCGCGCATTCAAGTTGAACTTCAACCAGAGCTTTAACTTTCTCCGCGCTTTCGAGCGCGTCCGCCCGCGCATACGCCTCGAGCCCCATGGAATGCGCGAACGCGCCGGTCGGAAACAGGCCGTCGGCGAACTGGAGCAGGCCTAAAAAGGTCTCAGGCGTCATCGCCATGCGCGCCGAAGCCAATCGGCTCGAAGGCGCCAACCCGGCGCTCGAAACGCGCGCCGAGACGCCCCATCAAATGCGCCATCGCCGGATCATCGGGCACCAGCAGTTCGCGCCCGCTCAGGGCCAGCGGGAAATGCCGGGTGCCTACCTCGAAGGCAACCTTCAGCGCGCTTGCATGGTCAGGCGGGAAGACCGCCAGCAGCGGTTCGTCGGCGGCGATAATTTCGACGTACCATTGCGCTTCGACCAACACCACCGCGCCGGGCTTAATCCTGGTGCCGGTCGGCAGCGCCAAGGCAATCTCGCGGCCGGCGGCGGTCGTAAAGCGGCCCCTTAGCCATCGCCGCTGCTCCCAGGTAAGCGCAAGCCTGTCGGGCTCCTTGCCGCGCAGCTCCTCCGCGCTCGGCCGCGCGATTAGCCGTTCGATTATCCGCATTGCCTCCGGCAGGCGCTCAGAAAAGAAAATAGCGCTGAGCCATCGCCAGCACTCGAGCCGGTTCGCAAGTCAGGAGCTCGCCATCGGCACGCACTTCGTAGGTTTCCGGATTGACCTCGATCGTCGGCAAAGCGTCGTTGTTGACCATGTCGCGCTTGCTTAGGCCACGGCATTTGCGGACCGCTACAACGCGCTTGTTGAGTTTCAAGCGGCCGGCAATCCCGGCCTCGAGCGCCGCCGCGGAGACGAAGGTCAGCGAGGTCGAGCGCAGCGCGTTGCCGAAGGCGCCGAACATCGGACGGTAAATCACCGGCTGGGGCGTCGGTATAGAGGCGTTGGGATCGCCCATCGCCGACCACGCGATAAAGCCGCCCTTTATCACCAGCTCCGGCTTGACGCCGAAAAACGCCGGCTTCCAGACCACTAGGTCGGCAAATTTTCCGGTCTCGATGGATCCTATCTCATGAGCGATACCGTGGGCGATCGCCGGGTTGATCGTGTACTTGGCGACGTAGCGGCGAGCGCGCAGGTTATCGCTGCCCGTGTTCTCGCCCGCGAGCGGTCCCCGTTGGCGCTTCATCTTGTCGGCCGTCTGCCAGGTGCGGATGATCACCTCGCCGATCCGCCCCATCGCTTGGGAGTCGGACGACATCATGCTGATCGCGCCGAGGTCGTGCAGCACGTCCTCGGCTGCGATGGTTTCCGCGCGGATGCGCGATTCGGCGAAGGCCACGTCCTCGGGAATTTTCGCGTCGAGATGATGGCACACCATCAACATGTCCAAATGCTCGTCCAAGGTGTTGACGGTGAACGGCATCGTGGGATTGGTCGACGACGGCAGGCAGTTGGGTTCGCCGCACACCGCGATAATATCGGGCGCGTGCCCGCCGCCGGCGCCCTCGGTGTGATAGGTGTGAATCGTGCGCCCCTGGAACGCGCGGATCGAGTCTTGGACGAAACCGGCCTCGTTGAGCGTGTCGGTGTGGATCGCCACCTGGACATCATACTGTTCGGCCACCGACAGGGCGCAATCGATCGCAGCCGGCGTCGTGCCCCAGTCTTCGTGGAGCTTGAGGCCGATTGCGCCGGCCTCGATCTGCTCGCGCAGCGGCGCCGGAAACGAGGCATTGCCCTTACCGAGAAAGCCCAGGTTGACCGCGAACCCCTCGGCCGCCTCGAGCATGCGATGGATGTTCCACGCCCCAGGCGTGCACGTGGTGGCGTTGGTGCCGGTCGCCGGGCCGGTGCCGCCGCCGATAAGCGTCGTGATGCCGGCCGCCAGCGCGGTCTCGGCCAGTTGCGGACAGATAAAGTGAACGTGGGCGTCGATCCCGCCCGCGGTTATGATCCGGCCCTCGCCGGCGATGACCTCGGTGCCGGCGCCGACCGTCATCCCGCGCGTCACCCCTTCCATCGTGTCAGGGTTGCCGCTTTTCCCGATGCCGACGATCCGGCCGCCGCGGATTCCAATGTCGGCCTTGACGATTCCCCAATGATCGAGCACCACCGCGTTGGTAATCACGAGGTCGAGCACGCCCTGCTCGGTCGTAGCGCGGGAGGACTGCCCCATGCCGTCGCGCAGCACCTTGCCGCCGCCGAATTTGGCCTCGTCACCGCCGCCGGCGAGGTCTTTCTCCACCTCGATGAAAATTTCCGTGTCCGCCAGCCGAATGCGGTCGCCGACGGTAGGGCCATAAAGATCGGCGTACTGGCGGCGCGCAATCTTAAGACTCATCGGGTGTCCTCAAAAAGCCCGCTGCTCGCGCTCGGTCGAGCGCGGCGTCCTTGGCCGATGCGCCGGTCGGCCCGGTGGTGATCCCATTGAGCCCGTATACGCTCGCCGCTCCGCCGAGCTTGACCAGCGTGACCTTCTTGTCATCGCCAGGCTCGAAGCGCACGGCGGTGCCGGCCGGAATATTCAGTCGCATACCGAAGGCTTGGCCGCGGTCAAAGCGCAGGGCCCGGTTGACCTCGAAGAAATGAAAGTGGGAGCCAACCTGAATCGGCCGGTCGCCGGTATTGACGACCACCGACTCGACCGTCGGCC
Organism: Deltaproteobacteria bacterium; assembly: GCA_021831785.1. GTDB lineage: Bacteria > Desulfobacterota > Binatia > Binatales > Binataceae > JAJYYI01. The sequence goes on along the minus strand of JAKBMB010000021.1, from coordinate 34,872 downwards.
GGCCCGCGTTGGCAATAATCTCACCTTCGGCTAACAGATACTCTCCCGGGATCATATGCCGCCTCTTCGCGCGGGTGACGGTGCGCCTGCGCGCGGGTATCAGCGTATCGGGTGATGGACGGTGACCAGCTTAGTGCCGTCGGCAAAAGTTCCTTCCACCTGCACATCGTCCAGCATTTCCGGCACGCCCTCCATCACCTCGTCGCGCTGGAGAATCGTAAGCCCGTATTCCATCAGCTCCGAGACCGAGCGTCCGTCGCGCATACCCTCGAGCAGTTCGGCGGTAATCAGCGCCAGCGCCTCGGGGTGATTAAGCTTAAGACCGCGCGCGCGCCGTCTGCGCGCCACTTCGGCCGCGGTGAATATCATCAACTTTTCAATCTCGCGCGGTGTAAGCCGCATCGGGCTTTCCTCTCCCGTCTTAAGCGTCGTCGATAAGCACGCGAGGTGGTTTCAGCACAGCGCCCGCTTGCTGCACAAACCCTGCGCATTTGCCGCGCAAAAAAGCACTACCGCCCAGTGCCTAAGCGCGGCGTGCAGGTGCTCCACGCTCAAGCGGCCTAGCCGCGGCTGGCATTTGCTCAACCGGACGTGCGCAGCCCCCACCAGCGTGACGAAACACTTTAAGATGAGTATCAAAAGGCATGCCAATTTCAAACCGAACCGGTTTGCCTAACGTGAGACGCTTAATTCACGCCGGCTTGAAGCTCGCGCTTCCGTCTTAGCTGGTCGTAAAGGAGGCGCATCTCAACCTTAGTAAATGGTCTAACCCTAATTCCGCGGAGTTTTTTCGTCCTAACGTAGCGCGCCAAAGTAGTAGCCGACATACTCCTCGACGCGGGAGAGAAGCTCCGTGGCCCACAACTTTACGGTGTCGTGAGCGCCGATCAGGATCTAGAAGTAGTCTCATAAATGACCGTAGGGCATGAATGTCATTCCGAGCGCCGCCTTGGTCATTCTGAGGCGCCAGGCGAAGAATCTGCGCGCAGTGATTCGATGCCTTCTGCGATTCGCCTTTCAGCCAAATTGCTTCGCGCAGATGCTTCGCGGAGTTTTCCTTGAGCCGCTGTGCGCTGGGATTCCTCGCTGCGCTCGGAATGACGGGCGAACGGCGTGGAATGACATGCGAAGGGTTCAGCATGAGGGAGAAAGCAAAAGCGTTTATGAGACAGGATCTGGCCGGTGTGGAGTGACCGGCTTTGATTCGCAGATGTCGTTCGTTACGCTGCGAGTTGGAGGAACGTGGCGTAGAGCCACATACGTAAGGAGCCAATCGCTCCATACTGACTGCGATGGAGACGTATCCGTGAAGGTGCTGTTTCATTACGAGCCGGGGGCGCACTTAAAGCGGCGGGTCGCTGAACTGCCGGCCGGGCAGATGCAGGTGGATTTTTGCGCCGAGGCCGATGAGCAACGGTTTGCCGCCCTCATTGGGGAAGCCGAGGTTATCTGGCACGTACTCAAGCCGATCACCGCGGAGGTGCTGGCCGTGGCGCCGCGCCTCAGGCTTATTCAAAAGCTCGGAGTGGGGGTCAACACGATTGACCTCCAGGCGGCCCGCGGCCGCGGCGTGGCCGTGTGCAATATGCCCGGCGTCAACAGCCAGGCGGTTGCCGAACTGACGCTGGCATTGATGCTTGCCGCGGCACGCCGGGTCGCCTGCTTCGATGGCGCGGTTCGGCGCGGAGAAGGCTGGGCGCTCGCCGCGCAGCTCGAGGACAGGCTAAGCGAAATCGCGGGCAGCACCGTCGGCTTAGTCGGCGCCGGCGCGATTGCGCGGATCTTGGCCCCGGTCCTGAGCGCGCTGGGCGCGCGCGTGGTCTATACGTCCCGCACCCGAAAGCCGGACTTTCCGGCGCCCTGGTGTGGTCTCAAAACTTTGCTCGCCGAGTCGGACATCGTTTCCTTGCATCTGCCGCTTACCCCGCACACGCAGCAGCTTATCGACGCCGAGGCGATAGCTGCGATGAAACCCGGGGCCATCCTCATCAACACGGCGCGCGGCGGTCTGATTGATCACGCCGCTCTTGACGCCGCGCTCGGCCAGGGGCGCCTGCGCGCGGTCGGCTTGGACGCTTTTGCGCAAGAACCGTTGGCGCCCGATGACCCGTTGATTCGCTGCCCATCGACCGTGCTCACGCCCCACGTCGGCTGGCTCACGATGCAGAGCCTTGACCGCACGCTGGCGATCGCGGTTGAGAATTGCCATCGGCTTCTGCGCGGCGCGCAGCTTCTCCATCAAGTGGTCTAGCGCAAGTGGTCTAGCGGATTTGTTTCAGGCCCGGATGGGGCCGCTCGCACGCGCTTGTACTACTGCACGGCCTTGAAGTTCTCGGGCGTCGGGGCGAGCTTCTGGTAGAGGACGATCAGATCGCCATCGTGAAAGCCGTGCCTGCTCATCCTGGTGCGGCTCATAACCACGTCCGACCGTATCATGTACATCCATTGGTCGAAGTGGACCACTTGCGTGCCTTGGCCTGCGGGAACCTTGGCGTCGTATGCCAAATGCGTTGCAAAGCCGGCCATCTCGGCGTTGGGGGTGCCGACTATGTCGCCGGCGGTTCCACGAGCCGTTACTTCGACCGAATGGTCATTTAGCTGAACAAAGCTCCATTTGCGCTCGCGCGGCGGTGTGTTGTCAACATAAATTATGCGCTCCGCAAGCGTGCCCGTTCCTCCGTTCCACCGTCCAATCATATGGACCACGAAGCGCTGCGTTACCATTTGGTCATTGTCCTGGCGAATCCCCACGCCGTAAACCGGCCCGGAAAAGAAATCGCGCATTGTAAACTTGGGGGTGGTATTGCCGTATTCGCTCAGCCTGACGCTGGCACACCCGGTTGCCGACAGAAGGAGAAACAGAGCAAGCGAGAGCCTAAGCGCAATCTTACGTTCCATCATCGCCTCATTATTGCCGGCACGAAGCCGTGTATGTGTCCGAGTAAATGAGCTCCTCGGGCCTCATCGAGCCCCCGGGTCGCAATTTATTCTCGCCGTTAACTCTGCCACATTTGCCGTCGCCTATCTATCGCGTGCCGCGTTTTGCGTGTCGCTGTCAAAATTCACCTCTGAGGTGCAATTTGTCAATGAAAACGGACCCACAGGAGCGGCAAGCTCTTTCCGGGAACGCCATTATGCCTCTATCGCTCGCGCCGTTTTTCTGTTCGCCCCGTTCTTCACTTGACTAAGAATCATCCCGTGCGCTGAGCAAGACGCTCGACGGCCGCCGCTTGGGCGCTCGCCCCGCGGCCCTCGCTATGCACGCCCGTCCGCCGCTCGCTCGCCGGGGGGCAAGGCAGCGCCCCGAGCGAGCCAAGACGGCACCTTTTCTCCTCGCTGTTTCTTCGTTCGCTGACGCCCACCTGCCGCGCGGCTGGCTTCGGCCGCTTGTGCACTCGACGCAGCCGCCCTTCGATTTGGCGCCGCTATTGAGATTGAGAACGAGTTTCACTATCGTGACTGCCGGAACCGGGCTCATGTGTGTAGCTTCTTTCACTGCCGCCTTTGCATCGCGCGCCCCCGCCGCCTCGGTTGCGGATTCGGAATCTCAGGCACGCAGCCTGGAGCTCACTTGCGCCGGGCGAGGCTGCCCTTTTTCGCTGCGTTGCGGGCTAGCCGCTGCGGGTCAAAGGGTCATGTCAGGCTTGTGGCCTAGGTCGTTTCCGGCGGCACGAACAGCCTTCAAAGCCGAGGCGCTTTCAGCACCGGCGGCGGAATCCACAGACTCAAGGAATGAAAGACCGCCTGTCGACGGGGCCGGGGGCGAGCGAGCAGACACGCTGACAGGTCGCGCCGGGCGTCGGATAGCCTGCCTACTGCTGCCGGCCGCGGCGTTCGCGCTCGGACTTTGCGCGCTGGCGTGGGCGGGCCAGCAGGGAATCAGCGGTACCGTGAGAGACGCGCTCGGCCGCCCGCTAGAGCTAGCGCGCGTCGGCCTGCGAGCGCAAAACGGTAAGGAAGTCGCGCACGCGGTGTCCGACTCGCGAGGACGTTTTGAAGTGCCGGCGCCGGCGCCTGGCGTATACGCTCTTATAGCGGCAAAAGAAGGATTCAAGCCCGCCGTCAAAATCGTCACTTTTCCGGCCGAGAGAGGCGCAATGGTCGCCATCGTGCTGGAATCACAGCGAGCGCTCACGCTTCAGGTAAAAGAACAGGTGCTGCGCGCGCAAAACGGCTTGTCCGATACTGGCGCCACCAAATACACCATGACCGAGCGCGACATCGAAGAGCTCCCCCAAGGCGAGTACACCCCGCTGAGCGACGTGCTGGCGCAGATGCCTGGGGTGAGCTATGACCGCAACGGATTGGTTCATGTGCGCGGCTGGGCGATCGGTAACGTTCAGTACCAGGTTAACGGCGTGATGCTGCCGCTCAACATTTATACCAACTCCGGCTTTGTTCAGGTGTTGAACTCGTTCATCGTCAAGGACGTAAGCTTGCTCGACGGCATCCTGCCGGCGCAGTACGGGTTCGAAAATAACGGCGTCGTTCAGATCAAAACTAAGGACGGTTGTACCGACAAGGGGGGCGACGTCGGCATTTACGGCGGCCAACGCGAGACCGCTCAGCCGAGCTTTGAGATGGCGGGCTGCCACGACAAGTTCAGCTACTACGTCATGGGCATGTACCAGCACGATAACATCGGATTCAGCTCCGCCACGCCTGCCCCCAATCCGATCCACGACCTGTCGGACCTTGGCGAGGGCTTCGGGTACTTCACCTACGACATCGCGCCAACGGCCCGTCTAAGTCTTCTCACCGGACTGGCGGTATGGAACAGCCAGTTCCCGAACAGCGTCGGGTTGGCGCCCCAGTACAACCTGTCGGGCGTCAATTCGGCCACCTACCCGTCCACGGCCATTGACGCTAACTTTGAGCAGCGGGACTATTGGGCGGTGCTCGCGCTCAATGGTCTGCTTTCGCCCGCGCTGACCTATCAGCTCGCTTATTCGATCCATTACCAGAGCCAGCATTACCTTCCTGACCCGGTTGGTGACCTCATTTATCAGGGAGCGGCTCCGAACGCCTTGGTCGAAGGTCTGGCGAATACCTTTCAGGGCGACTTCACCTATCAACTCGGCGCTTCGCATACGCTCGCCGCGGGCTTTTACGTGGGCGCCTACAATACCGCGTCGAGCAGCTTTACGCTCACCTTCCCGGTCAATGATCAAGGCCAGCAGACCAGCGACACGCCGATCGGCCTGTCCGATAGCCTCAACGGACTCAACATGGTCTATGGCGTTTACCTACAGGACACCTGGAAGATAGACGAGCGGCTGACCGCCAATTTTGGGGCCCGCTGGGACAAGGTGACGGGCTTTGCCACCGGCGAGCAGTTTAGCCCCAGCATCAACCTCGTTTACAAGGCTCGGCCGGACGCAGCCTTCCATGCCGGCTTTGCCCGCTACTTCCAAATCCCGAACTTCTTCGCCCTCTCGCCAACCGCCTTCGGGACCTTTGCCAACACGTCCGCGGGCTTCGGCAGCGTACCGGAAGGGGCCTTCCCCAAGCCGGAGCGAGATTGGTACTGGGACGTTGGCGCGGTGTATCACGTGACGCCGCGGCTGGTCTACCAGCATGACGACTATTTCCGCATCGACCATGACTACCTGGACTACGGCTTTTTCGGCTATGTGCCCATCGACATACCATTCAACTATGTACATGGCTATGGCTGGGGAACAGAGAATAGCCTAACCTACAACCTTGAAAAGCTGACGCTGCGCTTCAACTTGACCGTTGGCGAGGAAAAAGACAAAGGCATAGCTACCGGCCAGTACAACTTCGACCAGCAGGAACTCCAATACATCAACACGCACTATATCGTGCTTGACCACGAGCCGCTTGTCGCGGTTAGCGGCGGAGCCGCCTACCGCTGGGAAAAGTATCTCTTCAGCGTGGACGGGATTTACGGAAGCGGTTATGTCGGTGGATTCGCCGATACCCGGCAGGAACCGATGTGGTGGTGGATAAACTGGGGAATGGGGCGGACATTCTCGCTCCCTTGGGTCGGCGAAGTACAGGATCGAATCGTGATAAACAACATATTCAATCGCACGAACCTGCTCCGTCCGGCCGCAGGGATCGGCATTTTCCAGGCGATGTACGCACCGAGGCTCGCGGTCTATAACAGCATCACGGTGCCGATCCCGCCGTTATAGCGGCGTCGCGGCTGGGCGGCTCACGGCCCGATTGTGGCCTGCGCGACCAGCCACTGCGCCGCACTGACGATGGTCGATGTGTCGATTTCGTAAGCGCGGTAAAGTTCTCCTTGAGTGCCGGATTGGCCGAACTCGGTTACGCCCAGATTAATCATTCGAGCCGATAGCGCTCCGCCGATGAACGAAAGTGTATGGGGATGAGCGTCATGCACGGTTACGATCGGGGCGATGCGCTCTTCGGGCGCAACCAGCTCCTCCAACCAACCGTTTCTTTTCTCGCCGCGCATTCTTGCCTTTTGTGCGGCCATGTAATCGTGGAAAAGAAGATCGGCGCTGGTAACATTGAACAGGTTGGCGAAGATTCCCCGCGCGCGAAGTTCGCCGGCCGCGGCGAACGCCTCTTTGACCATCGCGCCGCTGGCGAACAGATGCACCGCGTTTTCGGCCGGCCGGTAGCCTTGCGCGGTGCGGCAATCCACGAAACGGTAGCCGCCCTTTAGCACCTGCGCGCGCAGGTCCTCCTCGCCTCGCTCGGCCAGAATCGTGTTGAACAGCTCCTGATCGAGCGGTTTGGTGGATACGCGCAGGTAGGCGCTTGAGCCGCCGCGCTCCTGCATGCGCTTAAGCGCGTTCAGAAGAATCCATTCCAACTCGGTGCCGAACGCCGGCTCGTGATAGGTCACGCCGGGCAACTGCACGCCCACGCCGGGCGTGATGATCGACTGATGCGCGCCACCTTCCGGGCTCAAACTGATGCCCGAGGGCGTGCCGACGATGATGAACCGGGCGTCGGAGTATGCCGCATAGATCAACGCGTCAAGCGCGCGGCAGATGAACGGGTCGTAGATCGTGCCCACCGGAAGCAGGCGATGCCCGTGAAACTCGTCAGCCATGCCTAAGGCCGCCAGCAGCAGGAAAAGATTGTTCTCCGAGATGCCGAGCTCGAGGTGATGCCCGGACGGGCTTTCGCGCCAGTCGATGAGCAGCGAGATGCCTTCCTCTTTGAAGTAGTTTCTGGCTTGGCGCCGCGAATAGACGCCCATCCTATGAATCCATCCTCCCAAGTTGGTGGACGTGGCAACGTCGGGCGAGACGGTGACCAAGTGCTTTGCAATCTCGGGCCGGCGGCTCAGTGAGAGGAAAATGGCGCCGAGCGCGCTTTGAGTGGAAAGTGTCCCGTGATAAGCGGCCCCGAGCCGTTTAGGAATTTCGATCGCTTCACAGACCCGCGGCGTTAATTGGTCTCTCCAGCCAAGGGTCTTGAGCCGCCGTTCGATATAAACCGCCTCTTCGCCGGCGGCGGGGAAAGGCGGAAATTCTTCGCCGCGCGCGATCCCGAGGCTATCGCGCAGCTCCTCAAGCTGCGCCGGCTTGAGCAGGCCGGCGTGGTTGGCCGGATTGCCGGCGAACGGAAGTCCCCAACCTTTGATCGTGTAAGCGAACACGGCCACGGGCTGTTTGCCGGCCGCGAAGGCCTCGTCGAAGGCTTCGAGCACGCGCGCAAAATCGTGTCCACCCAGATTGCCGAGCAGCTCTTTCACCTCGCTCGAGCGATAAGGTTCGAGTAGTTCGGCCATCGACGGATCAACCCTTCCCTCGGGCGCGACGAGGCGCGCGCGGATGCTCTCGCCGTCCTTGAGCAGCAAGCTTTGGTACTCCTCGTTGCTCATCTCATCGATGCGCGCGCGCAGCTTGTGGCCGTATGGCCGGCGAAACACGGCCTCGAGTTTTTTGCCATACTTAAGGTCGATGACGCGCCATCCGTTGATCCGGAACATCTCTTCGAGTTGCTGGGCGCGCCCGTCCGGCACGACCCGGTCAAGGCTCTGGCGATTAAGGTCGATAATCCAGATCAGGCGCGAGAGCCGATGGGTGTATTCTTCCCCTAAAGCCTCCCATACGTTGCCTTCGTCCAGCTCGGCGTCGCCCACGATCGAGATGAAGCGGTTTGATCCGCAGGTCCCGAAATGGTCCAAAACATAGTCTCGCACCAGGGCGCCGAACAGGCAGGCCACGGGCCCAAGTCCGACCGAACCGGTCGAAAAGTCGACCTGGTCGGGGTCTTTGGTCCGCGAGGGGTATGCCTGAAGTCCATGGAATTGGCGAAACGCGCGCAGTTTTTCTTGCGGCAAAAGACCGCGCAAAAACTGGATCGCGTGGAATACCGGCGAGGCGTGCGGCTTGACCGACACGCGGTCGCCGGGACGCAAAAAATAGAAATAGAGCGCGGTCATCAGCGTGACCACCGAGGCCGAGCTTGCCTCATGGCCGCCGACCTTTGTCCCATCGGGATTGGGGCGAACGTAGTTGGCGTGATGCACCAACGAGGTGGCAAGCCAAAGCACGCGCCGCTGGATTCGCTCCAGCATGTCTATGTCGTAGCCGTCCCATCCGCCGCCGGTTGCATGCACACGAATTTCTTCGCCTGACTCAAGCCGCATAAAATAGCTCCACAAAAGCATTACCATCAATGTTACATGCGATCTTTCGCACCGCTCCCGTTTGCCGGCGATCGTGCGAACAAGCTACTGCCCGTGGCGGCGCTTCAGCGCACTAACCATTCATCTTTGTGACGCGTAACGCCCCGCTAGAAGCCGGCAAAGACCCCCGCCGAACCGGCACTCCTCGGACGGCAAGAAGCTTAGCACACTGGGCAAAATGCGTCTTGCGTTAGCTTCTGCTTATGGCCACGCGTTGGATTGCAGCCTTGCCGGGCGCGGGGGCCGCAGCGACCGCGGCTGGCAGCGCGTCGACACCGGCTCGTATGAGCGACGGTGGCGTCACCGCCACCTCGTCATCGTTCGCAAGTACGGGCTCCTTGGGCACCGGGTCCGCCGATCGCTGGTCCTCCCCTTCCGTCTAGTATGGCGTCCCACAAATAGCTTGCACAATTTGCGCACATCCGCACGCCGCTTGCGCGGTCGTCATTCTGCGCGCTCTCTTGGTCATTCCGGCGCGCCGCGCCTCGTTGGTCATTCCTAGCGCCTCCCTTGGTCATCCTGAGCACCCTCTTTCTTTTGTCATGCTGAGCGTTTGTGAATTTTTGAGTAGTGGGGCGGGCACGGCGGCCCGCCCTACTAAGATTGATTTTTGTTTCAGGGCTAAAAATTCACAGGCTCTGAGCGCAGGCTGCCGGAGTGAAGCATGACAAAGCAGGGGTCCAGCATCACAGCGCAGGGGCGCTCAGGATGACCAGAAAAAAGCATCGCGGCTATTCCTTCGGCAGCCGCAGGGCGGGCTCTGCGCTGCGGCCAGCATCACCCCAGCTAAGGCTCCCGCCAGTTAAGCAACTTATTTGCGGGACAGCAAACTAGGATTAGGAACAGTATGGGAGATAAAAACGGAGGATGGCGGCGAAACTCGCGAGCAGCGCGCAAGGTATCTGTGTTTCTTTTTGTTAAGATAAACACGTGAAAGCACGGAAAGCTTCAGTGTCCAAGACTATGACGTTGCGGCTCGACGTCGACACGCTTGCGCGGCTCGATGAGCTTGCCCGGGCGACCGAACGTTCCAAGGCTTGGCTTGCTGCCCAAGCCGTGAAGACGTACGTCGCTCTAAACGCGTGGCAGACCAAAGCGATCCGCGACGCGCTTAACAGAGCGAACCGGCGCGACGCCCGCTTCGTCAGCCATGAAGAGGTCGACGCCTGGCTCGCAAGTTGGGGCATTGCCGAAGAGCGCAAGCCCCCGCTGTGAGAGTCAGGTGGCTTGACGAAGCGGTCGAAGACCTCAAGGCCGCGAGGACCCATATCGCCGGCGATAACCCCGCCGCCGCCGATGTAGCGCAACGGGTCCGCGACGCTGCAAAGCTCCCGGCTAACTACGCCGCGGCCGGGCGCCCTGGCCGGGTATCAAATACCCGTGAGCTTGCCGTCACGGGCACGCCTTACATGCTCGCCTATCGCGCGAGAGCCGAAAATGTGGAGATTCTTCGCGTCCTCCACGGCGCTCAAAAATGGCCCCAAAGCTGACGTATGTGTTCTGGCGACAGCGCGGTAGCGCAGACACCCCTTTCACCGCCGGTGATTGGTACCCGGCAAAAGTCGCTCGCCCTTATTGGGAACTCAAGGATGAACGGATGATTAGCGATTTCGGTGTGAGCGCGCGGCGCGCTCGACGACGCGACGCTATAGCCATCAAACCAATTCGGCGGGAGCTTGCCCTTCATCTTAAGCCGCGCGCAGCCGAACGCGCCGATTGCCGAAACTGGCGACGACCTCCAGCTCGCCGCCGAGGGCAGCAACGTAACGTTGCAATGTGGAAAGTCGGTAGTCCGAACGGCTTTCAAACCGCGATATCTCCGACTGTGCCTTCTTCAGTGCGCTCGCCAACTCCTCCTGCGTCTTGCCCGCAGCCTCACGCAGTTCCCTTAGGTCCATTTCGAGCAGTTCGTCCTCTACGCCGCGGTCGATCTGTTGCTGCTTCTCCGGCGAGAACTTCCGTGCCCGGATGTCACGCCACGGCTTGGTCTTCATTTCCGCTTCTCCTCTTTCTCTAGGTCGGCCAGATAGTCGGCCCATATCTGCTCCGCGCGCGGCACAAACGTGTCGTATAAGCGGTCATCGCCAGTTTTGTTGCCGCCCAGGAGCAGCACCGCCCGGCGCCGCGGATCAAAGGCATAAAATACGCGCAATGGATGCCCACTCGATTGAACTCTAAGCTCGCGTAGCGCCTGCGAGCCCTTAATCTCGCTGCTGTACGGGAAGCCGAGCGCCACGCCCTTTTCTTCTAAAAGGCCAACCACGTGGGCAACCGCCTCAGCCTCTTTCTCAGCCAGTGCCAAAAACCAGGCCTCAAACTCCTCGGTCGCCTCAACCTCGACCGTCACCATCAAGTCTTGTCCTCTAGGATGCTCTTAAAAGCATATGCGGTCAAGTGTATTAAATGGGCGTGCAAACCGGCCTGGATGGGCCCCCTCGCCTGAGCCTGTCCCTGTAGCCCTCGATCAATCCGCGCGAGCGTGAGGCGTCAAGATAGTTTCAGTTGAACTTCTTGCGGCGTTCGGCGCGCGCAAACGCGGTGCGTGCCGGTACAAACGGTCGCGCGCCGAGATGGGGAAGCAAACGAGGTACACCGGCAAAGGCGTCGGTGTACTTGTCGCCCAGCGCGCGCTCCTCGCGCGAGATTCGAAGCGCCAGCAAAACCGTGTTCCCGCAGGAGAAAATTAGCGCAGTGCGCCAGCAGCCGTAGATCATCGGCACCGATATCATCTCGATTATCACGGCCAGGTAGTTCGGATGACGCACGAAGCGGTATGGGCCACTGGTCACCGGCGCCGCCCCCGCCATCACGATTACCCGCGTGTTCCAGCGCGCGCCGAGCGTAATCACGGCCCAGTAGCGCAGCGCTTGCCCGACGATCGTGGCGCCGATAGCGATGAGAGCGACGGGGTCTCCCACGCCGCGCCCGAAAGCGAGCGCCTCGCCCGCGGCGCTCAGCAGAAACAGGGCGTGAAACGCCGCCATCACGCTGTAAAGCACGCGGCCGGTTTCAACCGCGCCTTGTCTCAGGGCGCGTCGGGCGTGAGCGCGGGAGAGCGCAAGTTCAAATCCTCGTTCGAGCCCCACGGCCGCCACAACGGCCAGGTATGCGTCAAGCTGAATCACCATCGAAGCAGGGCGAGTTCAGCGCAAAAGCCCGGCCCCATCGCGATCATAAGTCCGTAATCGCCGGGGCGGGCTTCGCCGGATTCGAGCAGGCTGGCCAAGACCAGCAGCACGGAGGCTGAAGAAACGTTTCCGACCTTGGCCAGCAGCCGCCAAGACCGCTCCAGCGTTTGTGTGTCGAGCTCGAGCGCCTGGCCGACGGCTTCGAGCACCCGCGGCCCGCCGGTGTGCAGGATCCAGTGGCGCACCGAGCGGCGTTCGAGCCCATGGCGCTTGAGAAAGGCGTTAACCTCGCTGGCCAGGTTCGCGCGGACCAGATTCGGTATCTCCGACGACATTACTATCTTGAAGCCGGAGTCAACTATGTCCCATCCCATCACGCGCTCGGTATCGTGATAAAAAGTTGAACGCGAATCGACCACGCACACATCGCCCGCCTCCGGCGCTTCGCTTCCGCACAGCACCACGCAAGCGGCGCCGTCGCCGAACAAGGTCGAAGCGATCAGGTTCGCAGGCGAAGTGTCGTCGCGCTGGAGCGTCAACGAGCAGAGCTCGACCGATATCACCAGGGCGACGTGCCGCGGAAAAGCCCGCAAATAATCGGCTGCGCGAGCCACCGCGCCCGCCCCGCCGGCGCAGCCCAGGCCGAAGATCGGCGTCCGTTTAACGTCCGCGCGCATCCGCATCCTATTGATCAGGGGCGCGTCTAAACTCGGCGTCGCTATCCCCGTGCCGGTGACGAAAAAGATATGGTCGATATCGTGCGGCCTAAGCGAGGTGCATGCCAGCGCGTTGCGCGCCGCGGCCTCGGCCAGCTCGGCGGCGATCCGCAACCAGGCTTGATTCGCTTTGGCGAACGAGTCGAGCTCGCGGTATTCGGGGATCGTAAGCGCAAGGTAACGTCCTTGTACGCCCGAGGTTTCTAGCAGACGTAAGAGCCGGCGCGCAGCCCCGCTTTGCGCCGACCAATGTTGGCGCAGATTGTCGATCGCGACTTGCTGCGGCATATAGTTAGGCGGGAAGGCGCGACCGACCGCGCGTATCGTCGCTAGGTTTTCATGGCTCACGCCTGGAACTTTAGCATTCCAACGCCTCGTATCGCTAAACATGGTGGTTTTTGGGAGGGGGCGGCCTGCGTCTCGCGGGTACTCGGAGGCGTCTGATATCAGGTAGACAATGGACGTCTACGGCACGATAACTGGTTAAAGCGTCTCGACCAAAAAGGTCGCGAACGCGTTACTCGATTCGGTCGCCAAACTGCTGGCCTAAGATGCAACCCTAATGGCGAGGCAGTTTCCGGTAGTGCGTCGCACTTGGCACGGTGGCAACGCGCGTGAGGCACGGGTTATGATACCGGAAGATGGATCTCGGGCGGCCCGGTGCCGCCGCTCGCGGCCGAACAACAGGGCGCCGCGAAAGCGTTTTTCTGTCACGCGGGATTTAGCGGCAAAAGGAGCTCATGGTGAGAAGCGGTCAGAGAGCCCGGTCGCGAGGCGGCGTCGTCACCTCGCCCCATAGCCTGGCGAGCGAGTCGGGGGCCAAGGTCCTGCGTCGAGGCGGCAATGCGATCGAGGCGGCGCTCGCTACGGCCGCAACGCTGGCGGTCGTCTATCCTCATATGAACAGCATCGGGGGCGACGGCTTTTGGCTGATAGCCGACGAGGCGGGTTGCGTGCGCGGGCTTGATGGCGCGGGCGCGGCGGGCCGCGACTATTCAATCCATACGTACCTGCGTCAGGGCCTTGAAAAAATTCCTGAGCGCGGACCGTTGGCCGCCAATACGGTGGCGGGGATCGTCGGCTTGTGGCAAAGCGCTTACGAGCATAGCTGCGCGCAGTGGAAGGGCCGCCTCTCATGGGGAGATTTGTTGGAGGACGCCGTCAACTATGCCGCGCGCGGTTTCCCGCTTAGCGAGGACCATTGCGAAGTTCTGCGCGAGCGGCGTAGCGAAATCGAGACCCGGCCGGGCTTCGCCGAGGCTTTTTTGGCGCCCTTGCCGGAGGTGCAACCCGGCGTGCCCTTCGTTCAGCCCGCCCTGGCCCGTACGCTAAGCCAGCTTCAGAGCGAAGGCGGAGAATCATTTTATCGCGGTCCGCTAGCCGCGCGAATTGCGCGCGGCCTCAGCGCGGCAGGAAGTCTGTTGTCAGCCGTTGACTTGAAAGCGTACCGCGCGCGCTGGGTCGAGCCGATAAGCTGCCCTTACCGCGGCGCAACGGTGGTCAACATGCCGCCACCGACTCAAGGTCTTGCCTCGCTGGTAATTCTGGGCTTACTTGAGCGCCGCGACTTCGCGCGCTTCGGGCATCTCGCCGCGGCGTACATCCATGAGGTCGTCGAGGCGACCAAGCTCGCCTTCGAGGTGCGGGACCGCTACGTTACCGATCCGGATTTCAGCCAGGTCCCGGTCGACGAACTGTTGGCGCCGGCTTTTCTCGATTCGCTTGTCGCCCGGATCGACCCGAATCGTGCGCGTCCGTACCCGCCGCCCGTTGCGGAGAGCGACACCGTGTGGTACGGCGCGGTCGACAGTTCCGGCCGGGCGGTCAGCGCGATTCAGAGCATCTACCACCCGTTTGGCAGTGCGGTTGTGGTCGGTGACACCGGCATACTCTGGCAGAACCGAGGGTGCGCATTTTCGCTCGATCGCAGGCATGTCAACTGTATCGCCGCAGGCAAACGCACGCTCCACACGCTGAACCCGGCGATGGTTTTTTTGGACAATCGCCTGCACTTGGTTTACGGTACGATGGGCGGCGAGGGACAGCCTCAGACCCAAGCCGCTTTGGTCACGCGCGTGCGCGATTTCGGCTTATCCTTGGCCGAAGCTATCGACGCGCCTCGATGGCTTCTAGGCCGAACCTGGGGCTCGGAGTCGGTCACGCTTAAGCTGGAAAGGCGTTTCTCCGAGGAGGTCCGCCAGCAACTGGAGAAGCTGGGCCATCGGACGGAATGGGTTGCCCCGTACTGCCGCATGATGGGTCATGCCGGGCTGATCCGAATCGGGTCCGACAAGGAGTGTGAGGCTGTTTCTGACCCGCGCAGCGACGGGGCCGCGGTCGGCGCTTGAGCGACGCGGAACAGCGCTGGCGTGACTCGCGCGCCGGCGTGACCCGGAAGAATTCAACAAAGACGCGCTTTGTGACAGGTTTTTAGCGTCAGGAGCTTTGTGCCAGGCGTGCGCGCTACCGACGGCACAGTCGTTAGACTTAAGGATGCCCACGAGCGTCGGGACGGCGTCGACGCCAGCCCGGCGGTTAAATCCCTGTGCGCGCTGGACGTGGTAAAAAGCTATGGCGGTCGCCAGGTGGTCAGCCGGGTTACCGTGACGGCCAGCGGCGGAGAAGTCGTCGCCCTATTGGGTCCGAATGGCGCGGGCAAAACGACGACCTTTTACATGGTGGCCGGCCTGATCAAGCCTGACTCGGGAAAAATTTTTCTCGGGGATGAGGAAATCACCGGGTTGCCGATGTACCAGCGCGCGCGCAGAGGGATAAGCTATCTACCGCAGGAGCCTTCGGTGTTTCGCAAGCTCACGGTCAGGCAGAATCTTCTGGCGGTGCTCGAAACCCTACCCATCAGCAAGCAAGAGCGCCAGGCGCGCCTGCAGTCGTTGTTGGACGAGCTTGGCGTGGCGCATCTTGCCGACGCCAAGGCGGCGGTTCTCTCGGGAGGTGAGCGGCGGCGGGTCGAAATTGCGAGGGCGCTAGTGCTCGAGCCGTTTTTCCTCTGTCTGGACGAACCTTTTGCCGGAATCGATCCGATCACGGTGATCGAGATCAAGCGCTTGATTAGCTATCTTCAAAGCCGCGGCATCGGCGTGCTCATGTCCGACCATAACGTCCACGAGGCGCTTTCGATTATCAATCGAGCGTACGTTATCCACCAGGGCAAAATACTCATCGAAGGCACGCCCGAGGAGGTCGTGGAGAGCCGCGAGGTTCGTCAAGTCTTCCTCGGCGAGGAGTTCCGTCTGCGCTGAGCGCCGCTGCGTACGTATTTTGGCGGGCTTCGCCTTAGGCGGGGGCAATTCAGCGGCCGGTTTTATACGGTCGGGGCAAGCTCGGCAGGGGCGAGGATAGATTGATCAGAATGCACCGCGTCGCTGCGACGCGGAGAGGTCGTGCGCGGTGTTCGAAGAAAAATGGCTCCGGGCGCTGGCGTTCGGAAAGTCCCCGGGCGTAAACCGGAACGCGAACGGCGATAGACTGACTTCGTTGCCCGCATGGACACCGGCCAGCAGATCGCGATCTCTATAATCGCCGGCGCCGGCGGTATCGGCGTCCTGGTGGTGCTCAGCCTTGTGGTGCTGGTCGCGATGGCGTGGGGCGACCCGGCCGACGTGGACACGTCCGATAATCCTCTGCCCGAGCGGCCCTCGGGAAGACTTTTGATTCGGCGCGCCTTGAAGAGAAGATGTCCTATCTGCGGCTGGGGCAGGATGTTCAGTTCCTACTTCGATATGAATTCGGCCTGTCCGGTTTGCGGTTCCATCTTCTGGCGCAACGACGGCGAGTACCTGGGGCCGATCATGATCGGTTACACTGTAGCGGTGGTCGTCGCGATGGTCTCGTGGATACCGCTCGCCCTGCTGAGCGCTTCCGAGACGGCCCAGGTTTTGATCCCGACCCTGGCGACGACTGGAATCACGGTTGCCGCGATGCCGTGGTCGCGCAGCTTCTGGACGGTTTTTCTCTATATAAACGGCGAGATGGTTCCACGGGCTGCTAAGGCTTGCAGACCGCGCGTCCAGCGCACCGCGGTCTTGCTGCCTTCGCGCAGACCTTCGATTACAAAGAGGAACATGGGTCTGGTAAGGCCCAAGGGGCGGCCGCGGCGTTGAACCGAGATACCGCTCCTGACACCTTTCCGGTTAACGTGGAGTTTTAGCCGCTCAAAATATTCGATGGCCGCGCTCTGATTCCTATTTCAAGCTACCTCGATGAGTATCCCAGATCCGACCTCGTGGATCTGAACGAGCGCATGCGGTGGCTGAGCGCTGGGCCGTACGGAGACCGCGCCGGACTTATTCCCCGATGACTTTGATCAGGACTCGCTTCGGCCGGCGCCCGTCGAACTCCCCATAGAAGATTTGTTCCCAGGGTCCGAAGTCAAGCTTGCCGTCGGTAACCGCTACCACAACCTCACGTCCCATCACTTGGCGTTTGTGATGGGCGTCGCCATTGTCTTCTCCGGAGCGATTGTGATGATAGCGCTCGGGGCTGGGATCGAACGGCGCCAGCCATTCAAGCCAGCGCTTGTAGTCTTCATGGAGGCCCGGTTCGTCGTCGTTAATGAAGACGGACGCCGTGATATGCATCGCATTGACAAGGCATAGCCCTTCGCGGACGCCGCTTTGGCCCACTGCCTTCTCGACCTCCGCCGTGATATTCACGAATTCCATCCGCGCGGGAACCGTCATCGCAAGGTATTTGGTGTAAGAGCGCATCGGTGTCCTCCGTATTGGTTGATGCGCGCCTTTAAGGCGCGACACTGGTAAGCGTAGCGCGCGGAAGTTCCGAGATCCGAGAGCTTTTGTGAATCACACCGTGCGCGCGCAAAGGCCAGTTGCTGTGGGGTCTCGAACATCGCGCGAGCGATGCGGACCGAAAGACCGCGGCGCCCGAGGGTCGCTTAGCCGAGGCGGCGCCCGCACCATCCGCCGTCAAAGATCTGCCGTCTGCGCCGCCCGCGCGTCAGCCCACCGCCGCGCTTGCGCCCGCACGGCGCTCCGGCTGAGGCCGCAGCGCTATGAGCCTGCCTCAATCGCCGCCTTGCGCGTGTTCCTTGCCGCGCTCCTGCTTCGGACCTTGCCTTATTGCCCCTACTATCGCCGCGCCCCTCCGAGGTCCGGGCCCCCCATCTTCATAACACACTAGAAGCAGTCTCATAAATGGTTTTGTCCAGGTTCTTGGGGTACTTTGAGCCGTGGGCGGGTGTGCCGAGGCGGAGGTGGAAGCGGGGTGGAGCTTGCCGAGGAACAGTGGGAGGTGGTGCGGGGACTGATTCCCGAACTGCCGCGGCGCGCCGATGGCCGCGGGCGGCCGTGGCGCGAGGCGCAGGCAGTGCTGGAGGGGATTCTGTGGATGCTGGGCAGCGGCGCGCGCTGAAAGGACCTGCCGCAACAGTTTCTGCCCTACCAGACCTGTCATCGGCGCTTCCAGCAATGGGTACGCTCGGGGGTGCTGCGCCAGGTGCTGGAAGCGTTGGCTCAGGACCTGTACGAGCGGGGCGGCATCAAGCTTGAGGAGTGCTTCATCAACGGCACTTTCGCCCCGGCTAAAAAAGGGGTCCAGGAGTTGGAAAAACCAAGCGGACCAAGCGGGGCAAGGGGACCAAGCTCATGGCAGTGGCGGACAGTGAAGGTCTTCCGCTCGCCGCGCACGTGGCCAGTGCTTCGCCCCACGAAGTAACCCTGGTGGAGGCCACGCTCAATGAGCGCTTCGTGGTCGAGCCGCCGGCGCGACTGATCGGCGACCTGGCCTACGACAGCGATCGGCTGGATGAAGCGATGCTGGAACGGGGCATCGAACTGCTCGCGCCTAACCGCGCCAATCGCCGCCAGCGCACCCAAGACGGCCGGCCGCTGCGGCGCTACCGGCGGCGCTGGAAGGTCGAACGGCTGTTCGCCTGGCTGCATAACTTTCGCCGCCTGGTGATGCGCTGGGCCTGTCTGCGTGCGACGCACAGGCAGGAGCGCTACCCGGAAAACTTTCTCGGCTTCGTCCACCTCGCCTGCATCCTCATCCTGCTCAGACGCTATTTATGAGACTGCTTCTAGTGCTAGCGGGGTTTTCCACTCTTGACGCGTATCACTTCACCGAAAGGCTCCCACCTTTCACCATTAAAACGGCCTAACTGAAGCTGCTTTAGCGGGTAGAAGTCCCGTGGACTCGTATTAACGACTATTCCCGGCAGCACCATCGCAAGATGTACATCATGCATGTTCGTTGCCTGGTGCATTATGTTGATGCGAGTTAGATCGCCGTCGCATCTTCTGAGCACCCAAACCAGCGCATGCGCTTGGATATATCCCCTCACATTGAACTCGTCAGCCGGATCGGCACCTGAAGCATACATTTTCATGAACGCGAGGTAATCTTTTACATCTACATCGTTAAGCCAGCGCGAATCGGCCGGGTCCTTCTCATAGAGGCCCACGATTGCCCCTTTTGAAGCTTCAAGGCCAGCGGGACGTAAGACGGCACTTATAGAGGATTCTACGCTGGTTATGAACTGCACTGGATGCCAGCCTAGGACGTAAACTTTACGAATCGCCTGGGAAGTGAATTTTCCCACGGTAACGTTAAGAAAAACGTTGGCACCGCTGTTTTTTAAATTGACGATCTGAGAATCGATGGTCGGATCGCTTACTTCGTAAGTTTGTTCCATCACTATAAGTTTCTTTCCGGCGGCGCCAAGTCCACCCTTGAAGCCACTTACAAAGTCTTTGCCTAGATCGTCATTCTGATAGAGGATCCCGACTCGAGCATCCGGTATATGCCGAAGTACATACTGAGCCCAAGCGTTTCCCTCGCCGTAGTATGTGGGGCGAAAACCTATGGTCCACGGATGACCCTTGGGATCACCCCATTTACTGGCGCCGCTCTCGAGGAATAGCTGCGGCACCTGATGGTCATTTAGATATTTCCAGACGGCAGCGTTGGTCGGGGTGCCAAGGGAGCTGAACAGTAAAAGGACATGATCTTGTTCGACCAACCTTCTGGTCATTTCATAAGTTCGAGGTGGACTATAGCCGTCGTCGTAGCTTATAAAGACGAGCTTTCGGCCGTTAATGCCGCCGGCATCATTAACCTTTCGAAAGTATGCGGCCTCCGCTTTTTGCATGGTACTGTCTCGGGAGAGCGGCCCGCTGTACGGCGCGGTATTCCCGATCTTTAGCTCGGTTGCGGTCACGTCATCATCGGCGTGCGCGAAGACCCCGCATAAGGCACACAAGAGTAGTAGAGCGGTCGCTCCAACGACCCGGTACGCCATTTGCGCGGGTAGGGTCTCGACACGAGCAAGTTCTTGCCGTAGGCCTCGGGTGTTGTTTGGCAAAGAGTCCCGAAAGTTAGATAAATAACCGTGGTGGCGCATTTTCGGTAACCGCCGGAAAAGTAATCTGCGAGACAACATGATTGGAGATTGGACAACGAAGACATCTCGGTCATCAATTACCGTTCATAATAAGAGCTCCGTGTGATTATTGAGCGTGGCATAATATACTACGCAGAGGTAGGGTGGGCGTGTTGTCGGAAACTGCGCCCGAGCGGCGCGGGGGACGGCGCATGGGGCGCAGAGCGCGGCGAGCTTGGTAGGTGAGCTGGGCGAAGCCGTGCGGGCAGAAGCTGCGCTGGGTCGCGGTGTCTCCGGTAAGCCGAAGTGTGCTCAACCGGATTGGGTTCCGGGGCGTGGGCCGGCAAGTAGTCCGGTGCCAAGCCGCCCCGCTGGCCGGCGACAGCCTGGCCGACTAGCCGGCTGCGATGAGTGTTGGCGCGGTCCCGGACCGCCAGCAGCCTGCCCTACAGGTGGCGCAGCAGATAAGCCAGGAAATCCACCACCTGGACGGTGCGAACGGTGTCTGGGCAAAGCCGGGAATAGAAATTCCAGCAAGTGATACGGGCAGCGGCCGCGAGCATCTGCCAGTTGAGGTGATATTGCGGCACCGGTGTCTGTCCGCGCGGCGCCCAAGTGCGCATCCGATGAGCCTACTCGCTTGGCACGCTTTGGTCGGCGAAGAGCGTGGCACGCCACCTCGCTGCAGCTCACGTCCTGCTTGAGCAACTCCACCGCCTTCATCCGGCGCCGCATCAAAGCCTCAAAGTCCCGCCGCACACGCGCCGCATTACCCATGCCAACAGGTTATCAGACGTATTTATATTATGTAAGAGCCAATAGGCATTGCTTGGCCAGCATGCGCGCGGGCTCGCGCTCGATCCGATAGGGCGGTGCCGCCTTAAGTGGGCGCAACGTTTCACCGGCAAAGCGTTCGGCGGGCCGCTTGTGGGTGGTGCCGTGAATGAGCTGATCGGCAATGGTCACAGCCCAGGGTAGCAGCCACTCGTTGAGCTTCTCTCAAGAGTTGAGATCCTCCCAAGAATTAAAACGCCGGCTCATAAGCGCGTTGCGCCTGACGTACTTTATCCGGCTGTCCACCTTCCATTTGTTGCGGGCGCGGTAGGGCCGGCACAGCCGCGGTATAAAGTCGTAATAGTCCGGCAACTCCTTAAACTGCGGCCGCTATTGGATGTGCTGCCCTTGGCGATCGCGCTTGAGCGCCACGGTGCGCGGATGGTCGGAGAGCAACTCCTCGGTTAGGTTGCCGAAGTGATGGAAGGCCCGCTCATGAGCGTTGAGCAACGCGGCCAACTGCTCATTGCGATAGGTGCGAGTAAACAGTCGGCGTGACTAGCCGAGGGGCGCCCGCACCATCCGCCGTCAAAGATCTGCCGCCCGCGTCGCGGCCAGCCCGCTCTCGCGAAGGCGCTGCTCAAGCAAGGGGATCCGATCGTGGCCCCAGAAGGGCTCGCCCTCGAACAGAAAAAGCGGAACGCCGAAGACGTGGTCCGCCGCCGCCTCCTCCTGGGAGCGCTGATAAGCCTGGGCGCCCTCGTTGGCCAAATAGTCGAGGTAATCCTGCGCGGAAAGCCCAAGGCTTGCGACTACCTCGGCGACCGCCTCGCGCCGGTCAACTTCAAGCTCGCGGCGGAAGAAGAGCTCGAAGACTCTGCGGCTGTAATCGAGGAGCCGGCCGCGGCTTTGAGCAAAGAGGCCGCCGATTAGTGCGGGCGTCGTATCGTATATCTTAAGCGGGCCGCGAATTACCAGCCCTCGAGGCTTCGCCCAGCGTCGCGCGTCCAGGTATGAGTACTTCGCCTTATACTCGGAGAAAATACTTCTCTGGCCCTTGGCCTTGAGCGAAAGATTAAACGGAATCCAACGCACACGCACCCGGTAGCGCTCTTCAAGTTCGAAGGCCGGATCAAATGCGAGGTAGGCATAAGGGCTCTTATAGTCCGAGTACATTTTCACTTCTTTCGCCTGCACCAAAACCTCCGGCTTCGGATGGGTCTCCTGCATTAACCGATCTACTAAACAGCTTTATTAAATGTTGCTCAAATTTTGCAACAGGCGCGCGCAGCCATCCGCAGCGAGCCATCCGCCGGTTCACTCCTGGTGTGGCGGCGTATAAGCAGCGCCGTCCGCTGCAAGAAGAACGGAATCAAGGAGCTTGGGCGGCTGCCCAAGCTCCGATTCAACAGGTCCAAACCTTACGCCGTCAGACCGCTTCGGCCGGCAGCTCGCCGCGTACTTCGTCCCAGATCTTGATGTGGTGTGTCGGCTCCCGCAAATAGACGAACGAGACGACGATGCCAATTGCCGAAATTACAATCGGATAGAGCAGCCCTGCGAAGTGATTGCCGGTGGCGATCACCAGCGAGGAGTTTATCAGCGGCACCAGGCCGCCGAACACGCCGTTTCCGATGTGGTAGGGCAAAGACAGCGAAGTGTAGCGGATCCGCGCCGGAAACAACTCCACCAGGAAAGCACCCAGCGGTCCGTACACCATAGTTACCAAGATCACCTGATAAAAAACCAGAGCTGCAAGTATTACCGGGTTGTTGGCATTGGCCTGCATCGCCATGTACACCGGAATGAAGGTGATCACCGCGAGGATCTGGGCCGCCACCATGATGTTGCGCCGTCCGATGCGGTCCGACCATGCGCCGAAGACCAGGAACAACGGCGTCGCCAGTGTGATTGCCGCGATGATAATCCAATACACCGTGACGTAGTTAATCTTCAACACCGTCTGCATAAAAAACAGCGCGTAGAATTGGCCGGTGTACCAGATCACTCCTTCGGGCGCCACGGCGCCGAACAGGGCGATCAGTATAAGGCGCCAATTCTTGCCGCTGCCGAAGCTCTCGGCGAGCGGCTTTGCGGATGACTTGCCGGAGTCCTTTAAGTTCTGGAAAATCGGCGATTCACGCAGCCTAAGCCGGATGTATATCGATAGGGCTACCAGTACCGCCGAAAACAGAAACGGAAAGCGCCAGCCATACTCGCGAAACTCGGCTTCTCCCATGCCCAGCCGGAAGGCCAGAATGATTAGCAGCGACATGACAATGCCCAGCGAGGCGGTAGTCTGAACCCAACTCGTGGAAAGGCCGCGCCGGTTGTCCGGGGAGTGCTCGGCAATATAAATCGCCGCGCCGCCGTACTCGCCCCCCAGGGCCAATCCTTGCAGCATGCGCAGCAAGACCAACAGCAACGGCGCCAACAGCCCCACTTGGCGGTAAGTCGGCGCCAGCCCGACTAAGGTCGTCGATACGCCCATCAGAATCAGAGTTGTGAGGAAGGTGAACTTGCGGCCGATGAGGTCGCCCAGGCGGCCAAAGAAAATAGCGCCAAAGGGGCGCACCAGAAAACCTGTTGCGAAGATTGCGAGGCTCGCCAGAAGCGCGGCGGTCGGGTTCTGGCGAGGGAAAAACTGGGTGGAGAAGAATACGGCCAAACTGCCGTAAAGATAGAAGTCGTACCATTCGATCAGCGTACCGACTGAAGAGGCAGCGATGACAAACTTGAGACTATAGCTTGCGCTCGGACCGCTTGTGCTAACCGACGGCGCCGATCCTGCCATAACAATTTTCCCCCGTTTTTTGACGTTGCAATTGACCGGTACGGGCCAATCTTGGTGCTTACCCTAGCTTAAAGAATGCACCTGAGCAACGGCCCTCCTAGGCGGGTAAACGTTTCGTTTGCAGCTTCGGTTACGTCCCGTTCTTCGATCCGGGGCAGCGGGTTTGATCCAACCCGATCGGTTACGGGAACGACACTTAGGCCACCTCTAGAGACGGCTTAGATATGGCTGAGCAAGGGCTAGATTACGTTCGCGCCGCCGCTGGTCTGAGCTTTTGACTTTTTGCTAATTTGGGGCATGCAAATCCATGCCTTCGAGCACCGGCCAAGGCCCCAGAAGGTATGAACAAGGGGCGTCGCACGAGTCTTTAGGCAAGGCGCTTTAGGGCTTGGTAAGGCCACCACGAGCTCGGGAAGCTGTCGATAAAGATATGCTCAAGCTTTCCACGCATGTAGCAATACGCTCAGCGCATGCGCACATTGGCTTACACTTTCGCCATATGTACTTTTTCCGCCTCGCTGAACCGCCCCGCTGAAAAGCCTCTTAATTTATTTAACTTATGAGTGAGTGTTAACTTATTGCGAAAAGTTATGAGTAAATTAACCCGCGGAGGAACTAAGCCCGACGCTGGCTGTCAGTATGACGCTCTTTACCGTCGGGACATTTGCGGACCGCGTTACGGCTTGAGAAACTCCTCGCGACGCACTCCTCGGGCGTCCAGCTCGAAGTCGAAATCTACCACCGGCGGACGCGCATAGTACCAGCACACTCCGTAGCGGCTGGCGCCGTTTATCGCGGGCGCAATCGTTGACTCTATCAGCGGATGAATATCGTGCACGGTATAGACCCCCACGTGGGTCGCGTCGCTCCATCGAACGTCCATCTCCTTGAGTCGGGCACCGACCACTTGCATCACGAACTCGGCCTTCTGGCTCATCGCGTGCCTAGAGGTGTCGCCGAGGGCAACGATCTGCGATTCGCCCGACTCGCTCCTGCGCACCTCCGGCGCACCGGCCAAGACGAAGGTTGTCTCCGAGTTGGATGTCACAACGGTATAGGAAAAGCCGAAGACGGACGGCTCCTTAACCGGCGCGGCGGCGTCGGCGACGTTGGTGCGCGCCACCGGATTTCTGCCGTTGAGGTAAAGTTTCCATCGCGCGAGCTTCTCCTGATATGGCTGGTTGAAGCGGTTAAACCCTTCTGCCGACAAGGGTTCGGGTATCCGCAATTCTAAGCCGCAGAGGGCGTTCAAAGGCCGGCCGAGACCATTGAGATATCGCTCGATCGCGTCCAGCCCTGGCCAAAGCGCCAGCAGGGGCTTCAACGTGACGTGCAGCACCTCGTAGCCCTTATCTGCCACGCAGCCGAAAGAGAATGGGCCGATCCCCGCGATAAAGCTGAAGTTGCCGCTAGGATTGTGAATTAGCATCGTTCATCCCCTAACAGGTTGCGGAAAAAGCCTTTTGGAACCCTTTTTGACCTAAGCAATCACGTGCTTTGATGGGCTGACTCATGCCAACGTTACTGGCTAGTCAAGTGCCTCCCGAATTTTTCCGCGACCTGCTAAGCGTTCGTGGGGCCGCATCGCCACGCTGAAGAGCGAGCCGCTTTAACCGCAGGCGCCCCATGATCCTTCGCCGTCTGGGCGCTCTGCGCCAGCGGGTAGCTCATTTGACGGGCGCTGAGCGCTTGCGCGCCGTCGCCTCATAGAGGCCCCTGGTCGGATCGGCGACTTGGTAGCCGCGGCGCACCGCCTCGCCGCCGCGCCGCGCTCGTGCTTGATATTGATCGTGATGCTGCGCTTGCCGCGATTGACCGCCAAGAAGAAAGAGGACTTGCCGTCGACCAAGTGAGGCGGGATTGTACGCGCCATATCGCCCTCGAGCGGCTCGACCTTGATCACGTCTGCCCCAAGCTGAGCGAGAAGCTGACCTGCGAAGGGGCCGGCCAGGACCCAACCGAGGTCGAGAATTCGAGCGCCCTGCGGCATGTTATAGCTCCCCAGTGCGAGCGAAGCGATTCGAGTGTCCGGATCTAAGCGCGCCAGACCCTATCATACTAGCCCTGCGGCACGCGAAAGAAGCAATAGAGAACCCGTCCAAGATAACACCGCGTTGGGGTAACTTTTTTTGAGGGAATTCTCAAGCTCCCACCGACGCAGCCCCGACGCTAGGGTCGTGCGGCCTTGACGGACTAATTTCATGGCCCCGCCGGTATCGGCCTGTTTCAAGGACGTAAATCAGGAACGTGCCGCCGCCGTCCCGCTCGGGTGTACTCGTTCTCTCCCATTTGTTATCATGCGGCGGGCGCTCAGAACGGCGAGGCATTTGAAGGGAGAACCGCGGTGCGACTGAATCGCTTCATGATAAGGCCATATGTGGAGCAGGCGTTGCGTGAAGAGATCGGGCCGGGAGACACGACCGGCGGGTTCCTGGTGGATGACGACCCGGTGCAGACCGGGCAGGTTTACGCCAAGGGATCGGGAGTGGTTTGCGGGCTGCTATTGGCCGACGAGACTGTAAGGCTGGTCGACGATGAGGCGGTGGTCGAGCACCTGGTCAAGGACGGGGACGACATGAGGCCGGGCACCGCGCTGTTGCAGATTCAGGCCCGAGCGTCGACTTTTTTTATGATCGAACGGGTGGCGCTGGACTGGCTACAGCAGCTCTCCGGCATCGCTACCAAGACGCGCCGCTACGTCAACTTGGTCAGTCACTTGGGCGTGCGAATTACGGATACACGCAAGGGATGGCCGGGGCTGCGCATGCTGCAAAAGTACGCGGTACGCGTGGGTGGAGCGCATAACCACATCTTTAGCCTCCATAACGCGATCCTGGTCAAGGACAACCACATCAAGGTCGCCGGGAGCATCGCCAAGGCCATGCGGCAGTTGCGGGAGCGAGCCCAGCACACGTTCAAGATCGAGGTCGAGTGCGAGACGCTGGAGATGGTGCGCGAGGCGCTCGAATGCGGAGTCGAGGTGATCATGTTCGACAACATGGAGTTGCCGGAGATCCGCGAGGGAGTAAAACTGGTCGACCGTCGAGCGCTCACTGAAGCCTCCGGCGGGATCAACGAGTCGACCATCGTGCCCATCGCCGAGACCGGGGTCGACATCATCTCGGTGGGCGACCTTACGCACAGCATCAAGGCCGTAGACATCAGCCTCGATGTTCAAGAGATCAAGCCCAGCGCCCGGCGCGCAATCGAGCGCATGCGCGCGGCCCAGCCATTGTGAGTTCTGATCCGGGGAGGAGACCTGTGACTCAACCTGCGGTTGCGGCGGCTTTTGACTCTTCGTCCCGGCTGGCGGACGGGCGCCTGCGGCGTGCGGCGTTTGAGCGGCTTCATAACTTTCGGCCGAGCACGACGCACGGCATCATGATCGCTCTGGATCTCGAGTCGATGGACGCGCAGAAGCGGATAATCGAGCGCACCACCGGCGTGGAGGGCGTTGTGGGCTACAAGCTCGGGCTCGCGGCGGTGTTGCGCGTGGGACTGGCGCCGGCGGTGCGCGAGCTGCGCGGGTTCACCTCCCTGCCGCTGGTGTACGATCATCAGAAGGCCGGACCCGACGTGCCCGATATGGCGGCGAAGTTTGCGGCCATCTGCGGCGAAGCCGGCGTGGACGGACTAATCCTGTTTCCGCTTGCCGGGCCGCGGGCAGTCAGTGAGTTCGTTGGCCAGGCGCTTAAGCACCGACTGGCGCCGATCGTGGGAGGCGAACTGCCTTTCCCCGACTACAACGCGAGCGGCGGCGGGTATGTGATTGACGGCGCGCTGGACAAGATTTTTCGCGCGGCTATCCCGTTGGGCACCGATCACTTCGTTGTTCCCGGCAATACGCCTGACAAGGTACGCCATCATGCCGCTTGGCTTGCGCGGGAGCTCGAGAGCCCGGTGCTCGTGGTTCCCGGGATTGGGCCGCTCGGGGGCAGCATCGGGCAAACCTTTACCGCCGCGGCCGGTTGCCGTGTGTATGCGGTAGTGGGGCGCGCCGTGTACGGCGCGGCGGACCCGGGCGAAGCTGCGCGCCGGTTGGCCGGTGAAGCGCTGCGCTTCGCCGCGTGAGCAAAACAGGTTCGTATGGTGCTTGGCGGGCGCGGCGCGATTCTGTTCGACTGGGGGGATACGCTGGTCCGCATCCCCGGCATGATCCATAGTCGAGAGGCGCATCTCGCCTGCCTGCGCGCGGTGTTTTACGACGGTTGCGACGCCTCGCCTTATGCGCGCCGTCGCGATGCAACGGCGGTGCCCTGGAAGGAATTCCGCGACGTCTACGAGGCAGTGTCCCTGAAATTTATCGCGCGCTCGCTCGAAACCGGGCGCGAGCACCGCTTCGAGGAGCGGTTCGCAGAGACCCTGCGGCGCGTTAACGCCGAGCCGGTGCCCGATGAGATGCGGCTGCGGGAGCTCGTGCTGCGCCTAAGCCGCCGCGTGCTTGCCGCAGCCGAGCTTCTGGAGGGCGCGGCGGAAGTGCTGCCCCTGCTGGCGCGCAATTTTCGACTCGGGATTGTGTCCAATTATCCGTTCGCGCCTCTGGTGGTGCAGACCCTGGAGCGCTTCGGACTGAGAGCGTATTTCGACGCGGTCGTGGTGTCGGGCGAGATCGGTTGGTGCAAACCCTACCCGCATCCGTTTCAAGAGGCGTTGCGGCGCCTTGGAGCGCAGCCGCGGCGCGCGCTGTTCGTCGGCGACGACGTGCGCAACGATCTCAAGGCGGCCAAAGCGCTCGGTCTTGCCACCGCCTGGTACGCACCGGGCAAGGCGCCGCTCGTCGATCCCGACATCGACATGCAAATCGCCGACCTGCGCGAGCTTCTCGCATAAGACCGGCGCGCTGCGGCGAAACGACTAACACTAAAGGCGATCTGCAGTGCTGGAAGTGGACACCCGGCTCTTGATCGACGGCGAGTTCGTCGAGGCCCGCTCAGGCGAGCGATTTAAAACCTATGAGCCCGCCACCGGCGCCGTTCTGGCGCAGGTGGCGAAGGCCGGAAGCGAGGACCTCGAGCGCGCGGTCGCGGCAGCCCGTCAGGCGTTCGATGAGGGGCCGTGGCCGAAGCTGCCGCCCTTCGAGCGAGGACAGGTGCTGCGCCGGATTGCCGACCGTATACGGGCCGGCGTGGATCGGATCGCCGAGGTGGAGACGCGAAACGGCGGCAAGACGATCTCCGACTCGCGCCGAGAAGTGGAGGGAGCGGCGCGAGTCTTCGAGTATTATGCGGGGGCCGCGGACAAGTTCTTCGGCGAGACCATCCCCATGGGAGAGGAAAGGCTCGACTTCACGCTGCGCGAGCCGATTGGAGTCGTGGCCCAGATTACTCCCTGGAACTTTCCGTTCCTGGCCGCGTCGTGGAAAGCAGCGCCGGCGCTAGCCGCGGGCTGCGCGGTAATCCTGAAGCCGGCGAGCTACACGCCGCTTACTAGTCTTCTCCTGGGCGCGATCGGGCGCGAGGCCGGCGTACCCCGCGGCGTGCTCAACGTGCTGCCCGGGCCCGGGGCCGAGTTGGGCGAGCGTGTGGCCACGCATCCGCTTATCGACAAGATCGCGTTTACGGGCGAGACGCGAACTGGGGCGGCGTTGCTGCGGGCCAGCGCCGAAGGGATAAAGCGCGTATCGCTCGAGCTCGGCGGGAAGAGCCCCAACATCGTGTTCGCCGATGCCGACATCGGCAAGGCGGCGGCCGCCGCGGTGAAAGGCGGCTTCGGCAACGCCGGACAGAGCTGCTCCGCTCGCACGCGCGTGTATGTGGAGCGCCGCGTTCACGACGCCTTCGTGGCCGCGTTTGCCGAGGCGGCGGAGCGCTACCGGGTTGGCGATCCGCTCGACGCTGCGACCGAGATGGGGCCTTTAGTTTCCGGCGCGCAGTTGGAGCGGGTTAAAGCTTACGTTGAAATTGGCGTCGCCGAGGGTGCGCGCCTTGTGATAGGCGGCGGCCGGCCTTCCGGGTTGGCGCCGGGGAACTATTTCGCGCCGACCATCCTAGTTGGGGCGAACAACCGCATGCGCGTGGTGCAGGAGGAGATTTTTGGGCCGGTCGTCGTCGTGATCCCGTTCGACAGCGAGGCCGAGGCGGTCGCGATGGCCAACGACAACGAGTACGGGCTGAACGCGTCGGTGTGGACCCGGGACTTGAGCAAGGCGCTGCGCGTCGTGCGGGCGCTGCGCACCGGAATGGTGAGCGTCAACTCCCATGGGAGCGCCAGCCGCTGGGGCCTATTCGCGCCGTTCGGCGGGTACAAGAAATCCGGTCTGGGACGCGAACTCGGCATGTACGCGCTCGCGCTATACACCGAGGTCAAAAACGTTTTCGTCGAGCTTGCCGATTGACCTGGCGCTAAGACGGACTGCGCATTACCCTGTCAGCGGACTGCGAGGTCTTTTCGACCGCGCCTTGCGACCGGGGCCTTGACCGCCGGCGTGCGCGAGAGGACCCGGCGCGGCGAGTCCCTTGCGCAGGGGGAAGAGCATCACTGCCGGGTGGGCAGCGACCAGGGCAAATCCCGCACTGCGCGGCATCGAGGCAGTTAGTGGCGGCAATTAACAGAAGTTCCGCTAGAAGTTCCGCGCGCGCCGCTCGGGATCGGGCCGGCCGGCAGACCTGCGCGCAGACGATGGCGCTGGTGGGAGGCCAGGTCATCGACGGCCTTGGACGCGATCCGATTCGGCGAGGGGTGGTGATTGTCGAGGGCGGGCGCATCGCCGCTGTGGGTTCCGGCGCATCGGTTCGGGTGCCCCGCGGCGCGGGAGTGTTAGACGCCTCCGGGCGCACCGTGATGCCGGGCGTGATCGATTGCCACGTGCATGCGACTTACCGGGCGCGGGACATGCGCCGGCACTTGCTCAACCCGCCTACCTATAACGTCCTGCGTTCGACGCAAATCCTCGCGCAGACCCTGGCCTGCGGCATCACCACCGCCCGCGACATGGGTGGGGCGGATGCGGGCTTCCGCGCCGCGCTCGAAGAAAGCATCATCAGCGGCCCGCGCCTGCTGATAAGCGTGGTCATGATTTCCCAGACCGGCGGTCATGGGGAGGCTTGGGTTCCGGCCGGGTTTAAAATCCCGAAGCGAGCGTGGCTGCCCGACGGCGTCGCTGACGGCGTGGACGAAGTGCGCCGGCTGGTGCGCCGTGTGTTGATGGCCGGGGCGGATTTCATCAAGATCTGCGCCGGCGGCGGCATTACTTCACTAACCGATAGCTGGGACGAACCCCAGTATACCGTCGAGGAGATTGCAACCGCGGTGCGGGAGGCCACGGCAAAGCGCAAGCGGGTCGCGGCGCACGCCGAAGGCCTGGAAGGCATTCGTACCGCGCTCAAGGCCGGCGTGTACTCCATCGAGCACGGCTGGTTCTTCGACGAGGAGTGCGTTGACACGATGATCAAGCACCGCACCTGGTGGGTGCCGACCCTGGCCCTGGTGCCGCGCTCCGTCGAACGGCGCAACGCGGACTCGGCCTGGAGCGGTCAGCAGCTCGCTCCGGAGGATCGCAAGGAGGCAGCCGTTTTGAGCAAGATGCGCGAACAGATTCCGCTGTGGCGAGATGCCGTGCGCCGCGGGTTAAGCGTCGCCATGGGCACCGATCAGTCGCATCGGCTGCTGGTTGGTGAAAACCTGGTGGAGCTTGAGTTCATGGTCGACTGGCTTGGGATGTCGCCGATGGACGCGATCGTCGCCTCGACGAGCCGCGCCGCCGATTGTATCGAACGGCCCGACCTCGGGGCGCTGGCGCCGGGGCGAATCGCCGACCTGCTCGTGGTCAATGGCGACCCGCTTGAAAATATTCGCGTGTTGCAGGATCGAGATAGAATCGAGGTCGTGATGAAGGCAGGCAAGATAGCAGATGGAATGAGGTCGATTGAGTAAGGAAAAAGGAGCAAGATTGTCGCAGATGCTTTTCAACGTGAAACCCCGCGCCCGCCGCGGCTACGAACTGCTGGGCGCGTGGTCGGCGTGATAGCCGCAGGAGGCGAATTCATGTTTTCTCCAGATCTGCTGCAGCGCGCGAAGAAGGTCCTCGATCTCGCCCGGGCCAACGGTGTCCGAATCGCCACCGCCGAGACTTGCACCGCGGGTCTCGTATCTGCGTGTCTGACGTCCGTGCCCGGCGCCTCCGAAACGTTCGAGCGAGGATTCGTTCTCTACCATCAGACCGCAAAGACAACCGGGTTGGGAGTCCCGGAGTCGATTTCCAAAGCCCACGGCGCGGTGAGCGGGGAAGTCACTCGCGCCCTGGCCGAGGGCGCCTTGTCGAACTCGGGCGCGGGATTTGCCGTCGCGGTCACCGGCTACGCGGGCCCCGGCGGCGGGAGCGTGAGCAACCCGGTGGGGACGGTATACGTGGCTGCCGCTGGGTGCAAAGGCGAGACCTTGCTTAAGCGGCATCACTTCGATGGCGACCGGGACGCGGTGCGCCTAGCGGCGGTGGCAGCGGCGCTCGAGCTGCTCCTGCGCCGCATAGCTGGGGCTTCGCCGGCCGCCAGTGTCGCATGAATCTTGTTGGGGTACCGCGAAGCGGCGGACGTCAGGCATGGAGCTCCCGGCTCGACATGGCGCACGGGCGCGCTCCTTGGTCTTCCAGGATGTCCGCGGCCACTGCTACTTATCATAGCGCTGGTGAAGACCTACAGGGCGAACTACATGGAGGAGAGAACGCAGCGGCTTGTGGCGTTCAAACTTGCCTTTGTTAGGAGAACGTTTACACGTCCTTCGACCGCCTGAGTGCCAATCCTGGCTCTCGACGGATTTCATGCCGTTGCGAGTACGCCCTGATGATTCTCGCCTCCGGCTTAAGTTTTGGCCCCCCCGGAACAAGAGATATGTGACGGCCAAGTGCTCGCCGCCACCGTCATGGAGCGTATGCTTGACCCAGGTATGGTCATGAACATTCGCGCCGAGATCTACAGGGTCAAGGAAGAGTTGCGCGCGGCGTCCGTGTCCGGGCATGAGGCTCGCGGCCGCGCTTGTGGAGGCGGAGATGCGAGCACAAAGCAGTGAGGCGTTGGCACCGGCGGTCGAAGTTCCACCACGGCAAGTCGCCGCCGCGATCAGCGCTGCTGTCTTCGGCTGGTCGCTGGACCTGTTCGATCTTTTCATCATCCTTTACGTGGCGCCCACGATCGCCCCGCTGTTCTTCAGCACCAAGAGTCCCACGCTCTCGCTGGCCAGCGTGTACGGCGCCTTCGCTGTGACGCTTTTGATGCGCCCGGTGGGCTCGGCGCTTTTCGGCGCCTATGCCGACAAGCACGGGCGCAAGCGAGCGATGGTGATCGCCGTGTTCAGCGTCGGTGTGGCGACCGCGCTGATGGGCGCGATTCCGACGATCGGCCAGATAGGCGTGGCCGCGCCGATCATCTTCCTGATCCTGCGTCTGGTACAAGGGACGTTTGTCGGCGGCGTCATCGCCTCAACCCATACCATCGGAACCGAGACCGTCGCTCCACGCTGGCGCGGATTATTGTCGGGCTTCATCGGCGCAGGAGGCGCTGGTCTTGGCGGGCTCATGGCATCGGGAGTGTTTTATTTCGTCTCCTCGATTTTTGCCGGTCCGAGCTTCGCGGTATGGGGATGGCGGGTAATGTTTTTTTCCGGGATCCTGAGCTCGATCCTCGGTATTTTCATTTTTCGTTCGCTTGAGGAATCGCCGCTTTGGACCAGGCTTAAGCAAGAAGGCGTGCGCGTGGAGAAGGCGCCGGTGCGCGCGCTCATGTCGCCCCAATACCGGTGGACGGTGGTGGCCAACCTTGCGATCGTGATCGGGGGCGCGACGCAATACTATCTGACGTCCGGCTACCTACCTACGTTCCTCGCGGTGATCAACCACCTGCCCAAGCCGGCAATCGGCTCTGTTCTGGTTCTCAGCAACTTGCTTATCGTGATTACCGCTCCGCTGGTGGGGCATCTGAGCGAGCTTATCGGGCGAAAGTCGCTGTTTCTCGCGATGGGCGTGCTCAACTTAATTCTGCTGCCCTTTCTATACGTTACGCTTAGCGGCCTGGGAGCGAACCGGGTCGGTGAGGTAACTTGGTTGGTGCTCGCGATAACCACCCTGGGCAACGCGTCGTTCACCCCGGTTTTGGTCTTTCTGAACGAGCGATTTCCGACCAGCATCCGCGCTACCGGGACGGCCGTGTGCTGGAACGTCGGCTTCGCGATCGGCGGTGTAACGCCCACCTTTGTGACCGGATTGGCCCAAGGTTTGGCCGGCATTCCGCATTCGCTGCTTCTGATTCTCGTTGGCGCCATCATAGTCTACCTCGTTGGAGGGTTGATTGTGCCGGAGACTCGGGGCCGCTTCGAGTGAGCCGCGCACACCGGCCGCGCCGTCAACCAAGACCGGAGTGAGCCAGGCCGATCCTGGGCGCCTGCGAACCGCGCAGAGACGGTATCGCTTCGCTCTTCCTCATCCGGAGATCATCCCATTAAAGTGAGATTTGCTTGGCGGGTTCTCGCACAAAACTGAGGTTGGGCAACCAAAATATCTATATCCGGCGCATGCAATTGAAGGCTTTAGCGGCCGGGGAAGTCCTAGCTAGCGTCGAAACAGCCTAGAATGCGCACCTGCCTGCCTCAGCGGGGCGAGCGGGTCGGCTGAGAGCAACGACCCAGGACCCGTCGGGAACTTTTTGACTTGCCGGTAATCTAATGGGTATGACGGGCGCGAACGGGATTGCTCTTGCGCAAAGAGCGGACGACACGACGTCTAGATCGGGCGGCCCGATGTCGGACGAGGAAGTGATCACGCGCGTACGCGCAGGCGATACGGGTCTGTTCGAGATAATCGTCAGGCGTTGCAACCAGCGGCTTTATCGAGTGGCGCGGGCGATTCTGGCCGACGACGATGAGGCGCAGGACGTGGTCCAGGCGGCCTACCTGCAGGCTTACACCCATCTGACGCAGTTCAGCGGCCGGTCTTCTTTCAGAACCTGGCTCATCCGCATCGTCATCAACGAGGCTCGCCAGCGTGCCCGCGTCCGGCGGCTTGAGCTCCTGAGCAATACCCCTGAGCCTGAAGGGCTTGCGGCACAGGTGTTCAAAGCTGCTCCCGCGGCCGAACACGAGATTGCCTTGCGAGAGCTCAGGCAGGTGCTCGAATGGGCCGTGGCGCGGCTTTCGGAATCCTTTCGCACCGTTTTCATCCTGCGCGAAGTTGAACAGTTGAGCGTCGCCGAAACCGCCGAACTGCTTGACATACCCGAACAGACCGTGAGGACGCGCCTACATCGCGCGCGCGCACTGCTTCGCAGACGGCTCTCGGCCCGCTTAGGCGCCTTCATGCCGGACATATTCGAGTTCGGTGGCGCTCGATGTGACCGGCTGGTAGCCGCAGTTATGGCCGAGATAGCGCTACGCTGAGAGTTTGTGAATTTTTGAGTAGTAGGGCGGGCCGCCGTGCCCGCCCTGTGGCCGCGGTGCCAGCCCGGCCGGTGGGTGGTCATTGGCCGCGCGGGCGTGGC
>JAKBMB010000006.1 GCA_021831785.1 Deltaproteobacteria bacterium | reverse complement strand
GGCACGGCGGCCCGCCCCACTACTCAAAAATTTACAAACTCTCGGAATGACAGGCGAAGGGTTCAGCATGACGGCGAAAGCGAAAGCGTTTATGAGATAGGCTCCAGGATCGTTCGCGCCTCCTCAGTATAAGCGCTTTTCTCCCGGTATAGGATGAGCGGTGGTTCGACGACGACTTCGGCTCCGCCGCCCTTGCGCGCCTCGACCAGAATGGTTGAGGCGCGCGTCTCGGCGCGGGGGTGCACCATGCGAATTCGTTTTGGCTCCAGCCGATGGGCGTGCAACTGCGCGATCAACTCGGCGCTTCGACTCGCCGCAAAAACAACCGCCATCCGCCCGCCGTAGCGGACATAGCGCGCAGCCGCGTGAATAAAGTCGGCCGCAGTGGCGGCGTGCTCGCTGCGCCCAAGCCGCCGGCTTAAGCTCGGGCTCTCGTGTCCGCGGGCGGCCGCGCGGTAGGGCGGGTTAGCGACCACCCAATCGAAGCTTTGCGGGGCAAGGCCCGGGATCACCTTCTCTCTCAGGTCGGCGCATACGACCGACATCGCGTCGATTCCGTTCAGCAGGCGGTTACGCTCGGCCCGTCGCGCCATCGCCGGCTGGAGTTCAAGTGCGACGACTTCCCGCGGCTTGCGCAAACGCGCGAGGATCATTGCGACCACGCCACATCCGGCGCCAAGTTCGAGCACGCGCGCCCCAGGTTTAGGCCGCGCGAAATCCGCTAGCAGCACCGCGTCGGCTGAGAAGCGGTAGCCATGGCGCGGCTGGATTACCTTAAGCGAGCCACCTAGTATGGAATCGAGCGTTTCCCCGACGCTAGCGTTCATCATGGACCGCGCAGAGAAAGGCGAAACTTACGCGCGACTGTTTCGCAAAGCCGGGGTGTTTTTGGCCAAAGCTGAGCTAACCCGCGCCACACAGGTATTGAGCGAAGGTGAAGCGCTCGCCCGCCACTTGGGCGACCATACGATGGCGCGCCGTTTTGCCCAGGAAATCGAGCGCATCCGAAATCCCCGCCCAGCCGCCCCGGTAAGCCCGGACTTCCTGCGGCGCGCCCGGCGAACGCCGCGTGCCGGCTAACCCGGCACTTGAGGCCTGCTGAAATATGCTTAACTTGAGCATATATGTTATGCGCCCGCGCGACGCGCGCCAAAAAGTGCCCGATTAAGGCGCAAAATAGCTTGACCGGGGCGCGACCGGCGCGGTTGGCCGCGCAGGTCCGCAGGTCCGGCGCCACCAAGCCGGATGCGGCCTGTTTTGCCCAACATCTGCCTCACAAGCTATAGTTTTCATCGCCATGAATCCTTCAACGATAATATTATTCATCCTGCTCGCGATACCCGTGCTTATCGCGATGCTGTACAACTCCTTGGTCAGACTGCGCAACGCGGTCGCGGCCAGTTGGCGCCAGATTGACGTGCAACTGACCCGTCGGCACGACTTGATTCCGAACCTGGTCGAGGCGGTCAAAGGCTATATGCAGTTCGAGCGCGACACGCTGACCCAGGTGGTCGAGGCGCGCAACCAAGCGATTAGCGCCACCAGCCAGGCCGCCCGCATGAGCGCCGAAAACCAGCTCACGGCCGGTCTGGGGCGCCTGCTTGCCGTCGTCGAACGATATCCGGAGTTAAAGGCCGACCAGAACGTGCTGCGCCTGCAAGAGGAGTTGACCACGACCGAAAACCAGATCGCCTTTGCGCGTCAGGCTTACAACGACCTGGTAATGCAGCTCAACACGCGGTTACAGAGCTTCCCTACCAGCCTCGTCGCCCGCCGCTTCGGCTTTACCGAGGCCGAGTATTTCAAGCCCCCGCCCGGAGAAGAGGCCGTTCCCCAAGTTAGTCTGTCCCTCGGCGCGGGTCGTCCCTAGCCGCCGGCTGAAACCCGAAGGTGTTGCTATGAGCCCGGGCGCGAGCGATTTCCGCAGCCTGGAGCGCTCAAACCGTCGCCGCACCGCCGCGCTGATCGCCGTCTTCGTGCTGGTCCTCGGAGCGCTCGGCTTCGGCCTGGACTTGCTGGTAGGTGACCTGCGCTTTGACCAAGACGGTGGTATGACCGGCTTTCCGATGCTGACCATCGCCGCGCTGGTCATTGCCGTGGTTCAAGCCTTCGTCTCTTACTACGCCGGAGCACGCTTGGTGCTGGCTGCGATGCATGCCGCAAGGCTCAGCCCGGCCTCGCCCAAGTCTCAGATGGCGCTCGACGTGGCGCGCGAGATGGCGCTCGCGGCGCGCCTGCCTACGCCCGCGCTTTATCTGGTGAACGACCCCGCGCCCAATGCGTTCGCGGTTGGGCGCGACCCCGGCCACGCGGCGATATGCGTTACCCAGGGGCTGCTCGACGTAATGGACCGCGAGGAGCTTCAAGGCGTCATCGGTCACGAGATGGCGCATGTGCGGGACTATGACGTGCGGACGATGACGATTGTGGCGGTGATGGTCGGGGCGATCGCGCTGTTGGGCGATTTTCTAAGCCGCTGGATCTGGTTCGGCGGGGACTCGAGCGACCAGCGAGAAGACGGGAGCCGCGGCGGCGGACTTACCGCGCTCGTGGTGCTGGTCTTGGGCTTGCTGGCGCCCTTGATCGCGCAGCTTATCGCGATGGCGGTGTCGCGCGAGCGCGAGTATTTGGCCGACGCGGCCTCGGTGGAGTTCACGCGCAATCCTCGCGCGCTGCTGCGCGCCCTGGAGCAGATTGCGGCCACCACCTCGCCGCTTAAGCACGCCTCGCGCGCTACCGCCCATATGTTCATCGTCAATCCAATCGCCGGGGCGGGCGCCTCTGGCGATGACGAAGGTGGCGAAGGAAGGTTTGCCGCGCTGTTCTCGACCCATCCGCCGCTGGCGCGCCGGATTGAGCGTCTGCGCGCGATGCTCGGCCAAAACAAGGCCGCGTCGGGCGGCTCGCGCGGTCAAGTCCCGTCCAACGATTGATCGAGGTACGCCTGACGCCGTAAACATGCAGTGAACGAATGTCCCGAACGCCATGAACCAGGTCGTCATCGAGAACCCGATCATCAACTCGCCTTTCGACGAGCCAACCCGCCATTTCCAGTTTTCCGGCGAGGGCTTCTTCGTCCGCCACGCTTATTTCACCGGGGCCGACGAGCCCTACGACAAACTCAAGCGCGCGCTACGCGCCGACATTGACGAAGCGGCCTGGAACAGTCTCTACAGCACAGTCAGCCGACCTTTCGACGAGCCCGAGTCCCGCAGGATCGCCGTGAAGGTCATCAATCACTACGGTGACGAGGTGCTGAAAGTATTCGAGGTCTAGCCGCCAAGTTGCCGCCGCGGTGGAAAGAAGCCCCCGCCGCGGGCGCGAATCTTATCGCTGGACACGGATCATCCTCAGAGCCTGTGATTTTTTGGCGAGCTGCCGCATGCCGCCTTAGGCTGTGTCCGATATGTCGCTAGTGGGGCGGGCCGCCGTGCCCGCCCCACTAAGATTTATTTTCGCTTCAGGGTATATTCTGCAGTTCTCAGTAGGGGTGAAACAAAGGGTCAGGGATGATTCCTGTCCTGACCCGGATTTTGGCTCCGGGCCAGAACCATGGCGGATGGACTTTTCGTAAAGCGTATCGCTCACGCCGAACAACGCGCTATAAACGATTTCTGACGCTGTTCGGATTGGGTGGCTGGACAGAGTGAACCGATCGATAAGCAGCGAGCGGCCGACATTGGCCGAGATTAATCGCGGAGCGCTGCGGGAGAATTACGCCGCGCTCAAGGCGCTGGTGGGGAAGCCCGAGGTCATGGCCGTGATCAAGGCCGACGCTTACGGCCACGGCGCGGTTGAGGTAGCGCATGCGCTGTGCGCCGAGAGATGCCGGCATTTGGGGGTGGCGACGGTGCGCGAGGCGAGCGTCTTGAGGGCCGCCGGTATCGGCGCCAAAATTTACCTGATGGCCGGGTTTTTCGACGCGCAAGCCGCGGACATAATCGATTTGCAGCTCACGCCGTTCGTCTTCGATCGACCCGCGATTACGGCCCTCGAGCAGGCCGCGCGCGCGCGCGGATGTGCGGATTTGCCGGTGCATCTTAAGCTCGACACCGGCGCGACGCGGCTCGGAATACGGTTCGATGAGCTTGATTCGGCGATCGAAGAGCTGCGCCGTAGCTCGCGATTGCGCCTGGAGGGAGTGTGCACGCTCTTGGCCGACGCCGGCAATCCCGCCAGCTCCGCGACCGGCGACCAACTGGAGCTATTTCGCCGTGCTATCGTTAGGCTTGAGCAGGCGGGTTTGCGGCCCGAGCTGGTCCATGCCGCCAACTCCGCCGCCGCCGTTTTGCGGCCCGATTCGCATTTCAACCTGGTGCGGATCGGGCTCGCTCTGTACGGCTTAGCGCCCACGCCGGCGGTGCAGGAGCGGGTTTCTTTGTGCCCGGTGATGACCTTTAAGACCCGGCTGCTGCAATTAAAGTCCGTGCCGGCGGATACCGGCGTGAGCTACGGGCAGACGTTCGTGACTTCGCGGCCAAGCGTGATCGGCGTGCTGCCGGTAGGCTACGCTGACGGCTATCGCCGCGGCCTGCAGCATGGCGCCGAAGTGATGATTAGCGGACGGCGGGCGCCGGTCATCGGCGCCATATGCATGGACCTGACGATGATCGACTTGACCGAGGTTCCGGGCGCCGCCGTCGGCGACGAGGTGATTTTGTGGGGAGGTTCGAAGGAAAATATGATCAGCGTCAACGAAATCGCGCGCTTGGCACAGACGATTTCGTATGAAATGTTATCCACCGTCGGCAAGCGTGTGCCGCGGGTTTACGTAGGCTAGATTCAATGGCGCAGGACAAGGTCAAAATCGCGCGCGCCCTGCTCGGCGTTGCCGACAAAACCGGCCTGGCCGAGTTCGCTCGCTTGCTGGCCCGCTACGGCGTTGAATTAATTTCGACCGGCGGCACCCAGGCGGCGCTCGAGACGGCCGGACTGCCGGTGAAGACGGTCGAAAAGTTTACCGGCTTTCCCGAGCTTTTTGACGGCCGGGTCAAAACGCTTCATCCGAAAATCCACGGCGGCATCCTGGCCCGCCGCTCATTGCCGAGCCATCAGGCGCAGATGCGCGCGCACGGGCTTGAGCCGATCGATCTCGTCGTGGTTAACTTCTACCCCTTCGAGCGGGTCGTCGCCCAACCCTCGGTCAGCCTCGAGGAGGCAATCGAGAATATCGACATCGGCGGACCCGCGCTGGCGCGCGCGGCGGCGAAAAACTACGCCGACGTCGCCGTGGCCGTCGATCCCGCGGATTATCCGGAGCTGATGGACGAGCTGCGGCGCAACGAGGGAAGCCTCGGCGCGCAGACCCGCTGGCGCCTGGCGCGCAAGGCGTTCGGGCGCGTGGCCGTCTACGACTGCGCGATCTCGCAGTGGCTGAATAAGGTCGATGGCGCGGGCGAAGCCGCGGAGCTAGGCCCCGCGTTCGCGGCCGCCCTGGCGCGCGCCCAGTCGCTGCGCTACGGCGAGAATCCGCATCAGAAGGCCGCTCTTTACGGCGATTTTCTGAAGGTCGCGCGGCCGCTTCACGGCAAGGAACTCTCGTTCAACAACGTCGTCGATATCAACTGCGCGATCGCGCTGATGCTCGACCTCTCGGACTACACGCAAGCCGTGGTCGCGATCTTCAAGCACAACACGCCCTGCGGTGTCGGCGTGGCTGACACGGCGCGGCAGGCTTGGGACAAAGCCTTCGCCGGCGATCCGGACTCGCCCTTCGGCGGCGTTATCATCTCCAGCCGCGTCTTTGACCTGGAGCTCGCCCGCGCCGTGGATCAGCTCTTCACCGAAGTGCTGATCGCGCCCGGTTACGAGCCGGA
Organism: Deltaproteobacteria bacterium; assembly: GCA_021831785.1. GTDB lineage: Bacteria > Desulfobacterota > Binatia > Binatales > Binataceae > JAJYYI01. The sequence goes on along the minus strand of JAKBMB010000006.1, from coordinate 203,742 downwards.
GGCGCTCGCCCTTTTGCGCCGCAAGCGGGACCGCCGCCTGGTTCAGTTTTACCCGCGGGAAGTGGCGCGCGGCGAGTTCGACGTTAAGAAGGTTTTTGGCGGCTTGCTGGTGCAGACCGCCGACCTGGGTTGCGAGGACCCGCGCGCAGGCCAGGTCGTCACGCGGCGCGCGCCGAGCGCGGACGAGATGGAGGCGCTCGCGTTCGCCTGGCGCGTTTGCAAGCACGTAAAGTCCAACGCGGTAGTCTTCGCCAAAGCTGACCGCACGCTGGCGATCGGCGGCGGCGCAACCGCGCGCATCGACGCGGTCCACGTAGCGCGCGAGAAGGCCGCGCGTCTCAACGTCCCGCTGGCGGGTTCGGTGATGGCCTCGGAAGCCTTCTTCCCCTTTGCTGACGGGCCTCAGCTTGCCGCCGAGGCGGGCGCGACGGCGATCGCGCAGCCGGGCGGCTCGGTGCGCGACGCCGAGGTCATTGCGGCCGCCGACGAGCGCGGCCTGGCGATGGTTTTCACCGGCATCCGCCATTTCCGCCATTGATTACGAAGCGCCCCATCTTACGGTGAAGGTTTTAGTCATCGGCAAAGGCGGCCGCGAACACGCCTTGTGCTGGAAGCTCGGCCAGAGCCCGGCCGTGACGCATCTGTTTTGCGCGCCGGGCAACCCGGGCATCAATCGCCTCGCCGAGCCGGTGGCGCTCGAGCCGTGCGCCGCCGCCGAGTTGTGCGATTTCGCCGCCGCGCGGTCCGTCGACTTGACCGTCGTCGGCCCGGAAGAGCCCCTCGCGCTGGGGATCGTGGATGAATTCGAACGGCGCGGCCTCCCCATCTTCGGTCCGTCGGGAGCCGCGGCGCGGCTTGAATCGAGCAAGGCGTTCGCCAAAGCGCTGATGCGCGAGGCGGGCGTCCCGACCGCGGACTACGCGGTTTTCGACGACGCCGACGCCGCGCGCCGCTACGTGTTGACGAGCGAGCGGCCGCTGGTCGTCAAGGCCGACGGACTGGCGCTGGGCAAGGGCGTCGTGGTATGCGAGACGGCCGGCGCGGCGGTCGAGGCGATCGGCCACATTATGCAGCGCGGCGCGTTCGGCGCCGCCGGCCGGCGCGTGGTGATCGAACAGCGCCTGGAGGGCGAGGAGCTCTCGTTTTTCGCGCTCGCCGACGGTGCCCGCGCCGTCAAGCTCGGCAGCGCGCAGGATCACAAGCCGGTCTTCGACGGCGACCGCGGGCCTAACACGGGCGGGATGGGCGCTTACTCGCCCGCGCCGCATCTTGACGGGCGGCTTGAGGCGCGCGTGATGCGCGAAGTGGTCGAGCCGACGCTGGCCGCGATGGCCGCTCGCGGCGCGCCGTTTCGCGGCGTCCTTTACGCGGGCTTGATGATCCGCGGCGAGCGCCTCGACGTGCTCGAATTCAACGTGCGCTTCGGCGATCCGGAATGCGAGGCGCTGATGATGCGCTTTGACGGCGACCTGGCGCTGGCGCTGGCGGCCGCCGTAAAAGGCAGGCTGACGGACGAGATGCTGCGGCTCTCACCGGCCGCCGCGGTTTCGGTTGCGCTGGTCAGCCGCGGCTATCCGGCCGGCTGCTCGCGCGGTCTACCCATCCGGGGCGTGGACGACGCCGAGCAGGTGCCCGAGGTCCAGGTGTTTCACGCCGGAACCGCGGTTAAAGACGGCGTGCTGATGACCGACGGCGGCCGTGTGCTGGTCGTCAGCGCGCGGGGCGACAATCTTGCGCTCGCGATCGACCGCGCGTATCAGGCCGCCGACATGATCCGGTTTGAAGGGATGCACGTGCGCCGCGATATCGGCTCAAGGGCGCTTAAGCAGATGGCGGGAGCGGCGCTCGAAGCGGAGCAGAAGCCTCAGCCTTGGCGAGAAAGGAAGTGAGCTTAGAGGCGAAGCCTGCCACGAGGGCCGGCGACTCTGCGGATGCCGAGCGCGAGGCCTTGCTCGCGGCGGCGCTGGAAGCGCTGCTTAAGGCGCGGGCGGTCGTTTATCCGACCGAGACGTTCTACGCGCTCGGCGTCGACGCCTGCTCCAGGCCGGCGCTGGCGCGTTTGTTCGCGCTCAAGCGGCGCGAGCCCGGCAACGCGGTGGGACTTATCCTGGGGAAGCTTGAGCATGCGCTCGAGGTCGCGCAGGAAATTCCCCCGCTCGCGCGCCGGCTGGCCGAGGTGTTCTGGCCCGGTCCGCTGACGATCGTGCTGCCGGCGCGGTCTTCGCTCACGCCCGAGCTTGTGGGACCGAGCGGCGGCGTCGCGGTGCGGGTCTCTTCCCATCCGCTGGCGCGCGCCCTCGCGCTCGGCCTTGGACGCCCGCTCACCGCAACCAGCGCCAACTTGAGCGGCGAGCCCGCCGCCAGGACGCTTGCGCAGGCCCGCGCCACGCTGGGCAGCGCGGTGGAGGCTTACGTGGACGGCGGATATCTCGGCGCCGAACTTCCTTCTACGGTGGTCGCCTTCGAGCGCGGCCGGCTACAAATTGTGCGCTGCGGAGCGGTTGCCGAAGCTTCGCTTCGCGCGGCCCTTGCGGACTGAAGCCCGGCTATGAGTCAGCTTACGCATCGCATCGAGCCGTTTCGGGCCTTGATCTACGACGCGCGCCGATGCGGCGATATGGCCGCGGTCGTGGCGCCGCCTTACGATCTTATCGACAGCGCCCTGCAAGCGCAGCTTTACGCGCGTAGCCCCTACAATATCGTGCGCCTGGAACTGGGCCTCGAGGCCGACCGCTACGGGGCAGCCGCGCAAACCTTGCGGCAATGGCGCGAGCAAAAGATTCTCACGCGCGCAGCCCTCCCGGGGTTTTACCTTTACACGCAAATCTTCGACCTCGAGGGGCGGCGGATGCGCCGCGAGGGATTGATCGCGAGGATTCGTCTCGACCATCCCCAGGACGGCCGTATACTACCGCACGAGAAAACCTTTGCCGGCCCCAAGCAGGACCGCTTGCAGTTGCTCTCGGCCACGCGCGCTAACGTGAGCTCCATCTTTGCCGTCTACCGCGGCGCATGCGCGCAGTTCGAGGAGATTCGCCGGCAGCTCGAAAAGCGCGCGCCGCTGCTGCGCGTCGTCGACCGCCTGGGCATCGAGAACTACATTCGCATGATCGACGCCCGTGAGCAGATCGCAGCGCTCCAGGGCGCCTTGGCCGACCGGCCGATCTTTATCGCCGACGGCCACCATCGCTATGAGACCGCGCGCCTTTACCGCGCACAGCGGCGCGCCGAGGAAAACAACCCGCCCCTGCCGCATCCGTACGACTACACGATGATTACGCTAACGTCGTCCGCGGACCCGGGGCTAGCCGTACTGTCCTTCCATCGCATACTGCGCCGTTTGGACCCGGGTATCCTGCGCAGCTTCGCGCAACGCGCCGCGCCCTGGTTTGAGCTCGAACGGGCCGGTGGCCCGGCGCAGTTGCGCACGCGTCTTACGCAGGATGGCGCGCATACGATCGCGGCGGCGTTCGATGATCCCGCAGGGTTTTACCTAATGCGGCTTAAAGACGACGCGCCGCTCGACGACGCCATGGCTCAACTGCCGCCGCCAACGCGCAAGCTCGACGTGTCGATTTTGCACCAAGTAGTGTTCAAACAGGTTCTGGGACTCGAGGAGGCTTGGCTTAAGACGGAGGGTAACATCGAGTACACGCACGAAGCCGAAAGCGCGCTCAACGCGGTCGCCCAAGCCGCAGGTGGCACGGCGGCGTTCCTGCTTAACCCGCCGTTGCTGCGCGAGATTGAAGAGGTCAGCGAGGCCGGGGCGACGATGCCGGAGAAGTCGACCTATTTCTTTCCCAAGCTCCTCACCGGCCTCGTACTCAATCCTCTCGATGACTAGGCCGCCGCTTCAACCGGCTGATCGCGGCACTCAAGATAAAGCACGCGCTCAAGTTGGAAGCCGCGCTCCGCACTGGGGCCGCTTTGCCTGAGTTGTGCGAGTCGCCTCGTGCCGCCGGCCCGGATTTTCTCGCGTAGGTCGCTCACATGGTTTTCGCGGGTCGCACGCGGCTCATTCGACGGCTGCCAGGCGAAGCGGCGAAACGGCCGGATCGAAGAAGAGGCGCTTTTTGATGAAGGCGACTCTGATCCTCGTGCGCCACGGCGAGACCGCGGGCGAGTCGAGCGTGCGTTATCACGGCCGCAGCGACGTAAGCCTATCGGCGCTGGGCCGCGCGCAGATGCGCGCAGTTGGCCGCTTCCTGGCCCAAGAGAAATTTGCTTGCGTGTTTTCCAGCCCGCTCAAGCGCGCGACGGAAAGCGCTAGCCTGATCGCCGGCGGAACGGCTGCGATTACCACCGTAGACGAATTCGCGGAGATAGACTTTGGTCTTTTCGAAGGCCTGACGGCCGAGGAAATTCGCCTGCGCTATCCGGACCACTTCGCTTGTTGGAGTGAGCGTCGATTTGAGTCAAGTTACGCCTACCCAATGGGCGAGAGCCGCGCCGCGTTCGCTTCTCGAGTCGATCGAGGGCTCGAGCAGGTGCTTAAAACTTGGCAGGAGACCGGCCGTGAGACGGCGCTTGGCGGCAGCGTTTTGCTGACCGCGCATCGGGGCGTGATCCGCTCCGTGGCGCGGCGTCTCACCGGGGTCGAGCCGCTGAGCGATCTGGGGTCGATTCAGGTCCTCGTTCACGACGAAAACTGGCGCGTGGAACACCTGGATGTCATCGATCACTTAAAAGACATTGCGAGATAATCGGCCCGCGACGGCTTGTCAAGCTCTCGCCCCTCCAACAAGAGGGAGATTTTCACCCCAGCCATGACATCGTTTCCGCGCGCCCGGCGGCGCCGTTTGGATCGCCTTCGCGCTAGCTGATAGATTCAAACGTAAAGGCTGGCACGATACGACCGTACGCGCGCCGCCGCCTTAGACTCGGCGGTGCGCGTCGAGCTTCGAAGACAGCCGTCTTTGCGTCAAGCCCGGGAGGGAGCGACAATGGGGACCGGGACGAAGATCGCGGACATCAAAGCGCGCGAGGTTCTGGACTCGCGGGGAAATCCGACCGTTGAAGTTGACGTGCGGCTAAGCGGCGGCGCATGCGGCCGCGCTGCGGTGCCGGCGGGAGCTTCAACCGGCGTGCACGAGGCGATCGAGCTGCGCGATGGCGATCCCGGGCGCTACGGCGGATTGGGCGTGCTCAAGGCGGTGGCCAACGTTGCACAGGCCATCGCCGGGCGTCTCAAGAACATGGACGCGGCCGAGCAGAAGACGGTCGACGCCGCGCTGCTCGATCTTGACGGCACCGAGAACAAGTCGCGGCTCGGCGCTAACGCCATCGTGGGTGTTTCGCTCGCCGTGGCGCACGCCGCGGCGGCCAGCCAAGGCGTCCCGTTGTACGCCTACCTTGGCGGCGCCGGCGCCGGCATTTTGCCCGTACCCCAGATGAATATCCTCAACGGCGGCAAGCACGCCGACTCCAGCGTCGACCTGCAAGAGTTCATGATCGTGCCGGCCGGGGCGTCGAACTTTGCCGACGCGCTGCGCGCGGGCAGCGAAGTGCTTCACGCGCTGGCGCGGGTGCTCAAGAAGCAAGGCTACTCCACCGGCGTGGGCGACGAGGGCGGCTTTGCGCCGAGCCTTCGCAGCAACGAGGAACCCTTAGAGGTGATCTGCGAAGCGATCGTCAAGGCCGGCTATCAGCCCGGCAAGCAGATCGCGCTGGCGCTCGATCCGGCGGCCAGCGAGTTTTACCAGGACGGCCGCTACGTGTTCGCCCGCTCGGACAAAAGGGCGCGCAGTGCCGAAGAGATGATCGCCTTTTACCGCGGCCTCATTGATCGCTACCCCATCGTATCGCTCGAAGACGGGCTTGCCGAGGACGACTGGGAAGGCTGGGAGATGCTGACGCGGGAGCTTGGCGCCCGAGTACAGCTCGTCGGGGACGACATCTTCGTCACCAATCCGCAGCGGCTGCGGCGCGGGATCGAGCGGCGCGTGGCCAACTCCATTTTGATCAAGGTCAACCAGATCGGCACGCTGACGGAGACTTTGGAAACCATGCGGCTGGCGCGCGACAGCGGTTATACCTGCGTGATCTCCCACCGCTCGGGCGAAACCGAAGACGCGACCATCGCCGACCTCGCCGTGGCCACCGGAGTGGGTCAGATCAAGACCGGCTCCGCATGCCGGGGCGAGCGGCTGGCCAAGTACAATCGTTTGCTGCGAATCGCCGAGGAGTTGGGGCCGCGCGCGTCCTATCCCGGATGGTCGGTGTTCACGAAATGGGGATGGCGAAGCGGGCGATGAGCCGGGCGCCGGTCTCGCTGCTGATCATCTTCGACGGCTGGGGGCTGCGCCGCGAGCGCGAGGGCAACGCGATCGCCGCCGCGCGCAAGCCCGTGATGGACAGGCTTTGGGCCGGCTCCGCGCATACCGCGCTGGAAGCCTCGGGCACCGCGGTCGGGTTGCCCGAGGGCGTGATGGGGAACTCTGAGGTGGGCCATCTTACGATTGGCGCCGGGCGCGTCGTCTACCAGGACCTAATGCGCATCCGGCGGGCGATTGAAACCGGCGACTTCGAGCGCAATCCGCTTTTCCTCAAGCCGATGCGGGAGGCGGCGCGAAACGGCCGCACCCTGCACCTCTGGGGATTGCTCTCCGACGGCTCCGTGCACAGCCATATCGACCATCTCTTCGCGCTGTTGGCGATGGCGGCGCAAAACGGCGTCGAGGATATCGCCGTCCACGCGGCGCTCGACGGCCGCGACACCCCGCCGTCCTCTGCTCTGACCTACGTCGAGCGGCTCGAGGCCGAGCTAGCGCGCCGTGGGCGGGGACGGATCAGGACGGTGAGCGGCCGCTACTACGCGATGGACCGCGACCGGCGGTGGGAGCGGACCCAACGCGCCTGGGAAGCGATCGTCGAGGGCAGGGGGCGACAGGCGCGCGATGCACGGGCGGCGATAGCCTCCGCCTATCAAGACGGTCAGACCGACGAGTTCGTCGAACCGGCCGTGATCGGCACGCCTAAGCCGGTCCAAGACGGCGACCAGATTATCTGCTTTAACTTCCGCGCCGACCGCGCGCGCGAGTTGACGGCGGCGCTGGCGCTGGACGACTTTCGAGGCTTTGAGCGCCCGCGCCGGCCGCGCGTGGGCTATGTCTGCATGACCGAGTACGACCGCACGTTCGAGTTGCCGATCGCTTTTCCGCCCGAGGACGTGCACAATACGCTGGGCGAGATGCTAAGCCGAAACGGCGTGCCAAACCTGCGGCTGGCCGAAACCGAGAAGTACGCCCACGTTACATACTTTCTCAACGGCGGCGTGGAGAAGCCGTTCGCTTTGGAGGAACGGATACTGATTCCCTCGCTCAAGGTGGCGACCTACGATCTGGAACCCGAGATGAGGGCGCCCGCGATCGCCGAGACCGCTGAACAGCAGATTTCAGGCGGACGGTTCCAAGTGATCATAATGAACTTCGCCAATCCGGACATGGTGGGGCACACCGGGAAATTCGACGCCACGGTGCGCGCGGTCGAGACCAGCGACGCGGCCCTCGGTCGGGTGCTCGCCGCGCTCGCGAAAGTCCGCGGTGTGGCGCTGATCACCGCCGACCACGGCAACGCCGAACAGATGATCGATCCGACGACCGGCCAGCCGCATACGGCGCACACTACCAATCCGGTGCCGCTCATTCTTTTCGACCCCTCGTACCGCGGGCAACTGCGGGATGGCGGCACCTTGGCCGACGTCGCACCAACCTTCTTGGGGATACTCGATATCATGGCGCCGGCGGAGATGACCGGCCGTGATCTGCGCACACCCTAGTGCGGCAAGTAAAAACTTCGTTTAGAAGATGATCCCTACCTCGTCATCCTGAACGGAGGGTGGCGCAGTAAACGAACTCGCGCGGTCCGCCGTGAGCACCACCTTCGTCATCCCGAGCCAAGCGACCCCCTGAGCTTGCCGAAGGGGAGCGGAGTCGAGGGACCTCGCCCGGAACTCCGGGCGTCGAGCTGAGCGAGCGATCCCGGGCGCGCGGAAGACCGCGCGGGATCCTTCGACACGGCTCAGGATGACGAAAGCAGCGGTGCCTCCGGCTGGTGCAGCGGCCCGCGCATTAGCTCCGAATTATTCAACGGACCTTAAACTCGGGAGACTAGCGCCTCGGCGTCCGTTTCTTCCCGGACATCGCCCACCGGAGTGGAGCCCTCGTTGCCATTGGCGGCCGGCCGCTTGACGCCGTCGACGGGATTGCCCGAGACGGCATTACGTTCGCACAGGTAGTCGAACAGCAACCACAGCGCCGAGAGCTTACGCCGGATGCTCGCCGGTGACACTGCGCGGGCCCGTGTTGACTTTGAGAGCCGCACTTGTAAAAAACAATTATATGAAAACTCAAACAAGTCGGAAGGCCGCCCCATCCGTAACGTCGGTCGTGAAGATCGGCGCAAGCCGCCAGGTCATCATCCCGAAGAAGATTCACGACCGGCTCGGGCTTAAGCCGGGCGACTACCTGGAGGTCGAGCTTAAGGACGACAAAGTCGTGCTCATCCCTAAAGCACTGGTCGAAAAACGCTTGGCCCAAGCCTTAGAGGATGTAAAGCGGGGCCGCATCCACGGTCCTTTTAGCTCGGTCAAGGAGATGCTGGGTTCACTTCATGAGGGCGAGAGGCCGCGCGCCTCCTGATGCGCCTGCTCTATACGGAGCGCTTTCGCCGAAGCTACCGAGAGGCGCCAGCGGCAGTGCGACGGGCGTTTGACCGGCGCGCGCAGTTCCTAAGCGAAAACCTTCGCCACCAATCCTTACGTGCCAAAAAGTACGACGAGGCCCGCGACATCTGGCAGGCCAGGGTCAACGGCGGCTGGCGGTTCTATTTCCAGATCAAGGGCGATGCCTTCATTCTGCTCGACATCATTCCACATCCCAAATGAGCCCCGGAACACCCCGCGCTGGTCGTTGCGCAGACCGCGATTGGGCTGCTGCGCCAGCATATTCAGCCCACCGACCGCATCCACGGCATCGTCACCCTCGCCGGCGTAACGCGAGCCCTAATTTATGTCCGGTAATTAGCTCTGAAGCGAAAATAACTTCATCGCTGAAGACTCGGAAGTCCGCGCCCTATGCCTGCGGCATACGCCAAAGGCAGAGGACCGGCCTGCGGGTTTTTGGTGCGTTGGACGTTGCCCGGTCCGCGGGCCTCGGCGGCGCGGGCGGCCCTGCCCGCGCGGAGCACGGGCGGGCACCGCGGCCAGCCCCACTGGAGATATATCGGCTCCAGCCTGCGGCAGCATGCGGCAGCTTGCTAAAAATTCACAGGCCCTTGGGACGACAGGGGTCGCGAGGTCAGCGGCAAGAAACGTTGCCGCGCGAGGATGGGAGGTCGGGTTCTCTTTTTGCGACGGCGGGCCTTTGAGGTTCACCAGCGTACGATTTGCTCGTAAATCTTCGGCAGCTCCCGCGGCAGCGAAGTAATGTCTTCAATCACCAGATAGCGCGACGAGCGGCACATCTGGCGCAGATAGTCGTGGCCGCAGCGGTCAACCGTCACACAAAACGGCATCGCGCCGGCCATCTCCAGCTCCCGCAGCGCGACCATCGTGTCTTGCAATCCGTAGAGGTGCGAGCGCGCGTCTTCGCCGTAATCGAAATCCTGTGGAAAGCCGTCGCTGAGCAGAAACACGTGCCTTGAGCGCGCGGTCACGTCTCTGAACTTTTCGCGCGCGTGGCGGATCGCGGCGCCCATCCGGGTCGAACGCCTGGGCTCGATCGCGCCGATGCGCGCCTTGGCCGCCTCGCTCAGCGGCCAGCCGAACTCCTTAATCACGTAGAACTCGACATTTTGGCGTCCGTGCCCGGAAAATCCCATAATCGCGTAGGCGTCGCCGATCTCTTCGAGGGCCTGGACCATAATCACCAGCGCTTCTTTGTTGATATCGATTATGCGCCGTGGACGCGCGCTCGGCGGCCGCTCCTGCCAGGGTTTAAGCCAATCCTCGATGTCGCTGCCGGCCGCCGGCGAGCCGGGCTTGAGCTTCAGCGGCTCGTCGGTCGATGCCGACATATCGAGCAAAAAGAGCGTGGCCACGTCCCGCGCCTCTTTCTGGCGCGCGCGGTAGAGCCGCGAGTCGGGCGACTGGCCCATCACACGGGCCACCCGGGCTTCGACCGAGCGCTCCAGATCGAGCTCCTCGCCGTCTTCCAAGCCCCGGACCATCTTGAACGCCTGCGGCCGCACGCGCTGAAAATGGCGGCGCACCACCGGCACGAGCTGAGCGTAGCGCTCCAGGGTGGCGCGGTAGAACTCGCCGCCGTCACCGCTCAGCTTAACCTCGCGCAACCGGCACCATCCGCGCCGGTAATCGGCGGTCTTGTAATCCCATTCGTCGTACGAATAGTAGGAGTCGTCCTCGTCGCCGAACGAGCTGCCGAGGCGTTGTCCCGCCCGCGCCGTCGATCCGGCCTCGGCCAACTGCGCGCGCAATTCCTGAATCTGGCGCGTCCGGCGCTGCGCGAGTTCGTTGGGTGGGGCGCCGTCGATTCGCCCATCCGCGCCCTGCGCTTGAGCAAACTCGAGCGCGCCGCGCGAGTTGCGCAAATTATGGGTCTTGCGCGCCGCGAGCGACTTTCCGCTCGATGGTTGACCGCGTTGATGCTCGGTGCGGGTCTGCGCCGAGTTGCCCGCTTCGCGATCAAATTCGCTCTGGTCGCGCGGCTCTTCATAGCCCGCGTCCGCAGCGGTGTCACCGTCCATCTCGCGCGCCAGTTCTTCGAGCGGGTCAGCGTGGCCTTCCATGGCCTCGATCGCGTCGCCGAAGCTCGCCGCGGCTTGAAGCAGCTCGTTGAGCCAATCATAAAGCGCCATCGCTTGGACCGCGCTCGTACGCACCGAAGCTTGCGCTAGACGAAGGGGAGCAAAAAAAGACGACGCCTTTTCGCTTAGCGCCGAGCGGTCGAACCGGTCACCGCCGTTGGGCAAAAGCGCAGACCTGATTAACACGCTGCTTAAGGCCTCGGGCTTGAACCTGCCTGCGAGAGCTCGATTCACCTCGGCCAGCTCGCGCGCCAGTCCCCGATACTTGCGCGCCATCGCGGCGTCAATACGGGCCGCTTCGCAAAGTCGCATCAGCGCGGCGCCGAGTTGGCGGTCAGGAAACGCCTCGGCGAAAGCCTCCAGCGCCTGCGCTCCGCTCTCGGACCGCCCCTCGAAGCCTGGCAGTTCCCCCAGCGCCAGTGAGAAGCTGCCAAACTCATGGCGCGCCGCCAGATGAGCCGCCAGCACCTTGTAGTAGCTGAAGGCCGGGCTTTGGCCGGGTAATTCTTCAACGCGCTCCGGCAGGCAAATCCTCAGACCCTCGCGCAAGGGAAAACTGAAGGCCGCTATCGGCTTGAACTCGGGAAACGAATCGATGCGAAACTCCCGTCCGAACAGCATGCGCACGAATTTGGCTAGCACGCCCCTGAAATCGTGGAGTCCGCTCTGCGGTTTAACTCGCTCGGTCATATGGCTTATCTTACCACGCCTTTTGGCGTCCGCAGCGGTGTCGGTTAGACGGCGCGAGGCGAGCAACGCCGCTTCCCACATCGCGCGTCCGGCTTGACTACGCGCCGCGATGCAGACTTAACTGTGTAGAGGCGATGAAATTGCGCTTTACAAATCGCGCGTACGCGCTTGCGGCAGCGGCGTGCCTGGCGCTGTGGATGGTTGCGCTGCCCGCGCTATGCGCAAGGGCGGCGCTGAGCGACGCCGTACGGACCGCTACTTTGCCGAACGGACTCAGGGTGTTGGTACTGGAGAACCATAAGGCGCCGGTCGCGGCTTTCGTGGTATTCTACAAGGTCGGGTCGCGCAACGAAAAGTTCGGCGCGACCGGCCTCTCCCATCTGGTCGAGCATCTGATGTTTCGCGGCACGAAGACGGTCCGTCCGGAGGAGTTTTCCAACATCATTCAGGAAAACGGCGGTATGGACAACGCCTTCACCACCGAAAATTACACCGCCTACTTCGAGGTCATCAACAAGAACCATCTCGACGTTCCGATCCGGTTGGAGGCCGACCGGATGGCCAATTTCGCCCCGCAAGGATTTGACTCCGAAAAGGCGGTCGTAATCGAGGAGCGCAGGCTGCGCACCGAGGACAATCCCCAGGACGCGCTCGCCGAATTGGCGCAAGCGCAGGCCTTTGTCGAGCACCCGTATCATTGGCCGGTCATCGGATGGATGAACGACCTTGAGCGCCTGACGCTTGACGACGCGCTGCGCTATCATGAGGTCTATTACTCGCCCCAGAACGCGGTAGTCGTCGCCGTGGGAGATTTCAACGCCGACGAAGTGATGCGTCAGATCGGCGAGAGCTTTTCTCCGATCAAAAATGGCCCTAAACCGCCGCCGGTGAGCGAGGTCGAACCCGCACAAAAGGGCGAGCGGCGGGTCGAGCTTCGCCGGCCGGCGGAATTGCCCGCGGTGGCGCTGGGATTTCACGCGCCCAACTATCGCGCCGCGGACAGCTTCGCCCTGGATGTCACGGCAGAAATACTGTCCGACGGCAAAAGCTCGCGCCTTTACAAAAAGCTCGTCGTGGACCGCCGCATGGTGGTTAACGTGGACGCCGAATATGATCGCCTGTCGTTCGACCCGAACCTGCTCTGGATCACCGCGCAGTTGCGTCCCCACGTCAAGCCGGAGAATACGCTCGGCGTCCTCGAGGGCGAGATCGCGGCTCTGCGCGACCGCGCGCCCAGCGCGGAGGAGCTGCAAAAGGCCAAGAATCTGGTACAGGCGAGTTTCGTTTACGGGCAGGACTCGATTTTTCGCGAAGCGATGCTGCTCGGGCAGTATGAGATGCTCGGCGATTACCGGATGCTCGACCAGTACCTGCCCGGCATCGATCGCGTCAGCGCGGCCGATGTAAGCCGCGTGGTGGCCGAATACATGACTCAACCCCAACGCACGCTGGCGGTTCTGATTCCCGCCGGGATGCTCCCGCATCCCGCCGGCGGCGCAAGCGGCGCGGTCGTTCATTAGCACCCGCGCGCAAGAGCGAAACACGGTGAGCAGAACAGGACGGCGTATAGGTCTGTTGCTCGCGGCCGTAGCACTGCTCGCCTACGGCGCGCGGCAGTGCTGGGCCCTGGAAATCAAGCGCACCGTGCTGGACAACGGAGCGGTGCTGCTGGTTTCCGAGCAGCATCAACTGCCGATGGTCACGATATCGATCGCCTTCGATGCCGGAGCGCGGCGTGATCCAGCGGAGAAGGCCGGGCTTGCCAACCTCACTGCGGCAAGTCTGAGCGAAGGCACTCGTCAGTTGAGCGCGGAGCAGTTGAACCGGAAGATAGACTTCATGGGCAGTTCCTTGGGCGTCGACGCCGGGCGCGACTACGCCAGCGCGAACTGCGTTTCGCTGGCGCGCTACTTTCACGAAACACTGGGCCTTTTGGCGTCGGTTCTCACCGAGCCGGCGCTGCGCGACGACGACATCATGCGCAAGAAGGCCGAGCATATCGCGGCGCTTAGGTCCGCGGAAGAAGAGCCGGGCTACGTCGCCCGAAGGACCTTTACCGAGCTGCTGTTTGACCATCAGCCGTACGGCCATCTGCCGAGCGGCGATATCGATTCGGTCGAAAAGCTGACCCCGGCCGACGTGCGCGCCTTCTACCACGCGCACTACCGCGCCGGCAGCGCGGTGATCGCGGTTGTCGGCGACGTGGAGGCCGGGCAGCTTCACGCCGAGCTCGAACATGATCTGGCAAAGCTTAAGGGGGCGGTGCCGCCGCAGCCGGAGCCCGAGACTCCCCAGGTGCCCGCCGGGGCCCATCTCACGACGATCGACCGCAACGTCACGCAGGCCAACATCGCGCTGGGCTTCGGCGGCATCGCGCGCTCCAACCCGGACTTTTACCGGCTCCAGGTGATGAACTATATCCTGGGCGGCGGCGGGTTTGCCTCGCGTCTGGTGAAGGTAGTGCGCTCCAAGCAGGGTCTGGCGTACTCCGTTGCCAGCACCTTCAGCGCGGGCAAGTTTCCCGGCTCCTTCGAGGTGGTGCTGCAGACGAAAAACTCAAGCGCCAACGAAGCCGTCAAACTGGTGCTCGAACAGTTGCGCGAGATTCAAGCGCAGCCCGTGTCCCAGGCTGACCTCGAATCGGCGAAAAAGTTTCTTATCGGCAGCTTCCCGCTCAAGCTCGACCGGCAGAGCGCGATCGCGTCCTTTTTAATCCAGGTGGAGCTGTACGGATTGGGGCTGGATTACGCCGAAAAATACCCGAAGCTTATCGATGCCGTGACGGTGTCCGACGTGCAAGGTGCGGCGCAGCGTTATCTCCACCCGGACAGCTATATTCTGGTCGCCGTGGCCAATCAAAAGGAGGCGGCGCTCCATGTGCCGGGGCAAACTGCCAGGGATGCAGGACGCGGCGGCGGCGCGAAGCGATGAAGGCGCCGGGTGCGCCACCATATTCACGGTCGGCCACTCCAACCACAGCGCTGACCGCCTGCTTGAGTTGCTCTCGGCCGCCGGCGTGAAGCTGGTCGCGGATGTGCGGCGCTTTCCCCACTCGAAGCGCTGGCCCCAGTTCAGCCTGGAGTGGCTCAAGGGGCGCTTGGGCGACTGCGGAATCGACTATCTATGGCTTGCGGGCCTCGGCGGCCGCCGGCGCCTAATGGATGAGGATGCTGCGTACGCGGGATGGGAGCAAGCGGGCTTTCGCGCCTACGCCGCGCATATGCGTAGCGAAGAATTTCAGGCCGCGCTGGTCAGGCTTACCTCTTTGGCGCGCGATAACCTGTCTGCGTGCGGACACGCACAGGCAGGGCGGGCGGCGCTCATGTGCGCGGAGGGCTTATGGTGGCAATGCCATCGGCGGCTCATCGCAGACCAGCTTCTCGCGCGCGGATACGAAGTCGTCCACATCATGCCCGACGGACGACTGGCCGAACACGTCTTGACCCCGTTCGCGGTGGCACGCGACGGCTGGCTTACCTATCCGGCGCCCCTCCAGCGCGTGCCGTTCAGTTCCGGCTAACTCCTCATTAGGTTCGCGATCGGAAAGCCGCCCGCCGCGCGCGGCGACGGCCGAGGTTTTGCGCTCGGAGAGAGATCTGCTTTACGCGGCGGCGCGCTCGCTCAGAACTTGGCGAAGATAGTGGCCGGTGTACGAATGCGGCGACCGGGCGATTTGTTCCGGGGTTCCGACGGCTACTACGCGGCCGCCGTCATTACCGCCCTCCGGCCCTAAGTCGATGATATAGTCCGCGGTTTTAACCACGTCGAGATTGTGCTCGATGATGATCACGGTATTTCCCGTGTCCGCCAACCGCCCCAGCACCAGCAGAAGCTTCTTGATGTCTTCGAAGTGCAAGCCGGTAGTCGGCTCGTCCAGGATATACAGCGTGCGGCCGGTGGCGCGGCGCGAGAGCTCTTTAGCGAGCTTGATCCGCTGCGCTTCTCCGCCCGACAGCGTCGTCGCGGGCTGGCCGAGGCGAATGTAGTCGAGTCCGACTTCGCGCAGCGTTTCCAGCCGGTGCCTGATCATCGGCACCGTGCCGAGCAACTGAATCGCCTCGCCCACGCTCAAATCCAGCACCTCGGCGATGTTCTTGCCCTTGTAACGAATCTCGAGCGTGTCGCGGTTGTAGCGGCGCCCGCCGCACACTTCGCAGGTGACGTAAACGTCGGGCAGAAAGTGCATCTCGATCGTGATCACGCCGCCGCCCTCGCAAGCCTCGCAGCGCCCGCCTTTGACATTAAAGGAAAAGCGCCCCGGCCCATAACCGCGCATCCGCGCCTCGGGCAGACGCGCGAAGAGCTCCCGCACCGGCGTAAACATGCCGGTGTACGTGGCCGGGTTCGAGCGCGGGGTGCGTCCGATAGGCGCCTGGTCGACGTTGATTACCTTGTCCAGATGCTCCAGGCCTTCGATGCGATCGAAAGCCCCGGCGCGCTCATGGCTGCCGTTAAGCTTGTGCGCCAGGGCCTTATACAACGTGTCGAGGATCAGGGTGGATTTGCCGGAACCCGAGACCCCGGTGACGCAGGTGATCACGCCGAGCGGGAAGGCGGCCGTAAGCTCGCGCAAATTGTTCTGCCGCGCCCCTTTGATCGTAAGCCATCGCGCGCCCGGCGCGCGGCGCCGGCCCGGAACCGGAATTTCGAGCGCCCCTGACAGGTACTGGCCGGTGAGCGAGGCCGCGTTGCGCATCACCTCCTCGGGCGAGCCTTGCGCGACGACATAGCCGCCCTCGGCCCCCGCGCCGGGGCCCATGTCAACCAGATGGTCCGCCTGCAGCATCATTTCGCGATCGTGCTCCACTACCAGCACGGTGTTCCCCAGGTCGCGAAGGCGCTTGAGCGTGCCCAGCAAGCGGGCATTGTCGCGCGGATGAAGGCCGATCGAAGGCTCGTCCAGCACGTAGAGCACGCCGACCAGGCTTGAGCCGATCTGGGTGGCCAGCCGGATGCGCTGGCCTTCACCGCCGGCCAGCGTCTCGGCGGCGCGATCAAGCGTCAGATAGTCGAGGCCGACGTCGGTCATGAATCTCAGCCGCTCGCCTATCTCCTTCAGAAGCAGGCGCGCAATCTCCGCCTCCTGCGCGCTCAGCTCCGGCGCCGAAAAGAACGCCAGCGCCTCGCCGACCGTCATCGCCACGACCTCATGAATCGATCGGCCGTTGAAGCGAACGTAAAGACTTTCCTTCTTAAGCCGGCTTCCGTTGCAGACCGGACAGGGGCGCTTGCTCATGTACCCTTCGAGCGAGTGCCGCACGCTGCCCCACTCGCTCTCGCGGTGGCGCCGTTCCAGCCAGGCCAGCACGCCTTCGAACGGCCGCCGATAGGCGTGTCGGCCGCCGTCGCGCCCGCGATAGAGCTCGATCTCCTCATCCCCCGAGCCGTAGAGGATCGCCTTGCGGACCCGGGGCGGCAGGCTCTTCCAACTCTGGTCGAGGCTGAAGCCGTAATGCGCGGCCAGCGCCTCCAGCACCAGGCGCACGCCGTGGCCGGTCCACGGAGCGAGCGCGCCCTGCGACAGGCTCAACTCGCCGTCGGCGACGACCAAATCCGGATCGAAATAGGTCACCGCGCCGATTCCGGAGCAATTCGGACAGGCCCCGTGCGGACTGTTAAAGGAGAACATCCGCGGAGTAATTTCCGGGTACGACGTGCCGCATTCCACGCACGCAAAGCGCTGACTAAAGTAGATTTCTTCGCCGGCGTCCTCACCCAGCCGTTCGATTTTAAGCAGATCGCCGCCGTGCCTGAACGCGACCTCCAAAGAATCCGCCAACCGCTTTTCGATTCCGCCGCGAATCGCCAGCCGGTCAACCACAACCTCAATCGTGTGGTGGCGGTTCTTGTTGAGCGCGATTTCATCGCCGAGATCGCGCAGTTGGCCGTCGATTTTTGCCCGCACGAACCCGGCGTGGCGCAAATCGTTGAGCTCTTTGCGATATTCACCCTTGCGCCCGCGCACGATTGGCGCGAGTATCTGAACCCGCGTGGTCTCGGGCCAGGTCATGATTCGGTCGACAATCTGCTGCACGGTCTGGGTCGTGATCTCGCGCCCGCAGTTGTAGCAGAACGGACGCCCGACGCGCGCGAACAACAGGCGCAGGTAGTCGTAGATTTCGGTGATGGTGCCGACCGTAGATCGAGGGTTGTTCGAAGCGCTCTTCTGCTCGATCGAAATCGCGGGCGAAAGACCTTCGATGGAGTCAACGTCGGGTTTCTCCATCTGTTCGAGAAATTGGCGCGCGTAGGCCGAGAGCGACTCCACATAGCGCCGCTGACCCTCGGCGTAGATCGTGTCGAAGGCGAGCGAGGACTTGCCGGAACCGGACAATCCGGTGATCACCACCAGCCGGTCGCGGGGGATCTCAAGATCGATGTCTTTGAGGTTGTGCTGGCGCGCGCCTCTGAGGGTTATCCGGTTAGCCATATCTCGCGTCCTAAGCGCCGGCAGCGCGCCGCCTCTGGGGCCCAAGGGCGGCCGCGGCACGCCAGGCGTATTCAATCGCAGCCTTCATGCTCGTCGGGTTGGCTTGATTGCGGCCCGCGATATCGAAAGCGGTCCCATGGTCGGGCGAGGTGCGCACAAAGGGCAAGCCCAGGGTGACATTGACGGCGCGATCGAACTCCAGCGTCTTTAACGGGAGCAAGCCCTGGTCGTGATACATCGCTACGGCGCCGTCGAACTCGAACCTTCCGCCCGGGCGCGCGAACGCGGTATCGGGCACCACCGGTCCGCGCGCGTCCAATCCGGCGCGTCGCGCGCGTTCTATCGCGGGCGCAATCACCCGGGCCTCCTCGTCGCCGAAGAGCCCGTTCTCGCCGGCGTGCGGATTTAAGCCGAGCACGATCAGGCGCGGCTTTGCGATACCGAGCCGCAGGCGCAGATGGTCGGCCAAAAGCACGATCGTTCGGAACACGCCCTCGCGCGTAAGCGCCGCGGGGACCTTGGCCAACGCCATATGCACGGTGACCAGCGCCAGCCTGAGCTGCTCGCCGGCGAACATCATCCGCCATAGCTTCACCCGGCATAGTTCAGCCAACAACTCGGAATGACCCGCAAACTGATGGCCGGCGCGGTTAAGCCAGTGCTTGCTGATCGGCGCGGTTACTAGGCCGCATGCCTCTTGCCTGAGCACCATGCGTGCCGCGGCCACTATGTATTGGTAAGCGGCCTCCGCGCCCTCGACGGTGGGGCGTCCGGGGCGTCTGGCAGCAGCGGAAAGGTTGCTCGTCTCGAAGACCGCGAGCCCGCGGCGCGGGGCAAAAAGCGGCTCGCCCTTGCGCCAACGATACGGCGCGGGCACATCGCCCAATTTCTTCGCTGCCGCGCGCATGGCGTCAAAGTCGCCGACCACCAGAAGCCGAGCAGGAGCCTGCTCATCAGCCAAGACCGCGCAGGCCTTGAGGATGACCTCCGGGCCGATGCCGGCGGGGTCGCCCATGCTGACCACCAGCGGCGCTGCGCCGGCGCCGCGCCCAGCGGATTTTCCCTCGCTGACCCTGGCGCTATTTTGAGAGATTGGATTCGACAACGTGTTTCTTGGCCAGGTCGTCACGCAGCCAGCGCTTAAACTCCGTTTCCAGCCGCTGCATGACCAGCTTGTCTTCGATCTCTTCCTTAACTTTGGGAAGTGGCCTCAGCCCGGGTTTTTCGTGGTCCTCCAGTTTCAGGATGTGGAAGCCGTGCGAGGTCTGCACTACTGGGGAAACTTCTCCGACCTTGAGATCGACGACGGCCGCTCTTACCTCATCGAGCAACTCGCTCGGCTTGAACCAGCCGAGGTCGCCGCCGCTGCTTTTGGAGGCGTCGTCGGAGAACTTCTGCGCGAGATCGGCAAAGTTTTGGCCTTCCAATAGGCGCCTGTGTATCAACACGGCCCGGCTGCGAGCCCGGGCGATTTCCCGGGCCGAGCTATGGTCGTCGGTTGCGATAAGGATCTGCGCGATCCGGTAGCGTTCGTCCTTGACCAGGAATTCGGCTTGATGGCTCTTGTAGTAGGCTTGGATCTGGTCGTCGGGAATGGTTATCTTGCCGCGAACCTCGCGCTGGATTAGCACCATTCGCTCGACTTGTTCGCGCGCGCGATTGCGAAATTCCTCATAGCTCACCTTGTTGGCGCGCAGCGCGTCTTGAAGCTCCTTGTCGGTGACGTGGTTTTGCGCGTTGACGCTCTTGATATAGCGGTCAACCATGGCATCATCGACCTCGCCGCTTACGCTCTTGAGCTCTTGCTCGAACAAGCGCTCGTCAATCGTGCCGCGCAGCGCTTGGCGGAAGGCCTCGGAGCGGCCCATGTCGTCGGGCGCCAAATTAACTCCCCGTTTGCGCGCGTACTCTCTGACGTCGTCCACAGTTATCGGGTCGCCGTCCACGCTGGCGACCACTTGGTCCACCACTTCCTGCGCCACGGCCGGCTTTGCGCAGCCCAAAGCGAGCAGCGTCGCCGCGGCGACGGCCAGCAGCGCGCGCAATGAGCTTCGCGCGAGCCGAGCGCAGCATGCGCGCGCCGCGCTTGGGTCCTTCGGCGCACGTCCCGCGTCGAGCGTCGTTGCGGCCGTGCCCGCCGGCCGCGGCGTCCGGCGGCCCCGCGCCGGGTATTTCATCACTGCGTGTCCTCCCGCATATGCGCGCGCTAGTTCAGGTAGCTGCGCGTCGCGTTTACCGCCTTTTCGGCGCCGCGCGTCGCTGCGCCGCGCTCGACGGCGTCGAGCACGGCTTCGACCTCGTCGAACAGTTCCTCATAGCTTCGATTTTCGACCTGCACGCTCAGTCTTAAGTCGGGCGTCAGGCGCAGCCGGCGCCGATTGGCGTTGACCACGGCCACCAGTCGTTCACCCTCGATCGGCGCTTGCGGATGAAACCTGAACTCGATTGTGCCCCGTCGCGCGTGCGCGCTCACGATCATGAGCACGCGCAGGCGACGGCGCAGATTCATTATTCTGAGCAGGTTTTCGACCAGTGTGGGCAGCGGACCGAAACGATCGCGCAGCTCCGCGCGCATGTCATCCAGCTCTTCGACCGAGTCGACCCGCGCCAGGCGCCGGTAGATTACTAAGCGCTCGTTTTCGTCCGGAACAAACGCCTGCGGTATGTAAGCGGGCACGCCGAGCTGGAGCTCGGGCTCGACCTCGGCGCGGGCCGGTTTGCCGCGCAGTTCGTTGACTGCCTGCTCCAGCATCTCGGTATATAACTCGAAGCCAACGGCCGCGATACTTCCGGACTGCTCACTGCCGAGCAAATTACCCGCTCCGCGCAGCTCCAGGTCATGGAGGGCGATCTTGAAGCCGCTGCCCAGGTCTTCGAGCTCGCAGAACAACTCGATTCTGCGCTTAGCTTCGCGGGTAATAAGATGTTCGCCCGGAATCAGCAGATAGGCGTACGCCTTGTTACGCGAACGGCCGACGCGGCCCCGCAGTTGGTAGAGTTGGGAGAGGCCGAAATGGTCGGCGCGGTTGATAATTATGGTGTTGGCGTTGGGAATATCGAGGCCGGATTCGATAATCGCCGAGCAAACCAGAAAGTTCACCTTGTTTTCGATAAACTCGCTCATCACCCGCTCGAGCTCGTCCTCGGCCATCTGTCCGTGCGCCACGGCGATCTTCGCCTCGGGGAGCAAAGACCGCAGATGGCGCGCGACGTAGTGTATATTCTCCACTCGGTTATGGACGAAGAACACCTGTCCGCCGCGGTTGAGCTCGCGCAGCGCCACTTCGCGGATGAGGCCGTCGTCGAAGTGAGCGACGAAGGTTCGCACGGCCTGGCGGTCGATCGGAGGCGTCTGGATTACCGAAAGGTCGCGGATTCCGACCATCGCCATCTGCAACGTGCGCGGGATCGGCGTCGCGGCTAGCGTCAGCACATCGACCAGCCTGCGCAGCTTCTTGATTCGCTCCTTGTGCCGGACGCCGAAGCGCTGTTCTTCATCGACGATGAGCAGGCCCAAACGTTTGAACTGAACGTCGCTTTGCAGCAAGCGATGAGTCCCGATCACGAGATCCAGGCGGCCGGTTTTGAGGTCCTCGATGAGCGCCCTGCTCGGTTTGGGGCCGACGAAGCGCGAAAGCATCCCCACGCGCACGGGAAAGCCTTTGAAGCGCTTGACGAAGCTGTTGAAATGCTGCTGAGCCAACACTGTCGTCGGGGCAAGCATCGCGACCTGCAAACCTTCCATCGCTACCACGAACGCGGCGCGCAGCGCCACCTCGGTCTTGCCAAACCCTGCATCCCCGCAGATCAGCCGGTCCATCGGCTTGGGCTGGGTCAGATCGCCTATGACATCGTCGATCGCCGCCTGCTGGTCGGGGGTTTCCTCGAACTCGAAGCCGCTCACGAACTCCTCGTAGTCGCTGCCCGTCGGCGGCGCGAAGGCGTAGCCTTCCTCGACCTCGCGCGCGGCATGAACCTCCAGCAGTTCGGCCGCCATCGCCAGCAGCGCTTGCTTAGTGCGCCGCTTGACCTTTTCCCACGAACCGCTGCCCAGGCGGTCAAGCTTGGGCTCGCCGCCGTCGCCGCCAACGTAGCGCTGTACCAGGTTAATTCGCTCGACCGGCACGTAGAGCGTATCGTTGTCGGCGTACCCTAGATTCAGAAAGTCGCCCTCGGTGTCGCTTACGCGCAGATGGGTCAGCCCGCGGTAGAGTCCGATCCCGTGGTCCAGATGAACCACCGGAGTGCCGGGCGTGAGTTCCGTCAGGCTGGTGAGAAGCCCTTTTACCGACGGGCGGGTGCGGCGGCGCACGCGGGGCTCGCCGAAGAGGTCTTCTTCGCCGTAGATGTAAATGCCGTCAAGCTCGAGCGCGCAGCCGGCGCCGATCTCACCGCCCAAAATGGCC
The DNA here is from genome assembly GCA_021831785.1 of Deltaproteobacteria bacterium. GTDB lineage: Bacteria > Desulfobacterota > Binatia > Binatales > Binataceae > JAJYYI01. Next base: position 181,452 of record JAKBMB010000006.1, on the reverse strand, counting down.
GGCCGGTAGTCGAGTTGGTCGAAGAGGTCGCCGAAGCGCTTAAGCTCGGCGTTGACTCCGATCTCGTAAGCTTCGAGATGGCGACGAAGGCGGGCCGCCTGGCTTTGCCCTTCGACCACCATCACCGCGCGCCCCTGCGCGCGCTGGATGTCCTTGAGTTGGGCGATAAGCGGCGGGAACGACGGCACCTTGCGTGCGTCATCGCCCGCCTCTACGAGCTTAAGGCTCGGTTTGCATTCGACCTCGATCGGCACCGCGTAGCCCTCGCGCGGCGCCGCCATCGTGACCAGCGAGTTGACCTGGACCGCCGGCAGACGCTCTAGGGCTTGCTCCAGCTCGGCGAGCGAGAGGTACAACAGCCGCGGCTCAGGATAAAAGGCGGGCAAGCCCTGACAGCGCTCGGCCTCTTGCGCGACGCGCTCGGCAAACCGCCGAGCTTCGGCTAAGACGCGGCCGGATTCGTGCATCCATACCAGCGTGTTTTCGGGCAGGTAGGCAAAAAGCGAATCCAGCCCGGCCGGATAAATGTACGGCAGCAGGAGCTCCGCGCCGGGGAACAACAGGCCGTTCTCCAGGGCTTCGTTTATTTCCCCGAGCTCCTTCTTGAGCAGGCCGATGTCAGCCGCGCGCGCGCCGACGCGCTCATGGAGCTTGCGCTCCTTGAGCGGCTTCGCGCCGACATAGCGTGCTGCGATTACGAAGACTTCCTGCATCGGCCCGAGCGAGCGCTGGCTGCCGAGCTCGAAGCAGCGCAGAGAAACCACCGTTTCGCCGTCGAGCTCGAGCCGAAAGGGCCGCGCATGGGCGGGCGAGAAGACGTCGAGGATTCCGCCGCGCACGCTGAAATCGCCGAGTTCCTCCACCTGGGGAACGCGCTGATATCCGGCCTCGCTCAGAGCTTCGATCAATCCCTCGAAATCGATTTGCTCGCCCGGCGAAATTCGCATCAGCGAGGCGGAGAAATTCCGTCGCGCGAGCGTCCTGGTCATCAATGCCTCGACCGAGGTGACCACCAGCGGCCGGCGCGCGCGCAACAGGGCCAAGAGCGCGACGAACTGCGCGGCTTGCGTGTTCACCGAGGGAGAAACCGCAGCCAGCGGGGCGCTCTCCCACGCCGGCAAAAGATGCAGCCCGCGCTTAAGCGGCTCAGCGTCGATGGCCTCGCCCATGAACAAGGCGACCTCGCCGGCCAGAGCCTCGGCCTCGCGTGCGGAGGGCGCCACCGCGAGAATCGGGCGCTCGAGCCCCACCACGGCCTCGCGCATCAGCAAGGCAAAGGCTGCTCCCTTAAGGCCGCTTACCGGAAAGCGCCGCGCCTCGGCCTGCTCTAGCCGGGCTTTAAGCTCCTCGATCGCTTCTCTAATACTTCTGCGCAATTCTTCTCACGCACCGCGGCGCTCCGCAGCGCACCTCGAAACCCAAAGGGCGCGATCCTGAATTGGACTAGCGCTGCGGAAACCCGTCGACAAGTTCAGCCGAGAGGAGTCTTACGCGGACCGGCCAAGCGCGCCAATCATTCATAGATACATAGATGGGCTGCGCCCATCTGACCCGAGCATTTCGAGGTCAAGTGAAGAGCTCACCCTGCTTCGCAAAAATGTCAGCACCAAGGACTAGAGCCGCGTTCGCCGGCGTCGCTCGCGCGCATGCTCAATCTTGCCAGCGAAGTGCGCGCAAATCAGTATAAGCATAGGCCTTGCGCCCGACAAGGCGCGCGCAGCGATGCTCGGCTGTGCAGGCAAAGGGCGTGTCGTCGCACATCAATGACCTCAGGAGGCGGACATGAGAATCGTTTCAACCACGAGGCTGACGCCCGCGCAGCGCAAACTCTTGCTCGCCGCCGCACCCGGCGCCGAAGTGATCGACAGGCAATGCGAGTCGGTCGAAGAGATGGCCGCGCTGCTGCGCGGCGGATGCGAGGTCTTGACGGCTTTTCGCGTCCCTGACTCGGTTGCAGAGCTGACGGCGCGCCTGAGATGGATTCATCTGCTGACCGCCGGCGCCGACCAAGTGCTGAGAAAACCCGCCAACTTTCGCTCCATCGTCATCACTACGAGCAGCGGCATCCACTGCAGCGCTATTGCACAGTACGCGTTAGGCTCGATTCTCACCTACGTTCACCGCTTTCACCTCACCACACGCGCGCAGCTAAGCCGCACGTGGCTTAAGCGCCAGCCCTTCATGGACAATGTTCGCGAACTGCGCGGCGCGACCATCGGAATCGTCGGTTACGGCTCGCTGGGCCGCGAGGTCGCGCGCCTGTCGCAGGCCTTCGGGATGAAGGTCCTCGCCCTCAAGCGCGACCCCGTGCAGCACGCCGACCCCGGATGGTTTTTGCCGGGGACCGGAGATCCGCACGGTTTCATACCGGATCGATTTTTCGGCCCTGAACAGCGCGCAGAGCTTCTGGCACAGAGCGATTTCATTGTCGTGACGCTGCCCCTGACGCCGCCCACGCGGTGCTTTATCGGCGCGCGCGAGTTCGAGGCGATCAAGCCCGACGCCTACCTGGTCAATGTCGGGCGCGGCGAGGTGATTGATCAAGAGGCGATGATTGGCGCGCTACAGGAAAAGCGCCTGGGCGGGGCCGGCCTTGACGTCTTCGAGCGCGAACCGCTGGAGGCGGAAAGTCCGTTGTGGGACCTCGAACATGCCATTCTGACGCCGCACGTCGCGGGCTCGTTTCGCGGCTATCTCGACCGCGCGTGCGAGCTTTTCGCCGAGAATCTGCGGCGGTTCGTAGGCGGCGCCCCTCTGCTCAATCAGGTTGATCTCGCGCTGGGCTACTAGCTGACCGGCCCCCTGCGGCGCGCGCTCCGGCGCAGTTTCGATGCGGGTCGCCGGTCGCGGCGTTGTCCTGTCATTGCGGCGCGCGGCGAAAAAGCCGAAAATTGTCAGACGCGAGCGGCGCGCGCGAGCCTCGTGCCGGCGATGACGGGCGCGGGTGAGGCGTTTGAAAAAACGGCGGTGGCTCGCACAGGGTCATCGACGCCGGCGATTCGTGCTCGAGGGCCGGCGCGGCCAACTTTACTTGGCAACTTCCGTAAACGAAGTGCAGGGCGTTTGCCGGCGTGCAAGCGTGTGAGAGGTAGGTGTCCTCGATAGGTCCCGACAAAGAATTGCTTGACCTCGCCTCTGGGCTTAAGCAGCAGGGAGCTGACCTCGCGGCGGCTCCGGAGACCGCGGTCGCGCGGCTGCGCGAGATGCGCGAGAAGGGAGAAGCCTCGGAATTGGCGCTGGCTCAAATGCTCGCGCAGATACCTTCGGATAGCGCCGCGCAGTTGCTCGCCGAGATAGCCGCGGGAACGCACGGCGCCGTTAGGCGCGTGGCCAAGCGCGCTCTGTTCAAGCTGCGCCAGCGTGGCGTCCCGCATACGGCGCCGGCCTCGGGCGCGCGGCCGTCCGTGCCCGAGTTCCCCGAGGCGGCCGGAGCGCCTTTGACCACCGGCGTGAAAACCTCGCGGCCCGCCGCGGCGCGCGAAGATACGGCGCTTACGGCATTGCTTTCGGCGTTTGATGCCGCCGCTACCCGCCTGGTGTGGCTGCTCAAAGATCTGCCGCAGGGCGGAGTCCATCGGCTCTGGGGGGTGGTTTCCGAGAGCAGGGGCCTGCTCGCGGTTATGTCAAGCCGTCTGTCGCGCCGTCAATTGCGTGAGGAGCGCGCGGCCGTCGAGCGAGAGTCGGGGCTGCGCCTGGTTGAAGCAGACCCAAAGCTGGCCGATTTCATCCTGTGCGAAGCTTACCGTCGGACCGCCGAGACCGAACGTGCCGCAGTGGGGAATTTTCTCCAACTGCGGGCCGAGCTAATCACCGCCTCCGTGCCTGTTGAGATCGACCATCCCGTCTATGAAGAACTCGCCGGGGCGCTTGATGTAACGCCGTCGCCGGCGCTTTTAGACGAGCCGGTGATGGCGGCTTTCACGCCGCCAAAAGCCGAGCTTTGGCCCTTTGCGAACGAGATCGAGCAGATGCGGCAGAGTCCACTCGTCTTGAGCCCCGCGCAGCAGCAGGAGCGGCTGGCGCTAATCGTAGACCACGCGCTTAAGCATATGCTTGAGGACGAGCGTAAAATCCTGGTCAGACGGCATTTGGAGGATACGGCCTACTACCTCTTGCGGGCGGGACGCAGGCAGCCGGCGCAATGGGCCGCGGCAGCGGCCGGCATGTTGGCGCGGGACGCGGACGTTCGGCACGCACCGTTGTTTCAGCGATGGATTCAGTCGGGTTTGAGCGCCGCAGCGGCTGATATAGCGCGGCGTGAAGTCGAGGGCCCGCGGCTGATCCTTACGCCGGCGGAGGCCAGACGCGCGGCCGCGTCACGGCAAGCGCAGCGCTAGCGGAGCGCGTTTTCCCCGCGCTGTTTGCATATGACTTGTCCGGCAAAAGACGGCATCGAGTCAACCCCATCGCCGGCGGCGTGCTCAGCGCCAAACCTCGCCGTGCTGCATGCAGCGACGCCGTCGAGTTTATCAGCCGCGCCGCCCGGCGGTCGCACGAAGAGCGTATGCCCTTATGGACCACGGCCGCGCCGGCGAGTAAAAACTTAATCTATGGATGTAAACGAGCTCCAAGCCAAGATCGCGGCCGCCTTTCCAGGCGCACGCGTAGAGGTCAAGGATTTCACCGGAGGTGGCGACCATTTCGACGCCCTGGTAGTGTCCGAGAAGTTCGAGGGACGTTCGCTGGTCGAGCGCCACCAGATGGTTTATCGGGCGGTGGGAGACGCGATGCGCCAGGCGGTGCACGCCCTTGCGCTGAAGACGCTTACGCCCTCGCAGTACGACAATCTCCCTCGGTAGAGAGGCTTTTAACTATGGACAACGACGTTTTGGACCGTATCAAACAGGTGGTCGCCACCGATAGGATCGTGCTTTTCATGAAGGGCACGCGCAACTTCCCGATGTGCGGGTTTTCGGCCGCGACCGTGCAAGTCTTACAGCAGTTGGACGTGCCGTTCACCACCTTCGACGTTTTGGCTGATCCCGAGCTGCGTGAAGGAATAAAGGAATTCAGCAACTGGCCGACGATTCCTCAGGTGTATATCGACGGCAAGTTTATCGGCGGATGCGACATAGTGCGCGAGCTTTATGAAAGCGGAGAGCTTAAGGATTTAGTCAAGGTCAACGCGGCGCACTAGGGCTTCGCCTTTAGCCGCGCGCGCCTGAGGCGCGCGCGGCTAAAATGCCCGAGTGTGTAGGATGGGGAAAGAATGAGCGCGGGCAGGCAGCGGACGGGATTAGGGCCTAGCCGGCGCGACCCGGAGAACCCGGGCTTAAGCGTAACCAAACAGGGCAGAGGTCCCAACGATGGCTTTACCCGGCGAAGTCAGCAAGCCTGAGGCGCTCGAAGCGCGCGAGGTGAGCTTCGTAAGCGATGGGGACTCGTTGGAGGGCTACCTCGCCCGCCCTCGCCCGCCGGGCAGCTACGCGGGCCTGATCGTTGTGCACGAGATTTTCGGCGTCAATGACCATATACGCGATGTCACGCGGCGTTTTGCCCACGCCGGTTTTATAGCGCTCGCTCCGAACCTGTTTTCGCGCGCGGGCAAGGTAGACCTAAGCCAGATGGACAAGGCGCGGGCCGTCGCTTTCAGTGTTAGCGACGCGCAGGTGGTCCGCGACCTCGAGGCCGCGGCGACTTTTTTGCGTGCCCAGCCAGGCGCCTCGGGCAAGGTGGGGTGCATCGGCTTTTGCTTCGGTGGCCGCGAGGCGCTGTTGTTGGCGTGCAACAGCGACAAACTCGACGCCGCGGTCGATTGTTGGGGAGGCTTTTTAGCCTCTGCCACGCCGACCGAAAAAACCACCGCCGGGCGACCCACACCAGTGATGGAAATGACCGGCCGCCTTTCGTGCCCACTGCTGGCGGTCTTCGGCGCTGAAGATCGGAATCCTTCGCCGGCTGACGCGGCCGAGCTGCGCGCGCGGCTTGAAAAGGCCGGCAAGAACTTCACGGTGAAGGTATTCGAAAACGCGGGCCATGCGTTTTTTGCCGACTACCGGCCGAACTACCGCGAGGCAGCGGCGTTCGAGTTTTGGCGCGACGCAGTGGCCTTCCTCCGTGAGCACCTAAGATAGCTCCCTTGGGTCGGAACGCGCGGCTCTCTGCGCGCCGTTGTCGGCGATACGGAACCCATCGAGAGCGAGGGGGGCCGCTCTCGCGATCTGCGCGAGCGTTACCGGCTGTACGTCGTATATAACTGCGGCACGCCCGACCCGCGCCTGCTCCGCGTGCAGGATTCCTTCCGTAAGCTAATCGCCGCCGCCAAAGGCGGCGTGATAATCAACGAGCGCGAGGCGCCGAGAGCGGCCGATGCTGGCTGAGATGGCGTGCGGGAATGCGCGATGGCGCTGAGGATGTCCAAAGCGTACAATTTGGACGAATCCTACGCTGGAGATTTCCGACATGAGAACAAAACCATCTGCAGCCGCTGGCGCGATCAGCGCGGCCCACGCGCGCGAGCATCTGGCCGAGGTTATCAACCGCGTCGCCTACGCCAAAGATCGCGTCATCCTGACCCGGCGCAGCAAGGCGCTGGCGGCGATGGTGCCGATGGAAGACGTCGCGCTGCTCGAAGAGATCGAGGATCGCGAGGACTTGAAGGCCGCCCGCGCGGCGCTGCGCGAAGTTAAACGCAAGGGGACGATTCCGTGGACGCGGTTAAAAAAGGAACTGAGGCTCGACTCATAGCGCGATGCCCTACACGGTCGAGTTCTCGCCGGGCGTGACGCGCGAGTTCCGCAGGCTCGCGCGTGAGATTCAACTCAGGCTCCGGCCGCGGATCGACGCGCTCGCAGGCAACCCGCGGCCCTCAGGTGCTAAGAAACTCTATGGCGGCATCGAATTGTGGCGCATCCGCGTCGGCGACTATCGGATCGTGTACGAGGTCCGGGACAAGTTGCTGGTCGTATTGGTCGTCCGCGTCGCTCACCGCCGCGAAGCGTATAGATAAAGCCGCTGCCATTGAAACTTGCCGCGATAGCACCGAATCCGCTCACCGGGCAGAACAGCGCGGGCTTGTGCTGCACGTGGGCACACCACGGCTAGAGAGGTGAACCGTGGACCCCAACACCATCAGCACGATGGTCTTGGATGTCCTAACTTTGTGCATTCTAGCCGCGATGATTTTACAGGTCCGCGCGGTGCTTTACATGGCGGCGCTCAACGCGGTGCGTCACAACCCGGTCCTCAAGGCTTTCTACCAGCGCCTTATCGCACGCGGTAAGCCCGCCAAGGTCGCGCTGGTGACAGCCATGCGCAAGCTGCTCGTCATCCTCAATGCCATACTCAAACGTCACACCCCTGGAGGCTGCCATGCTCCGCCGTATCGTGACCCTGTGGGCAACCCCCTTGACTTCCAACACAGTCGCTAACCCGGCGCTTCGCGCCGCTCTTTTTCAGCATGGCTTCGCACGCAGCGGTCGCTTTTTTGCCGCGGGTAAGCGTTGGCCAACCGAGCCTACAGAGCTACGCGCGGAGGTGGGCCGCGGCCCTTGGCTCCCGGGGTTGTCCTGGCGAAAGACGCGGGACAGTGCGGCGCTTAGCGGCTGCTTTCGCCGCAACGCTGGAGCAAAGCTTCCCACTCGCGGTCGATGCGTTGCTGAATCTCGTCGATCAGCTCGGGTTTTTGCAAAAGGTGTTGGAAACGGCCTTGTACCGCGAGCCAATCCCGTATCGGCCGCTTATGATGCGGCTTATAGTTGAGCCGCCACTTGCCGCCGATCACCTCGAACAGCGGCCAGTAGCAAGTCTCGACCGCGAGCTCGGTAACCGCTATCGTCTGTGCGGGCTCGTAACGCCAACCTCTCGTGCAGGCCGAGAGAACGTTGATGAACGAAGGGCCGTCCACCTCGAATGCTTTGGCGGCCTTGGTTTTGAGGTCGTGGGGACGATACGCGCTGGGCGCGCTCTGGGCGATGTACGGGATGTCGTGCGCCACGATGATGTCGGTAAGATTCTTGCGCCACTCGATTTTACCCGTGGTTCGCTCGCCGGCCGGAGTCGTCGTCGTTTCGGCGCCAAACGGCGTGGCGCTCGAGCGCTGGATTCCGGTATTCATGTAGCCTTCATTATTGAGGCAAACATAGGTGAAGCGAGTGCCCCGCTCCAAAGCGCCGGAGAGCGATTGCAGGCCGATGTCGTAGGTGCCGCCATCGCCGGCAAAGACGATCACGCGCAATTCAGGCAGGGGGAGTCGATTGCTAGCCCTTAGCGCTCGATAAGCCGCTTGAACACCGCTTGCGGTGGCCGCCGCGTTCTCGAATGCGCAGTGGAGCACCGGAACTTCCCACGCCGTCGAGGGGTAAACAGTGGTGGCAACCTCGAGGCATCCGGTGCCCAGCACCACAACCACCGGGTAACGCGACGCCATCAGTACCTGACGCACAATTATCGACTCGGCGCATCCGGCGCACAGACGATGGCCGCCGGTCAGCAGCGCTGCCTGTTCGGCCAGCTTCTTAAACGGCACCGGGGTTATGTTCGGTTGCTCGCGAGTCATATGGCAGAAGCCTCAACTATCTCACGAGCGCAGGCCCACGTAATCTGCCGAAGCACTCGGCTGGGCCTGGCGCTCCGTGCCAAGGAGAGTCTCATAGACGGCCTCGGCCTGGCGCTCGTCCATCTCGCGCCCGCCTAAACCGTAGACCAGGCCGGCGACGCGCGGCAAAAGCGCGGCGTCGTAGAGCGCCGCGCGCACATCCTCGAAGAGCGGCCCGCTCATGGCGCCTGGAGAATCGGCGCGATCGAGCACCGCGATGGCCTTAAGCCGCGACAAGCTGCGCACGACCTGCGCGGCCGGAAATGGGCGAAACGCGCGTATCCGCAGCAGGCCGGCCTTGACGCCTTTACTGCGCAGCCTATCGACCACCGCTTTCAACGTGCCGGCGGTGGCGCCGAGCACGACCGCCGCGACCTCCGCGTCATCAAGCTGGTACGCCTCCAGCATTCCATAAGAACGTCCGAAGCGCCCGCCGAACTCGCGATCGATGTCCGGTATGACCTCAAGCGCCTGCATCATCGCTTCCCTCTGCTGGCGCTTTATTTCGATATAGTAGTCGGGCAAAACCAGCGCCCCGAAGGTCTCCGGATGCTCGATGTCGAGCAGGTAGCGTTCCGGCCGGTACGCGCCGACAAAGGCTTTCACGGCTTTGTCATCCGGGAGCCTGAGCTCTCCGACACCGTGGCTTATCGTGAAGCCGTCAAAACAAACCATCACCGGCAGGCGCACCGACGGATGTTCGGCGATGCGAACCGCTTGCAGGACGGTGTCATAGACCTCTTGTACGTCCTGCGCGTAGAGCTGAATCCATCCCGCATCGCGCGAGCCCATAGCGTCGCTGTGGTCGCCGTGGATGTTGATCGGGGCGGAGAGCGCCCGATTTGCTACCGCCATCACAATCGGCAGGCGCAGTCCGGAGGCGATGTACAGCACCTCGTGCATCAGGGCGAGTCCCTGCGCCGATGTAGCCGTCATGACGCGCGCTCCCGCGCAGGCCCCGCCGACGCATGCGCTCATCGCCGAGTGCTCGCTTTCGACCAGAATGAGCTCGGTCCGCACCTCAGCGTCCGCTGCGAACTGCGCGTAGGTCTCCATGATTATCGTGGACGGAGTAATCGGGTAGGCGGCGCAAACGTCGGGTTCGACCTGACGCATCGCGATCGCCACCGCCTGGTTCCCGGTGCGCGCGGCTACTAGGCTCATGAATGCATCTCCACTTCGCGAATTTCCGGGACCATCGTGATCGCCTTTATCTTCGGCGGGCACACCTCGGCGCAGACGCCGCATCCCTTGCAATGCTCGAGGTCGAAGCCCACCATCCTGCCGTGCTCGACCAGGACCGCGCTGTCGGGGCAGAATAGCCAGCACAGCAAGCAATCATTGCACTTACTTGAGTCGAGCACCGGACGCATCGTGCGCCAAGCACCGGTGCGGTAATCGCGCGCGTTGCCCGCTTGGCTCACTACCGCGCCAATCGGGATGTCCTTCCAGCCGGGTTTGGCAGCAAGCAGGCTATGCTGCGCACCCCTTGGCGCTGACGCCTCGGCTTCCCGCACCTCGCACCACCCACGCCGGACCGCCCTTAAGTTTCCGTCCAGATGTTCCGGAGATACCTTTTTCTCCAACTCCAGGCGGACATGCTTGAGCAAGTTTGTCGGCCCAACAAGATCAGTTGCTCTAGTCAAAGCGCCGAGAAGGGCTGTGTTGGGGACGTTTTTGCCGGTCTCCTCAAGCGCGATTCTGCTCGCATCGACCGCAAATACTGTTTGCCCCCTTTCGGAGCAAACCTGTGCCGCCAATATGTCCGGGGTTTGCGCGCTGTTGATGACGAATACGGTATCTCTTTTGGCTCCTTCGGCGACATCTTCGACCCAGAGCAGGGTAGGATCCATCACCACGACGATATCCGGGCTGCGCGGTTCCGAATGAATCGTGATCGGAGCATCACTAATCCGATTGTAAGCCTTAATCGGCGCACCTGAACGCTCAGGTCCAAACTCGGGGAACGCTTGCACGTGTTTTCCTTCTTCCAAAACCGCCTGGGCGAGCGTCGTCGCGCCGGTCACAACCCCCTGTCCGCCGCGCCCATGCCATCGAATCTCAACGAATTGTTTATTATTGCTCATTGCCCAGACCACAACCTTTCTGCGCCAGCCGTTCGCCAACCCCGCGTTTCGCGCCTAAGCGTCCCATTTTCATGCGCGCTGCGCTTCACTCGCCGGCTCACCGATAATAACCGATAACAGCCCGCATTAAGCATCTACAGCACAATACGTGCCAACCGCTCCGGTGGTCGAAGCGGCCGCGCCCGACCTCGCGTCCCCATGACTTCGGCTTAATCAGCCGCATCTGCCAAGACGTGCACGCTCGTCTTAGAGAATTTTCCCGCTCCACAAGCCACGCTGACTTCACGTTGGAGAAACGATGCCCAGATCGGCCTCAAGATGCCCCATCTGCGGCAAAAGGCACGTTCTGGATCCTAATCTGAACCCTACAATGTGGATTCTCGGTGGCGAATAAACCTGAAGAGAGAGGCCGCTCCAATGAGGGCAAGGAGTAACGGAAAGCGCCGGGATAGATTCGCATTCACTCCTCGCGCAGTTACGGCCGCGACGCGTTCAAGCACGACGGTAGGCAATTGGCGGGCAAGCGACGCCTCATGCATCAGCCCGCCTGCGCGCGAAGCGGAGCGCCTTGTCAGCGGCTCTCGGCACGACCGCTTCAACCGCGGCGGAAAGCCGCTCGCCGTAAGCGGCCGGGCGCTCGATCGTGACACCGACGATCACGATTCGCGGCGCGATGCTCTCGGGTGCGAGAACACGCGCCAGTTCAACCGCCTCAAGCACGCCCACGCCGTGGCTGGAGAGGGGCCGTCCGCGCATCTTTGCGCCGCTTGGATCGATGGTTACCACGCGTCCTGGAGCGCCGGCGCCTAACACTGCGTCAACCAGCACCACCCGCTTCGCGCCGTCGATCAGCAGGGGAATGATCGCGCTCGGCTCGGCGGCCTCGACAAGCTCCACTTCAGACGGGGCCCGGTCGCGCAGGTAGCGCAGTACGGCGATGCCCGCGGCGTCGTCGCCGGCGACGGCTTGCCCGATACCGATTATGCGCGCCTTGGCGGTCATCACTCGCGCTCGATCGCGAGATCGAGGAAGTGCGTGGCGCACGAGATACACGGGTCGTAGTTGCGAATCGCCCGTTCGGCGAGCACGGTAGCTTCGTCATGAGTGAGCCGGACCATCTGCGCGGCCAGCTCGCGCAGGTCGTGCTCAATCGAAAGCTGGTTCTGCGAGGTCGGCGGAACGATCTTGGCGTCGAGGACGCGCCCCGAGTCATCGAGGTGGTAGCGATGGTAGAGCAGGCCGCGCGGCGCCTCGCTTGCGCCGTAGCCGGCGCAAGCGCGCGGTCGAACAGCGACCGAAGATTCGGCGCTCCAATCGATAACGCCGAGCAGGCGAAGCGCCTCGTCCAGGGCGTGAACCGTCTCGACCGCGCGCACCAGGAGGCTCATGAACGGATTGCGGCACGGCAACGGGATACGGGCGCGGCGCGCGGCGTCTTGAGCAAGCGGCCGCAGGCGCTCAAAATTCAGGTTGAAGCGCGCCATCGGACCGCACAGGTAAGCGCCGCGTCCGCGCACGGTAGAATGAAGCGCGTGCGAATGAGGAACCTGCTGCTCGACGAAGGCCTGATCGTATTCGGCCGCTTCGATGTCGAGCCCGCGATTGGAAACGATACGGTTGCCGATAAACGGATAGTCCTCCGCGCCGCGCAGCGCAACGAATTCATAGTCACGGTTGAAGTCGGGAAAATCAAAGCGCGCCATCCGCTCGAGCGCCTCCAGCGCGGCGTCGCGCGCCGCCTCCAACTGCGCGGCGAGCTTCTCCATTTCCTCGCGGGCGGGGGTCCGATAGAAGCCGCCGACTTTGACGTTTACCGGATGGACCTCGCGGCCGCCCACGGCGCTGACGATCGCGTTACCGGCCTTCTTGATCTGGAGCCCGCGCACCACTATCTCGCGATGGTCGCGCGCCATCGCCATCGCGTCTGGGTAGCCGAGGAAGTCGGGCGCGTGCAGCAGAAACATATGGAGGGCGTGGCTTTCGACCCATTCGCCGCAATAAAGGAGCCGCCTGAGTTGATCAATGTGGGGCGTGACCCTGACCTCGAGCGCGTCTTCCAGCGCGCGGCAACTGCTCATCTGGTAGGCGACCGGACAGATGCCGCAGATGCGCGCAGTGATGTCGGGGACCTCGCCAAACGAGCGGCCGCGCAGGAACGCCTCGAAAAAGCGCGGCGGCTCGAAGATCCGCAGCTCAACGTCGCGCACGTGGTCGCCGCGAAAGCGAATCCGCAGCGCGCCATCGCCTTCAACTCGCGCGAGATAATCAACTTTGATCGTCTTCATAGTCGAGCGCGGCCTTGCTGAACGGCTCGGCGCCGGCGTTGAAACTGCGCAGCACCCGCATCACGTCACCGCGAGGCACCCCCGCCCGGAGCCATGCCTGGCCGAGCGATTCGATATTCAGCGCGTCGGCGGGCCCGTAACACCCGTAGCATCCACGCGCAAACGACGGGCAGATCGCGCCACATCCGGCGTGAGTGATCGGTCCCAGGCAAGGCACGCCGCGCGCGACCATCACGCATATCGTGCCGCGCTGCTTGCATTCGATGCATACCGCATGACCGGGAGTGTCGGGCCGCCGGCCGTTGATGAACGCGGTTATCACTTCGAGTAGCTGCCGCTTATTGATCGGACATCCGCGCAGCTCGAAGTCGACCGGCACGTGCGCGGCGATCGGCGTCGAGGTTGCCAGCGTTGCGATATACGCGGGTGTTGCATATACGATCGACGCGAACTCCCTGACGTCCTTGAAGTTGCGCAGCGCCTGAATTCCACCCGCCGTGGCGCACGCTCCGATCGTCACCAACGCTCGCGAAACGCGGCGCACCTCGCGGATCAACTCGGCGTCGCGGGCCGTGGTTATCGAACCCTCGACAAGCGAAAGGTCGTACGGCCCGCTAATCGTCGCGCGGCTGGCTTCCAGGAACCGCGCAATCTCGACCTGCTCCGCGAGCGCGAGCAGCTCGTCCTCGCAATCGAGCAGGCTCAACTGGCATCCGTCGCACGAGGCAAATTTCCATACCGCCAGGCGTTTGCGCCGCGCCGCAGCCATCTTTGCTACAGCTCCCTCATGTCAAGCAACGGCGCGACTTTCGGCAGCGCAAAGATCGGACCGTCCTTGCAGACGAAAAACGGGAGTAATTGACAATGCCCGCAATGGCCGATCGCACATTTCATGTTGCGTTCGAGCGACAGGTAGATGCGCTCGGGCGGCAGGCCGCGGCCGACCAGCGCGTGCCGGACAAAGCGCATCATCACCTCCGGTCCGCAGACCATCGCGAGCGTATCGTCGTGGTCGAAGTCCGTGGTCGCGAGCAGATCGGTGATAATTCCGACCGGCCCGCGCCAGTTCGAGCTTCCGTGATCGACTATCGTGCGCAGCTCCACGCCCGGATACGCGCGCCAGCGGTTGAACTCGCGAGCGTAAATCAGATCGTCGGGGCGGCGCGCGCCGAAAAGCACGATCAACCGGCCGAAGCGATGGCGCTCACGAAGCGCGTGGTAGATGACCGGACGAAGCGGCGCGATCCCGATCCCGCCGGCCACTACCAGCAGGTCGAGGCGCTCGCGCGCGGCCCCCTCGATCGGCCACGCGCTGCCGTACGGGCCACGCACGCCAATCGTCGCGCCGCGCTTCACGTTGACCAACAGCCTGGTGACCGCCCCGGCGGCGCGTACCGTATGCGCCAGGACCTGCGATTCGACGGGGCCGCCGCTTATCGAGACCGCTACCTCGCCAACTCCGAAAAGATAGAGCATGTTGAACTGGCCGGGGGCGAAGGACCGGCCGACGGAATTGTCGAGCTCGAGCGTGACCGTGTCGGCGCTCTCGCGGATTACCCTGCGGACGGGCGTGGCGCGGGGTAGTGTCGGAGCCGGGGACGCGGCTCCGTTCGGATCCGAGGCCCGCGTCTCCATCGCAGCCGCGCCGCGTTCCTACGAGCCTGCCCGGTAGATATCGAGCAGTTGGAAACGGGCTCTTTCGAGCCGCTGATGCACCTGGCGGAGCAAGCGCTTGACTAGCTCATAACCGAGATCATGATCGGATTCGCACTTACTGCGCAGGCATGCGCCATCGAGAAAGATGGCCCACAGCGGCTCGACCACGCGCGCGTCGAACTGCCAACGGTAAGGGGGATAGAGCCACGACCATCCGAGCACCTCGCCCTCTTCAACCGTGTGGAGCTGGACAGGACCGCGCCCGGCCACATTAACCTCGAGCGACACGCGCCCCGTGCGCACGAGGTATGAGGCGTTGGCTTCCTGACCTTCCCGAAAGATGTACTCGCCGGCAGCAAAGCGCGCTTTCTTCGCGCATCCGGCCAGGAGCGCGAACTGCCGATCGTCGAGTCCTTGGAGAAACGGATGCTCGCGCAGAAGCCGTTCGATGGTTTCCAAGTCACGCCTCCCGGCCGGTCTGCGAGCGTAGGTCAGTGCGGCGGATCGCCGCGGCCTCCTCGGTCAGGTCGATTCCGACCGGGCACCAAGTGATACATCGGCCGCATCCAACGCATCCCGACGTCCCGAACTGATCGATCCAGGACGCGAGCTTGTGGGTCAGCCACTGCCGGTAGCGCGACTTGATTGAAGAACGGACGCTGCCGGCGTTCAGATGCGAAAAGTCGGTGGTGAAGCACGAGTCCCATCGCTGCACTCGCTCCGCGCGGCGCGCGCCGAGGTCAGTATGGTCTTCGATGGTCGTGCAGAAGCACGTCGGGCATACCATCGTGCAGTTGGCGCACGCCAGGCATCGCGTCGCGACCTCGTCCCAGCGCGAGTTTTCGAGATTGGCGTAGAGCAGTTCGCGGAGCCCCTCGGTCTCGAGCTGGCGTCCCATCATTTCCGCGGTCGCGCGCACCGCTTTTTCCGCCGCCTCGCGCGCCCTGCCGTCAGCCGGCCGGCGCGGCACCCGCTCCAGCACTTCGGCGCCCCGCTCGCTGCCGGCCTCGATGAAAAGCTCGTGACGGGCATCGTCGATCAGCTCGGTCAGCGCAAGATCATAGCCCGTTTCGACCTTCGGCCCGGTCTTCATCGAGACGCAAAAGCAGGTGCCGCCAGCGACCGTGCAGTTGACCGCGACCACAAAGAGGCCAGCGCGCCGGGCCGCGTAATGGGGGTCCGAATAGGTGGCACCGATCAGCACTTTGTCCTGCGTCGCGATCGCGTACAGCTCGCAGGAGCGTACTCCGATTAGCGCGAGCCTTTTTCGTTCGGGCGGCTCGGCGGCGAACGTGACAGCCCCCTGGTCAGCCAACTGCGCGTGCCACAGCGTCACGGCCGGCTGATGGAGAAACTGTTTCCATGAGTGAGGACCGACCGCGAAGCCGAACAACGCGCTGTCGGCGCGGCGCGCGAGCCGATAGCTTCCCGGCTGCTGCACGTCGGTCCATCCGGCGGGCAGATCCTCGGCGCTGTGAATCTCGCGGTAGACGATTGCGCCGTCGCGGACCGTCGGGCCGACCAGCGTATAACCGAGTCGGGAGATCTCATGAAGCAGGTCGCTCAGAGCAGCCGCCGCAACTATCGCGGTTTCTCCTGGAAGCATCGTCACCTTTCAATATAGTCGCGCCGTTCTCCGGTAGGCAAACGCACTGCCCGGCCTGGAATCACGCGCTTTCGAACCGGCCGCGGGCCTCTCGCTGAAGAGTTTTGCGCCTGTCAGCCATGCGCGGCCAAGCCTCTCAGTCCGGATTCCCGCACATGCGTCCGGCTCCTGCGCAAAGGCGACTAGCGGTGGCTTTGAAACGCAGGCGCTGTCAAGGTGTCCGCACTTTCGCAAAATCTTTACCGGTCTCCTGCGCCGGGAGGCGCGCTAAGTTTTCCGGCCGACCGGAATGTCCGTTCGGCCCTCGCCGCGGACACGAACTGTCATTGAGACGTATTGACTTCCGCCGGGCATGAAAGCCCTATTCCGAAGGCTTCTGCGCAGGCAAATTCGGCTGGATAGTTCGGATACAGATGCTGGTCCTTTTGGGCACGTTTTGCCGCTTTTCCCGTTTGTCGCTTTACATGGACCCTTCCGCCCCACGGGCGAAACGGTGCGGCCGGCGCGGCCGCAAGCTCGGGCGCTGCGTTCCGGTTCGTGATGATGCTCGTATGAGAATCATTTTTGCCCACTAGGATAAGGATAGGCTTAGGTCTTTCAAGGATGACGCACTTTGGATGTCCTCGAATGGGAAACCTCTGGTGTAAGCGCCCGCGTGAGCCATCTTGCATCGAGTTCGCAGGACGGCACGCTTTGTGCTCGCAGACGGGAAAAAGGGAGGGCGCTACGCATGGCTTGCGAAAGTTGGCTGGCTCGGGAGCTTGAGGAGCGCGGGGTATCGCGGCGTGAATTCCTGGGCTTCTGCACGAAGATGGCTGCCGTGCTGGCGCTGCCCGGGACGGCCCTTGGGGCGATCGCCGAGGCGATGGAGAGGACGGACAAGCCTACGCTCGTATGGCTCGAGTTCCAGGACTGTGCCGGCAACACCGAGTCCTTTTTGCGAGCGAGCCGGCCGACGGTAGCCGAGATCATCCTCGAAACGCTCTCGATTAATTACCATGAGACGATCATGGCGGCGGCCGGCCATCAGGCCGAGCAAACGCTCGCCAAGACTGTTCAGGAGCAGGCGGGCCGCTTCATTGCGGTGGTCGAAGGTTCGATTCCAACCGGAGCGGGTGGCGTCTACTGCACGATTGGAGGAAAGTCGGCGATTGAGATCGCGCGCGAGGTGTGCGGCAAGGCGATGGCGACGGTGGCGGTCGGCACCTGCGCCTGCTTTGGAGGCATTCCCGCCGCCAGCCCGAACCCTACGGGCGCCGTCGCGGTGGGCGACGCGGTGCCAGGACTAAGCAACCTGATCAATCTTTCGGCCTGTCCGGCCAATGCCGAGAACATTACGGCGCTGCTCGTCTATTACCTGACGCTTAAGCAATGGCCTCCACTTGACCAATATCGCCGGCCGCTGTTCGCCTACGGCAAGCTGATCCATGACAACTGCGAACGCAGGGCCCACTTCGACGCCGGGCAGTACGTCGAAGCGTGGGGTGACGAAGGACATCGGCACGGCTACTGCCTCTACAAGATGGGATGCAAGGGACCGGTTACGTCGCAGAACTGCCCGGCGGTGCAGTGGAACGAAGGCACCAACTGGCCGATCGGCTGCGGCCATCCGTGCTTGGGGTGCGCCGAACCGAACTTCTGGGACCGGATGACCCCGTTCTACCGCCATCTCTCCGGCATCCCCGGTTTCGGCGTCGCCTCGGACGTCGACAAGGCCGGCCTCTGGGGCACCGTCGGCGTGACGGCCGCGTTCGTTGCGCATGGCATCGCGCAGACCGCCAGACGCAGGTCCGGCCCAAGGCCGCAGGACAAGACGACCGAGGAGGATTGACATGACACGCGTCGTGGTTGACCCGGTGACTCGGATCGAGGGCCACCTGCGCATCGAGGCCCAAGCCGAAGGCGGGATGGTGCGCGACGCGTGGTCGTCGGCGACCATGTTCCGCGGGATCGAGATCATCCTGAAGGGACGCGACCCGCGCGATGCCTGGGTTTTCACCCAGCGCATCTGCGGCGTGTGCACCACCGTTCACGCCATCGCGTCGATTCGCGCCGTCGAGCACGCGATCGGCGCGGCCCCGCCGCCGAACGCGCGGCTCTTGCGCAACCTAATAATCGGGTCGCAATGTGTCCACGACCACGTCATTCATTTTTACCATTTGCACGCGCTCGACTGGGTCGACATCGTCTCCGCTCTCTCTGCCGACCCGGCTAAGACCGCCGCGCTGGCCCAGTCAATTTCCGACTGGCCGCTTTCGAGCCGCGCGTATTTCGCCGGCGTGCGCGAGCGGCTCAAGGGCTTCGTAAGCCGCGGGCAGCTCGGGCCCTTCGCCAACGCCTACTGGGGCCATCCCGCCTACCGCCTTCCGCCGGAGGCGAATTTGATGGCGGTGGCGCATTATCTCGAGGCGCTCGACTTTCAGCGCCGCTTCATCCGGATTCACGCCGTCCTGGGCGGCAAGAATCCCCATTTGCAGAGCTTCCTGGTGGGCGGCGCGGCGACTCCGATCGATCCCGACTCCCAAAACGCGCTCAATCTCGGCACGATCGCGCAGTTGAGCGAACTTGTGGCGAGCGCGCGCGACTTCGTGACGCGCGTGTATATTCCGGACCTGCTCGCGATCGCGTCGTTCTACAAGGACTGGACGGGGATTGGTTCGGGCGTCGGCAACTACCTCGCTTATGGGGAGTACCCCGAGGATGACGGTCCGACGCCCAAGCTTTACATTCCACCCGGCGTCATCAGGAAGCGCGATTTGAGCCGCGTGGAACCGATGGACCAGGAAAAGATCTCCGAATACGTCAAGCATTCCTGGTACGACTACGATGGGGGCGACGATAAAGGGCTGCACCCGTTCAAGGGCGAGACGCATCCCAACTACACCGGCCCCAACCCTCCCTACGAGCGCCTGTTCACCGAAGCCAAGTATAGCTGGCTCAAATCACCCCGCTACGACAGCGAGCCGATGGAGGTGGGGCCGCTGGCGCGGATGCTGGTCGCCTATGCATCCGGCCATCAGCGGGTCAAGCAATTGGTCGACCGGACGCTGGCCTCGCTCGGAGTCGGTCCGCCGGCGCTGTTTTCGACGCTGGGACGAGTGGCAGCGCGCGGAATCGAGACCCAGCTCATCGCCGAGAAGATGCAGGACTGGGTTGACGGACTGGCCGAGAACATGGCCCGCCGCGACCTGCGCATCCATGACCACTCCAAATGGGAACCGGCGAGCTGGCCGGCGGAATGCTGGGGCGCGGGCTTTCACGAGGCGCCGCGCGGCGCGCTTGGGCACTGGGTCCACATCCGCGGCGGCGCGATCGTCAATTACCAGTGCGTCGTGCCCAGCACCTGGAACGCCGGGCCGCGGGACGCCGCCGCGCGGCGCGGCCCCTACGAAGAGGCGCTGGTCGGCACGCCGCTGGCCAAGCCGGACCAGCCGCTCGAAATCCTGCGCACCGTGCATTCCTTCGACCCCTGCATCGCTTGCGGGGTGCACGTGCTCGACCTTGAGGGGCGCGAACTCGCGCGAGTGAGAGTCGTATGAGCAACCAGAGCAGCGCCGCAGCCGTTGGCGCACAGGCGCAGGCGGTTCAGGTTTATGTGTGGGAGCTTCCGGTTCGCGTCACCCACTGGCTGATTGTACTGTCGGTCACGATTCTGGTCATCACCGGCCTTTACATCAGCCATCCCTTTGTCGCCGTCGCCGGCTCCGCAACCAACCACTTTGTGACCGGGTGGGTGAGAGTGATTCACTGGTATACGGCTATCGTATTCGACCTTGCGTTGCTCGCTCGGATTGCCTGGATGTTCGTCGGCAACGAGTATGCGCGCTGGGACCAATTCGTCCCGGTCTGTAGAGAACGGCTGCGTAACCTTCTTGAGACGCTGAAATTTTATCTCTTCCTGCGCCGCTGGCCGCCGGAAGTAGTAGGCGTGGACGCGCTGACCGGCGTGACCTATGTGCTTCTCTTCCTGCTGGAAGCGTTGATCGCTACTACCGGCCTTGCGCTTTACGGAGTTAGCGCCGCGTACGATTCAGTCATGCGTCCGTTCGCCCTCCTGGTTCCGTATTTCGGGGGCCTGGAGACGGTGCGCTGGATCCATCACGTTTGCATGTGGCTGATACTCGCTTTCATACCGTATCATGTATGCACCAGGATCATGGTCTCCACGGTCGAGCGCAACCATCTTATCGACTCGATGTTCACCGGGCGCAAGCTCGTCCGGCGCGAGTTGGTCCAGGCTGCTGACGGCCGCTGAGCCGACGGCGCCCCTAGTGCCGAGCTTGGTAATCCGGCCTGGGGCAAAGACGTGGATAGATGACGGCCGCTCAAAAGTTGGTACGCCGCATGGAGACGTGGAATCGGTCTTCCCGGAGAGTAAGTTCGTCGGTCCCGAGACGCTCGCGGAGGCGCGCAATGGCTGAGTACGTTGAGCTTCTAATTCTTGGGCTTGGCAACGTCCTTTGCGGCGATGATGGGCTCGGCGTGTTGGCGGTCGATCTCCTGAAGCAGAGCTACGTAACTCCCGCCGGCGTCGAGGTCGTTGACGGCGGCACGCTCGGTCTCTCTCTTCTGCCGCTGGTGATGGACGCGGAGCGTGTCTTGATGGTCGACGCGGTGCGGCGCCCCGGATGCCGGCCCGGCTCGCTCGTGCGCCTGGAGGACGATGAGGTGCGCTCGGCCGCTCGCACGCGGCTGTCACCGCACCAAGTGGGAGTCGCCGACCTTTTGGACGGAGCGGCGCTTTTGGGATGGTCGCCCGCCAAATTGGTGCTTGTCGGGCTGGTCCCGAAAAGCATCGATCTAGGCGTGGGCTTGTCACCCCAGATCGAGCGGCGGCTGCGCGCGCTGACGCGGCGAATTGCGGCTGAAGCGGGCGCTCTCGGACACGAATTTTCCCAGAGGCCGAAACATGAAAAGGCGCCTCGCGTGGGCCGCTTTGGCGGCGTGGGTGCTGCTTTCGGGATGTCGAGGCCGGGATGCTGATCTGCCGCGCCATTACCGCGCCCTGTGCATGCCCGAGGGTCTGCTGGCCTCGGCGGCGGCGCGCCGACGAGGCCGCGCTTTGTTCCTCGAGCGCTGCGCGATCTGTCACGGGACGCGGGCCGATGGTCATGGAATGCGCAGCGAAGGGATCGAGCCTGCGCCGCGAGACTTTACCAATCCGGACTGGCGCGCGGCGACTTCGCCGCGGCGCGTCTTTTTCGCCATTCGCCAGGGCGTAGCGGGAACGGCCATGCCGGCGTGGACAACCCTGACCGAAGAGCAGACGTGGGACTTGGCGGCGTACGTCCTTTCGGTTGGACGGAAGTAGCTTATGAGCTCGCGTGATCGAGATCGCCTGCGCGGGACCGCCGATGCCGGACGCGAGATCCGCATCCGGGGAACCGTGCAGGGCGTGGGTTTCCGTCCCTGGGTTTTCCGCCTCGCCCACGAACATGGGATCGCAGGCTCCGTGCGCAACGACGCCTGCGGGGTCACCATCGAAGCATTCGGCTCCGCTCCCGCCCTTAAGGGCTTCCTCGCGCGGCTCGAGGCGGAGCCTCCGCCGGCGGCGCGGATAACAGCGCTTGAATGGGAGCCGGTTTCAGGACCGGCTCCCGCGGCGTTTGAAATCGCTCCGAGCCAGGCCACGGCCACGCGACGCGCCTCGATTCCGCCCGACATCGCGACCTGCCCCGAATGCCTCGCCGAGGTGTTGGATCCGCGCAACCGCCGCTATCATTATGCCTTCATCAACTGCACCAACTGCGGACCTCGGCTCACTATCGCGCGCGCCGTACCGTACGACCGCTGGACGACCAGCATGGCGCCGTTTAATCTGTGCGCGCAGTGCCGGGCCGAATACGAAACGGTCGCGGACCGGCGCTTTCACGCCGAAGCCAACGCCTGCCCGGCGTGCGGTCCGAAGCTTCGATTCCTTGATGCCGTCGGCAACGAGCCGCGCGGCGATGCCATTGGGAGCGCCGCGCGGGCCATCGATGCGGGCTTAATCGTCGCTATCAAGGGACTGGGCGGATTCCATCTAGCCTGCGACGCGACGTCCGATTTCGCCGTGACAAGGCTTCGCCGACGCAAACGGCGCGAACGCAAGCCGTTTGCCGTCATGATCGGGGACCTTGTGGGCGCCGAGCGTCTTGGCGTCCTTGACCGCTGCCAGCGCAACTTGCTGATATCGGCGGCGCGTCCGATAGTACTTGCGCGCCGGCGCGTCGCCTCCGGCCTCGCCGACGGGGTCGCGCCGGACTGTCCGATGGTCGGGCTGATGTTTCCCTATACCGCCCTGCACCACCTGCTTATGGCCGAATGCGCAAGGCCGCTCGTGATGACCTCGGGCAATTTAAGCGAGGAACCCATCGCTTATCGCAACGAGGAGGCGCGCCGGCGGCTGAGCGGCATCGCCGACGCCTTTTTGATGCACGACCGCGAGATTGTCACGCGGTGCGAGGACTCGATTGCGCGGTCGCTTGTCGGCCGTCCGGTCGTGTTGAGACGCTCGCGCGGGTACGTCCCGCGGCCGCTTGGGGTCAAGCCCGCCTTTCCCCATCCCGTGCTGGCTTGCGGCGCGCAGCTTAAGAACACGTTTTGCCTGGGCGTGGGGGAGGAGGCCTATCTCGGCCCTCATGTGGGGGACCTTGACAACGCGGAAGCCTACCTGTCGCTCGCGGAGCAAATTGCGCGGATGGAACACTTCCTCGGCGTGCAGCCGGAAGTCGTGGCCCATGACCTGCATCCTGACTACCTCTCGACGCGCTACGCGATGGCGCGGCGCGGCGTCTTGCGTGTCGGCGTCCAGCACCATCATGCGCATGTCGCCAGCGCCATGGCGGAGCACGGGCTCGAAGGGCCGGTGCTGGGCCTGGCGTATGATGGCACCGGCTATGGCCTTGACGGCGCGGCATGGGGTGGCGAGCTGCTGCTCGCCAATTATGAAAGCTTCGAGCGGATCGCGACCTTTCGCCCGCTCGCGCTCCCGGGCGGCGATACGGCGATTCGCCAGGTATGGCGCGTGGCACTCGCCGCTCTTGTCGACGCGTTTGACGACCGAGCGCCCCTGGAGAGGCTGGCGCTATTTCGCCAGCTCCCGCCGCAGTCGGTCACGGTCGTGCGCCGCATGATCGCCGGTCGCTTTAACAGCCCGCTCGCGCACGGCGTCGGCCGCTACTTCGACGCGATTGGCGCCATGGCTTTCGCCAGGCCCGAGTCCCACTACGAAGGGCAGATAGCAACGATGCTTGAGTTCGCGCCAAGCGGCGAGGAGCGCGGGCGCTATGGCTACGCCATTGACCGAACCTGCGCGCCATGGCAAATCGACTTGCGGGTAGCAGTGCGGGAAACGGTGGCCGACCTACTCGCCGGGCGCGAGCCCGCCGTCATCGCGGCGCGTTTTCACCGCACGCTGGCGGAGGCAACCGCGGCGGTCGTTCAGGCCGCTGCCGAGCTTCGGGGGCGGTTGCCGGTGGTCTTGACCGGCGGATGCTTCCAGAACGAGCTGCTCACCCACGGCGTGCAGAGCCTGCTCGGCGCCGATTTCGAGCTTTACACGCACGGGCAGGTGCCGCCCGGTGACGGCGGCATCGCGCTTGGACAGGCGATGGTGGCGGCCGCGCAGACGCGCCGGTCGCCCGGAGGCTGACCGCGATGTGTCTCGGCGTTCCAGGTAAGGTAGTGTCGGTCGAAGGATCGCTGGCAACGGTCGATTTCTTCGGCGTATGCAGGGAGGTCAGACTCGATGTGGTCGACGAGCCGGTCGCACCCGGCGACTACATCATGAACCACGTCGGCTTCGCGATTCGCCGCATCCCGCCGGGCGAGGTCGATCAGACGCTGGCCTTGTATGAGGAGTTGCTTAAGGCCGGCGAGGAAGACGACCTGATGGCGGCCGATGTGCGCAGTGAGATTGAGGCCGCCGAGGGCAGAAAACGTGGCTGATCAGGACCTACTCGCCGGCGCCTTGCGCTTCCGGGACCCGGCCACGGCGCGGTTGATGACCGCGCTGTTGACGCGGCTGGTGCGCGAAATCGGGCGGGCGCCCGTCTCAGTGATGCACGTGTGCGGGAGCCACGAGCAGGCGATCGCCAAATACGGCCTGCGCGCCGTCTTCCCGCGCGAGCTCGATGTGATCATGGGACCGGGATGCCCGGTGTGCGTGACCGATATGCCGGAGGTCGATGAGGCGGTGGCGCTGGCCCAGCAGGGACCGCGCATCCTCACCTACGGCGACATGCTGAGGGTGGCGGGCAGCGCGAAATCGCTCGCTGACGCCAAAGCCGAGGGCGCGAGCGTGGACGTCGTCTACAGCGTGGCCCAGGCGGTCCGAATCGCTCGCGAGTCCGATGAGCAGTGCGTGTTCTTCGCCAGCGGCTTCGAGACCACCGCGATCGCGACCGCGGCGGTGATCGAGGCCGGTCCGCCGGTGAACTTCTCGGTCCTGTCGGCGCACAAGTACATCCCGCCGGTGATGGAAATCGTGGCCGAGATGCCCGAGACACGCGTCGAGGGATTCCTCGCCGCGGGCCACGCCGCGACCGTCACGGGATGGGGCATCTTTGAGCGGTTTGTCCAGCGCCACGAGATGCCCGTGGTCGTGGCGGGATTCGAGCCGCTGGATATCCTGGCCGGGCTGGTTCGGCTGGTCGAATTGATTCGGGACCGGCGCGCCGAGGTCGCCAACATGTATCCGCGCTGCGTCACGCGCGAGGGCAACCGCAACGCGCAGCGCCTGCTGTGGCGTGTGTTCAAGCCCACCGGTGGACGTTGGCGCGGCATCGCTCATGTTCCCAACGGCAATCTGCGCCTGCGCGACGAATACGCGCACCTCGACGCGCGCAAACGCTTTCGGATCGACCTCGAACGGCTTTGGGACCTCGCACCGCCAAGCCTCGCCCAGAGCTGCATCTGCGGCGAAATTATGGCCGGCGTCGCAAGCCCCAATGCCTGTCCGCTGTTCGGCCGCCAATGCGTTCCGGAGAATCCCGTGGGCGCCTGCATGGTGAGCAGTGAGGGCACCTGCCGAATCTGGCACGAGTACGGCGGCCATCTCGACCTTGGAGCGCGCGAATGAGCGGCAGCGCAATGGCCAGGGACGGCAGGATCGCGCTCAAGCACGGCGCGGGCGGACGCGCCATGCGCGACCTCATTCGCCAGGTTTTCCTTACGGACGCCGACTCAGTACCCTTCGAAGGGATCGGGCCCGCGGCCATGGACGACGGGGCGGCGCTAAAGCTTGGCGACCGATGGCTGGTCATCACGACCGACTCCTACGTAATTCAGCCGCCCTTCTTTCCAGGCGGCGACATCGGGCGGCTTGCGATCGCGGGGACGGTGAACGACCTGGCGATGATGGGAGCGACCGAGCCGCTGGGGCTCACTTGCGCGGTTGTCCTCGAGGAGGGTTTCCCGCGCCGCGGCCTCGAGCGCATCCAGGAATCGATGCGCGCCGCGTGCCGGCAGGCCGCCGCCTCGGTCGTCACCGGCGACACCAAGGTGATGGGCCGCGGGGAACTCGACGGGATCGTCATCAATACCGCGGGGGTAGCCTTGGTCCGCCAAGTCGTCACTGACCGAGGACTTAAGCCGGGCGACCGGATCGTGGTTACCGGCACTATCGGCGATCACGGGCTCGCGGTGATGGCCTGCCGGCACGACCTGGGGCTCGAGACGCAATTACTCTCCGATGTCGCCCCGCTTAACTCCCTGGTGCGCGCTGCGCTCGAATGCACGCCCGACGCGGTGACCGCAATGAAGGATCCGACCCGCGGCGGATTGGCCAGCGCGTTGCACGAAATGGCGGACAAAAGCGGCGTGGGCATTGTGATCGACCAAGCCGCGATCCCCATCCGGCAGGAAGTGCGCGCCGCAAGCGAGTTGCTGGGCATCGACCCGCTGCACGCGGCCAACGAGGGCAAAGCGGTGCTCGGCGTGCGCGCCGCGGCCGCCGAGGCGGTGGTCGCGGCGCTGCGAAGGCATCCGCTCGGCGCCGACGCGGCCATCATCGGAACCTGCCTCGCCGAGCGGCCCGGCATCGTGATCCTCGATACCGGCTTCGGCCGCCGTCTCCTCAACGAACCGGAAGGAGAGCCGCTGCCGCGAATCTGTTGACCGGCGATTTGCCGGATGGGACGAGGCCATGAATCACATTCACGCTGAGCGCGACGGGCCGGTCGGAATCATCGCCATCGCTCGCGGCGAGCATTTCAATTCGCTCGATGTCGCAACCGCGCGCGACTTGCGCAAAGCGGGCCTCGGCTACGCGCGCGACCGCGCGATTCGGGCAGTGATATTGCGCGGGATAAACGGGGTGTTCTGCAGCGGGGCCGATCTCAAGTACGTCAGGGCCGGCGGCGACGCCGAGGACCTGTCCTATCTGAAGCCCGCGGGCGCAAACAGCGCCGGCGGCGAGTTCAGCGAGCCCTTCAGGCAGATTCTCGAGTATCTCCACAGCACCATCTCGGAGATCAAGCGCGCGCCAAAGCCCTTCATTGCGGCGGTCGACGGGATTGCGGCGGCGGGTGGCTTTGGCCTCGCGATGGCATGCGACCTGGTAGTTGCCTCCGAGCGCGCGAGCTTTGAATGGGCGTACTCGAAGACCGGGCTCACGGGAGCGGAAAGCTCGACGTTCTTTCTGCCGCGCTTGGTGGGACTCAGACGCGCGATGGAACTGGTGCTGCTCAATCCGCGGCTCGACGCCAAACGGGCGCTGGAGATGGGCCTGGTGAATGCGGTTTATCCGGCCGCGCGGTTCGAGGAGGAAACGATGGCAATGGCGCGCCGGCTAGCCGCCGGACCGACCCACGCTTACGCGGCGGCCAAGGCGCTGATAAACCAGGCCGCAGGCGTCGATCGCTTGGACCACCACCTGGACCGCGAGTTGGAAAGCCTGGCTCGCAGCGCCGAAAGCGCCGACTTTGCCGAGGGCATCACGGCCTTCTTTGCCCGCCAGGCGCCTGGCTTCAAAGGTAGGTAGAAAGGCTGCGATGCACGAGTATTCGATCGTCCAGGCATTGCTCGCGCGGGTGGAGCAGGAGGCCCGCGCCCACGGGGCTTCGGCCGTGCTGCGGGTGCGCGTTAGGGTCGGAGCGGTCTCCGGTGTCGAGCCCGAGTTGCTCGCTTGCGCCTACGAATTTTTCCGCGTCCGCACGCTATGTGAGCGCGCCGAATTGAACATCGACCGCGTGGAGGAGCAATGGGCCTGCCGGGCGTGCCGGACGACGGTCGAACGCGGGGCTGTGCTTCTCTGCCCGCGGTGCGGAGCGCCGGCGCGCCTTATCCAAGGCGACGAGATCATGCTCGAGCGTATCGAGATGGAGGTGCCTTGATGTGTCAGAGTTGCGGCTGCGGCGACACCGGCGTCGCCGCGCTCGATATTCACGACAAAGTCCTGGCCGCCAACGACTGCATGGCGCTCCATAACCGCGGCCATTTCGCTCGGCGCGGCATCCTCGCCCTTAACCTGATGGGCTCGCCCGGGGCGGGGAAGACCGCGATTGTGGAAGCCACCTCCTCGGCGCTTAAGGGCCGCGCGCGCCTGGGGGCGGTGAGCGGCGATCTTGCGACCGACCGCGACGCCCGCCGATTGCGCCAGGCAGGCGTTCCCGCGCTGACGATTACCACCGGCTCCGCCTGTCATTTGGACGCCGCGATGGTGCATCGCGCGCTCGACAGCTTTCGGTCGGCCGCCTTGGACATCTTCGTGATCGAGAACGTCGGCAACCTGGTGTGCCCGGCGATATACGATCTGGGCCAGGCGGCCAACGTCGTTGCGCTTTCGGTCACCGAGGGCGAAGACAAGCCGCTCAAGTACCCGCCGATTTTCCGCGCGGCCGATCTTGTGCTGCTCACCAAGATCGACTTGCTGCCCCATCTGTCGGGTCTGAGCGTGGCCGCCTTCGAGGAATCGCTTTCTCACGTCATGCCCGAGCCGAGGATAATCCCCATCTCGGCCCGGACCGGCGAGGGTATTTCTGATTGGATCGATTGGATTACGGACAGGCTGGCGGCGTCGTCAGCCGTACCAAGTCCGCAAGGAGAACAACAAACATGACCGCACGACCGCACATCGTAGTGCTCGGTGGAGGGTTCGGCGGCCTCGAAGCGACATTCTACCTGCGCTATCGGCTGGGAGATCGGGTCGCTTTGACGCTGGTTTCGAACCGCGACTATTTTCTGTTCAAGCCGAACACGATCTATGTGCCATTTGGCGAAGACCCGGAAGACTTCAAGGTGCCGCTGTCGGGCGCAGTCAAACGTAAGAACATCGAGTTCATACAGCACACCGCCACGAGCATCGACCCGCACGGCCGTAAGGTGCAGCTCACCGGGCGAGAGATAGGTTATGATTATCTCGTTGTCGCCACCGGCGCCGACATGCGGCCGGGCGAGATTCCGGGCCTTGCCGAGCACGCGGTCACGGTCTGGACACCCGCGGAGATGCTGCGCTTGGGTCAGGCGTTCCAGAAGCTTGTCGAGGACGCCCGGGCCGGCGCGTCGCGCAAGTTGCTCTTCCTTATCCCCCCTAACAACCGCTGCTCCGGACCGCTCTACGAGATGTGCCTGATGAGCGACACGTGGCTGCGCCGGCACGGCGTTCGCGACCGGATCGACATAACCTGGACGACTTACGAAGACAGCTTCATCCAAGCATTCGGGCCGCGGCTGGACACGGTGGTCGCGGGCGAGTTCGAGGAACGCGGCATCCACGGCTTCAAAGGCTTCGTCGCGACCGCGATCGAAGCGGGGGTCGCGAGATATCAAAACGGCCAGGCGCGCGAGTTCGACGTCTTGGCCGCTTTTCCCCCATATATCGCCGAGCAAAACTATGGCGCGCTTGAGAGCGACGACCGCGGCTTTATCAAGGTCGATCCCGACAGCCGGCGCGTCAGCGGTCAATCGGCGATCTTCGCGGTGGGCGACGCCGCCGATTTCCCCATCAAGCAGGCCTTTTTGGCCCTGCTTCAAGGCGACGCGGCCGGCGAGCACATCGCGGCTGAAATCACAGGTGTCAGACCGAAGCTCAAGTTCGAGCCGATGAGCATGTGCGTGATGGAAGAATTGAACCGCGCAACCTTTGCCCAGGTGCCGCTCAGTTACACGGGCGACCCGATGAAACCGGTCCAGGTGGCCGGCGACCATCCGGAGGATTACCGGGTGGGAGTGTCGCCGTTATGGCGGCTCGGGAAGAAAGTCCTGGGAATATACGCCCCGTGGCGTTTCGGTCGCGGCGAGCCCTTCCACGCCGGCTTCGCCTGGGAGGCGATGGACCTCGGTCTGAAGGTGATGTCGAAGCTCATGGCGAGCTAACCCTGTTCCCCACGTAAGGCGAATGGAGGCATGTGACGTATATGCGGGTTCTCGCTGCTGCTCTCCGCGTTCAGGGACCGGGGGCAATCTCGCCCTGAAAGGCTGGTAAGGCATCGCCAGCGCCAACTGCTTGACCACGGTGCTGCCGCGCAAAACGCGCGAGCGCGACAGCGTTCTGAGGCCCGCCGCCTGTTCGATTCGACAGCTTATTTCTTAGCCTTGGCCTCGATCCTGTCTTTGAACTTATCCGGTTTGATTACGGCGCGCCCGTGCGTTCCGGCGCCGATTTCCTCGTGCTCGTCCGCCGCGCGAACTTTAAACTCAAGGCGCCGGCCCTCGGTCGCGATCACTTCCGCCTCCGCCCGTACCACATTGCCGAGAGGCGTGGGCGCGAGGTGCTTCACGTTAACTGAGATTCCCACTGAGGTTTCGTCCGCATCAAGAAACGGCTTGACCGCGTCGATCGCCGCAATCTCCATCGCGCCTATCATCTGTCCCGTCGCAAGAACGTCGGGAAGTGTCGGCACGCCCCTGCTGGCCAGATGCTCTTTATCGACGGTAAACGTGTAAGTTCCCCTCGCGCCTATTGGTACGTCTCGCATAGATCACCTCCGCTCGATTATGTCCCCGGTCTACGCGCCGTCTCTCGCACACAAAAACCGCTGTGGCTGCGCAAATACGACGATCCGGCCCGCCAGGTCTTCTCGTCTCAGAGAGCGGCGAACACCTCCCTTAGCCCATTCATGACGGCCATGCGCGCTCGACGTTCCAAGCCGAATTAAAACCATTCCCTAAGCATGCGAGGCGCGAAGTGCGATTCAAGCTGCGCCGGTTTCGTCGCGAAGAGCGCTGTCCCGGTCAAGCGCGGCAAGCTCTCTTAGGGCCCGCTCCAGATACACCCGCACCATGCGCTTGCGATAACCAAGGGTGAGATCGCTGTTGTCGGCCGGTTTCGCAACTCTATACGCCAGCTCGGCGGCGCCAGCAATCACCTCCTCGGACAGCGCTTTTCCTACCAGAAGCTCTGCCGCGTCGGGCAGCGTTAGCGGATGGGCCGCGACCGCTCCCAATACGATCCTCGCTTCACGCACAAAGCCGTTTGAGTCGCTTTGCAGCGCCGCCGCAACGCCCAGAATAGGAAAGTCGAAACTTCCTCGACGACGCAATTTCCAGTAGGTCGAGCACCAATCCGGTCTAGGCGGCACGACGATTTGGACCAAAATCTCGTCGGCTTGTTTGGTCAGGTAGTCAATCCCGTCGTCGCGGTAAAGCGATTCAACCGGGATTACCCGCTCACCGCGCGGCCCCGCAAGGCGAGCGCTCGCGCCGAGCGCGATCAACGCCGGCGCGGTGTCGCACGATGAGATAGCCCAGCAGCGCGGGCTGCTTGGCGCCACCAGGCATATGTCGCCGTCCTTTTTCATGCAGAAGCCGATCGATTGGCGCCACTGGTAGCTTTGGTTGAAGTAGTTGCAGCGCGTGTCGAGGCATAGATTGCCGCCTAGCGTCCCCATGTTGCGCAGCGTGGGCGTGCTGACGCTGTGGGCCGCCAATGCCAACGCCCGGTAACCCGCGCGCACTCGCGCGTCGCGCGCAACTTCGCTTAAGGTGGCGCAGGCGCCGATAACAAGCTCGCCGCTTGCGCCCTGCGTGAGCCCTTTGAGCTCGGGAATCGCAGATAATCCAATCAAAAGCCGGGGCTCCACCAGTCCCCGCTTCATGTTCGGATAAAGGTCGGTTCCGCCGGCGACCAGCACGGCCTCGCCGGCCCCATCGCGCAAGTACGCCACCGCCTGCGTAACGCTGTGCGGCGCCGCATACTCGAACCGTGGCAGGCGCAGCATAATCTAATTCCTCGCGCCTCGTCCGAGTTCGCCGCGAACGGTCAATAAAGGTCTTGGCCGGCTACCTTGTCGTTCCCTGATCATACCAAGAACGCACTTCCTAGGAACTTACTTCTTCGCGCGATGTCGGCGAGATTTCGCGCGGATTGCAGCGGCTCGCATTCTCGTTCATTTTAATGGCAGGCCGCTCGGCGGACGCTGGACGTTGGGCACCGTGCCGGTGTGAACATTTTCAACTAGGGCCGCGCTCGCGCCGTCATTATCGTTCGCAGCCGTAGGCCTTGGCTGACCCCATCGCGGCGGTGGGTCGACCCGAAGCGGCTTCCTAAACGCGAACTCAGGGGCGCGCTGGGGACCCACGCGCGGCGAGGCCACGCGCCGCTTAAGCTCCAACCCGGCCAATACTTTGTCAGGCGAGAGCGGGATCTCGTCGAATCTCACGCCGGTGGCGTCATAGACTGCATTCACCACCGCGGGTATGACCGGCAGCAGAGGTCCCTGGCCGACTTCCTTGGCGCCGAACGGTCCCTCGGGGTCTTCGCTTTCGACCAAAATGGTTTCAATCGGCGGCATCTCGAGTACCGTGGGGCTCTTGTATTCCAACATCGAAGGAATCTTATGCAAGCCCTTGCGAAAAACCTGCTCTTCCATCAGCACTTCGCCGAGCGCCATATAGACCCCGCCCTCGACCTGGCCCACCGTGAGTGTTTGGTTCACGGCGCGGCCGATATCGTGCGCGATCCAAATCCGCTCTACCCGCACCACCCCGGTCTCCAGGTCCACCGCGGTTTCCGCCACGCAGGCCGAAAACGAATAAGCCGGCGAGATTCCCACGCCGGAGCCTTTGTATGGGCCGGCAAGCTTCGGCGGCCAGTACGAGCCGACTGTCGTGAGCACACCGAAGTCGGTCTCTGCCAATGCGATCGCCTCGGTGAACGAGATGCCGTGCACGGGATTTTCGCGGTCGTAGAGCCGATGATCGCCCACCACGAGATGGTCCCGTCGCACCTCCAGGTGTCTGGCCACCGCGTTTACCAACAGTTCGCGCATCCGCCGCGCCGCCTGGACAGCGGCATTACCGGCCATGAACGTGACGCGGCTGCTGTACGACCCCAGGTCAACCGGTGTCAGATCGGTATCGGCCGTGACCAAGCGGATCTCCTGCGGGTCGATGCCTAGCACCTCGGCCGTCAGACCTGCGAGGACCGAGTCGCTGCCCTGGCCGATATCAATCGCGCCACAGTGGAGCGCGACGGCGCCGCTCCGGTCGACGTGCAACTGCACGGCGCTGTGCGGCATGTCGTTCCAATAAATGGGAAGCCCCGCCCCGCACATGTACGCGCTCGCGGCAAGCCCCACCCCGCGGCCCGGGCCAAGCCGCTTGTGCTTTTGCGTAAAGCCGCTGGCCGCGGCCACGCGCTCAATACATTCTCTAAGTCCGTTGCTCGTGATCCGCAGATGGTTGACGGTCTTGGTAAACGGAGCGGTTGCATTCTTGAGACGAATCGCGACCGGGTCTAGACCGAGGTCTTCGGCCAGTTTGTCGAGTTGCGCCTCGATCGCGAAGCGGGGCTGCGGCGTGCCGTGGCCGCGTTTAGGGCCGCACGGCGGCTTGTTGGTCCAAAATCTGGCTGCCTCGAACTTATATGCCGGAAGCTTGTAGGTGATGGGTTGCAGCGCGCCGGTGTAATAGGTCGATGCGATGCCGTAGGAACCGTAAGCCCCGCCGTCCAGGTAGACCTTGAAATGACAGGCGGTGATGCTTCCGTCTCGCCGCACGCCGATCTTGAGCCGTATCAGCGCCGGGTGCCGCCCGCGATGGGCAAGGAAAACCTCCTCGCGGGTTAAGGTAATTTTGACCGGGCGGCCGGTGATGATCGCAAGCCGCGCAGCGCACACCTCGTGGCTAAACGGATCGCATTTGCCGCCGAAGGCGCCGCCTACCGGAGCGGCGATCACACGCACGCGACTTTCGGGCAGGCCCAGCGCCTTAGCAAGCGCGCGATGAACGTAATGGGGCGTTTGCGTCGAGCTCCACAGCGTGAGCCGCCCCGCGGCGTCGTAGTGCGCGACGGCGCAGTGCTCTTCCATCGGCAGATGCGTATTGCCCTGGAAGAAGAACAAGTCTTCGCGAATATGCTCCGCCTCGGCAAAGCCGCGCTCCAGGTCCCCGAACTCGAGCGAGACGTTCTTGTGGACATTGGACAGCGGGCCGTCGCCGTATTCTTGAATGCGGACCGAGGTCTCGGCGACCGCCTCCTCAATCGACATCACCGGCTTGAGCGGTTCGTACTCGACGGCGATCGCCTTGCAGGCGGCCTCCGTGGTTTCTTCGTCCAGCGCCGCGACAGCGGCGACCGGATCTCCCACGTAGCGAACCTTGCGGCTGCACAGCGCCTCCTCATCCTGGCTGCTGGGCATGATGCCGTACCTGACGGCCGGAAGATCGGCGGCCGTGATGGCTGCAACCACGCCGGGTATCGCAAGCGCGGGCGATACGTCAATCCGCCGTATCATCGCATGCGGACAAGTGGCGCGCAGAAGCTTCCCGTAAAGCATCCGCGGCAGCCTAAGGTCGTCTGCGTAGCGTGTTTCTCCGCGGCCCTTAGCGGGTCCGTCAACTTTGGTCCACGCCTTGCCGACGAACCTGAAGCCGCCGTGATGCTGATCCATTGGAGCTTAGCTTGCGCCGAACGCCGGGCGCGTTTCCTTTAAGCTACGCCGGTTCCAGGATGCCTTTCGCGGCTTTGCGACTTGCGCATCCTGTGACCGGCGCATTGCGCATCCATGTGCGTATCGTCCGTGTCGCCCATCGACGTCAGCAGTGAGTTGCGGCACAAGCGCTACGCCGGCGGTTCGCTGATGCGGCGCGCCGCAAGTTCGACCGCCTCGATGATCTTGAGGTACCCCGTGCAGCGGCATATATTCCCCGCCAGCGCGTCTTTAATCTCTTCACGGTTCGGCCGCGGATTGCGCTCGAGCAGAGCTTTAGCGGCGAGCATCATCCCAGGCGTACAATAGCCGCACTGCGAGGCGCCGAGCTCGGCAAACGCGGTCTGCAGCGCATGGGGCTCCGCGTCTGCCGCGACCCCTTCAACCGTGGTGATTTCCTTGCCCTGCAGCTCGATCGGAAGCGTAAGGCAGCTCAGGAACGGGTTGCCGTCGATCAGCACGGTACAGGCGCCGCACTCGCCCAGTTCGCATCCATGCTTGGTGCCGCTCAGCTCCAGGTCCTCACGCAGCACCTCGAGCAGGGTCTTGTTGGCCGCCAGCGCAAGTTCGTACGTCTGACGGTTGACGCGCAATGTGATGAGGTGCTTCATAACTCGTCGCTCGCCGACTAGGAGCGTAGCTTAAAGCGTTGGAGCTTGCCCGTGGCCGTGCGCGGCAATTCGTCGCGGAACGAAACCCAGCGCGGATACTTGTAGGCCGCAAGCTTGGACTTGACCAGATTCGCGAGCGTTGTCTCAAGTCCCGGCCTAGGCGTAAGGCCCGGCTTTACCACCACGAACGCCTTAGGCTTTACCAAGCCGTCAGCGTCAAGCGCGCCAATTACGGCCGCTTCTTGCACCTCGGGATGAGCGGTCAAGACGGCCTCAACCTCCGCCGGAGAGACCCACATGCCGCTCACTTTAAGCATATCGTCGGCGCGTCCCACGTGCCGGTAGAAGCCCTCGGCATCGCGTATGAAGCGGTCGTGGGTGCGAAACCAGGGGCCAACAAACGCCGTCACCGTTGCCGCGCGATTGTTCCAGTAGCCCGAGCCTATCGAAGGGCCGCGACACCATAGTTCGCCCACTTCACCCTGCCCAGCCTCGCGGCCACGTTCGTCCAAAAGCCGCACCTCGTAACCCGGAACCGGCTTGCCGGTCGCCCCGTAACGCACCTCTCCAGGCCGGTTCGAGATAAAATTGTGCAAGGTCTCGGTGGCGCCGATGCCGTCGAGGACGTCAACGCCGAAGCGCTCGCGCCAGCGACGGCCGAGCTCCTCGGGCAGCGCTTCGCCGGCGCAGGCGCAAAGGCGCAGATGCTCCGGGCGCCAGGCCCGATTCGATTCGCTGAGCGCAAGGACCTTCGCGTAAAGCGTGGGAACCCCAAAAAAAAGCGTCGGTTGCCGCCGAGATATCACGCGCATCACCGTATCGGCCGTCGCGCGTTCGGCGGTCAACACGGCGCTCGCGCCCGCGTGGAGGGGAAAGGTCATTCCGTTGCCCAGCCCGTAAGCGAAAAAAAGCTTGGCTGCCGAGAAGATAACGTCGGCCTCGGAAATCCCCAGGACCTCCTCCCCGGACAGCACTGCGGTGGCAATCAGATTGCGATGCAGATGGACCACGCCTTTGGGTTGCCCGGTCGAGCCCGAGGTGTACAGCAAAAAGGCCGCATCATCGGCCAGCGTCGGCGCGGGCTCGAGCTCGGCATTAACTTCGCAGGCTAATTTATCAAAGCTAAGCGCTGCGCGGCCGTGTCGCGCCTGAGCCTTCTCGTCTCCCACCACCAGCACCGCCCTTAAGTGGGGCTGATTGGTAAGCACCGATTCCAGCTCTGCCAAATGCGGCGCCGACGTCACAAGCGCTCGCGCCCGGCAGTCGCGCAGAACGAAATCAGCCTCGGCAGGTTTAAACAGCGGATTTACGGGCACCGCTACGGCGCCGATCTTGATCGCTCCCCAAAAAACGGCGGGAAAGTCGATGCCGTCGGGCAGGCACAACGCGACCCGCTGCTCCATCTCGATCCCGAGCTGTTTGAGAACATTTCCCGCGCGGTTTACCCGCTCAGCCAGCTCGCCATAGGCGTGAGACCCGCGCTCGTCCTGGTAAGCGATTTTTGCCGCGCGTCCCTCGATTACGTGGCGGTCGATGAAGTGGGTAACCGCGTTGTACTCACGCGGCAGGATGGTCGCATCGGCCAGGCGCTCGGCCTCAGGGTGCAAACGGGGCGCGTTTGCGGGCTGCCCATTCATGTTTCTCCCTCGGCGCTTGCGAAGAAGCCGGACCCAAACTAGCGGCTCGCGCGATGAGAAAAAGCTACACCGCGCCGCGCTTCGAGGCAAGGGCGCAATGCGAACCGCCTTCCCCATGACGCTATCATCCGGCCATCGCAAGCTCCGCGCTAACACTGAGCGCTTGGCCGCCGGCGCGGCGGGGATCCGACAATGAATTTTTGGCAAGCTACGGCATGCCGCCGTAGGCTGCGCCCGATAGGTCTCTAGTGGGGCGGGCCGGAGCCTGTTCTGAGCGAAGCCAAAGAATGCCCGCCATGATGCGCGGGCGCCACGCCCGCGCGAGCAATGAATCACCGGCGGCCGGGCGGGCACGGCGGCCCGCCCCACTGCGGAAAAATTCACCAACTCTCATAATACCGCCAGGGGCTCGGAACGTCTGCGCTCCGCGAAACTCGCTCCGAGCTCGCCCAGCGCGCCGTCGTCAAGGATCTGTTCCGCCATGGGGAACAGTACTTCGTCCTCTTTGGCGAAGTGCTGGCGCCCAACGACCAACACGCGCTCCAGCACCTCCCGCGCCTTCGCGTCGTCGGGCTCTTCGGCGATCCGCGAAAGACCGCTCTCGAGCTCTTCGTGCTCGAGCTTCATCGTCGCGATCGGCCCCGACTCGCCGCCCAGGCTCGGCAGCGCGGGGAACAGGATGTCGTCTTCAATTCTGGCGTGCGGCAACAGGCCCGCGGCCAGCACCGCGACCTTCGCCTTGAGTGCGGCGAGATCGGCGCCGCGCGCGAGCATCCGGTCGAGTTCGTCGAACATCGCGGTGAACACCGCGTGTTCCTTCCTCAATGCGTTAGTGATCTTCATGACTCACCGCTGCCGTCATCATCAAAGCGCTGGCCAAGGGAAGCTGCCCGCGACGCATCGGCTGCGGGCGGCGCCGCCGGCGGCGAACGCGTGTACACGATCCGAAACATCTGGAGCACGAGCGCGCAGCTCTTGCACCGGTCTTCGAGTTCCTCGGGCTCCTGCACTTCCAAGCGTACTTCGTAACCCAGCGATTGGTACAGATCGACCACTTCCTTAAGACGCGGCGGCGCGCCGACAAACCGCCGCGTCCATCCCTGCGCACAAAGCTTCTCGTCTCCACGCTGAGTCATACCGCCCGCCCTGAGCTTCGGCTCTTCGACACTCGCTTCCTAAATTGCCCCGGCGACGGCGCTCATCACCCAAGTTCTGAACACTCAGACCGCGCGGCTCTCGGGCATACGGCCGAGCTTATCGAGGCGACGGCGCGCCAGGACCGCGGCGCCCAGCGCGGCGCTGTACTGCGCGAGATCGTCCGGCGGAACGTTGACCGGCTTCTTCAGGTGAGCGCTGATCACCTCCGCCATCGCGCCGAAGCGCAAGATGCCGCCGACCAGCGTGAACTCGGGCTCCATCTGTACGCGCTTCATCAGTTGCAGCGAGCGCTCGCCGAGCGAGGTGATCGCGCCGTTGAGGATGTCGGCCGGGGTCTGCCCCTCGGAGACATGGTTGATGACCTCGGACTCGGCGAAGACCGCGCATACGCTGGAGATTGCCACCGGCTTTTCCGAGGTCGAGACCAGCGGCCCGATGCGTTCGATGGTGTAGCCCATGTAGCGCGCCGTCTTCTCGACGAAGGCGCCGGTGCCCGCCGCGCACTTGTCGTTGACCCGAAACGAACGCACCTTGCCGTTCTCATCGAGGCGGATGGCCTTCATCGTCTGCCCTCCAACATCGAGCACCGTCCTGGTCTTGAGGTAGAAATAGGTTGCGCCACGCGCTTGGGCGGTAAGGTCGGTGACCTGCACGTCGCGAAACGGCACCTGATAGCGTCCGTAACCGGTGCTGACCACGTAGGCGACGTCGCTTGCGGTAATGCCTGCCTGCTGAAGCGCCTCCCCATAAACCTTGGCCGCGGCTTCCGCCAGGCGAAAGCCGGTGGTCTCCATCGCGCGCCCGGCGATCTGGCCTGCGGCATTCAGGACGACCGCCTTGGTGTAAGTCGAACCCACATCGATTCCGGCCGTGTAACGCATCATGCGGCGCTCTCCTCCTTGGACACCGGATTGCGGGCATTAAGCACTCGGTCAAGCGCGAACAGCGCGGCTCCCAGCGCTCCCATGAAGTGCGAGTCGCCGCTGACATTGATCCGCGCCCCGAGCATTTCGTTCAAGACCTCCACCATTGCGCGGTTCTTGGCCACCCCGCCGGTGAAAGTGATCTCCTCGATAACCCCGACGCGGCGCAGCAGCGAGACCGAGCGCTGCCCGATCGAGCGATGCACGCCGAGCAAGATGTCCTCAACCTTCTTGCCCTTGCCGAGCCACGACAGCACTTCCGATTCCGCGAACACGGTGCAGGTGGTGCTGATGGCGACCGGCTTATCGCCGCGCAGCGCCGTCTCGCCCAGGTCCTTCAAGGGGATGCCCAACGCGAAGGCGGCCGCGCCGAGAAAGCGCCCGGTGCCCGCGGCGCACTTGTCGTTCATGTAGAAATCCAACACCTCGCCGTTGGGCCGAACCCGGATCGCCTTGGTATCCTGTCCGCCCATGTCGAGCACGGTCTGGGTGCGCGGGAACATTCTGACCGCGCCGCGCGCGTGGCAGCTAATCTCGGTGATCTGAGTGTCGCCGAAAGTGACGCGATAGCGGCCATAGCCCGTGCCGACCACGTAGCCGACTTCCTCCTCGGAAATATGCCCGTCGTTGAGCGCCATGAGGAAGGACTGCTCGGCAGCGGTCACCACGTTGGCCCCGGTATCGATCAGGGACTTGCCGACGATGGCGCCGGTCTCGTCAACCACCACCGCCTTGGTCTGGGTGGACCCGACGTCAACTCCTGCTGCGTAAGCCATGAATTCTCTCCTCCGCTAGGATCGCGTCCGACTCGCCTCGGCTCAGGCAGCGGCGCCCGCTCCGGTCCGCAGCTTTCGCGACGCCAGGCCTTCGAAAAATGCGTCGATACGGTTTTTCATCTGCGCTTCGGACACCACGCGCTTGTCCACCAAATCCGATTCGATCACCAGCGACATCACATCGCTCATCTCGCTAATCGCGCGCCGCTTGTCGGCCAGCCCGGTCGAAACGGTCCGGCAGCTCTTGATCGGGTGATAGACGATGCCGTCGGTGTGGTAAGCCTTGACCCATTCGACCAGCTCACGTTCGCGAAAGAACATCGCGTCCATCGCGTAGCTCACGCCGAGCAACAGCCCTTCAGCCAGGCCCTCGATGGGGCGTCTGAGGTCGTACTCAAAGCCCACGTCGAGTCCGCCGGCTGCAAACTGTAGATAGGTCGAGGTCACGAACACGCCGCCCCAGGTCGCGAAAAGTTCGTAAAAGCGTCGAAAGATCGGATAACAGGGCACGCCGACGAAAGTCAGCCGGTACTTCTCCTCGGGCAAGGTGCCGATACGGTGCGCCGCCTTGTAGGCCATCTCCTGCGCCAGATCTTTGAAGTACTGGGACCCTCTGGGATCGCCGCGCAGCGCGTTGCACACGCCAAGGTAGATGGTGCCTTCGTTAAGCGCGTTGAACGGCGCCGGGCGGCTGCGATTGACGCGCAAGACCTCGCTGTAGGCCGCCGCCATCTGGTTGGTGTGGTCGAGCCGCTCGCGCAGAGCGTCGATGTCGAAGCTCTTGCCGGAGATCTCTTCGCACAGGCTGATCAGCTCGCGGACCTGGTGCTCGACGTACTTGCAATCGCGCTCGAAGTCTCGTCCTCCAGGCGTGTGCCGGTAGCTTGCGCTGCGCGAGCCGGGGATGTCGAGAGTGAAGGTCGGCATGTGATACATGCGCTCCCAGATCTCGGCCCACTTGAGATAGGTGTTGCACGCGTTGGTGAGCACCGCCAGCGTGGGCTTCGGAATGCGGCCCATCGGATGTTCGCCGCCGCGAAGCTGCACGCCCACGTCGGCCTTGACGTAGCCGCAGATGTCGGGGGAGTAGCCGTAGTCCTCGGCGACGTTGAGATAGTCTTGAGCGACGCGGCGAACGGCGGTCTGCAGCGAATTGATCTCGGGGAACGAAAGATGGAACCCGAAGGTGCGCAGCAGTTCGGCCAGGCTCCCCATCACGAACACATAGGCGGTCTGCTCGCCTCGGCCGGGCGCGCCGGTCAGCGCCTCGAACCATTCGCGGAACAGGCGGGCGCCTTCGCGTGCGCCGCGCCCGATTACTTTGGAAGCCTCGTCTCCGGTGGTCATCGATTTGTCCCCGTTTT
This sequence comes from Deltaproteobacteria bacterium, assembly GCA_021831785.1. GTDB lineage: Bacteria > Desulfobacterota > Binatia > Binatales > Binataceae > JAJYYI01. Next base: position 140,961 of record JAKBMB010000006.1, on the reverse strand, counting down.
GCATTTGTTCCTAAGCCGCCACGCGCAGCGCCCTATTCGAAGAGGATGTTCTCGACGAAGGTTTCGAGTTGAGTCTGCAGGCTGTCAAAACTGGTCATGGCTTCCTCGAACTCGCTCACGATGTAAGGCATCTTGGCTTCGTCCAACGCGCGCGTGTACGCCACCTGCTCGTCGAGTCCGGGCTCGCACATCTTGGCCGCCGCAATGATCGCCGCTTCAGCCGCCGAGTTGCGCATGCGCTCGAGCAGCATCTTCTCTTTGGGCTTGCGCAAATCGTGTTGCACCGGGCTATAAGAAGATGCGTTGACGTAGGCGTCCGCTAGATTGAACAGCGGATCGCCCGCGATCGGCACGTCCTTCTCGATCCAGCGAAGTCCGATTAGCAGGTCGTCGTCCACCACGTAGCAGGACTGCGCGATGAGCCGCAGCAGGTCGAGCGGCGGCTGTTCGCAGAACCCGCCTTCGAACACCACCCGTACCTTGTCCTGCTTTTTGGCGCGGCGCGCGCGGATCTGAGGGAGCAGCGCCTCTAACACCTGGTTGTGCTCCTCACGCGGCAGGATTCCGCCCAGCGCCACCAGCACGTAGGCCTCGTCTACCGGCAGCAGCCACGGGGTCTCGCGCTTTATCGCGTAGAGTTCACGCAGAAGCTGGCGGTTGCGGTTGAAGAGCCGGATAGAATCGCGCAGCGCCCCGTCGGTAACTTGGTTGCCGCAGACCGCCTCGATGTCGCCGCGGACACGGTCATACTCGTCGCGCAGGTAGCGCGAGGTGTAAGTGGAGTTGGCGTTCTGCGGCAGGTACAGGATCTGCGCCTGGTAGGGAAAGTTGCGGCCCCAGATGCCGGCCAGGTTGCGCGCCGCGTCGCAGATCGGATGGGTCACGAACATGTCGAACTTGACCCGCTCGCTGAGCGCAATCTCGAGCGAACTGCGGATCACCGAGCACAGATACGAACCAAAGCGGGAATCCGCCTTGTTTCGATTGATCGGCGCGCCCCGCAGCTTGAACGGCAGCATCCCCGCGGCGTGGGCAATTTCCTCGGGAAAGTACACCTGGAAGTGCCCCAACACCTTGCCGCCCGCCTCGCGCCAGCGGCGCACGGTAGGAAAATCGGCGTCTTCTACTAACTCCCGGCACGCGGCCAGAGCCGCGTCCAGCGACTTACCCTGCCAGCTTTCCATGAGAGTCATTCTCTCTCCCATCGCGGGCCGCGGGGCGGTTGCCGGCGCTAAATTCTTTGTGGCGAGCTATCGCCCATCGGCACCACTCGACGTACATCCGTTCGTGGTCCATCGCCTGATACAGGCAGAGCGCGTTCCAGAACAGAATCGAATCGCGCGTCTCGAGCAGTTGCCCGTGCCTATCCTCAAGCTGCTTCTTTATCTTGAGGTATTCTTCGAGGCGCTGCTGATGAAGCTTCTGATGATGGGCGAGCTGGGCTTCGGCTTCCTCCGGCGGGACCAGGTGAAAGGCGAAGCACTTGAGCATCATCTCGTCCTTGACGCCCCGCAGCTTGGGCTTCTCGCGCAGCCACTCGACCAGTGCTTCGCGGCCCTTGGAGGTGACGGCATAGACGGTCTTGGTCGGACGCCAATCGTGCGGGACCTTGCTCCCGACCACCAGGCCGTCCTTCTCCATGAGTTTCAGCTCGCGGTAAATCTGGCTGTGATTCGCCCTCCAGAAAAAGACGATCGAGCCCTGGAATCGGCGCTTGAGTTCGTATCCGCTGAGCGGCTTACGTTCCAAGAGCTCTAGTATGGCGAATCGAAGCATATGCTTAGTTTCGAATATGTCAGTCTTGTCATATGATCTTGGATGCGATAAACGTGCCAGCGTCTCCGACGCCGAAAATTAACTTGTGGCCGTGAAAAATACGTGCTTGGCACCGATCCGGCGCATTTCGCGCCGGTTCCTTTGGCGACAACTGCAACGTTCCATGTTTCCCTACGACTCACTCGAGCAAAGCTGCGACGGGCCCAAGTCGGCAAACGCTCCTCGCCTGCTCGCGGCCGTCACATTGCGCATCGGCCAACCTCGATCTAAAAACGCCGTCGCAGGGACTTGGCCCCGGGTGGCGTGCGACTGAGCTTTTGGGAGTTCGAGTCCGCCGGTCTCAGCTATTGCTTTACCGGTCTTCCCATCGCGGGCGGCGCTTTTCCGTGAACGCGTTTAACCCTTCCAGCGCGTCGCGCGTGGCCATCAGCGCCTCAAGGTACATCTTCTCGACCGCGCCGAGCTTCGCACGCACGCGCTCGACCATCCCTATCCGTGCCGCCTTCAGCGCGAACCGCAGCGAGCTTGCGCTGAGCTGCGCGAATTGGCCGTCGAAGTAAGCGAGCGCCGCTGCTTCGGGATCGTCCGAGACCGAATGCACCAGGCCGATATGCCGGGCCTCAGCGGCGTCGATCGACCGGCCTGAGAACAGAAGGTCCTCGGCTCGCGCCGGTCCGACGCGTTCAGGCAGCAAGCATGAGGCGGCCGGCGCGATGACCCCGAGCCTTATCTCCGGTTGTCCGAACTTGGCATCGGGCGCCGCAAAGATGAGGGTCGCTGCTGAAACCAGCTCAAGCCCGCCGCCGAGGCACTGGCCGCGCACCGCGGCCAGGATCGGCACCGGCGCCTCCAGCATCCGGAGCAGCAGTCGGTGCAGCGACGACAGCATCGCGGCACACTGCACCGGCATATGCTCCTCGACGCTCGCGCCGAAGCTGAAGTGCGGCCCCTCGGCATCGAGCACGACCGCGGCGAGGTGCGGCTCGCCAAGATGGCCCAAGAGCGCCTCGCTGAGCGCCGCTATCATGGCGGCGTCCAGCAGGTTAGCCTTGGGCCGGTCCAGGCGAAGGCGCAGCAGACGACCGTCACGCTCGGTCCACGTCTTAAGCGGTGCCTGTACCATGGTCACCTCCCCCGTTCGGCATCGGGCTTTCGATCAAGTCCGGCATCCAAGGCGTGCTCTTGGCGAGCGGCTGCCTGGGCGCGGCGGAATCGCGCTCGCAACAGGTGTCCTCGGCGCCCTCGACCAAAGTGCGGACCGCGGCGCGCGCCGCGGTCATCGTGTTAAACGCGCGCCAAGCGCGACTCTTTTCCCTCTCGACGTTCCAGACGGCGGACTTGGGCTTGCCCAGCGCCTCGACCCGAGGAAGTTAGAGCCATTGTCACCTCAAGCCGTTGGTCTGCAGGCAGCGTCAGGGTCGTTGCGGGCGACGAACAATGAGCACTCCACTTCGGCCTTGAGGCCGGCGGCGTCGCGGTCGCGCCGCTGCGGCCAGTCTCTAGTCAGCCGGTCTATTTCGAGCAAACCGCGGGCGCGTATCTTGCCATAGCCGCGCGCCCATATGGCCAGCTCCGCGACTCGACAGGCGAGCTCATAGTCCTTTTGCGCCGAGTCGATTATGGCGCCAAGCCAGCTCTCGATAGCCGCCTGCTCATGGGTGAAGCGGCTGGTCGTCCGCCGCACCCGGCGCATCGCGGCCAGCATCTTGAGCGTCGCGAAGCCAAACGGCGAAGTCGCGCTCACGTGCATCGGCACGCCGCGGTTGAGCTTCGCGGTCTTCGGCACAATCCAGTTGAGCCAGGCCGGGAGCACGTCTTGGAACTCCTCGCGCGAGGGCTTGAGATAGTCCACGACCTCGATAGGGTCGCCCGGGCTCGCGCCGACCTCGGAGCGGATTCGTGCCATCCTGCCCGCTCGGGTCTTGAGTTGCGCCACCCGGGGCACGTCCTCGTAACTCATCCATGCCGCGAGCCGGCTGGCGACGATTTGGCTCAGCGTGTAGACGGGGGCGCCGCCGCCGGCCGCCCGCTCGCAGTCAAGCACGCGCTCCAGACGTGCCAGGTAGAGCTCGGCGTAGGCGCGATCCTGGTAGTCGATCATGCGCGCGAGCGCATGGCCGACCAGCGGCCGAAGCGTTTCGGGAAGCTCGCCCATCCTGTCGGAGAACCCCGGCGGTGAGGGCGCGAAGACGGCCGGCTGCTTCTGCGGAACCGGCGCCTGATTCGCTCCGGCGAGCAGCAGCCCGCGCTCGAAGGCGGCCAGATTTGCCTCGACCGCGACGGCGCGTTGCTCGATCGCGCAGTGAAACTCGGCCGCGCCCAGAGGCAGCACACCGGCTTTACAGATCGCGCCCAGCATCATCGCGTTCACGGATGACGCGCCGCCCGGCGGGTTGGCAAAGTAGATCACTTTGCGCGCGCGAGAGGCCAGGGCTTCCATTATTCCGCCGAGATCAGCCCGCCCATCGCCGGCCTGCGTCTTCTCCGCGGTGGAGTACACGCGATTAGCGCAAGTGATGACGACCGTCTTCGGGGTAATTAGACCGCGGCCGAGCGCTCTGCCCGCCTCGGTCGGCTCGAGCGCGGCCATCAGGTCAAGGCCGTCCGCGTCGGGGAAAAGCGAGAACACCGGCGGCACCGGCGGATCGCGCTCGGGGTAGAGCTCGAAGTAGTAAGTGGTCGCTCCAGTGCGCTGCGCAACCCCGGGGATCGAAGTGGACTGGGCAGGATAGCCGGCTGCTGCGGCGGCCTCGACCAGCCAGTCGGTGAGTAACCCTCCGCCCTGACCGCCGAGGGCCCCGATTAGTATGCAAATCGGCCGATCCGTGCTCACGACGCGCCCATCAGCGAGATCAGGCCGCTCGCGATGCGGTACTTAAGCAATTGCCATGGGGTCGGGTTAGTCCACCTGGTGGCCTTGTAGAAAGAAGGGCAGAGTCCAGCGGCGTGCGCGTTCGCTCCGCAGAGCCCGCACGCTACGCAATCCTCTTCGACGTATGCCGTGGGCGCAGCCTTCAAGGGGTCCGCCGACGGCTTGATGGTAAGCGACGGACATCCGCTCAGGCGCATGCAGGCATGGTCGCCGACGCACACTTCCTGGTCCACGCCGAAGCGGGCGTGAAAAGCGGGCTTGCCGGCGCGCTCGGTCTCGGCCTTGAGCCGCTTTTCGCGCCGCTGGCGGGCGATCATGCATTCCTGGTCCGAGATGATAACGCGCAGCTCGCGCCCGCGCCGGCTCACCGCCGCGCGCAGCACGTCGAGCGTGCGGTCGACGTCATAAGAATCGACCCGCCTGATCCATCGTACACCCATCGCGCGCAGCGTTGCCTCGATCGAAAGCTTGACCGCCTCGCCCCATGCGTTGCTGCCGGTGGAAAACACGGGCTGCTGCCCGGTGGCAGAGGCGTAGCCGTTCTCGAGCACGATCAGGACCGCGTCCTGGCGGTTCCAACGGGCGTTGGCCGCGCCGGTCAGGACCCCGTTGTGCCAAAACCCGCCATCGCCCATCACCGCAACCGTGGGTCTGCCCATGGCGGGACCGACTGCCCCGCCGCTGGCCAGGCTCATCCCGTAGCCGAGCACGGTATTGCCCATATTGAACGGCGGCAGTGTCGCAAACGTGCTGCATCCGATATCCAGGGAGAGGTGCAGCGGTCCGATTTCGTCCTGCAAAAGCCTGAGCGCGGTAAAAACGGGCCGCTCGGGGCATCCTGTGCAAAACCCGGGCGGACGCGGCGGCACGCGATGACCCATCGCCTTGCGTCCGAGCGCGGCCTGCTCTTCGATCGCGCCCTGGTGGGCCGCGACCCGCTCGGCGACGGGACCCGGCGCGACCTGGGTAAGCCAGCGCGCAAGCCCGCCACGCATCACTGCGGTGGTGTATTCACCCGCCATCGGCAGCGCGTCTTTGCCCCGCACCCGGCATCGCAGCCCCTCGCGCTGGGCGATTGCGGCGACCTCACGCTCGACGTATGGCGGATTGCCCTCCTCCACCACCAGGACGTCGTCCTTGTCCCTTAGAAAGGCGCCGATCTCCTCCGGCACCAGCGGAAAAACCACGTTGAGCACCAGGATGGAAATATCGGTTTTGCCGAAGGCGTCGGCCAGACCCAGCCGATGCATCGCGCGCATCAGCGCGCCGTATACGCCGCCCTGCGTGACGATCCCGAGCCTGGACCCGGCGATGGCGGGAAAGTGCTCGTTAAGCTTATGCTCGACGATGAACCCCCGCGCAGCGGGAAGCCGCTCGGCGAACTTCGCCTGCTCCTGCTCGTAGATCGAGGGCGGCAACGGAATACGGCCGAAGTCGTAATGAGGCTTGAGCATGGGATTGTCGGGACCGAAGGCGGGCGCGCGGTTGTCCTTGCATTCGAAGGTCCCGGTCATATGGGCCGCCCGGATGCGCAGAGTCATGAACACCGGCAGATGGGAGGCTTCGGAGAGCTCGAACGCGCGCTCGACCAAGTCCACCACCTTGGGCATGTGATAGCGCGGATCGATCAGCGGTATCGAGGACTTGAGCGCGATCGCATGAGTCCGCTCCTGGATAACGCTCGCGCCCTCGCCGTAGTCCTCGCCGACGATTATCAGCGCGCCGCCGGTGACGCCGGCCGCAGCCAGATTCGACAGCGCGTCCGAAGCGACGTTGGTCCCGACGATTGATTTCCAGGTGACGGCGCCGCGCAGCGGATACTGGATCGACGCGCCGAGCAGCGCCGCGGCCGCGGCCTCGCTCGCGGAGGACTCGTAATGGATGCCCAGCGGCTTGAGCAGCGGTTCGTAAGCGTCCGACAGGATGTCCATCAGGTGCGAGACCGGCGCACCTTCATAGCCTCCGAGATAGCCCACGCCCGACTGCAGCAGCGCCTTGGCCACGGCGAGCACGGTCTCGCCGTGAAACGTCTGGCCCGCGCCGAGCTTAAGCCGGCGCACCTCGCTTGCAAACGACCGCTCGCGGCCCCTGGCGCCGGCGCGCAACGGCGTGGGAAGAAGCCACATACTCCGATCGCCCCCGTCTCAGGTCCAGCCCGGTCGCGCCGCGGACCCGCCGAATCCCGGCGTTCGCGCGGGCAGACGTGGAAGCGCCAGGCCCTGGGTGTAGCCCGCACGCGTTACCAGGACGTGTTTCAGATACCATCCGCTGAGAAGACTCAGCAACGCGCCCCCCACGGCGGGCCCGTAACCGAGCACCGGCGCGAAGTGAGTGATCACGAGCAGTGTTAAGGGCGCCACGTGACCCACAAGTATCAGCCCGAGGTTGATTTTCTCCAGAAATTCAGCGGTCCCGCGGGGCGCAGCGCCCGGCGTCACGAGCCGCGATCGGTAGACGCCCCATATAAGCAAGCGCGCTGTCACGAGCACCGCCAGCGCCGCTATCGCCCATCGCTCCGTATGCCCAAATATCACGGCGAGAACGATAAAGACCGCCGCTCCCTCCGTGAGGCCCGTGCTGAAAATCAAGGGCACAATCGCCGGTTCGCGCCATGCCGGAATCCCCTTGGCCGCCTTCAGCATTCGAGCGTGGCAGTAAAGCGGAACCAGCGCGAGCAACCCCATTATTCGACCCAGGCTCGGCAATCCAAACCATATCGCGCTCAGCCAGATCGAAAATACCACGGCGTCCGACAACGTTTCCCGCGTCATCCACGACGTCTGGGGGCGAAAGATGACCCTGGGCGCGCGAAACGGGCGGCCAAGCTGAAAAAACACGCTCAATAACCCGGCCGCCACAAACCCATGGGCCACCAGACCTGCGATGAACAGCCAGAAAGCTTCTCGCGGCGCGGCTACGCCGGTCAGGAAGAGCAGTCCGCCACCGGTTCCGCCGCCGATAAAATTACCTGCGGCCTTCCAAGTCCAATAAGTCTGCCGCTGCGGCTCCGCGCCCCTCATCGCGCTTTCACTCCTCGCCTCTCCACCAGGTAATAGAAGCCGGGTTCCGTACCCAGTTCTTCGTGCAAGCGAAACGACTCATTTTCCCTAAGCAGTCGCGATACCTCGCTTTCCGGATCTTCGATGTCGCCGAAGGAAAGGGCATTGGCAATGCACGAATTTACACACACGGGAGTGGCCTGCGGGTCCTTGCCCGGAACCATTCCTTGCGCGCGGCCCGCGTCGACCCGCTCCTGGCAAAAAGTGCACTTGCTCACCACCCCGATGCGTCTTCCGTCTAGGGCGGCGAGTTCGCTGTCCATGGGTATGCCGTCGTATGCGTAAGTCACTTTCTCGACCTTGTAGCGGACTTGGTACGGACAGGCCATGAAGCAGTACGCGCATCCGATGCAGCGGTCGTAATCGATTGCCACGATTCCGTCCGGCCGCTGCCAGCTTGCTCCGGTCGGGCATACCTCCACACATGGAGGGTTACTGCAATGTTGACAGCTCAGCGGAAGAAATGTGCGCCGGACCTCTGGGTACTCGCCCGATTCAATGTCAACGACTCGGCGCCATTGGACCCCAGGCGGCGTTGCATTGGCCACTTTGCAGGCCGCGGTACAGGTCTGGCAGCCGACGCAGCGGCGCAAATCCGCGACCATCACGTACCGGCTCATCGCTTACCTCCACGGGTCCGGGCCGCTTTGATGACCGGCCCCGGCAGGCGCGCGCGGAGGCTCGATCCTGGCCTTGCGCTTTGTCGCGTGCCTGCGCCGGCATCTGGCGCAAGACTGGTTTTCATCTCAACCCTCGGTGTCCGCTCGCGGCCCGCACCCATTGTCGGGCGGGCGTCTAGGCCGTCGCGGGCGCACGGCCGTCGCCGCTATGCTTGGGCGCGCCGGCGTTCGCCGCGTTGGGGAGCTTTCGCACCTTTACCCGCACCAGGTCGGCGCCCGAGCCGGTGGCGTCGGTCAACTCAAGCAGTATCGGGGCGACCGTATTGAGGCTCGGCGCGTGGAGGTCTTTGGCGTAGGGAGTAACCCAGTGATCGAACTGGCCAACGATGAGCATCGTGTCGGGCCGAATGCCCTGGACCAGGATGGCGCGGCCGCGGGTGGAGGCATCGGGCGAGCTGATCTCAACCCAATCGTCGTGCTCGATTCCCAACGACCGCGCGGTTGCGGCGTTCAGCACCAGTCCGCCGTGCCCGCGCACGTTCTGCGAAACTTCGTGCATGAGCTGGATTCCGGCGTTGTTGCCGGCAGTGTACTGCATGCTCTTGGTGGTGATGAGCCAGAACGGGTATTCCTGCGGATTCGCCCCGGAACGGATTAGCGCTTTCTCCCAGTGTCCCGGCAGGTCATGCCACGCGGGCAGTGCCATGTACTCCTTGAGCTGCTCGTCCCACCATTTGATGCCGCTCTCGTGCAGCCGGCGCCCCAGCTCGAGCCCCGCGCGCATCAGCCGCTCCTGGTAGGGGAGCTCGAAGCGCAGGCCCTGCGCCACCACGGTGGGGTATAGGTACCAATCCACGCGCTTGAAGGGCTTCATGTAGAAGCCGTGTTCCTTGAACCAGGCAAGGTCCTTAATCTCCTTGCCATCGGTGAGGACGGCGGTTGCGGCTTTGCACGCCGCGTCCCAGATCTGCTCGACCGTGGGCTCTTTTCCGGGATCAAGGGAAAAGTCGTAAGTCTTGCCCGCGAGCGGGGCCGGCATCCCGGCGCCCTTGTTGATTCCGCCGACGTAAGCTTCGAGCAGGCCGGCGCGTCGGGCAAGCTCGGTCGCGATCCAGCTCATGTCGCGCGACTCGCCGCGCGGCGCTACCGCGGGCTGGCGCAGCACCATGCCTTCGTGCTCGGCAAAGTGCTCGATGAACTTGGTTCCGCCGAACCGGATAAGCTGAAGCGCCTCGAGGTCGGTCGCGTCCGGAAGCAGGATGTCGGCCATGTGGTTGGTCTCGTCGCGCGTGTATGCGAAGCAGACCACGAACGGCATCCGGCTCATTGTCTCCGACAGGTGTTTCGAGTCCCAGAACGAGATCGCGGGGTTGGTGCGATAGACGAACCACAGCTCGGGCAGCGTGGGCTTGGGCCATTCCTTGGGCGCATCGTTCTGGAACAGCCATGCGAGATGGCTGGGTCCGAGCGCTTGACTCCATCCGCCGTTGCCGACCAGCGGCACCAGCGAGCGATGGGCGTTGCGGCCGGTCGGCTTGGAAACCCAGTTCTCGCGATCGGTCGGGTTCAGCACGTTGAGCATGAACCCGTCGGGCCCCGGCTTGACGCTCTTGAGACGGTTGTCCTGCGGCCGGTTCAAGCGCACGGTGGTGCCCAGCGTGCCGCCCGGGACCTCGAGCGCGCCGACCAAAAGCGCCAGCATCGTGCGTCCCCAGACGGATTCGTACCCGCCCCACCCGTTGTTCACGGTCTTGCCGAGGACCACCGCCACCGGCCGGAACGGGAGCGTTACGCCGTTAATTTCGATGGTCCGGCCAACGCGGGACTCGTCGAGATACTCGTTGGCCACTTCGCGGATGGCGGCGGCGGGCACCTCGCACACCTTCTCGGCCCATTGCGGGCTGTAAGGGCGCAGGTGGTCGACCAGCTTCTGGAATTCGGTCGCGCCGTCAACGTCGTGATGTTCGAAAAGCTCATTGTCGGCGCCGACCTCGATCGCGTGCGCTACCCTGAAGGTCCCTTCCAAGGCGGGTTTGACGCCCGGGGCGTCAAACAGCACGGCGCGCCTCGCCGCCTCGTCCCACATCAGCGGCTTCCTGCTCACGGGGTCGCGCAGCAGAAAGCCGTTGGGCCCGATCAGGTAGGGAGACGCGGTGCGGTCGCGCAAGAACGGGACGTCGAGGCGCTCGCGCGGATTCTCATGCACCATCACGTGCAGCAGCGCGAGCATGAAGGCAGCGTCGGTCTTGGGCTTGATCGGGATCCAGCGGGCCGAGCATGCGCCGGTTACCGACAGATGCGGCTCGATCTGCACGCGCTTGACGCCGCGGGCGCGCGCGTCGGCGTGGCGCTGAACGGCGGCCGCCCCTCCGGTCACTTCATGGTTGCCGCCGAAGGACAGGACATAGTTGACCAGCGGAGTGTCGGCCGTCACCGTGAAGGCGCGATGCCAGTACTCGCCGTAAAGATGCTCGGAGTGGACGCACTTTACCCCCTGCCCCGAGCCGAAACTGAAGTCCAGCGGCCCCCACGCGGACAGGAAAGCCGGAAAACTTCCCATGTAAAAGGCCGGCGTGCCGCCATTGCCGAAGCTCACGGCCACGCGCGGAAGCCCGCTCTCGTCAACCACGCCGCGGCTCCTGATTTCCTTGAGCCGCGCCGCGATCGTGTCGAGCGCTTCATCCCATGATATCGGAATAAAACCGGGGCTTTCATTGATGCCCTTGCGCGGATTGGTCCGCTTCATCGGCATCGTGATGCGGTGCGGGTTATAGAGCTTCTGGATGAGGCCGTACGCCTTGACGCACGGCTTGGCACATACCGGCTCGATGCGCAGAGCTTCGTAGTTAGGTTCGATTTCCCGTGCTATCCCGTCAACAACCTTCACCGTGAGCAAATCAGGGCCCGCAACGCAATTATAGCAGTAAGTGGAAACGGTCTTAGCCCGGTTCGCCTTGGCACTCGTCATTTGAAATAGCCTCTACGGCGCGCAACGCCGTTTATCCCGTTCGCAAGCGATAAACGTGCCAACTGATAGGTGCTAAGCAACACGTCCAAAAGAGACATATCCAAAAGTGGATCAAGCGGTTCAGCCTTGGTAACACGCGCCAAAGGTGCTCTCTCTGAGGAAAACGGCCGATTGACAGTTATGTTTGAAGACGATTGAGTGTGCGATTTGGATACGCAGCGGTTGTACCTTTTGGCGCCAATCGTCCGTTTTTTGCGCCGTTGGTAAATGAGAATTACAGACCAAGGCGGCCGGAATCTGGGGCGCCGGGCGTCTCGGTCACGCTTGCTGAGGGCTGCGTGCTCTCGTCGCCTGGGGCTGGGATAAGCCTCTTTTTGCCGTTAACCTGGATTTCCGTTTTCCCAGTGAACTACCAATTTGATAAAATGCGCGAAACGCCCTGACAGATGCGGGTTTGGATGCGATTGGGGTGGCGCGGAGGATGACGGGCGGTGAGTGAGAAGCGAAAGCGGCTTTTTCAGCTTTCGTTCAACCGCTCCCTGCGGGTCGAGTTCCAGGGCGCGCAGGTCACTTGCGACGGCGGCTTGCTGCTGGCGCGGGAATTGGATGAGCGGTTGGGCTTCGGCGAGCTGATCGAACGGCAGCTCGCGGACGGGCGGAGAAAGAACGCCCAGTTGCCTCTAATCGACCTCGTGCGGCAGTCGGTATACAGCCGGCTGACGGGCTATGAGGACGTCAACGACGCTGAACGGCTGTCCCAAAACCCGGCCTTCCGGCGCATCAGTGCCAGGAAGATTTGGGAGCGCGGAGCAGCGTTGACTTCGCGCTTGCGGTCGTTCGAGACGGAAGTGCTGGCGCAAGCAGAAAACCTTGCCGGTCTGGCTGCGCTCAATCAGGAGTTGCTCGCCGGAGCGGAGGCTATCGCTTCACCTCGACGGGTGGCGCTGGACATGGACTCAACCGAGATGCCGGTTTACGGCGCGCAAGAGCAGAGCGCCTACAACGGGCCCTTCGAGTCCACCTGCTGTCATCCGCTGCTGCCGTTCAACCGCGAGGGCGATTGCCTGGCCGCCAAGCTGCGGCCCGGCAACGTCCACAGCGCCGAGGGCTGCAATGAGCTGCTGCCGGCCGACACCGAGCAGCTTAAAGCGCTGGGCATCGAGGTGGCCTTCCGGGGACGACGCGGCGTTTGCCAAGCCGGAGCTATACGACGCGCTGGAAGAACGGGAGGTGAGGTACGCCATCCGCCTTATTGCCAATGATAACCTGGAGCGCAACATCAGGAAATTGCTGACCCGGCTAATGGGAAAGCCGAGCTACAAGCCGGTGGTGCGCTACCACAGCTTTCTTTATCAGGCGGCGAGCTGAAAGCGGGCGCGACGGGCGGCTGGCGCTGCCGACGCGGGCCGCGACCTGGTCGCTGACCAGCTTGCAGCAGCGACTGATAAAGACCGGCAGTCGTCTGCTCAAGCATGCCCGCTACTAGGGGTTGCTGTTGGCGGAAAGCCACCTGACGCGGCGGCTGTTCGCCCACATGCTGGAGAAGATCGCGGCCTTGCCGGTGCCGGCGGGATAGCCAAAGGCGCTGGCGGCCGTCCGATCTAACGACAAGAGACAGGGGAGATGGAAAGGTGTGTGTGTTCGGAAATCAGCCGAAAAGCGCCCGCGCCTGGAGGTGGCGGGGCGGGACCGGCCATCGCGGGAGCAGTCGGGGTTTCCCAACCGGAGAATCGGCTCCAAGCCTGCTCTCAAACCTTGTATGACGGGAGGTCTGTGCTATGCTCGCTTTGGTCCCAGTGACCAAAATGGAAATTTCCACTTAAAGTTTCAGGTGATTCACGACCGGCGTCAAACAGCTTTCCAGGGTCCGCTAGAAGACATTGCGTACAACACGCTAACGTATTGTCTTCGCACGGATGCTGCCGCTACCTAATATGCGGCTCGCGCAACGCGCGCTCGCAACAGCAAAGGCGGTCTCCAGTGGTAGATTGAGAGAGCGGGTCAACAAGGTCGGATAATTTTGAAGGAGACAGTGGCGATGTTCGCCGTAAGCGCGTGGTTATCCGCGGCAGTTTGCGCGAGCGCACACCAGACGGATAAGGAACTGCTGGCGCGTGGCGAGTACCTTGTCGAGCGCGTGGCGATGTGTGGCGATTGCCATACTCCGCGCAGCTCGGGGGGCGAACCCGACCAGGCGCGCCCGCTCCAAGGTGCGACTCTGCGCTTCGGTCCGAGTGACCGCGCAGGCTTTGCCCAATGCGCACCTGCGATAGCAGGAATGCATTTCTGGACGAAAGCACAGGCCGTCAGGTTTCTCGAAACCGGCCTTATGCCAAGCGGTACATATGCCAAACCTCCGATGCCGCGCTACCGACTGTCTCGCGACGATGCCGACGCCGTGGTAGCGTATCTGCGGTCTCTGAGGCCCGCTTCATCGGAGCCGTGCGCTGCTCCAGCCAACGGGGCCGCAGAATAGCATTGACTGCTATGCCGCATAAGAACATGGATTCGCCTCCACCCACCCAAATCATGGAAGACCTCTGGGCTGCCTGGCGTGCCCCGACGTTGGTGGCGGCGGTCGAACTCGGCCTGTTTCGGCAGTTCGCTGAGGGTCGTGGCGCGTGCGAACAGATCGCCGCTTCGCTTGGCGTTTCAGAGCCTGCGTTGCGGCGGCTGCTCGATGCGCTAGTGGGCATGGGCTATCTCAAAAAGGGCGCCGTAGAGTACGAGCTTGAGCCCGTCGCCGAGCGCTACCTGGTGCCGGGTGGGGAGTTCTATGTCGAGGGAATCGCCCAGTTCGCTCGGCGCATGTCTGATGACTGGTGGCGGCTTGGGGAAGTGATAAAGAGCGGCAGATCGCTGATTAAGGTCGACGATGAAAGCCGCGCGCGCGAGTTCTTCCCGACCTTGGTTCGACACATCTTCCCATGGAGCTTCGCCGCCGCCAGCGCCGCGGTGTCCACGTTGCCCAAGGCCGCGCTCCGGCGGATCGGGCGCATCCTCGACGTAGCGGCGGGCTCGGCTGCCTGGTCGATCGCTTTCGCCAAAGCGCTTCCCTCCGCGCGCGTTACGGTGCTGGACTTTCCCGAGGTGATCGCAATTGCGCGCTCGTACGCGCAACGCTTTGGCGTTGCCGACCGCTTCGGCTATTTGGAGGGTAACCTGCGCGCGACTGAATTCCCGCAGACCTCCTACGACCTGGTGATTCTCGGCCACATCATCCACTCCGAGGGTGAGCAATGGGGCAAGCAGCTCATCGCCAAGGCCTTTTCCGCGCTGGACGAAAGGGGGGTGCTGCTCATTGCCGATCTTATTCCAACTGATAACCGCACCGGTCCTGCGATGCCGCTGCTGTTCAGCCTCAACATGCTCCTACATACGGAGAGCGGCGACGTATTCACGATGGCCGAATACCGCCGCTGGCTTGCCGAGGCGGGTTTCAAGAAGGTTGCAACCCTCCGCGCGCCCGCGCCTTCACCCCTCATCTTCGCGACAAAGTAGCAAAGACAGGTTAAGGCGGGCCACCTGGCCAAATCAAGGCCGTCGAGGAACTGCGCAAGCCCACGTTCATCGCACCGCTGCCTTCAAAAGATTCACTGTTGTCGCGGACATCCGCCTCCGATGCTGCCGTGTTCTTTTACCGCGAGGTGTATTGCGCCGCAGCTTGTTTGCGGGGCTCTGACTACGATGCGGTCCGCTCATTGAGCGCTTGACGAGCCGCATCTGACAGCCGAGCATCTATGTGCATCGGATAGACGTAGTATAAGGGCGGCATGTCACTGTCGCCGACCTCCTCATCAATTTCCTTGAGCTTCTTCAGCCGCTGTGGCGGGTTGTAGTTGCCCCGGGGCCGGCAAGTTCAGTTGGCCCGCACCTGACGAAGCTCATGGGCCACCATCCACGACGCCGGCGCGACGTCGCAATGCCGGAGCCAGAGCGTTTCGTCGGAATGGCCCCCATAGCCCGAGCGTTTCATCACTTTCCTGACCGGAGCCGGCGCGTTCACGTCCGCTTCAGCAGGCGGATTACTCCTATCGATGCGAAACGTTTGCACGACGGCGAGGAACCCAGCAAGCGCGACCCCCACCGAGCTTCAGTACCCGCGTCGCTCGCACTGCTTAACTTCTTCGTACTTGGCGCCAAGGCGCTTGCCGGCGGCCAAGTTGGCCATCGTATAGCCACCCTGGCCGCAGACGTAATAGTCGCCGGGTCTCTTTTAATTTTGCCATGTTCCTTGTGGCGCCGCGCAACCTGAGCGAAGAACCAACGCAACGGCTATACGATCGCCGCGGTCGCGCGAACTCCACGGTCGATGGTTCCAACCGCGCCACTTGTTCAGAAATCGCGTCTAACGGCGGCAGCCTTTTGCTGGATTCGACGCTCGGCTGGTGAACGTAACCCCCACCCGGTCGCGCGCAATTAAGCTCAGCCGTGTTGCGCCGGTTATCCGCCATAGCACCGGAAACACCAAGGCGTGCTTCGCCCAAGGCATATCGGTACGGTGAAAATCGCCACAACGCCGGATCAGTGTCCTTGGCAATCGCGCGAAGCCGGAGCCGCACCGTTCGCTGCGCGATCGCTGTCGATTTCTCGCCGCGCCTTTTGCATCCGTCTTCCGTCATCGCGTCGACTACACTTCGTCAGCGAGCTCCAACCGGTTCAGGATCTCCGGCGGCGCTCGGTTCGAACGGCTGGCACATCTGATGCTTACCTGAAACTTGAGTAGGTAGCCGAAATTCTATGAAAAAATACGTCTTTATACCTTCGGACTCCGTGCTGCTGGAAGGCGAGTTGGTCATTCCCAAAGATGCCGCGGGAGTGGCCGTGTTCGCCCATGGCAGCGGCAGTAGCCGGCTGAGTCCGCGCAATCAGTTCGTGGCCGAGGCGTTGCGCAATGCCGGTATCGGTACGCTGCTGTTCGATCTCCTGACAGAAGACGAGGCTGCGGACCGCGACAATGTGTTTGACATCGACTTCCTCGCGCATCGCTTGGCTGATGCGACGCGCTGGTTGAGAGGCGGAAGCGAAACCAAGGATCGTCCGCTAGGATATTTCGGTGCCAGCACCGGAGCCGCCGCGGCGCTGGTTGCCGCAGCACAGGATCAGACGATTCGCGCCGTCGTGTCACGCGGGGGCCGGCCGGACCTCGCATTCCGTCATCTTTCCGATGTGAAAGCGCCTACTCTGCTTATCGTCGGCGGCAATGATTACGGCGTGATCGAGCTCAACGAGAAGGCTTACCGCGTTTTGCGCTGCGAGAAGTCGCTCAGCATCGTGCCCGGAGCAACGCATCTGTTCGAAGAACCGGGCACATTGGAGCAAGTGGCCGAGCTCGCCGCCAACTGGTTCAATCGCCACCTAAAAGCGCGGGAGACCACCGACCCTATCACACAAGCGTCCACGGCGTTTCCAAGTCGCGAGGCGGCCGGCCGGATGCTGGCGCGGCGCCTGATGTCTTACGCCGGCGCCAACGTGGTCGTGCTGGGCATCCCGCGCGGTGGTTTACCTGTCGCCAAAGAGGTTGCCGACGCATTAGGCGCCCCCCTCGACGTAATCGTGGTGCGAAAGCTTGGAGCTCCGGGCCAGGCGGAACTGGGAATCGGCGCGGTGGTTGACGGCGATCATCCGCGCGCGATCTTCAATCAGGAAATCCTCGAGTACCTCGGCGTTCCGGACGGATATGTTGATGCTGAAGTCGGGCGGCAGTTGAAAGAAGTAAAACGCCGCGAAGCCGCATACCGCGCCGGCCGCGCCAAGATTCCGCTCGCGGGCAAGACCGTGATCGTTGTCGATGACGGAATTGCCACCGGTTCCTCGGTCCGGGCCGCTCTGCGCGGCGTGCGCCGGGAGAAACCGAAACAGCTCGTGCTCGCGGTCCCGGTCGCCCCGGTGGAGAGCGTGGAAGCGTTGCGCGGCGAAGCTGACGAAATTGTCTGTCTCGAGACGCCCGGAAATTTCTTCGCCGTCGGTCAATTCTACCGCGACTTCCACCAGGTGACCGACGACGAGGTGAAGGAGATTTTGAGAGCGGAACGACCCGCCGAAGCGCGTTCAATCGTGGGCGGGCAAAACTAAGAGACAGGGGGAAAAGACAATGGGATTCCTTGAGAGATGGAGACCGTCGAGAGAGTTGGATCGGTTCCGCAGCGAGTTCGATGACATGCTCGAAAGATTTGGCTTCGACCGCGACTGGTTCGGCCGTTTGCCCTTCGACCGCGAGTTCTTCGGCGAGCGGGAGTCTGCGGGGGCGCGTCCGGCGATAGAATCCTTCATTCAAGACAGCAAGTTCGTGGTGCGCACCGACCTCCCGGGCATCGATCCGAAGGACGTTGACATTAAGGTCCTGGCCGGGGTCTTAACGATTAAAGGACACCGTGAGGATAAGCGCGAGACCAAGAAGGCGGACTTCTTCAGACGCGAAATCCGGTACGGGTCCTTCGAGCGTTCGATCCCGCTACCGCAGGGAATCAAGGCTGAAGACCTGAAAGCCACCTACCACGACGGCGTGTTGGAGCTGACCGCGCCCATGCCCAAGGAGGCCGCTCCCAAGCAAGTGAAAATCCAGGTCGAGGCTCCCAAAGCTGGCACGGAGAAGAAGAGCGAAGCCGTGTGAGGCGAGTACAGCCCAAAGCGCCTACTGAATGTGAAGTGAGCAGTGATGCGGGAGGATTTAACGTGAAAGTCGAGCAAATAATGACGCGCGAGGTGAAGGTTTGTACCGAGACGGACCCCCTCAATCGCGCCGCCGAGCTGATGTGGGAATTCGACTGCGGTTGCGTTCCCATCGTCAGCGCCAACGGCGACGGCAGCGTAGTTGGCATCGTTACCGACCGCGACATCGCTATGGCCGCGTACACCCAGGGCAAGCAGCTCTGGGCCATCCCGGTTGGTACGGCGATGGCACACAAAGTGATTTTCTGTCACGCCAGTGACGGTATCAGCCAGGCCGAAGCGCTGATGCGCGACAATCGGGTGAGACGGCTTCCGGTGCTTGATCCGAACGAGCATCTGGCCGGGATACTCTCGCTCGATGACATCGCCCGCGAGGCGCGGCGTCAAGCAGCGATGGGCAGGCGCGTGCAGGTCACCGGGGAAAGCGTGTCGGAAACGCTGGCATCCGTTTCTGAGCGCCGGGCGTTGCCGGAAATGACCGTCGCATCGTAGACGGCGCGTGCTTGTCCTGAATCGCCTCGGTATAAGGGCGGGTGGCTGGCTGGTTGACGCCATCCGCCCGTACCAAGCGCATGCGAATCGTCAGCCCGGCGAAGTCACGCCGAATCCGGCTGCGGCGAGCCGGAGCCGAGAGACTGCGATTAAGCCGGTTGAAGGTCGTTGATCAAAAAGGCCCAAAGATATGGTATTTGAACCGATAAACACCGATGGTGGGCGCCGCGAGCTGCTGAGAAATATGCTCGTTCGGCTTCGCGACGAGACCTATGAAAGAGTCAAAGAGCTGCGGCGCGACCAGGAACAGGAGGCCGAGCCTCCGCCTGCGGACGAGATGGACGTGGCGCGTTCTACCGCCGATGTCGAAATGCACGCGGGCTTGATCGCGCGTCAGGAGGAAAAACTGCGGTTCGTTGACGAGGCACTCGCGCGGCTCGATGCCGGCAAGTACGGCGCGTGCCTGGGATGCCACGAGCCGATTCCTATCGAGCGTCTAATTGCGCTCCCGTTTGCCGCGTACTGCGTCGATTGTCAGGAAAAGCGCAATCGCGCGAAGCGAGGGTGGGGCGAAGGCGCGACGATCCCGCCATACGATCAGCAATGGACCTTGCCCGAAGAGATGGAGGAACCTTCGCAACGCGAATACCGCAGTACCGGACCGGAAGAGGAAGCGACTGTCCACTTTCAACGGCCTTTTGGGCCCGAGGAACCAACAGAATCGGCCCCGGGGCGAAAGAAGAGGCGCGCTCGCTCGCAAAAGAAGCGGTCCGGTTGAGCAATCACCGACGGTTCACCCTCTAGTTGTCGCCATTAAACCGCGCTTGCGCTATTTCGCCATGTGGTAGGCGTTGGAGATGTGGGTCCGATCCTTACTATCGTGATCAACCGGGCATCGAAGCGCGCTACGATTTTCTTTCTCACAGCGCGGTGCAGGCACATACCTCGCTCGCCGTCCCTCGGCGCCCGACTAGGTTTATCCGTACCTTGCCGAGTTTTGAGTTGGGCGGCGGCTGCTCAACATCCGTGCTCGGAGCGGTGCCTGGAATGCGGGCGATAGTGAGTCATCTTCTTATAGATCGCCATCACGATTCTGTAGAAGCGCTCTCCGGTCGCATCGGGATACTGCTCGCGGGCTCGAGCCTTAGCGCGTTCCCATGCGATCTCATCTTCATACGTTTTAACGACGTTCACCGGCATGCTGTTAACCCTCGTAAGCTAGCCGCAATCTCGCGCCCCGCGCGGCGCCGAAGCGCAGCGCCGAGGCGCATCTCTTATGGCCACGCGGCCGGCGTACCGGCATCGCTGCGATCCTGCCGCGTCACGGCAGTCACACCGCGCACTCGCGGCAATCGGGGGCGCGTTCATCGTTAACCAGCGAAAGCGCCTGAGTTGATTTGGAACCGTAGCGGTAAACCGTAACGCCCTTGAGCTTGAGCCTTCGCGCCGCGTCGAAGACTTCCCGCACATCGTCCACCGAAGCGGTTGCCGGCAGATTGACCGTTTTGGAAACGGCTGCATCGACATGCCTCTGGAAGGCGGCCTGCATCCGAACATGGTCGAGCGGATGTAACTCCAGCGCGATCGGAAAGCGCCGCTTAAGCTTTTCGGGTATCCCTGGGACCATTCGCATGGAGCCGTGCTCGCAAATCTCTTTGACCGCGCGAAGGCCGCTGGGGCCCAACGCTTTGAGCGCATCAAGCGCCGCGCGATTGACCTCCGTCAAGGTGCGCCCGTCCAGCGCACGCCTGACGCTGGCGAGCCCGAAAAAGGGCTCAATCCCGCTCGAGCATCCCGCAAGCAGGCTCAGCGTGCCGGTCGGCGCAACACAGGTTACGGCCGCATTGCGCAGCGTACGAATGCCCCGGGCAGGCCAGATGCTTTCGGACAACGCCGGAAACGAGCCGCGCCGCGCGCCAAGCTCGATCGACTTGACTCGCGCCTCGCGCGTAAGCGCCGCGGCGATCCGTTCGCCCAACGCCACCGCTTCGTCGGAATCATACGGAATACCGAGCACTGCCAGCAGATCGGCGAGCCCCATCACGCCGAGTCCGATCTTACGGCTCTGCCGCGTTGCCGACTCGATCTCCTTGGCCGGGTAATGGGATGCTTCGATAAGATTGTCGAGAAAGACCACGGCGTCGTGGATCGCCTCGCGCAGACGCTCCCAATCGATGTCCGCCTCTCGGGCAAAAGCCGCGAGGTTGATCGAGCCGAGCGTGCAAGATTCGTAAGGCAACAGCGGTTGCTCGCCGCAAGGGTTCGTGGTCTCAATCCGGCCCAGCGCCGGCGTCGGATTGTGACGATTGATCTCGTCGAGGAAAAGCAGTCCCGGGTCGCCTGAGTCGTGCGCAGCGTCCACCATAGCGTCGAATAGGGCGCGCGCATCTACGGTGGCCATCGGCAGCCTCGTGCGCTGATTCCGCAGCGCGAACTTGGCGCCCGCGTCAAGCGCACGAAGGAATTCGTTGGTGATTCCCACTGAGAGGTTAAAATTCTCAAGCGCGTGTGGAACGAGCTTCGCGTTGATGAACTCGCGGATGTCCGGGTGCTCGACTCGAAGCACCGCCATGTTCGCGCCGCGCCGCCTGCCGCCGGAACGGATGACCGTAGTCGCATGATTGAACAGTTCCATGAACGACAGCGGGCCGGAGCTCACTCCTCCGGTGGAGCGGACTTGGCTGCCGGCCGGCCTAAGCTCGCTGAACGAGAAACCGACGCCTCCGCCGCTTTGCTGAATTCGTGCCGCCAGCGCGAGCGCGCCGAAGATTGAGTCGAGGTCGTCGTGCAACGGCAGTACGAAGCATGCCGCGAGCTGCCCGTTGGGCACTCCCGCATTCATCAGCGCCGGCGAATTGGGAAGAAACTCAAGAGCGTTCAGCCGTTGGAAAAACCGCTCCTCCCAGTACCCGGGATCCTCGCCGAAGTCGCGGGCGGGAACCGCCACCGCCTCGGCCACGCGCCGCAGCATCCCGTCCGGGTCTTCGATTGTATGACCGCTCTCGTCCCGGCGTAGATAACGTTCCTGGAGAACGGTCAGCGCATTTTCTGAAAATCTGGCCATCCGGATCTTACCTTTTCACGGTTCGTGCCATTCAGAAGACCGGAAGCACGCCTATTTCTGCGCAATTGTGCCCTTCGCCGCTGCTTCCATCGGGTTCGTAGCTGTATCCATCAGCATCACTTCCGAATCCGGGCTAAGCGGTTTGATGTCGCGCCTGCGCCAAGCTTGGGTTGCGTCGCGCTAATCATTTGTGGCATGGCCAATGCTGCTAGATGACAGCGAATGAATGATTGGCGAACGTATGTGAGCGGACCGACATGAAGCTCGTCATTCTAGCCGGCTCCGGAAACCCGTCGCTGGCAGACTCGGTCGCCGCAAGGCTCGGAACCCGGGTCTGCCGCTCCGTTCTGGACCGTTTTCCCGACGGCGAGCTGCATGCCGAAATCCAGGAGAGCGTGCGCGGCTGCGACGTCTACCTGGTCCAGCCTACGGGTCCGCCGGTGGACGGTCACCTGATGGAATTGCTCTTCCTCGCTGACGCCAGCCGGAGGGCGGGCGCAGCCCGTCTCACCGCGGTCGTTCCGTACCTCGGATATGCGCGGCAAGATCGCCGGGCAAGGGGGCGGGAGGCGATCGGCGCGCGCGTGGTGGCCGACGCGCTGGGAGTTGCCGGCTTCGAGCGCATTGTCGCCGTCGACCTTCACAGCGTTTCGCTCGAAGGATTCTTCGGCATCCCATTGGAGCACTTGAGCGCGGTGTCATTACTGGCCAACGCGATTGAGGAGCTGGTCACCGACAAGAGCGTAATCGTTGCGCCGGACCTGGGAGCGGTTAAGCTCGCCGAGCGCTACGCGGAGTCGCTGCGCCGGCCTATCGCCATTGCCCACAAGACCCGCCTCAGCGGCGAAGAAGTAAGGGTGCGCGGGATTGCCGGCGAGGTCGCCGGACGCGTGCCGGTGATCGTGGACGATATGGTATCAACCGGCGGCACTATCGAGGCCGCCGCGGCAGCCCTGATCGCCGCCGGAAGTCTGCGCGAGATCACCGTCGTCGCCAGCCACGCCTTACTGGTGGGCCCCGCGATTCGTCGGCTTTCAGCTTTGCCGCTCAAACGCGTCGTGGTCACTGACAGTCTCTCGATGCCGGAGCACGGTTCGCTGCCGCTGCAGGTGGTGAGCCTTGCGCCGATGCTGGCCGAAACAGTGAGGCGGCTGAACGCCGGTGAGTCGATGAGCCGGCTCCTGGGTCGCCGATGAGGTAAGCAGCAGCCAAATTTTTCCGAAGCCGAACTGAACGAACTGATGAAACGACGGCCGCGCTTGAACCCCTGATCGGCAAACCCGCCGAGATTCGCGCCGCGCCGGCCCGTTTCGGACCAGACTCTCACGAGCACGTCTCTCGCGCGCACCTCGCATTGCGCAAGACCGCAAGCAATTTTTCGTGCTGCTCGCCCTGGGTTGTCGGGATATTCGCGCGCTCAAAGACGAGACCGCCGCACTCGGTCCCTCCTCGCGCGCCCGCAGCGACGCTCACGCGATGTATATCCTCGACGGTGCGGTTTGGGCGGGCGTTCGGTTGAGAGCGGAGCGGTCATGAGCGCTCAGACGCTTCCTGCCGCTGCCGAACCGCAAGAGAAGGGCCGTCTTCCGCGGGCCTGGGCGACTCCGTAAGCGGTTTAGTGTTAGCATCTAGCCGTAAGATCGTTCGATTGTCGAGGTTGGCTACGCAGAGGTTTTCTCGCGTCGGCGCTAGGCCGGCAGGAACCCGTTTGACTAGGATTGTCGCGATCGCATGCTTCGCAGCCGGAGTTCGCACTGTTGCGCGCCGGCCTTTGCAGCATCGCAGCCCGGACTTGCTCCTCGCGTTGATGGCGCTGATGGCAAAATGGTGAAAACCGACAATTACGCCGATGGGGTGTCGGGACGCGCCGGGTCCGGGTTTGAAGCCGGCGAACCGAGCGGAAGGGGTTCCAATGAAGTCTCCCGCCAGCAGCCGAACCGTTATCTCTTTTGGATGAACCGCGACCTGTTCTGGCTCTTTGTTGCCCGCGCCTTACGCAGCCTTACCCAAGGCTACATGGCGGTGATCATTCCGTTGTACCTCGCGGTGTTGGGCTACGGGGCGGTCCAACTGGGCATCCTTTCGGCGGTCACGGCGATCGCGAGCGCTTTGCTGGCGGCAGGCGTGGGGATTCTCTCGGATCGGCTCGGCCGCAAGAACTTGATCGCCCTGATCTCGCTCATGGTGGCGGCAAGCGGCGTGGCATTCAGTCTCTCGCACAGCTTCTCCGTTATCATCTTTGCCGGAGCGCTCGGGACCTACGGCGGTGGCGGGGGCGCCGGCCGCGGGGGAGCATGGGGTCCCTTTTATCCCGCGGCTCAGGCTCTGATTGCGGAACATTCGAGCGACCTTGACCGTACCACGATCTTTGGCGTGCTCTCATTCGTCGGCGTGCTAGCGAGCGCGGCAGGTTCGCTGCTGGCTTCGGCACCGCAGCTCGTTCACCGGACCACCCGCCTCACACTGCTTCAGGGCTATGACGTACTGTTCTTGTTCACCGCATTCGTGGGGGTCCTGATGGCTGTGGCAGTGCTTCCCGTGCGCGAGACGCGCCGGCGCGGTTCGCAAAACTTGCGATTCCCGGCCCGACCTGCGCGAGGCCCTTTGTCGGGGCTTTCGCGCAGGTCATGGCGAATCGTCGCGCGTTTCATGGTGACCAACGCTACCAACGGGCTTGCCATCGGCATGTTCGGTCCGTTTATCGTCTACTGGTTCTATCGGCGTTTCGGCGCGGACGCCGTCCAGCTCGGAAGCTTGCTGTTCTTTATCAACCTCGCGGCCGCGGTTCCCTTCTTGGTCGCCGGGCGCCTGGCTTTCAGGCTGGGCGCGGTGGGCACGGTGATCATAACCCGCGCCATTTCGAGCGTGTTGCTGGCGGTGATGGCGCTGATGCCGAACTTCTGGCTGGCGGCGCTGTTTTACGCCCTGCGCACGGTCTTCAACACGGTCTCGGTGCCTGTCCGCCAGTCTTACCTGATGGGAATAATCGAGCCCCAGGAACGCGCCAGTGCCGCGGGCATTTCCAATTTTCCTTCGCAGGCCGCGATGGCGATAATCCCCTACTTTTCCGGCTACCTGATGGACAACGTGTGGCTTGGGTTGCCCCTGGAAGGCGCAGCTATTTTGCAGGCGCTTAACACCACCCTTTATTACGTCTTGTTCCGCAACATCCGCCCGCCCGAAGAGCTGACCAGCGCGGCATGCGCCGAAAACGCCGAATAACTTGCAGGCTTGGCCGGCGCGCCCGCGGAGCGCGCCTTAGCGCCTCGGTCCGCCGCTTATTTGCTGACGGCGCGGTTGGTACAATCTAAGGGTCATGAACGGCGTGACTGAAAGCGCCCGGGGAGCCGCCAGCCATTACCTTCCAAGGACGCTGCCGGCGGGACTGGAAACTCTGAGCGACCTGGCGCTGGATGTGCGTTGGAGCTGGAACCACGAAGCCGACCGACTGTGGGAACAAGTCGACCCGGAGCTTTGGGAGGCAACCGGCAATCCTTGGCTCATCTTACAGAGCGTATCGCTGGCGCGCCTTGAGGAGCTGGTTCGGGATTCCGCCTTCATGACGGAATTGCAGCGTCTGCAGGAGTCCAGGGAACGCTATCTGCGTCGTCCGTCATGGTTTACCACCGCATATGGCCCGGACGCGCTCAAGCCGGTTGCCTACTTCAGCATGGAATTCGGGCTGAGCGAGGCGCTGCCCATTTATGCCGGTGGCCTCGGGATTCTTGCCGGCGACCATCTCAAGACAGCCAGCGACCTTGGTGTTCCGCTGGTTGGGATCGGCCTGCTCTATCAGCAGGGCTACTTCCGCCAGGCCATCGGCGCCGACGGTGATCAGGTCGCCGTCTTTCCGTACAACAATCCGGCGATGCTGCCGGTAACCCCGGTGCGCGACGCGGGCGGCGAATGGCTGCGCGTGGCGGTGGAATTGCTCGGAAGAAGAGTTTATCTGCGCGGCTGGCAGGTCGTGGTCGGGGGCGTCACGCTCTACCTGCTCGACAGCAATGACCCGCTCAACCTGCCGGTCGACCGTGGCATCACGGGCGAACTTTACAGTGGAGGCCCGGAGATGCGGCTTCAGCAGGAGATCGTCTTGGGAGTCGGCGGTTGGCGCTTGCTCCGGGAACTGGGGATTGATTGCGAGGTTTGCCACCTTAATGAGGGCCACGCGGCCTTCGCGGTGCTCGAGCGGGCGCGGGATTTCAGGCAACGTACCGGCTGCTCTTTCGGGATCGCGTTGCGCTGCACGCGAGCGGGGAACATCTTCACTACGCACACCCCGGTGCCGGCGGGTTTCGATCGTTTCCCGACCGAGCTGATCGCCGCCTACTTCAAGGACTACGTCAAGGACCTCGCCATCGGCCTTCCGGAGTTGCTCGCGCTGGGCCGTCGCGACGCTGATGATCCCAGCGAACCTTTCAACATGACCTACCTGGCGATGCGTGGCTGCGGAAGCGCAAACGCGGTGAGCCGCTTGCATGGCCAAGTGAGCCGGCGCATCTTTCAGTCGCTGTTCCCGCGCTGGCCGGAGCCCGAGGTGCCGATCGGGCACGTCACCAACGGTGTCCACGTTCCGACCTGGGATTCGGCAGTCGCCGATGCGTTTTGGACCGAGAGCTGCGGCAAGGGCCGCTGGATCGGCACGCTTGAGGAAGTCGAACAAGCTGTCCGCTGTGTCGGCGACGAGGCGTTCTGGACTCTTCGAATGAACAGCAGGCGAGCATTTGTCGAACTCGTGCGGCGGCGCGCCGTGCATCATCGCGCAGCGCTGGGCGATAGCGTTGGTCTCGCCGTTGCTGAACATCTCGACTACAACGCGCTCACGCTTGGCTTTGCCCGCCGCTTTACCGCATACAAGCGCCCGAATCTGCTGCTCCACAATCCGGAACGGCTCACCCGCATTCTCACCAACGCCGACCGTCCCGCCCAGCTAGTGGTGGCCGGCAAGGCGCACCCGGCCGACGAGGAAGGCAAACGCATGGTGCGTGAATGGATAGAGTACGCCCGGCGCCCGGAAGTGCGGGGTAGAGTGGCTTTCCTCGAGGACTATGATATGGCGCTCGCTGCCGAGCTGGTCCAAGGCGTGGACCTGTGGATAAACACCCCGCGCCGTCCATGGGAGGCTTGCGGTACCAGTGGCATGAAGCTCCTGGTCAACGGCGGACTCAATCTCTCCGAGCTCGATGGCTGGTGGGCCGAGGCGTACGCTCCGGAAGTCGGCTGGGCCTTGGGCGATCAGCAGGAACATGACGAAGATGCGCGCTGGGACGCCCAGGAGGCGCAGGAGCTCTATCGCCTTCTCGAACAGGAGGTCGTCCCCGCCTTTTACGAGTGCGATGAACGGGGGATACCGGTTAAGTGGGTCGCCCACATCCGCGCCAGCATGGGCCGGCTCGCCCCACGTTTCTCGAGCAATCGGATGGTGCGCGAGTACGCGGAACGCTGCTACTATCCGACGGCCATGAGTTACCGGCGGCGAGCAGCCGATAAAGGCGCTTTGGCCTCCCAGCTTGAGGAATGGTATAGCTCGCTTCGACATCACTGGTCCGAAGTCCGGTTCGGAAACCTCTACGTGCAGGAAGAAAACGCTCAGTACGTGATGCGCGTGCAGGTCTATCTCGGCCGATTGGATTCCGACTTGGTCCGGGCCGAGCTTTATGCGGACGCCCTAGGTGGTAGCGCCGAGCCTGTGCGTATTGCGATGGAGAAGGTAGAGGCCGTGACCGGCGCGGTCAACGGCTGGTTCTATCAGGCGTCCGTCAAGAAGGATCGGCCTGCGGACCACTACACGCCGCGCATTATACCGCATCACGCCGACGCGCTGGTTCCGCTGGAGGCCTGGGAGATACTGTGGCTTCGATGATCTCGGACCGCCGGGTCTAAGCCATGCGAGCCCGGCGCATTAAGGTCGCCGCTTTGGCGGTTGCTTTTAGCTTGTGTCTAAACCCGGCGCGCGGTCATGCCACGGCTCCCGGCCGGTTATCACTTTCGCCTCAGTCACTCGCTCCCGTCGCTGGCATCGTGCGCGGCGAGATCGCAAACGGCCACATCCCCGGCGCGGTCGTGCTTATCGGCCAGGGCGACGATATCGTCTACCGGCGCGCCTTCGGGCTGCGAGCGTTCGGACCAAGCCCGGTTCCCATGACGGCCGATACCATTTTCGACCTTGCCTCGCTCACCAAGGCCGTTGCAACCACCATCGCCATAATGCAACTGGTTGAGCGCGGGAGGCTCGACCTCGACGCGCCGGCGGCCCGGTATTGGCCGCAGTTCGCGGCGAGCAGCAAAGCTCAAATCACGATCCGCGACCTGTTGACCCACTATTCCGGGCTCAAGCCCGATCTAAAACTGCGGCGACAGTGGTCGGGCTACGGTGCCGCGATGAGCCTATTGGTTGCGGACCGGCCGCTGTTTCCGCCCGGCGCGCGCTACCTTTACAGCGATGAGAATTTCGAGGTGCTTGGTGAACTGGTTCGGCGCGTCTCGGGTTTGCCCCTGGATGTCTACTGCAATCGCAACATCTTCCGGCCCCTCGGCATGAGCGACACGAACTTCCAGCCGCCGCCCGGCCAGACGGGGCGAATCGCTCCGACCCAGCGGCTGGAGCACGGACTATGGCGCGCGACGGTCAACGATCCAAGCGCATCCCGGATGGGTGGCGTTGCCGGTCACGCCGGATTGTTTTCGACCGCCGATGATCTCGCGGTTTTTAGCCGGATGCTGCTCAACGGAGGCCAGCTCAAAGCCGTGCGCATCCTCAGCGGTTCATCGATCGCGGAGATGACCCAGCCCGCGTCAACGCCTGCCGGAGAGAGATTGCGCGGTCTGGGCTGGGACGTCGGGGCGCCATTCGCTTCCAATCGCGCCGAACTATTTCCCGCAGGCTCGTTCGGTCATACCGGCTTCACCGGCGCCATGATCTGGATCGATCCTGTCACGAAGGTCTACGTAATCGTCTTGACCAACCGGACATACCCGGACGGACGCGGCGACGCGCAACCCTTGCGCAAGCAGATCATCAACCAGGTTTGCGCATTGATAGGGCCGCTTACGCCGACACAGGTGGTCGCGGGTCTCCCCGGTCTAGCGCGCTATTACCCGGCGATAGCCAGCGCCGATCGCAAGAACGATAATTTGAGGGTGGCGGCGGGAATCGACGTGCTCGCAGCGGAAAATTTCGCGCCCCTTCGAGGCCTGCGAGTCGGACTGATCACGAACCAGACCGGCCGTGACGCGGCCGGCAGAACCGATATCGACCTCTTTCGTTCCGTGCCTGGCGTCAAGCTGGTTGCGATCTTCACTCCCGAGCACGGTCTATACGGCAAGCTCGATGAAAAGGTGAGTTCCGCGATGGATTCGGCGTCGGGCCTGCCGCTGTTCAGTCTTTACGGCGATGTCATCAGGCCCACTCCGGCGATGCTCGATGGGATCGACGGGCTGGTGTTCGACGTTCAGGACGTGGGAGTACGCTTCTATACTTACCTCACGACGATGGCTTACGCGATGGAGGCTGCCGCTAGACAGGGGATCGCCTTTTACATCCTGGATCGGCCCGATCCGATCGGCGCCGGCGTGGTTCAAGGTCCGGTGCTGGACCGGGAGCTCGAATCGTTCACCGGCTATTTTCCGCTTCCCGTCAGATACGGCATGACGATCGGCGAGTTGGCCCGGATGTTCAACGGCGAAAACCGGATCGGCGCGAGACTCCAGGTGATTGCGATGCGCGGCTATCGGCGGGCCGCCTGGTACGACGACACCGGCCTGCGCTGGATCGACCCGTCGCCCAACCTCCGCTCGCTCGCCGAGGCGGTGTTGTACCCCGGCGTCGCGCTAGCCGAGAGCGCCAATGTAAGCGTTGGCCGCGGAACCGCGGCGCCTTTCGAAGTGGTCGGTGCGCCGTGGATCGACAGCCAAAAGCTCGCGGCTTATCTGAACCGAAGGGAGATTCCCGGCGTTGCTTTCAAGCCGGCGGATTTTACGCCCGCGGCCGATCGGTACCAGGACCGGAAGTGCCACGGCGTCCGGATTGAGCTGATCGATCGGGACAAACTGGATTCTCCGGCGCTCGGGGTCGAGATCATCAGCGCATTGCTCCGGCTTTATCCGACGGCATTTCGGGTTGATCAGACGCTGAGGCTGATTGGGTCGCGCCGGGTTCTAAGCGCTATTAGACGCGGCGACGATCCGAAAACAATCGCACGCCAGTGGGAACGGCCGCTAAACCGCTTCCGAAGCCTGCGCACAGAGTACCTGCTTTACTGACACTGCCGATGCGCAGCGCGATCGCCATCCGCTCTTCGAGCACGGGCCTGACCTCGATTGCGGCGCTTGCACTCGGCCCCGTGGGCCCTCGAAGCCCAAATGCTCTTCTAACTCGGAGCTTCGTCCCGCTTGCCTGTTTGACATTACTCTTTGCGGGCTTGCTTAGCGCTTCCCTGGCGCAGGCTCAATCGCGGCGGATGCGCCTCCCCATCTTGGTTTACCACCGCTTTGGCGCGCGGGTCACCGACAGCATGACGGTCAGGACGGCGATATTCGCCGGCCAGTTGCGTTTCCTCAAAGAGCATCACATCACCGCCGTACCGCTGCGTGGGGTCGTGCGCTACTTCCTGGGCCAGGCACCGCCGCCGCCGCCGAACTCGATCGTAATTACGGCTGACGATGGCCATGTGTCGGTCTTTAGCGATATGCTGCCGCTGGTCAAGCAATACAAGATTCCCGTGACGCTCTTCATCTATCCCTCCGCCATTTCCAATGCCTCCTACGCCATGACCTGGGAAGAGCTCGCCAAGCTCAAGGCAACGGGCCTGTTTGACGTTCAGTCTCACACCTTCTGGCATCCGAACTTCCGTATCGAAAAGCAGCGGCGGAGCCCGGCCGACTATCGGCGCTTCGTGCGCGAGCAGCTCGTCAAATCCAAGGGCCGGCTCGAACACAAGCTCGGCGGAAAAGTAGACATGCTGGCCTGGCCTTTCGGCATTTACGACGATGAGCTTATCGGTCTTGCGCGGGAATGCGGCTACCTCGCCGGCTTCAGCATCGTAAGGCGGCCGGCAACCTCACGCGACAATGTAATGGCGCTGCCGCGCTACCTGATGACGGAGGCGGACCAGGGCCGGGCCTTTGAGCGAATTGTCGAAGGAGAATCCCTCGAGCCGCAGCCGCAGCTCGAAAACATGCGATGAAACTGTTGGCGTGGTTTACCTCTTTACTTTTCCTCGTGGTAGCGGCTGCGGCGTCGCCCGCCGCTGCGGTATCGCTGAGCGGCAAAGTGGTCGATGCCGCGACTCATGCGCCTCTTGAAGGCGCCTTCGTCACGCGCGCTGATACGGTCATGCGCACGGGGCGTGATGGCGTATTCGTGATCGAGGGCGAGGCCGGTACCGTTGGCGCGCGCGCGTACGGCCACCTGCGCGCCGCGGTGCCGGCCTCGTCGCTTTCGCGCGGCCAGCCGGAAATTGCGCTTCAGCCGCTCAAACCCAAGGCGCTTTACCTGTCCTTATATGGCATCGGCAGCAGCGCGCTGCGCATGCAAGCGCTCAACTTGATCGAGGCCACGGAGCTTAACGCCACCGTGATTGATCTCAAGAGCGAGCGTGGGCTGATCGCCTATCCGACCGCGATCCCGCTCGCGGCGCAGGTCGGCGCGCAGAGCCCCATCACCATCAAGAGTCTTGCGCAGGAGGTTCGCCGGCTGCGCGAGCGCGGCATCTACACGATCGCGCGAATCGTGGTCTTTAGCGACGACCGGCTCGCGCGAGCCAGGCCGGAGCTGGCCGTGCACTGCCTTGGCGGCAGGCTTTATAGCGATCGGCTGCACCTCGCCTGGACCAATCCCTTTGACCCGGAGGTCCGAAAGTACAATATCGCCGTTGCGGTCGAGGCCGCAAAGGCCGGCTTCGACGAGGTCCAACTGGATTACGTCCGCTTCCCCGACACGCCGGGGCTTGTATACACAAGGCCGAACACGCGGTCCAACCGAGTCCATGCCATCGACAGCTTCCTAGAGGACGTGCGCCGAGCGCTCGTGCCATACAATGTCTTTCTCGCCGCCGACATCTTCGGCTACGTCGCTTGGAATCTCAACGACACTGCAATCGGCCAGCAGCTCGAGGACCTGCCGGGGATCGTCGATTACATTTCGCCGATGCTGTACCCGTCGGGCTTCCAGTTCGGCATCCCCGGCTATCCCAATCCGGTTCGGCACCCCTACGAGATCGTTTATCGCTCGCTCGAACGCGCCCAGCAGCGCACCACTATTTCGACCGTAAGACTCCGTCCCTGGCTCCAGGCATTCCGTGATTACGCTTTTGACCGCCGCCCTTTCGGGGCCCAAGAGATAAGGGAGCAGATCACGGCGGCGGAGAAATTTGGCTCGGATGGCTGGATGCTCTGGAATCCGCGCAATGTTTACACGGAAAGCGGTCTAAGTCTCACCGAGGCTCCCGGCTGCGAGTAAGCGAGTTGCGGTTGCCCGAACGGTTAGCCGCGTACAAGCGGCCTTGGGCTGGCCGCGGTTCTACCCGCGATTAATCCACCGATTTCCGGAAACGGAGCACGCCTATCGTCAGCAGGATTATCGTGAGGCAGGCCAGTGCCGCCATCTGCGGCCACAATACATCGAGTCCGACCCCTTTGAGGAAGGTCCCCCGCAGCACGATCAGAAAATAGCGCAGCGGATCGGCGTAGGTAACCCACTGCATCGCCGCGGGCATGCTGGTGATCGGGAAACTGAACCCGGAGAGGATAAACGCCGGGTTGAGGAAGAAAAAGGCGGAGGCGAAAGCCTGCTGCTGGGTCGAGCAGAGGGTCGAGATCAGCAGCCCGATGCTCAGAGTGTTGAGCAGGAACAGGACCGTTCCGAGCAGTAGCACCAGGAGATTGCCGCGAAAGGGCACCCTAAACCACAGCGTCCCAACCGCCGCGACAAGGGCAACGTCGGCCAGGCCAACCAGAAAAAACGGCACGGTCTTGCCCAGGATCAGCTCCACCGGCCTGATGGGCGTGACCATGACCTGTTCCAACGTGCCGATCTCGCGCTCGCGCACAATCGCAAAGGCAGTCAGATTCACCACCAGGACGAGCGTGATGCTGCCGATTACGCCGGGGACAAAAAACCACTGACTGTTCAGATCCGGGTTGTACCAGGGGCGCTGCTCGAGCTCGACTTGCGGTGCCATCGCCGCCAGCGCCGGCATCAGGCGCTCGACACGGCCGCGCGCGTATTCTTGCGTGAAGGTGGCGGCGATCTGGTTGACGTAACCTACGGCGACGAGCGCCGTGTTGGAGTTCGTGCCGTCGAGAATCACCTGCAAATGGGCGGTCTGGCCCTTGCGCAGCGACTCCGAAAAGCCGGGCTCAATCTTGAGCGCCATAGGGATGCTGCTGCGGCCGATGGTTCGGGGGATGTCGCGGTCGTCGCGTAAGATTTTAGCGACACTGAAGCGGCCGGTGAAAGTAAAGCGCGCGAGTAGGTCCCGGCTTTCCTGGCTGTGGTCGAGGTCGAGAACCGCAATCGGCACGCGGCGCACCTCGAAGGTGGCGGCGTACCCGTAGATCAGCATCTGTATAATGGGCGGGACGATTAGCCGGAAGCGGGCATACTTGTCGCGCCGGAGCTGGATGAACTCCTTCACGATTATGCGCCAGATGCGACCTAGCATAACGACCGATCCTCAGCGCAGGCTTTTACGAAAGGCGCGGGTGGCAAAAAAAACGATCACGCCGGCGTAAACCGCCATCGCCGCTATCTCCGGAGCCAGATCGCGGACACCGCTGCCGGCGAGAAAGATTCCCTTAAGCGCGCTCACGTAATAGCGGCTGTAGACTACGTACGTGATAGCCCTAATCGGCGCCGGCATCTGGTCGATGGGAAAGGCGAAGCCCGACAGCATCGAGGTCGGCAGCAGGGTGACGAGCAGCGCGTACTGGCTTGCTCCGAGCTGGCTCTTCGTGGCGACCGAGATCATGTAGCCGATGCCCAGGATCACCACCAGAAACAAGCCGGTGGTGAAGAACAGCGTGCCCAGGCTCCCTCTAAACGGCACCGCGAACCATCCGACCGCGAACGCGGTGCACAGCGCGGCGTCAAACAGGCCGATGACGAAATAGGGAAGAAGCTTGCCCATCATGATCTCTGTCGCCGTTGCGGGCGTGGCGATGAGCTGCTCCATCGTGCCGCGCTCCCATTCGCGCGCGATGGTGAGCGAGGAAAGCAATGCCCCCATCAGCGCCATTACCAAAGCAATGGTGCCGGGGATAATGAAGTTTTTGCTCTCCAGCTCCTCGTTGAACCAGGTCCGATAGTCAACCGACAGCGGCTGGGTAGCCTGTTGTGATATACCCTTCAACGCGAACCATTGGAGCTGAATATCGTCGGAATAGGCGCCCACCACCGCCTGCGCGTATCCCACCGCGAGCTGGGCGCTATTATCGTCGGTGCCGTCAACCAACGCCTGCACCTGGGTCCGGTGGGCGTCGTCCAAACGCCGGGAAAAATCCCAGGGGATGATCACGCCGAGCTTGCAACGATCGGCGTCGATCGCGCGCACCAGAGCCGGGTAATTGTCGACCACCTTTATCACGTCGAAATAGCGCGAGGCCTGGAAGTGCTTGAGCAGGGCCTGGCTGTTCTGACTGGCCTCCTGGTCGTAGACGTAAACCGGAATGTGGTCCGCGTCCAGGCGCGCGCCGTAACCCAGGAGCAGAATCTGGATGAGCGGCAGAAGCACGGCGATCAGAAGGCTGCGGGGATCGCGCCTGACTTGAATGAATTCCTTGCGGCCGATGGCCACCGTGCGCCGCCAGTTCATTGCGCCCGCTCACTGCCGCCGGGATGCCCGCCCGTCAGCGCCACAAAGGCATCCTCCAGCGACGGCGCGATGGGTTCGATGCGGGACGCCTCGACGCCCGCTGACGCCAGCGCGGCTGCAAGCTCGATGCGGGCGCGCTCCGCCGCGGTTACCACGACGTGCAGCGCGGCGCCGAACACCGCGGCGTCGAGCACGCCCGGTTGCCTCTTGATCAGCTCAAGCCCGCGGCCGAGAGGCGCGCATTCTACCAGCAAGAGGTCGCCCCTGATTGCGGTACGCTTGATCTCGCTCGGGCTGCCGCCCGCAACGATGCGGCCCGCGTCGATCAGTGCGAGCCGGTTACAATACTCCGCCTCGTCCATGTAATGCGTCGTGACGAGCACGGTCACGCCGTCGGCCGACATCTGGTGAATCAATTCCCAGAACCGCCGGCGCGAGAGCGGATCGACGCCCGCGGTGGGTTCGTCCAAAAACACCACCCGTGGACGATGCAGGACCGCGCAGCCCAAGGCAAGCCGTTGCTTCCAACCACCGGCAAGCTCACCCGTGAGCAGAGCCTCGCTGCCCTTAAGCCCCGCCATCTCAAGCGCCCAGCCGATGCGTTCCTTGAACAGAGTCCCTTTGACCCCGTAGAGTCCGGCGAAGAATTCGAGGTTTTCGATCACCCGCAGGTCGTCGTAGAGCGAAAACTTCTGCGACATATAGCCGATGTGCCGGCGAACTTCTTCGGGCTCCTTGGCTACGTTGAACCCGACCACCGAGGCGCGGCCCGCGGTCGGCGTGAGCAGGCCGCACAGCATACGGATGATGGTCGATTTACCGGAGCCGTTAGGACCGAGCAGGCCGAAGATCTCGCCGCCGGCGATGCGAAAGCTCACCCGGTCGACGGCCGTAAAGCTGCCAAACCGCTTGACCAGCTCCTCGACCAGTATCGAGGGTGGTTCGACCATGCTTAGCGTCCTCGCTCGGCCTCTTGGCGCGATACCATATAGGCGAACACGTCTTCGACGGTTGCCCCCATCGTTGTAATATCGCCAAACCCTAACCCGGCGGCCCCAAGCTGCTCGCGTAATTCAGGAATGCGCCGCGCCGGGTCGTCCACCACGACGTGAAGCGCGTCTCCCATCGCCATCGCGCTCAGCACACCGTCGGCTCCGGCTAGCGCCGCGCGAAGCCGTCGCGGCTCGCTCGAGGCTAGCGAAAGCACCGCTCCCGGCAGCTTGCCCTTGAGCTCGGCCGGCGTGCCGCAGAAAAGCAGGCGTCCGCGATGGAGGAGCAGCAGCCGATGGCAGCGTTCGGCTTCATCAAAGTAAGCGGTCGAGATCAGCACCGTCACCCCCTGGAAGACCAGCGAATAGAGAATGCTCCAGAGCTCGCGGCGCGATACCGGATCGACTCCGGTCGTCGGCTCGTCCAACAACAGAATCTGCGGCGTATGGATTAACGCGCAGACCAGACCCAATTTGCGCTTCATGCCGCCCGACAATTGGCCCGCAAGCCGGCGCTGAAACGGTGTCATGCCGCAGGCCGCGAGCAGCTCGCGCGCCCGTTGTTCTCGCACGGCGGCGGCTACCTCGAACAGTTCCGCGTAGAAGCGAATGTTCTCATCGACCGTAAGGTCTTCGTAGAGCCCGAAGCGCTGCGCCATGTAGCTGATGCGGCTCTTCACCGCCTCGGGATCGCGTATGACATCCTGATCGGCGACTCGCGCGGCACCCGAATCCGCCGGCAGCACGCCCGCAAGAATGCGCAGGGTCGTTGTCTTGCCGGCCCCGTCCGGGCCGACCAGGCCGAGGATCTCTCCGCGCCGAACGGCAAAGCTGAGGTCCTCAACGACCGGCCTGCCCGCAAAATGCTTGGTCAATCTGTCGACCTTCACAACGGCATCGTTCATTGCGAGCCTGCGGGCTTGAGCTCGATAGCGGCGTCGGCCGGCATGCCGGGCTTTAGCTCATGGGTCGGATTGTCGATGTCGATCCTGATTCGGTAGACGAGAGTCACGCGTTCGGCGTGGGTCTCGACGCTCTTGGGAGTGAACTCGGCGTTTTCCGAGATCATCGAAATGCGGCCGGCGTACTTATGCCCGGGATAGCTATCCGTCGTGATCAGCGCAGCCTGACCGAATCGCACTCGACCAATGTCGGTTTCGTTGATATAAGCGCGCAGCCACACGTGGTCGAGGTCAGCCAAGGTGAATACCGGCGTCCCGGGTTGCATGTTTTCCCCCAGTTCGGCATTTCGCACCAAGATAACGCCCGAGAACGGCGCGTACAGCGTCGTATAACCCAAGATGATCTGCTCCAGCCTCAGGTTATCTTGCGCGTTCTTGACGTTCGCGCGGGCGACCGCGACGTTTGCCTTGGCTGCGGCTTGCAGGGCCTTGTCGCGCAGGTAGTTCGCGCGAGATTGCTTGAGGGCGGTTTCGGCGAGGTCGCGGGTCTGGGCAGGGATAACTCCGTGTTTCCAGAGTTCCTGGTCGCGGCGAAAATCCACCGTCTTCTGCGCAAGGTCGGCCTGGTCGCTGGCGACCGTCCGTTCGGCCGCCTCCAGGTTGCGCACGGCCGCAGCGAGTTGCCGCTGCTGGACTTGTAGAGTTTGCGCGGCTATCACCACCTGCTGGCGGTAGTCCGCGTCATCTACGCGCGCCAGCACGGTTCCTTTCTCGACCCACTGGCCTTCATCGAACGGAAGCACGGTGATACGCGACTGAATGTCTTTGAAGCTGAGCACGCTCTCGTGCGCCTCGATGTTGCCTGAAACCACCAGAGACCGGCGCTCGCGTCTTTCGAAAAGACTGAGCACCCAGGATGGCTGCCCCAGCGCCGCCACGCCCACTCCCGCCAGCAACGCTGTTACCGCTACGCTCAAAATCAGATGACGCCGTGGCCGCATCACTTTCCGCTCACCACCCGTCTCTCAGCCCGGCTGGCCGGCTTCGGGTTGGCTTCCACGGCGTCGGCGCCTGGCCTTGCCGAGTTTTCTCAAGGGCGTCCAACCATGTTCTTCGGCTTGCGCCAACGCCCTGTCGTAGAGCCGCCAGAAGCGCTTATTTTGAGAGAGGGCCACAACTTCGAGATCGGTTTCCTCGGTTACAGGCATGAGCAGGGCGCAGGCGCGCCCGTTCTTGGTGATTATGAGCGGCCCTTCCTTGGCGAGCCGGCTTACAACCTTGTTGAAATGGGTCTTGACGGCCCGGATACTGTCGATTCTCATAGGGTCAGTTTCACGCCGCTAATCAGCAGCCATTGGCCACGTTTGCTGCCGAGGAGCACAACGCGGAGTTGGCGTTTTACGGCGCGGCAGAAAACCCGTAGATCCTCAATTCGGACCTCAAAATCTCTAAACTCCGAGGCTCTCTGCAGCCTGAACCACGTGTCCGCCGAGGTCTCATCTTTACGAACCGGGTTCGTCAGCAACTTCTTGA
Organism: Deltaproteobacteria bacterium; assembly: GCA_021831785.1. Taxonomy (GTDB): domain Bacteria; phylum Desulfobacterota; class Binatia; order Binatales; family Binataceae; genus JAJYYI01. Next base: position 103,202 of record JAKBMB010000006.1, on the reverse strand, counting down.
GTCGCACACGCTGTTGAGGTAATAGCGCGCGAAACTGCCTAACCGCGCAGGGCGAAAAGGCGATGGCACTCTCGCTGACATCCGCAGCGTGCCGGCGCGGTTTGCGCCTGTCATTTCGCGCCTCGGCCATGAAAACGCCCATCCCCCTAGGAAGCCGCAAAATTCGCGCCACACCGAACGCCTTGGAGTCCGCGGCGCGTTGACGGAGAAGCTTCGCAAATGTGGCGCTTTTGGCAACATGCCTTTGTATCGAAAAGACCAGCTTCGCGCGTGCGCGAGGTCTCGATTGAGACCACGCCCAGCACCTGGTTTCGCGTGTCTGATGCGCGGAAGGAAATCGCCGGCGCTTACGGATAAGGACCTCGGCAGGACCAACGGCGAGCGCAGCGCGATCGACTCATGCCGGGAAGACGGTGGTGACTGTCTAAGGCCGGCCGATGGTCGGCAGAGCCGGCTTCGCTGCGGCGGGGTAGCGCGAGCTTTGCGCAGAATCGAGAACGGTCGCCGTCGCGAGTTGCTGGTCGAGTTCGCCGACGGATCGAGTGGCCGCAGCTCGCTTCATTTCGTCAGTCCGCGGCACCGCTCCAAACCGGCTGCCGCACGGAAGAACCGCTGACATACCGGCGCCGCCCGCCGCGGTTACGCGCGGCTGGAGGAGGTTTCGTCCTCGATGAGCGGCGAGGACAGCGTAGCGGCTATCGCTCCCGCCGCCAGCGCCCCGACAAACAACGTATAGGCGACCGCATAACCGAGACCTTGGTCGAAAATCCAGCCGGCAACCAACGGACCGCTCGCGGCGCCGGCTGTCATGAACAGCCCGGTGAGGCCGCTAACCGAACCAAAGCGTTTGAGTCCCAGCGAGTCCGCGATCAGCATCGGAATCAGCGCCAAGGGTGCTCCACTCATAGGTCCGTAAATCAGCGCATAGGCTCCAAGCATCGCAGCACTTCGCGCGCCCAACAATAGAAACTGGCCGAGCGCCGCCAGCGCAAGACTTATCGCAAGGACGCTGCGCCCGCTCAGGTAGTCCGCGGCGTATCCGACGATAGGTTTGCCCAACGACGCGAGGCCGAAAATCACGCTCATGACCTGGGCCGCGCGCTCGGGGCGATAGCCCATCGTTATGAGGCAGGGGACAGTATGCACAGTTGCGCCGGCACTCGCAAAGGAATAGCAGAATTGGGCCGAGGCGATCATCCAGAATGAGCGCGCCCGCAGAGCTTGGCCGATGTCCAGGCCCGGCACGGTCAACGCCGCGTCCGAGGCGTTGGGGTTCTTTTCCCCCGGCGGTCGCGTAGCAACTGTTCCCACGACCAGAGGCAGGGCGACCAAGAACATCGGCAACGCCAGCGCAACGAAAGCCGCGCGCCAACCCGCAGCTGCGATAACCCGCGCGGCCACCAACGTCATCACCATGCCTCCAAGCGACGTACCGGCCATCGTGATGCCCAGCGCCGTTCCGCGCCGATCGCCGAACCAGTTGGCGATCACCAGCGAGCAGGGAAGCAATGTCGCCGCCGAAATTCCCGCGCCGAGCACGACGTAGGCAGCGGCCATGAGCCTGAAAGAATTCGCTTGGCTGGCAAGCAGGAACGCCGCGCCGCAAAGAGCGACCCCGACCGACACCACGGCCCGGGCTTCGATTCGGTCAATCAGCCATCCCACAGCCGGTGCGGTGATCCCGGCGGTAAGGGCGAGCGCGGTCTGGAGCGAAGAAAGCCGCGTCCTGCTCCAGCTTAAATCTCTGATCATCGGGACAAAGAACACACCGGATGCGTCGTAACCCGCGCCAAAAACGATGAAAAGCGTGATAAACAGACTGGCAACGATTAGCCAGCCCTTCCGTTCGCTGCTCTTCACAAAGCGCACCCGCGGGAGAAACGATCTTGCTCTATCCGGCCCCTTGCGCGGGGCGTCCCGTTCAATGCTGGTGAAAGCTCGTCGTGTAACTTCCTAGCTTTTCTTGGACTGTTCCTGCGGCGATGCGCCGTGAACCGTCAACACCGGGCAGCTTGCTTTGCGCACCACGCCTTCAGCAACGCTGCCGAGGAACAGGCGCGCCAATCCCGTACGGCCGTGGGTCGCCATCACGAGCAGGTCGGGATTAAACTTATCCACCGCTTGAAGGATGCTGGCGGCCACGTCTCCGGTATACACGATAGATTCGTGCTCGACGCCGGCAAGCTTCTGTGCTGCAATCTCGGCCAACTTTACCCTGGCCGCCTTCTCTCGATCCTCGTAGAGGTCAACAGGAATCGGGACGTCTCCGAATTGCACCACGAGCGGGACGGCATGCACCAAGGCTACAGTCGCACCGAAGTGAAGGGCGATTTCAATCGCCTTATCCAGCGCCCCAAGCGAGTTGTCATCGAAATCGATGGGACACAAAATCTTGCGGTAGGGAAATGCCATGGTTCGCGATTACCTCCGTGGTTATTTTCTCCTGAACCTTCCAAAATCATAGTATCGAAGAAGCCTGGCGACCCAAATCGCGCCGATTCAGGGCGTCTTTGGCCGAAGAAGACCAAAGAGCGCGGCGAAGCGAGAGTGTCAGGCGCACCAGCTCGGCCAGCCATCAAATCAGCGCGGCAAAGGCATCGTCTGTGGCGCGCCCAGGAGCCAAAGCTCCCGGCTCAGGCGCGGGCCAGGGTCTCTACGCCGAATCACTTTGCCTTGACCAAGGGAATCTTCGTTGCGCTGATCCCCTTGGCGAAGCACCTCGCAATCCGGCTCCTCGCCGGAACAGATAAATTCGCGGATGACTGATGCGTCGATTCCACCGAAAGGTCAGGGCTGAGCAGGTTCTATTGATATTTTTTACAACCTTATACGTATTGTATAAGATGCGGCCTGACCATAACGATCTTTCGACCCCCGAAACGTGCCGAGCAGCTCGTGCTCTGTTAGACATCACCCAAGCCCAATTGGCCCGCCGAGCCGGCGTATCGAGGCTCACTGTCGCTCACTTTGAACGTGCCGAGCGCAAACCCCTTCGGGCCAATCTAGCCGCTATTCGATCGGCTCTCGAGGAGGCCGGTATCGCCTTGCTTCCAGGCGGCGCCGTCGTCTGCGGTCCAGCCACGCCGTTCGCCGCCGCCGACGTACGACACGTGATAGCGGCGTCCACGGCCGAGATTTTCGTAACAAACGATTCTCGACTTTGTAACCGGCTTTCCTCGGTTCCAATGGAAAACGGCTTCGGAGTTCTTCACTTGGATAAGTTTCTAGCAGATTTGCAAAGAAAACATCGTTGAGCCGCGGCCACCGCTCGCGCATCCGCGCGAGCGCGACCCAGGGCGACCAATCCTCGCTGAGGAAGCGGAACACCGCGACCGGCTTCAGACCCCACCGGCCATGCCGCCGGCGTTCCGTCGCGAATTCCACCCTCCAGATCGGGCCAGCGCTCTCCCAATTCCACCACATCGACTCCTGCCCGGCCGCCGCGAATCCCTTGCGCAGGACGTGCCTGGGGAACGGAAACAGCGAATTCAAACCCAGCGGCTGGCGGTGCGGAGCGAGCGCGGAGGCGACGCGCTCGCGCTGATGCGTCCGCCAGGCGATGTCGCGGAACTTTCGCGCGAGTTTCTCGCCGGCTTGCACCGTCGGCATACCGGCCCGCACGAGGTTGCAGTAAATCCTTTTTAGCTGAACTTGAGCCCCTGGAGCCAATTGAGGAGCGGAGCGATTAGCCCGTAAAAAAACATCTTGATTCCTGCCCAGCGTTCGGATTCGAGCTTTGCGTCGCGCGTGGCCTGCGCCCGCCTTACCAGGTACGCGTGTATATCCTTAACCTGCTCGGGAGTGAGCAGAGCCGCGAAACTCGCCATTCCGCGCTCGCTAAGCGCGCCTGCAAGAACAATTCGGTCGAACTGTCGATGAGTATCCATATCCATGTAACGCAAATCCGGCAAAGCGCTCGAACTAATGGCATTTGCGCCGTGGCATACTGCGCAGAGTTGGTTATAAAATCGATCACCATTAGTCAGCGCCTGATCATCGGCATCGATCTTTGGCGGCTCTGGTATGCCGCGCAATCTCGGCTCAGGGGCGGGCAAGGCGGCCTCTGCGTCAAGCGCGTATACCAGGAGGTAGCCGGCGTAATCTCTTCCGTTCACTCTGGCCGCTTCCCCTGCGAGCAGTCCGAAAGAGCCGCCCCATCCCATCATCACGGCCACGTACTGCCTATCGCCAATCGCATAGGTCATCGGGGCGGCGATAATCCCGTTTGGGAGATGTTGTTGCCAAAGCAGCTTGCCGTCTTCCGCGTCGTAAACGACAAAGCGGCCATCGGCAGTCCCCTCAAAGACCAGGCCCGCTGCCGTAGTAAGGACGCCCCCGTTCCAGGGCAGCGGTTGGCGCACCCGCCAACGTGCGGTCTCTTCGACCGGATCCCAGGCGATTAGCTGTCCGGCCACAACCCGCTGGATAATCGCGCGCAGCAGGAGCGGATCGATTCCTGGTGGAGCTGCCTCTGCCGCAAGGTTAAGTCCCGTGTCCCAGCGCCCTAGGACAAGCTGAAAGCCGCTTTCTGCCTGGTAAAGAAAAGGGGCCTGGTTGGCTGGGATATAGACCAAACGCGTTTGTGGGTTGAACGCCATGGCCTGCCAGTTGTGGCCGCCAAGCGGCGACGGGTTTACGAATTTTCCGTTTCTCGCGTACGGAGGGCCGGCCAAGATTGGCCTGCCGGTCCCGGGCTCAAGGCCTTTAGCCCAATTCTGGTCGACAAAAGCGCCGCCGGAGACGAAGTCGCCGGTAACCCTGTTCAAAACGTAGAAAAACCCGTTTTTGTTCGCCTGCATCATCACCTGGCGCTTCTTCCCGTTTATCACGAGGTCGGCAAGCACAAGATTTTGATCGGCGTCGTAGTCCCAGGCATCATCCGGCGTGGTCTGAAAATGCCACCGATACTGTCCCCTATCGGCGTCCAACGCGACGATTGAGGCAGTGAACAAATTGTCTTTTCCGTCAGGGTTGCGAATGCGGTTATTCCATGGCGAAGGGTTTCCCGTGCCAAAGTAGATGAGATTTAGCTTGGGATCATAGGCAAGGTCGCCCCAGACCGTGCCTCCACCGCCTGCCGCCTGCCAGCTCCGGCCCGACCAGGTTTGAGCAGCCTTAGCCATAACCGGCGGCTGGGCCTCCGCCTTAGAGGCCGGCACCGTGTAAAAGCGCCATACCAGGTGTCCGTCATTGGCGTCATACGCGGAGATATAGCCGCGTACACCGGCGTAGTCGGCACCGCCGTTGCCAATGATAACCTTGCCGTGGATGACCCGCGGAGCGGCAGTGATGGTATACGGTCGATCCGGCGGCACGCTAAGGACCGACCATAGCGGCTCGCCCGTTGCAGCCTCGAGCGCGATCAAGCGTCCGTCGAGCGTGCCTAGATAGACCTTGCCTTGCCACACCGCGACGCCGCGGTTCACCACATCGCAGCACGCGTAAACCCCCCATCGCCGCGGCACCTGCGGGTCGTAGCTCCACAGCAATTTCCCGTTCGCGGCATCCAGGGCGTAGACCTTGCTCCAGGTCCCGGTGGTATAGAGGACGCCGTCGACGACCACCGGGGTAGCCTCGAGGCCGCGCCGACTGCCGGTAGCAAAGAACCAGGCAAGCCCCAGGCGCTTTACGGTTTCCTTGTTGATCTGCGTAAGTGGACTGAACCGCTGCTCGGAAAAGTCGCGCCCCACCATCATCCATTGCCCGGGTTCGGTCTCGGCACTGAGCAGCCGCCCGTCATCCGCCGCAGCCTCAGCCGCAAAACCGCAACGCGCGAGCGCCGCCAAAACTATAGCCCCCAGACCCGCAGCGAGAAGCGTACGGATCCTCATATTAATCCTTTCCTCAAGTTACTCCCCATAACTTCTTCCGCTCCAGGCTGCGCGGTCTTTGAGCTGGGGCACGATGCGACTGAAAAGCGCGCCGCGAAACCACCGCGCTATCCGCGGCTCACGCACATAACGAATGCGCTCCTTGGCGTCGAAGTCGAGGTTACGCCAAATTTCTTCGCCGTTGAACCGGTCGCGCCGTGACCAGAGGGGAAGCCCGCCAGCACTTAGCCCCTCAATTGACGGACCCGCCTCTGCGCTTGTCTCCGTCGGCCGATAAGCAAACGGCCCACCAGTCGGGCTAGCTTCCCGTAGGGCGGGGCAAGCAGCTCGGAGCCATTCATGAATCCCACCGCAAACACCGCGCGGGCGTGGCTGAAGCGTTTGAAGCCCTCAAAGCCATGGTAAGCGCCCATTCCGCTTGCCCCAACGCCTCCAAAAGGCAGGTCTTCTTGCGCCACGTGGAGCAGCGTGCCATTGACCGTCACACCGCCCGAGAACGTCTTCATCAGGATGCGCTGGCGAAGCCGCTTGTCATTGGTGAAACAATAAAGAGCCAAAGGCCGCTCACGCCGCGTAACCTCGCCCAGTGCCTCATCGATTGTGCGGTAGGTGACAATAGGCAGGACCGGGCCGAAAATTTCCTCCCGCATCAGCAAACAGTCGCGGGGCGGTTCGAGCACAATCGTCGGACCAATCTTTCGCTCCTCTGCCCTTACGTCGTCATAACGTAATATCGTGGCGCCGGCGCTCCCCGCCTCCTCAATCGCCTGAAGCAAACGCTTATAATGCCGGCCGCTGACTATCGAGGTGTAATCCCCGTTGTGATCAATTCGCGGGTAAAACCTGCGTGCATATTCAAGAACGCTCTGGGCAACCTGCGTGACTTTTTCCGCCGGCGCCAGGACGTAATCCGGCGCAACGCAGGTCTGGCCCGCGTTTAAGAATTTGCCCAGGGCGATGCTGCGCGCGGCTTTATCGATTGAATAATCCGGACACACAATTGCAGGCGACTTGCCTCCCAGCTCAAGCGTAACCGGAGTGAGATTCTCTGCTGCCGCTTTCATTACTTGGCGCGCCACTCGGGCCGAACCGGTAAATAGAAGATGGTCAAGGGGTAGAGAACAAAGCGCCTGGGCTACGTCAGGTCCGCCTGTCACCACCGCAACTTCGCTTTCGTCAAACCTGCTCTGGACTATTTGATGCAAAAGCTCGGCGAAAAGCGGGGTAGACTCTGAGGGCTTGATAATTGCGCGGTTGCCGGCGGCAAGCGCATCCGTGAGAGGAGCTATCGCCAGATACAGCGGGTAGTTCCATGGCACGACGATTCCCACGACACCAAGCGGCTGATAAATGACCCATGACCTGCCAGGTTGAAAGGTGATCGATACGTGCCGGCGCTGCGGTTTCATCCAGCGCGCGGCGCGCTTATAGGCGTACCTGATAGCGTTTAAAGTCGGCACCACCTCCAGCAATTTGGTTTCGTCGGCTGAGCGATGGCCGAAGTCGGCGCCGATCACTTGCGCAATTTCGCGCTCGTGCCCGATCACCATCGCTTCAAGCCGCTTAAGCAACCGGCGCCGCGCTTGCACGCTCGGATACTGGCCGCTCTGGAAAGCTTCGCGTTGCCTGTCAAACACGCGGTGCAAGTCGGATATATCCTTTTGTACGGAAAGTACGACTGGCTGATTCATCATCGCCGGCCCTCCTGGCCTTAACCCATTAGGTATCCCACTCGCAAGTTAGTGGTGTCGGAGTTTTGATTCACTTTCGCCTGCCGTCGGTGCACCGTTTCTTACCACAGTATTTCCGGCCGCCGTTCATTCTTCGAGGGTGACCGAAAAACTGTCAGGTTTTGGATCCGAGGCCGGCGCACGTTGCACCGCGCCGGCCAGCTCTGCTGGCCAAGCGGTGGGCGCGACGGCCGACCGCCGGAAGGTCCAGCGCCTGGTCGGCCACGATCGACTTCAGCCGCCGGTTCTCTTCCTCCAGTTGCCGCAGCCGGCGCATCTCAAGGCATCTTCGAGCCCCAGAACTGTTAGCGGGAAAGATAAAAAGACAGCCGGCCAGCAAAAAGGGCCAAAGGACCCGAAACCTGCGTGTATCGCCTGTGGTGCGCATACTACGTTTCTCAACCGTTTAACGCCATGTTACTTATGGTATTCTGCGCGGCTTTCAGCTCAGATGATCGCGTTCGAGCTAGACGACCGCGTCCCAGTTAACGGATATCACTAAAATCGGAAAGTTGCGCGACTTGAGTATCAGCATCTGGTGGCGATAGGGACACGGTTGATGGCGCGGCGATTCGATATCGCGGCCGAAGGCGGTTCGCTATCTCGCGGCGTCTTACGGCCAAGAGGAGCTTAGGACCGGAATGCACGCCTACCGCTCTCGGCGAGCCAGCGAAACCAAGGGGGCCGAACCCCGGCCCAAGCCGACGCGACCAAGCGTGCCGCTTCCGGCTCCAAAACCGCCGCAGCCGCCGCCGTCGGACCGGGTGCCGGAGCGGTTACCGGCCTACTTTTACCGGCTCTCGGCGGCAGACCAAAGGCGCTATCTCGCCAGCGACGGCGTGCCGGAGCTGCCGCTTAAGGTAACCGACGTCGTAATGGCAAGAGTCGCGGCGCTTCGCGCCGCGTTGGAGACTGAAGATCTGAGAGCGGTCACTCGCGCCGCGCAGCAATTGCTTGACGCGCTCTCCTACGTGCTCGGCGTGACGCCCGCCGCGGTCGAGGTTCGCGGAGTGCGCCCGCGCAACCACCGTGGAGAGCTTCACGGCCTTTTCTATCCGCGAACGCGCCCGCCGCGAATCGTGCTTTGGGCTCGCACCGCCCGGCGCCATAAGCCGGTGGCGCCCAAAACCTTCTTGCGCACCTTAATCCACGAATTGGTGCATCATCTGGATTACGCGCTGTTGAAGCTCGGCGCTTCCTTCCATACCTACGGTTTTTTTCAGCGTGAATCGTTCCTGGTGAGGGCGCTGTTGATCGCCGAGGACGGCAGAACGCGGGCGGCTGCCGAATCCGCCAAGAACCCGACAGCCATGCATGGAACTAAAACCCTATACGCGCCGCGAGTAGTCGATGCGCGCTCCGCGCAACCGCCGCGCTAGCTCGGCGTTGTGCGGAGCAATCGTTAAGAAATGGTGTTGCGCGTGCCGGGAAGAGCGATACGCCGGCGCTTAAGGCGTCCGTTCGCGCAGAGCATCGGGCGGCGGCTCATAGATAGCCTTCAAGCTTGCGTCGTTTGAGTTCATCCACGACTTTGCGCACCTGTTCGGAACGGGACCGGCGGGCAATCAAAATGGCATCGCCCGCATCCACCGCGATGAGGTCCTCGACGCTCACCAGCACCATCAGGCGCCGCGGGCTGTGCGCGATCACGCCGCGCGTGTCAAAGCTCAGCACGTTGCCGCACAGCGCGTTGTCTTGTTTGCCGCGCGTTACTTTCCATAGACCCTCCCAACTCCCCACGTCGTGCCATTTAAACCGCGCGCGCACGGCGAGCAAGCGGGAACTCTTCTCCAGCACGGCATAGTCGAAAGAGTCGAAGCGCAGTTTCGAGAACAGCGCGCGCGCCTTGCCGGACGCCGCTTGCGAGATCCTTTCGAGAGCGACGGGCAGCGCCGGACAACAGGCTTGAAGGGCGCTCTCCAGCGCGCGCGCGTGCATCACGAAAATTCCCGCGTTCCAGAGAAAGCCTCCCTCCCTGAGCATCCGTTCGGCCGCCGCCAAGTCCGGCTTTTCGACGAAGCGCGCGACCTCGAAGCCGCCGCCCGCCGGCTGCCCCATTTTGAGATAGCCGTACCCGGTGTCGGGCGCGCTCGGCGTGATGCCGATCAGCACGATCGCCTGTTGGGCCACGGCGAGCTTCAGCGCTGTCCTGAGCGTGGCGCGAAAGGCGGACACCGGCGCCAGGTAATGGTCGGCGGGAGCAACGACGATTACGCTCTCACCGAGCCGGCGCGTTATCTGAGCGCATCCGTATGCTATCGCCACGGTTGTCCCGCGCGCGCGCGGTTCGATAATCAGGTTTTTCGCCGGAACCAAGCCGCGGATGGCGCGCCTAAAGACATGTTCCAACGAAGCGGGAGCGATCACGAAAATGTGTTCGGACGCGATAAGCGGCTGATGGCGCAAGATCGTCTCGGCCAAGAGCGTGGCCTTGCCGTCGAGCTTGAACAGCGGCTTGGGCCGTTGTACGCGGCTTAGCGGCCAGAACCTGGAGCCCGACCCGCCCGCGATAATCAGCGCCGCCCTTGGCGTACAAACGGGCCTGACCTGACGGGTCTCCACTTTCAGACGAGGCCGTGCTCCTTGAGCTTGTCTTCGAATTGCCGGCGAATGGCCGCCAGCGCCGGCCGGTCGCTCGCCTCAAAGCGCATTACCAGGGCCGGCTGGGTATTCGAAGCGCGCAGCAATCCCCATCCGTCGGCGAACTTGACCCGCACGCCGTCAACTTCAATTACGTCATGGCGGGCGCGGAAGTGCGCGGCGACCTCGCGCACGATCTCGAACTTGCGGTCGTCAGGGCATTCGACGCGAATCTCGGGCGTGGCGAACGCGGGTGGCAGGTCGGCAAGCAGCGCGCCGATTCCTTGGCCTTCGGCGCTGATTATCTCGAGCAGGCGAAAGGAGGCGTAAATCGCGTCGTCGAAGCCGTAGTAACGGTCGGCGAAAAACATATGCCCGCTCATTTCGCCGGCAAACACGGCGCGCTCCTGCTTGAGTTTGCTCTTGAGCAGCGAATGGCCCGTCTTCCACATGATCGCGCGGCCGCCGCGCCGCGCGATATCGTCGTACATGCGCTGCGAGCATTTGACGTCGGCGATTATCGCGGCGCCGGGCTGGCGCTTGAGAATCGCGCGCGCGAAGAGCACGATGAGTTCGTCGCCCCATACGATGCGCCCGTGCTCATCCACGGCGCCAATCCGGTCGGCGTCGCCGTCGTAGGCGATGCCGACCTGCGCTCGGCTGCTTGCGACCGCCCTGATCAAGTCTTGCATGTTGGCCTCAACCGTTGGGTCGGGATGATGATTGGGAAAGCGCCCGTCCATCTCGATGAACAGTTCAACGGTCTCGAGCCCCAGCTCGCGCATCAGCGGCGCGGCGACCGCGCCGCCGCATCCGTTGCCCCCGTCCACGGCGACCTTCAGCCCGGGGTTGAACTTGAACTGGGTTCTTATAAGCTCTTGGTATGCGGGCAGAATCGCCCGCGTGAGGACACGGCCGGGGGCGGACGGCGTGAGGAAATCCCGCCGCTCGATGACTCGGCGCAGTTCCTGAATTTGCTCGCCGTAAATGGTCGACGCGCCGACAGCCAGTTTGAAGCCGTTATACTCGGGCGGATTGTGGCTGCCGGTGACCATCACGCCGCCGTCCAATCCCCAGTGCGCGACCGAGAAGTAGAGCAGCGGCGTGGGAACAACGCCGATGTCGGTCACGTCGATGCCGGCGTAAAGCAGCCCGCCGAGCAGCAGGCCGTGCAAGCGATCAGAGGAAAGGCGGCAATCGCGCCCCAGCGTAATCTTTTGCCGACCGGCGCGATGCAGCAGCGTGCCATACGCGCGCCCCAAGTCAGCCACGAATCGGTCGTCAAAGTCTCGCTCGACGACGCCGCGAATGTCGTACTCGCGAAAAACCTCGGGATTCATCCTGCGCCCTTGAACCTTGCCTGCGGCCTTTGCCGCAAACCACAAACGAGCTTAGCTTATCTTAACCGGCAGCGATCTATATTGCCACTTCGCGCGCTTGCATCGGGACTGCGGCTAACCGGCGGCACAGCAGCAAACGATCTGGAGGCGGTTGGCCGAAAACGCTGCAGTGCGGCCTGTCTGAGGCGAATTCAACGGTAGAACGATGAGCGAACGGGTAGCAATTGTCACCGGCGCCGGACGCGGGATCGGACGCGCGATAGCGCTCGAGCTGGCGCGCCGCGCAATCAGTCTGTGCCTTGCCGCGCGAACGGCCGAAGAGCTCGAACAGACCCGTAGCCTGAGCGGCCTTACCCCCCAGCGGTCGCTCGTCGTTGCGGTGGACCTGACCCGCGCCGAAGGTCCGCAGGAGCTGGTCGAGGCGGCGATGAATCATTTTCAACGAATCGACGTGGTGATAAATAATGCCGGCTGGGCGCCGGGACGAAAGCTCTTGGTTGATTGCAGCGAGGCAGAGCTTGACCGCATGGTGGCATTAAATTTGCGCGCGCCGATCGCGCTGACACGGATCGTCGCGCGTGAGATGATCCGGCTTGGCCGCGGCGGCGCGATCGTCAACATCGCTTCAACGGCAGCGCGTAAGGTGCCTGCTAAGGAGGCGATTTACGCCGCGACCAAAGCCGGCCTGATCGCCTTCACGCGGGCTTCGTTCGCCGAGCTTAGGTCTTACGGCATCAGGCTCGCGGTTGTCGTCCCCGGATTAGTCGACACATCTTTAATACCGCCGAATCGGGCGCTGGATCGAAGCCGCATGCTTGCGCCACAAAGCGTCGCCGCGGCGGTGATGCACGTGCTCGACGCGCCGCAGAGCGCCTGCCCGCTCGAAATAACGCTCGAGCCGCAGTACGAGCCGGTGCGCTCCGGGGTCTCGCGTTAGCGGCGGCAATTGTGATGCGCCCGGACGGCGGCGACGACGAGAGGCGCCGAGCTAAGACCTTCACGGCGACCCTGGTGTCATTGGTCGCTGCCGCCGTGCTCGTAAGCGTCTTAGTGACGCCGGCGGCGGCCGTCGTCGTAAGTCGCCTGGGTTTTCACTTTCCGTTCTCGCGCATCTTCGATCGGGTAGCGATGGCGGCTATCGGTGCGGCCTTGCTGTGGCAGCGCCGTCGGCTCAAGCTCGGCGCTCGCCTTGAGCGCGGCTTTGCGCGCCCGCGGCTAAATTTCGCGAAGATGCTGCGCGGCTTGATTGCCGGTATAGCGGGAGTCGCGATGCTCTGGCTGCTTGCCGCGCTCCAGAGTCCGCCCAAGATGGTCGGCCTGCGAGGGTTGGTGCTGCACGCGCCTGCGGCTTTGGCCACGGGTCTTGCCGTAGGCGTTATCGAGGAGGGTTTTTTCCGGGCCTTCCTGCTCGACGGCCTCCAGCAAGAATTCGGCGCGGCGCCGGCGCTTGTCGCCAGCGCCGCCGTTTACGCCGCGGCGCACCTGGTCAGGCCGCAAGCGCGGGCCCAGATAAGCCGCTTGGACATGGGTGCCGGCCTACGCAATCTTGAGGGCGCGTTGCGCGGATTGATGGCTTTGCGCGCGCTTGCGGGGTTCATCGGCTTGTTCCTGCTGGGTCTCGTGCTCGGTCTTGCCTTCCAAAGGACGCGCACCGCTTACTTTTCGACCGGTTTTCACGCCGGCTTGGTGTTCGCCGCGAAGTCCTGGCGCTACGCGGCTTTGGCGCCGGAAAACGTGGCGCGATGGATCGGCGGGTACGGATGGCCGCCCCTGGTGAGCGGCGCTGCGGCCTGGGTTATGCTGACCGCGGTGCTGTTGCTGCTTGGCCCGCTGAGTGGCACGCCGCGCCGGCGTCAATCGTCGTAGATTTTCGGCGCGCCTCTGGGACGCGTGCGATAGCGACGGTGAGTCCAAAGGAACTGTTCAGGATAGCGCCGCACCATGTCCTCGACCGCGCGGACAAAACGCACGGTATTGGCCATGATGTCAGCCTCGGTGTCCGTCGTGCGTTGAATCGGAATTTCCTCCAGGATCACGATGCGATGGTTGCGGGGATTTTTCTCGCGCACGATAAACACCGGCAGCACGGGCGCTCGCGCCATCGACACCAACCGCGCCAGGCCGCTTGAGGTGGCCGCGAGCTCGCCGAAAAACGGCACGAAGACCGCCTCGCTGCGCTTGGCGTTCTGATCGAATGAAACGCCGACCACCTTGCCGTCCTTGAGCGCCTTGAGCACCGCGCGCGCGGCCGAATGCTTGCGGAACAGTCCCACTCCCAGCCGACGGCGCACGAACGTAGTGAGCGCGTCGCCGGCGTGGAAACGCTGCGTGTGGTGGACCAAGCTTATCTGGTAGCCATGCATCGCGTGTGCGGCCGGCAAAAGCTCGAAGTTGCCAAAGTGCGCGGACAAAATGATTAACCCGCGGCCCGGGTAGCGGGCCTTTATCTCTCTCCAATAATCGAAACGTTCGTAGCACACGCGCCGCAAAAGACGCCGGTAGAAAAAACCCCCTAAGCGGATGTACTCAGCAACGCCACGCCCGAGATTGACGTAGCAGGCCCGCAGAATTCGCCGCCGTTCCTGCTCCGAACGCTCCGGAAAGGCAATCGCAAGGTTGGTGAGACCGACTCTCACGTGGCGGCGATCAAGCAGATACGCGATCCTGCCGCCAAGCACGCCCAGCCACCAGAGCAAGAAGTCCGGCAAAAGGCTGAGCAGATGCAGCGCCCCCACCATGCCGTAGCAGAGGAGCTGCTCCCAGAACTTGAGGTTTAATTCCGCCGTCGGGGACGGTTTGCCGCCAGACGGCTGCGCGCCGCCCTCGCGCTTGAGCGTCAAGCGGGACCGCAATGCCGGGTCCGGTCTGTCGGCTATAGCGCGCGCGGTCGATTCCTTCGAGCTAGCGGCGTTCATCATACCCGTCGTACCTTCCACACCCATCACACCTCCCACAACTTATCACCAGGTCAGGCAAGTTCGTCGCGCGGCCAACCCAACCGGTATAGTCGAGGCCGCGCTTCATTTATTCACGCCCCCGCGGCAATCGCGGCATAACCCGTACAATTCGACCTTGTGGCGCGTCAGGCTAGCGCCAATCTCCTGCGCGATCGCCTGTTGAAGCCGCTCGATTTGCGGATTTTCGAATTCGATTATTCGCCCGCAACGCTCGCAGATGAAATGGTCATGATGGCGTTCGCCGAGTACTTCGTAGCGCGCCTGGCCTTCATCGAAATGGCGCTCGGAGACCAATTCACATTCCTTGAGCAGCTTAAGCGTGCGGTAGATGGTTGCGTAACCGACGTGAGGGTTGGCTTGCTTGACCTCGCCGTAAAGCTCTTCGGCGCTTATATGCCGGCCCATGCGATAGAAGGCCTGGGCGATCTCGTCGCGCTGCGCCGTAGACTTAAGCCCTCTTTCCTTGAGCTGCGCATGAAAGGTCTCGATCCATTCCTCGGCGGTGGGTCGGCCTGACAAGGCTTGCGCGGGATGCTCGAAAACCAAGGTTTCCCGCCGGCGATTCATCGCTTATGTAACGCCCTCAATCCCGGCCAAATCCGAGCAAGCGCTTGGCGCGCGCGGAGAGCTCGAGTCCTTGTACAGGGCGTTTGCGCAGGGCCTCGGCAAGGGCCTCAAGCTGCTCCGGCGGACTCTGTTCGCGATCCAGGATTACATAGTTCTTATCTTTAAGACGGCAGGCGCCGCTGCGCGCTCGATAGCCGATTTCCCGCAACAGCCGCTCGCGCCGAACCGTTATCCCGCAGCGCTTGGCCACCTCCACCAATTCGTCCAGAACCTGCGTCGAGGATTTTGCTTTTGAGGTCGCCGCCGGTATCGCCATATGACGCTTTTTCGCCCTAGCTGCCGGACCTCTGCAACGTGTGGAGCGGATTGCGCCGAAAGAAACCTTCCAAATGGGCCTCTGGCTTGAATGTCCCGCCCTCAAAAGCGAACGCAGAGTAGTATGGCCTCTTTCACATCGGAGTCAGGCTTCGTGAACGGCTGCTGGGCCAGCTTTCAAGAGAATAGCCTAGAAGTGCGCGAACTTAAACCGCTGCTCCTAGCCGACGCCCAGGTTACGGCCTGCTTTTTGCGCGTGGTTCGCTGCAAAACTCCGGCTTTCGCTGGCTCTTTCTCCTCTGATTCGCAGCTTGCACCGAATTAGCTCCGGTCGTCAACGATTTCGAGCCGCGCCACCGAATTGCCCTTGCTTTCGGCCGCTTTCCGTGATGCCTTTACCGATGCGCCCGCAGTGCGGGCATTGAGCTCGCGCAAAGCTTTTCGCCGGTTTAACCGAAGCGATTGGGCGCGGGCGGGGCCTCCGCGCGGCGCCCATGGAATTGGCGCGCCGAGCGTCTTGCCCGCAGCGCGGCGCGTTGCGCCGGCCGGAGGCGTCGATTAAGTGCGTCAGCGCGCAGCTAAGTGCGTCACGCCGGAGCAACGTGATAAATTTTAGTCAGGCGAGACACTTGCGCGGCGTACCCGATATACGTGTTACGGATCTTAGGCCCGCGACCCGGACCAGCTCTAACGGCGAGGAGCCCACGGTCGTTGTGGCTTTAGACTTAGGACAACGACGCATCGGCGTGGCGGCCACCGACCCGCTCGGCATCGCGGTGCATCCGATCGGAGCGGTGGGCCGGCGCTCGGAAGCGGAGGATTTGGCGGCCCTCCGAGCTCTGATTGTCGAGCGGGGCGCTGGGCGCGTGATCGCCGGCCTGCCCCTTAATCTGAACGGTAGCGAGGGCCCCGCGGCGCGCTCGGCGCGCCGGTTCGCCGCGCGTTTGTCGCAAGCGCTGGAATTGCCGGTCGAAATGCACGACGAGCGGCTGACCACGTTCGAGGCCAGGGAGCGGCTTAAGTGCGGCCCAGGCACCCGAGCGAGGCGACGCGCTAGGGTCGATTGCCTTGCCGCGGTAATCATTCTGGAGAGCTGGCTTGCCTTTCGCGCGCGGAGCTGATGCTTAGCGAAATCGAAGGGCGTCGGGACCGCCGGCGACGCAAATGCGGCACGTCGTGTTGCGCGCGCTGATTGCGGTAAGCCTGGCTGCCGCCGTATTTTGCGCCGGTCTTGCGTTGTTGGTCTGGTTTAACCCGGCCGCGCCCTTTGCGCAAGCACGCATGGTCTCGGTCAAGCCGGGTGAATCGCTCAAGTCGATCGCGCTTAAGCTGAAACGGGCGAAAATCGTTCGCAGCACTTGGTTGACCATAGCCTACGCTCGGCTCACCGGGCTTGATCGCGAGCTCAAGCCCGGCGAATACGCCTTCCCAGGCAGCGAGCGTCTCGACCAGGTGCTGGCTCATATTGCCAAAGGCGAGTCGCTCGCCGTGGTGGCCGCGATTCCCGAAGGGTTCACCGTACGACAAATCGCCGAGCGGCTCGAACGCGCGCATCTGGTCTGCGCGGACGATTTCGTCAGGGCGGCCAGCGGCGGAGCCGTGGTCAAGCTGCTGCACTTGGGGCCGACCGGCGCCGAGGGCTATCTGTTCCCGGCGACCTACCGGTTTTCCCCGGTCGCCGGCGCCGACCAGATGATCGCCGCGATGCTGGAGCGCTTTTATGCCGTTTTGACGCCCGACGTGGAGCAGCGCGAGTTCGCCCTCGGCATCACCACCCATCAGATGGTGACGCTGGCTTCGATCGTCGAGAAGGAGGCCAAGCTCCCCGCGGAACGTCCGCTGATCGCGGGGGTGTTTTATAATCGGCTGCGTCTGGGAATGCCGCTTCAGTCGGACCCGACTGCGGAGTACAGCCCGGACGGCATATTGCGTCCGGCTTACCAGGCGGTGCATACCGAGTCGCCCTTTAATACTTACGATTTTACCGGCCTGCCGCCGGGTCCGATAGCAAGCCCTGGATTGGCGGCGATTAACGCGGCACTATATCCTGCGCATACCGACTACCTTTACTTTGTAGCGCGCAATGACGGTACGCACGTTTTCTCCCGCTCGCTTCCCGAGCATCAGCGCGCCGTGGCCGCGCTGCGCAAAGCAACGCGGACGCAAAGCGGCGCCAAGGCGCCGCCGCCGCGCGCTGCGCCGGGAGCGGCCGGCGCCGGCAACCGCGGCCCGCTAGAGGCAACGACGCGATGAGCAATGGTCAACCCGGTTGAAATCATCAATCTGGCCCGGGAGCGAGCGGGCCGGGTCGCCGCGCTTAACGCAATGCTGCTCAGCGGTCCGGTTTGCCTGTTGACCGCGCTTTTGGCCCTGGCGCTTGGTCAGAGCAGTGGCCGGGCGTGGGAGCGCATGGGAGTCACGCTAAGCTTGACCGCCGCTTCGCGCATCCGAATCGGCCTTCTGGCGCTGGCCGGCGCGGGTCTGGCGATGAGCGCTTGGCGCTCGTGGCGCGCCTACGGCGAGGCCAAAAATGTGACGCATCTGGCGGCGCAAATTGACGGCGAGATCAACGCGCACCAGGAAATTTTGACCTTTGCCGAGATGATAGCGTCAACCGGGGCCGGAGCTGGCGCCGCGCGCAGCCCGTTGTTTCCGATTCTCTGGCGGCGTGCGAGCGAATATCTCGTTGCTTTCGATCCCATGCGTCGCTTCCGTTTAGATAAGCCGCGCCTGCTCGGGCGCGGCGTTTTGCTCGCCTCGACCTGGATAACGCTGCTCATCGGCGCGCTAGCCCTGTTCTCGCGCCTGCAGCGGCCGCCGTACTATGGCCAGGCGCGCCGGCTCGTCGAGCTGGCAAATGAAATCGACAAAGCCGCCCCTGACGCGCAGGCGCTTGCGCGAGACCTGCGCGCCGGCGCGCAAGCCCTGACCAATCCTAATCTGAGTGACAAGGAAAAGCTCGCACGGATTGCCGCGCTCCAGCGCGAATTGGAGCATAGGGAATCGAGCAAGAAGAACCCGGAAAAACCCCAGGCTAAATCCGCCCACGGCTCGGGCGCGGGCGCAGGTCAAGGCTCGGCTAGCCGGAGCGCCGCCGGCTCCGGCAAGGAGAACCAGGGTCAGGGCGAGGGAGGAAAAAGCGGCAAGGGCCGCGGCGCCGGAGAGCGGCAGAATGCCGGCGTAACGAAAGACCAGGGCCTGATCAAACAGGCGCGAAACGAGCTCTCCGAGGCTGAAAAGCAACTGGAGACCGGTTCCACCGGCGGCCAGAAGTCCTCGACCGAGACCGGCGAGAATAATCGCGAGGGCCAGCACGACCAGGTACACGGCGGCGAAGCGGAAAAGAATGCATTGCGCCCCGGAAACCAGCCGCGGCAAGCGCCTGAAAATAAGAGCGCAAGCGAGCCCGGTCCGCGCGCCCGCGAGATGGCCGGCGGCGAGGCGAAACCCAAGCCCGGCCTAGGAACGAAAAACTCCGGCACCGGCCACGGCGACACGCACCTTGGGGAGACTCCGGTGCCCGCGGCTTATGCGCGATTTTACCAGCCGGGCGAGCATGGCCCGCCGCTCGGAGTCAAAGATGCGCGCTATGTCATGGTGCGTATTCCCGAGACTGCGCAGACCGGCGCGGGCGGCAAAGTTGTAATCGGCGGGGCGCCCTCAAAAGCGACCACACCGTATGCTAACCTGCCTTTGCCGGCGGGGCCTATTCCGGCGAATCCTCAAGAGCAGCAACTAGTTCCCCCGCGCTATCGCGATTTGCTGCGCTAGCGGCAGGGACAATTATAAGGACTATAGGATTACGGGATTATCAAGGATGGGAGTCGCTCCAAGGATGACGCCGGCTGAGCGGGCGGCGGAGTTCAGAGAGGTTTTCAAACGCGCCGAAGCCGAGGTCGGCAAAGTTATTGTCGGCAACCAAGCCACGATTCGCAGGGTGTTGAGCGCGCTGTTCTGCGGCGGCCACGTGCTCATCGAAGGCGTGCCGGGTCTGGGCAAGACCCTGATGGTAAAAACGGTCAGCGAAGCGCTCGGGCTGAGCTTCAAGCGCATTCAGTTCACGCCCGATCTAATGCCCTCGGATATCGTCGGCACCCAGGTTCTGATGGAAGAAGACGGACGGCGCGACTTTCAGTTTAAACCGGGGCCGATTTTTGCTCATATCGTGCTTGGCGACGAGATCAATCGCGCTACGCCCAAGACGCAATCGGCGGTGCTCGAGGCGATGGAAGAGCGGCAGGTAACCGTCTTCGGCAACACCTACCTTCTCGCGCCGCCCTTTTTCGTGCTCGCCACGCAAAATCCGATCGAACTGGAGGGCACCTATCCGCTGCCCGAGGCGCAGATGGACCGCTTTATCTTTAAGGTGGTGATCGCGCCGCCCAAGCCCGAGGAACTGCGCGAAATTCTAAGCCGCACCACGGGCGTCGCCCTGGCCCAGGTAAAGGCCGTTTTCGACCCGCCCCACGCGCCGGCGCAAGTGGAGCGGCTTAAGTCCTTGGTGCGCGAAGTAATGATCGCCGAGCCGCTGGAGCGGTATGTAATCGCGATTGTTACTTCATGCACGCCGGGCAGCGCGGCCGCGATTCCCGAGGCGACTCAGTATCTGCGCTTCGGTCCCAGCCCGCGCGGCGCCCAGGCCCTGATCATGGGCGCCAAGGTCAACGCGCTGCTCGGCGGGCGCGTCAGCGTGAGCTACGAAGACGTCGAGGACGTGATCGTCTCCGCCCTGCGCCATCGCCTGCTGCGTAACTTCCAGGCCGAGGCCGAGGATGTCAGCGCGGAGACGATTCTCGACCATGTAATCAAGCGGCTACGGCGGCCTCGCATTTAGCGATGTTCGAGCTAATTCCCGAATTGACGCCCAAACTCATCGCGCGTTTGGACCATCTGCGGATGCGCAGCAAGCGCGAGTTCGCCGGGATGAGCCGCGGGTCCCACTTGTCGCCGCGGCGGGGCTCGTCGCTGGAGTTCAGCGATTTCCGTCCCTATGCGCTCGGCGACGACTTTCGCTATATCGATTGGGGACTTTACGCGCGAACCGACAAGTTTTACGTCAAGCTGTTCAAAGAGGAAGAAGACTTGCTCACCTATATTTTCCTCGACGACAGCGCCTCGATGGCTTATCCCGCCGCCGACAACAAATTTCGCGCGGCGGTCGCAATCGCTCTGGCGCTGGCGTACGTGGCGCTGTCGGAGGGCGACCGCGTGATGCTGCGGATGTTGAGCGGGCGGCCGGTTCCCACCGCCGCCGCCTTTGTGCAGGGACGCAGCCGGATTGCGGAACTGGCGCGCGCCCTAGTCCAGTTCAAGCCCACCGGGGCGCTTGACTTGGCCGCGGCCCTCGCGCGAGAGCTAATCTTGATCAAGCGCGCCGGCAAGGTCTTCGTCGTCTCCGACTTTCTCATGCTGTTCAATTCGATCAGGCGCGGGCTAGGGCTGTTCGCCGCCGCCAACATGGACGTAGGCGCGATTCAAGTTCTTGGCGCGAGCGAACTTAAAGGCCAAGGTATAAACGGCCAGGCCGAGCTGATCGACGCCGAAACCGGCGAACGGCTGCGCCTTTCGGTAAGCGAAAAAGAACGCGCGCGATACCATGAGACGCTTTTGAGGCTTGCGCGCGAGATTCGCGCCGTATGCCTTAGGCAAGGCATGCGTTACGCGTTCTACAACACCGGCGAGTCGTTTGAAGAATTTTTTATCAAAGCGGCCGCTCAGCTCGACCTAGTGAATTAATGCTTTGCTCTTTCGACTAAGCCGTCGCGCCGGCTTTGCGCCGCTTGGGCGGGCGGCGAGGAGCTCGCGCCAGCGAGAGTGCAGGCGACCTCGGGCGCGGCCGTTGTCCTTTGGATACGCCTGCCGGTAGATGCTTCCGTCGGTGCTTCGAGCTGTAAGTATCATGGGGTGCGCGTCTCGCCGGACATATTTAGCTCGGCGCGAGGCGTTTGGGTTGGACGCCAGCCGCCTGAAGTTATGCGAGAAGCGTTGACGCGCGCCGGCGCCGGCGGCCGCGAAAGGCGCCGTAGAGTGCATTCGGGCGGCCCAACGTGGGCAAGCCGGTATAACCTTGTAGCCGGGGAGTAGCCGCGGGCAGATGGGACTGCTCTATCCGTTCGGTTTATGGCTGGGCGCTTTGGTTCCGGTGCTGGTGCTCGCCTACCTCGTGCGCGAGCGGCCCAATCGCGTCGTGGTCTCAAGCCTGCTCGCCTTTAGAGCGCTGGGCGCCGGCCAAGGCCGCAGAAAGTGGGGCCGTCCGCGGTTGGACTGGATGTTCTTCGCGGAGCTGGCGATCCTCGTCGCGGCGGCGCTCGCGGCCGCCGAGCCCTACCTGGCGCGCAAGCGAAAGCCAATCGCGGTGGTGCTGGACAACTCGGCCGTGATGCAGGCCAGGATGCCGTCGGGACAATCAAGGTTCGACGCCGCGCGCGCCCGTCTGCTTGCGTTTTTGAGCGGCAGCAAGGATGAAATCACGGTCTACCTGACCGCTCCGCTTCCCCATCCGCTGGGCCCGCCGCTTTTGGGCGAGAGCGGAGCGAGGGTGGCGCTCGGCGCGCTTAAGCCGCTCGACGCTGCTGAGGACCTGGGCGCCGTCGGCGAGCTGATCGCGCGGCTCGCCGATGGCACCAGGTATGCGCAAATCGTGGTTGTCAGCAGCCATCCGCTCAAGCCGACAGCGCCCGGCCGCGTCGTGGGACTGACAATCGGAGCCTCCATCGCGAATTTCGCCCTGGGTCCGTTTACCGTGGAGCGCGAGGCTCTGGACAGTCAGACCGTGAAGGCGCGGGCGGCGGCGGCGAACTTCGGCGCGCAGGCAGCCGCTTTGCGCTTGACCGTGAGCGACGCCGCCAAACCGCTGGCCGTAAAGGAGCTCAACCTTGCGCCAGGCGCGCTCGCCGCGGTAGATTTTCCCCACCTTCCGGCGGCCCCTTTCTTTCGCTTGCAGCTTGAGCCCGCCGACCAGTTCGCGCTCGATAACACCGCGTACGCCGTGCCCGGCAGCGGCGGTGAGATGAGCATTTTGTTCGTGTCGCCGGTGGCGTCCGACGCCGCCGGGCTCGACGCGCTGCCCGGCGTTCGCGTACGGGTCGAGGCGCCGGAAAAATACACGCCCGACGATTCGTTGTCCGCCGACGTCGCGATCTTCGAGTACACGGCACCCAAGGAGCTGCCGGACGCGAACGCCCTGTTGGTGATGCCGCCCGGCTCAACTCCGCCGTTCGGCTTCGTCACGCAGCCGGCCGCGGCGGTCCAATTTATGGGCTGGCGGCGGCCAAACCCGCTCACGGACGGCGTCAATTTTCGCCTGTTCGAGCCGCGCGGTGGCGAGTTCTTCGGTCCGCATCCGTGGATGGAGGCGGTCGCCGACGGCGCGAGCGGCGGTCTCGTCCTGACCGGCGAGCGCGACGGCCGGCGTTATGTCGCGCTCGGTTTCGTGCCGTTCCCCTACCTGGGGAAGCTCAATTTGCCGATGTCGGTGTTCACGCTAAACGTTTTGAGTTATCTCGGCCGCCTGCTGTCGCCCGCCGAGGCCTATCGCGCCGGCCGGCCGTGGCGCATTCCCCCGGACGTCGCGCGCATCATCGCGCCTTCCGGCGCCACCTTCGCAGTGCGTCCCGCAAGCGTGTTCGACGGGGCGGTCGAGCAGGGAATCTATCAACTGCTCGGTGCTCAGCGCCGGACGCTGCGTGCGGTAAATTTCGACACTCTGAGTGAATCGAATCTTGCGAGCCCCGCGCCGCTCGAAGTTACGCTGGCGCCGGAGGCCGGCGCGCCGGTCGAGATCGAGACCAAGTCGTATCTGGCGCCGAAGCTCATCGCCGCTGCCTTGGCGCTGGCCGCGCTGGAGGCCGCCCTGGCTCATCGCCGCCGCCGCGCCACCGGAGGAATCTTGTCGTGAGGTGGGAGGACCTTGCGCGCGGGGTGACGTGGCTCCACCCGTCGGCGCTCTACCTGCTGTTTGGGGTCGGCCTTCTGCTCGCATGGTCGCTGTGGCAAGCGCGCGCGCCGCGCCGGATGATCGCGCCGCTGATGCGGGCCGCGATGCTCGCGTTGATGGTGCTCGCCCTCGGCGACCCGCAGCGCATCAGCCGGTTCGAGGGCCAGGCGCGGCCGGCGCTGCTCGACCTTTCGCGCAGCATCGCGGAGCCGATGCGCCAGTGGACCACGGCACTGGTGCGCAAAGAGCTTAAATTTCGCGACGACGACCCGGCGATCATCTTCGGCGGCCGCGCCGAGCGCGCCACGGTCGGCGCGGCGGTCAAGGCGCTCACCGGCGCGGGCTGCGCGCGCTGCGCGCCCGAGGCGACCAATCTGGAGACCGCTCTGCGCGCGCTGGCGAGCGCGCGCGGGCGCGCCGCGGGGCCCGCCGTCCTGGTGACCGACGGATGGGAAAACCGCGGGCAGGCGCAGCTTGCGCTCGACGCCTTGGCCGCGACCCAAAGCAGGCTTTACATTTTTTCGCCGCCGCCGCCCGCGGCTTTGCCCAACGTAGCGATGACCGCCATGAGTTTGCCGCACGCGCTGGCTACGAGCGGACAGTTCGTCGTGAGCGTCACGATGCTAAACTCGAACCGCGCGCCGGCGGCGGGACAGGTCGAGTTGTTCGAAAAGGATAAGCCGTTGGAGACCCGCCAGGTGGTCTTGGCCCCGGGATTCACGCGGGTCGACTTTTCCGTTCGCGCGCAGAGCGCCGGGCTGCGCTCGTATCGCGCTGCTTTCGTCCCCGCTGACCGCGCGCAAGACGCTTATGGCGAGGACGACTCGCTTGACGGATGGGTCGGGATTGGCGCGCAGCGCAAGGTCCTGATTCTGACCGGAAAGCCGCGCGAGGCGCGCTATCTGCAAAGCGTGGCGCGCCAACGCGGTCTTGACGCCGAAGTGATCGCGCCGGAGCCCGGCCAGTCGCTGGACGAGCTTAGCGGCTACGCAGCGATCTTGCTTAACAATGTCGCGCGCGCCGAGCTGGCTTCCGCCGCGCGCCGCGACCTGCTCGCTTACGCCGAGCGCGGCGGCTCGCTGGCGATGGTGGGCGGCGACCGCAGCTTCGGTCT
Organism: Deltaproteobacteria bacterium; assembly: GCA_021831785.1. Lineage (GTDB taxonomy): Bacteria > Desulfobacterota > Binatia > Binatales > Binataceae > JAJYYI01. The sequence goes on along the minus strand of JAKBMB010000006.1, from coordinate 78,832 downwards.
CGGCGGCTGGACGGAAAGCCGGCTTGCGCGCGCGTTTCCGGTGGAAATGAAGCCCCCCGAGCGCCGCAAGCCGCAGCGCGCGCTGGTCATCATAATCGACAAGTCGGGATCGATGGGCCGCGACAATAAGCTCGAATACGCCAAGGCCGCCGCGCTCGCCGCGGCGCGTTCGCTTAACGACGACGACTTCTTGAGCGTGATCGGTTTCGACTCGCAGCCGTTCGTAGTCGTGCCGCTTCAGTCGGTCAGGACCAGCCGGCCGTACTTGGCCGAAATGGTCAATCGGTTGAGAGCGCAAGGCACTACGTACCTGCTGCCAGCGCTCCAGGAGGCCTATCGCGGCCTCGCCTCGAGCCCGGCGTCGATAAAGCACGTGGTGATTTTGACCGACGGCAAGACCGGCGGCACCGCGGATATGTACTACGACCTGGTCTCCAACATGCATCGCAAAGGGGCGGTGACGATTTCGACGATCGCAATCGGCCGCGAGGCCAACGTGGACCTGCTGGCCGCGATCAGCCGCTACGGCGGCGGCGCGTTCTACCAGACCGACAGCCCCAGCACGCTGCCCGAGATAACGATTCGCGACGTGGACCAGCACGGCGGCGAGCTGACGATGGTCGAGAAGGAATTCCGCCCGCGCGTAACGCCGGGCGATTCGCTGCTCAAGGGCGCCGGCAGTGACGTGTTGCCCCCGATTAAGGGCTACGTGAGCACGGAGCTTAAGCCCGGTGCGCGGCTCGACGCTTACGTCGAGCACGACGGCCGGCGCGAGCCCCTGGTTGCAAGCTGGCATTTCGGCGCGGGCAAAACGCTGGCGGTCACCACCGACGCCGGCGGGCGCTGGTCGGCCGATTGGCTGCGGGCCAACGTCTTTTATCGTCTCTGGGATCAGATGCTGGGCTGGATGGCGGGGCGCTCCGAGGCGCCGGCGGCCAACTACGCCGTCGAGCTCGGCTACGACAACGGCCAGCTCAGATTCAAGCTTATTGGCTATAGCCCCGAGACCGAGCGTTTGCTGCCCACGCTAAGCGCGACGGTTGAACGCCCCGACGGGAGCAGCGCGCAGATGACGCTCTCGCAGGACGCCCCGGGAGAACTCAGCGCGAGCCTCGATGCTCCCGAGCCGGGCGTCTACCAAATCACGCTCAAGTCCGGCGCCAAAGATGAGGACGCGGCCTTTCCGCCGATGGCCTACACCGTAAGCCCGGCTGTGCTCGCGGAGCTGGCGCGGCCGTATCCTAACTACGGCTTGCTGGAGCGTCTGGCCGGCGCTACCGGCGGCCGCCTCAATCCTTCCGTGAACGAGGTCTCGCTTTCACGGCCGACGCTGGAGCGGCGCGTCTCCGGGCGGTTCGCCTTGCTGGTGATGGCGATGCTGCTTTTGGTCGCCGAGGCGTTTGCGCGCCGACTGACGGGCTAAACGCGGGGCGCTCGTCGGCGCGCGCGGCCGCGGGATGATAAACGGCAAAGGCCGTTGCCGCCGAGCTCAGCGGCAACCGCTTGGCCGACGCGGCATGGGGAAGTCGCATGAGCCGTGATGAGCCGGTCGAGGTAAAACATTACATCCAGCATCGCTATCCGCGCGAGATTAATTTTTGCGCGCTCTGCGGGGGCGCCATGACCTCGCGCATCGTGTTGCCGGACCGACGCCGTCAACGGGTCTGCTCGCGATGCGGTTACGTTGCCTTTTTGAGCCCCAAACTGGTGGCCGGCTGCTTGGTGGTGGAAAACGGCCGCGTGCTGCTGCTGCTGCGCCGCGCCGTCGAGCCGCAACTCGGCCGGTGGACGTTCCCCGGCGGATACGTGGACTTGGGCGAGAGTCCGGCGCAAGCCGCGGCGCGCGAGACACTGGAGGAAGTGGGGATGGATGTGCGAGTAGAAAATTTGTTGGGTCTTTATTGGAGCGAGCCGCGGCCGCCCACGGTGGTCGCGGTTTACCTCGCCGCGCCGACAGACAAGCCGCCGAGGACCTCCGAGGAAGCATCCGAGGTCGCTTACTTCGCGCCAGAGCTTATCCCCTGGAAAGAGATCGCCTTTCGCACCACGCGCGCGGCCCTGCGCGACTGGACTGCGGCCCGCCAGGCCGCTCGGACCAACTTTTAAAAGTGCGGCGAAGATGCCGTGGAATGCGCGCTCGCCTTTCCTGCCGGTGTCACGTGCGCGTGACTGTCAAATCTCCGTTTCGCGCGGTCAAGCGGCGCGCTGCCAAGCTGACTATGATTCGTAAGGCGGCTTACTCGGACGCTCTCCGATGGGTTAATAGCAACAGCATCCGATCCGGATGGGAAATTGACTAAAGCGATGGAGGCGATTTCGACGCAAGAGCTCCTGGTACGAATTCATCGCCTAGCTCAGGCCGCGGTAGAGCACTACGGCCTGCCGAAACAGACGATCGTAACTGCAATTAATCATTCCGAGAACACCACGTTTCGCGTGGAAAACCCGACGAACGGGGTGCTGACAATCCTGCGGGTGCATCGCCTCGGGTATCACAGCTTCGAGGCGATTCGCTCGGAGCTGCTGTGGATGACCGCGCTGCGCTGTGAAGCGGGGGTCGAGACGCCCGAACCCATTGCGGCCAAGGACGGTTCGTTGATCCAGACCCTGCACAGCCCTGAACTGCCTCAGCCGCGCCATGCCGTGATGTTCCAATTTTTGCACGGACGGGAGCCGAGCGAACACGATCTGCGCGCCGCGTTCGAGCGGCTTGGCGAGATTACCGCGCGCATGCATCTGCAGGCGAGGGCGTGGCGTCGGCCGGTCGGGTTCGTGCGCCAGCGGTGGGACTATGAGACGACGCTTGGAGAGCGGCCGATCTGGGGGCGCTGGCAAGACGGACTGGGCGTGCATGGCGCGCGCAGCCGCATCCTGGAGCGCATGTCGGCCACGATAAGGCGCCGGCTGGAGGCATACGGCGCGCCACCGGATCGCTTTGGGCTCGTCCATGCCGATCTGCGGCTGGCCAATCTCTTGGTTGAAGGAGAACGGACCAAGGTCATCGATTTCGACGACTGCGGCTTTAGCTGGCATCTCTACGACCTCGGCGCGGCGCTGAGCTTTATTGAGCATCATCGGGACGTGCCGGAGTTGGTCGAGGCCTGGACCATCGGATATCGAAAAGCCGCTCGCCTTGCGCGCGAGGAAGCCGCGGAGATCCCAACGTTCATAATGCTGCGCCGCTTGCTACTGGTCGCGTGGATAGGCTCTCACGCCGAGACCGACCTCGCTCGCCAGCACGGCGTCCCATTTACCGAGATCACTTGTCATCTGGCTGAAGACTACCTGCGCCGTTTCGGCTGAACGCAATCACCCGCCGCTCCACCGCTGTCAAGGATTTGTTATCGTCTGTCAAGCCATCGGAGCGATACACAATATAAGGTCAGTTACTGTATGCCGAGGGGTGTCTCAGCCGACGAGCGGATGATTGCTCGTCCGCGGTGCGAAGGCCAGGCAGGTCGGAGGCTCAAATGTACCAAATAAGACCTGAGGACAAAGCGTATGTCGAGGAGTTCAAGAAGACCCCCATCGGGCATCATTCCCCCAATCTGCAGCGCATCTTGAATTTGTTTCGCGGCGAGCCGATGGCGGGCAAGTACGTCTTAATCTGCACCCGCCCACATCGAGAATGGACGCTGGCCGTACTGCCCGGCGCGCGTGGCGAACGCATTCGAATGACCGAGGAGGTCTTCCAGTCGATTGAACAGGCCGAGTGGTATGTTTTCAAACAGCGTTGGGCGAAATACGCAGGCGAGAATCTAGGCGATTGAGGCCGCGATTTTGGAGCGCCGGGCGCGGCATACGACGCGGAGGCACGAAAAATGAAACAAATCATGGGTTATAGCGACAAGATTAGTGTGTGCCCAAGCGAGACGATTCGGTTCATGGTGTCCTGCGAAAAGGCTTCGAACTACAAGGCGCGCCTTGTGCGGATTATTCACGGCGACACCAATCCCGAGGGCCCAGGATATAAAGAGCGGGCGGTTAAGAGCGACCTCGAGGGCACCTACAAGGGACGCAAGCAAGCGATATGCCCTGGTTCGTGCATCGTCATCCCCAACCACCGCGCCTTTGAGCAGCTAGGCAGCTTTTCCGTCCAAGCGATGGTGTGGCCGACCACTCCGGAGAAAGGGCGTCAGAGCATATTAAGCCGTTGGAACGCCAAGTCAGGCGCGGGCTTTATTCTCGGCCTCGATGACCAAGGTGGGTTGGTGCTCACGCTCGGCGACGGCACAGGCGCGAGTGAAGACGTCCGGACCGGCAAGGTAATGCTGGCCAGAGAGTGGTATTTCGTGGCTGCCAGCTACAACGCGGCAAACGGCGAGGTCTGCCTCTATCAGGACCCGCTAGTGGCGTATGCCAAGGTAGACACGTCGGCCGAGTTGCGACGCACCGCGAAGGTGAGGCCGCGTCATGCCAACGGCGCGCCGTTTGTCGTCGCCGCCCATTACGCACAGACGTCCAACGGCCGCGCGCGGACGGACGGGCACTACAACGGGAAGATCGATCGGCCATCGCTAGCCGACCGGGTGCTGTCTCGACTCGAAATGGAGCAACTGCGCGGCGGCGATCCACCTCATTCGCTGAGCAGCGCGATCGTGGGGCTATGGGACTTCTCCAAACAAATCACTACAGAGCAAATCATCGACGTGTCACCCAATCGTCACCACGGCGAGACGCTAAATCTCCCCGCCCGCGCGATGACCGGCTGGAACTGGACCGGCGAAGAAATGTGCTGGCGGCACAAACCCGAGCAGTATGGGGCCATCCACTTTCACGACGACGACCTCTACGACGCCGGATGGGAGGCCGACTTCGCTTTCACCGCACCGGCAGGTCTCCAAAGCGGCCTCTACGCCGCGCATGTCGCGACTGAAGACGACGAGGACTTTATACCGTTCGTAATCAGACCGGAGCGCGGGAAAGCCACATCCAAACTGGTCTTCGTGGTGCCTACGGCTAGCTACATGGCTTATGCAAACGAGCACATGGCCACCGATGCCGCACTCGCGGAGCTCCTGACCGGCAGCGTCGTCGCGCTTCAGCCCGTAGACGTATTTCTCCACGAACACCGCGAATACGGCTACTCTTGCTACGACACCCACTCGGACGGCAGCGGCGTATGCTACTCCTCGCGGCTTAGGCCGATTCTGACAATGCGGCCGAAATATCAATCATGGCTGGGAGGCAAGGGCTCCTCGCTCTGGCAGATGAACGCGGACACACACATCATCGACTGGCTCGAGGCGATGAAGTTCGACTACGACTGCATTACCGACGAAGACTTGCACGCCGAAGGCTACGAGGCAATCGCGCCTTACCGCGTTTTCATGACCTCGACTCATCACGAGTACTGGTCGAAGCAAATGTGGGATGCGCTCGACGCGTTTAAAAAGGCCGGTGGGCGGCTTATCTATACCGGCGGCAACGCGTGGTACTGGCGCATCGCGTACCATCCGACCAAGCCGGGTGTAATTGAGGTGCGCCGCGCCGAGGGCGGCATTCGCGCCTGGGCCGCCGAGCCCGGCGAATATTACCACAGCTTTACCGGGGAGCACGGCGGGCTCTGGCGCCGTCAAGGTCTCGCCCCGCAAAAGATGGCCGGAGTCGGGTTCTCGGCGCAAGGCTTCGACCTCTCCTCGTATTATCGCCGCACCAAAGAAAGTTTCGACTCACGCGTGAATTTCATCTTCGAGGGAGTCGACAAGGATGAACTGATCGGCAATTTCGGCCTGATCGGCGGAGGCGCGGCCGGTCTTGAATTAGATCGAGCCGACCGCCTGCTGGGCACACCGCCAAACGCGCTCGTGCTGGCTTCTTCCGAGAACCACACGCCGATCTATATGGTCGTGTTAGAGGAGATCTTGATCAACGCTCCCGGCCTGTGCGGTGGGGAAAACGACTTGGTCCGCGCCGATATCGTGTTTTACGAAACTCCAAGCGGCGGAGCGGTGTTCGCCACCGGCTCTATCGCTTGGGCGGGAAGCCTTTCGCACCACAATTACGACAACGACGTGTCCCGGATTACGAGCAACGTGCTCAGGCGGTTCCTCGACGAAAGACCGTTCTGAGCCCAGCGCCGGTGCCGGGAGCCGGAGCGCAATTGCATCGCGAAACGTTAAGACCAGGAGAAACAAAGATGCACACAAAAATCCCCATGGCACGCGGCGAAAACGCTGCAGCGACGGAACCGGGCCGGCGCAACTTCCTCAAGCGCGCGGTCGGCGCGGCCGCAAGCGCAGGCGTCGCGCTCGGAAGCGGCATGCTCGCGGCGATCAATAGCCAAGCCAAGGAAGCCGGCAAGACAACTGACAACAAGCCGATCCCGATCGGCGCGGGGGTGCCGCTGACCGGGTGGGCGGCCGCCGACGGCATCGAGTTCAAACGCGCGCTTGAGATGTCCTGCGACGAGATAAACATGCTCGGCGGCATCCTCGGTCGGCCGCTTGAGCCGCACTTCGAGGACACTAAGGAACAGGGCGCTGACAACATTATTCCGGCGATGCAGCGGCTCATCGACCGCTACGGCGTGCACGCTATCGTAAACGGTTATAACACCGGCGCCGTCACGGCCGAGTATGACAGCATCGCCGACGCCGGCATCATCTACATCCATCACAACACCGACATCGTCCATCACAGCACGGTCGGCAAGAATCCGAAAAAGTACTTCGGCATCTTCATGGGCGATCCGGCCGAGTACTGGTACGGTGAAGGTCTGCTCGCTTTCCTCAATGGCCTGGGGGAATCAGGACACTGGAAGCGGCCGAATAACAAAATCGCGGTGGTCACGGGCTCCCAGAACTACAGCGTGGTCATCGCCAATGCTATCAAAGCGAAGGCCAAGAACTATGGCTGGAAGATCAGCTTATCCGAGACCGTCGTGGTGCCGATCTCGGAGTGGGGGCCGACGCTGGCGAAGATTCGCAACGACCCGCCTGCGGTAGTCGCGGTCACCCACTGGGTGCCGCAAGACCTAGCACAGTTCATGCTGCAGTTCACCCCCAACCCGACCGGCAGCCTCGTCTACATGCAGTACGGGCCGTCGCTGGCGGCCTTTCGCGAAATCGGCGGCAAGGCCACCAATGGCGTGCTCTACTCAACCGTGATCGCCTCGCTGCGCGACCAGATCGGCGAGGATTTCAATCGGCGCTACAAGAAGAGATTCGGACCTTCGGCCAGCCCATTGGTCGCGGCGCAGGTGTACGATAGCGCTCATTATTACGCGCTCGCGGCGGCGGTCGCCGGGGGCACCAGCGGACCCGGCGAATTCGATCAGAATCGCAAGGTAGCGGACCGGCTGCGCACGATGATCTATCGCGGCGTGATGGGCACGACGCGCTTCTTCGTCCCGGAGCAGGCCGCCATTCCGTATCCCGACGCAACGAAGGATCCTTCGCTGGGCATGCCGCATCAATATCTGCAGATCCAGGATTACAAGAAGGAGCCCGAGCTGATCGCTCCGCCGCCTTACCAGACTGCTAGCTTCAAGCTGCCGCCGTGGATGAGAGGGTGACATGGCCGCCGGTAACTCCGCGGCGCTGCTGTCATGTCAAGGCGTGTCGAAATACTATGGCGCGATGGCAGCCGTGAGGGCGCTCAGCTTCGACGTGCGCGCGGGAGAAATAGTCGGTATCGGCGGGCCCAACGGCGCCGGCAAAACCACCTTGTTCGACGTCATCGCCGGGCTACAGCCGGCCGATGCCGGCTCTATTCTATTCAATGGCGAGCACGTGATCACGGCCTCGCCTCAGGAGCTTTGCCACCGCGGGCTTGCGCGTGTGTTCCAATCCGTTGCCGCTTTCGACAGCATGACGCTGCGTGAGAACGTCGTGATCGGCGCGGCCTACGGCCATAGACTGCGTCTGATGCCGCCGCTGGTCTTCGATCGCGGCACGCTTGCGCGGGCCGATCGCGCGCTGGAGGCGGTTGGGTTGCGCGAGCGCGCGGAGGTTCCCATCAGGAATCTGCCCATACTTGACCGTAAACTTGCCATGTTCGCCAGCGCGCTGGCGACCGAGCCTTTGCTGTTGCTGTTGGACGAGCCGGTGGGTGGTCTTAATCCCAGCGAAATCGATCGAGTGATGAAGGTTGTTCGATCATTGTCAGGCCGCGGCCTGACGATCGTTCTGATCGAGCACGTCATGCGGTTCATGGTCCAGCTCTGCGCGCGGATTATTATCATGCAGCATGGGGAAAAGATCTACGAGGGTTCACCCGAAGGTATGGTGCGCGATCCTACGGTTGTCTCGGTATATCTGGGCGACGCCACGGCGCGGCGGTTGTCCCAGCTCGTGGCCGCTTCATGACGATGGATGCTCCGGCGCTGCTCGAAATTCGCGGCCTGGTTGCGGGCTACCGGGACCACGAGGTATTGCGCGGCGTCTCGCTGACGCTGGCCAAAGGCAAACTGGCCACGCTGATTGGTCCTAACGGCCATGGCAAGACGACGCTGCTGCGCTGCGTCTCCGGACTGCTGCGGTTAACGGCCGGCGATATTCGATTCGGCGGAACGAGCATCGTCGGCCGGCGAGTGAACAACATAGTCGCACAGGGCATCGTGCACGTCCCGCAAGGCGACTTGTTGTTTTCCGCGATGAGCGTCGCGGACAACCTGATGATGGGGGCGTACCTTCCGGCGGCGAACGCGGTGGCGTCTCGGCGGCTGGAGGAGGTTTACGGGCTGTTGCCGGCGTTGTGGGAGCGGCGGCTCCAGACCGCGAACACACTGTCGGGCGGCGAACGGCGCATGCTGGCGATCGGCCGCGGGCTGATGTCCGGCGGTGAGCTTTTAATGTTCGACGAGCCTTCGCTGGGGCTCGCCCCGCTCGCGATAGATCAAGTGTACTCCGTAATCGCCAATCTAAAGGCGCGCGGCCGGACGATTCTGCTGGTCGAGGAGAACGCCAACCGCATCGTGGACATCGCCGACCTGGTCTACCTTCTCGACGACGGACGCATCGTTTGGGAGGGCGCGCCGCATGCGCTCTTCGATCATCAAGACTTGCTTGAGACTTACCTGGGGAGCTGACGCGCGTCCGTGAACACCTTTGTGCAGATTCTGGTGAGCGGACTCACGCTGGGAGCGATGTACGCAATAAGCACGATCGGCTTATCGCTCGCATGGGGTGCGGTTGGCGTGCTTAACATGGCGCAGGGCGCCTTTCTGGTGGTCGGTGGCTACGCCGCGTACGCCGGCGCGGTGTTCTTGGGCATGTCCGCGCCACTCGCACTCGCTTTAGCCGCTCTTGCGGGCGCCGCCGTTGGCGCTGGGACTTATTTCTTCGTCGTTCGATTCATGCTCGAAAGCGCGACCTTCGAGACCAACGTCATCATCGCCACCGTCGGTCTCGCTCTGATTTTCGAGAACGTGGTGCTGCAAACCTTCGGAGCCTATCCGCTCAGGCAGCCGATACGTATCGAGGGGGGCGTAAATATCGCCGCTACCTACATCCCTTACGAGAGCATCGGCATTCTGGTTATGTCGATCGTCGCGATGATAGCGGTGGGATGGGTGCTTGAGCGCACCAGGATGGGCCGGGCGATCCGGGCCGTGTCGCAGAACCGCGCCGCCGCTCTGCTGATGGGCGTACCGGTAAAGGTCGTATACCTCCAGGTTCTGACAATCGCGGGCGTGCTGGCCGCGCTGTCCGGGGTGATGCTCAGCACCATTACTACGTTGGCGCCCACGATGGGATACGACCCTATGCTCAAGGCGTTTATCGTGTGCGTCGTGGCCGGATTAGGCAACATCTATGGCGCCCTATACGCGGCCTTCGCGCTGGGCATCTTCGAAGCGGCCGTGCAGTTTTTTCTCGGCGTGCGTTTTGGCTTCCCCGCCATGCTGTTGCTCATCATTCTCACGCTTGTCTGGCGACCTTACGGCGTGTTCGGCCGCGGTTCGACACAGCGGTTTTAAGCCCTGCGGCGGTGCGATGAGGCGCGATGCAACCATCGGTCTTTTAGCCCTCATCGTGGCGATACTCGTGCCTTTCGCATGGCCAACTCGTTACGTTATCGAGGAGATGACGCTGTTTTTTGTCTGGGCGACAGTGGTAACCCAATGGAACCTGGTGTTCGGTGTGGCGGGCGTATTCTCGCTGGCCCAGATGGCCATTTTCGCGGTTGGCGGCTACGCGACCGGGATGCTGGGGCTTTACCTCGGCTGGTCGCTATGGCTGGCGATGTTCGCCGGCGGCTTGGCGGCGGCGATCTTCAGCGCGCTGGTCGGCGTCGCGTGCTTGCGGCTGCGGGGCGCGTACGTGGCGCTGCTCACGCTGGCGATCACGCAAACTATGTATTTGCTAATCATCACTGACACCGAGTGCTTCTATATGGAAGGAGTTACCTGCCGCAACTTCACCGGCGGGACGCGAGGTTTGACCGGGTACGGCGACTTCGGTTTTCACCAGCTCTTGCCTTACAAGTACACGGCCTTCGGCGACTATTTCCTCGCGCTGGGGGTGCTCTGCGCGGCCACGATCTTCTCGGTGTTCATCATCCGCAGCCCCCTGGGGCTTGCATTCCAGGCAATGCGCGACAACGCCGTCTATGCCATATCTCGCGGCATCAGCCGGTTCAAATATCAGCTTCTGGTTTTCGCGGCTTCGGCGCTGTTTACCGGTTTGGCGGGGGCGGTTTACGCCGGACATTTCCGGGTGATGGGGGCCAACACCCTTTATCTCTCGCAGACCCTCTTTCTCTTGTCGATGATGATTATCGGCGGAGTCGGACAAATATGGGGGCCGTTACTCGGGGCTACAGCTCTCATGGTGGTGGACGAGGTCTTGAAAGAGTTCGTCGAGTGGAGGCTTCTCGGGCTGGGTTTGATGCTCGTGTTGTTTGCGGTCCTGTGGCCTAACGGCCTTTATGGCGGCCTGGAAGCGCTCGGGCGTCATCTGCGGCCGCGCGGCTCCCGCCAGTTGAGCGCCATCCAGCCAAAGGAGATGGCGCCCGCGCAAAAGTAGAAACCCGCGGGGCGGGCGAGCCGGCGTGCGTCCGCCGCAACGGCTGCGGCGGGCGTTCCTTGGGCCCGCGCTGACGGTTGTTGCGGGGCACGCCGCGGGCGGTGGCGCGAACTGGCCGGGGCCCTGATAAAGGAGGTTATCGATGCTGACATCGATCGCGGGGTCATCCGTCATTGTCACCGGCGCCAGTAAGGGCATCGGCAGGGGAATTGCGCGGGTCTTTGCGAAAAATGGCGCCCGTGTGCTCGGTGTCGCGCGTAACCCCGGAGCTGCCGAGGCGGCGATGAGCGAACTGCGGGCGACAGGCGCCATGGCTTCGGCCTTAGCTGCCGACGTCGGCAACTGGACCGACATGCAGCGCATGGCCGAGGCGGCGGTCGAGCGCCACGGCGGGATTGACATTTTGTGCGCCAACGCCGGAATTTACCCTGCCGCCAAGCTTGATGACCTCACACCCGAGTGCTGGGACGAAGTTCTCTCGGTCAATCTCAAGGGAACGTTCCTGGCCATCAAGGCCTGCCTGCCGGCGCTGAAGCGCAAGGGCAAGGGGCGGATCGTGGTGGTATCGTCAATCACCGGACCGATTACCGGATACCCTGGGTGGGCGCATTACGGCGCCAGCAAAGCCGGCCAACTCGGCTTTATTCGCACAGCCGCGATCGAGCTCGCCCCGTACAGCATTACCATCAACGCGGTGATGCCCGGCAACATCAAAACCGAGGGTCTCGACGGCCTTGGCGCCGATTATCTCGAAAAGATGGCCGCTTCGATTCCGCTGAAGCGACTAGGCTCGATTGAAGACGTCGCTCATGCAGCTTTGTTTTTTGCCTCGGACGAGGCCGCCTACATCACCGGCCAAACTCTGGTCATCGACGGCGGCCAAGTGCTTCCGGAGTCGCTCATGGCGCTGGAATAGAAAAAAACAGGTCCAGCCAGAGCACCCCTTTTCGCGCGGGGCCGTCAGACGCGGCCTTAACAGCGCACACTGCGAGCGCCTTCGCGCCCGCTCGGAGGAGCGTCGATGTACAACTACGGCTTCAGGTCATACGCCTCGAAGGAGGACTTCTTTGAACGGTCCAAAACCTTTTGGAACCCTGGTAAGACTCAGTTCTGGAAGGACTTTGGCATCGATCTGGTGATCGATCGGCGCGAAGAATATTTCCTCTACGATATCAGCGGCAAACGCCTTATCGACGTGCATCTGAACGGCGGCACTTACAATCTCGGCCACCGCAACCCGGAGCTGATCGCGACGCTGATCGAGGCGATGAAACGCTTCGACATCGGGAATCATCACTTTCCCTCGTTGGCGCGCACGGCGCTCGCCGAAGAGTTGGCCAAAGTTTGCCCGGGCGAGCTGCAGTACACGATCTATGGTAGTGCGGGCGGCGAAGCGATTGACATCGCGATAAAGACCGCGCGGCACGCCAGGCAGCGACGCAAGATCGTTTCCATCATCAAGGCCTATCATGGCCACACGGGGCTCGCCGTATGCACCGGGGACCAGCGCTTCTCGAAATTGTTCCTCAGCGAAGGTGCGCCGCAAGATTTCGCGCAGGTGCCGTTCAATGATCTCGACGCTATGGAGCGGGCACTCAAGGGGCGCGACGCGGCGGGCGTGCTTATGGAGACGATTCCGGCGACCTACGGCTTTCCCATGCCCAAAGAGGGCTATCTACCCGGGGTCAAGCGGTTGTGCGAGAAGTACGGCGCGCTTTACATCGCCGACGAAGTCCAGACCGGACTGATGCGCACCGGGCAGATGTGGGCAATCACGAAATACGGCGTGGAGCCGGATATTTTGGTGACCGCCAAAGGTATCGGCGGCGGCATTTATCCGCTCGCCTGCGCTGTGGTCGGCAAGCGTCACGCAGGCTGGCTCAAGCAAGACGGCTTTGGCCATATGTCAACGACGGGCGGCGCCGAGCTCGGCTGCGTCGTGGCGCTCAAGGTGCTGGAGATATGCCAGCGGCCCGAGGTGCGCTCGTTCGTGCAGTATATATCCGAACTGATCGGCGCCGGGCTGCGCGAGATACAGGCCCTCTACCGCGACTTCTTCATCGGCATCCGCCAGAATGGCTTGGTCATGGGCCTGGAATTCGACCATCCGCGCGGCGCCATGTACGTGATGAGGGCGCTGTACCGCAACGGAGTCTGGGCTATCTTCTCGAGCCTTGATCCCCGTGTCCTTCAGTTTAAACCGGGCATTCTTATGCCGCGCGAGCTGTGCGAAGAGCTGCTTGATCGAGTCGAGGTGTCGATCGGCGAGGCGCGGCGGGAAGTGCGCGGGTTGCGCAAGCGGGCGCGGCCCGAGAATGCTCGTCGATCGCCCGCGGCGCGGCGCTCCGCCGAGCTCGTTACCGAGGTTGGCCACGCGGTCGGCCGCAACCGCCTCAAGCAAGCGCGCGATGAAAAAACGGGGGCTCTTTCCGGATCCGACCATCCAAGAGGCGCAGCGGGCGGGTCTTCCGTGAGCGGCGATGAAGATCTCGGGCGGAATTCAACGGGAGCTCGCACATGGCAGAACTGATCGCGCCTGACGCCGCGAACGAGCTTGCACTGGACCTTGCGCGGGTGCGCATGATGGTCGGGCGCGCGCGCTGGGCCGCGGGCGCCTTCTCCCGATTAGACCGGGAGCGAACGCTCCGGATCGCACACGCAGCCGCCGAGGCTGGCTTCGCCAGGGCGGCCTACTACGCCGAAAAAGCCGTGCGGGAAACCGGCTTCGGAGTGGCTGAGGACAAGCGGACGCAGATTGAATTGTGCACCCGCGGCACCTTTGGGTACTACCGCCGCGAGCTCTTGGTCGGTACGCGCCTTGATCCAGTGCGCAGGCTGGTCGCGGTGGCGCGGCCGGCCGGCGTGGTGTTTGCGCTCACGCCGTCGACCAACCCGGTGTCCACGGTCCTCTTCAAGATAATTTGCGCGCTGTTGACTCGCAACGCAATCATTGTGAGTCCCCATCCACGAGCTAAGATCTGCTCCGCCGGCGCAGCGCGAGTTCTGGCCAGCGCGGCACTGCGAGCCGGTGCGCCAGATGGTGCCATCCAGGTCATCGACGAGCCCAGCCTGGAGCTTAACGAGGCGCTCATGTGCGACCCGAGGATCGATGTCATCCTCGCCACAGGCGGAATGAGCGTCCTACGGGCCGCTCACCGCTCGGGTAATCCGGCGATCGGCGCGGGGCCAGGCAATGTGCCGGTGTTGGTCGACGCAACGGCTGATGCGGCCAAGGCCGCCAAGTGCATTGCGGCCAGCAAGTCGTTTGACAATTCGCTTCTGTCCACCAGCGAATCCGTCCTGATCGTCGAGGAAGGGATTGCCGACCGGCTGCTGCGCCATCTGAAGGCCTACGGGGCGCATCTATGCTCCCCGGTCGAGCGCGATCGGCTGCGAAAATATCTGTTTCCCGGCGGGCGGTTCGAAGCGGCCGTCACGGGAAAGCACGCCGTGTGGATCGCCGGTCAGGCGGGCTTTCGTGTTCCACCCAAAACAAAGGTACTGCTTGCGCCATTTGATCTAGCCGTACCGGAGGAACCGTTTTGCCGTGAAAAGCTTTTTCCGGTCCTGGGTCTTTGCCGCGTGCGCTACGCTGAGGCGGGGATTGATGTTAGCCGCGCGATTTTGCGGTACGCCGGCGGGGGCCATTCGGCCGCTATCCATAGCCGCGACCCCGGAACCATCATGGCCTTCGCGTCGGCACTGAAGGCGTTGCGAATCATTGCCAACAACCCATGCAGCTCTGGGACTGTCGAGTCGGATGGCAGTAGGGCGCCCTCAATCGTAATCGGCACCGGCTATTACGGCCATAGCTCGGTCGGGGAAGACATCGGACCGCATCACTTAATCAATTGGTCGCGCATTAGCTACAGCAAAGATGCCGGCGAGGCGCTTGGGTATTGCGACGAACCGGAAGGCCCGCAGGCAAAGAATGCAGTTTGATCTCGTGGTCCGCGCAGTCGGAACCGGGCGCCGGCGCTTGTCGCGCACGTCGTGAGATTTTCCGCTGCCACCGCCGACAGCATCTACTCTCGCCGCTCTCGCGCCGTGACAAGCAAGCGCCGATAGCGCGCCGGCCCCATCCCGGTCCATTGCCTGAAGGCGCGAGTGAAGGCGCTTTGCTCGGAGTATCCCAGTAGGAAGGCCACCTCAGTCAAGGGAAGATGGGCTTCAGAGAGATAGCGCAGCGCGAGTTGACGCCGAGCGCCACGCACCAAGTCGTGAAAGTTGACGTTAAGATCGCGAAGGCGCCGATGCAGTGTCCAACTCGTGAGGCCCAGTTCGGATGCCACTTTCTTAATGCGCGGATTGCCGTTATCGAGATGAGCTTCGATCTTCCGCCGTACCAGGCCGACCAGATCATCAGGGCGCGGGCGGGCGCGCCGCTTGCGCATGAACGGCTCAATCAGGCTAAACAGATAGGAATCGGGGTCGGGCATTGCACCTTCGAGGTCGGCGCGGCGGAAAACGATCGAATTGATGCGCTGGGAGAAGACCACCGGCGCTTCGACAAGCGCTTCGTGCTCCTTGGGCTCCAAAGGGCTAGGATGCTCGAAATGGATCTCGATTGGTCTCCAGCGCGAGCCGTGGCAGTGGCGAAAAATGTTGCAGAACATGCCGAGTGACAACTCAGCGTCCTGGCGCCGTCGGGCGATCGAACCGTCGTTGATCTGGTAGTCCAGATACAGCAATTCGCGGTCTTCGCGGAGAGCTAACGTCGAGCTTTGTTGGTGGGCCGGAAAATAATCGCACAAATTGCGCAGCCCCGCGGCCATGGTGGGCGAATTGATCGCGAGATACCCTAACGCGCCAAGCTGTTTTGGTTGGAAGCCGTGCCCAAATCGCAGACCGAAATTGTCGTACTGCGTTTGCCGCGCGGCCTGCTCAAACAGCTCGCAGTATTGTTTGAGGCTAAGTTCGTTAAGCGGGCTGTCGAGGACCGATGTGTCTATGCGAGTGGCGCCGAAGATGCGATCGACGTCTCCGCCCATCCGTCTGATCAATTCGATCACGCCGGTCGCGGCCGATGCAAGAACCTGCGGTGGGCCGACTCCAAGCTCACTCGCTTCGTCTCTGTTCGCACTCATCACACTTCCCTCGCTATTCCGCTCGGCCTAGAACTGAGGGATTGTAAAAATCCAGGTGGTAGATTTCACCCGAGATTCCGAACCGATTGCTCGTACGCGAATGAACGGGCGGCGCACCGGACTGTCGCGAATACCAAGGATATTCTTGACGGGCACTCTCCGGACTCGGGCGACTACTCTGGCGCCCTACTCCTGACCCTCTGTCTTATATCGCAGCGAGGTTGAAGTCTCAACTTGGCTGCCCTGAGCTACCACTAAGAGTTGTACGGCAAGCACCGCGCCAAATGCACGGCGCGTGAGATTGAAATGATGCATGCCGAGCAGCTCACCGAGCGCTGATAACGACGGCTTCTCCTGATGACAAGAGTGGGCGCAACGCCGGAAGGCGGCGCGGCGTAAACGGCTCGTCGAAGTAAGATCGCCGCTCGAAGACGGCAAACAATGCGCCGAAAAAGCTCGGCTTATTAGACCCACAATGACGGCTTTTGCCGTCGAACAACCCTAAGGCGGCTTCTGGGCGACCTATACCGGGGAAACGCCTTGGCCGGGCCGCGGTTGGGGTGCGTGGCGAGCGCCACATACGCCTGATTCAGCACCCCCCCTTGCCTAGCCGGCGCGCTAGTATTAAACTACGAAAGTTAATCAAAGGTCACTTTAGATGAATAAAGTTGTGTTCACGTGCATCGGGAACATACCGGGCGCGATGACATTTGCTCGGACTCCCCGGCGTCGGTGACCGCGGACCAGCCGCGCACGGAAGGACGCGTGCCTCCAGCGATCCGTTGTTTTGCTTTGGTAGCGCCCCCCTAAGGGCGCAGCGAGGCGGGCGGGTGTTGCTTGCACGCCGGCGGGAGGGCGCGAGATCCGCGAAGAACACTCGACGTCAAGCGCCGGCGCGGAACCCGGCGGGTCGATATCGGCGTCCATAGAGTCGGCTTTTCGGGTTTAGATTTTTCGCTGGAAGCAAGGAACTTAAGATGCGGTTGTTTACGCCTAAAGCGCTCGGCAGGCGCTGGGCCGTGCTGGTGTGCGGGGATGTCCTTGCTGCCACCTTGCCGGTGATCGTGGGGTTTGCCGTGATCACCGCGCCTACCCGAGCGACGCTCACGCAGAACAGGGTCCTGCTGGATGCCGCTCTGCTTGGCTTATTTTGGATCACGGCGTTCTATTTGCAGGACCTCTATATGATCGAGCGTCCGTGGCCGCCGCTCAGAATAACGGTGTCGGTTTTCGCCGCCGCGGTGACGGTATGTGTGTTAATCGGCGTGGGGGCGTTGGCCTTGCCCGTGCTTAACCTGGGTAGGCGCTTTTACGTGGCGTATCTGAGCGTGTCACTGACCGCGCTTTGTATCTGGCGATCCGCGATTTACCAATTTTTTTCGCGCCGCATCAAGATTCGGGTGATGATAGCCGGCAACGGAACGCGGTCTAATCTTGTGGTCGAGCAATTGCGCCGCTATGAGCACCTCGGCTACACGCTGCTCGGTTTTGCCGAATGGTCCAACGGCGCTCAGCCGGCGGCGACCGGCCGCAACGGGAACGGCGATACGGTCCACGTGGTCCAGTCGCTCGAGTCGCTGGCGGCGAAAAACGGCCTTGACAGCCTCGTCATCTCCGACGACGACCAGCATCCGTTTCCGGTGCGCGAGCTGCTGCGTCTTCGCGTAAAAGGCGTCGAGGTGCTTGACTGCGACTCGTTTTACGAGCGCATCGTAGGCAAGCTTCCGGTTTCGCTGCTGCGCGAGTCGTGGCTGATCTCAGCCCCGGGATTCCTGCATCCGAGCTGGCATCAGCACATCAAGCGGATAATCGACGTGCTCGGCGCTCTTGCGCTGCTGGTGCTCGCGATGCCTGTCATGTTGATAACGGCGATTGCGATCAAGCTCGACTCGCGCGGGCCGTTGTTCTACACGCAGAAGCGCGTGGGCAAGGACGGGCGGCGGTTCAACGTCTATAAATTCCGGTCGATGAACCACGACGGCACGGGCCAGAACGGCGCGATATGGACCGCTGGAGCGGACCCGCGCGTGACGCGCGTCGGGCGCATAATCCGCCGGCATCGCATCGACGAACTGCCCCAGCTCTTCAACGTACTGCGCGGAGACATGAGCCTGGTCGGGCCGCGCCCGCAGCATCCGGAATGGGTCGAGACGCTTTGCCGCGAGGATCCCTTCTATGAATGGCGCCATTTCGTCCCGCCGGGGCTTACCGGATGGGCGCAAGTGTCCTACCCGTACGGGGCCAGCGTAAACGACCACCGCGAGATGCTCTGTTACGATCTTTATTACATCAAGAACTGGTCGCTGGCCTTCGACACGCAGATCATTCTGCAGACGTTTAAGGTCGTGCTCTTCGGGCGTGGCGCTAGATAAGCGCGCCGCGCATCGCTCGATTCCGGCGAAGAAACGGCCATGTTCGGCTCGTCGAAATCGGGCGCCGTCAGAACACGCGGTATCGCCACGCCCCGCTGCTTCGGCGCGCGAGCCGCCTCTGGCCCCGCGCGTGGCGCTTAATCTTCGCCGGCCGAACTGCCGTCGGCGCCGTTTTTGCCGTTGACATCGCCGCTGTCGTCAACTTCCCGCTCCGCCAGCCTCGCTGTCGCGACCACCTTCTCTTGCGGCTCAAGCTTGACCAAGCGCACGCCCTGGGCGTTGCGTCCGGTCAAGCGCACGCCTTTTACCGCGAGGCGAATGATTTTGCCGCCGCTCGTGATCAGCATTACTTGGTCGTCGGCGCCGACCTGGCGCACGCCGACCACTTTGCCGGTCTTGTCGGTAACGTTCATGGTGATAACGCCCTTGCCGCCGCGATGGGTCAGGCGATATTCTGCGGCCCGCGTGCGCTTGCCGAAGCCGAGCTCCGAGACCGCGAGCAGCGTTTCGTCTTCGCGCGCCACCGCCATCGAGACCACCTCGTCGGCCTCGAGCTCGACCGTGCCTTCCCGCTGGCCGGCGCTCGTGGCGAGTTCCATCCCGATCACGCCCTGGGTATCGCGTCCGGTGGAGCGGACTTCCTCTTCATTGAAGCGAATCGCCTGACCCGCGCGCGTGGAGAGCACGATCTGCTGGTTGCCGTCGGTGATCCGCACGCCGACCACTTCGTCGCCCTGCTCCAGGTTGATCGCGATGATGCCGTTGGAACGCACGTTGCTAAACTGATCGAGCTCGGTCTTCTTGACGCGCCCGTTGCGGGTGGCGAAAAACACGTACTTACCCTCGATTTCACGCGGCACCGGAATGAGCGCGGAGAACCGCTCGCCCTGGGCGAGACTCAAAAGATTGGCGATCGAACGGCCTTTGGCCGCGCGGCCGCCCTCGGGAAGCTCATAAGCCTTGAGCGCGTAAACCTTGCCGGCGGAGGTGAAGAAAAAAAGCTGCGCGTGCGTGCTGACGACTTCGAGGTGCTCGACGAAGTCCTGCTCGGCGGTGGCCGCACCAATCAAGCCCCGCCCGCCGCGCCGTTGCGTGCGGTACAGCGATTTGGGCGTGCGCTTGATATACCCGCCGTTGGTCACGGTGACCACAACGTCTTCCTCAACGATCAGGTCTTCGACGGAAAGCTCGCCCTCGGCCTCGACGATCTGCGTGCGCCTTTCGTCGCCGAACTCCTTTTTAATTTCGGCGATTTCGCCACTGAGCAATTTAAGTAGTTCGCGTTCGTCGCCGAGAATGATCTTAAAGCGCGCGATGTTCTGTTCGGTCTCGCCGTGCTCGGCTTCAATCTTTTCGCGCTCGAGCGAGGTCAGCCGCCTGAGCGGCAAGTCCAGGATAGCCTGGGCCTGGAGCTGGCTCAGCGCGAATCGCGCCATCAGCTCGGCCCGCGCCGTTTCGCTGTCCTTGGCCGCGCGAATCAATTTGATAACCGCGTCGAGGTCGCGCAGCGCAACCAGCAGGCCGGCCAGGATATGCTGGCGCGCTTGGGCCTGGCGCAGCTCGAACAGTGTGCGGCGGGTGAGGACGAACTTGCGATGGTCGATAAAGGCGAGCAGTATCTCACGCAGGTCGAGCTCGCGCGGGCGCCCATCCTGGATCGCCATCATGATCAGCCCGTAGCTCTCCTGCATCGGCGTAAGCTTGTAAAGCTGATTGAGCACCACGCGCGGCTCGGCGTCGCGCTTAAGCTCGATCACGATGCGCATCCCGTCGCGGTCGGACTCATCGCGCAGGTCCGCGATGCCTTCGATTCGCCGGTCGTTGACCAACTCGGCAACGCGCTCGATGAGGCGCGTTTTGTTGACCTGGTAGGGGATCTCGCGCACGATAATCGAGCTGCGCGAGCTGCGCCTGTCGGTTTCGATCGCGGCCAGCGCGCGGATGCTCAGGATGCCGCGCTTGTTGAGGTACGCCTGGCGCACCGACTGGCGCCCGAGTAGCTGGCCGCCGGTGGGAAAGTCGGGACCCGGAATGATGTCCAGCACGGCCTCCAGTGAAAGCGCCGGATTTTCAATCAGCTTGAGCAGCGCGTCACAAACCTCGGTCAGATTATGCGGCGGGATATTCGTCGCCATGCCGACGGCGATGCCGTCGGCGCCGTTGATCAGCAGGTTGGGGACTTGGCCGGGCAGGACCGCGGGCTCTTCCTGGGAGCCGTCAAAGTTAGGAATGAAATCGACCGTCTGCTTGTCGATATCGGCCAGCATCCGCTCCGCCAGCCGCGTCAGCCGGCATTCGGTGTAGCGGTAAGCCGCGGGCGGATCGCCGTCGATCGAGCCGAAATTACCCTGGCCGTCGATCAGCGGGTAGCGCATGCTCCACGGCTGCGCCATGCGCACGAGCGCGTCGTAAACCGCGAGGTCGCCGTGCGGATGGTAGCGCTTGAGCACCTCGCCGACCACGCCGGCGCATTTGGAGTAGCGCCGGTTGGCGAGCAGTCCTTCGCGGAACATCGCGTAGAGAATTCGCCGATGGACGGGCTTAAGCCCATCGCGCAGGTCGGGCAGCGCGCGCCCGATATTCACCGACATCGCGTAGTCCAGGTAGGACTGGCGCATGTCGTCTTCGATATTCAGCAGGGCCGGTTCGTTATGGATAGGCTCGTTGCCGTTGCTCTGTGCCATTTAGAAATTCTCGCTGTTATGAGAGCGCTTTGGGCCGTCTCTCCGGTCCGGCTCCGCGGGCTCGTTCGCGGCGCATTTCTAGCGTCGCGGTCGAGCGACTCCGCGCCCGCGCCGGAAGCCCATTGTTCTAGGAGAGATCCGACGGCCTGTATACGGTTATTCCTTCAATTGTCAGGCCCTTATTGGAGCCGGTCGAAAACCCATTTTGGGTCCGCCTGGAAAACAGCATCTGGTGGCCACCCGGGGGTCGTGATGGCGGAAAATCACCTCACGGCCACCGGCCGGACTTACGACAGCGTTGCGCTCGGCTTTCGAACGGACCCTGACGGACACCCCGAGCATAGCCGAGATGTTGGCCGCGTTGGCCGGGCCTGAGAAGCGATGCTGCCATAGCCACAAATCGCGGACGTGTCGCTCCTTCATCACCGGGATTTTATCGGCGTCGTTTATGCCATGATCGCGAACTAAGCTTCGAGCGAACGACGTTTAGTCCGCTTCAGACGCACATGCGATCACCGCCACTGCACTGCATATATCGCAAACTCTCTCTAATCTAGCGCGTCAGGAATCGGCGAGAGCGCCCTTAGATGTCGAGATTGCGGACGTTGAGCGCGTTCTCCTCGATGAATCGGCGGCGCGGCTCAACTTGGTCACCCATCAGTTTCGAGAAGATCTCCTCGGCCTCTTCCTGGGAGCTGATGCGGACTTTGAGCAGTGTGCGCGTTTCGGGATTCATTGTGGTCTCCCAGAGCTGGGACGGATTCATCTCGCCGAGCCCCTTGTAGCGCTGAATCTCCACGCCCTTTTGACCCGCCTGCAAAATCGCGTCGGCGACCTCCTTGAGTGAGCCGACACTTTTTTGCTCGTTGCCGGCGGCGAGAACCAGCGGCGGCTTGAAAGCGTCGAGCTCCTCCTTGAGCCGGCGGATTTCGCGCAGCTCGCCCGAATGAAACAGAGCCTGGTCGACCAGGGTCGGCGGCGTTGCTCCGTTGCGCGTATGCGCGACTACGACGCGAAAATGCGTTTCCCCGTCAGGCTCGACTCGGCAAGCGAGGTCCGGGCTGGCCAGCGCATGCTTGAGCGCCTGCGCCAGCGCCTCGGCCTGCTCCTCGCTGCGGAAGCTCTCGCCGGTGGCTTCCTTGCTCGCGATGAGCCCGACCAGCGCGTTGGCGACGGCGCGTTCTTTGCCCCGCCGTTCCAGCGCTTCCAACATCCGCTCGCAATAGAGCGCCTTGCGCGCCAGGTTCTTGAGCCCCGCGCCCTTGACCGCCCGCGTCTCCTTGCCTTTGCCGGCTTGCAAGCCGAGCTGCTCGGCGCCGAGCTCGGTGAGATATTCCTCCAGGGCAGTTTCGTCCTTCAGGTAACGCTCGTGCTTACCTTTTTTGACCCGGAACAGCGGCGGCTGCGCGACGTAAAGATGGCCGTTTTCGATCACCTCGATGAACTGACGGAAAAAGAAGGTCAGCAGCAGCGTGCGGATATGAGCGCCGTCCACGTCGGCGTCGGTCATGATGATGACCGTGTGATAGCGCAGCTTGCTCAACTCCTTCTCGTTATGCACTCCCATCCCGAGCGCGGTAATAAGCGTGCACAACTCCGCCGAGGCCAGCACCTTGTCGATTCGCGCCCGCTCGACGTTGAGAATCTTGCCGCGCAAAGGCAGGATCGCCTGCGCGCGGCGGTCGCGCCCTTGCTTGGCTGAACCGCCGGCAGAATCGCCCTCGACGATGAACAGTTCGCTGCGCGCCGGGTCGCGCTCCTGACAATCGGCCAGCTTGCCCGGCAGCGACCCCGAGTCGAGCGCGCCCTTGCGCCTCACCAGTTCCTTGGCCTTGCGCGCCGCCTCTCTGGCGCTGGCAGCCTCGACCGCTCGGCCCACGATCTGCTTGGCGTCGGCGGGATGTTCTTCCAGATAGGCTGCCAGCCTTTCAATGACGAACCCGGCTGTCAGCCCTTCGACCTCGGAATTGCCGAGCTTGGTCTTGGTCTGACCCTCGAACTGGGGGTTTTGCAGCTTGACGCTGATGATCGCAGTTAAGCCCTCGCGGACGTCCTCTCCCTCCAGCCGCAGCTCCTTATTCTTGAGCAAATTGTTGTTGGCGGCGTAAGTGTTTATCGTGCGCGTCAAGGCGGCCCTGAGGCCCGACAGATGGGTGCCGCCCTCCATCGTATGAATGTTGTTGGCGTATGAGAAAACCGTCTCGTGCACGGCGTCGGTCCATTGTAGAGCACAGTCAATCTCCACTTTGTCCCGCACGCCCTTAAACGCGACTGCCTTGTGGAACGCGCGCCGCCCCTGATTTAGCATCTCGACGAACTCTTTGATGCCGCCGTCGAACTTGAACTCCTCGCGCTTGCCGGTGCGCTCGTCCTGAAGCCGGATCGCGAGGCCGGCATTGAGGTAGGCCATCTCGCGCAGGTAGCGCGCGATTACCTCGTAGCGAAATTTTATCTCAGGAAAAATTTCCGGGTCGGGAGAAAAAGTGGTCTTGGTGCCGGTGCTCTTGGCTGCGCCCTTCTCGACCACCTGGGTCTTGGGCAGGCCGCGCTCGTAGCGCTGGTAATAGACCTTGCCGCCGCGCCGCACCTCGGCCTCGAATTCCTCGCTCAAGGCGTTCACGACCGAGGCGCCGACGCCGTGCAAGCCGCCGGAGACCTTGTACGCCTGATGCTCGAACTTGCCTCCGGCGTGGAGCATCGTATGCACCACCTCAAGCGTCGAACGTCCCTCGCTCGGATGGGTCTCGACCGGTATGCCGCGGCCGTTGTCCTCGATGGAAATTCGATTGTCGCCATGAATGGTGACTACAATCTCGTTACAGTAGCCGGCCAACGCCTCGTCAATGGAATTGTCGACGATCTCATTGACCAGATGATGCAGCCCGCGCTCGGCGGTATCACCGATATACATCCCCGGGCGGACCCTAACCCCTTCAAGGCCTTTTAAAACCTTGATTGATTCCGCGCCGTAAACCTCTGACGACCCTGGATTGCTCATACGGGAAGTTTTATCCTCTCTGCGACCCCACCAGCCCTCGTCAACCCCGCAATTGAAGGCGTATTCCCAAGCCTCCATCAATTATATGTCAAAGCGCACGCAAGGTAAAGCCAAGATATCGACTATCGTAGCCCAAATAAAACGATATTATTGCTCTGGGATCATACGCCAGAGCGTAGACGAATTACGTAGTTTGCTCCTCATTGCCGCAGCCGAAATGGCGCCCGCGAAAAGAGCAGGACGGAGCAATTTTGTGACGCCGTTTTAATGAACTTCGGAGATCTGCCGTCTCTCCTACAACTCTGGAACCGCCCCTTGTTGGCAGGCGTTCAAGCAAGTCATCACATCGAGCGCGCTTTTTGGCGCGTGCGTCGTGGTGGTCCGACGACCAAGACCTGCGATGTCACCTCGCAACCGGCGTCCTTTGGCGCGGTGACACCGCAGGCATGGCCGGCAAGTTCCAACTCAGCCCGCCCTGCCGGCAGCAAACTTTGCCTGCACACAAAACCGACGGTAGAACGCGGAGCGAGCCGGAGCCCTTTTCAGGTTGCCCGTCAGATTACGCGCTGAGACACCCGACGAGCGTCGCCGGCAAATGGGCAAAGAATCCCCCTCCGCGAGAGCTAATAATGGCGGATGGAGATGACCCGACTGAAAGCGCTTGTAAAGAATAACAAAAAGCGCTTCCATAAGCAGGAGTTTGAGGTCTCCAAACTTAGATAACGGAGGGACGTGAGAATTGACAGTGAAAACTCGCATTTGGCTGTTGGCGCTGATGTTTCTGAGCGCCAGCATTGTTGGAAGCGCGCTGGTGGGCGCGAAAGCGTTTGCTCAAAACCCATCTCAAGCAGCGCCAAGCGGTGCTCCCCAAGGTGAGCGGAAAGAACGTCAGCACAAACAACACAAACATCACGCGCACAAACACAAGCGTGGGCACCGAGAAAACCATCGAGAAGATAAAGAAAAGCACGGCTCGTCAAACTAGAGCCGCGACGATCGCCGTTGGCCTGGGGCTGCGGCCACGATCGGCGCGCATATTCGAGCGCGCAGCGCGTGACGTTGCGCGATACTGCGCGACGCCGCAGCGGTTGCGCCGGCTGCGGCGAACTGCGCGTTTCACCGCGAGTCGCCGGACCAGCGCTTGAGTTTCGTTGCCCGGCATCGGCGACAAACGGCAACGGCACGGGGGCGGATTTTGCCGGCTGCGCTTAGGCGACCTGCGATCGATTAGTTAGTTCAGGCTGGGGTTGTGCTGGCGGGGTGCCTTGTCATGCGGTTGTTCGTCTCCCCTCCGATGGCCACGAGTAACAGGATCGCTTGAAAACGCGGCTGTCGCATGATGCACTGAAGAGGTTATGAAGCGCACAGCAATTGTTGGATTAGCGGCGCTGGTAGCAAGCATGCTGACGAGTGGCGCCTGGGCGCAGAGTTCCGAGACGGCAACCGGAACCGGAGCTGCTAAGGCGAAGCCCGGGCCCGCGGCCGCTTCCGGTACCGCCGACAAGACGGCGGCTGGGGACAACGGCATCTCGCCCTTGATAAATGGTCCCGAGACCAACTTTCGCGCCGCGCGCAACGCGTTCGCCAAGGGCGATCGCAGCGCCACAGCTCAGGACATCCGCAAGGGCGCCGCGTTCATCAGGATCGAGGCGAACCGTCCCAACGCCACAAACCAAGCCGACCTCCTGACCTCTGCCGCCGAGCTCGAGAGCCTTGCCGGCAATGTCGACCAGGGCAACGTGAGCTCGCCGTACGATCTGAGTCGCGCCTTTGCCCGGGCCGATCTTGCCTTAGCGCGCCATTACCATATGCTGGCTGAAGAATCGCTGCGCGAGCACAACGTCAAGCAGTCTTCAGCCTGGCTCGGGGCGGCAACGGACTATGTCAATGACAGCGTGGCCTGGAACGCTCGTCAATTGAAGGAAAGCGGTAGTCCGGTGGTTAAAAAGATGCGCGAGCTGCAAAAAAATCTCCAGGCAAAAATCGCCTCGGGAGCCCACTCGGCCTCGCAGGAGACTGCAAAGGGGCTTAACGCTTTGGGCGCGGACCTCCAGCAACTGGCCCAAAAAATCTCCCAGTAGCGCGTCGTGGCTGCCGGCCGCGCTAATTTAGATCGCTTCGCCGCCGGGCGCCCAGACGTGGGCTGACAACGAACGCCTATCGGGACCGCGCGCATGATGAATGAGAGTAGTTTGGCGTAAGTGGGACTGAAAGCCCGCAAAATCGTCCTGGTGGCATGTCTGCTGCTCGGCGTCTCGGCCGGCGGATGTGGGACCTTCGGGCAGCTCGGACAAACGCTCGGACAGACGCTGACCCCGTCCGGACAAGTGACGCCGCAACAGCGCGTCCAATGGACCGAAAGCGGGCTCGCGGCGGCGGGCTTCAAATCCATCTCGCCGCAGACGCCCGACGAAACGCGCCGCTACCAGAAGCTTCCGCCCGGCGAGCTCACCTATAGGATCGGAGCCAAGGGAGAGCTAACTTACTACTTCGCTGACCCCACCTATTGTCATTGTTACTTTTCCGGCACCGACGAAGCTTACCAGCACTATATGGGGCAAAAGCTGGAAACGAAGCAGACGCGCCAAGCCCAACGCTCCGAACAAATCGGCGGGGCCGAATTGCAGATGCAGCAGATGCAGTTGATGGGGCCGTTCGGGATAGACAGCCCGCTTGGCGGCACCGGGCCCGGCACCAACTTGTACAGCTACTAATCGCGAGCGCCGCCGGCGGCTGCCGCTCGCCGCACACTCCTATCTCGGGGCTGCTTCACATCGCTGCTCACGCGCCGCGCGTCCGCGCCGGCCGAGGCTTAGCGGGAAGCGGCTCGCGCCGACGATCTGCGGGCCGGCGCGTGCCGGATAACCAGGCGAAGAACTCCCGGCAGGCGCTGGTGCTGGTGCTAGGCGCCGGCCAGCGCGCGCATCGTGTTGAGGAAATCGCGCCGATTGGTGCGCGTCGGGCCGATCGGGAAGACCACCGGGTGGGTAATTCCGGCGGCGCGAAACCGCGCGATGAATTCGCGCGCCCGGTCTGCTGGCCCGAAGCTGCCCAGCTTGTCGGCCGAGACGTCGCTAAGGGCCGCCGGCGCCTGCTCGCGCTGGCCCGCCTGCCATAGGCGGCGGACTGCGGCCATCTCTTGGTCCATCCCGATTCGGGCGAACATTTTCTGATAGGCTTCGACGAAGGCGTACGTAACAAGCTCGCGCTTGAAGGCCGTACGCGCAGCTTCGGCCTCGTCGGTTACGCACATGCGCGCGAAGACTGCGTAGTCCAACTCTTCGGGATTGCGGCCAAACGCCTGAGCGGCGACGCGCACGACCGCGATTTGCGCGGCCACCGCCTCGGGCGGCGAGTAGTTCAAGAGCACGCCGTCGGCGACCTCGCCCGCCAGGCGCAGCATCGGCGGATTGAGCGCGGCCAAATATATGCGCGGTCGTCGCGCCTGCAATATCGGCATTCTCAAGCGCAACTGCGCCTTGTAGACGGCGCCTTCGAACTTAACCCGGCCGTCGCGGAACAGTTGACGCATGATCTCGACGCATTCGCGCATCGCCGTGAGCGGCTTGCGATACGACGCTCCGTGCCATTGCTCGACGATGACCGGGCTGGATACGCCGAGGCCTGCGATCGCGCGGCCTTCGGAAAGTTCGTTAAGCGTGAGAAACGCGGTGCCGAGCACCGCCGGGGTGCGGATTTGGATTGGCACCACCCCGGTTGCCAGCTCGATAGTCTCGGTGCGCATCGCCAGAGCGCCCAGCGCCACCAGGGCGTCAGGGCCCGATACCTCGGGCAGCCAGAGGCTTGAGTAGCCTAGCGCCTGCGCCTCGCGCGCGGTTTCGATCCCTTCCCGGATCGGCTCCGCGGCCAAAGAAAGCATCGCCAGTCCCAGTTTTGCTTTGCGTTCAGCCATCAATCTCCTCACCGGCTTTTGGGATGAAGCAAACCTCGCGTTATGAAATCGAGGGCATCAGCAGCGGCCCCCGGACCAAGTAAGGGCTTGCGCCCGGTGGATGGGGCAGCAGACGCAGAAACACCCCGAGGCGCGCGCGCCCGGCCGCCGTGGGCGCCAGTTGACAGGTCACGTTGACGGTGCTCAGCGCCAGGCTTGGGGCCAGGCGCACCGCGCCCTGCGCGTCGAGTCCGAGTTCCGGGCCGCGGCCGTGGAGGCGGCGTACGTCGAGGATTCCCGGCTTGACGGCAAACGCGCCTGCAAGCTCGGTGAAGGTAATCGATAGGATACCGGTGCCGAACCTGACGGCGACATTTTTGCCATCGAATTGAAACCTGCCGGCCGCGCTCGCAGCCCCGCCTTGGTTCAGGTCGAAAAGGCCCGAGGCCGACAGCTTGCCGCTAAGCGAAGCGCCCACGTCAGCCAGCCGCGCGAGTTTTGCCAAATCCAGCGCCAGAGCCTCAAAACGCACCTCGTAGCCCGTTGGACCGGCGCGCGAAACAAAGACCTGCGCGTGGCCGCCGTAAAGCTCGGCCCCGACCGCCAGCGCGGGCCGGCCTGTGAGCAGCGAAGTAAAAACCGGCTCCAGCGTCAACTTTTGACTCTCCAGCGCCTGTCCGCGCGCCGGACTGGCGGCCAAAACTTTGACGTTTCGCAGACTGACGCCTAGCGGCAGCCTAAAGCGCGCTTGTTGGTAGCTTAGCTGCAAGCCCATCGGCGCAAGTTTGGTCGCCAGCACCTCGCCGTACGGAAAATAGGCCACGGTGAAGGCCAGGAACAAAAGCAAGCCCCAGAGCGCATATGCGATCGTCATCAGGCGGCCGGACCGCCGCCGCGCTCCGCTATAGCTCATCTAGCCTTTCTCCCCGAGCGACGCGCCGCGCATCGCAACCCTCGTCAGTTCCTCATCGGCCGGTGCTGCGGGGCCCTAAAGCCACTTTCTATCGATTCGCTCCGGCATCGCACCGCCTCCGCGTGCTTGGCGTCGTTTACGCGATTATATCCTGAAACTGCCGCGCTCATCGAGCAATGAACGGTCTAACCCGCCTTGCCCACGGCAAAGCAGCTTAGGTCAACGTCGAATGAATGGGGATTATTGGGACGCTTTTTTATTCTTAGCTCCGCAACGATCACCGGAGGTGACAGATGCTCTATCTTGTACAGCGCGTCGACAACCTGGGAAAGATTGAGGTTCTCGAGCTTGAGGTCGACGCGATGTTCCATCAATTCGCCCGCCAGCTTTTTTTCGCTCGGACTTATCGAGGTGATCTTATCGCGGCCGAAGCTCTGGGAGAGCTTCGCTTCGAGCACGGAGAAGAGGGAGAAATCTTTGCCGGCGGCAAGCGCGCGATTTTGCGCCGTCGCAACCTCTCGCTCCAGCGACTTATACTCCTGCACCATCCGGACCACCGCGGCCAGCTCGTGGCGGCGCCCGACGACCTCCGAGTCAAGCTCGCTGCGCGCCTGGCGCAGCGGTACGAGGACAAAGTCATAGACCAGGAACCCGGCAATTAAGCCGCCGCCGAGCACGAGCGCGGCCTTTTCGCGCAGCTCAAGCTTGCGATAACGCGCGCGTGCGTGCGCTCTCGCCGGCGCGATAAGGCGGCTTAGCCGTTGACGCCAGCCCGCCCGGCGAGTTTCAATCCAAGCCGCGATCGTCGCCCAAAGCCTTCGCATCGCTTAATTGGCTTTCAGCCTTAGCGCCTTTAGCGCCGCGCTGGCGCGGAAGTCCACTTTGCCCGACTCGCCGCTGGTCTTGGCTTCGGTCACCTGGAGATCGGCCAGCTCGCTTTGCTTGGCCAGCGCCTGTTTGAGCAGGGTGACGCCGGCGTAAGAGCCGGCCTTGCCGGTCAGCTTGATGCCACTGTCGTCGAACGTCAGCTCATCCAGCTCGATCCCCATGGTCGGATTAAGCGCGCGCGAGACCGCGAGCAGCACGTCGAGCGAGGAAGCGCGGCTGCCCTTGCCGCCCAGTGTCCACAAGCGCTTTTGGGATTGCGCGATCGCGCGGCGCAAACTCGGCATC
This sequence comes from Deltaproteobacteria bacterium, assembly GCA_021831785.1. Lineage (GTDB taxonomy): Bacteria > Desulfobacterota > Binatia > Binatales > Binataceae > JAJYYI01. The sequence goes on along the minus strand of JAKBMB010000006.1, from coordinate 48,746 downwards.
ACCTGCGCGGCCGGTTTTGACCCCAGCACCGGGGCGGCGGCGGCTGAGATCTGCGCGTTGGCCAAAGCCAAACGCCGGTAGCGCGCGGCGAGGTCGAGCGAGGCGTGGAGCGCGCCGAGCAAGCCCAACGCGCAGATCAGCACCAGCGGTATGCGCCAAGGACCCAGATCGGCGCCGCGGCCAAGAAAGATAAATTCGCCCTGGCGGAAATTCAACAGCTCGAAGCCTAAGTGAGGATGCTGGCTTAGCAGCATCGCCAGACATCCCGCGAACTCCATATCGCGCGCCGTCGCGCCCGCCAAGCGGCCGACACTAATAAAAGCGGGGCCACTGCGCACCGGCAGTAAAAGCTCGCTTGCCAACTGCGCGCGGAGCTCGCCGTTTTCAGCTCCCATCACGATCAGCTCGACGGCCTGGGCCTCGAGTGAATGGTCGCTCAGGGTTTGTCTTAGGTTCTTGAGGACCGTGGCGTCGAGCGCGCGCTGACCGCCGGCGCCGTTCGCACTCGGCCCGCTGCCGGGCGCGGCGCGGAATGTGCGCGCAACGCCGTCTGCGTCGAGCAAGACCATCGAGGCGCGCCGTCGGCCCATCTCGAGCAAGAGGCGGGCGCCGCCCGCGCCGCCGGTTGGGGCTTCAAGCAGCGCCGGCAAAGCCAAAGCGCTGACGGTGACGAGCTTGGGGTCTAAACCCACTGCGCCAAGGATGTCTAAGTGGGTTCGCAGATCGGCGCGACGGACGAAGCACGCCATCACCAGCGAACTTGCGCCGCGGCGCTCGAACGGCAGGAAGCCCACCACTCCGTCGTCGGCGGCGAACGGCAGATGCTCTTCGAGCGCAAAAGGTACCGCCTGTTCAAGTTGGCGCCGATTGCTGAACGGCAGTGTCAGCAGCCGTTTGGCCACCAATTCGCCGGCAATCGCCGACACCGTAACATCAACCCCGCCGGCGCGCTCGAGTAAGCGTGCCAAAGCCGCGCGCAGGTCCGGCTCCGATTCGTGGCGTTCGGCGAAAAACGTGCCGATTAGCGTCAGCGAGTTCCAGGTACGCTCGGCCAGCGCGGCTTGCGCCCAATCGCGGCCGAGTTCGACGGCCAAGATTCGTTGCGCCATTTCGGGACCGCCCGCCGCCTACTCTTCGTGCCAACCGTTGAGGATCAGCGGGCCGAGGCCATTGCGCGCCACCATCGCATAGACGAATTTGCGCGTTCCACTGTAAGTGCCGAGGCCGGTGATGCTGAAAAAACTGCTCTGGGTGGTGAAGACCGCGCCGGATTGGCCGAAGCCGCTCACTGCGGAAGCGCCAGCGCCGGGCGCCCCGCCTCCGGCAAGGGCACCGGCGTTCGGGATCAATTGAGCCACCTGCGCGGGGTTGATAAACGGCTGCGCGACGCGGGTTTCGACGATCGCCGCGGCCAACGATGGATCAGCGCCGAGACCTGCCAGCGCCGCCGCCAGCACCTGGGGAGGCGCGGTATTGACGTTGATCTCGGTGGTTGGGGCCGCGGTCAAAAACTGGCGCAGCGCCTGGAAGACAGCGTCGTTGACGCCGCGCACCATGCGCAAATCGCCGATCGTCGGCATCGGCCCGTTGCGCGGCTCGTAGGGCGGCGTAAGGCCAAGATAGAAGTCGGCCTCGGCGCCGTTTACACTCGGCACGCTGTCGCGGTCGAGCCAATCCACCAGCGCTCCCAGCAATTGGCGCGGCAGATTAAGCTCGGCGAGCAACTCGGCCAGCACTGCCATGAACGGAAGGTTCAGCATGCCGGTCACGGGATTGACCAACTGATTGATGCTAAGCTTGCCCGTTTCGTCCTCGATCCTAAAGCCCACCGCGCCGCCGTTCACCGCGATGGGCGGAAACGGAACGGCCCAGATGTCGGTCAGGGCGTCGAAAGGCTGGGGACGCCTGGCAACCAGGCGCGTGTCCTGCGCGAGCAGGCTTAAGCCGATTTGGACGCCTGAGCGGGCGAAGTAAGCGGCGCGCAGTTCGTTGGACTGGTTGCTCGCGATTCGCGAGCCGAGTGTCGCCGCGGCGGTAAAGTCGATGACCGTCACGGTGATAAGCGTAATCGCTATCAGCGTGGCGAGCAGCGCGACGCCGCGTTGGCCGGCTTGAGCTCGAGCTTTCATCGCTACCTTTGCATGACCGCCATCGCCGGCGCGACGAGCGTCGAAAACCAGCGCGCGCTTCCGTTCGGTCCCGCCATCTGGAGTTCTATCGAGACCGCCACGGGCAGCGCCTGCAAGGCCGGCATCCGGCGCGAGTTCCAGCTTTCGTTCCATCGGGTGCCGTCGAAGTAGCGCAGATGGAGCGAGCGGACCCGTTTGCTGAGCACGACCGGCGCAGTCAGGTGAGCGCCCTGCGTGCTGGTTAGAAGCGCGCTGCGTTGGCTTCGGGCGAGCAGGAACTCGCCCCGCGTCCGGGAACTGGGCTCAAGCGAATAGGCGACGATCTCCTCGGCGCCGGCGCCGAGGAGCGAGCGGCGATGAAGTACGTCGAGGGTCGCAAAGGTTACGCTGTCGGTCGTTTCGCCGCCGGAACTGTGGGCCTCTCCCACCAACAGCACGGCGCTGGGGAAGATAGGCGTTTGCACGACGCCGCGCAGTTCGGCGCTCATCTGATAGATAATCGCGCGCCCCTCTTCATCCGCGGTCATGTTTGCCTCGCCGTCAGCCTTGCTGTGAATCACGGCAAAAAAGGCGCCGAAAATCATCGCCATGATGAGCCCCATCAGGGCCACCGCCAGCATCAGCTCGACCAACGTAAAGCCCGCGCAGGGCGGCGCGATTACCCGTCGCGAACTCATCCGTTCGGCGCCAGCGGCAGCGGATTGTGCAAGAACTCGACCAGCGTGAAGGAGCGCTTGAAGCGCGGCCCGTAGGCGACGCTGACCGTAACCTTGCGCAAATCGGCAAAAACCGGACTCGGCTCGACGTTGCGCTGCCAGCGGAAATTCGGATAGCGGCCCGGATGGAAATTCTGAAAGTCGCCGCCGGAGGCGCCCAGCGGCGGAAACCTCTCCATTTCGGCGCGGGTCATGATCTCCTGCGCCAGCAAGGCAGCGCAAGTTACGTCCCGGCTGCGAATTATGCTGCGGATGTTCTGGCGCTGAAGCATCAGTAAGGGAACCAAGGCGATGCCGATGACCGCCAAGGCAATCATCACCTCGAGCAGGGTAAAGCCCGTACTTCGCGGGCCAACGCGGGCCCAGGTCCCGCCAAATCGCCGAAGCCCGGCGCCGGCGCGCGGTAAAATGCATGTCCAGCTAGTGTGGTGTTCCGCAAATAACTTGACAAACGACCCGCAGGGACCAGGATTCTTCACTTCGCTCAGAGCTTGTGAATTTTTGGCAAGCTGCCGCATGCCGCCGTAGGCTGCGCCCATATGTCTTTAGTAGGGCGGGCCGCCGTACCCGCCCGGTCGCCGGTGATTCATTGGCCGCGCGGGCGCGGCGCCCGCGTATCATGGCGGGCACGGCGGCCCGCCCTACTACTCAAAAATTCACAAACTCTCAGAATGATGGAAGTGCCCATTATCGCAGTCATTCTGAGCCCTTCGGCTTCGCTCAGAATAAACTCCGGCTGCCGGAGCGAAGAATCCCGTGCAGTTGATGACTTTGTAAACTTATCAATGGGACAGCACACTAGCCATGCACGAATGGATTCGCGCGCGAACGATCTCACGAAGCGGAAGCGGCATAAATCAGGCGTTCCGCCGCCACGTCGTCCCCGATGATTTTGACTCGCCCGGTGAGCGGCGAAAGCGCGAGCGTCATCACCTTGCCGTAGCTCGCCACCAGATGAATTACGGTGGCGTCGGCGAAGCCCTGGGGATAGAAGTTGCAGCCGACGAAAGTCCCGCGCTTGCCGTTGCCGTCCGCCACGATGACGTCGCGAACTCGGACCCCGGCGGGCAGGACGATCGCTTCGCCGCCCGGACGCGCGTAAGGGAGAAATTGAGGATTTAGCGCGTATGGGTCAAGCCAGGTTACGAAATAGCGATTACCCTTGAGGTCGAAGTTGAGCCGCAAAACGAGCTTTTGCGTATTCGCCTGCACGTAGAGAAAGGTCGCGCGGCCGGCCAGCCGGCGCGCTGTGCTCTTAAGCTGAGCGTCGCGCAGCACGCCCGCATAGGGCGCGGCCAGCGTGAGCATCAGCCCCATGATAAAGATCACGACCGCCAGCTCGATCAGCGTGAAGCCGGCCTGGCGCGCCGAATCGCGCGCATCGAGGGCCGCTTCACCGCTGGCCGCGGACCGGTTCAGCCCTGCTCCCGCGCGCGCGCCCAAGCAGCGGTCAGCGCGTTCACGGGCCCGGCGCCATTCTTGTCGGCACGCTCTATTGCTGGCTTCCGTCGATGTCGGCATTTATGCCTTCGCCGCCTTCGGCTCCGTCGGCGCCGAACGACTTGAGGACGTAGGAGCCGCCGTCGCTCTGGTAGAAATACGGATGATGCCACGGGTCGTCGGGAATCTGGCGGACGTAGCCGCCGGTTTCGTATTCCGCGGGGACCGGGCCCGAGGTGGGGCGCGTGACCAAGGCTTGCAGACCTTGTTCGGTGGTCGGATAGCTGCCGTTATCCATGTAGTAGCGTTCGAGCGCGGTTTTGATCTCCGAAACGTCGGCCTTGGCCTTGGTTATTTTGGCGCGGTCGGTGGCTCCGCGCAGACTCTGCACGACCAAAGTGGCAAGCAGGCCGAGAATCAGGATCACCACCATGATCTCGATCAAGGTAAAGCCCGCTTGCGGCCGTCGATTTTGCGCTTTTTCCATCGGATTTCTCTCCGTTCTTATTGCGCGAGCTGGTTGAGCTGAAAGATCGGCGTCAGCACGGCAAGAATCATAAAAACAATTATGCCAGCCATCAGCACCGTCATCATGGGCTCCAGAAACGTTGTCATTTGCGCCAGCGAGCTGGCGACCTCGCGCTCGTAAGCGTCGGCCGCGCGCTCCAGCATCGGTTCGAGCTCGCCGGAGCGCTCGCCCACGCGGATCATTTCGATAAGCAACGGCGGAAATAATCCCGAGCGGCCCAGCGTGTTGGCCATACCATGGCCTTCGCGGATGCCGTCGCGGGTGTTTTCGATTTCGCGGGCAAGCGTGCGGTTGGCGACCAGCAGCTTCACCGCATCGAGCGCGGTGAGGAGCTGCACGCCGCTGGAGAGCAGCGTAGCGAGCGTGCGGGCCATACGCGCCGAGACTACCTTGATCACCATCGGGCCGATATAAGGCGCGCGCAAAAGCCAACGGTCGTAAATCTCGCGACCGGTAGCAGTGCGCAGCGCGGCTGCAAACGCGACCGGCAGGCCGACTGCCGCGGCCACCAGCAGCAGCCAGTACTCCGACATCGTGTTCGAGATCCAGAGCAGCGCCTGGGTGCTCGCGGGCAGAGCCTGCGCGGTCTGCGCGAAAACGCCGGTTATCTGCGGCACGACGTAGGCCATGAGAAAGGTCACGATGCCGGCGGCTACGATCAGCATTATTATCGGATAGGTCAAAGCGCCGCGCACCTTGTTGACGAATTCGGCCTGGCTCTCGCTGTAGTCGGCCAGCCGCCCGAGGACCACCTCGAGCGCGCCGGCGGTCTCGCCCGCGCGCACCATATTGACGTAAAGGCTGGAAAAAACATGGCCGTGCATCGCCAGCGCATCGGCCAGGGCGGCGCCCTCGCGCACGCGCTCGCGGACCTGCGAGAATATCGCCCTGAGCATCGGGCGGTGAATTTGGTCGGCCAGCGTGCCTAGCGCGTCGACCAGCGGCAGACCGGCGCCGAGCAGCGTCGCCAGTTGGCGCGTAACGAGCGCTAGCTCGGCCGCCGGCACGCGCCGGCGTAAGAAACGGCGCACCGAAGCGACGCGCGTGGCCGGCGCGGCTGCGGACTGGTTCAGGTCGGTGGGAAAGATGCCCTGTTCGCGCAGCTTGCCGCGGGCACTGCGGGCGCTGTCGGCGTCGATTACGCCACCCACCGCGCGCCCAGCGGCCGATAAGCCTCGATACGCGAAGACCGGCATCGCTTACCCGAACCCGGCGGCTGCTAAGACTAAAGAAATCTGGCCGCGCGCGCTAAGCGCTCGCTTGTCGGCCGCACAGGCATAGCAAAACCGAGCGATGAAAGCCCAACAGCGCGACGCGCTTGAGTCCACGCGCCAGCTAAGTTTGTCCGCCTCTCCAAAAGATACCCGATTAGCTTGGGCCCGCCAAATCGCGCGGCGAGAGATCGTCCGCGGCGGTATCCCGGCCGTCGCGCGAGCTGCCAGTTTCCAGCGGCAAGCAGGTCTCAGCCGCGCTTTAGACAGCCTCTTCCTGGGTCACGCGCATCAGCTCCTCGAGGGTGGTGTCGCCGGCCAGGATTCGCTCTGCCCCATGTTGTCTTAAGAGCCTCATCCCGCGCTCGACACAGGCCCGCCGGATAGCACTGGCATCGGTGTTTCGCATCACCAGCGACCGGATCTCGTCGTTCATGACCATCACTTCATATATCACGCTTCGCCCCCGATAGCCCGTATGGCGGCACTGTGCGCACCCGCCGGAGCGCGCCTTGTAGAGCGGGCCGGTGAGCTGAACGTCCGACACCTCCATCCGCTTGAGTTGCGCCTCGTTCGGCGTATACGGTTCGCGGCACGCGGGACACACCAGGCGCACCAGGCGCTGCGCGATCACCGCCAATACCGAAGAAGACACCAGAAACGGCTCAACTCCCATGTCTACCAGCCGGGTGAGCGCGCCGAACGAATCGTTGGTATGCAGCGTCGAGAAAACCAGGTGGCCGGTAAGCGAAGCATGGATGGCGATGTCGGCGGTCTCGCCGTCGCGAATCTCACCGACCATAATCACGTCCGGGTCTTGGCGCAAAATCGAACGCAGCCCGTTGGCGAACGTCAAATTGATTTTAGGGCTGACCTGCATCTGACCGATCCCCGCCAACTGGTACTCAATCGGGTCCTCAATCGTGATGATGTTTTTTTCCGGGGAATTGATCCGGCTTAGGCTTGCGTAAAGCGTGGTCGTTTTGCCCGAGCCGGTCGGCCCGGTGACGAGGATGATGCCGTGGGCTTGGCGGATTAGACGGTCGAGGCGTTCGAGGACCTCTCCGGCATAGCCGAGCCGGTCAAGGTTGAGCTCCACCAGCGTTTGCGCGCGATCGAGCAAACGCAACACGATGCGCTCGCCGAAGGCGGTGGGCAGACTCGAGACGCGCACGTCGATATCGCGCCCGGCCAAGCGAAAGCGAATCCGGCCGTCCTGAGGCAGACGTTTTTCCGCGATGTTGAGGCCCGCCATGATCTTGATCCGCGAGGCGATCGCGGCCTGAAAACGCTTGGGCGGCGAGACCACGTCGTAAAGCATCCCATCGACCCGGAAACGGACCACGAGCTTGCGCTCGAACGCCTCGATATGGATGTCGCTGGCACTGTCCTTGGCGGCCTGGGCAAGCAAGCTATTGACGAACTTGATCACCGGCGCCGCTTCTTCGGACTCCAGCAGGTCGCGCGGCTCGTTGGCCAGTTCGCTTGCGACCTGCTCGAAGCCCTGCTGGTCGAGGTCGATCATCAGGTCCTGGGCATTGCTTTGCGTGCGGTCGTAGCAGCGGTTGATGGCTTCCGCGATCACCTCCGGCGGTGAGACCACGGGGTCGATCTCCAGGCCGAAAAGCACGCGCAGGTCATCGAAGGGCTCGAAATTAGACGGGTCGGCGACGGCAAGAGTAACCGCCGAGCCGTCGTTGTACAGCGGCAGCAGCCGGTTTTTCTTGGCGTAATTGATCGGCACTTTAGCCACTAGCGTGAGGTCGATCGTGTGCTCGTCCAGATAAGCCATAAACGGCAGCCGATATTGCTGGGCGAGCGCATGCGCGAGCCGCTGCGGCTCAAGCGCGCCGATCTCAACTAAGACCTGGCCGAGTTCCTGGCCGGGCTTCCTTAACCCTTCGGCCTTCTCGAGGTCGCCTGGGGAGACCCAGGAGTGGTCTAGAAGGATATCCTCAACGCTCTTACGTGCCGTCGCCACTATGCTGTTTCCCTAAAGCGCTGCTTGCCCCAGGCGTTCACCGAGGCGAGCCTAATCATTCGTACTGACACAAGTGCACCCAATCCGCGCTTAAACTTAAAGCTTGACCTCATTGCGTCGCTTACACAAGTGGCCGCGGCGCGCGTTCGCCGAGCGGCCGCGAAGACGCCGGCGCGCGAGTTTCGCGCCGCGCGGCGAGACCTCGACGAGCGGCCAAGACCGCTGCGAGAAGGACCGCGCCCAAGGCGTTTCGCCAGGGCAAATTTGCCGTATAATTATCCTAGTCGCTGTGATGAGAATGGAGATTTTGCCTTAGGCCTTGCGACGCATCGGTGCGTACGACGCGCGCCCCGGCCAAGCCGGCGCTGGTCGCCGCCGAGGCTGCGCGCGGCAGAAGGTAGCCGGGCTTAAGCGGTTCGTCATTCCACGATAAGGAGGGGATTAGCCATGAAAATGCCAAGACGTTTACTTGCCATACTGGTCGGTTCAGCCGTAGCGCCGGCCTTAATGGTGGCGATCGCCGTCGCCCAGCCGGCATCCGAAGGTGCCGGCGAAAACCCACAGAAATCCATGGGCATGCCGGGCAGCGGCGGCATGATGGGTGGGGGTGGGATGCGGATGGGCATGGGCGGTATGGGAGGCATGCCAATGGGGTGCATGCATGGGATGCATAAGGAAATGATGCAAATGATGCAGCACGACCCGAAGCTCAAGGGCCGCATGATGGAGCTGCATGGCGAGATGATGCGCACGATGGGCGAGGCGCTGATTGCGCACGGAAAGGAGTTGCAGCAAACGAAGTAGCGCGCCTCAGTCGACTGCCTAGGCCTTGTTCGCGGGCTAGGCTTATCTCTGTCACACTCCCACGCGAGCGGTCGGTGCAGGACGCCCGTGGGCTACCGCCGCGCACGGCGGGATGTGCCTTTAGATGTTGCAACGGCTTGCCGCGGGCCGCACGGCACGATACGCGCGGTTTAGCCCGCGCATCGTAAATTTGCCGTCTGGCTCAGCGCAGAGATCGGTGCGCGCCGAAAAGCTCGCCCGACGTAACGCCCGGTGGCCGGCTCGCTGGCCGGAGATTCAGCCGGGCGGCTTAAGCGGTCCGGCCGGGCGGCGGCGGATTCGTCAAGTCAACATGGAGAGAACTGAGGATGGATGAGAAGCTCAAACTGGTCAAGGGCGGCGCGCCCAAGCTCACTCTGATTTACGGAATGCGTCTGGTTGACTCGGACAATGTCCTGGAGGTCGAGGACGCCTTGGTCAAGGTCGCTCGCGGAACCAACAAGCGCGTGACGATGCATGTCATCGAGGGCAGCCAGGAGCAAATCCGCCGTCAGTTGCTGCAAAGCGTCGAGGCCTTTTTCGAGCTGTTCGAAGACGCCGCGCCCTGAGTCACCCGCCGAAATTACGCGCTTGAATGAAACTTCGTAAGCGACCAAATCCTCCGGCCTGCTCGGGTGTCCATCGATGGGAAGTTCGTCAGGCGCTGCGCCCTCCATTGTTTTCCCAATCCTGTTTCCTGCCTACCCACTTCGCGTGGTCCTCGTTCCAGTTCTCAACCAGTTCGTCATGACCCCTTATGATCGCAGCACATTCGCGCACTACCATTTGCCGCAGACTGTCGGGGAGGTCGCCCAACACTTCGGCCTTGTCGTAAAGCAATGCTCCGTGCTTGGAAAGCTTTGCGGCTCTGTCGGCCCGATCGGCGCCTGAAAGCTCGATTTGGCCGCCGTTCGAGCCGGCGGTCTTTGCCTTCATCTTTTTGGCGGTGTTCGGCGTCCAGTCCTTTATGCTCACGCTGTTCAGGAGATACGGCGCATCTTTGGAGTTGCGGGCCAGGATAAATCGGGCGATCTCTTGATAGAGGCCGCGCTCTTCGTTCGAACGCCCGCATTCCCCCCGCCGCATCTTAAAAAGGAAGGAAAGAATCCGCGGAAGCCGTTCGTTGAACACGCGATGCGTGCGCCAAAGATGATCCGGCAAGCTGCGGTCGCATTGGATCCGAGCCTGAATGGCGCGCACCGACATCGTGACTTCCCCAGAGGTCCGAGTGGTTTACGAATGGTTTATACCACAACTTTTCGAGGGCGGCATATCTGCCGAAAGGGACAGGCATCCGGGATTGCCCGCGCGAGCCACATTCGGAAAAAGGCAGCCGGGAAAATAAGGAACGCTGCGGCGCGGCGAACGATCCTGCACCCTTGTCTCTTACAGGTATCTTAGACTCGTCTGCCCGGTATGAAGTAGGACTTGGGCGCGATAGGCCGTTGGTCTCTCAACCCAATGTCCTTTTTGTCTTCGCCGGAATTTACGGGCTGTCAGAGCCCTCCAGATTAGTCATGTGAAGCGGGGAGCTGACCCTGAAGCGAAAATAACTTCATCGATGAAGACTCGGAAGTCCGCGCCCTATGCCGGTGCCATAGCCGAAAGACAGAGGACCGGCTTGCGGGTTTTTGGTGCGTTGGACGTTGCCCGGTCCGCGGGCCTCGGTGGCGCGGGCGGCCCTGCCCGCGCGGAGCACGGGCGGGCACCGCGGCCCGCCCTACTAAGATTTATTTCGCTTCAGGGCTAACCGCTGTGCGAGGCTCTCGTGGCCGGGCTTCGAGAGAGAGACCTGACGCCCCGGCTGACAACGTGCCTGCGCTGCGCGCGCCACGCTGTCGCGGCTTGAGCATCGCCAGGGCAGCGGGCCGGATGGCGTCAGATGATCTTGTTGAGCGGGTATTCGATAATGCCGATGGCTCCGGCCTCGAGCAGCTTGGGGAAAAGCTCGCGCACGACCTGCTCGCTGATCACGGTTTCGACTGCCAGCCATTCTTTTCCCTTCAGCGCCGCGCTTGGGTAAAGCTTTGAGATGGTCGGGGCGGTTATCGAGGGCAGGAGAGCGATCACGCCGTCGAGATTTTCCGCCGCAACGTTCATCTTGATTCCTACCCGGGTTTCGGCGTCGAGCGCGCCCCGCACGAGCACAGCGATCTGTCTTATCTTGGCCTGCTTCCAGGGGTCGGCCCATGCCCCTCTGTTCGCCGCAAGCTGGGGACTGGAAGTGAGAAGCTCGGCCACGATTCGAAGGCGGTTGGCGCGAATCGAGGAGCCGGTCTCGGTGACCTCGACCGCGGCGTCGACCAGCCCCTCGGCGACCTTGGCTTCGGTTGCGCCCCAGGAAAACTCGACGTGGACGTCGATTCCGCGCTGCTCAAATATATGGCGGGTGAAGTTGACCATCTCGGTCGCTATATGCTTGCCGGCTAAATCCTCGAGCCGCTTGACCGGCGAGTCCTGCGGTACTACGACCACCCATTGCGTCGGCTTGAGCGAGACCTTGGAATAAATAAAGCCCTCGACCTCGACCACGTCGGCGTCGTTCTCGACGATCCAGTCATGGCCGGTAATTCCGGCGTCCAGCGATCCGTCGGCGATATAGCGCGGCATCTCTTGCGGCCGCAACAGTCTACAGGTCAGCGTCGAATCGTCGATTTTCGGTATATACGAGCGAGCGTCCAGCGAAATGCGCCATCCGGACTTGCGCAGCAGCTCGAGCGTTTGCGCCTCCAGGCTTCCGGTCGGAATGCCGAACTTTAAAACCGGCTCTGGCTTATTCATGGGTCTTAGCACCTGTCGCGCTTCAATTTGCGACGCGCCTCGCGCGTCACCGGCGCGGCCATTCGCGGCACGCAAGGGGCGCGCGCGCCACGGCCGCGCGAGACCGCGCTTGGCGCGTAACAACACCGTCGATCTGCTGCGCTTAAATCGTTAATTCATCCGGTCAGCGAAACTAATATGGGGGACGCAGAGCCTAAAGAACGCGCGGCCGCCTGTTGCGATGTCACCGGAGCCGCTAGGCAGTCGGCTTTTGATGGCCGTAACCGGGCCCGTAGCGGGCCGGGTCGACCTGGCGCTCGTCGTTGGTCTGCCAGCGGCCGTCGCGCGCAACGCGAAAGAAGCAGCTTTCGTAGCCCTCGGCGCAAGCCACGCCGTCGCCGCGCTGGTCGACGCGCAAAAGCAGCGTGTCGGCGTCGCAGTCGAGCCGGACCTCGCGCACGACCTGAAAATTACCCGACTCCTCGCCCTTGCGCCACAGTTTGCGGCGCGAGCGCGAATAATAGCAGGCGCGGCCGGTGGCCAGAGTCTCCTCGAAGGCCTCGCGGTTCATGTAGGCGACCATCAGCAGGCGGCCGGTGGTAAAGTCTTGAGTGACGACCGGCACCACCCCGCCGGCCTTGTCGAAATCTATCGCGCCACTTAAGTTGGATTCCATATCAATTCTTGGATTAAACCAGCCGCCGCCGAGATTTTGGGGGAGCGGCCATTGGCCTAAGTATCAGCGAAATCAGGCGGCGATTCAATGTCGGGCGAAGAGCCCCTTTTGAGGCGAGGCATGAAACTTAGCGAGCTCGCAGACAAGCTTGGACTTGAGCTGCGCGGCGATGGCGGCCTTGAGATAGCCGGCCCGGCCACCATCGACCACGCCGGGCCGGGTCAGATAACCTTCGTTGTGGGGCGCAAATACTTAAGCGCGTTGGCTGACCGGCGCCCCGGTTGCGTGATCGCCGATTCCGAGCTGGCGCGGGAAATCGATTGCGCGGCCCTGGTGAGTCCGAACCCCTACGCTGATTTCGCCCGCGCGGTGCGCCTGTTCTTTCCGCTCGAGCTGCCGGCGCGCGGCATTCATCCGAGCGCCCAGCTCGCGCCCGACGCGGCGATCGGCGAGGGAGCCTCGATCGGTGCCTGCTGCGTTATCGGCGCGGGAGTGAAAATCGGCCGCAACGCGGTAATCCATCCGCAGGTCACGATTTATCCCGGAGTGCTGATCGGCGATGACTTCCTCTGTCATAGCCAGGTCTCGATTCGCGAGCGGGTCGAGATTGGCCACCACGTGACGATTCATAATGGCGCGGTAATCGGCTCCGAGGGTTTCGGCTTCGTCGAACAAGGCGGCGCGCTGGTAAAAATTCCCCAGGTCGGCAAGGTGATAATCGAGGATGACGCCGAGATCGGCGCCAACGCGGCCATCGATCGCGCCACCTTGGGGGCGACGATTATCCGGCGCGCGGTCAAGCTCGACAACCTGGTTCATATCGGCCACAACTGCGAAGTCGGCGACCATTCGCGCTTTGCTGCTCAAGCCGGCTTGGCCGGCTCGGTGAAGGTCGGGCGCTGGTGCGAATTCGGCGGCCAGACCGGGTGCGCGGATCACCTTAAGGTCGGCGACCGCGTGCGCGTAGCGGCCCAATCCGGCATCCCGAACGACGTCGCCGACGGCGCGGTGGTGGCCGGTTACCCAGCGATTGATATTCGCCGATGGCGCCGCATGGTTGCCGCACTGCCGCGTCTGCCGGAGCTGATTCGGCGCTTGCGGGCGCTGGAAGAGCGTGCGGGGATCGATCCACGCGCGCGCGCGTGCTAAACCGTGTTTTTATCGGCAGTGATGAACAAATCGTTCGCTATCGGTTGGGGGGGCGCTGTGCTTGGTCTGGCCACGTTGCTTCTGGCCTGCCATAAGAAGCCGGCGGCGCCGGAGCAAGCGCCGGCGCGCACCCGCCCATTTAGCTTTCAGCTCGAGAGCGGCAAGGGCGTTTTTCAGATCGAAGGCTATATCGCGCTGGTTCCCCAGGCCGGCAAAGAGCCCGCGGTGCTGATTGTAAATCCCGAGGCCGGCAATGCGCGCCGATGCATCGACTCGTCGCGCTGGCTCGGCGCGCTTGGTGTGCAGGTCGCCTGCATCAGCATGCCCGGCTCGGGCGAGTCTTCAGGGCCGGGGCGATTTGTCGGGCCTCAGGTTGTCGCCGCGGTGCAGCGGGCGCTTAAGTTGCTTGCGCGGCGCGCCGACGTGGACGCCAATCGGCTGGCCGTGTGGGGCAGCTTTAACGGCGCGATGGCGGTTGGGTTGGCGATGGACTCCGAACTGCACGTGCGCGCGGTAATCCTGGAATCCGGCACCTACGACATGGTCAAACTTTGGCCGAGCGCGTCATTGATGGCCAAGCTCAAAATCCTGCATCAGGTATGGCCCAGCCATCGGGCACTTGACGAGCGCAGCGTGCTGCCTCATCTGCCGGCGCGCCTGGATTTAAGCGTGCTTATCCTCCACGGCGAGCACGACACCAAAAGTCCGCCGGCGCAGGCCAAGCTCCTCGAACAGCAGCTCAAAGAGCGTGGCGCTTACGTCAAAGCGTACTACTTCGCCGGCGCCGGCCATGAACTGGGTGACCGCGTGCGCAAACCTGTAGAGGAGTTCTTGCGCCAGCGTTTGATCGCCGAAAATTAGCGCGCGACCAAAACGACGATGGTTGCCGCTCGCCGGACGCCCAGGCTTCGAGCGCGGGCTGCGTGCGGGGAGTTGACGGTTGGGCCGCAGGGGGGCAGGTCGGCCAGGCGAGTGTCGGCTCTTCTCCGGCCAAACGGGGCCAACCGGTGAGGCGGTGCGCCCGCTCAGGCCAACTCGTCGAGCGCTTTCAGCACCTCGTCAGCGTGGCCTTGAACCTTGACCCGCGGGAAAACCCGGCGTACCACGCCATGCCGATCGACAAGGAAGGTCGTGCGCTCGATGCCTTCAAATTCGCGCCCATAAAGCTTTTTCATCTTGTATACGCCGTAGCGCCGCGCGATTTTTCCCCGGGGATCGCTTAGCAGCGTAAAGTCAAGTTCGTACTTGGCGGCGAATTTTTGATGTGAAGCGGCGCTGTCAGTGCTCACCCCCGCGACTACCGCACTGCGAGCGCGAATCGCTTCGTATCGGTCGCGAAACTCACAGGCCTCCTTGGAGCACCCTGGCGTCATGTCCCTGGGATAAAAGTAAAGCACTAAATTTCCGCTGCGGAGCAGGCTTTTCAAGCTGACCGGAGCACCCGAGCGATCCGGCAGCTCAAACGGGGGCGCGGGTTTGCCCAGCAACCCTTGCGTCGGCTGCGGCTGAGATGTCTGCTTCGGCCTATGCTTTGTGTCGTTTGCCATAGTGAGGCTTGCCTCCGGTGGTAACGATTTAGCTTTACTTTAATTGTCTGCGCGGCAGGCAGTTTGAAGGCTTGTGAGATTTCATCGGCAAGAGATGTTTATAGATGGACAAAAGCGTTTAAGCATCTCTTACAATGGCCGTCTCGTCTTTTCATAGCGGGTAGCTGCGGCTTTTTCAGCCCGCTGTCTCAACAAGCAGAGTGCCTCGGGCTCGGCATAGCACATTCGGGCTGTTGTCGCCTGTCGGGACAACACAATTGACCAACTTGGGCGGGCTTATCCCGGTTTAAGTCTCTCGGGGTCCGAAAAACCGCCAAAGGCGATAAAAGATCACCGCAGCGTCGTTGACCCCGGAGAAGCCAGCGTCTAGACTTAAGCGGGTTTCTTGTTTCCCCAGTCATTTTTGCGATTTGCGATGGCGGCCTACGCGGATTTGACCACATCAACGCTTCAGGGTGTGCTGGATGACTACGGCCTGGGTCGCGCAGGCAAAATCGACGGGCTCGCTAACGGCGGCGCGGAGGTTCGCTGCATATTCGAGACCAGCAAGGGTAGGTATCTGTTGCGTGTGGCGCAAGCCGCACGGGAGTATGACATAAAGCGCGAGATCGAGCTTCTCGGGTTTCTTTCCAAGCATTCTTTTCCCTGCCCTTGGCCGCTGCAGGACAGGAATGGGCGCTTTTACCGAGAATATCAACGCCGCTACCTTTCGATTTACCGCTGGAGTCCCGGGCAAGCGCTAAGCGTTGCGGGTCTCAATGCCGCTCAGCTAGAGAACGCCGGACGAGCACTGGCGAACCTGCACACGATCGGTCGCGCCTACAAGAAGGGCATCGACAACCGCTACAACTTTGAACAGGTGGTCGACCTCTACCGGCGGCTGCGGCCGCGGCTGCCCAGTTTTTTCGGCAAAATCAGCCGCTTGCTCGACGAGGAGTTCGATTATCTGCGCCGCCATCTCGAGCAGCGGTTGCCCAAGGGCATAATTCATGGCGATCTTTTCGCCGAACGGCTTCTGTTTCGCGGCGATCGCCTGACCTCCGTTCTGGCCTTCGAATCGGCTACGCGCGGAAAATTTATCGCCGACCTGGCAACCGCGGTTAATGCGCTATGCTTCCTCGGCGATCAATACTCGTTGCTGCGGTTTCGTTCGCTGATGCTCGGTTACGAGTCGTTGCGGGCGCTATCGTTGGCCGAATGGGACGCCTTTCCGAACGAGCTTCGCTACTCGTCGCTGCGCTTCCTGGTGACCGGGTTGCAAGAATGGCTGAACGGCGGCGCTTGCGGCAACGGCAGTCGCGACTTTCGGGAATTCCTCGACCGGTTGCGAGTCCTGCGGCGCGAGAAAAGCGGCGGCATGGATGAGTTGCTGATGGCCATGGCGACCGGGTACGACTACCGCAAGTACCAGAAAATCAAAACCACTGACCGCAATCATGTCGCGGTCTGCGACGCCAAGTAGGGCAGCCGGAGGGCGCTGCCGGACGCGGCGCGTAAGCGGCCCAGACCGCTCCAGGCTGGGACCGGCTTTTGAACCCCGGCTGCGCGGCTGGGGCAAAGAAAGCGCCCCTTTCGACGCCGCATACGAGCGCTTAAGTGCGCACAATCTTTGCCGACCTCAGACCAGCCACACAGGAACCATCCGGTGTTCCTCGCGCTGCGCTTGATTCTCGGCGAGGCTTAAGTCTGTCGCAGGGGTCGGCTCGCTTCGGCTAAGCCTTTGCTACGCTACGCGCAGTATTTGCGCGGCGAACGGACGAGGTCAGCACGGCCGCCTTGGTTGCCGTCCGTATCGGTGGCGCCGGCGTAAGGTGAGACATGATTAAATTATCCGATAGCCTTCATCGCGGAGCGTTGACGCTATGGCTCGAAGTTAGCCCACCGCGCGGGGTGAACTACGAGCCCCTGCTTAGGCGTCTGAGCGTCTTGGTCGGCCATCTTGACGCAATCAACCTTACCGACAACGCTTTGGCCAAGGTGAAAATGTCCGCCTTGGTCTTTGCTTCCATCGTTCAACATCGGCTCGGCCTGCCCGTGGTGCTCAACGTGTCTTGTCGCGACCGTAACTTGCTCGCGCTCAAGGCAGACCTGCTGGGGGCCGGGGCGCTCAACGTAGGCGCGGTGGTGGCGCTGACCGGGGATAAGCTTGCACCGAACGACGCCGGCGCTAAGGCGCATGCCAGCGCGGTTCACGACGTGGACGCGATGGGCTTGCTCGAAGTTGTGGGCGAGCTTAACCGCGGTGAACTCGGCGAGGCCAAGCTGCTTAAGTCGCCGCCGGCCCTGCTTGTCGGCGCGGTTGCCAACCCAAATCGGAAAAACCTCGCACGTGAGGTCGAGTTGTTGTCGCATAAAATCGCGGCCGGCGCGCGCTTCATAATGACCCAGCCGGTCTTCGACTTGCAGACGGCGCGCAGCTTCGCCGACCGCGCGCGCGAGCTGAAAATTCCGCTGATACTCGGAATCTTGCCGCTAAAGCGCGCCGCAATGGCACAGTATATCGCAGCCAAAATACGCGACCTTGCCCCCGCCAGGGAATATCTGGAAAGCTACGCAGGTATGGAGGAGCCACAGGTGCAAGCGCGCTCCATCGAGCATAGCTTAGAGTTGATAACCCGCTTGGCCCCGCAGGTGGCGGGGTTTAACATAATGAGCGGCGGAGGTCCGTCGCTGGCGATTGAGTTGGCACTTAAATTCAGCCCCTTACGCGCCCAACTCAAACGCTCTCTTGCCTCCGACCCGGCCGGCAAAGAAGCTTAACAGCTTGCGATGCTGGAATTGACGGAGCGGGAAGGAAAGCTACCTAACCCTCACGAGGGTCTCGTTGGTCAAGTCCAACGGCAGTTCACTTCTCAGAGCCCGCCGGCGGCATTAATTCGGTCGAAAAGGTATCAGCTATGGCTTCTACCGCGCAACTAGCAGAACAGGCTGTCAAGGTTCTGCTCGATTTTCTGGGCGAGGATCCGGATCGCGAGGGGTTGCTGCGCACGCCCGCGCGTATGGTCAAGGCGCTTCAGTTCCTTACCAAGGGCTACGCCGAAAACCCTAAAGAGGTGATCAACGGCGCTTTTTTCGTCGAGGATTACCAGGAAATGATCGTATGCCGGGACCTGGATTTTTACTCCTTGTGCGAACATCATCTGCTGCCCTTCATGGGTAAGGCGCACGTTGCTTATGTGCCGCGAAATCGCATCGTGGGGCTCTCGAAAATCGCCCGCCTGGTTGAGATTTACGCGCGCCGGCTGCAAATTCAGGAACGCATGACGACGCAGATCGCCAACACCATCTCCGAGCAACTCGAACCGCTGGGCGTTGCCGTGGTGCTCGAGGCCGAGCATCTTTGCATGAGAATGCGCGGCGTGGAAAAACAGAACTCGTGGATTACGACTTCGGCGATGCTGGGCCTGTTCCAGAATCGCTTCGAGACACGTCAGGAGTTTATGAATCTCCTAGCCAAAGAAAGGTAAGCTTTGCGCCAGCGCTAATCGCTGCTGGACACGAACGCCCGTCTGCGCATCCGCGAAGTCTCGACGTTTTGCTCCCGAACCGCGCCAAAGCGCAACGCTCGGGCATAACCGGGGTACAGAGAGTGACTATGTCAGGCAAAGCATCGGACGAAGACCTCGCGCTACTGGGTGAGCACGCCCTGCGCTATGTGGAATCGGGCTTTACGGTTGGGATCGGCACCGGCAAGGCGGCCTCCGCGTTCATTCGCGCGCTGGGCCACAGCGAGCTTAAGATTCGCGCCGTACCTACCTCCGAACGCAGCGCCGAACTGGCGCGCCGGGTCGGAATTGAGTTGCGTCCGCTTGAGGGCGAGCTTAATGTCGCGCTCGACGGGGCCGACGAGGTCGATGCCAACCTTGACCTGATAAAGGGGTTTGGCGGCGCCCTTTTGCGCGAAAAAATCGTTGCCGCCGCCGCTAGGTACTACGTCATCCTGGTCGGTGAAGAGAAGCTCGTGCGGCGCCTGGGGCAGCGCGGCTCGCTGCCGGTCGAGGTACTGGCGTTCGGCGTCGATTTGTGCGCGCGGCGCATCGAGGCCCTCGGCCTGCGGCCGCAAGTGCGGCGCGCCGAGAAGGGCCAAGAATTTTCGACCGACAACGGCAATTTGATTCTTGACTGTGCGGTCGAAGAAATTGTCGAACCTGCGCGTCTGGAGCGCGAGCTCGCGGCCATTCCGGGCGTGCTCGGAAGCGGGCTTTTTGTCGGCGTGGCCGACGAGGTTCTGGTTTGCGCAGCCGGCGGTAAAATCAGCGCGCTTAAGCGCCGGGGCACAAAGGCGAAAGCCTGATGGACGCGGGGCGCGGCTCGATCGACGATTCCGCGCGCGAGCGTCTGACGCGGATCTACCGGGAGGTAATCGCCGCGCTGTCGTCCGCGCGGCTGGTCGGGCGCGCGCTTGACGGCGACGGCGCCGCGTTTCGCGAGATCCCGCAGATTGTGGCGGCGGCGCGCGGGCTGTTCGTGCTCGCGGTGGGCAAAGCGGCGCCCGGAATGGCCGCGGCGCTGGCCGGTTTATGCCGCGCAAAGCTGATGGGGCTGCTTGCGATAGTGCCCATCGGCGCCGGCGGACAATTGCAAGAAGACTTGCGCGCGCTGCTGGCGAACGCACCGGGGGGCGCGGGCCGGCCGGAACAGAACGACTGGGCAGCCGGCGGTGCGCCTCATCCCTTTCTGCGCGTCTTGGAGGCCGCGCATCCGCTGCCTACCCAGGCGTCGGCGCAGGCCGGCGCGGCGGCGCTAGATTTTGTCGCCCGGGCTGCGCCGCCGGACGCCGTGATAATGGCGCTCAGCGGCGGCGCTTCGGCCATGATGGCGGCGCCGGCCGCAGGAATTACGCTGGCCGACAAGATCGCGGCCACCGGCCTTTTGCTGCGCTCCGGTGCCACGATCCACGAGCTTAACACCGTGCGCAAGCATCTGTCCGCAATAAAGGGCGGGCGCTTGCTCCATCACCTGCGCGCGGCGCGGATGATCGTTCTGGCGATGTCTGACGTCGCCGGCAACGATCCGGCCACGATCGGCTCGGGGCCCGCCGCCGCCGACGCGACGACATACGGTCAGGCGCGCGAAGTGATGATTCGGCACAAGGTGTGGGAGCGTGCTCCCGGCGCCGCGCGCCGCCATATCGAGCGCGGCATCGCGGGGGAGATCACCGAGACCGTAAAGCCCAACGACCCGCTGCTCGCTCGGGTCAAGTTCTCGATTTTAGCTGACAACGACGCGGCGCTGGATGCCGCCGAGGCCGCGGCGGCAGCCTTGGGCTGTACTGTCACGCGCTGGCGCGAACTCAGCGGCGAGGCGCGCGCGACAGGCCGCGAATGCGCGTCTTTTCTCGCCCAGATCGCGAACTCCGAGCCGAACGGCTCCGCGAAAACCCGAAAACCCGGTGCGGCAGCCCCGAGGCGATGCGTGCTTGCCGGGGGCGAGCCCGTGGTGACTGTGAGCGGCGACGGCCGCGGCGGACGCGCGCAGGAGCTTGCCCTGGCATGCGCGATCGAGCTGGCCAAAATCGCGCCGCGCGCCAACCTGGCGTTGCTTTGCGCGGGCACCGACGGAATCGACGGACCCACCGACGCTGCGGGCGCGTTCGCCGACCCGCAGACCACCGCAACCGCCCTAAAGCGGGGCGCTGATCCCGCCGCATACTTGGAGCGCAACGACGCTTACTCGCTGTTCGCACTAACCGGCGACTTGTTCAAGCCCGGCCCCACCGGGGTCAACGTCGCCGATTTGCTTGTCGCCCTAGTGTGGTGAGTTATAGGCGCGTTGAATAGTTCGGGCGCCTGGTGGCCATCTCTCAGCATGGTCCGTTGAGCGCGGCATCGGCTGAGCCATGTCCGTTCCTCTTCCCATCGCTAGAGGACGGCCGCGCCGCGCTTTTTCTACTCCCTCGCCCGCGAAGCGGGAGAGGGCGGGGGTGAGGGTGCTGAAAGCGCGGTCCGCAGCGCAGCAATTGTTGTTTCTCATTGGTCGCTCACCCGCGCCGCGCTTTCGCGCGGCGCGGTCCTTCGACAGGCTCAGGGTAGGCTCTCTCCCGACGGGGAGAGGCGTTAAGACCGCCGCTAAGCCTGTCCCACACCTATCTTGACGGCCGCCTCCAGCGCGAGCGGCGTCCGGCGCGCTTCGCTCCCAAGGCGTGAACGATTCGAACAAATCGCTGCCGGTAAAGCGCCGAGCGCGGTGCAAGCCACGCGGCCAATTTAAGCGAGCATAGCGAACAAGGGCGATCGGGATGCGCGCGCTCCAGCTTTAACCATTCGCACAAATCCGGTATTGATAATAACCGATGAAAACGCGGCTACCGTCAGAGAAAGCCGGGGCGCGAGTGCCGCCCGGTCAGGTATTGACCGACAAGTTTCCGGTCTTGACTTACGGGCCGACGCCGCGGTTTGACCCTCGCACGTGGGATTTCCGCGTCACCGGCTTGGTCGAGGAGCCACTGCGTTTGACTTACGAGGAGTTTCGCTCGTTGCCCAAGGGCGTCATGGTCGCCGATTTCCATTGCGTCACCACCTGGTCGCGGCTCGACAATCAGTGGGAGGGCGTGCGCATCAGCGATCTGATGCGGCTTGTGCGGGTTAAGCCCGAGGCGCGCTTCGTGATCGTCGGCTGCGACGGCGGCTATACGGCCAACTTGCCGCTGCACGAATTCCTTGACCAGGACACGATGCTTGCGTATCGCCACGACGGCCGCGACCTCGAGCCCGACCACGGCTTTCCGCTGCGCCTGGTGGTGCCTAAGCTCTACGGCTGGAAGAGCGCCAAGTGGGTGCGCGCCCTGGACTTTGCCGCTGAGGACCAGCGCGGCTTCTGGGAGGTCCGTGGCTACCACAATCACGCTGACCCATGGAAGGAAGAGCGCTATTCCTTCCAGGAAGACGAGGAAACCTAAGGGCGCGCCGTGGACCGGGCGCCACGAAAAGGCCGGCGCCGCCGGCCGGCATCCGGCGCCCCCCGATGATTATGCGGAGCGCCTCGCCCGGCCGTTAACGGCCGGTCCTACCGGCCGCGGGCGAGAGCGCGCTGAGCACGCGCTGCTCCTTGCCGGCCAGCTCGCCGAGCTTTATCCCGAAGCCTGCATCACGCTCGACTTCGCGACGCCCTGGCAGTGCCTGGCTGCGGTCATTCTTTCAGCGCAGTGCACTGACGAGCGCGTCAACCGAATCACGCCGCGCCTGTTCGCCGCTTTTCCGAATCCCGCGTCGACCGCCGGCGCCAGGCCCGATGCGATCGAAGACATCATTCGCAGCGCCGGTTTCTTTCGCGAGAAGGCGCGCGCTTTAATCGCGGCCGCAACAGCCATCGTCGAGCGCTTTGACGGCCAGGTGCCTTCGGCGATGGAAGAACTGCTTACGCTGACAGGCGTGGGACGCAAGACCGCCAACGTGGTGCTGGGCCATGTCTTCGGACGGCCCGCGATCGCGGTGGATACTCACGTGCGGCGGGTTGCCTACCGGCTCGGGCTGACGCGGCATAGGGAGCCGGACAAGATTGAGCGCGACCTTGCTCGGCTGCTGCCGCCGAGCCATTGGACACAATTTTCGATGAGACTAATTTTGCACGGACGCAGGGTCTGCCGCGCGCGTGATCCGCAATGCGCGCGCTGCCGACTCCTCGAAATGTGCCCTCGGCGAGGACTACGAAGCCCGCCTCATAGACGCCGCATTCGATCTACCTAGCAAACGGGCGTTCCGGCCGCGCTTCCCTTCAGTTTCACTTTGGCCCCGGCTGCCTCAGTTGTTGACCGGGATTTTGCTGTTAATCTTGGTCAGGAGGGCGCCCTTGCTTGCCACTTCGCGATCGATCGCGGCGAGCTCCTCCGGGGTCAGCAGATGCAGCGTGCCTTTGTAGGTGAGTTCGGCATGGCCGTCTCCGTGGAAGTCAGCGTAAGTGTAGCAGTGCGCGTCCAAGTGCTGTTGATCGACCAAGGTGAGCCTTGTGACCTCCTGCTGGCGGACCGGCGGCGCGCAGGAGTCGCAAACGGAATCGATCGTGAACTCGATGCTCCTGGGGCTCAGTACTTTCACGCCGGTTTTAACCACCGGCCATTTGGGGTCGCCGTAGACATTCGTCCTGAGGAAGACAGTGCCGTTCTGCTCCCCGAAGTAGTAACTCATGGGAACCACCGGCATCACGACGTTTTGCCGGCTTCCCGCCGCCGGCTGTACGCGCACGTGGCCGCCCCAGTTCCCGACAAAGCCGGTATCCGCTTTCGGCAGATAAAGCATATCGGTCATTGGCGCTCCCGCGGTTTGCGCCTTCCATGTATGCGGACGCATGGAGGAGGTACTCTCAAGCAGGTTGGCATCGCTCGCGCGGGGCCGCGAGCTGGGGGTACGGAGCACGTCGCGTTCGAGCAGCGCGGCGACTCCCGCCACGCAGACCAACGCGGCGAGCGAAACCACAACAAGTTTCGTGCGCGAGGAACGCTTTGATGCGGACTTGCCCTGGATTCGCGCCCCGCAACTCGGGCAGGTGCCGGCATTAGCGGGAATGCTGGCACCGCATTTCGTGCAATACATGGCCTTGAGTTAGCCTAATCGATAGCGCGGGCCGTTTCCATATGTTTTAGATGTCGAGGCCGGCAGGCTCGCGCGTCTTGCATGTCTGCCTGGGCCGGCCTTTTCACCTTGCGGTCCTCGGTATAGAGCCGGACCGGCGCGCGATTAAAACACCTCTATTTCTCCTCCACTTTGCCGGGTTTGACGCGGGTGCATCGGCCAGAGACCCTCGCCGCCGGCTGCTTTGTCGAGCTACCGGCGCCTAAGCATCAGTGCTCGCGCAAGCCACGGTCAGGGAGCCCGCAAGCGCGCGCTCCGTCGAAGGTGCGAGCGACGTTGAAGCCTCCAATCGGCTTTGGGCGCCACCGCCCGTTCAGCTATTCGGACGGTCGTGCACGCGAAGAAATTCGCCGGCTGCGGGAGCGCACGCGCACTTGGGTCGTTTTCCGTAGCGGGCGGGTTTGTATTAAACGGGTTTTTGGTAGCTCAATGAGCGCGAGAGCTTAAGCGCCGGACTCGCGCTCACGCGGGCATGGGCGAAGGCCTGCAACGCGCGCAGCGCGCGCGGATGTTACGGGTTTAAGGCGCGCTCAAAACAGGCCTTTCGGCACCACGCGAATCATATTCATCTCGACTCTGACCGGAGCGGTGCTCTCGGTGATGTTGGCCGCGCGTTGCTTTTCTTGTTCGGAGCTCACCTGGCCGTTCAGGTAAGCCAAGCGTCCGATTACTTGCACGGTGACGCCGGTTAATCCGGCGCTCGCAAGACTGTCGTTGATTCGCTGCTGGGTTAAGCGCCACTCCTCGGTATCGGTGGTGAGGTTATTGATCACGCCGCCCACGCCGTTGATTCTAGTTACCAATTGGCCGGCGGCGGCTTTGTCCTTCTCGGTCACCACCTTGCCGAACAGGGTCACGACATTGCCGTTGGTGTAGGCGTCCACGCGCCTGAATCTGCGGTCGGCGGTCAGCGCCTCCTTGACCTGTGTAAGCAGAGGCCTGGCGGTTAAAATGCGGTTAAGGACCCGGCTCACGCCCGCCACGCGCCAAGCGGCGCGCTCGGCGGCCGCCTTGTCTGCGTCGCTGGCGGTTTTGCCGAATAGCGTAACTTCGCTGCCGCTCACCGAGGCGCGCACCTCGGCGAATCGCGCGTCTCGCAAAAGCGCCTGGTCGACCCGCTCGCGCAAGGGCGGCGGCCGCGGCGCCACGGGCACCGGCCGGGAAGTCTCGAGCCGGGCGCTCTCGGGTGTCGGCGCCGCCGGCGCAGGGGTCGGCGCTGGAGGCACGACCGTGGGCGCCGCGCCCGCCTCGGGCGACGCCGCCACCGCGGGCGCAGCGGACGGCGACGGCGCCGCCGGCGTCGGCATCACGGCCACGCCCGGCGTAGGCTCCACTTTAGCCATGCGATATTCGGCGAGCGTCGCGGGACTATAGCTGGCGACCCTATTGGCCAATTCCTTTTCAATTTCCGCTCGCCGTTCGGGATCCGAGGCGAACACGATAGGGTAGCGGGCCGTGGCTGGAGTCTCGCCGCCACCGGGAAAACGCCATTTGAGCATCTGTTTGGCAACTTCAGCGTCAATCTCGGGGTTATGCGCGGTTGAGGTGAGGACCGACACGGCCGACACTTCCCCACCGGCGCCGACCTCCAGCTCGACCCAAAGGCCATCATCCTGGGCGGGACCCCCGCCCGCCATCTGCTTATACTTTTCGAGCAAGACATTCTTGCCGCTGTTAAACACGTTTTGCGCCTGCTCCTTGACTGCCTCGGCGTCGGCGGCAGGGATGCCGCTCACCTGCACCCCCAGCGGCGCGTTGTTCACCAACGCGAGCATCGGCTGAGGAACCGCCGTGCCTGCCGCGGACGGTTGGGCCGCTGCTGAGGGGCCCGCCGCCGGCGTCGTCGGAGCGTGATGAGGCCTGGGCGCGACCCAAATCGCGACCACGACTCCGGCGGCCAGCGCGACTAAGGCGGCCAGCGAGTAACCGATTACGGCGACAAGCCGCCGGCCGGACCAACCTTCGTCGCCCGACCCGCGCCCTTCGCCCTCAAACGAATCGTCAAGGCCCTCTTGCGGGCCGCCGTCAGCCGCCCCAGCCCCTCGGGCCGGCGCCGGCGGCGCGTAACCCGCAAGCGCGGAGCCACAGTAAGGACAAATCTGCTCGTCCGCCTTTACATTGGCGCCGCACGCCGGGCACGCGAGCAACCGCGTGGCCTGAGAACCGGCATGTTCCGACATCACCTCTGTAGCGCGCGCGCCGGCGCCGCTCTCGGGTTCAAGACTCGAGCCGTCGTCGGCACAAAAACGTTCCGAATCAGGATAGGTTCTCGCGCACCGAGGGCACTTTGTCATAGCGCTTAGAGGCTCCTACGTTTGGCCCCGAGAATAGCGCACGCCCCGCACAATGCCAATTAAGGCGCGGCGCGCCAAAAGGGCTTCCGACTCATTGTCGCCGACCGCTTCAAGCCCTGCCAAGAACGTCCAGTAAGGATACAACTACAACATAATCATGCGGTTTTCGACGGTAGGTGATCTACTATTGAGGCTTGCAGAATATTGAGACCGCGCGGAGTTGTGGCGGGTGGCCTTGTGTTTGTTGCGCGGGCGAAGGCCGCGCCGCCCTGCGGGGGAAGGTGAGGATGGGGCTGGCTCAGGCTTTTAGCCCGAGATGACAGGCTAAAAGCCTGTCCTACGGCAGAGGGCCAAGCTGAAAGTCTGCCTGTCACTATATTCCGCGGTCCTCAGTAGGGCGAAAGCCGCCGCGCGCGTTCGATTGCAGGCGTCGGCGCGCTTAGAACTTGCCGTGGCGGCCTTCGCCGGCCGCAAATCGCCTGGCGCCCGCCAATGATTCCCCAGACTCGATAGTTTTAATCCCGTGCTGATACTCTGTCGCGAGTGCCTGAGGCAGCGGGAGCCCAAAGCATTCGTACACAGCCATGCGATCGGACCTTAGGCATCTCTGGGGCAACGCGGCCAGTCCCTTGGCCAATTCTTTTGCGGCAGCCAGCGCCCGACCGGGCTCGTGCAGGCGATTGACGAGGCCAATCCGGAACGCGTCCTCGCCTGAGATCGGCCGTCCGGTCAGGATCAGATCAAGCGCGCGGCTCATGCCGATAAGCCTGGCAAGACGCACCGTTCCGCCGTCCACCAATGGAACGCCGAAACGTCGATTGAAAACGCCCAGCACGGCGTTGCGAGCGGCAACCCTAAGGTCACACCACAGGGCGAGCTCGAAGCCGCCGGCGACGGCATAGCCCTCGATCGCGGCGATCACCGGCTTACTTAGCAGCATGCGCGTGCACCCAAGCGGCCCATCCCCCTGCGGGTTTACGATGTTGCCCTCGCCGAGCGCCAAACCCTTGAGATCGAAGCCGGCGCAAAAGGTGCTGCCTGAGCCGGTGAGAATCGCCACCTTAAGGTTTGCGTCCTCATCGAAGCGCCGAAAACTCGCCGCTAACATTGCCGCAGTCGCTCGATTTATCGCGTTGCGAAGCTGCGGCCGATCGATGGTTACGATGGCTATTTCCTCGTCGGTCTCGAATCTCACGCTGTCGCTCATAAGTTTCCTCCCAACCGGGCAAAGCGAGAATTTGGCCCGGTCTTAGAGTGTTCGTCGGGCACGAGTGCCTGGGTTCGCCCCATTCAGTGTTTCCGCCTCGTGCGCCTCTTCGATGGCACGAGTCGAGTTTGCCTTGTCATAAGCGACCCGGCGCATCAATGGGCAGCGGTTACGAAATTCCAGGTCGCGCGGCAGCCGACCGCATGACGACGCTCCAAGTATAAGGCCGCGCCAGCCACCGGCGATGGCTGAGCGCGCGGCGTGCCGCTGGATTTTTTCCATGAGCGGCCCGTTTGAAATTCGAGCGCGGGTCCACAGCGCTTGCTCAGGCCCCGAACCGCGCCTCGATCAGTTCCGCCGGCTCGTTGACGCTTCTTAGGTCGAGCAAGAAGCGGTCGTGCTCGATGCGCCCGATAATTGGGGGCTTTGCGCGCCTGAAGCTGGCGGCGATAGCCTCGGGCGAAAGCTCCTTGTGCGAGATCGCCACCGCCCAGCTCTTGAGCTCCTCGGCAGGCGAGGCGCCGGAGCCCACCTGAGCGGTAGTTGTCACGGCTTCGAGTTCGAAGCCGCTGCCCAGCCGACGGGCGAGCGTGCTTGCGATTTGCTTGGCTGACTCGCTGAGCTCCTCGGCGCCGCGCCTAAGCATCCGCAACGTCGGCAGCGCTGCGTCCAAGTCCGGGCTGCGCAGGTAAAGTCTTAGCGTAGCGCTGAGCGCCGCCAGGGTTAGCTTGCCGCAGCGTAGCGCCCGCTTTAGGGGATTGGCCTTAATTCTGTCGATCAGCTCCCGTTGTCCGACGATCAGCCCCGCCTGTGGCCCGCCCAAAAGCTTGTCGCCGGAAAACGTTACTACGCCGGCGCCGGCTTTGACCCGCTCCTCGACCAGCGGCTCGCGCGCCAATCCGTAGGAGCTCAAGTCGATAAGCGCGCCCGAGCCGAGGTCCTCCATTACGGGCAAGCGATGCTCGCGGGCCAGCGCGACCAAGTCGGACAAGCTCGCCTCGGCGGTGAACCCGACGATACGGTAGTTCGACGGATGGACCTTGAGCAGCAGCGCGGTATCGGGGCCTATCGCCCGCGCGTAGTCGCTGAGGTAGGTCCGATTGGTGGTGCCGATCTCGCGCAGCCTGGCCCCGCTTTTCGCCATCACGTCGGGCATCCGGAACGACCCGCCGATCTCGATCAACTCGCCCCGCGCCGCGATTACCTCGCGGCCTTCGGCCAGCGTGTTGAGCGCCAGCAGCACGGCGGCGGCGTTGTTGTTGACTACGGTGGCTGCGTCGGCGCCGGTGAGCGCGCACAGCTCTTCTTCGACCAGCTCGTCGCGGTCGCCGCGCCGCCCATGTTCGAGGTCATATTCGAGGTTGACCGCCTCGCGCGCCGCAAGCGTGATCGCGTCCAGCGCCGGCTGCGCCAAAAGCGCGCGGCCGAGGTTGGTATGCACGACGACGCCGGTTGCATTAATCACCCGCTTAAGCGGCAGTTCGTCGGCCTCGATCGCCGCGCCGACGCGCCGCATGACTTCCTTGAGCATCAAATCGCGCCCGACCGACGCCGCCATCTCGCCGCACGCGATCTGGCCGCGAATCGCGGCTTGCACGCGCCGCACGATCATCGCGACATAACCGCGCCTGAAGCGCCGCCATCGCTCCTCCTTGCACGCTTCGCGCAGGCACAACTCGACCGGAGGTATCGCCTTAAGCAGTTCGGCCGGCACCGCGCCGGTGCCGGTTCGCGCCATCCTACTTGATTGCGAAGCCATAAACGTGGATAAGCGGTGGCAGGAAATCGTTTAGCTCTTAACCCTTTTTCGCTGGCCCCCGGCGTCGGGTTTGCGTCCAGGCGCCCGATTGGCGCTCTCTATGGGACGTATTATTATCTCTCGTAGTCGGCAAGTCGATTATTTTCAGCACTTTGCGGAACGGGCGATGATACCCAATTTTGCAAGGCACAGAAAGCCCAAGGCGCCCTTAGCGTCGGTCGAGGAGGCGCTGGAGGAGATCCGGCGCGGGAAAATGATCATCCTCATGGACGACGAGGACCGCGAAAACGAAGGCGATCTCTGTATGGCGGCCGAGAAGGTCACGCCCGAAGCCATCAACTTTATGGCCGCCCATGGCCGCGGGCTTATCTGTCTGCCGATGTCCGGGGATCGGATCGACCGGCTGGGGCTTACCATGATGGTCGGCGACAACCAAGCGCCGCTTGGCACGGCGTTCACGGTTTCGATCACGGCCAGCGTGGTAGCTGATTCGGGCGTCTCGGCGCGCGGGCGCGCGACCACCATTCTGCAGGCGACGCGGGAGGACGCCTGTGCGGGCGACTTTGTCACTCCCGGCCACGTTTTTCCGCTGCGCGCGCGCGACGGCGGCGTGCTGGTGCGCACTGGCCAGACCGAAGGGGCGGTAGATTTGGCGCGCTTCGCGGGTTTTAAGCCCGCGGGCGTGATCTGCGAAATCCTCAACGACGACGGCACGATGGCGCGGCGCAAGGACCTGGTCGAATTTGCGCTTAAGCACGAGCTCAAGATCATTACCGTCGCCGACTTGGTCGAGTACCGCCTGCGCAGCGAAATTCTCGTCCAGCGAATCGCCGAAGCCTGGCTGCCGACGGCGTACGGCGATTTTCGGGCTTACGCGTATCGCAGCCTGACCGACCTCACCGAGCACCTGGTGCTGGCGATGGGCGAGATTGACGCGGCGCGCCCGGTGCTGGTTCGCGTTCATCGCGAATATATGCCGGGCGATGTCTTCGGCTATCTGGAGCGCGACACGCAGCGCCTGGTGAGCGCCTCGATGGCGCGCATCGCGCAAGCCGGAGCGGGCGTGATTCTCTACCTCAGGCGCACCGTCAATGCGATCGGCGCCGAACTCGACGACCGGCCTTCGGCGCAGCGCACAGGGCTGAGTACGCACGTCGCGCCCAGCAACGCAGATTTCCGCGACTTCGGCATCGGGGCGCAAATTTTGCGCGACATCGGGGTACGCAAGATGATCCTGCTGTCGAATTCTGCGCCGCGCTTGGTGAGCCTGCCGGGCTACGGCCTGGAGATAGTCTCGACGATGCCGCTCACGGAGCCCGCAGCCTGAGCGTCTTTGACCCGAGGCGGCCAAGCTCTTGATGACAACCAGCGCCGCTGAGCACGCTCGCTTGACCCGTTGCGTATCCGGTCCTGATTTCCACCCTGATTTGCTCAGCTCCTCGGGCCAGGAAAGGCTTGGAACTCGACCGAGTGCGTGGCCGACCGAGTGCGTGGCCGGCCGAGTGCGAAATGCGCGGTTCTTAGCGGCCCATAGCCGTCTATCCAGGACGAGACAAAAGCGGCCCTGTTTGGGTAGTGGGACGAAAGCGTGTTGCTAGAGCTTGCTAACGTGCCGGTAGAGCCCGGGAACACGGTCCTGCTGGAGTCTGAATTTCGTCCCGTGATTATGGCCGTTGCGAGCGTCGAAATCGACAAACGCCCAACCCTCTTCGAGGCCCTTTAGCAACCTTTCCAAACCGAATTCCTGCATCATCAGGATTTCAGCGTAGCGGAACAGCTCTTTCCGCGCTTCGCGCTTCGTCTCCGCCTCGACATAAAAGCAATTGGCGAGCTTGCTTCCTGCCTTGTGGCTTAGGTCGTCAAACCCCCAATAGGGCTGTGGGTTCAGATCGCCCGAGCCAGCTCGGACCTTGACAGTCTTGAACCATTCTGCATGTCGCGAAGCGATCGCCTTGGCATCGAACGAGATCAGAATCTTCGACGCTGGGCGATCCACGACAACCTTAAACCCCCGGTCACTGGGGCCAGCGGCGCTGATCGTCTGGCGGAAGCTCAATTCGCCAGCGGGATAGCGCCCGCCAGCTTCTCTGTGCGCCCAGCCGTATTTCGGCAAGAGAATGGCCGGAACGAATTTCAAAGCACGCGGCGATGGTTCCGCATGAAACAGCGTTGTCAATGAGGCAGAGGCGATCCGATGGGATTTCATCTCCCATTCGGCGGCGTTAGGAATCGCCCGATTGTTTTCGTCTATACCGAGGAAGTCTTCAAGCGTGTTCCCGATCCCGCCTGCGTTGCCGGGCCGTGCCGTTGGAATCCATCGCTTGTCGCGCAACGCTTGTAGCTTCTTGATCAGTCATCCTTCGAGATTAGGGCTGGCGGTTGCTTGCGCGCCATTCTCCGGCCTCCAGAAGTCCAACAAGTACTCGAAAGTCACGCCCATCGTGATGTAATTGCTGGGCCAACCGAAAATCCCGATCTGATTTACAAGGTTGGTCCGATCCCAAATGATAATATTTCGCAGCTCGTAACCCCGGCGGCGCAATTCCTCAACTAGAGCAATATGGATCGTGACCCGCTGATTCTCCCACCACATATCGGGCACGTTGATGACACAGTGGCCCCGTGGTTTGAGCAACGGCAGAAGACGCTCGTAAATCGCTCCCATTTCGTGCGCGTACTCGTCGAGCGCCAAGGTTCCGAGGTCACGCGGGTCTTGGGAGTACTGCTCGACCTTCCCTAGCTGGCCGTTGTTTCTCTCTCGACGCGACTTGTTCTTGCGCTTGCGGTTCAACAGATTCGCGTAGGGTGGAGAAGTGAAGATCAGAGCTACTGATTCGGCGGCCAGGTACGCGGGGATGCTGCGCGCATCGTCGCAAATGGGGACCTGATTGGCCTTGCCGAACAGGCTTTGGTTCTTGAGCCGGGATGCGGACAGATCGACATATTTCTGTTGAAGGTCGAAACCGACTGCGTTGCGGTCCTCGTCGAGCGCAGCAACCAAAGTTGTGCCGCTACCGACGAACGGGTCGAGCACCAATTCACCCCTATGACTTAGAAGCTTGATGACGTGGCGGGCGAGCGAGATCGGGAATGTCGCCGGATGCACGGTCTTGTCCCGAATGTCCCTGCCCTCGTAGAAGAATTCCCACACCCCGAGCTGCGACTTCAACCACTCCTTGGCGTTCATGCAGTTGATGTGCGCCGGCGGACAAGAACACGCCCTGCGATGCTCGATTTCCAAGAAGCCGCTAGAGGTTGGGGTCATTAGGTCTTGCATCAGACCGTCGCCCTCCATTCGATCCGACGCGATTGTAGCGCCCTCGAACCGGCGATTTCCAGCGCGCCCACCACCAGTCGCAAAGAGGCCATTTACGGTAGGACCACCGGAGTTAGCGCTCCGACGGCCCGAATCCACGGAGCGGATCAGGCCCGCCACCGAAGACCCAAATTGAATTGCCGGGCTTTCCCTGCCGCTGGTCAAGCGAGCGGGAAGATGACTTGTTTACGATGCCAGCATGGAGAAGCAAACCGATTTGGAAACGACCAATCTCAGCGTCAGAACGTTTCGGCGAAGATTCACGAGACTCGCGCGCGGCTTCTCAAAGAGCCTGCGGCATCTTGAAGCGGCCATCGCCATTTGGGTGCTGTGGTACAACTTCTGCCGGATTCATGGCTCGCTGCGGGTCACGCGCACGATGGAGTCCGGCTTGGCAGATCTCGCGTCTGGACGGTCGCGGAGATGATTTCAGCAACCCGGAATTAGCCCATCACCACTGTTTGCGGCTTCGTTCGATGATTATAAAATAGGCAGTAACGCAAGTCCCGCGCTCAGGACTATTCCGGGTCTAATGAGGAGCCGTGAGAGAGCCAAGTCTAATGCGCGTGACTAAATCAATATGTTTACGAGCTGCCTTTCACCGATGAAAGGGATCGCAAAGAGCGCATTTCGCCTTGAGCGCTGCCCCAACCGCAAGCGCTTGAGATTAGGGCCGCGCCGCGAGCTCACGCCGGCTTCACGATTGACGTCCATCCGCCCACGACGAGCGACGTGGCGCGCCGCGCTTGCTCGACTGTTACCGGTTTTTTTGCTGGGGCTTTTTACGTTGGGCGCCGGCGCATGGGCCGATTCCCCGGACCATAAGCAAATCGTCACTATCGCGGGCGCCAGCATCGATCGTCCGCTGCTTCCTGGCGCGACCGGCACTCTGGAGGTTACGGCAAGCGTTCGCTCCGGCTGGCATATCCAGTCCGACCGGCCGCTGGACGAGGATTTCATCCCGACCCGTCTTGCGCTCTCACTGCCCGATGGCCTGAGCCTTGAACGCATTCAGTATCCCAAAGCCGTGAGGATGAAGCCCCAGTTTTCGGACCAAGAGCTGAGCGTATTCGGCGGCGAGCTCGTGTTTACGGCTACGCTTAAGGCCGGACCGGGATTTCACGCCGACTCGGGGAAATTCCCGCTCGGAATCAAGCTCGATTACCAGCCGTGCAACGATGTCGAATGCCTGCGGCCGACGACGGTCAACGCCAATCTTACGGTCACACCGGCGGGCGGCGCGATTCCGCGCGCTGATGGGACGGCGCCGCTCGGCGCCGCGAGTCGGTCGCCGGTTGCGGCGGACGAAGGAACGTGGTCCACCTCAAGGCTAAGCGATGTCTTCGCCCGCGGAAGCTATGTGCTGGGGTTTTTGCTGGTCTTTGTCGGCGGTCTTGCGCTTAATTTGACGCCCTGCGTTTATCCCCTGGTGGGCGTGACGCTCGCCTATTTCGGCAACCAGAGCGCAAGCACCCGCCGGGTCGCCGAGTTGGCCGCCTGTTTCGTCGGCGGCTTGGCGCTGACGTTCTCCGCCGTGGGAGTGGCGGCTGCCTGGTCGGGCAAGATGTTCGGGGCTTGGCTGGCAAGTCCTTACGTGTTGGCGGGTATCGCGAGTTTGCTGCTGCTCCTGGCGGCGGCCAATTTCGGCTGGCTGACTTTCCGGATGCCGCGATGGATGACGAATTGGGCGAGCGCGTCGCGGCCAGGGTATCTGGGCGCGCTGTTGATGGGCAGCGGGATGGGAGTGGTCGCCTCGCCCTGCATCGGCCCGTTCGTGGTAGGTTTGCTGCTGATGGTCGAGCGCCAGGCCAGCCTCGCATTCGGGTTCGCGTTGTTCTTCACCTTGGCGCTGGGGCTCGGTGCGCCATATTTCGTGCTTGCGCTGGCCGCCGGTAGTATTCGCCGCCTGCCGCGCTCCGGCGAGTGGCTTAAGTGGATTGAACATTTCTTCGGTTTCGTCTTGATCGGACTTGCGCTCTATTTTCTGGACCCGCTCGTGCCCAACCGATTGATAATGCGGTTTTTGCCGTACTACGCGGCCGCAGCCGCGATTTTTCTCGGTTTCGTCTCGCGCACCGCGCAGACGGCGGGGGCGTTCTCTGTGCTCAAGCGGGGCGTCGGCCTGATTGGCGTGCTCGCCCTCGGCATCTTGCTCGTTCGCCCCGGGCGCGGGCCGATGCTCACCTTCAAGCCGTTCGACGCGGCGCAACTCGAACTGGCGGTCTCCCAGCACAAGCCGGTGCTGATAGACTTTAGCGCCGATTGGTGCATCCCCTGTCACGAGATGGATGCAACGACTTTCGTTGATCCGCAGGTTATCCGAGAGGCGCAGCGCTTCGAGCGGTTTAGGGCCGATCTCACGCGGCAAACCGAGACCGCCGACGCGGGCGCAGCCCGGTTCGACATCAAGGGCGTGCCGACCACGGTGATTATCGGCTCGCGCGGCTCGCCCGCCGAAAGAGTGGTCGGTTATGTCGGCGTATCGGAGATGCTTGATCTGCTGCGCCGCACCAACTAAATCGTTCTCTTCGGGCTAATCAGGCTGGCCGCAGCATAGGCGGATTTTGAAGCTCGCCCCTTTTTCGTTGCTCGAGAGCAGGTGTGGGGCCCTTCGTGGCCTCCGGATAAGCTCCGCGAAAGAGCGCGCGAAAGTTCTTCGGCGGCCCGGTTTGAAGTTAAGGTGGGGCTCCTTCCGTAAGTCCCGACCCGGCGAACAAATGCCTTGGCCAACGCGAGCTGCGCGCGGCGCCCCCGGTCCTCACGCCCGCGACGCGGCGCGCAGGCCAGCCAAGGCGCGCGCCAGGCGCGGCAAGAGGCTTGCCGCGGCGGCGCGCAAACTCAGGTCACATACGGCCGTGATTTCACTTTCGTACAAATTGACCTCTACCAGCCTGCCGCCCCGCCGCTTGACCTCCAGAGCGAAGCCCGCGGCCGGGTAGACCGTCGCGGAGGTGCCGGCCAGGAGTACCAGATCGGCGCGCTCGGCCTGCTCCTCGCAGCGGGTGAGAACGTCGCGCGGAATGGGCTCGCCGAAGGCCACCGTGTCGCTTTTGAGCAGCCCACTGCACACCGGGCAGCGCGGCGGCAGCTCATCCAGCGCGATCTGTTCGAAGCCGAAGCGCGAGGCGCACTCAAGACATCGGATGAGCGCGAAGTTGCCGTGAATCTCCGCCAGCGACTTTTGCCCGGCGGCGCGATGGAGGTTGTCGATGTTTTGCGTAATCACGCATCGCAACACGCCGAGCGCCTCCATCTCGACCAGCGCCTGATGGCCGGGGTTCGGCCGTGCTTCGCGCAACGCCGCGTAAAGCTCGTCGCCCTGCGTCCGGCGAAGTTTGTCTTCCCACGCCTTTTTGGGATCGGCGAGGAAAATCTGGAACCCGTTCATCGGCGGCTCGCCGTGCTTGGTCCAAAGGCCGCCCGGCCCGCGAAACGGCGGTATGCCGCTCTCGACCGACATGCCCGCGCCGGTGAGCGCTATGGCATAGCGCGCCCCGAGCATCATTTGCGCCGCCGCGAGAACTTCACCCTCGCTAGCGGTTTCAGCCTGCTGTGCCATAACAACCAACTTACTCCAGCGAAGAATCGATCTACAGGCGCTATGTCTTCAGAGCGGGCCGACAGGCCGCTGCCTTGTCGGCCCGGCTCTCATGCTCTCACCACGCTCACCTCGTGGCGAAAGCCGCCGGTCGCGGCGGCCGCTGCCTGTTGGCGCGCCGTGCGGTCCGCCTGATACCACCGACAGGCATTTTCCATGATGAGCTGCCGGCGCTCGCCTGTCCTCTTGGCCGACTATCTGCTAACGTCGCTTAATGACTATTCCATCCTGAAGGCCTCAGTTCCAACGCGATTCGACGAGGGTCGCCCAAGGCGGACCGCCATCCCATCAACTTCGCACTAAACGCTAAACACCGCCATACAGAAACCCAAGCGACGTCAACCTACGAGGGAGCGAAGGCACGCGCCCGAAGACCGTGTCCCGCCGAAGGCGCGAGGCTTACTCAGGAGTGTCCGCGTGACAAATCAGTTTCGGATTTCAACGCGGTACGCCCTTTTCACCGCGGTATTGCTTGCGGTCACTTTGTTGTCACGGAGCGAGCCTGCCTTAGGTCAACAGGCCGGGTCCGCATCGGGCCCAACGGCCAGCAGCGGAATGCTTCTTAGCTCGCTTCCCCGAGCGGGAGACCGGTTCTTCATCGAACCCCTGGTCGTCAAGGACGCCGACATCGACAATCAAATAACCACGATGCCCCAGTTCATGGGCGGCTATCACAACAGCCAAGCGTTCCAGAATCTGTTAACGATAGAGAAGCGCCTATTCTACAACTTCAGTTTGCAGGTAGGGACCCAGTACGATGCGGTCTTCGCTCCGCATCTTGCGACCTCGGGCTTCGAGTTCGAGGAAATTCAGGGAAAGTACCTCATTTACGAGAGCGCCGTGCATGAATTCATGGCGACGTTCATCGAGCGCGCGCTGTTCTCGCCGCAGGACTCACTGGTAAGCCGCCAGAGCTACCCCTTCCAGCTCAACTCCTACGTGGTGATTAATAAGGGGCTCAACGAGTTGCCGATAAGCTTTCTAAAACCGTTCGCGATTCAGTCCGACGCGGTTTGGACGCAGCCGTTTGGCACTTCTCCCCAGCCCCTGGCCCCGTATCTGGGGGCGGCGTACTACGATCAAGCGCTCAGATTTGACCTCGCTCTGGAATATAGCATGCTGTACCTGAACGACGTCGTGGGGCACTCGGTGCCATCCTATCTTCTGCACCTAACGCCGGCCATCGAAGCACGCATCCTGACCGATTTCAGCAATAACGGTCACTACGGCCAAACCGCCGGCTACCTCAGTTACGAGCTTAACTATCAGGCGTCTTGGTACCAAATAAGCGCCGCCTACCAGCGGTACTTCGGCCCGGATGCCCCGTTTTACGGACAGAGCTTCGTGCTTTACGCGACCTACTTCTATGACGACCTGCTGCACAGTTGGGGCTTCAACCCGACGCCGTTTTAATGGTGGGTTGGCCAAGCTTCGCCGCGTGAGCGCCCGATGCATCGCGCGCTTTTTCACAACGTGGCCTGGTTTTCGTCTCGGGACGTGTAAGAGCCGTCCGCAAGGCGCGGGTCTGTTCATGGTCAAGCGCCGAAGGTTTCCCGATACGCGGAAAATCGCCAGGTTGCGCTCACTGCGAGACGGCGCTGTACGCCGCGGCGTTGACCGGCGCGGGCATCGCGGCGCGCAGCGGAGTCCAGTTGCCGGTGGTCGGGTCGTAGAGCTCGGCGCCGACGCCCGGGTTGCGCGCGGCGCGGTCTTCCGGAGATCCTGCGATATAGCAGAACGACGGGTTTTTGCCGTCGCAGTTCTCGCCGCCTGCGACCAGGACCTCGCCGCCGTTCGGACCGCCCGAGAGCAGCGCGAAGGCCTGTCCGCCGCGCGCTTCGTTTAATTCTCCGGTAGGCCGAAACTCGCCTGTGCCGCCGACCGAGGGGTCGTAGATGTCGGCGGTGGCGTAACTTATCTGACGCACCCCGCGCGCGGTGCCGTCGCCGCGCAATTGGATGCCGCCCGCGATCAGCACCGCGCCGGCCAGCGGACCGCTGGTAAGCAGCACCGCCGAATGGTTGATACGCGGGGCGCTCATGCGCGAATCAACCCAAATGAAGCGGCCCACGCGCGGGTCGTAAAGCTCTGCCGTGGGCATGGAGTCGCCCATCAGTCGCCCGGTGGCGACCAAGCCGCCGCTGATCAGCACGTCTCCGGCAAGGCCGCCCTTGACCGCCTCGGGGTCAAGCGCGGTCGCCCGCGCAAGCTCGCGCGCCGTCGCCATCGTTCCCGCCGGTAAGAAAAAGCCTGTCCCGGGATCGTAGATTTCGGCCGCGGCGAGCGCGTGCTCGAAATAGCCGGCGTCATCGCCGCCGACGATAAGCACCCGGCCGCCGGCGAGCAATGCGGCGCAGTGATTTTGGCGCCGGTCTTTCATTTTGGCCGCAACGGCCGCGAACGTGTCGCTCGCCGGGTCGTAAAGCTCCGCCGTAGCGACCGGAGGCGACGAAGTAATCCCGCGAAGCGAGGTCTTTATGGTGCCGCTGATGCCGCCGGCCAGCAGCACCTTGCCGTCCGCCGCGCAATTGCATCCGCGGATTACAGTCGCGCTATGCCCCGCGCGCGCGGAAGTCATCTTGCGCCCGCTGCCCGCGCCGGCCAAGGCGAACCTGCCGGTGGCCGGGTCGTAGAGCTCGGCGCTGTCGAGCGCAACGCAGCGCGAACCGAAGATGCCGTTGGCGCATCTAAGACCCCCGGCGATCAGAATCTTGCCGCCGGGCAGCAGCGTCGCCGTCGCCCCTTCGCGGCTGTCGTGAAGCCGCCCGGCCGTCGGCGCAAAGCGGCCCGAGCGCGGCTCGTAGATTTGCGCGGCGTCAGTGGAGGACACGAAGAGCGCATTGGGCACCAAATGAAACAAACGGCCGCCTACGTCACCGCCGGCGACCAGCATCACCAGGCCGCCCGCGTCTCGCCACGCCGCGCTCTGGGGCGCTTGCGCCGCGCTTTCCGCTGCCGCCGACATCAGTGGCACACCGCGAGCGCCCTCAAGCTCGCCGCTGCGGCCGGCCGCGGGCATCAGCGCGGCAGCGAGGAGCAAGAGTAGGCTAACCGTTTTCCTCGTGCGCATTAGAATTCTCTATAAACCGCAGAGCGGATACGCCGGCTCGAAGGCGCGATGCGTGCGATGGAAGCTTTCCATGTGCTCCTCAATGCTTGCGGCCGGCGCTTATGCCGGCCAGCACTTGCCTCCGGCCGGGGCTTAGTGATGGACCCATGTTGGCGAGCATCCGAATCGGACGCAAGTTTTCGCCTCGCGACGCCACGCGCGGCCAAAAGTTTTTGCCGCCGAGCGCCTCACCCAACCGGCGGCTTTTCGCTCTTCGCGCGCGGAATGACGCGCGGGATGGTGGATAAGCCGCTGACGCGGTAGGATTAACTGGAGTGTGGCACACCGGGCTGTTGGCATCGGCGAAGACCGGTCAGCACTTGTCGCGCCGGCATGCTTCCGGCCTGGGGAGACGATTAACAGCTCTTAGAGAATGCCAAACGCGAGGCGGTAATTGTCATGGTCGTGGAAACCAAGGACCTAGCTCCAGGAGTTCGGCTGCTTACGCTGAACCGACCGCCGGCCAACGCGATCAATCGCGAATTGGGCCGAGCGCTTTACGACGAGTGCACGGCAGCGGCGCAGGACAAGGCCGTACGCGCGGTGATCGTGACCGGCGCGGGCCGGTTCTTCTGCGGCGGCCTCGATCTGAGGGAACTGGTCGGTGACCGGGCGCCGCTGGGACAGCTCGCCAGCGCCCGCAGCGACGGCGTGTTCGCGCTTTGGGCGCTGCCCAAGCCCACGGTAGCGATGATCAATGGGCACGCGATCGCCGGCGGCGGCGTGATCGCGCTGGCTTGCGACTTTAGGATCACCTGCCAGGGAAGTCACAAGATGGGGCTTAACGAAGTCTCGATCGGACTCGGCTTTCCGACCGGCGCGTTTGAAATCGCGCGCCTGGCGCTCGGAAGCCACGCCGTTCGGCGGGTCTTGCTCGAGGCGAAGCTTTACGACGTGGAGAGCGCGCGAGAGCTCGGGATGGTGGACGAGGTGGTCGAGCCGAACGCGCTGGAAACTCGCTCCCTCGAGCTGGCCGCAAGGCTCGCCGCGCACGGCCAGCTCGCATACGCGCACACGAAAAAGACCATGCAGCGCCGGGCGAGCGACCGGATTAGCGCCGTGTCTCAGGAAAACTCTCTTGCTCTGGCCGAGATCGTGCGCAGCGAGGAAACCAAGCAGCTCCTGCAAGCGCAACTCGCAGCGGTAACCAAGAAATAGCGCTGGCGTTCGCCCGGGGGGGAGCAGGCCGGTCCTGGTTAAACTCGGTCTTCCATGTCGGCCCCGAACGCCGCGCAGCGATGCGATTTAAAGTCATGAGTGTTTGCGGCCCCAACGCCAACGCTCTCGCGGCTTCGATTCGCCGATCCTTCAGAGGGGGCGCCGCTTGTATCGCGCTTCGGCGGCGCGGATGCACCCCGGCGCCTTCGGCTGCCTGGAGCGTTCAAAGCTTTGCACTCTTGCTTGAGCTTCGCTTAACGCCCGCATATCGCCGAGGCATACGCGTGATCTATGGACAAAGCGCTCGACGGACTTAGAATTTTGGATTTGACCCAGTACGAGGCGGGGACGTCGTGTACCGAGCTCCTAGCTTGGCTGGGCGCGGACGTGATCAAGCTTGAGCCGC
Organism: Deltaproteobacteria bacterium; assembly: GCA_021831785.1. GTDB lineage: Bacteria > Desulfobacterota > Binatia > Binatales > Binataceae > JAJYYI01. The sequence continues at coordinate 8,372 of JAKBMB010000006.1, read as the reverse complement.
CGAACGGCGGTGATCAGGGGCGCTGGAGGCTCAGCGAGACGCCAGGCCTGGACTCCCATTACTTTATCGCGCTCAACGCCAACAAGCGCAGCATCACACTGAACCTGAAGCATGCGCGTGGGCGGGCGATCTTTCTTGAGCTGATCAAAGAAGTCGACGTGCTGGCGGAAAATTTCTCCCTCGGCACGCTTGAGACGCTCGAGCTCGGCTACGAGTATCTGCGCCGGACAAACCCACGCCTGATTTATCTCACGGTCAAAGGCTTCGGCACGTACGGGCCGTACAGCAAATACAAGAGCTTCGATCCCATCGCGCAGGCCATGGGCGGCGCGATCTCGGTCACCGGCTACTCCGGGATGGCGCCAGTGCGGCCGGCGATCACGGTCGGCGATACCGGCACCGGCATTCACGCGGCGTGCGCGGTCCTCGCCGCGTACATCCAGCGCGAGCGCACGGGCCAGGGCCAGAAAGTCGAGGTCTCGATGCAAGACGCGGTGATGAACTTCGCGCGCGTGGCGATGGTCCCGACCTACCTCACCGGCAAACCCGCCCAGCGCCATGGCAACCGCTACTGGCACAGCATTTCCGCCGATCTGTTCAAGTGCGCGCCGGGCGGCGATAACGACTACGTTTTCATTCTATGCGCCAGCGACGAGATGTGGGAGGCGTTGTTCGAGGTGATCGAGCGTCCCGAGCTCGGAGGCGACGAACGCTTCGCGACCGTCGCGGCGCGCAAGGCCAATTTCGACGCGTTGGCCGAGATCATCACGGCCTGGACCTCGCGCCATACCAAGCACGAAGCGATGAGGATGCTGGCCGAGCGCGGAGTGCCATGCGGCGCGGTGCTCGCCACCGACGAGCTGCTGACCGATCCCCATCTCAGGGAACGCGAGATGGTGGTGACGCTCGAACACCCGGCCCGCGGCACGGTTACAATACCCGGCTGTCCGGTTAAGCTGGAGCGCTCATCGGTTCCGATTAGCCGCGCGCCGCTGCTCGGCGAGCATAATCAGGAAGTTTATCGCGACCTGCTCGGGCTCGGCGCCGACGAGCTCGCTCACCTGGCGCGCGAAAGCGTCATCTAGCCGACCGCGCGGGCCGATTCGCCGGCGCTGCGGCCGGCAACGGCAGGAGACCCGCGCACTTGCCTACCAAAGACTGCCAAGGTGCTCATGTATTGTTGACGTTGAACCAATCAGCACCGGTGGCTTTCAGGCCCGCGAATAATCGGGGCTCTTCTTAAGGCCGCCAGAACAATGAGGCAAGCAAGACGCGGCTAAATTCATCAGCGTCCGGGCCGGTCGCCGAGGTCTTATCTCTCGACTCCGGAATTTGAATTAACCGGGTTTATTGTCGTCACACCGGGAGACCATGAGAAAGGGGCAAGGTCCGTACGTGAAAATGCCGGATTAAACAGGCGGCGCAAAACCGGCAGCCCGGCTTTCATAAACCACCGATATTCGCGTCGGCAAAGTCCTTCCGGTTCCAGCGCGAGGAGGGGTTGTCCTGGCCATCGGCGTGCCAAGACACATCCCGGCAAAGTATATGTTACATGAGGCTTAAGCGACTCGGAACGATTCGCGTCGTTCAGCTTGACCTTGGGGAGAGAAAGGTCATGAGACGGATTCGCTTTGCTGCCATTGTCGCCGTTTGTTGGCTAACCACCGCTCCTGTTATTTCCGAAGCAGGGACTTCCGACCTTTTGTCGGGACTCGTCCCCGGGATTACGGAGGATGAGGAGAGCGGAATTTATCATGGAGCGTTTCTGGGGGCGTATTTCGGAACTTATGCCAGCGCGTTTGCGGTGCTAGCCGAAGGCGCCGGCAACGGTAGCTCCAAAAACCTCCCGTGGATCGCCGTGGGTGGTGCTCTGGGACTGCTCTTGGGCGGGGCGGCGGGGTATATGGTTGGCCGGGAGTGGCCTTCTGAGCCGACACCCGCGCGTGTGTGTAACCGTTACGACCTGGTCGATCCGTGCCCCCATCAGTTTCAGATTGAGATCCAAAACATGTCCGGTTTTACGCTTCCGGGAAGCGTAACCAACGCGCGGGAGTTCCGATCCGAAGCGCCGAACATCCACTTCAACACGATCGGGCTTTCGAGCGAACAGGTGCCGAGTATCGATTTGACGTACTGGCTCAACGAACTCGACGCAATTCATTTCCGCTTTCGCTACTTCGACATGGGCGGTACGGGCATGCTGCCGCGGGAGACCTTCTATAATGGCCGTAGGATGGCGCCAGGGCCGGTTCAGAGCACGCCCTTTCCGTGGTTCTCCGGCGGCCTCTACTACGAGCGGCGGCTTGCGCCCTGGTACCAGAGCTACGAGAGCAGCTGGCCCTCGTTTTTACAGGGATGGGATGTGCGCGGGCGGATGGGCATTGAGTACAACTATATCTACTTTGCCTTCAACCACAGCCGTCCGAATGAGGAGTTCTACGCTCAGTCGATGCCGCTACCGATCTTCGGGCTGGTCGCGTACCGGCGCCTGAACGAGAATTTCACCCTCGAAACGTCGATCGAAGGCTACTGGATCAATCGCTGGAACTCATTGCGCAACGAAGGCGGGACCGTATGGGCCTCACAGAATGGCGGTGAAGCCCATCTCCGGCTTTTCTACGGAAACCCCGCTTATCTGGGTCCGGTGCAGCTAATGGTCGGATCCTTCGTGTACTATTACAGCCAGCTTGAGGACTCAACGGAGGAGGGCAACTTTCTGAAATGGGGAATGGCCGGACTCGAGTACGGTTTAGTTTTTCTGTTCTAACAAGCCGCGCGTTTTACGTAATTTCGCGCCGGCTTAAGGTCGCGACATCGCCCCGCAAGAGGTTCGAAACGTATCTTCACCATAGTGTCGCAACCGGCCCCAACGTACGGTATGTTCCCGGAGTTAAGCGGCGGCTGAAAGGTCGTTGAGGCAACCACAAGGATTAGTCGCGACAACGTGTCCTCGCAGCCTCGGTCAGGCCGAACCGCGCCCCCCGCGACGTCCCTAAACGCCGCGCAGGGACGATCGTTCCCGACGCGTCAGCTTAAGGGAAAAAGCCGAAGCCGGGCATCATCTCGAAGCCCCCGAACGGGCCACCAAAGCCGGTACCGAAGCCCATCCCACCACCGCCGAAGCCATAACCCGGACCGCCGAGGGCCGGATTTCGAAAGCCGGAAGACGCCATGAAGGGCCTGATTTGCGGGCACGGCAAGACGTGTCCCGTCGCGTCGGCCGTCACGGTCGAACTCGGCGGCGCGACGCTCGTGGTCAAAGGCGTTCCCGCAGGAATTTGCGACAACTGCGGCGAAGCCTACGTTGATGAGGAAATCGCCCGTCAGCGTCCCAGCACGGCCGACGAAGCGCAAAAAGCGGGTGTACAGGTTGACGTGCGCGAATTTGTCGCAACCATATCGTAGGAGGCGGCGATGAAAGCGATGCTGCGAAACCATCCGAAGATGAAATTCGGCGGCCGACTCGCGTCGAGCTGATCGCCGCAGTGGGGCGGTTCCTATAATGCCGACACCCAATTGCCGATCGGTGAGCAAGGAACCTTGAAAGCTGTCGAGTTGATGCCACCGGATCAGTCTGCCCCTGCTCACTTGTGGCTCACGGTCGAGTACCTCGGCAATTCCTTTTCCGGAAGTCTGCAAGTCGATGATGAGTCGGTTCTTCCAAAGCTCTGCGCGTTCCTACGCTCCCATATCAGTGAGGGATTAAGCGCTATCGGCAGCCTCGAAATCGATCTATGAATTGATGTAAAGCGGAAGGGTCTGTGTGACCGGGTATCGTTTCTTGATCGACCGATCAGCCGGCCGACGCGCTACTGGCGCTACAATCGCGAGACGCGCACCTTCAGTCCTATGGTCGCCGAACACCTCACGCTTCTGTCCGCGGAGCAGCGATCAACCGGCGGGCCGCGATCGGCCAAAAGACGGCTTCTTCCCGAGCGGCCTTCGGCGCGTTTATCGAAGCTCAAAAGGATAATATGGAAATAATGGCAAAGTTGGTCGGGCTGCTGGGCAGCGTCACTCCACCGGGCCGCTCGCTTCGGGCGCTCGCCTTCGCGATGGAAGCGGCGCGCGAGATGGAGGAAGGTATCGAGTGCCGATTGCTGAACCTTGCTGATTACAGGATTTCCTTTGCCAACGGCAGGCCGCCCGACCAGTTCGGCGACGACACCGGCAAGCTGGTCGCCGAGGTCCTGGCGGCTGACGCGGTCGTGCTGGCAAGCCCGGTCTATAGAGGCTCCTTTTCGGGCGTGCTTAAGAACTTCCTTGACCAGCTACCGGTCGAAGCGTTGCGCGGCAAGCCGTGCGGGGTGGTCGCGGTTGGCGCGACGCATCACCACTATCTCGGCGTGGATTGGCATTTGCGCGACGTGCTCGCGTGGTTCGGCGCGCTGGTGGCGCCGGTCAGCGTCTATCTATGCGCGGCGGATTTCGCCGGCGGCGAGCCCGCCGAGAACGCCCGCGAGCAGCTTCGCGAGCTCATTCGCAGCGTGCTGAAACTACGCGCGCTGTCCGGCGAGAGGCTTGGCCCGCCGCCGCTCGCACTGCGACGGAGCTAGGCTGATACAACGGCGCCGCTGGGACAGCGCAGTTCTAAGAGGCGTCCGGCGGCCCGCTTGACGACGGGCGGAACGCAGCGGACTTTGGCCTGGGGTACGGGAGCTTCGCTTTACCGGAAAGGCCGCCTCCGCGCCAAGGTTAGCGCTTGAAGGTTAGCGCCTGGAGGTTACGATGGCTACGCTTTTGTCGGGAATCAGGGTCGTCGAATTCGGTCAGATAGTGGCCGGGCCCTTTGCCGGGATGCTGCTCGCCGACCTGGGGGCGGATGTGGTCAAGGTAGAGGACCCCGGCAGCGGAGACCGGATGCGGCTGTGGCCACCCATCGTGCGCAACAACCGCGACCAAGGCTACGGAGCGAACTTCGCCGCGCTTAATCGCAACAAGAGGAGCGTGGCCCTGGACTTGAGGAACCCGCTTCAGGCGAAGACCGCGGCCGAGCTTTGCTGGGCCGCCGACGTCGTCATCGAGAACTTCAGACCCGGCGCCCTGGCGCGCCACGGCCTGGGGCATCAGGCTGTGCGCGGCGCCTGCCCGCGTCTGATCTATTGTTCCATCAGTGGCTACGGGCAGCATGGCCCGTTGGCCGGACGCGGCGCCTTTGACGTAACGATCCAAGGGGCCAGCGGCTTGATGAGCGTCACCGGCGAGAACAACGGACCGCCGGCGAAGTGCGGCGTACCGGTAGCAGATATGGTGGCCGCCTTGTACGCGGTGTACACGATATGCGCGGCGCTCGAAGCGCGCCGGCGCACGGGCGAGGGCTGCTATATCGACTGCTCCATGTTCGGCTCGTTGCTGGGCATCGCCGCGCTGCAGACGAGCGGATACTTCGCGACGAACAAAGCTCCGCGACGGCTGGGCACCGCCCATGCGCACAACGCGCCGTACCAAGCGTTCCACGCTAAGGACAAGTCGTTCGTTGTCGCCGCCGGCACCGAAAAGCTCTGGCGCCAGCTTTGCGAAATTCTGGGCGTGAAGGAGTTGGCCTTTGATCCCAGGTTTGACACGCAAGAAAAGCGCGTCCACAAGCAGGAAGTGCTCGCGGAAATCCTTGCGGATAGGTTTGCCGCCGAGCCCGCGGCGTACTGGATTGAGGCCCTTGATCGCTACGGAATTCCGTGCGCGCCGATAAACGACTACGGCGCGGCGCTGGCGGAGCCGCAGGTCGCCAGCTTGGGACTGATAAACGATTTGGCGCTGCCCAACGGCCTGGCGACGCGCACCGTGAAATTTCCGGTGTTGGTAGACGGGGCCCCCGGGACGGTCTACCGGCGGCCGCCAGAGGTGGGCGAACACACGCAAGAGGTTGTGTCGGAATGGCTTGGCGAGGACCGCCAAGAACATTAGCGGCGCTCCGGTAAAGACCCGACCCGCGAACGCTCGCGCGCCAGGCGCGTCCGGCGCGACCTAAGCCGATCGCCGCGGCCGTTCGGGCCTTCAACTACGAAGGGCAAACTGCGATGCAGCTCCCACATCGGGCCCTGGAACGGGCCCTGCGGCACAGAATGATGCTCGGGCTTTTCCTGCCGCTTCAGCAGGGCGCATGGAGCCCGTCGAAAGCCCCGCGCGCGACGTCATGGACGTTCGACTATAACGCCAGATGCGCGGCGATGGCCGAGGAGATGGGCTTTGACTTGGTCTTCGGCCTTGCACAGTGGCTTGGCAAGGGCGGCTACGGCGGCGAAATCCGCTTCCGCGAGAACGAGATTGACCCGCTGATCACCACCGCCGCGCTGGCGCCGCTGACGCGCCGGCTGCTGCTCCTCAGCACGGTTCATATTCTCTACGGATGGCATCCGCTGCACCTCGCTAAGTTCGGCGCCTGTATCGACCATATCAGCGGCGGGCGATGGGGCCTCAACGTGGTAACCGGCTACAAGCCTAGCGAATACCGGATGTTCGGCATGGAGCCGATCGCGCACGACTTGCGCTATGAGATGGCCGCCGAGTTCACGGCGATCATGGAACGCCTGTGGAGCGAAGACGAAAACTTGACCTTCAGCGGCCGCTTCTGGAAGACGGAAAACGCCTTCGTGGCACCCAAACCGATCTACGGCAGGCCGGTCCTGGTCAACGCCGCCTCTTCCGGCGCGGGACTGGAGTACGCAGCGCGCCACTCCGACTTGATTTTCATCACCAGCCCGGCGGGCGCCGACCCGGCGCAGGCTTGCGAGGCGCTGCCCGGCCACAACGCGCGGATAAAGCAGATGGCGCGCCGCTACGGACGCGAGGTCAAGACGCTCATCAACCCCCACGTGATTTGCCGCGAAACCGAAGCAGAGGCACGGGCCGCCTATCGCGCGATCCTCGAAAACGAGGACCCGGTCGCGGCCGACAACTTCGTGCGTACCTTTGCCGCCGGCGACACGTCGTCGTGGCGCGGGCACAGCCGCTCGCAGTGGGTCGTCGGCGGCAACGTCCATCTCGTCGGCTCGCCCGCCCAAGTCGTAGATTGGATGGAGAAGCTAAGCCGCGCCGGATGCGACGGCATCCAGGTCAACTTTTTCGACTATCTACCTGACCTGGAATTCTTCGGACGCTCGGTGCTGCCGCTGATGGAGCAAGCGGGGCTGCGCGCAGACTGAATTCGGCTCGCCACGCCATCCCATCGCGCGCGAGTCTAAAGCCGAAGACCGGAGTGATCAGAAAACGAAGTCTCCTGGGCCGCGTCGAGAAAGTATGGCGGCTTAGCGGCGGCGGGCCGGGGCGGTGAGCCGGAGGCGAGGTGTCGGGCGCTGGTTGCCGCGCACGGTTGCCCGCCTCAGCGCTAATAGAGCATCGCTTGAGTGGAAAAAAGTAAACCGCCTCTTGCGTTTTCGCCATCGCTTCGGCATAATTGCGCCTAATAACGTACCGGTGCGAACCGGCTCAGACAGGCGTCAAATGCTCACAAAACGGCAGAAGCAAATTATCGATTACGTAAACGGGTACATCGGCGAACAAGGGTACGCGCCAACGTTGCAAGAAATCGGCGACTTCTTCGGGCTTTCCTCGCTCGCCACTGTGCATAAGCATCTCAAGAATCTGGAGCGCAAGGGCTACATACGCCGCCAGTGGAACCACAGCCGCGCGCTCGAAGTCATCACCGGCGGCGGCGCAGCGAGCGCCCATACGCTGTCCTTACTGGGCACGGTTGCGGCCGGTGTGCCGATTGAGGCGGTGGAAAATCCCGAAACCATCGCCGTCCCTGAGGAATTCATTCGCCGCCAGCCGACATTCTGTCTGCGGGTGCGCGGCGACTCGATGGTCGACGAGGGTATCCGCGACGGCGACTACATCATCGTTGAAGGACGCGAGACCGCCAACGAAGGGGAGACGGTGGTTGCGCTGATTGACGGTCAGGCCACCGTGAAAAAATTCTTCCGCGCCGGCGACGGCCGGATTAGGCTTGAGCCGGCCAACGCGACGATGGGTCCGATTTTTGTTCCTCAGGAAGACTTGACCGTGCGCGGCGTAGTAGTGGGCCTGATGCGCCGTTATCGGTAGGGTCTGCGCCCACGCAATTGTTTGGGCGTCGCGGCGGAGAGCAGGCGATTATAAGATCCGCCGCTCTAGCTTCGCGCGGTCCTGTCTTCTCGGCACGGCCGGATGCGCGCCGCTGAACCCTTCGCCTGTCATTTCGAGCGAAGCGAGGAATCTCAGCGCACGGCGGCTCAGGGTAAACTCCGCGAAGCATCTACGCGAAGCGATTTGCCTGAAAGGCGACGGCACAAGGGCATAGAATCGCTGCGCGCAGATTCTTCGCTGCGCTCAGAGCCGGTGAATTTTTGGCAAGCTGCCGCAGGCTACGCCTGATATGTCTCTACTGGGGCGGG
>JAKBMB010000020.1 GCA_021831785.1 Deltaproteobacteria bacterium | reverse complement strand
TGCCCTTCCTTGAGCAACGCGATCGCCCGCTGGCGCCGCTGCTCCAACCTCTCCCCACTTCCCACCGGCCGCATCTTCCACCTCTGCCGGCTGGAATCTTAGGACATTATTTATGCAGGTATCAATAATTTGTCTACGACCCGTCGAAGTTCGTCCCCCGGAGGGAAATATTCATCAGCGCAGGTGTGCAACACCCACACATCACCTCGCTCAACGAGCGCCAATGTCACCAGTTCGTAAATTAGTGCTTTCGTCAAGGACGTAGTATCTATCAGCACCGCCTCCGCGGCATCGCAGCTACCGATTAGTTGACGGACAAGATCCCCGTGACCGTAAGACCCTGTTAATGTTATGTCATACGACACGCCTCGATCTCGCAGCACAGCTTCGATCTCCTTCTTCTTCCCTTCGTTCGGATACTGCACAAGCGTCGCTCTGCGCGGGCACCCGAATGCAAGTAGATTGCGCCAAGACCCGGGGCTACGATCTTCGAATCCGAACGCGGCAATTACGTGTTTGTCCTCCAGCGAAACACGGGCCGCCGAGATCTCGCTCGCCAACATTGTCTGGACGGAAAATAGCGTATGCGCCTCTGGCAGCTCCCCGTTCTCACCTCGTGGCTGCGGCGATTTGGGGATGTCCTGCATAATCTGCTGTTCTGCCTCGTGCGACAGACTTTGTCGACCGTTTTCGGTCTGGCCATCCGAGCCTCGGTCTTCCTCAGGTAGCTTGCCCCAACGTAGCCTCTCGGCAGCGGGATGTTCAATCCAGTCACGGAGCTCCTTCGGGTTCTCGGGCTCAAATCTGTCTCGGTCGCTAAGCGGCATGCGATAGGGAAGCCCCAACATCTTTCTATAAGCGAGCTTGAACTGTAAACGCGACTGCCCGCCACCCGCTTTGGATCGGCTTTGACCACCGATGAAAACAAACACCCCTGCGTCAACCATTTTAAGAAGAAGAGGAAACAGCGTCGGCGCATCTTGCTCTGTGATGTTTACGTGAATACGTGTGTGTTGCCTCAGACGACTGGAACTCCTTCTCAACTCACGATGGGACGCTTGTGCGAAAGCGACAGCATGTGAATAAAGCCACTCCTCTCTAATGGCCAAGGCGCGCAACTTTACTTCCGCGATCTCGATCGCGGCTTTGTGCTGGATCGCCGAAGAGATTGGGAATGGTTTTTCCGCACCTCTTTGCAAAATGGTTTCGTAGAGTTGCAGCACATCCCCAATGTCGCCGACACACATACCGGCGAGACTCTCTAACCCCCAGTACACGGGATCTGCCAACCCGCTCCGAAGATTACCAGCGAGAGTTTCGAGACTTTGCGAGCCGAGGATCTCCTTGACTGGGTTTCGAGGTGCGCCTTCAGTGATCGCGGCACGACGCTGAAGAATACTCGCTATGAACTTTGCTCCCTCGTGCCCACCAAGATGAGCGACCACTTCCAAGCCGAGGTCAAAGGGTTCGAAATCTCGCCCCTCTCGAGCAACTTCACCACCCTCGGTGCGAAGCTCCAAGGTCTGATTTTCAGTCGAGACTTTGAATCCAAATAATGGACTATGGATGCAGAGCTGGCTCAATAACTCGCTGACATTCTGGACGGGCAACACACGAGTAGACACATCGTCTAGAAGGAACAAGAGTACTTTGTTTGCCCAGATGTCGACTAGTCGCCGTGTCGACCGGCAGAGTTCTTCAAACACCAATAGCGGCGGCAGATCATTGCTGATGTCGCCATCCCAGGCCCGGCTAAGAGCCTGAGCAATTGCTCTGGATAATTCCCACACATCAGCAGGGTTAGACGGGACCGCGAACCAGGGTACAGCCCGATGAACCACTTCCGCGAATCCCTGCAGTTCCGAGTAATTGACACTCCCGATTTCGGTGAATGCACAGGCTTCCACATCTCTGACGATCTCGCGTGCAAATGCCAGGAACGTCCGCAGAACGGGCCTGTCAATCAACTCCGGTCTCGGCCCTCGCAACAGTGCACTGCAAGAGACAAAAACTCCCAGGAAGGTTTCACCACTTACTCGCTGTGCTACCTCCTGGCGCGTTTCGTAAGCAGGCCCGCTGGTCTTCCGCGCCCTGAGGCGTGCAGGCCACTCAAGCGAGCGAAGAAGCATAGTTTTCCCGCAGCCGCGCATTCCGAACAGAAGCTGTGGGCCCGGTCCTTGCAACCGCCCTGCCCACCTTCCACTGGGATCGTAAAGCAATTCAGGTGCAAAAGAGGGAGGCAAAGTCCGAGCATTGTAATGCGTCGAAATAGATGGCAGGCGAACAGGTACATCAAACGGTCTCTGCGCATAATAGTACGCTGCTCGCACCATCTCCTTCATGTCGCTCGGTGAAGGCCGGCGTTGTTTGTCCGCACCATAATAGTGTTCGGCTACCCGTCTTAGTTGAGCGCAAGTACGTAGGAGAGCAGGGTCAGCACCGATATTTGTACGTTCGTACGATTCCAACAATTCGAGAATGTGCTTTGCGACCCAGTGCGTGTCCCCGAGTCGCTCGTCAGATGATCGCGTTTCCTGGGCGGCCGACCCTAGGTCAAGAACCTTCATTCCTGTTTCCGGATCTATTGCAGATAGTCGCGACTCCGCTCTGCTCAGCCGAGTTACAATAATGTTGCCGCCATGGAAGTCGTTGTGATGTTGCCCGCGCCGCTGGAGAGCTTCAATCACGTCGAGCAGATCCCAGGCGATTTGCGCTGCTTGTCGCGGAGACGTGGGGCCACTCTTGATCACCTGAGATAGGGCGCTTCCATCGACGAACTCCATTTCCATCCAGTAGCAGGGGATCGAGCATTGTCCGAAATTGATATCATTTTCACCCTGATCCTCTAATCGTGCGACCACTGGAGCAGACGAAAGGTCGAGATGGAGCCTCCACTCCCTCTCGAACGATTTACTATACCCTCCTTCTTCCTTAGGCGCGTAGGTCTGTACGGGAATCACTTTAACTGCATAGAACCGGCCGGTTCTGGGGTGCTGCATCTTGAATACTGCACCATAAAACCCACGATTCAGGCCTTCAACCACGCGTTTTCCGTTAATCGTGCGAGGAAGGTGTGCTGCCTCCAACGGAAATCCATACGGCTGGTTACATTCCGGACAGCGAGAATCCAGAGAAGCGCCTTTGTGTTGTGGATGCAGAAAGCAACTATATTCGAACATAAGGTCCACTCCAGTCGCTCGATGGTGCCACCGCGGGTTCCCAGATCGACCGGTGCATACTGAAATCTTAACCAGACCTAGGCCAAGGGCCCGGTTGGCCATATCGGAGTCTATCTACCGCCACGTTACCGTGCCACAGTCCCCTGAGGCTCCGGCTCCGAATGCTGGGGCCAGTTCCTCACCAGCTGCAAACGAATCCGTAATCGCAGGTCCAACTTCGTTCGGCTCGCCCTAGTACATGCGACTATCCGTCGAGTAACCGGACGTCAGCACGTCCTTCGCTCTCCGCCACATCGATGCAGCCGGCCTGCAACAGAGCTCCGGCAATTCCATCCAACTCTGCAGGCGACCGCGTTGGATCATCTGCGGCACCGCGTGGAACATAGATGCAAGTCCCTTCGCGCGCTCGCGTCAGAAGAACCCGATAGGCATTTATCCGGTAGCGCGCGCTTTCCGGGCGCCGCACTGCTTGCCAGGACGGCGCTCTCATTTGCCGCGGCATCCACTTCGCCGACTCGGCTAACCATATCAGGTCGCCTCCCCAGCAGAGGCCCACGTAGTCAAGCTCAAGTCCTTGGCAACCAAACTCGCTCAGCGGCACTTCCAACGAATCGGAGCCTCGAAAATCCGGCCGCGACTTCAAGAACCAATTCTCTATTACCTTTAGATCGTTCGACATCGGAGGTGCTGGGACGCCCTCCGCGACGAGCCGCGTCGCGCCCGAGCTCACGACCAGTCCACCCCGCCTGCCGCCCCTTTGTCGCAACCGCAACCACTCCTTCAGCATCTTCACATCGCGAGTGATTTGCGCCGCGGGATTTGACATGTGCCGACTCAGTCTTCGAGCGCCTTCGATGTTGCCCGCCAGGAGCGCCTCCACCCATTCCCCAAAACGCGGATTCCGGTACGCCCTTACTCCATTCGCTAGATGCAGGGAGGCATCCAACTGCATTGAAATGCCGGTCGCGGATGCTAGCGGCGACCCGACCACGCGCCATCGGCGGGCCGCGCGATCCTCAACCGCGAGCGCTTCTCCCCAGAGAGCCATGCCACCCTCTCCGCGGTTAATTTCCTGTCCCTCCCCAACTAGGCACACGAGGCAAGCCCACGGCAAACGATGCAGGATCTCCAAGAATAGCTCCGGCTCAGAGCGGCGGCGTTGGAGAAGCTTCTGCCCCGTCTCCTCATCCCAAGCGCGCTGCGCCTCATCGAAAACCAGCACATGCTCGGGCGGCGTACCGGAGGATTCTTCGGCGTGTTGTCGGAGGTACCCGAGCAAGGTCTGCAGAGCGCCCTCAACCGCTCTGCTTGCGCCTCCATTGTCTCCGCGCGCGCGCGAATCTGCGATGAGAGCGCCTCTGAGGACCTGCACAAGCGGACGATTGCCTGTGAGCATAACCGCCGGCTCGCCGGCAACTCGGCCCGCCCCGTCTGCCAGGACCAAGTTGAGCCCCAAGAGAGACTTTCCCGCTCCAGGCGTCCCCGACACGAGGCACACTATGTGCTCTCCGCTTCGTCGCGCTTCAAGGACCCAGTGGCGCAGCCGTTCCGCTGCGCGCTGAAGCGCCATGCCATCCGCATCGCTGCGCCCGATCTCTGCAACCGAATGTCCGGCATAGACAGCCCTGGCGGCGTCGACGATCGTGGGGGTCGGATTGTACGGGCCGGAGTCAAACGCACGCCATGACACGGTTTCCGCTTCTCTCGTCCCTGTCGAGACTGCCATTCGAAGCGCATCGGGCAGGTCGTGTGCGTTGGCTAGTATAGGCGAGGCTACTGCTTCTACAACCGAAGGTTGTGTTGCAATAACTGCAGGCGCCAGTTCGGCACACACGATCGGCACCAAGACAAAACGACCTGAGCCATCGTGAAAGTCCCGGATGCAGAGCGCATAGTCCTCCGCTTGTTGCACATAGTGCGCAGCGTGTCTCTCTGCACCGATTTTGAACTCGACCACTATGATCACGCCAGGGGCTAAAATGACCGCATCCGGGCGGCGCCCCAAGCGTCTCAGGGAATACTCAAGCAATAGGCCCCACTCGCCCGACCCTGTCAAAACGTTGAACGCGCGACTTAGGAGTTCGACCTCACGTTGCCACGCGCGAGCTTGTTCCGGCTGGTTGCCGCGATATTCGAGGGCAGCACGAGTCGTGAGTGCACCAACAACAGCCCTGGGGTCCTCAGCCATGAACTCGGCGACTCGCGCTCCATAAAACGAATTGACTGGTGCACCCGCCAGCACTGCCGGGCTGATCGTTTTATCTTCCACCCTCGCTCCTTCCGTCGCCTAATCTACACCACCTCTCGCTCAGCACCACGCTCCCCACTCTCCTCTCCTAAAACAGTCGCCCACACCCCACCTTGCGCGGCTTTGCTCAAGACCGCCGAGCCATCCCTGATCGGGACCGCTAGCGCTTGTCACGGCGGCCTTGAATTGCCGCGCCGCGCTCATTGGTAGCTCCGCTGCGCTCCGCATCGGGTCTCTTTCCTCCCTCGCCCTCAAACAAGGGTGAAGGGCGACGGGGGAAAGAAAGGTTCGGGTTTTACGAACCAAAGCGCCCTGCCGCAGGAGCGGAAGCGGGCGAAAGGAGAAACCACGATGCGACGACGTTTTAAGTGCGATCCCAAGTGGACCACCGTCAGGTATTCGGCCCGATGCGCGGAGCCGAACTGCCAGACGGAAATCAACCCCGGCGAGCGAGCGTTCTACTACCCCGGCGACAAGGCCCTCTATGGCGATCGTTGCGGTCACGGCGACAAAGCCGAACGCGACTTCAACGCCCACCGGATCGATGAAGACGGATTTTAACCAACAACGAAAAGGAATCGGAGGTAAACGAAAATGTCAGTCAACAAGGCAATTGTTATCGGAAATCTTGGCCGTGATCCCGAGGTTCGCGCACTGCCGTCAGGCCAGAGCGTGGCGAATCTGAGCGTGGCAACCAAGGCGCGATTCACGGATCGCAACGGCGAACGCCAGGAGCGGACCGAATGGCATCGCGTGGTCGCCTTCGGGAAGCTCGCGGACAACTGCCAGCGCCTGCTTTCGAAGGGGCGGCAAGTCTATGTCGAGGGTAGACTCCGCACCCGCCAATACCAGGCTAAAGACGGGAGCGGCCCGCGCTACCGGACCGAAATTGTGGCGCTGCAACTGCGGATGCTCGGAAACCGCGTGAACGGAAGTGCGCCGAAGGCCAAAGCCGGCGACGAAGTTCCATTCTAGCTCCCATCAATTATGCGAGAGCCGCGAAAGCGGCTCTCGCCTTATTACCGCATCGCGCATTTGAGGAATTACGAAAATGGACGTTTACCAGATAATCACCGATCGGATCATCGAAAAGTTGGAAGCGGGCACGGTTCCGTGGCACAAGCCGTGGCGAAGCATTGGCGCACCACGTAACCTCGTCTCGACGAAGCTATATCGCGGCGTCAATGTGTGGCTGCTCACCATGCAGGGTTACACCTCGCCGCATTGGGCGACCTTTCGGCAGATCAACGAGCTTGGCGGATCAGTCCGCAAAGGCGAGAAGGCAACGCCCGTGGTCTTCTGGCGTGTCTACGTCGGAGGCGTCGAAGTGAAAGCGGGCGAGCCCGAAACCCAGGAGCACAGCGAAGGGCAGAAGAAGCGCCGGTTTGTATTACGCTACTACTCAGCGTTCAACACAGAGCAATGCGATCTGCCGGTATCGGTCACTGAGAAACTGGCGCTACCCGAACAACGCCAACTTGATCCCATCGAGGCTTGCGAGAAGATTCTCTGCGAAATGCCCAACCCGCCCGAGATCGTTTACGCCGGCGACAAGGCTTTCTATTCGCCCGCCACCGACCGAGTAACGATGCCGCCACGGGGACTATTCGAAAGCGCACATGAGTTCTGGTGTACCATGTTCCATGAGGCTTGTGGGCATGCCACTGGCCATGAGAAACGGCTAAATCGCGATTCGCTGAAGGAAGCGGCGCCGTTCGGCTCCCCTGTTTACAGCGCCGAGGAAGTTGTGGCGGAGATGACAGCCGCCTATTTGTGCGGAATCGCGGGCATCGAGAATCGCACGATCGACAATTCCGCCGCGTACATCGCCGGATGGCTTAAGACCAAACTCCGCGAAGATCGGAAATTCATCGTTCACGCCGCCACTCAGGCGCAACGGGCGTGTGATTACGTTCTCAGCCGGACGCCCTGCTCCGATTAGTTGTCGCGGCGCCCGCGCGATGCGCGGGCGCCGCACCGTCCTTCACTCCACCAAACATTGACCGGCTTTCAATCGAATTTCCCACGACGAGAAGCCAGTCCGTTCAACGAGGTCCGCGCTGCTCATCCTGCGGATGTGTTTTCATCTTTTCGGCCAGCGGTGCTAATTCCTTCATCCCGCGATCAATCAGTTCTTGCGTGCCGGCGAGCACAGCCCTTCGCGCGCCGGGAAAGTCCGGCATCAACTCCGCATATTCAGAAGCCGCATCGGAAAACTCGGCGCACACGCGCGCTCGTGCTGTCGGATCCCAGGACTTGGCTTCCAACTCCGCGCCGGCCGCCTCAGCCCGTCTGGCCGCCGCCTGTAGCCGCGGCGACAAGGCCGACTCCGGCACGAACAGATGCGAGTCTGGAGGTTCATTGAAGGTTCCCAACTCGCGCAGGATCGCTCTGGCCAAAGGGCGCGGCGCCCAAATCACCATCGAAGTGAGCGCCTGACAGCGCGCCAGCACCGTGACGATTGGATCGGACCGCTCCTGACGCGAGAAAGCTCTAAGCGCGAGAAGATAGTCATCGCGTCCGCCAGTTGGAACGATGACGCGGCACTGATTGGCGAACGTCAACTCGGCGTTCATCATCGCCCGTGAAATCCGTCCGTTGCCGTCGGTAAACGGATGAATTTCAGCAATCGCCACGCTCATGAAGATGGCACGCGCAAGCGGAGTAGCAAGCCGATCGGCATAAATCCGAAAGGCTTGCCGGAGCGTGCCCTCAACCAGTTCCGGTTCAACGAACTTAGTCTCGCCAGCCCGGTTTGGTTGGCGCTTGAACTCGCCAGGCAGATTCTGAGGCCGATGCCTCATGATCAGGTTGTGGCGCGCTTTCAGGATGTCGATCAGTTCATCAGGACTAGACGGCACGCGGCGCATCTCCCGCAGGTCGGAAAGCATCGCGTAGGTATGGCGCACGTCGCGTTGATCCTCCGGCCGCGCCGCCGGCTCGACATTATCGAAGACCATCGCCTCGGCTACATCGATGTCGAACTTGGTGCCTTCGATGTAATTGGAGAAATACGCTTCGTAAAAGGTGCTGTTCGCCAAAACCGCCTGAACTTGCGCAATCGGCGGCGGCTTCATCCACGATGGGGATTCCACATTTCGCAGAGCGAGCACCAGGGCCTCGAAGAGGCGCAACCGGCCGCCATCGTAAGGCATCGCGCGAGCTTGGCCGATCTCGCTCGGTGAAAGCGCCGCCTTCGCGCCGCCCGATCCCAGGACCGCTCCGATAATGTCGCTCAGCGTGGTGAATTCCTTATCGAAGCCAAGCTTCTCCGCCTCACCACGGGCGCGATCACGGATGCCGTTCAAGTAGGTGTCGAGTGTCTCAAGGCCTCTACCCTCGACAAGCCGCCGTTCGAGTTCCTTTCGCGGCAAATTCTTGCGCGCGCCGCCGCGTTCGCGTCCGGGACTCAGGTTTTCCAGAAACGCGCGCTCTCGCGATGAAAGATAAAATTTCCGGTAGGGAGGATCGTTGGCGGATGGCCCCGGCCCGCGCAGCACGTGAATCGTCAGGCCGGGCAGACGCAAGAGCCGGGGAGCCTTGGGTAGGGTTAGAAAGAGGTGCTCAGGACGATTCGCGCGATCGCCGAACTCGAATGCGCTTCGATGAGACACCACCGCTCCCGGAAAAAGGTGATCGATAATGTCTTCCGCATTTCTCCTCACCACCATGCCAAGGTCGTCGCCCAAATTGGTCGTGTAGATTCCTCGCGCGACGCGGCGGAGCCTTCCGGAGCACTCTTGCCGCTTAATGGCTTTTGCGGTCCGTGCGGTCGAAAAGATGAGTTCAGATTCGTAGGGCATGGGCCAACTTCTCTCGAATAGTGGGGCTTCTCGCTCGGCAATAAGTCTCGGATAATTGTCGCGAGATGTCAACAATACTCGATTAATGCTATCTGAAAGCCTACAAGTCGCGGTTAAGAGGCAGGAGGCGGCAACAATTATCGAATATGTTCCACTCTCAGCAGCGAGCATTCAGGGTCTGCGGCGCCAATGAGAGCAGAAAGCGACGCTCAGCTGTGCTGAGCCCTTGGAGTTCGCGCACCATCCGATCGCGCGCGGCGAGCAACGCTTCGAGCTCGACCGGTTCTTCGGTCATGCCTTGAAAGTTGTTCTCGTACTCGTTTCGGATATCGCGCAGTGCCGGAAACAAAACCTCATGCACCGGCCGGTTGTGGCTCGCCAGGTAAACCACGAAAGCACGGCGGAGTCCGGCCGTGATTCCTTCGTGCGCAAAGAGCTGCATCATGTCGAACAGATCACGTGGATGCTTGCCTGTCCATCGCCGCAACCAGCTTCGCGCCGTACATGTCCTCCAGCGAAACGATGGAAATTTCGAGGCCGCCTCGAAATTTCGCGTGGCTCTTCGAATCGGACCTCACATCGATGCCGTTACGGGGTTTTAAAACATAGAGTCAGCAGAGTTCGATGCAATTTTGCTGCGACCTGCGCTCTAAGGAGGGTAACGGCATTGCACGCTCGAATCGGACTTTCCGTGATGGCGCTGGAGACACGGCGCGAGGCTATCATCGGTCTCGCCACCGAGGGCGATCGCCTCGGCTATGATGGCTTCTTCTTGCCGGAGACGTGGGCATACGACATGACGGTGCTGCTCGCCGAGGCGGCGGCCCGCACTACGCGGATCAGGCTCGGGACTGGAATTATCGGCATCTGGAACCGCAGCGCGGCGAGCGTGGCGATGGCTGCGGCAACGCTGCAGGCTATCTCGAATGGACGCTTCGTTCTTGGCCTCGGGGCCAGCACCCCGCAGCTTGCAGAAGGCCTGCATGACACGCCGTTTGAGCCGCCGGTGCCACGCATGCGCCGCATGCTGACGCAGATCAAGGCGCTGCTCCGCAGCGAACGTATCCCGCTCGCAGTAACGACGAACGCTCGCGCGCTCAAGCTCAACCTGCCGCCGCTACCCGCACCTCCAATCACGGTCGCTGCTCTTGGCGATGCGATGACGCGGCTCGCGGGTGAACTGGCGGACGCGTGGATGCCCTTCCTCTATCCGCGATCGCATCTCCAAAGTGGCGCCGAACGGCTCCGTGAGGGTGCGACACGGGGTGGCCATTCGAATCGGCTGCCGGAAATTCATCCCAACGTGCCGACCGTTGTAGCCGATAGCGAGTCGAAAGCACGCGAGGGCGCGGCGTGGTTTGTGGCTCTTTACCTGACGACGATGGGCACTCTCTACCGCGAATCGCTCAGCCGACAGAGCTATAGCGAAGCCGTCAAGGCGGTCCTCGCCGCGAATGCGCCGAAGTTCACCGGCGCTGTGCCGGCCGATGCGGACGAACTACTCGAGCAGTTGACCGTATACGGGACGCCCTCTGAGGCGCGACGGCGGCTTAGTTGTTGGCTTGACGCTGGTGCCGATTTCCCGGTGCTCCTCCTGCCACCGAACCTTACGCCGGAGGACTGCGCTCTGACCCTCAGAACGTTCCAGCCCATGCTTCAGTCTGCGTAGGACGTTTCCCGGACCGGACGATCTGCCGCAGTCGCACTGCTTTGACTCGTGACGACAAGCACCTTTCCAGGGAGTTTCTAAACGTGTCGGATTTATTGAGGGATTTGGACTTTTATCATCTCGACGAACTGATCGGTCCGGAGGAAAAGATGACCCGCGACGCGATCAGGCATTTTGTCCAGCGCGAAATCATCCCCTATGTCGAACGCCATTTCGCCAATGAAACTTTTCCACTAGAGGTGGCTCCGCAGTTGGCGGAACTGGGGATCTTCGGCGCGAATCTCAAAGGCTATGGCTGCGCTGGGATGAAAGGCGTTGCGTACGGTCAAATCATGCAAGAATTGGAGGCCGCCGATTCGGGATTGCGCGCATTCGCTTCGGCCCAAAACGCGCTGGTGATGTACGCGATTTACTCCTTTGGCTCCGAAGAACAGAAGCGCCGTTACATTCCCGAAATGGCCAAGGGCAAGCTCATCGGATGCTTTGGGCTCACTGAGCCCGACCATGGCTCCGACCCTCGTGGGATGGAGACGCGGGCACGCCGTGATGGCGATGGCTGGCTACTCAATGGGACTAAGCGTTGGATCACCAACGGCTCGATTGCCGACGTGGCTATAGTTTGGGCTAAGGGCGAAGATGGAATCGCCGGCTTCATCGTCGAGAAAGGCACACCCGGTTTCACGACCAGCGATATCCATGGCAAGTTCGCGATGCGCGCTTCGATTACGTCCGAACTTGTGTTCGAGGACGTGCGCCTGCACAAAAACAACCATCTGCCTGAGGCGCGCGGGCTGCGTGCTGCGCTCTCATGTCTGGCGCAGGCGCGCTACGACATCGCATGGGGCGCGATTGGCGCTGCGAGAAGCTGCTACCATTGCGCTCTCGACTACGTTAAGTCGCGCAAGCAGTTTTCACGGCCACTTGCCGGCTATCAGCTTGTACAACGAAAGCTCGTGGATATGCTGACCGAAGTCACGAAGGGGCAGATGGTATGCTTGCGTCTCGGCCAACTCAAGGATTCGGGCAAGATGCGCCTGGAGCACGTGTCTCTGGCCAAGCGCAGCAACGTGAACGGAGCGCTCGAAGTTGCGCGGACGGCGCGCGACATGCTTGGCGCTAACGGTATCGTCAACGAGTACCCGGTCATCCGTCACATGCTGAACCTAGAAGCGGGGAATACCTTGGAGGGCACATACGACATCCAGACGCTGATTCTAGGCCGGGAAATTACAGGTGAAGGCGCGTTCAACTAGAGAGATCAAAATAAGCTGGGGAGGGGTTCGATTATGGAGCGTGCTCAACTCATGGAACTTACCCGCGAGTTTCTGGATGCTTTCAACCGCAATGACCTCGACGCGGTGATGTGCTTTTTCGCCGACGGCTCTTTCTACGAAGAGATCAATGGCAAGCGCAGCGCTGGCAAGACAGCGATCCGTGCCGCCTTGACGCCCCAGTTCCAGGGTGCCTACGGAAAGATGCAGTTTATCTACGAGGACATATTCGCCGATGCCGAAACCGGCAAGGTAATGGCGAGTTGGCACTGCTCTCTCACGGTCGAGGGCGAGCCGACCTCATGGCGCGGCCTCGACATTCTCCGTTTCGTAGGAGACAAGGTTGTTCAGAAGCTGACCTACGCAAAGGCGAAGATGCCCATGTTAACGACTAACGCCGTCACAGCAGGGCGAGTCTCGGACGTAACGCCGGTGAATCGTTAGGCTGGCAGTATACATCGCGCGCGAGCTCTTGGAGCCAGGCGGCGCGTACATAATGGACAGCAAGGTCACATCTTTCCAAAACAGCGCGCCTGCGGAGAAGGAACGCGATCTCCCTTGCGCAAGCGAATGCGTCCGCCTGCCGTCCTGACTCCATTACGTCGAGATGTCGGCGCTCAAGCATTTAACGGAGAAGAACGCCATGACGCCGCAGGAGTTTGCGCAACAACTCAACCGGCTGTTCGCCGGCACGCTGATGGAGCATCAGGGCATCGAGATTCTGCTCGCAGGCGAAGGGCGCGCGCGGGCGCGGATCGAATTCAAGCCCGAGCTCAGGCAGGCGACGGGGCTGTTCCATGCCGGAGTGATTATGGGCCTTGCCGATACGACCGCGACGGTGGCGGCGATGTGGGAGTTCGACCCGCAAGCACATTTGCGGCCCGAATTGTTTCCACTCTCCATCCAGGTATCGACGAATCTTATCCGCAACACCGATCGCGGCGCGCTTATAGCCGACGCCGAGTTGGTTCATCGCGGCAGGACGACGCTGCTTGCTGACGTGCGCGTCACCGACCACCAGGCGCGGCTCGTCGCAAAGGCGAGCGTGACGCTGCTCGCACCAAAGGGGGCGCTGCACTGACCGCGACCTCGCCAGGATGCTCTACGCAAGGCGCGCGTGCGCGCGGCTCGAGTATTTTACGCTGGACAGGATCTAAGTTTAATTTCGCAATGCACTACTTGGAGACCCAGCCCTGTTGCTTAGCCCTAAGCGGCGAGTCCGGTAATAACCAAACCCTCCGTTTGACATGGGACCGGAGTTCCGTCCGAAGCGAAGCATTCGAACCCGCACGCATCTAAAATCTGCAGAGCATTAACCCGGAGTGGTTTGCCGTTCTGAGAACGGCGTCGATCATCGCAACAAGATCGCCTTCCTGCGTGTCGTAATGAAGCACACAGGCACGCAGCGCGAAGCGGTTTCGGCGGTGATGGCTGCACGCATGGTTTCCTCTATGGCGTAATATCCTCCGCTATTGCGAACCACGTTAACAAATCTCTACGTCGGCCTTTCAGGGCCGTCAGTTAAACGCTGCGTTTAATATGCAACCAGGACTGGCCCATATTAAGCGCAGCGTTTATCATGGAAGCTAACGCGTTCCATGGTAAACGCAAAGCATCATAAGAACCGGAGCTCAGAGCCTTCCACTCGGGCGGGACGTTATATCTCTCAACCGGGCGGGTTCCGTGCGTTCATACCCGCACCTCTCCCTCCCAAGCCGCCGACGCGGATCGCCGGCGATCTTCAGCGCCTGCTCTCGGAGGCGGACCGTGCGTTGGGTCGCCTGGATGGCTCTGTGTTGACCTTGCCCAACCCGGACCTCTTTGTCTTCATGTACGTGCGCAAGGAAGCCGTGCTTTCCAGTCAGATCGAGGGGACGCAAAGCTCGCTGCAGGATCTGCTCGCCGCCGAGGCTCACATCCTCGGAGATCGCCTTCCTCGCGACGTGGACGAGGTTGTGAACTACGTGCGTGCAATGAATCACGGACTCGCGCGACTATCGAAGCTCCCCGTTTCGGTCCGGCTGATCCGCGAGATCCACACCGAACTGCTAAAAGGCGTTCGCGGTTCCCATCTGACGCCCGGCGAGCTTCGACGAAGCCAAAACTGGATCGGTCCGGCAGGATGCACTCTGGCCGAGGCGACGTTTGTGCCGCCCCCGCCCGCCGAAGTTCCCGCCGCTCTCGGCGCGCTTGAAAAGTTTATGCACGATAACGATGACATCCCGCTTCTCGTCAAGATCGGACTTGCCCATGCGCAATTCGAGTCCATTCATCCGTTCCTCGACGGTAACGGTCGCGTGGGCCGCCTGCTAATCACGTTCCTGCTCTGCGAGCGCGGCGCGCTCCACAAGCCGGTCCTTTATTTGTCGCATTTCTTCAAACGCCACCGGCAGGACTACTACGAAAAGCTCCAAGCTGTGCGTGATCGCGGCGACTGGGAAGGCTGGCTCGCCTTCTTTCTGCGGGGCGTCGCCGAGGTGAGCATCGAAGCTGCCGAGACCGCTCGCAGAATTCTCGAGTTGCGCGAACAGCACCGCAAGAGCATCACCGAGCACCTAGGCCGCGCCGCGGGCAACGGCCATCGGGTGCTTGAGCGCCTTTACGAGCGGCCGATCACGAGCGTCGCCGAGGTGCGGAAGTTGCTCGGAACCACGTTTGTCGGCGCCAACCAGATCGTGCAGCGGCTTGTGGCCTTAAAGATCTTAAACGAAATCACGGGCCAGGCCCGTAATCGTCGCTTCCGTTACGATCCGTATGTGCGGCTCTTCGACGAAGAAATGGAACCGTGATCCGCTGACCGTTGACACCATGCCGATCGCGGGAGAAAAATTGCGCCGTTTCCGTCTGATATGCGGCGCCACCCAAGCCGAGTTCGGTTCGGTCGTCGGGGCGACTCAATCGACGGTCAGCGGTTGGGAGAAAGGCCGTCGCCCAGTGTCATCGACGCTGAATCTCCACCATGTGCGGGACCGGCTAAACCGGTTAGTTGCCGCTCGGCAATTCCGTCTGGCGGCAGAGCGGCTCCCTGAGATGAGATCCATAACACCTGCCTATTCAATGATCGCGAAGCGAGTCACGCGGCGGCAGATCAGATCGATACGGCGGGTCCTGGGCGCAAGCCAGCCAGACCTTGCACGTGCCCTTGGCGTCGGCACATCCACGGT
This sequence comes from Deltaproteobacteria bacterium, assembly GCA_021831785.1. GTDB lineage: Bacteria > Desulfobacterota > Binatia > Binatales > Binataceae > JAJYYI01. The sequence continues at coordinate 205,805 of JAKBMB010000020.1, read as the reverse complement.
TTGCGCTTGGGAAAGGGGCCAGAACCGCCCGCCCTTAGGGCTCAACCTGACAATTCTCCGTAAGAAGATCGAGGCTTCACTTGCGGAATGGCGGCGGCGCTCTGAGCGCCTTCGGGCACGGAGACGCCGGCTCAACGACCAACGCGCGGCGGCGCGGCGCCGCGAGGGTCAGAGACTCCGTCGCGCGCGTCTCCGGTTAGGCGTCTCGCAGCGCGCACTCGCGACCGTCTTGGACGTTGGTCTCGATACCCTGAAAGACTGGGAAATGGGCCGCCGCGTCATTCCGCCGACGCTCGATCTCGGCTCCCGCAAATCGCTCCTCAAAGCTGCGCAGAAAGAGGAGCAGAGGCGTGCCGCCGAAAACCGTAGCGCCGCGCAGCGCCGGCGCTGGAGCAGACTACGCGGCGCATCTCGGCGCCGGCTAATTGCGACGACACTCAAGAAGGGGTGGGCGCGCTCGTGGTGGGTCGGATTGCGGCCTGAAGAACGCTCGGCGATCGGGCGGGAGCGCTTCTGGACATGGTTTCCACAGCTTGACCGAGTGGCGCAGGGCAATGTCCTCGCGGCGATCAGGCACACGACTGGACGGCGTACAAGCACGACTGGCCGCGCTCCTGCCGAAGGGGTGTCACGGCGGAAATTCAAGCTGAAGGGCGAGTGAGCGCGGGTTTGTGTCCAGCGTCACCCAACGTCGAATAGCCTTCGGGTTACAACGCTCGCGCACTCACCCTTGAACGGCGAAATCAAGGGCACTTCCGCAAGCTCGCGCGCGACAGCGTCAAGCGTCCGGTCGCGTCTCGTGACGAAATCCGCTCGCGCAAGGAACGCAAACTCATTCAGCGAGCCGAGCAGACTATGGCTGCGAGTAGGACCGAAGGTGATCTGCGACATCGATGAGCGTTCTTGCTCGACGGAAGCCGTAGGCACGCCGAGGCTCATTAGCGTTTCGGAAACCGCTCTCGGAAGGGCTAGCGCGAGCCGATCCGCATCACGTGCCGGTAGCAGGACGGGGAGTCGAGAACGCTCGCTGATGAACAGCAGGACGTGCCAATGTCCGAAGCGGATCAGTGTTCCGTACCAGCCGCCGAGCCGCGTCATTGATTCCGCTGACGGATCTTCGTCCGGATACTTCAAACGCATCAGGAGCTGGCGCGTGCAGCGCAGGACTACCATCTTGACGTGCACTGTATCTCCGCAGCGATTCCGGCGGAAACGCGCGCTCTTCGGACCCTGGTCCAACGATCTGCAGCATGCGCTTGCAAGGCTAGGCTCTTGAGCGTTTGATTTTGGGCAGCCCCATGCGGAGGCGTCGTCGCGCCGGGTGTTACGATTTAACAAGCTGAACAGGGTGGTCCACTTCTGCGCCTGGACTCTCTGTTCCGAACTACCCGCGCCACCGCTCACTGATGTCGCTCGTCGAGGAATATCGTAAGCAATTTGCGTGGCGAGACTGGGATCGCGCGCTGTCGTTGTGCCCGCTGGTCCCAGGGCAGGCGGTGCTCGATCTTGGATGCGCGGCCGGAGATGTGTCGGGGCTTCTGGCGGCACGCGGACTGATAGTTACCGGCGTGGATGCTAATGCGGAGCTGCTCGCGGCGGCGCGCGAGCGCTATCCACAGTGCCGATTCGAGCAGCAGGACTTGCGTCGATTGAATATCTCGCCGTCCGGCTTCGACGGGTTGTGGTGCAGCTTTACGGCGGCGTACTTCGTGGACTTCGCTCGCATGTGGAGTCGGTGGGCAGCGCTCTTGAAGCCGACGGCATGGGTGTGCGTAATTGACATGGATGATCTGTTGGGGCACGAGCCGTTGCGAGCGGCGACACGTACCAAGATCGAAGCGTTTTACGAAGACGCATTCGCGCACGGACGGTACGACTTCAGGTCAGGGCGGAAGCTCTCCTCGGCGGTTAGGGCGCGGGGCTTCGAAGTGCGCGAGTGTGCTCTCAGAGATAACGAACTTGCATTCTTAGGCCCGGCCTTGCCGGAAGTATTGCAGGCGTGGCAGGCGCGCCTCGCGCGGATGGGCGGATTTCAGCAATTTCTGGGATCGGAGTACGCTGATATTCAGACGGAATTCCTCCATTACCTCTCGTCGAAGAATCATAGCTCCCAGTGCCGCGTCTTGGCTTGTGTGGGAACGCGTGGGATGCTCACGTAGCGGGCATCGAGAATGAAATCCTCAGCAAGAGACTTTCATCGGCAATGGGTTGCGCAATGCGACGCGGCGCGCAGCATACGGCGGCGCTTCGGGCTTGTCAGCGCGCTCGAATACCTGGTCGGCGAGAAGCTCCTTCATTTTGTCGATGCAAGCGAGATGCATTCGGACTTCAAACGCGAACTGCCGCACTTCCTCGCCGAGATTAAGCGCGTGTTCAGCCTGACGGAACTCGGAGGCTACGTTGGTCGCCTCGAACGAAGAAAGTCGCTCAGCAAACCTCAGCGGTTTGCGATGCGCAGGCTTTCGTCCGTCTTCCTAGTCCGCCAGCGGAGCTAGTCCCCGAGGTCTCGTACTCGCGCCCCATCGCCGTGCACAGCGACTTGAAGAACGCGGCGAGTTGAACGTGAGCGACTCCGATTCGCGCGGTCGGTCTGCTCTTTGTCTGCACCGTTAAGAAGTCGGCCACCGGAATGTCGAGCGCCTTGGCCAGCTTCACGATCGTGGCCAGAGACGGGCTGCGCTTGCCGCGCAGGATTTGTGACGGGTGGCCCTTGGAAAAATCGGTTTCAAGATAGAAGCGGTCGAGCGAACCGTACTTCTCAATCACCAGTTAGCGGAGCTCGCGCTGGAATAGAGCCTCCGCACTCACGAGCGGCCATTCCGGCGAAGCGCCTGAGCCACCGCCTCAGGGAATCAGCTGTTACTTGACCGCGTGCTCGTATCCGCGTGGAAGAGACTGTCGCCGATGGCCACGCGAAGTAGTTCCATCATTTCGAGTGTCCTATCGCGAAGCGATTGCTCCGAAGGTTTGTGTTCGATATCGCTGCGCAAGCGGCTGATTTTCCGTAACACATTCGTCAGTTTCAGTGACGGGTCCGAGATACCCTTGGCTCCTCCTCGATCCATGATCATCGAAAAGCACTCGACTCGCTCGCCAAGTGTCAGTCTGTCGTAGGGTTTCTGGTTTCTGAGCTTTGGTTTCAGGTCTGCTTCATAGCTGAAACCTGACTTGCGGATGATTTCCAGCAGGGTCGCGCTCAGCAGAGCCTCGAACATCTGACCCGCTTTCTTGGAAACACCAAGCAGATGGGAGCCGGTTATCTCTCCGTCGCGTATGAGAGGCTCCCTGTCATCCAAATAACGCCCAAGTTCACGCGCGCGGGCAACAATCGAGCTCAAGACGCTCGCTCCCGAGAAGGAATCATTTTGAGCAGTTCTTCGACAAGTCCTTGAATTTGCTGCGCCGACTGGCGACAGGCGTCGATTCCGTGCCCCCAAGGATCCGACACGTCCCAAGTGATCAAACGAGTCGTCTCTTTCGGAATTGAACTCCTGATTTCATCAGCGATACGCACCTTCATGGCAACGATGTAGTCATACCGTCGCAGGTCAAACTCGCTTATGTTCCGTGAACGGTGTAGGCGGGCATCCATACCCAACGTGTTCAGCACCGTAATCGCCTCTTCTGAAGCAGGGGAACCGGTATCTGCATCGATCCCGACACTCTCGACCTTGATCGGGCGATTGCCGGCCGCTCTTGCCGTAAGGGCCGCAGCAATCGGACTTCGGCAGGTATTGCCGCCACAGACAAATAGGATAGAAATCTTTTTCTCGAATTTCACCGACATCGTGTCTTGGCACTCCGCGTTGCGCCTCTTATTTCCGAAATTCGCGATGCAACAAGATAGCGGAAATCGTACAGGCCAGCCATTTATCGGACAAAGTTTACGAGCGGCCATTCGTGGGATCACCGTCGTAGCGTTCAAGGCGCTTGTAAACCGTGCGGCGGCCGATGCCGAGAACCTTCGCGGCGCGCGTCTTGTTTCCGACGCTCTCAACAGTCCGCCAGACCAATTCGTCCACGACGTCATCCACGCGGTCACCGACTTGAACGACGAACGAACTGTCCGGGCCGGCCACGACCCCTATGTGCGGTGGCAGATCGGTGACCGTCAATGTCGCCGAGTCGCTGAGGAGCGCCGCGCCCTCAATGACGTGCCTCAGCTCTCGGATGTTGCCGGGCCACCGATAGCGCGCCATCGCCGTGAGGCACTCGTCATTGACGCCGCTGATCTGCCTGCCGAGGTTCTCGTTCGTCTCGCGAATAAACTCATCGATGAGGAGCGGCAGGTCGTCGATTCGCTCTCTAAGCGGCGGGAGATGAATCGGGCAGATGTTCAGACGATGGAACAAGTCTTCGCGTAACCGTCGCGCACGAACCTCTCGCTCAATCTGCCGGTTCGACGCCGCCAGGATTCTGACGTTCGTCGCAACCTCTTTTGTACCTCCGACTGGCAGGACCTTGCCGTCTTCAAGCACCCGGAGCAGCTTGGCCTGCGTTTCGCAGGGCATCTCGGTGAATTCGTCAAGGAGAAGCGTCCCGTCATTAGCGCTCTCGAACAGCCCTGCCTGTCGGCGGTCCGCTCCGGTGAACGCCCCCTTCTCGTGACCGAACAGCATGCTCTCGATCAGCGCGGCGGGCATCGCGGAACAGTTGATGGGAAGGAACGGACCGTCCTTACGCCGCGAGAGCTTGTGAATAAGTCTGGCAGTGCCTTCTTTACCGGTCCCACTCTCTCCGGATATCAGCACTGGCACGTCGGAAGGGGCGATGCGTTCGATCCGGCTCATGATCCGGCGCATCGGAGAAGATTGGCCAATCATGAAGAACTCCTATGTTGAGGTTTCAGGCCGCTACCACGCCAGCATCCTGCACCTCCCTGTGGATAAGTAGTTCGTCCAGTCCTAATGCGTCAACGGAATTTGATGTATTAGAACGCGAGACGCGGCGATGGCTGAAGCAAGAGAAATGGCTCGTGGCAGAAAATTTGAATTCGTAGGTCAGTATAGCTGGCTCGACTTCGTTAACACGGAATTCACGAAAATCGATGGCTCCGGTGACGCGCTGCACGATCTTGCCGATCTGATCGAGTGGCTTGTCCAAGCGCACCTGATCGATCGAAATCAGGCGCGCCAAGCCATGAAGTCGTGGGGTAGGGGTGAAGTAGCGAGCCGCGTCTTTCGAGACGCCGTCGCTGTACGGAAGGAGCTCCGCGTGATGGCGGAACGACTCGCCAATCGTCGGCCCGCTCCACGGCGATCGATTGACGCGGTCAACACGACAATTCGGAAGCGCCCCGGCTGTGTGCTGCTCGCGCGGCGGTCAGGACACTTTGAAGAAAGAACGCGCCTCGACTTGCGGCAGCCCGATCACTTGCTGGTGCCCATCGCCCAATCAGCGAGCGATTTGCTCTGTCACGGAAACCTTGCGCTTGTGAAGCGATGCGCGAATCCCGCTTGTGGCGCGTTCTTTCACGATACCTCGAAGAATCATAACGGGCGCTGGTGCAGCAAAGAATGCGGTAACCGCGCGAGGGTGGCAGCACACTACAGACGGACACGGACAGACGCTCAACGCGCAGGGACTTAGACGAGTACCGCGGGCTGCGCGAAATCGCTCTGATCTGCTATGCGCTTCCTATGCGCAAGAAAACGACGACTCGGACCCATGCCCACGAACGCGTCGTTCAGAGGTTGTGGAACCCGCGGTCAATCCAAAAATTGGCAAGTGACCTAGCCACGATCAGCTGCGATGCGTTGACGGAGCAAACGGGCGGCCTAGTACGGCCGCCAGGGTCCGATCAAATCGCGCGGCGAATCTTGCGGAAGGACGGCAGGAGCCTTCCCACTCTTGTCCGCGCTGTTCAGAAGGCGAGCCTTCATCTCTCGCATCCAAGATATATCGCCCAGCAGGTAGCCGCGCCCATTCCTGCGGCAGCTTTGGTTGAGTCGGTTGTCGCCGCACTGAATCAGAGCCTGGCGGTTTGGGAGATGTCGCCAATAGCGACGCCCATCGATCGCGACCTAATGGCCCGATTTAAGAAGGCCTTCGGCTACCCGCGAGATGCTAACGGCTCTTTGGTTCCAGGTGGTGCCTTTGCGAATCTTACCGCTCTGCTCGCTGCACGGGACGCGCTCTGCGCCGGGGCATCGAAAACCGGCAAAGCCCGTATCGCGGTGATTGTCGGATTCCAGACTCATTATTCACTGAGTAGAGCAGCTGGGATTTTGGGGTTAGGAACAGACGCGGTTTTCCCCGTTCCTTTGGATCGAGACTTTTCTACCGACGTGACGCGCGTGCCTGAGGTTTTCACTGCCGCACGCGGAGCCGGATTCCGCAAGTTCATATTGGTCGGCACGGCGGGTTCTACGCCCACGGGCAGTTTCGACGACTTAGTGGCGCTTCGCGATGCCGCGACCAAGGAGGGAGCTTGGTTTCATGTCGATGCCGCTCACGGAGGTGGCCTCGCCTTTAGCAGCCTCCAGCGATGGAGACTCAAAGGCATAGGATTGGCGCACTCGATTACCTTCGATCCGCACAAGATGATGTTCATGCCGCTCAGCGCGGGCGGGGTGTTGGTGCGCGATGGCGCGCATCTCGCGACACCACTAAAAGAGCAGGCGCCATATCTCTTTGGGTCTAAGCGCGCGTGGCCTGACATCGGGCAGTTCACGATCGGGTGTTCGCAGCGCTTCGACGCGCTGAAGGTCTGGCTCGTCTGGCGAGCTTACGGTCCGCAGGTGTGGGATGCACTGACCACGCGCGTGTGCGACGCTTGCCATGCGGCGTTTCGGTACTGCTCACAGTCAGACGTATTGGAGCCCGCGCACGAATCACAATCGAATATTTTCTGTTTTCGACTTCGCCGCCGCGGTAGCGCTGTCGCCTACGATCGCCTACATTGGACGATCAAGGAAACACTGAACGAAAGCGGTTTCGCTTACATTAGCTCCGCGGTTCTCGATGGTCGCCGGGTTCTCCGTCTCTCGGTGATGAATCCACGCACGAGCCTCGCCGATATCTACGCGACTCTTGGCAGAATCGAGTCCATCGCCAAAACCTTGATCAAGAGAACAGAGAATAAGAGAGAATTTATGCGCTCCGCGACCTCGCGGACGTGATCGAACGGCTTCGACAGACTCCGACTGATCGATCCGAAACAAGCGCAGCACGCTATGAAATCGTGGGTAGGGGTGAAGCAGCGACCCGTGTCTTTCGACACGCCATCGCTTTACGGAAGGAGTTGCGCATGATGGCCGAGCGACTCGCGAATCGCCAGCCCGCTCCGCGTCGATCGATCGACGCGATCAACAGAACGATCCGGATGCGCTCCGGTTGCGTGCTGCTCGCCCGCTGGTCGGGACACTTCGAGGAAACGACGCACCTGGACTTGCGACAGCCGGATCGTTTGATGGTGCCGATCGCGCAGTCAGCGAGCGACCTGCTCTGCCGTGGAGAACCCACGCTCGTGAAGCGATGCGCGAATCCGACCTGCCGCGCGTTCTTCTACGACACCTCGAAGAATCACAACGGCCGCTGGTGCAGTCGCCGCTGCGGCAATCGTATGCGCGTCGCCGCGCACTATCGACGGAGCCGCGCCGATGGTTAACCTCCCCCCAAAGGTACGAAAGCGACCCTCGAAGACACCGGTCACGCGATTGTTCGGATACGAGGTCCGGTAATGCTTCCAGTCTGCAGCGACACAAGGCCAATCGTATGCTACGCTCCATTCCGAGAGGCACGAACATGGAAGTGTTTCCGGGCATTTCGATGGACCCCAAAATCCGGTTCGGGAAGCCTTGTATCGCTGGGACACGCATCGACGTTGCGACCGTTCTCGGAGCACTGGCTTCCGGAGAATCTGTCGAGGATCTCATCTCCGAGTATCAGGTGACCCGCGAGCAAATCTCCGCAGCTCTCCGATATGCGGCGCACGTAGCAGCGCATTTACCTCCCGCCGTCGGCAGCTCGGATGAAAATCCTTCTCGATGAGAACTTTCCGCTCGCCCTGGTTCGAAAGCTACGCGAAGAAGGGCGGGAGGTCGAACACATCATTCTGCTCGGCTTATGCGGGACGCCTGATTCGTCCATCATCGCGCGGCTCAATTCTGAAGAGCTTGTCTTCCTCACAAGTGATCAAGAGTTCATCGGTCTTCCGTTGACACGCTCCGCAGTCATAATTTCCGTGTAACCCAGAGCCTTCCCCTTGCGGTCCGGCTGGACACGTGGCTCAAAGCCATCCGCGAGTACTTCTCCCGCGACTGGAGTGAAAAGCTTTTTGAGGTTTTCGACGACGGAAGGCTGCGTCCGTGGATTGATGCTCCTTCCGACAGTTGAAAGCCGCCAGTCGAAAAATCTGCGAACCTGATTGCGAAGGCGGCAAGCAACGGCAGACCAATTCGACGCGGCAAAGTGGCCGTCTACGTCGGCCAAAGACGCTGAATTTCGAAATTGTGCGTGCCAATTTTGCACATGCACACTTGACTGCCGTTTCGGCCTTCTGGCCGGCAACCGGGCATTTGGCTCTCCGCAGACATCCGAAGACGCCGAATGGCACTCGCGTTGCACATTCATCCGCCCGGAAAAACAGGTGCGGTGGTGGGGCGCGGGCGGTTCCTTCATCTCGATGAGGAGGCGTCGTTCGAATGTCCGAGCTCCAGAATTCCGAAACCAACCAGGCCGAGGAGACCTTGCTGCTCGCCGGCTACCTTAAACCGAAAGACCTCGCTAAGGCGCTGGAGGTTTCCGAGCGCACGATCGCGCGCTGGCATCACTTTCGGGAAGGCCCGCCGCGCGTCGAGATCGGGCGGAAGGTCTATTACCGCAAGGAATCTGTGATCGCATGGATAGCTTCCTGTGAGCGTCCCGAGCCGCGCGCCGCCCGCGCGCGGCGATCCCGACCTCGCGCAATGGACTCGTCACGCCTCACGATCGCTACGGAGCGGAACGACTTCGGCCCGCTTCCGGGATCGAGCGGCAGCGACAATTGAAGCGAAGCGATTCGTCGCCTGACGCAGTGGATCGTCGGCCAAGTGCGCGTAACGCGCCGTGGTCTGCGGCTGCGTGTGTCCGAGCAGGCGACCGACGATCGGCAGTGACATCCCCGACGAGACCAGGTGGCTCGCGTAGGTGTGCCGCAGATCATGGATTCGCACGTTCTCGATCTTCGCCTGCTTGCAGAGCTTCGCCCAAGCCCACTTGATCTCGTTGAGGGGTTCTTCTGCCACATCGCCAGGGAAAAGGTGGGCGTTACCGTCGGCCCTTTCTTTCATCGAGGCCAGGAGCTGAACGGCAGGCGCGCTCAGCGGCACGTGCTCCGTCCGCTTCTGCTTCGTGTGATGACTCGGCTTCGTCCAAACGCCGAGCTCGATATTGAAGTCTTCCCATCGCGCAGTAAGCGCTTCGCTCTTTCGCGCACCGGTCAGCAGCATCAACCTGATCGCGTTGGCGACCAATTGGTTCGCGTACTTGTCGAGCGCGTCGCAGAGCCGCTCGATCTCTTGCGTGGACAGCCAACGCTCGCGCTTCTCTTCGCGGAACTTCGGAACTCCCTCGCACGGATTATCGTCGCGCCACTCCCACGCCTTTGCCAGGTTCATCATCTTGCTGAGCAGCGCTCGCACTCGGTTGGCCTGATATGGCGCATCCTTGACAGAATTGTGGAGCTCTTCGACATCCCGCCGTGTCAGGTCCGCGACTTTTATGTGACCGATCTTCGGCAAGATATGCTTGGTGGCCATGCCCTCGGCCGAACGGATCGTGTTCGGCCTGAGATGAATCTTCGCGTGACGCTCGATGTAGTCGTTGTACAGATCGGCGATTGTCGGCGCGGCGCGGTCGTTCTGCTTGCGCTCCATGGGGTCGCCGCCCTGCCTGATAATCTCGCGAAGCGCCAGGGCTTCTTCGCGAGCGGCGGTCGCGTTCAGTTCCGGATACCGACCGATCGTGTAGCGGCGCTCGCGTCCTCGCGCGTAGTAATTGAGTACGAAAGACACAACGCCAGCCACCGTGATCCGAGCCCCGAAACCGACGATATCGGTGTCGTAATAGACCCGATTTCCTGCCTCTGGCGGCTCCAGAGACTTGATAAATCGCTCAGTAATCCGCTGCCCCATCGTCCTCCTCCATGTCCGTACAAGAACGCACTTCTTAAGCAAAACCCGCTTCCCATCGGGACTTCTGTGTCCGTGCCGTGTCCGTATGAGAACGGATTTCGATGACATTGATGATCATCGAAAATCAGCAGGCTGTCAATGAATGTCCTTCTCTGACAGGCACTTCTATCCACAGAGCGTCGATCTGTGTCCGTACTGTGTCCGTATTTTAAGGATTAGAGCTGATTCGTAATCAGCAGGTCGTCGGTTCGACTCCGACGGGTGGCTCCAAAAAAATCAATAAAATCAAGTAGTTCTGACGATGGGCCATCGGGAAGATAGACCGTCGTAGTTTCGTGCCCACACCGTGTCCACAAATCGAAGAACCATGTCCATGGCTTTGTGGCTCTGAGGATCTAAGCGTAGCTGCGGCTCACGAGATCCAGCTCTCTGATCCAGAGCGCCTCCTTCTCTTCATCCGATGCATTCGACCGCAGACGCCCGAGGGTCACAGCGCATTCAAAGAAACCCTTGCCGGGGCGCATGTCTCCGTCCTTGTGCACGACCACTACAGACAGCATTCCGCGATCGGGAGCACCATTGCACGACTCGGTCGAAATTTCCCCTAGCATATTCGCCAGCGCGTAAGAGTCCGGTCTCAGAATTTCACGAGTCTTCTCAGCCAGCGCCGGTCGGTCACGGAGTCTAGCAACTGCAACCTCGGTCAGCTCGGAGTAAGGAATCGGCCGAACCTCCGGGCGAACCCTCTCGACCAAAATCTCTCGCACCAACCGCTCAATCATCCGCCACTCGTCATCGGTGAAGCCATAACGCATTGCTGAATTCTCCACCTGCAGGTTTTGACCGCTGCCCAATTCTTCTCTTTTCCTGCCCTTTGCCCGCTAGCGCAATTATACGGTCACGACCTCAGAAACATAGAAGCGAGCGGGCGGCGGCTGTTTTCCGCTTCGCCAATTGTTTTCACCACAGTCGCTGACATTCAGTGCCATTCGCTGCGGCAAACCATAAGACGGCAGGGAGCGCCCGATAACTGGCACACAATCTGCTCACCGTCAGAGTCCAGCGAGCGCGAATTTCAGAACACGTGCTCGACCGCTGGCTATGAGGCGTCGGCATGGAAGGCAGCGCCTATCTCAAAGCGCGGCGAGAATGGGACGAGCGTTACGCTGATTTGGTCGCCGCAAGCGCGACCGGCAGATCGCCGCCGGCGGCGGGAGGGACTTTATACACGGTGCGGCAGCAGTTTATGGCTGCCTGCGCTTGTACGAGAAGGCTCTTTTAAGCGCGCTGCTTTCCGGGCGATACGGTTTGCGAGCCCTTGACGCGCGTCATCCTCGGACCGACCGTCAGGACCGGACACGGCGCTTCTCGAACGACCTGTTCGGCCACACTTCCGAGGACGAGACGACGCAGCCCCTTGCGGCCGTGAGTGGCCATCACGATCAGCTTAGCGTCCAGTCGCTTCGCCACTTGAAGGATCTCAACGCTTGGATCACCCATCAGGACTTTAATTTCGCAGCGGGCTTTAACATTGACTTTCCGGCGAATCATCTCCTCGAGTTTGGTTCTCGCAGCGGCTTCCATCCTGCCGAAGGGCAGCGCTACCTCGGGTCCGGGGGGCATCGCAACTACGTGGACCACGTACAGAACCGCTTTGCCCTCTTGCGCCAGTTCGGAGGCAAGCCGCAGCGCCCTGAGCGAGTTTTGGTCGAAGTCGACCGGACAAAGAATTTTTTTGAATTGAGGCATCTGGCTCCTCTTAGCAAGCACCACCAATCGGATTCGAGTGAACGCTCGGGCTTCTGATGAACCTTACGACGTATACATTAGGCGCCGCAGAATTGGAACCTTGAGGAAGTCCAATGCGATCAGGTAGAGCACGCATGCCAAAATCACTGAAATAACCACGGCCTGCGGGAGCGGCGCCATCAGAATTCCATGGGTTGACAAGACGTAGACCGCGCTTACATCCCCAATGGAACTAAGAATCATCCATCGGCTCGGAGCAGAACTCCAAAAGTGACGGCGCTCGCGCACCATATAGATCATCCCCTGACCGGTGAACACGAGCGTCACGAAGACCAGGGTCTGCAACTGAGCAAGCGGCAGGTGAAGCAAATCGCGCCCATAGAAAAACAGTCCGAAGGACAGCAGCAGGATGAGACTGCCGAGGCCCATCCCAGCCAGCATCAAGGTCCGGATGTGCCAACGATCCGGCGTTGGCGAAGCGAACACGTGATCCGTCGCAATCGACATGGTCACAAAGTCGTTGGTGAACAACAACATTATGATCAGCAGCGGCGTGATGATGAAAGTGTGCGTAAGAATCACACCGATGCTGAGGAATAGCGCGATCTCGACGGTCTTGATGATCTTGTTGAGGGTGTAGGTCAGCATGCGCTGATAAATTCGCCGGCTGGTTTCGACCGCAGCCAGCGTGTCGGTGAGCCCCGGGTTGGTGAGCACCAGGCTTGCCGACGCCTTTGCCACGTCGGTGGCGCTAGCGACCGCGATGCCGACTTCCGCCTGTTTCAAAGCTGGAGCATCGTTGACTCCGTCTCCGGTCATGCCGACTACGTGGCCTGCCCGCTGTAAGGCTTCGACAAGATGAAACTTGTCTTGAGGAAAGACACCGGCGAAGACCGCGCAATCGAGCGCTTCATCGAGATGCTCACACAGGTCCTGCGCCGAACAGGCGCGACCCTCTATGCCAACCTGCGTGGCCACTGCACGAGCGGTCGCGAGGCCGTCTCCGGTAACCATCGCAACGCGGACACCCAAATCGTTCAAGCTCTTCACCAGAGACTTGGAATCGGCCCGAGGCGGATCCTGAAGCGCCAGGAGTCCAACCATACGGACGGCGCCCTCGGGTCCGCCGGCGACAGCGAGCACGCGGTAACCCCTCGCCGCGAGCCGCTCCACGTCGGCGTCCATGTCGGCCGTGCGGCCGACCCGGGCGGCAATCGCCTGCGGTGCGCCCTTCAGCACGCGCAATTCCTTGCCGTCGCGAGCGACTGTGGCTTCGGCAAGCTTGGTCGCCGGCTCAAACGGAATGAACTTGAGGCGCTGAGCCGGCGTCGGGACAACGCCCTCGGCGTTGGCGCGGGAAAGCACGGCGAGGTCGATCGGATCCTGACCCGCATCATCGCTGGCATACGCTGCAAGGCGCAGCAGCTCGCGCTCTGCGAAGGGCGGATAGGGGTGCAGGTCGGCCAGCGATAGCTGATTTTGAGTTATCGTTCCGGTCTTGTCGCTGCACAACAAATCCATCGCCGCCGCTTCTTCGATCGCCGACAACCGTGTCACCAGCACCCCGCGCTTGGCCAATTCCATCGCGCCGAGAGCGGTGGCCAACGTGAAGGTGGCCGGCAGCGCAGCCGGAACCGAAGCCACCAGGAGAATCAGCACAAATGAAACGGTTTCGGCCGGAGGCATTCCGACGAGCCCGGCGTACAGGAAAACCGCGCCCGCCAAGACGGCGTCAATGGCCACGAGGTACTTTACGATAGTGAAGATGATGCGCTGCAAGTGGCTGGCCGTCTTGGCCGACCGCAGCAGTTCGGCGGTCTTTCCGAAATAGGTTCGCTTGCCGGTTGCGGTAACCTCGCCGCTGGCCTCGCCGCGCTTGACCAGTGAACCGGCGTAAACCGTCTTGCCCTGGTCCGCCTCGACCGGCGCCGACTCACCGGTGAGTGCCGACTGATCGATCAAGACCTGGCCCTCGCGGACCCTAAGGTCGGCAGGCACGAGGTCGCCGATTTGCAGGTGAACGAAATCACCCGGCACCAGCTCCTCTGCCGCAATGAGACTCCATGCCGCGTCACGCAGAACCCTCGCCCTTACGGCCAGCCGCTTCTGCAACAGCTTAAGAGCGCTGCGCGCCCGGGTTTCCTGGAAAAGACCCAACGAGACGTTGAAGATCAGCAGCGTCGCGATCACGGCGCCCTCCAAACGCTTGCCGAGGGCAAGCTCGAGCACGATGGTGACCTCGAGCATCCAGGGCACCGGGGCCCAGAACTTGCCGAAAAAGGCGCGGATAAGATGCGGCCTTTCCTCGGCGACGGCGTTGGGGCCGTATTCGACGAGGCGTCTGCGCGCCTCTTCAGCGCTCAACCCTCGAGGCCGGAACTCAGCCGGAGATACCGGGCGGTCGATGATCATGACGCCTATCTTCCCTCGTTTGCGAGAGCGGCCGTGGAGTTTCCCATATCTTTCAAAACTTCTTGGAATAGCGAAGGTCGCGCAAGTCCCATGAAGGTTTTTATGGGACACAAGCCGGTTCCTAACAGCAACCGTGTTCAGAGAGCGCACCCAGGACAGGAGAAAATGGAGCGGCGAGCGAACCGAACTCACGCGTTTCCCAGCGAGTGCTGGCATGCGCCGCCGAGGCTAGCGCTCGAGCTCTTCGCGAATCGAGTACATCTTTTGGCGTGCCTCGGTGATATAAGCGTCGAGGTTTCGCCGGTGGTTGGCGAGCAGTCCTTCCGGAGAGCCGTCAAGCACGATCAGCGGCTTCATCGTCGCAGCTTTCCCCAAAGGCTGGATGGTTTCGTCAAACAGGGTCGCCAGCACCGGTTTGACTTTCAGCGGGTTCGGATATTCCTGCTTCACCGCCTGCATCATGTAGTACATGACGTGGGCGTACCCTTGAGCGTGGTAGAAGTAGTCGTCGACGTCCCACGGGTAGACCGGATCGCCATTGTCTTTGCGCGAACGGTAGAGATTGGCGTGCGCGTCGCCGAGTAGATCGCTCCAGGCCTGGAACAGCCGGATGAGTTCGATGTTGCGCTGGTTGAGCGGACGCGAGCTCGGTGGTTTGGCGCGCAAACCGCTCACGTAAGCGCGCAGATGATATATGCCGTCGTTGTACTTGGTCTCCGCCGAAGGAAGCCACCAGCGCAAGGCGTCATTGCGAAAGTCCGTATCGGCGATTACCAAGTTGGTGTCGTAATCGTTGGAAGAAATCTTGGTCAGGTGATCTTTGAAGACCCGGCACGTTTCGCGCACGGCCATGATTATTCCGAGCTGGCGATCGGAGTTGTTGTCGGCCATCAGGAACGGCCCCCAGATAAACAGGTCGTTCGGCCGCCATCCAAAGCCGCTGTGCAGCTCATGGTCGACTATCTCGGCAAGCGTCGTCGCGTAAATTTCGCCGGGCACGAACGGCCGGCCGACAGGGAACGCCTTATCGATGTCATACGGCAGCCGGTCGTGGTACTTTTGTCCGAAGTGCAGCGCCAGGTTGATCGCCCCCAATGTCACCGCCCCAACGAGGAGCCAGATGCCAAGCTTCTTGATCATCGCCGAATCCCTCGGGCAAGGCCGGCGGCGCGCAAAATACTTCTCATAGCGGCTTTCGTCTTGCCTCTCCATAAGACGCCGGCCGGCACATAAGCACACCGAGGCGCCAGCGAAGGCCCGTTCTTTCCCATCCTGTCAGAAGCGGTCCGCAGTCCAAAACATCGCATCCTTCGATGATATAAGCGAGAAGAGGTTTTGCGTGACCTCCGCGTCTCCCCATCCAAGCCGCGCGGTTGGGCTTTTCTCGTTCGCCGCGACGACGAAGAATTCGTCCGGATTGCCGGCGAAAGCGAGATTGCCGAGCCAATAAGAAGGTTCGCGCACCACTGCGGTATTAAAGCGGCCGCTGTACTGGTCGTAAATTTGGCTCACTTGCGCGAGGTCCCGCCCGCGCTCAAAACGCCTGAGCGCTAACGAGCTTGCGAGCCGGCCGCGCGGCAAAGGGCTGACGATACTGATGATGCGGGGCACGCTACGCCAGCCGAAGCGGCCGTAAAAATTAAGCCGGTCGCTGAACAGCAGGGAGACCTCGAAGCCTTCGCGCTCCATCGTCGCGAGCGCCAGCGAGATAAGCGCCGAGCCGACGCCTCGGCCGCGGTAGTCGGGATGGGTAAACACCGAACCCAGCGCGCCGGCCGCAACCGCGTGTCCGTCGAGCCTTATGCGCCGGTCGAAGATTTGCGCCGTGGCGATGAGCCGGCCGCCTTCGCGCGCGACCAGACATAGCTCGTCGCAAAAGCGAGGGTCGTTCAGGTTATAGCGGGCGAAGAAGCCCCGATCGCCGTACCATAGGGCGAGCAGATCGAGCACTTCATCCCGCTCCGCGGCATGGGCGGCGCGTAGCTCCATCGTTCAGTGGATGTCGAAGTCGAGCTCGGTCGGCTGGCCGTTGCGAATCACATCCAGCGAAATCGATTGCTGATTGCGCAGCAGCTCGAGAAGCTGCATCGCCCGCGCGGGGTCGTTTATCTGCTGTCCGTTTACCTGGGTGATGATGTCGCCGTTTTGCAGCCCCAGCTCGCCGAACAGCGAATCGGGTTGGATTTCCGAGAGCCTAAAGCCTTCGATTTTTCCGCCCTTAAGATTGGGCGTCGCGCGGGCCTGCATCAGCAACTGCCCCAGGTTTTGCATGCTTCGGTCGACGGTCGCGCGGCTAAGCTGCCATCGGTTCGGCGCCACGCGCCGCACTCCGGCGCTGGGCGCCTTGGTTCGCCTCGCCGGCTGAGCAGCCGACGAGGATTGAGCGAAGGCGGGATTGAGCGGTATCTCGAGCGCGACGTTTTGCCCATTGCGTTCGACGATCACGCGGTTCTTCTCGATCAGCACTAGCCGTCCCCCGCCTGGAATCTCGTCTCTAAGCCGGTAGAGCGACTGCCTGCGCGAGCTTTCGTCCTCGATCACCGCGTAAGGACGCGACTGGCTCATCTGGGAGGTGCCGAGCAGCCTTAGATGCAAATTAACCGGGGCGGCGATGACCGGGCCTCGTACCGGTCTGGCGGCATTGAAAACGTCGCGCCGGACAATCATCTCATAGTCGGCGCGCGAGCGTGAACGCGGCATATGAGCTCCGAGTTGTGGGCCCAAAAAAACCGCGCCGCGGTCCAGCCACGCCAGGCGCCAGCGGACAAAGTCGTTTACCGCCAGCGCCAAGACGAAGGCGATGCCCGCGATAAGCAGGAAGTTAAGCGCGATTATATGGTTTTCCGTAAGCCTAGGACGCATTCACGAAAGGCCGTCGGCCTCGTAGGAGCACTCCTTGAGCATGCGGTGTACCTGATAATTCCAGCGCCCCTTCCAGCGTTCTATCGTCAACGTCGCTTGATTGCGGCCGCTGCGCACCAGGTCGAGCATCCGATAAAGGTAGATGCTTTCGTCTTCGCCTCGGCCGTTGAGACAGCGCGCGCGCGTCAATCCGGCAGCGGCGATTTCCAGCAATTCCAGCGCGAGCTCCTGCAGGCGAGTCCTGCCCGCGCGCGCCTCCAGCCCGAGCTTGTGCGCCATATCGGTGAGCCGCAGCCGCTCCTCGAAGCTCCAGCGCTTGACCAAATCCCACGCGCTCTCCATCGCGTCCGAATCGCAGAGAACGCCCTTGAGCAACGCCGGAAGCGACAGAATCAGTTCGGGCGGCTGGCTGTCTGCGCATCGCACCTCGATGTAACGCTTGAGCCGCACCTCGGTAAAAATCGTCGTCAGATGGGCGGCCCAGTCGTCCAGCGTAGCACGCTCGCCGTTCCATCCGGCGCGCAGGAACCGGCGAAAGGTTAAGCCCGGAGGCTGAGTCAGATCAATGTAGCGATGGTCGCGGACAAGAAAATACATCGGCACGTCGAGCGCGTAGTCGGCGTAGTCCTCGAACCCGGCGTCGTCGCGGAAGAGAAATTCGGGTACCCCGCAGCGGTCCGGGTCGGTGTCGAGCCAGATATGGCCGCGCAAGCTCTGATAGCCGTTGAGTCCACCGTCGCTGAGCGGCGAGTTGGCGAAAATCGCGTAGAGCAGCGGCACTAGCCCGGCGCTGAGCCTGAGCTTGCGCATCGCGTCCGCCTCGTCGCTGTAATCAAGGTTGGCCTGCACGCCGGCCGTCTGCTTCATCATCCGTTGCCCGAGGCGTCCTTTGCGCGACATGTAAGGAAACATTATGCGATAGCGCGCCTTGGGGATCAGCTCGATTTCGTCGAGCTTACTCACCGGTTGCATTCCCAAACCGAGCAGCGCGACGTCAAATTTCCGACCGGCCTCGATCAGACGCTGCACGTGGTCCGCAAACTCGCGCTGAGCGCAATGAATCGTGTCGCACTGTTCGCCGGAAAGCTCGATCTGCGCGCCGGGCTCCAGCGTGATCGAGGAACGCGGACCGATTAGCGCCAGGGCTCTCCCATCTTCCTCCTCGGCTTCGTAACCGAAGCGCTCGGCAAGCGCGCGAAGCATATGCTCGACCCCGCCGGCTGCCGAATAGGGAAGCGCGGCGCCGGTGCTGCTCGAAACCGCGATACTTTCGTACTCGGTTCCAACCCGCCAGTCCGAGCGCGGCTTGGCCCCGTCCGCGAAGTACCGGATCAGATCCTCTTTGCCCCCGATTTCCAACTCCGTCGACTCCTCGTTTGTCGTCGGACTAGCAAGTTCCGGTTTCGGCCGCGCCTGCGAGCGTCGTCAAGAGCATGCAACGCAAACATTACCTGAAGCAACCGGTGCTGCGCCAATTTGTCTCTTCGGCGCCCACGGCCCGCCGGCGCGCGCGGCGCTCTATCCAAGGGCACAGCGGCGCTGCCGATGGAATGCTTACTCGCGCCGAGCAATCGTGCCGCAGCCGCTGCACATCGCTTCGGCTGCCTGCGCCAAGCGTAGGAAAGGAGCCCCGTGCAAGCCCTTGGGTGACGGGCTCAGTAGCGGCGCGCGGGCTTAATCGTCGTCACGCGCGTGCCGTTTGCGGTGCGCGTTACGTCGAATCCCACCTCCTCGCCCTCCGCAAGCAGCTCGATGCCGGGCATCCTGCTTCCTGGCCGCGCCCCGATCACCGTAACCAGGGGAAATTGAAATATTAGCTCGCGGCCACTGGGCGACCGAATAACGCCCCAACCCTTGGCGCGGTCGAGCTTTGCGATTACGCCACGGTAGAAAGCGGGCGCGACTTCGGCGGCGCAATCAGCGCCGCCGCTTGAATCCCGTATGACCCCGTTATCGCCGGGATCAAAGTTCTGTCGGCTCTGGCTCATGACAAATTCTAGCCTGCCGTGGGTCACTGACCGAAGAAAGCCTTAATGCCGTCAGCCCGTGGTCGTCACCCGTGCCGCCACTGGCGTTGTTTTTGCGCGACTTGCCACTCGCGTTAACTAAATGATAACCTATCGTTCTTCAAGCGGGTATCTGTGCTTTGAAAGCCGGCGCGCTTTGCCGCGCCCGCCAAGACGAGAGATCGTCCGTTGCCCCTCAAGAGCGTTATAGCTTACCCAATCGTATCCTCCCTGCTTTTTTCGTCGTTTACAATCGCGCCGGCCAACGCCGGCCGGCGGAGCATGGCCAGCGCTTCGCCGGCCGAGGTCTGCGCATCGGACCGACCCAGCCCCGCCGTACCGGCGCTCCGTTGCGCGCTGGCTCAAGGTTTTAGCGAGAGTGGAAACTTCCACCTTATGCGCTCGAACTTCTTTGGCCACGCCAGCTTCGGTGCTCAGCGATTGCAGGCCGGGTTAAACCTGATCGCCCAGGGCTCAGCTTCGACGCGTGAGGCGAGCAACCCGGTAAAAATTGTCTTCGGCGGGATGAGCTTTGTTCCTCACTCGGATCGGCTTACGGACGTCGGCACTGGCAGATGTCAGCTTGTGCTAAGAAAATTTAGACAACGTAAGAATATGAAGATCGTTGTCGAAAGCGCTTCCGGCCGAATGGGAGCGTACGACGAGGACCTCAAACTCAACCGGCGGCGCGCTGAGGCTCTGCGCGAAGAGCTTCACGAGCTCGGTGTGCCGCGCGAGCTGATGACCAGTCCGGTCTTCGGCGCTGATGAAAGAAGCGACCGGCCGGGTGCTGACTGGGCCAGGCCAACGCCATCCAAGGTGGAGTTCACCATTCGCGCCGGCACGAGCAGTTAACCCTGAAGCGAAAATAAATCTTAGTGGGGCGGGCCGCCGTGCCCGCCCGTGCCCCGCACCGGCAGGGCCGCCCGCGCCACCGAGGCCCGCGGACCGGGCAACCTCCAACGCACCAAAAACCCGCAAGCCGGTCCTCTGCCTTTGGCGTATGCCGCAGGCATAGGGCGCGGACTTCCGAGTCTTCATCGATGAAGTTATTTTCGCTTCAGGGTTAAGCGCGGCGTTTTGCGCCGCAAATGGCTGACCCGGGCCGCTTTCTCTAAGTAGTCCAGGGCGAGACGCGCTGGAAAGACCCGCTGGGCGCATGTTACTCCACCGATTTGCCGGCCCTCGCCGCCGGCAACACTAGGCGGGCTGGCCAGGGTTATCGTGGCAGGAGTCGCACGCGCCGGCCACCGAACTCAACGGGTACGCTGAGCTTGCGCATGCCGGATACTTTGCCGATGGGGCGCGGGTGGCGCCGACGCTCTTTAGTCGCAAGCGGTCAGGAGCGCGTCGAGTTGATTGGCTTCGTCAAGCGCCTTAAGCTCTTCGTAGCCACCGATAATCTTGCCTTCGATAAACACCTCCGGGACCGTGCGTCGTCCGCCCGCGCGCTCGACCATCTCCTCGCGCAACTCCGGTTCGTCGGTAATATCGATTTCCTCGAACTTCACGTTCTTGCGCCGCAGCAGGGCCTTTGCGCGGTCGCAAAAGGGACAATAGCTGGTGGTGTAGATTTCAACCCTTGGCACAGTGGCGCTTTCCTTGATCGGCGTATTGCAGAAGTAAGACTGACCCGACCGGGGACCGGCTCAGCGGGCGTCTGAATAACGGCGCTTGAGCCAGCTAGGGGGAAACCCGAGTAAGAACATAATCTTTATGAACCACATCCGGAGGACAGTTTGCAACACCCCCTGCGAGCGCCATCGGCGCGCGGAGGTGATCACGCGCGAGCGCAAACAGGCCACGCATCCGGCGCGCTTGAGCCTGCGCGCGAAGTCCAAGTCTTCGCAGAGCTCAATTTCCTTAAAGCCTTTGAGCTCCTCGAACACCCTCTTGCGCACGAAGATCGCTTGATCTCCGGTGCCGACTCGGCTTAGCCGCGAACGCAGGCTGATTAGACGGCCGAGCGCGCGATAGAGCGGCGCGGGCTCGTCGAGTTCCACGTCGAAACGCCCGCCTACGGCCGCCGGATCGCGCAGGGCGGCGTCGATGTCCTCGGCGAACGTGGGCGGCACGTGTGTGTCGGCATGGACGAATGCGAGTACGTCGCCGTTCGCCGCCGCCGCGCCGCGGTTCATCTGGCATCCGCGCCCGCGCGGCGCGGTCAAAAGCCGATCGCAGGCCCCGAGCGCCAGCGCGCGACTGCCGTCCTCACTGCCGCCGTCAACTACGATTATCTCGGCCGAAGGCGCGCCGGCGCGCAAGGCGCGCAAGGTCTCGGCGATCGCTTTGCTCTCGTTGAGCATCGGCACCACGACCGAGAGCTTCATGTCAAAAGCCGCCGAACGCGTCCGTTAAGCCGCGGTCCGCTCCCGCATCGCTCACCCGTCCAGGGGCGGGCTGATTAGGTACCGGCCCGGCCGCGGTCCGGGAAGATCGCCGATCAGCACGCGCCGGCCGGCGACCGTGAGGCGTCCCTGCTCGAAAAGCCCGATCGCGCGCGGGTAGATTCGATGCTCCTGTTCCAGGATGCGCCGGCGCAGATCGTCGTCGGTGTCGGCCGGATAAACGGGTACCGCCGCTTGAATGATTATCGGACCTTCGTCTACGCCTTCGTCGACGAAATGCACCGTGCATCCGGCCAGGCGCACGCCGTAATCGAGCGCCGCCTTTTGCGCGTCTAAGCCGCGAAAGGCGGGCAGCAGCGAAGGGTGTATATTCATGATCCGGTTCGGGAACTCCCTCACCATCACCGCCGTCAGAACGCGCATGAAGCCGGCGCACACGACCAAGGCGACTTGTCGCGCCTTCAGTTCCGCGGCCAGCGCGCGGTCGAACTCCTCGCGCGAGGAAAAGCGCCGATGGTCGATGACGCTCGTGGGGAAGCCGCCTCGACGCGCGCGTTCCAGGCCGGGCGCGCCGGGGCGGTTCGAGACCACGACGGCGATTTGAGCGTTGACCTCCCCGCGCTCGATCGCATCGATGATCGCCTGCAGATTGGTGCCGGAACCGGAAATCAGCACGCCAAGTCTAAGCGCGGCTCTCGATGCCATCGCCATTCTCCCGCCCTGCTGCCGGCCGTTCGCCTGCAGACCGCGCCGTGAATCTGCCTCGGCTAGGATTCCAAAAATCTCAAGGCCACAGCGGCTTTGCCGGCGGATGCCGCGCCGGCTTACTCGAATATCACGCCCCGCGGTCCGCGTTCCAAGCGTCCGATCAGGTAAGCCGGCTGTCGTTGCCGGCGCAAAAATTCGAGCGCCGTCTGCGCGTACCCCTTGTTCATCACGGCCACCATGCCGACGCCGTTGTTGAATGTGCGGTCCATCTCCTCGGCGCTCACCGCGCCCGCACGGGCGATAAGCGAGAAAATCGGCGGCGTCGGCCACGAGCCCCGTCTGAGCCGGGCGCGCAGACCGGGCGGCAGCACGCGCGGCAGGTTCTCTGCGATCCCGCCGCCGGTGATATGCGCCAGGCCCTTGACCGGGAAGCGACGGCGCAAACCTTCGATTGCGCGCGCATAGACCGTCGTCGGCCGCATCATCTCGTCGCCCAAAGGGCAGCCAAGTTCGGGTATCACGGCATCGAGCTTAAGACCGGCCCGTTGCAGCAGCGCCTGGCGCGCAAGGGCAAAGCCGTTGGAGTGAAGCCCGCTTGAAGCAAGGCCGATCAGCGCGTCGCCGGCGCGCATCCGGTTGGGCGACAGAAGCTGGCCGCGGTCGGCAACTCCGACCGCGAAGCCCACCAAGTCGTACTCGCCGTCGGCATACAGCCCGGGCATCTCGGCGGTTTCTCCGCCGACCAGGCTTACTCCCGCCATCTCGCATCCGCGCGCAACGCCCGCGACAATGTCGAGCACCACCTTTTCGTCGAGTTTCCCCACGCCGATATAGTCGAGGAAAAAGAGCGGCCTGGCGCCGGAGCAGATAACGTCGTTGACGCACATCGCCACGCAGTCGATCCCGACCGTGTCGTGCCGGCCGGTGGCGAACGCAAGCTTAAGCTTGGTCCCCACGCCGTCGGTGCCGGCGACGATCACCGGCGCGCGCATCCGGCGCCCGCCGGGCAGGCGCACTGCGCAGCCGAACCCGCCGATACCCTCGAGCACGTGCGCGCCGATCGTGCGCCGCGCGAGCCGGCGAAACCGAGGTACGAGGCTCTGCGCGGCGCTGGCGTCAACGCCCGCCTCCTTGTAGGTAAGCCCGGGCGCGCGGCCCGCGCGCGTTAGCTTGGCGGCGCCGCTCGCCATCGTCAGCTCCGCCTCACCGCCAGCGCGCTCGCGCGCCAAGCGCGCCGGGCGTCGTAGCGGCCCGCCAGGCCTTCGCGATACTCCAGCAAGTCCAACCCGGACAACAGCTCGCGCAATTCCCAGTGCTTCAACAAGTAAGCCGGATTGCGCGGCTTCCCCAGTTTCGCCTGATCGGCCAAAAACGTGTCGAACAGCAAAAATCCGCCCACCTTAAGCGCCTGCTTGAGTCCGGGCACCA
Organism: Deltaproteobacteria bacterium; assembly: GCA_021831785.1. Classification (GTDB taxonomy): domain Bacteria; phylum Desulfobacterota; class Binatia; order Binatales; family Binataceae; genus JAJYYI01. Next base: position 182,177 of record JAKBMB010000020.1, on the reverse strand, counting down.
GTTCGCGGTCGAGAAAGTTTACGTTGACGATCAGGTCAAAGACAGCAGTGGGCAGGGGAAAGCTGCTCAGATCCGCCGCGAGAGCAGAAATTTGTAGTTTTTGTTCGCGCGCGGTGCCAACCAGCGCCCCCAGCGTCGCTATAGAATTATCGACCGCGACCACTCGTAGCCCGACGCCGGCCAGCAGGATGCTGTGCCGGCCGCTGCCGGCCGCAACGTCGAGCGCGACCCCCACGCGCGGCAAGCGCGGCAGCATCTCGATCACAAACGGCTCCGACTGCGCCAGGCCCAAATCGGCCCGATGCGCAAGCTCGGGTGTCGGCGGCCCAAGGCCGTGCTCAGCGGCTATGACCATATCCGGCGCGCCAGAGCGAAGACGTCAACTGCGAGCGCTCCGGAAGCCTTGAGCACACGGGCGCATTCGTCCGCAGTAGCCCCGGTAGTTATCACGTCATCGACCAGCAAGACCCTTTTGCCGGCCACGCGCTCGGGCCGGCGCACGGCGAACGCGCCTCTGACGTTGCGCCGCCTTTCCTTCGACGATTGCGCCGTCTGGGAGACCGTGGCTCTAATCCGCGCGAGGCTGTCCACGTCCACCGGCAGAGCCATTCTACGCGCGAGCACGCGGGCCAGCAAAGCCGCCTGGTTGAAGCCGCGCCAGTAAAGCCGGCGCCAATGCAGCGGCACCGGAACGATTACGTCATAGTCGCGCGCGTCCACCGCCAGCCGTTCGCCTAGACATTCGGCCAGCGCGCGCCCCAGCGACTGGTCCAGGCCGTACTTATGCCGGCGCAGGATCGCGCCCAGCGGATCGGCGCTTGCGTCATCCGAGGCACCATAGCGCGCTACGGCGCGTGCCTTGCCGAACTTGGGCGCCGACTCGCGGCAGCGTCCGCACACCGCTCCGCTCGCGACCACTCCCGCGATCGGCGCCCCGCAGCGAGCGCACCAGGGCTCGCACAGCACCTCGATCATCGCGCGGCACCGCCCGCACAGGCGGTTGTCAGACGCCGGCGCAAGCGCGGCCGAACATGCCGCGCAGGCCGGCGGGAAAAAAAACCCGAGCACCAAGCCGAGCGTCGACACGCTTACATTGTTCGGTCTTATTTCAGGCAAACTCAAGCCCGTGCGGCGCTTTGCTCCGGGTTCCCGGACGGATAAAATCGGGCTTGCTATGGGTGGACCGCTCGAAGGCATCAGGGTAATCGACTGGACGATCTGGCAGCAAGGTCCGGTTGCTTCGGTGATGCTTGCCGACCTCGGCGCGGAGGTCATCAAGATTGAAGAGCGTGAGCGCGGCGACCCCGGGCGCGGCGTGATGGCAGTCGCGGGCATTCCCGTGAATAACGGGCTGCCCAACTTCTACCACGAGGCCAACAATCGCCATAAAAAAAGCCTGGCCGTTAACCTGAAGAAGCCCGAAGGACGCGAAATCATCTATCGGTTGGCCGCCAAGAGCGACGTTTTTTTGCAAAACTTCCGCCAGGGCGTGGCCGAGCGCCTGGAACTCGACTACCCGCGCCTGCGCGCATGCAATCCGCGCCTGATTTACGCCAACGCCACCGGCTACGGACCCGAAGGACCGGAGAGCGGCGAACCTTCGTTCGATTACCTCGGCGAGGCGCGCTCGGGCATCATGATGGCCATCGGCACCGACGACGCAAAGCCCAGCTATATCTTCGGCGGGGTCGCCGACCAGATGGGGGCGATAATGCTCGCGCACGGAATTGTCGTGGCGCTGTTCGCGCGCGAGCGTTTGGGCGTCGGCCAGGAGATTCACGCCTCGCATTTGGGTTCGATGATCGCGCTGCAAGGACTGAACGTCGCCTGCCGCGCTATGATGGGAACCCAGATGACGCCGCGCTCCCGCCGCAGTGCCTTCAACCCGCTGTGGAATCATTATCGATGCGCCGACGGCAAGTGGCTTTGCCTGGGAATGCTGCAGGCCGATCGCTACTGGAAGGATTTTTGCCGCATGGCGGGCCTCGACGAGCTTGCCGCTGATCCGCGCTTTGCCACGATCGCGGCGCGGGGCGCAAATGCGGAGGCTCTGATCGAGATACTCGACGGCGTGTTTGCCGCAAAGCCGCGCAGCGAGTGGCTGAGAAAACTGCGCGAGGAAGGCGATTTCGTCGCCACGGTCGTCAACACCATTGATGACCTGCCCGATGATCCCCAGGTGGTGGCCAACGGGTATATCGTCGATTACAACCATCCGAAGATCGGTCCGACCAAAATCGTCGGCCTGCCGCTAAAGTTCAGCGAAACCCCCGGCAATCCGCGCGGAAGAGCGCCTGAACTGGGCGAGCATACGGAGGAAGTTCTGGCCGGGCTGCTGGGCTACAGTTGGGAGGAAATCCACCAACTGAGAGAGCGGCAGGTTATCTAGACGCAAACCATTCTCGGTGCCTTGCGTCCCTCCTCCGGATGGTTTGCCAAGCGGCGAGGCGGCACGCGCCATCGAGTTCAGCCGGCGCGGCCTATTCCGGGTCCGCGAGGCGTCAAGACCAACGTGTGAGGGGGAGCCATGATGAGCGACCGCGAACAGATATACGAGCTTTACGTTCGCTACGCCTTTGCAATCGACGCGCGCCGCTACGAAGAGTGGATCGGCTACTTCACCGACGGCGGCGTCTTTGACAGCTCGCGTCTGGGGCGCTTCGAAGGGCGCGAACAGTTGCGCCGGTTCACCGAGACCTACGAACGCGCGCGCGAGGGCGGCCAGACTCGCCATGTGCTCAGCAACTTCAACGTCGAGGTCGCCGGCGACGTTGCAAACGGCGCCTGCTACCTCAACTTGTACCTCACCAAGAACGGCAAAACCGAAATGATCGGCGTCGGCACCTACGAGGATCGCTTACGCAAAGTGGGTAGCAGATGGCTTTTTGAAAGCCGCAAAGTCGTGACCGATCGCTGACCGGACAAGCAGCAAATGTTCAGCGCGCCTGCCCGGCGCCGCAGCGGCGTACGCGCGGCGTTACGGCATGGGGCGGCGCTTCAACGACCGGCGCCGCAGCGCTCAGATAACCGCGGCGAGCACGCCGGCCATAATCAGCGCGCCAGCCCATATCAGGTCAAGGTTTATCCAGGCTTGGCGCAGAATGGCGAGCCCGACCCAGTTATAGACCACCAGCGCCAGCGCGCTCATCACCGCGAGCATCGCCGCGGTATGCACCAGAACAATCCCGGCGCTTTGCGTAATTACCAGGGCACGGCCACCGTTGAGTGCTGACGCGACGCCAGCCATATGGGCATGCACACCGGGCACGCGAGCCGACGCCGGCATTCCCAGCAGCACCGGGACCAGCATCAGGCCGGCCCCATGCGCGGTCGCCATCACGAACGACCACAGCGCAAGCTCCCAGGAATTGACGCGCATCCCGCCCAAACGCGGATGCGCCCGCGGCCGCCACAGCCGAAACACCCCGAACAGAACAAGAACGGCGGCGCCGACGTTACGCACGACCGAGGCGGCCACGGTGATTCGCGCGGCCGCGATCAGGAGCGCGGCCGCGGCAATAGCGATAAGATGACCCGCGCCGATCGGCACCAGGGCGCTCAACACCCTGGTTCGCCGGCGCTCCTGCAGCCCCAGGGCGACCGCGAACAGCCAGCCCATCGACGGGTCAAGCCCGTGATACCCGCCGAGCAGCGCCGCCGCTACCCAGGGCCAGGCAGCATACCTCACGGAAAGCAGTATGAATCAGAGGAGCAGTCGCCGCCTTCGAGATGTATCTGATGCGGCCGTTCTCCCTTAAACGGGACGAACAAGTTGGGATCGACCGCGAGCCCGCCTGCGGGGTCGGCATCCAGCTTCGCCACCCAGCCGTTAATCCCCTCCGGATAGAACTGCTTATCCCAGCTCGAGTAGAGCGAGTTGCTGGCGTAAAGGCGCCGGCCGTCGCGACTAAGCTCGACCATCTGCATCGCCCCGTTGACCGGTCCGCCTTTCGGATGCGGCGTGTGAGCGACAATTCCGCCCAGACGCACCGAGCCGGTGAGCCGGGCCTTGAACGGGTCGCTGACGTCGTATTGGCGCACTTCTCCGGTGCCCCAGCAGGCGACGTAAAGGAACTTGTCATCCAGGCTCAAGACAATGTCGGTGACCAGGGGCGGGACGGCCTTAAACGGCTTTAGCGCGGGCGGCAACAGGTCGGGATCTGCCGCTTCGGCCGGTATCTCGATAACCTTGCGCACCGCCCATTTTCCCTGGTCGAGGTGCCAAGTCCAAATTGACCCCGACAGGTCCTTGGTTGACACCACCACGCCGAGAAATCCGTAGGCCTTGGTCGGATCGTGCGCCGGCCGCAGTTCGAGCGTCATCTGATGCTCGGGGCCGAGCTCGAGCCTTTGCAAATGCTTGCGCTTGCGCAAATCCCAGACGTGGATGGCGTGGCCGTACTGGTTTTTCAGCAGCAAGTCGGGATTCAAGCCATCCTCGATCATCTTCGGCGTTCCCCATTCACTGGTGATTCCAACGTCGTAGCCCAGATGCCACCAGAAATCATAGGCCAGAAACTGCGGGCCGCGCTCGACCTCGAAGCGGCCGAGCACGTCGAAGCTGTCGTGGTCGAGCAGGAATATTCCGCCCGGCCCGTCGCCGTTGGGCGCGCCAAGCGCGCTGACGTAGATCGCGTCGGGCCCGCAGTGAATCGTGTGCGGGCGGCTGTACCCGGTGCGCTCGGCAATCTCTTCGGCCGAAATCACCTTGACGATCCGCGGGTTGCGCGGGTCGGGCTTGGTGTCGATCACGTGGATGCGCGAGGAGCGCAGTCCCGGAACCAGCAGGTAGCGCCGCTCGACATGCGGATGGGGCGCGTAAGGGCAGAGCGCGGCGCTGCATGCGTTCCAGCCGAAGTGATGCAGCTCATCGCCGACGCCTGGCATCTCGACTCGTCCTACGACCCGGCTGAAGCTCGGCGAGTTCGGGTCGAGGTCAAGCACGCATACGGCGTCATGACGCCCATTGCCGTTGGCGCGATGGCCGGCGGTCTCCGGATCGAACGCGACGACGTAGCCCAAGCGCTCACGCGGCGCGCGCATCGCCATCGTCGGCGACGGATAAAACGTTTGGTCAGGCTTCCAAAGATCCATCGAATTTCCCCCCAATTGGCAAATAAAATCTCCTAACTTTGATGCGCCAAGCTGCGCGCTTTGTCACCTCGCTCTGCTCATTGCCGGCCTTATAGGCCGAGCCGCACACAACCATCCTGCCCCCGCGAAGGCTGCGCAAATCCGGCGTCAGGCGGAGCTTTGCCGGCTCATGCCACGCCGATTGATGCCCGTTGCTCGGCCGGCAGACCGGCTAGACTGGTGTCACGCGGGTCGCAGCCAGGCGTTCCTTGGCGCGCTCAAGCGCCTTTTTCTCCGCCTCTTCGCGGGTCGCGCCGGTGGCGCTGGACACATTGGCACCAGGCGAAACGTTGTCGACCGTACAGATCCATTTCTCGTCGAATTTGTAGCTCACGATATGAATCTGCCAGCGACCGAACTGCTCATTGCGCTCCTGGTGCTCTTCCGCTTTCATATGAAACGACCGTCAACTTATAGCTCTGTCGGGCGCAAATCTTAGGAACCCGCGCCGCGCTCTACCGGGGCTCCGACGAGATTGCCCCATTCGGTCCAGCTTCCGTCGTAGTTGCGCACGTCCTGATAACCGAGGAGATACTTGAGCACGAACCAGGTCAGGCTCGAGCGCTCGCCGATGCGGCAATACGCGATAACCGGCTGGTCGCCGTTGACGCCCTTGTCGCCGTATATTTTCTTCAGTTCGTCCGCCGACTTAAAGGTGCCGTCTTCATTGCACGCAACGCTCCACGGAATCCCCTTTGCTCCGGGTATATGCCCGCCGCGCTGGCAGGTCTCGGGCAATCCGGGCGGCGCGAGGATTTCGCCGGTGAACTCCGCCGGGCTGCGGACATCGATCAAGACCGCCGACCTGTTCTCCATCGCCTTGTACACCGGCTGCATCATAGCGCGAAGGCTAAAATCCGGCGCCGAGGCACGGTAGTTGGCGCGCGGATACTTCGGCACTTCCTTGGTCAACTCCCGTCCTTCGGCCAGCCATTTTTTGCGCCCGCCGTTCATCAGCTTGAGCGACTGATGGCCGTAAATCTTAAGCTGCCAGAAGGCCCAAGCAGCAAACCAATTGTTGTTGTCGCCGTAAAGCACCACGGTAGTGTCCTGGCCGATGCCGGATGCCGACATCAGGTTCTCGAATTCCTTTTTGGGAATGATGTCTCTTCTAACCGTGTCGCACAGTTGGCTTTGCCAGTTCCATCCGAGTGCTCCGGGTATATGACCGTGGCCGTAGGCGGCGGTATCCACGTCCACTTCGACCACTCTGACGTTCGGATCATGCTTGTGTTCCTCGACCCACTGGGTCGAGACCAAGACGCCGGGGTTTGCGTAATCACTCATCGGGAGCCTCCTCACCGCGAACTAGGGAAAAACTATGCTCTGCCTGCCGGAGCGTGGCAGCAAAGATTGGCGAGTAACCGAGGATCTAGCGTCTACAGTAAAGCTGCTCCGTCCACATGCTCCTATGAATACATGGGCTTTGGTTCCTTAGTCAAGGCGCAGCGGCGGTATCCGCGCTTGCGCCGCAAGAGACTGTCGCTAGGCGGCGTTTTCCATCTCGATACCGTTGATCGACACCTTGCCGCTCACTTCGATTGCTCTTACCAACGTGTCCAGCACAGGGCAATGAGTTTCGACGGTCTGGACAAGTTGCCGGAGGGTGAGTGGATCGGCAGGGCTCTCCAGCTTGGTTTCGTAAGTGATCTTCTGAAATCCCATCGGCGTTGAGCCATCGAGGCTCAGCAGTCCACGCGCATCAAGATGTCCTTTCACCTTGACTGCCACCCGGTCCAACCGTATCCCCATTACAGAGGCGTAGGCGGCATACATGACCTCCTGGCAGGTCCCCAATGCTACTAGAATTAGTTCGACCGGACACATGCCCGCATTCCCGCCTCCAAGGTCCGGTGGCTCATCGATCGTCAGCGGCGCGAAGTTTCGCACTTTTCCTACGCAGCAGACTCCTTCGTTCAATTCCGTCTCCGCGCGAAACACCAGCCGCGCCGCGTTCGCGTTTCGCTGAAAGCGGGCGATGGTCTGCTGTAGAGCGGCTTTGACAGCATCGGCCCTAGTGGGCACCCGCGCGTCTTTTTCATTGGAATCCAGCCGTTCCGCCATTCCGAGCGTCCCCTTATTCATGTTCCCCCCTTGTTAGTGTTTTACTCTTGAACCGGAACCCCGTTTTGACGCTTTCCAATAAACTTATTTGACGCTTGCTGAAAACTTATTAAATAGAGACCGACCTCACGAAGCAAGTGTTGGTGGCAATTTTTGTTTGGTGTCAATAATCATCTGAAAGTCACCCGCAATTATCATCTGAAACTCCGTCCTCCGAGTTTAGGTGCCGGAGGGCCACCGTGCGTTATCTCAGCGTCGTGGTCGGGGCTCTGAAGGGGAAGCACGAGAGGGACCTCCGCTCACCGTGTGCCCAGGCACGGACTCTGTCATTCGCCTGCGGAATCTTGGCTTTGTCGCGCGGCTTTGCCGAGCGAGTGGAGTTTTGCCGCTCTTCAACCGCCGGTTGCGGCGGAACTCTCGGAGGATTATCGGCGCACTCTATTGGATACTGCACAAGATAGTGACAAGGGTCCCGCTCCACCGCGGCTCTTTGTGTCATTCCCGCGCGCGTGTCCGGCGCGCGCGAGGAATCCCGGACTCCGCTACCACGGCGGGTATTCAGAGTTGCGCCGCGTTTGACGGCGGGCAGCTTCAAGCGCGTCAAGCATACCCGCGAGGTCGGCGGGCAGGGGAGCTTGTACGTCCACCAGCGCGCCCGCCGGAGAGTCGAACCGAAGCCGGCGCAAGTGCAGGAAAAAGCGCCCGGGTGCGAGCGCGGCGGCAGGCGGAGCACCGTAGAGCACATCGCCGACCAGCGGCAGCTTCGCCGCGGCCAGATGTAAGCGGATCTGATGGCGCACTCCGGTGTGCGGCGTCACGCGAAGCAGCGTCATCCCGTCAAGCCTAAGCAAGGGCTCGACCCGGGTGAACGCCGGGCGCGGGCGGCCGCGCAGCGCGCGTCTGGTTCCCGCGGGCGCAAGCGTCATCCTTTTCGGGTCCTTCGCGTGATGAGCGATCGGGAGGTCTATTTCGAGGGGTCTCGTCAGCTCGCCCAATGCCAGCGCCTCATACCGGCGCGCGATCCGATTGCTGCGCAGCGCTTCGCGCAGCAGCTTCAGCGCGAGCGGGCTGCGCGCGACAATCACCGCGCCGGAGGCGCCGTTGTCAAGCCGATGCACCAGGCCGCCTTCAAGCGGTTTGTCCCCGGCACCGGCTGTCTCCGGAAACAGCGTGACGACGCCGTTCATCAGCGTGTCGGCGTCGGACAACCGCAGCGGATGGCACGGCAAAAGACCCGGCTTGGCCACGATTACGGCCGCCGCGTCTTGGTACAGCACCGCCGGCGCCAGCGCCGCGTTGGCCAGGAGTTGGCGCGCCATGGCCGGCGCCGCGACCTCCACGCGGTCTCCTGCGGCCACGAGATCGCCTTTTCTCAAAGCGCGGCCGTTTACGCGCACGTAGCCGGCGGCGATAAGCTCGCGCGCGCTGCGTCGAGTGAGGCCTAAGCCCAGGTCGAGCAGAGCCCGATCCAGCCGCTTGCTGCCTTGGCCGAGCGGAGAGCGAGCCGCCATCCGAGATTCAGTTTTCCGGCCGGCCGGCTTTGACCCAGCCTTGAACTTGCTCCAGGAAGCCGGCGAAGGGGTTACGATCGGGCGCGGGCGGGAAGAAGCACCGGCGCATATAGTCGAGCGCCCCGGAATAATACTCGAAACGGCGTCCCAGTTCGTCGAACAGTAAAAAGCCCGGCCGGCACCGGGCGAGGTCCAGTTGCGAGACCAGATGGTAGGAACGGCTTCCCTCTTCGAAGTAATAGGACAGGTAACCGCCGCGCTCGACATAGCTGCGAAATAAACCCGACATAAATAGCGTGTAGTCGCCGACGTACTTGCGCAAAGCGCGCTCGCTGCCCGCGCGTACCTGGTCGTCGAACGCCGTGGCCGAGAGCAGCATCTCGACCACACTCCCTAGCCGGCGGCCCTCGGCATCCCGCAGCATCATCCATCGGTCCGAATGAGCGAACTCGGTTAGGACCGAAGCGACATAGTCTACTATCTGGCGCTCGCCCAGTCCGAGCTGGCCGAAGCTGCGTTCGGTCAGGTTAAGAAAGAAGCCCTTAAGGCGTTTCGCTGGCACCCTTTTGGCCGGCATAATCACCCGGTTTGCGGCTTACCAATGCGGCTGAAAACTGGCGATCTCGAATCTAGCAAAAGCGGCCGACCGGTGGGAAGCGCTTGGCGTGGGCCGGCGCGTGGGTGATGCGGCAACGTTTTCTTTATTTCACGCGGATGCCCCCCCAATTCGCATGCCTTGCTTTTGCGTGGCCCGGTTACACCCGGCTACCGCTGCACGGCGGTTTTGCTTGCACGTCTTTCCGACGCCGGTTTAGCGCCCACAGAGTCAGCGTCAGGCAGCGCCAGAAATCGCCGCAGCTCAAGGCCGGTGTAGGAATTCCCGCACGCGGCGATCGCCAGCGGGGGACCGGTCGCGACCACCGCACCGCCCGCCTCCCCCGCCTGCGGGCCCAGATCAATCACGTAGTCCGCCTGCGCGATAAGCTCGAGATTGTGCTCGATTATGAGCAGCGAGTTGGCTGCAGATACCAACTGGCGCAGCACGCGAAGCAGGACCGTTATATCCGAGGAGCTGAGCCCGTTGGTCGGTTCGTCAAGTATAAAGAGCCGTCCTTTACGAGCGCTCGCCGTCGGACTCGGTCCTCCGAAGCCGCTGCTCAAGAGAAAGCCCGCCAGCTTAAGCCTTTGCGCCTCGCCGCCCGACAATGTGGAAGTGGGCTGCCCGAGCTCCATATAGCCGAGCCCGACCGCCGAGAGCGCTTTGAGTCCCTGGACCGAGCGCGGATTATCCGCGAAAACCGAAAGCGCCTCCTCGGCGGTCAGCTTGAGCGCCTCGTCGATACTGCGTCCGTCGTATTTGACGCTTAGCACATGCTCCTTAAAGCGCCGGCCGCCGCAAACCTCGCAGGTCATCTGGAAGTCGCCGATAAAGTACATCTCAACCGGGATTACGCCCATGCCCTCGCAGCGCTCACAACGGCCACCGGGTAAATTGAAGGAGAACGATTTGGCCGTGAGACCAAGCCGGCGCGCTTGCTCTGTGACGGCGTATAGCTTGCGCATCTCGTCGTAGATTTTCAGATAAGTTGCCGGATTAGACCTGCTCGAGCGAAACCCGAGGTCCTGGCTTAAGTGGGAAATTTCGCTTACCTGGTCGAACCCTTCGATGCGATCGCATTGCCCCACGTCGTCGATCGACCCGCCGCGGGCGCGCACATAGCCTCGGTAGAGCACGTTATCGACCAGCGTGGATTTGCCGGAGCCGGAAACTCCGGTCACGCATACCAGGCAGCCAAGCGGAATCGCAACGTCGATGTGCTTAAGGTTATGCTCCCGCGCGCCGAAAATCTTAAGGCTCTTGCGCTCCGGCTCAAGCGCTCGCTCGCGCGACAGCGCGCGCATCAGCAAGACCCGCGGCGGCGAGTGCGACGTAAGCCGCCGAGGCCTCTTGGCCGCGGCTCCCGCGCCGATCAAGCATCCGCCGTGTCGGCCGGCGCCCGGACCGAGCTCGAGAAAATGGTCCGCGCCCGCGATCACGGCCGGATCGTGCTCTACAATCACCACCGTGTTGCCCAGATCACGCAGCCGATAGAGCGTCTTGAGCAGGAGGCGAACGTCGCGCGCATGAAGACCGATCGTCGGCTCGTCGAGCGCGTAGAGCACGTCGGTGAGCCCACCGCCAAGCGCGCTTGCCAGGTGAATGCGCTGCGTCTCTCCGCCCGAGAGCGTGCGCGCCTGGCGCTCCAGTGTGAGGTACCCCAGGCCGATATCGCCGAGGCAGCCGACGCGGTTTTTTAGCTCGCGCAAGACGGCGCGCGCGCGCGCCTGGACCTCGACCGCGGCCGCAAGACCGTCCAGCCACCGGACCAGCTCGTCGATCGACATGCGGGCGACTTCGGCGATCGTTTTGCCGCTGACGCGGACGTTCAGCGCCTGCGCCTTAAGGCGCGCGCCGGCGCACGCCGTACACGTATCGAATTTCCGGTATTTAGCCAGCAGGATTCGCACGTGAGGCTTATAGCGCCTGCGCGCGAGCCCGCGAAAAAACCCGCGGATCCCGAACCATGTGTCAGGCCCGCCGGTGCCGGCCGTGCGCGTCCCGTCCCAAAGCCAGGAGCGCTCGCGCCAGTCCAGCTCCGCGTATGGGACATCCAAGCGAACGCCGGCCTCCTCCGCGCATTCGGCCATCCATTCGCCCATTTCCCGGTATGCCGGCGTGCGCCAAGGCGCCACCGCGCCCCGGCGTAGCGACAGCGCCCGATCCGGCACTACCTTCTCGGCGTCGATTTCGACCGTGCGCCCGAATCCTTGGCATGCCGGGCATGCTCCGAGCGGGCTGTTGGGCGAAAACAGCGCCGGACTCGGCTCGGGAAAATACGTCCTGCATCGGGAACAGTTGAACGAGCGGTCGAAAGATAGGCGCGCCGCGGCCGAAAGCGCGTCCTTTGGCGCCTGCGCGCCAATTGCCTGCGCGCGTCCGCCGCCTAGGTAGAAGGCCCTCTCCAGCGCCTCGCGCACGCGTACCCCATCGCCTTCGCCGCTCACGCGGACGCGGTCCACGAGCACCGGCAGCGGCCTGGGCAGCGCGCGCCCGGCTTCAAGCACCGCCTGAGCCTCGGCGACGGCGTCGTCCAGCCACAGCCGGTGGTAGCCGTTCTGAATCAGATAGGCGAGGCTCTGGTCCGGCGCGCGTCCGCCGTCGGCAAAAGGCGCGGTAAAGAGCCATAGGCCCGGGCTTGCCAGAATCTCCGCGGCGGCGCTCTCAGGGGTGTCGCGCCTTACCTCGCTTGCGCATTGCGGACAGAAGGTGCGGCCCACCACCGCGTAGAGCAGGCGCAGGTAGTCGGCAATCTCGGTCACCGTGCCGACCGTCGAGCGGGCGTTCCTGATGCTGTTCTTCTGACGCAGCGCGAGCGCCGCGGGCAGCGCGCTGATCTCGTCCACCTCGGGACGCGAGACCTGCTCCAGGAACAGCCGCGCGTAGGTCGACAGGCTTTGGACGTAGCGACGCTGGCCTTCGGCGTAGAGCGTGTCGAAGACCAGGCTCGATTTGCCCGACCCCGAAACGCCGGTCACGACAGTCAGCTTGCCGCGCGGAATCTCGGTCGAGACGTTCTTGAGATTATGCGTGCGCGCGCCGCGGATGCTGATGCAGCCGTTCAACCGGGTGGACTAATGCGGATCGGCAAGCGCCCGAGCGTTTTTTCGCCGCTCACCCGGGTACTCGTCCGAGACTTGGGCATAAAGCTTGGCGACCTTACGATCAAACGCCGCCTCTAACTCGGCTTTGCGCTGAAGTCTTTCAGACGCTGCCAGATGTTCGATTTTCCGTAGCTTGTCCTCCAGCTCATAAAACAAGCGGTTGCGCTCGATCAAATAGCGATAGCCGTTCATACAGGCGGCTCCTCAAAGCCGGCGTCCGGAACGTGTCGGCATGGTATAAGATTCTTACTTAGATTATCCACGGAGACGGGGCAAAGTGAACCGGTGCGAAGAGAACAGCAAACCGCCGCTCGCCGCGGCGGCCCTCATTCCCTGGGCCGAGGCGGGCGTGCGCGCCGCTTTTTTGGGCCGCGCCGGCGGCGTCAGTCTGGGGCCGTACCGGAGCCTCAATTTCGCCTCCAATTGCGGCGACAGCTCGCAAGCCGTAGCCGCCAACTGGCAGCGCCTGGGCGAATTTCTGCGCCCATCCTCCGGCGTGGTCAAGCTGCGCCAGGTTCACGGCAATCAAGTCCATCGCATCGGACCGGGCGCGGCAATCGCGGCGCCGAACGGCGACCAAGCGCGCGAGCTGACCGGCGATGGCTTAGTGACGGCGCAGGCGAACCTGGCCCTGGCCGTCCTCACCGCCGATTGCGTCCCGATTTTGCTTTACGACCCGCTGCGCCCTGCGGTCGGCGCCCTGCACGCCGGATGGCGCGGCGCGCTGGCCAATATCGCGCGCGAGGGCGTGCGAGCGATCACCGCGCTGGGCGCGCAGCCGCTCGGTATCAAGGCTGCGCTCGGGCCGGCCATCGGCAAGTGCTGCTTCGAGATTGATCAGGAGCTTGCCGACCGCTTCGCCGCACGGATGCCGAGCGCCTCGTCCCATCTCGAAGCCGGCCGCGCGGGCAAGGCGCGCCTCGACCTCAAAGGCCTGCTTCGCGATCAACTGGTTGAAGCTGGCCTCTCGCCGCATGCAATAATGGATATCGGACCTTGCACCAGATGCGCGAGCGACCGATACTTCTCGCGGCGCGCCGCGCGCGGGGGGCCAACCGGCCTCCAGGCAAGCGTGATCGCGATGCCGTCGTGAGCGGCGCATCCGCACCGCAAGGCGGCCGGCTCGACGCAAGCCGCTTTTCGCCGCGCGGCGCCCGAGCCGGCGAAAATTTGTTAGGCCGGGCTTTAAACCGGCGCGCGGGCCGCGCCCCGAGATAGAGATAAGGGACAAGGATAGAACAAGGAAAAGATGATCGACTTCGAGCTCAGCGGCGAGCAAAAGATGGTGCGTGAAACGGTCGGCGCCTTTGCCCGCGACCAGGTTCGGCCCGCGGCCCGTTCGGCCGACGAGAGCGGCGCGATACCACCGGAGCTGGTGAAGCTGGCCTGGGAGCTTGGCCTGGCTCGCGGACCCATTCCGGAGACCCTCGGCGGATTCGGCGATCGACGCTCGGTCCTGACCGGAACTCTGGTCGCGGAGGAGCTCGCCTGGGGCGATCTGGCGATAGCGTTGCACGTCACCGCGCCGGCGCTATTCGCCTTTCCGCTCCTGGAAATGGGGACCGAAGAGCAACGCCGGCGCTTTTTGCCTCTGGTGGCCACCGAGCGCTTCGCCGCCGTTACCGCGGCGGCGATGGAGCCGCGCTACGACTTCGACCTAAGCGCCCTGGCCACGGTGGCCTCGCCCAACCATTCCGGCTTCACACTGCGCGGCGACAAATGCTGCGTGCCGTTGGGCGAGCAAGCCCAAGCGTTTTTGGTTTACGCTCGCGGCGAAGATAAGTCGGGCGGCGCGCGCGCCGGAGATTTGCAAGGGACGCAGGTCTTTATCGTTGCGCGAGACACGCCCGGCCTAACCGTGGTCGAGCGCGAAAAAAACATGGGCCTCAAGGCGCTGGCGACCTACGAACTCAAGCTCGACGGCGTAAGGCTCGCGCCCGACGCGCGTCTGGGCGGTGAGCAACCGGCCGACGCGGCGCGCCTTGTGGCGCAGTCGCGCGTCGCCCTGGCTGCCATGGCGGTGGGAGTGTCTCGCGGAGCGTTCGAATACGCGCGCGACTATGCCAAAGAGCGCCGCGCCTTCGGCGCGCCGATAGCAACCAAACAGGCGATCGCCTTCATGCTGGCCGAGATGGCGATCGAGATCGATGCCGCGCGCCTACTCGCTTGGGAAGCGGCGACCATGCTGGACAAAGGACTGAACGCGCTCAAAGAGAGCTCGCGCGCAAAGCATTACGCCGCCGGCGTCGCGCTCAAGACGACCGACAACGCGCTGCAAATTCTCGGCGGTCACGGCTATATCCGCGAACATCCGGTCGAAATGTGGCTGCGCAACGCGCGCGGCTTCAGTGCCTTCGAGGGGTTAGCGATCGTCTGAGACGCCCGGCGCGGCGGCGCTCGAGGCGGCAGCAAAGGACCGGCTTATGATAGACTTTGAACTTGAACCGCAAGTTGTCGAGCGAGCAAAGTTCTTTCGCTCGGTCGCCGAACACCTGATGCGCCCGATCTCGCGGCACTACGACGAGCACGAACACGAAGAGCCGCGCCGGTTTATTGAGACGACATGGCAAGGCGCGGCGCGCGAGCGCCAGGGCGGCGCGGACGCGGGCGCCGAGCGTAAGAGTGCGCCGCGTAATCTGCTCACCACGATCATGACCGAAGAGCTATGCTGGGGCGACGCCGGGTTGTTCCTCTCGATCCCCGGCCCGGGACTGGGCGGCGCGGCGGTGTCGGCCGCCGGCACTGCGGAGCAAAAGGAGCGCTTCCTTAGGCGCTTCAAGGACGGCGAGCCGAAATGGGGCGCGATGGCGATCACCGAGCCCGGATGCGGTTCCGACTCGGCCGCGGTAACCACCACCGCCCGGCGTGAGGGTGATTACTGGGTGCTCAACGGCACCAAGATCTTCTGCACCTCCGGCATGCGGGCCCTGGAGAAGTCAGACGGCTTCGTCGTGGTCTGGGCCACGGTCGACAAGAACGCCGGACGCGCCGGCATCAAGCCTTTCGTGGTCGATCACGGCACGCCGGGCGCCTCGATAATCCGCGTCGAGAACAAACTCGGCATCCGCGCCTCCGATACCGCAGCGATTTTGCTCGACAACTGCCGCCTGCCGCTCGATCACGTCCTCGGCAGCCCGCAGGTCGAACCCAGCGGCGGCTTTAAGGACGTGATGGCGACCTTCGACGCCACCAGACCGATCGTGGCGGCGATGGCGATCGGCGTGGGGCGCGCAGCGCTCGACTTCGTGCGCGATTTTCTAAGCCAGCAGCAGGTCGAAATTCGCTACGCGATCGCGCCCACCCGGATGACCGCGCTCGAGCGCGACTTTATCGAAATGGAGACTGAGCTTGAAGCCGCGCGGCTGCTCACCTGGCGCGCCGCCTGGATGCTGGACCGCGGCCTGCGCAACAATCTGGAGGCCTCGATGGCCAAGGCCAAGGCGGGCGCGGCCGTCACCCGCGTGACGCAGAAAGCGGTCGAAATCATGGGCCCGCTCGGCTACTCGCGCAAGTACCTATTGGAAAAATGGATGCGCGACGCCAAGATCAACGATATCTTCGAGGGCACCCAGCAAATTAATCTGCTGATCATCGCCCGCCGTATCCTGGGCTACACGAGCAAGGAATTAAGATAACCGGGCCGCCGGCCCGCCGGAGCATAGCTTCGCGCAGCCGTCTTGGCCGGCGCTCCACGCGCCACGGCAGGCGGCGCGCGGAAGGTTTTGAAGCATAATATGCTTTCGCGCGCGCGACGCAGCGAGGGCAGCTTTAAGCTGCTCGCCAACTATCGGCCGCAGGGCGACCAGCCGGCGGCCATCGACGCGCTGGTCGACAACCTCGGCCAAGGCGTCAGCCATCAGGTTTTGCTCGGCGTGACGGGCTCGGGCAAGACTTTCACGATGGCCAACGTCGTGGCGCGGGTCAACCGGCCCACGCTGGTGATCGCTCCCAACAAAACGCTCGCCGCCCAACTTTACAACGAGTTCAAAAGCTTGTTTCCCGACAACGCGGTGCGCTACTTCGTTTCTTACTACGACTACTACCAGCCCGAAGCGTACGTGCCGGCGACCGACACCTACATCGAAAAGGACGCCAGCATCAATGACGAGATCGACAAGCTGCGCCATTCCGCCACCAAGGCGCTGCTCGAGCGCAACGACGTGCTGATCGTCGCCTCGGTCTCCTGCATCTACGGCCTCGGCGAACCCGAGGTGTACTTCGAGCTGATGGTGTTCCTCGAGCAGGGCCAGGAGATCGAGCGCGACCGCGTGCTGCGCAAGCTGGTTGACATCCAGTACGAGCGCAACGATTACGATTTCCACCGCGGATGTTTTCGCGTGCGCGGCGACACCGTCGAGGTCTTCCCCGCTTACGAGGAAAACCGGGCGCTTCGCATCGAGTTTTTCGGCGACCAAGTCGAGGCGTTATGGGAGATCGACCCGCTGCGCGGCAAGGCCGTCAGGCGTTTGCCGAGCGTCGCAATCTATCCCGCCTCGCACTACGCGACCACGCCCGGCCGGATGGAAACGGCGGTAGTGAGCATCCGCGAGGAGCTGCGCGAACGGCTGGCCGAGCTGCGCGCCCAGAACAAGCTGCTCGAGACCCAGCGCCTGGAGCAGCGCACGCTCTACGATCTCGAGCTGTTGGAAGAAATGGGCTTCTGCCCCGGAATCGAGAACTACTCGCGCCATCTCACCGGCCGCGCGCCGGGCCAGCCGCCGCCGACCCTGCTCGACTACTTCCCGCGTGATTTTCTCATGTTCATCGACGAAAGCCATATCGCGATTCCCCAGCTCGGCGGCATGTACCGCGGCGACCGCTCGCGCAAGGGGACGCTGGTCGAGTACGGCTTTCGCCTGCCCTCGGCGCTCGACAACCGGCCGCTCAACTTCGAGGAGTTCGAAGGCTTCATCAACCAGGTGATCTATGTTTCAGCCACGCCCGCCGACTACGAGATGCGCCGCGCGCGGGGGTTAATCGTCGAACAATTGATTCGGCCCACTGGTTTGGTCGATCCCGAGATCGAGGTCCGGCGCGCCGGGATTCAGGTGGACGACCTGCTCGAGGAAATCCGGAAAAGAGTCGCCGCCGGCGAGCGCGTGCTCGTCACCTGCCTGACCAAGAAGATGGCCGAGGACCTGACCGACTACTACCAAGAACTCGGCGTCAGGGTGCGCTATCTGCACTCCGACATCGACACTATCGAGCGCGTCGAGATAATCCGCGGCCTGCGCAAAGGCGAGTTCGACGTGCTGGTCGGGATCAACCTTCTGCGCGAGGGCCTGGACCTGCCCGAGGTCTCCCTGGTCGCCATCCTGGACGCCGACAAGGAAGGCTATCTGCGCTCCGAGCGCTCGCTCATCCAGACCACCGGCCGCGCGGCGCGCCATGTGCACGGCAAGGTGATCATGTACGCCGACGCAATGACCGAATCGATGCGGCGCGCGATCGACGAGACCAACCGGCGGCGCGCCAAGCAAGTGGCGTTCAACACCGAGCATGGCATCACGCCGCGCTCGGTGGTCAAGGCGATTGACGCCTCCCTGGTCGAGATGTATTCGCCCGAATGGGCGCTGGTGCCGGAAAAAGACAGCCCGCCGGGCGTGGACGAAGTCCCGCTCGACGAGGTCCCGCGGCTTATCGCAAAGCTCAGGCGCGAGATGATCGAAGCGGCCGACGATCTCGAATACGAATGCGCCGCCGACTTGCGCGACAGAATAAAAGCGCTCGAGCGCCGCGCCCTGGAGATCGGTTCAACCCGCCCTGCCCCGGGGCCGGCGGATACGAGGCGCAAGTCGGGCACTAAAGCGCCGGCCTCGCGCCCGCAGCGCGCTAAGGCACAAGCACAGCCGCCGCGTAAAACCCGCCGCTTGCGGCTCGTTCCCGACCCACCCGGCTAAGCCGCGCGCGCCCCGCGCGGGACCGGCGAGCCGCAGGGGCCCGTCTCTCGCGCTGGGCCCTGATGCTAAAGTAGGCGATTGGGGCGATGAGCGACAAACTCACAGCCGAACCGCAAGGGCTCGATCGGCAGGACGCCGCCGATTCGCAAAACCCGGCGCCGGAGAGCGCGGCGATGATACCCGCCGAGCCCGCGGACAACCCGGCTCAAGCCGCCGGCGGCGATCGGCCTGTCTTTGCGCCGGCCGACGCCGCGGCGCCTAAACTTGACGCGCAGTTGAGCGGGAAGCTTGACTGCGTGCCCACCGACCCCGGCGTCTATCTACTCAAAGATTGCAACGGGAAGGTCATCTACGTCGGCAAAGCAAAGTCGCTGCGCGCGCGCGTTCGCGCTTACTTTCGCGAGCGCGGGGACAACCGCGTTCAGGTTCGGTTTCTGATCTCGCGTGTCCACGATTTCGAAATCCTGGTCACGGCGAGCGAAAAAGAAGCGCTGATCCTCGAAAACAACCTCATCAAGCAGTACAAGCCTCGCTACAACATTCGGCTCAAGGACGATAAATCGTACCTCAGCGCGAAGATCACCAATCACTCCTGGCCGCGCATCATGGTGACGCGCAAGATCGTCCGCGACGGCAGCCGCTACTTCGGACCGTTCGCCTCGGCCGACGGCTTGCGCGCCACGATCGATGTTATCCGCAAGCTTTTCCCGCTGCGCACCTGTTCGGACACGGTGTTCAAAAACCGCGCGCGCCCGTGCCTTGAGTACCAGATCAAGCGATGCCTTGGCCCGTGCTGCTTGGCCGTCGATCGCGCCGAGTACGAGCATCATTTGCGGGCGGCCTCGATGCTGCTGGAGGGGAAGGGCCTGGAGCTGCTGCGCGAGATGCGCGAGCGCATGCGCTTTTGCGCCGAGCGCCTGGAGTTCGAGAACGCGGCACGGATTCGTGATCAGATTCGCGCGATCGAGAAAACCGTTGAGCGCCAGACGGTTGTCCATCATATGGGCTGCGACCAGGACGTCTTCGGGCTTTATCGCGAGGGCGGCTTCATCGAGGCGATCGTACTGCTCGTGCGCTCCGGCAAGCTCACCTCGACCCAGTCCTGGAGCTTTCAGGACCTCGAGTTCGGCGATGACGAGGTTTTCGCGCAGTTGCTCTCGCGCTTTTATGCTGCCGATCGCCAATTGCCGGACGAGGTCATCCTCCCCGCGCCGCTGGAGGACGCCCAGGCGCGCGCCGAGCTGATGTTCGAGCGCGGCCGCAAAAAAGTCGAGTTCATACTGCCGCAGCGCGGCGAACGGCTGCGGCTAGTCGAAATGGCCCAGGAGAACGCGCACCAGAGTTTTGCCGCGCGTCGCGACAACGAGCGCACGCGCGAGCGGATGCTCGAGGAGCTTAGGCTTAAGCTTCACCTGCGCAACACGCCCAAGCGCATCGAGTGCTACGACATCTCTAACTTGCAGGGCGCGATGGTCGTCGCCTCGCAGGTGGTCTTCGACGAAGGCGAGCCGCGCAAAGACCTCTACCGCCGCTATCGGATCCGCGGCGTGCAGGGGCAGGACGATTTCGCCAGCATGTACGAGGTTTTGCGCCGCCGTCTGGAGCGCGCCGTAGCCGAGGGCGAATTTCCCGACCTGCTCGTGATCGACGGCGGTAAGGGCCAGCTCAACGTCGCGCTCGAGGTTTTGCGCGAACTTGAGCTGCGCGACCGGATCGACGCGATCGCGCTGGCCAAGCAGCACGTGCTCAACAGCCCGCGCGACGCCTGGGTCGAAAAGTCCGAAGAACGGGTCTTTTTGCCGCAGCGCAAGGACCCGATCGTGCTCAAGCGCAATTCCAACGCGCTCTTTCTTCTGATGCGGCTGCGCGACGAGGCCCATCGCTCCGCCATCTCCTATAATCGCGACCTGCGCCGACGGGCCCGGATGCGCTCGGTGCTGGACGATATCGAGGGTGTCGGCCCGCGCCGCCGGCAAGCGCTGTTGCGCCATTTCGGCAGCTTAAAGCGCATCCGCGAGGCGACGGCCGAGCAACTGGCGCAAGTCAAAGGAATCAACTCGGAGCTCGCGGCCAAGATACGTCAGGAGCTCGACGGTTTGGCCGCCGTCCTCGACCGCGAGGAACAGAGCTACTACGCTTCCCCGGCCCCGGATCTTCACCCATCTACCGACCCGCCCGCCCTCGCGCCACCGGCGCTGTGAACCCGACACTACGGCCCGAGTCACCTCCTCGTAACGCGAGCCTCGACTAATCTCGCGACCGCGCAATCGGCGGCCTTAGCGGCTCGAAGCCGTGAAGCGAGACGCGGCTCCGCTCTTCGCGCTCAAGCTCAAGCGCCGGCCTTAGCGGTAACGCGGCGGAGCATTTTCCGACGCCCCATTTCTCTGACCCCGCCCACCCGTTTAATCTTTGATGACGTCCTTTATGATACGTAAATAGGAGCCGCCAATGGCCTTACGGCAGGATGTCAAATCGTCCCAATCGCTGCGGTCGATAAACCTCGAAGTCGTGGCGGTCGATAGTGAAGATGCGCCTGATTCTCTCGCGCTCGGCAATCCGGACCAAGGCGGCATCCGCCAGATCCATCGGCAGGTCCCGATACTTCCACATGAGCTCGCGCATACGGGGACAGTCTTCGTTCCCGAGCTCTACAAGGTGCAAACCACCGACGTTTATCATGTCCCACAATGCGCGCTGGGCCTTTGCGGACGACCTAAGCAAGTACATTGCTTCGGTATAGGCAGGCCAAACGGTACCCAACGGGTCACTGATGGTGCTAAGCGCCTCGCGGCAGACCTGGTGATAGGGGTCGCTGCGGTCAATAAGCGCGACGAGCGGGCCGGCGTCGACCAGGACGTTGGTCATGCTTTCTCTCTTGCAGCAGTCGAGCGAAGCGCTCGCCGGTACGCTCGGACAAGCGCATTCCGCCACTGTCCCAGCATCCGATCAGGTGGGTCATCGTTTCGGCGGGCGCAGGAACGCGCGGCTGAAAGGCGCGCTTGTGCAGGCTTTCGAGCGCCTGGCGCACGAGGTCGGACCTGGTGCGGCCGGTCTGGCGTACGAGGCGCTCAAGGAAGGCGGCGGTTTCCGGGTCGACCCTGACATTCAAAGCGCTCACGGTTGAATTTGTATCACGCTATGTAACACAACTACAAGGTTGTGAGCGCTATATTAGGTAGAGTGCCGATGACTCCCCGCGCCGCGTCTCTGAAATAACATATTTTGGGGGATTATAGCGTCGCCGCGTTGCCGTGCCGCTTACCCGGGAACAGCGGCAGACTGCGCGCGCCAGGGCTGCGGCAAGGTAGTACGCGCACGCGTCTCGACCGAGCCGGGCTCAGGGAGTGGGCGCGGGCGGCGGGACGAGCACGCAGTTGTCGATGAGGCGCGTGCGGCCCGCCCAGGCCGCGATCGCGACCAGAACCGGCGCCTCGATTAGGCCGATGGGCTCAAGCGTTTGCGCGTCGACCACCTCCAGATACTGGACGTTGAGCTCGCCGGCCGCATCGAGCACGACGCGGGCCGCTTCGCGGAGTTCCTGCGCCCGCCTGACACCTTGCGCTAGCTTCTGGCCGGCCGCCCGAAGCGCGCGGCTGATCGCCAGCGCCGAGGCGCGCTGCTCGGGCGACAGGTAGGCGTTGCGCGAGCTCATTGCCAGCCCGTCCGCCTCGCGCACGATCGGCATCGCGACAATCTCCACGTCGAAGTTGAGGTCGCGCACCATTTGTTCAATCGTGCGAAGCTGCTGGTAATCTTTTTCGCCGAAAAGCGCCACATGCGGCTTGATGATATTGAAGAGCTTGGCCACGACGGTCGCGACCGCGCGAAAATGGCCCGGGCGATAAGCGCCGCAAAGGCCCCGGGTGATCTCGGCCGCTTCGACCCAGGTCTGGAAACCGGGCGGGTACAGGTCGGCCGGCTGCGGAGCGAAAACCGTGTCGACCGGTATAGCCTCCATCAGCGCGCAGTCGCGGTCAAAATCCCGCGGATAGGAGTTCAGGTCCTCGCTCGGGCCGAATTGCGTCGGATTGACGAAAACCGATACGACCAACCTACTCGCGCGCCGGCGCCCCTCGCGCATGAGGCTCAGATGACCCTCGTGCAGATAACCCATGGTCGGCACACAGGCGATTTTCTCTCCGGCCAAGCGGGCGGTTTCGGCCCATCGCTGCATCTGGCCCGCCTCGCGGATTATTTCCATATGCACTTACTCTTGCTGCGCGCTCGCCGCCCGCTCGTAGATTGCGCCGCGCGGCCGGCTCGCCGCTCAGTCCTGGTAGGAATTCTCCGGGCCGGGAAAGCGACCTTCGCGCACGTCGGCGAGGTAACGGCCGGCGGCCTCGCCCGCTTCGCGCCACAGCGCGGCGTAGACCTTAGCGAACCTGGGAGGGTCGCACGCGGTTAACCCCAGCAAATCGTGCATCACCAGAACTTGGCCGTCGCACGCCGGGCCGGCGCCGATTCCTATCGTCGGCACGCGCACCTGCGCGGTTATCTCGGCCGCGACCGGCGCCGGGATTGCCTCGAGCACGATGGCAAAGACCCCGGCTTCTTCCAGCGCCGCAGCGTCCTTGAGCAGCATCTCCGGCGGCCTTACACCGGGCCTTGCGGCGCGCCCTTGTACGCGAAACCCGCCCATTCGATGCACCGACTGGGGGGTGAGGCCGATATGACCCATCACGGGCACGTCGATCTCGGACAAACGACGCACCGTCGGGGCGATCGTCGCGCCGCCTTCAAGTTTCACCGCCTCGGCGCCACCCTCCTTGATGAGCCGGCCGGCGTTGAGCAAGGCTTGCTCAATACTGGCCTGATACGACAAAAACGGCATGTCGGCGATGACCAGGGCGCGCCGGCGCCCGCGCGCCACCATCTGCACATGATAGATCACCTGATCGACGGTGACCGGCAGCGTGCTCTGCTGTCCCTGCACGGTCATTCCCAGGCTATCGCCGACCAGCAGAGCGTCGACTCCGGCGGCGTCGAAGATGCGCGCAAAAGGATAATCGTACGCCGTCAGCATCGTAATCCGCCGCCCTTCGGCCTTCATCCGGAGCAAGTCCGGCACGCGAATCTTATCTGTCATCGCGGTCTCCGTCGAAAAGAAAACGGGACTGCCCTGATGCCGGCAGCCCCGTCGGAAAACCGCAACCGCGCGCAAATCCGCGCGTACATCGGTTGGCGGTCCCGGTCCGGCCGGATCCAGGCAGCCTACCCTCGTTAGTTTCTCGCGGGCATTTCAGCAAAGCCCGCCTACCAACCTCTCGGCCGCATTCGCCCGAACCATCATTCTAGGCTTGCGGCCCTAATCGCAGTCTAATCGAGGCTGTACCGAGGAGTAAAGCGCAATAGCGGACTTGTTACTTGCTCGCGGCCAGCGTCGAACGCGGCATCTCGACCGGTATCTGCAGCCGTCTTCCTTTGCGCACGACGTTGAGGTACACGATGTCCCCGGGCTTGCTGTTTCGCACTTGGTCGTCGAACTCCAAGATGTTCGTCACCCGCACGCCGTCCACCCCGATGATTAAGTCGAAGGAGGTTCCGACCCGGCTTTGGTCGGCAACTACCAGCAAAAGCATGGCTGGGGGAAACACGAACGACGCCGCCGCGAAAACCCCATCGATCACGTAATGCGTAGTCGCTCGGTATGGCTGAATTCCCGCGCGCGCTGCCGGACTGTCCGGCATCACCGCTTCAACCGCGAGACCTTCGACTTCGCCCCCGCCCTTGAGCTGAGAGCTGGCCTCGCGCACCTGCACGCCTATCAGTGAAGTGTAATCGCCGTTCATCAGGAACTCGTTCAGCGTGGCCACCGGAGGCAAGTTAACCGGCGCTAACTCTTCCGGCTGCTGCTCGGCGGGGTTCTGCGGCGCCGGCTCGACCGGCGGCGAGGGCGAGGGCGGCAAACTCGCTTGCGGAATTTCGATCGCCGCCGATGGATCGGGTGACGGCGCGGCCGGCGCGCTCTCAAAAGCCAGTCTGGCGCCGTCCGAAGTGAAGACCTCGCGTCCCTCAGGACTTAGGCACTCGGTTACGCTGTTCTCGACGCGCAAATCGGCGCATCTCGACGCCGCAGCCAGAGCGGGGCTCTGCTCGCACAGTACGGCTAGGACAGCCGTGAGCGCGACCGATCGAGCGCGATAGCGTTGACTTAGCGCGCGCCTAGCGCAGACTCCACCGCCCGTCATCTTCTTGTTCCACTGCCACCCGCTCATGCTTGAGCTTCTTTAAATGCGCGCGCACCGAGTTCGCCGCCGCCGGGTGGAGGCTTTCAGGTACGTCGGTGTAAATCAACCTCACGATCTCCGGCACCGCGCGCGCACCGTCCTTGAGCGCTTGCAGTATCTGCCTCTCGCGCAGCTCGCGATGCTCTATGTACTGGTGAATCTTGTGCTGAGGGTTGCGGATTGGCGGCCCGTGTCCCGGGTAGATCACGTCGAGGTCCAACGCGAGCAGCTTGCGCAGCGAATCCATATACTGTGCCAGGTCGCCGGAGTCGTCGGGGATGACGGTGGTCCCGGCGCCGAGCACGACGTCACCGCTGAACAGCGCCCGCTCCGCTTTGAGGTAGTAGCACAGATGGTCCGGCGCGTGGCCGGGCGTGTGAAGCGCGCTTAGCGCCGCGCCGTCGGCTTCGATCACTGCGCCGTCAATGAGCGGCGTGATCGCAACGCCGGCCGCGCGGTCGTTCTCCGGCCAAGGCATCTTGCGCACCTCAACCTCGCCGAACCGGGCCCGCACCTGGGGCACGCCGCCGATATGGTCCACGTGCGCGTGGGTCAAAATAATCTCGCCGATCCCAGCGCCGCCGGCAAGCTCGCGCAGCGTCTTTTCCAGCAGCTCGCCGTATGCGGCAACTCCCTGTCCGGCGTCAAGCAGCAACCGGCGCCGTCCGCTGCCGATTAGGTAGGTGTTCGTGCCGGGGCCGGTGAAGGGACTCGGGTTCTGGCCAAGGACCGTGATGACACGTGCGGAGTAAAGGGCGTAGTCAGGAAGCTTGAGCCCGATCATAGAGTCGCTGACCACACGCCCAACGCTGCGCATCACGGCCCTCCCCATTTCGCCCGCTCTACGGGCCGCTATCCGGGCGTCGGTTGCGTTCGAAGACCAGCCGCAGCCCCTTAAGCGTCAGAAATTCGTCCACTTCCTCGATCGTCGCCGATTCGCGCGCGATAAGCGCGGCCGTGCCGCCGGTCGCGAGCACGTGCGCGCCTTCGCCCCGCTCCTTTTGAATGCGCTCGACCAGACCGTCAACCAGCCCGGTATAGCCGAAAATCAGGCCCGATTGGAGCGCGTGGACCGTAGTTCGGCCGATCGCTTCGGGCGGACGGGCAAGCTCGACCTGAAACAGACGCGCCGCGTGAGCGGCCAACGCTTCCATCGAGACCCCCAGCCCGGGCGCAATCGCGCCGCCGGCGTACTCGCCGCGCGCAGTAACGTAGTCGAAAGTCGTGGCGGTGCCGAAGTCAACCACGATGCACGCCGAGCGGAAATGCTCGAACGCCGCGACCGCGTTGACGATGCGGTCGGCGCCAACGTCCTTGGGGTTCTCGTATAAGATCGGAAGCCCGGTCCGGACCCCCGGACCCACCATCAACGGCTCGCAGCCAAAGTACTCGCGCGCCAACTGCTCGATGGCCGAATCGAGCGGCGGCACCACGCAAGCGACCGCCACGCCCTCGGGCCGCAGCGGCGGAATCAGGCCCGCTTCGGCGAGCAGGACGCTCAGCAGAGCGCGATGTTCGTCGTAGGTGCGAACGCGATCGGTAGCGATACGCCAGTGGTACGCAAGATGCTCGCCGCGGTAAACCCCGATAACCGTATGCGTGTTGCCGACGTCAATCGCTACGAGCATTGCGCTTTAATCGGCTCAGCCGCCGACTCCCCATGCCGCCGTCCCGCTAGCGCATCGCGACCGCCCTGGTTGCGTCCATTTTCTTGCGGCCGCCGACAACATAAGCCTGCGGAACTCTAGTCCGCGTCCGGATGCTACCGGCTCCCTGTATACGTGCGGCCGCGGCGGACTGCACACGCCTACGGTCAAGTTAAGCTTTAGTTAATATTTAACACGCGAGGCGTCTGGCGCCAAGGTCGGCTAGCTCGTCTGCCGGGCCTGATCGCGCCCTTGCCGGCCCGACGGACTTGTCTTGCGAGCCTGTTCGCTTAAGCACCGTTTTTTCATCGCCTAAGTTCGCCGGCCTGCGGCTGCCGAACCGCGCCCGAACGGCCCGGCTTTATCTGGCGGCCGTCCGCTCTCGCGTTTCGGCCAGCCGCTTTGCACCGGCCAAATGCCTTACGCTCGCCAATGCCTACGCTTTGTCGGCTGCCGAAGTGCTGCGACAGGCCCGCATCGAACGCTGCGGCCGTCGCACTGCCGCACATCGAGAGCGCATTGTACCGCGCCGCTTTACAAAAAAGCCGAGCGAAGTAAGATGCCAACCATGGCTCAAAACAAGGTCGCGATGGTCACCGGCGCCGGGCGTGGAATCGGCCGCGAAATTGCGCGCAGGATGGCGCACGAGGGCTTCGCCGTGGGACTGATCGCTCGCACCAAATCTCAACTCGAGGAGACCGCCGACCTCATCCGCAAAGAAGGCGGCGCGGCGCTGGTCGCGCCGACGGACGTGTCTCAGCGCGAGCAGGTGTTCGCCGCCGCGCGGTCAATCGAGCGCGAGCTGGGACCGATCCGGGTCTTGATCAACAACGCCGGGGCGTTTTTGCGCAAGCCCTTCGCGCAGATAACCGAGGAAGAGTTCGACTTCCAGCTCAAGGTCAACGCCTATGGCCCGTTTTTCTGCTCGCAGGCCGTGGTTGAAAAGATGGCCGAGCGCGGCGGCGGAGTGATAATTTTCGTGCTCGGCTCGGAAAGCCGCGGTGGTCCGCCGATGTACTCGGCGTATAACGCGTCAAAGTCCGCGCAGCGCGAGTTGGCGCATTCGCTGGCCTACGAGTATATGCATCGCGGGGTCCACGCGGCGACGTTGGACGTCGACGGCGCGGTGGACAGCCCCCGAGTCCGCGAAGCGGCGCCCGACACCGACCCCGCGCACTTTGTCTCGCCGCATTCGATCTGCGACGAGATTGTCCATCTCATAAACCAACCGCCCAACGCATGGTCGTTCGCCATAGATTTGCGCTCGTCCATGCAATGGCGCCCGCGCGCCGCGGCCAAAAAAGCGCCCAAGTAGTTCAGGCTCAGCGCTGAGGCAATCTGCGAGTAGCAAGCGAGCCCTTGCTCGTGGTTGGCCCGCCTCACTACTCAAAAATTCACAAACTCTCGGCATGACAACGAAACCAGAGCCCTTTTATTCCGTCCTCCGGAGCCCTTCGCCTGTCGTTCCGCGCCCTTCCTCTCCCCTGTCATCCCGAGCGCGGCGAGGAATCTCAGCGTTGGTGGAGCTTTTGCTGCATTGAGACTCCTTCGGCCTCGGCTCAGGACAGGCTCTTCGCTGCGCTCAGGGCGGCCGCTTTGCGGCCGTCTCAACGGACGGCGGCTCAGGGTAAACTCCGCGAGGAACCTTTGCGGACCCTTCGAGTTATGCAAAGGTCCCTGAATGAGAGAAGCCATCGCACGCGCCAGCGTGCGAAAATCGCGGGGCGCATTCTTTGGGCAGGTTCCGCGTCATCGAGCCGCGGTCATCGGGCCGGAACGAGCGCGCCAACGGCAAGCGTGGAACATCAGGCGGTATCACTTTACCGCCTCGGCAATTATACTAACGCTGCAAGCCGCCCGGCGCCGGGCGGCGGCTTTCCGGTTTGGGTCGGGGCGTGGCGCAGCCTGGTAGCGCACACGCTTGGGGTGCGTGTGGTCGCCGGTTCAAATCCGGCCGCCCCGACCAGCTTGCAGCTTTCTTTCTCCGATCCAGCGCACCCACGAGAGCTGCCGTTTCACGGTGTTCCAGAGCCGCTCGTCGGCGGTCCAGCATTCGCAGCGCTGATACTCGGCCAAGGCCAGGTAGTGAGCGTCGTAGGCAGTTGGAAGAGCGAACCGCTCCATCAGTTCGAGGGAACGTGGATGGACGGAACCGATCTGCTGTAATAGCGGTCCGCTTTCTTGGAAAAAACGGAGCCGCTCCTTGCCCTGCTCCGGTGTTAACTGGCGTCGCTGGATTCGCTTGGCAAGAGCGTTAGTTACCTCGTAGAGGAAAAGCGCCGGCGCCAAAAGCCGGCGGCCATCGTCACGCCAATGGTCGAGAAGCACGCGGGCCTCGCTGCTGTAGGGCTCGCCGACCACCCATTTGACCGCGAGACTCGCATCGACCACCACCTCCATCGCGCTCATAACTGGCTGTGACGGTGCTCGCGGGCCCCACGGATGAAGTCGGCTGAATCCTCAGGAAAGGGCGCGGCCTGCTGCGAGCGTAGCGCGTCGGCGCGGCGGAGTGTCGCGACCGTGATTGACCCGTCGGAAACCCTAGTCAGGGATTCAGCCGAAGGAACTGCCTGCTCTAAAAGGCGCATGACGTATGCCGATACGGGCATCTCCTGGGCTGCGGCGGCGACCTTGATCCGGCGCTTGAGCGAGGGACTGATGTCAAGCGTAAGCCGAGGCCTCGACTCGGTCGGCTTGGATCTCTTCGCACCGGTCGATTTGCGGTTCATGTGTTAACCATAGCACGACGACATATTGGTGTCATGACGCGTTTATATGATGAGATGAAAATTGACGGGATGGCGGAGCAATCCCCCAAAGGTTAAAGGGATTACAACGTGCGCCGCTCCCTTGATAAGAGAGCAGCAGAGCCCGGCACGGTCCGGATTCGTCAACCTCAGCGGGGAAGAGAACGAATGAAACCAGAGGGCGTCGCGCCGCTCGTTCTTATCGGCATTTTCGTCAGCGGATGCGGATTGTCGCTGGCCTCCAACCGGTACGCCTGATCACCAAGATATTTTCACGCCGTCTTGACTAAGGCTTCCTTCATTGCGCCAACCTCCTCCCGGACTGCCCGCCGCACGACTGTTTCGAAGCGTGAGCCTCGCATGTATTCGCGCAATGCGTCGCTGATCAGGGTCTGACAGTTGCACCCCCAGCGCGGTCTACGATGGCCTGAAAATGCTCGATCACGTCATTGTCGAGCCTAATCGTGATTCTGGTCTTTCCGGGAGTTGGGGGCATGACGGGGCCGCGCCGCGTCTTGCAGAAATCGTATTCCTTTTTCATCAGCGTTGTCTTTTAGTCCTGAAGCGAAAATAAATCTTAGTGGGGCGGGCCGCCGTACCCGCCCATGCCCCGCACGGGCAGGGCCGCCCGCGCCACCGAGACCCGAGGGCCGGTCCTCCGTCTTTCGGCTATGACACCGGGATAGGGCGAAGACTTCCGAGTCTTCATCGATGAAGTTATTTTTGCTTCAGGGTTAGCATTCTAACCGTTGGCCGTACTGGTTCTAGCTCGCCGAGGGCCGCTCGAAAGGCTGCGGACTGCTTGCCGCATCATATGAATGTCCCTGGGTGAACACCGAAGCGCGCGGCGAGCGCTTGGACTTGCCGCACGTTGAGACGACGGCGGCCGGCAAGCACTTCGGAGACGACGCCTTGGCTACCGATGTCGGGCAGATCCTTTTGAGTGAGACCGTGCTCCTGCATCAGAAAGCGGAGCACCTCGACGCCTGAAGCTTCCGGCAGGCTGTGACGCTCCCGGCCGTACGCCTCGATAAGCACGCTCAGGGTTTCGATCAGGCGATAGTGCGGGTCTTTGGGGTTGTCGCCAACTTCGTCCACGAGCGCGTTGAGGCGCGCGACAGCCGCGTCATACTCTTGCTCAGTACGGATGGCGAGAGAGGGGACCAATGATTCAGGATTCTTCATCCCTTTAAAAGCGGTTCGGTCCTTCATTTTTTCGACGGTCGGGCAGGCCTAACGGCTTGGATGATCGCCGATACGGGCAAAAACATCGGTTTGGGCGTGGGACGTTCCTCAAGCGTTCCCTCGACTACTTCGAGAGCGACGAACCCGTACCGCGAGTAGTAGGACTCCGCCGCCGGCTTCGCGTCGACCACGACTCCCACGCAGCCTAGCTTCTCGCGAAGCTCCCTGGCGATCGTAAACACGGCACGCATCAAATGCTCGCCGACACCCTTGCCCTGCGCGTCCCGTCGCGCTGCAAGTCGAGCGAGTCTTAGGATCGGCAGCGGGTAATCGGGCAGCCTTCTTCTCAGATTCAACGGCAGCCGCTCGATTTCGATCTGCCCAACTGTCACCGTAGCGAAGCCGAGGACAGTCTCGCCTTCGACTGCTACATAGGTGGCGCCGATGTGGTGGCGAAACTGGTTCTGCCCGGCAAATCGGCGAAAAAAGATGTCGAGCTGCTCATCGCCAGACTGGAAGGAAGTGCGGTCGTCCGTCTCTCTAAGCGGGCGGACCTCAATCGCCACCGCGCATCAGCTCCACTAGCTCCCGGGTCGGCTTTTGCCTCTTCGTCAGGAGATCCGCGATCTTCCGACCGCTACCCTCGCTCACAACGATGCGAGGCGGCACGATCGCGTTGGCGGGAAGCTCTTCCAATGCCTGAATGTGATGGAGAAGCGCGCGCTCGATCAGAAACTGCTTCTTGACCCCGTGAGCCCGCGAGTAGCGTTCGAGCAATTCTCTGGTTCCTTTCGAAATCTCAGCCGAGATCTGCATATTTCGTAGCCTTTCCTACGAAAATGTACAGCTTTCGCAATCACTGGTCAAGCAACCCGCATCCGACCTGCCGCTAGACGTTTATACCCATGTACGGCAGCCCCGCCCGCGGCATGACCGGCCGGCGCTCCCGGCCCGAGACCCTTCAGTCCCTCATTTGGACTGTCGGGAATTTTGTGGGGACCCTCCATAACAAACCGTATCAATCGATATCCAACGGTGCATTCCTTCAGTATGCGCAACGCCCTTCTCCGACAGGCCCTTGGCACATAACGAGTGCCACCGGACGATACCGGAGGAATCGGCCGTGAAACGCTTGGGGTGCGTATGGCCGCCGGTTCAAATCCGGCCGCCCCGACCAACCCACAATGCTTCGTTCCCATGCGCCCATTTAGACCGGCGGGCCGGGATGACGATGCGCTCAAAGACGGCGCCGGTCCCGGTGCCGCGGCTAATCATCGCCGCAGTTTCTCACCGCCAGGACTTCGTCCACCGGCGTGCGATCGCCCGTGCAACTGATGAGGCGCGGGCCTTTCAACGGGATCAGCTTGAAGCCGAGCTCGCGGTATAGATGCTTGATCCGTTCGGTTGCCTGATTCGAAATCACGGCCGGTCCTGGATGCCGCGCGAGCCATCGCGCTAGCCGTTCCTGGTCCTGCCACGAGAAGTCCTCTTTGGCATACTGCGTGAACTCTACGTCGTAAGGCGGGTCGGCATATATGAAGTCGTCTGCTTGCAGCTCGAGCTCTTCGAAGTCACCGCAGCTAAAGTTCCACTTCGCAAGGATCGGTCGATATTCGGTGAAGCCGCATTTATAGCGGATGCTTTTGTAGCGGCCGAAGGGAACGTTGAACTCGCCCTTTCGGTTGAAGCGGCAAAGCCCGTTGTAGCAGGTGCGATTTAAATAGTAGAAGATACTCGCTGCTTCCTTGGTGTCGCCCCGCCCATCTGTTACCAAAGAATTGAAGCGGCGGCGATACTCATAGAAGAGCGCTTGCTCATTTTCCATCTCCAGAGAGATTCGCAGCCCCTTCTTGAGCCAGCGGTAGAAGTTGATGGTGTGGGGGTTGATGTCATTAAGCAGGGCCTTCTCAGGCCTCAGGCCTAGAGCGACCGCCAGACCGCCACATAGCGGCTCGACCAACCGGCGATGGCGCTCGTGCCTCCAGGAGCGGGCAATGTGGCGCACCAGCCAACGCTTCCCCCCGGCCCACTTGAGCGGCGGCCTAACCGCGGGAGCAACGCCCTCCGCCAACTCCGCCACCAGCGCCATAACGCTTCCCCCTCTCCAGGCAGCTACGCGGCAAGAAGCTTGATGACCGGGCGCGATCGGGTGGCCTTAGCAAACTTCAGCAGCGTGTTCATACTGAGCATTTGAGCGCCGCTTTCGAGCCGCGCGATGACGGATTGAGAGGTTCCCATACGCTCTGCCACCTCGGCTTGAGTCAATCCGGCACGCACGCGCGCGGCGATCAACTCGCGCGCGAGATCGAATTCGCCGGCGAGCGCATCGTAGGCGGCGCACACTTCCCGATCCGCCAGCATTTTCCTTTTCATGGCCTGCAAACGTTTAGTCACAAATCCATCTCCTTCAAGCGCTTAAGGGCCAAGTCGATCGAGCGGCGTCGCGCGCGGCGGCTGCCGGGCGCTCGATGAGCTGAGCAAAGCTTAGAACCGGAACGGTTCTTACGCCAAATCGAGCGCGGCGCGGCCGGCATAAGGATTTCGCATCCCCGCGTAATCCTCGGGCGGGTTGTCGCAGTAAAGCTCGATTTGATTGCCGTCCGGGTCGGCGACGTAGATGCTCTTGCTGATACCGTGGTTGACGCTGCCCAACACCGGCACGCCGTGCGTTTGCAGCTCGCGATAGGCGGCCTTAAGGTCGTCCTCGCTGCGCATACGGAAGGCGACGTGGAACAGCCCCACGTCCCGCGGGCGCGGCCCCTCGGCATCGGCGCCGACCGCCTTGATAGCCAGTTCGTGATGGTCGCGGCCGCCGCAAGAAAAAAATACCATCTGGAACTCGGGTATCTCACCCATCTGCTTAAGTCCGAGAACCTCACCGTAAAAGCGCCGTGAGCGCTCGAGCTCGCGCACTTTAAGGACCACATGACCGATACGCTCGGGATGAATCATAATTTTGCTCCCCGCCCGCGCGCCGCGCTCGCGCTTTGACCAAGGCGCACACGGGCGCTTGCGTCGAAAATCAAATGGCGCCCAGCCATTCTAGCCATCACCAACCATCAATTTGCCCGACCCAATTCGCTCTGCCGCTCATCTCGCCGCGGCGCCAACCGCGCCGGCCCTCGCGCCGCCTGGCCGAGCGACTAGACCGACCAGAAGGGGCTGAGCGTGAACAGCGCCTTTTCGATAACCGCGTCGGCGCGCCGGCCCGCGTGGGCGCTCGCCGCCGGCTCGTCCGCCTCGCGTCCGAACTCTTCCAGGGTCGCGCGCGTCGAGCCCGCCAGCGCCTCCAGGTCGTATCCGCCTTCCAGCGCCGCCACCAGCTTGCCGCCGCAGGTCTCGGCGGCCAAGCGCTTGACCCGGCGCGCCATCGCGGCAAAGCCCGCTTCGCTCACGCGCATCTGGCCCAACGGGTCGCGCGCGTGACAGTCATAACCAGCCGACACCAGCACGAACTCGGGCTTGAACTGCCGCGCGATCGGCGCGAACAACTCGTCGAACACCCGCAGATATTCCTGATCGTCGCATCCCGCGGGCAGCGGCGCGTTGACCGTGAAACCGGCCCCCTCGCCCGCGCCTAGCTCGTTGATCGCGCCGGTTCCGGGATAGAACGGATACTGATGCACGGAGGCGTAGAGCACTCGGGAAGACCGGTAAAAGAGCTCCTGCGTGCCGTTGCCGTGATGCAGGTCCCAGTCGATTATCATCGCGCGCTGAAGCCCAAGCGTCTCGATCAGATAGGCAGCGGCAATCGCTATGTTGTTAAACAAGCAGAACCCCATAGCGCGGCGCGCCAGCGCGTGGTGGCCCGGTGGACGGACGACGGCGAACGCGTTGTCCGCCTCGCCGCCGATTACCGCCTCAACCGCCGTCAGCACCCCGCCGGCAGCCAAAAGCGCCGTCTCAAACGAGCCGGGGCAAGCGTAAGTGTCCGGGTCAAACTGGTAATCGCGGAAAGCTGCCGCGCCCTCGACGAAGGAGACGTAGGCGCCGTCGTGGCACAGCGTCAGCTCCTTACGCGTAGCAGGCCGCGGCGCGATCACACGCAGCGCGTTGCGCTTAAGTCCACCGAGCATGTCGAGCAATACTCGTACTCTTTCCGGGCATTCCGGATGTTCGTGGCCGGCGCAGTGGTTCAGGTACGCACGGTCGGCTACGACCCCCGTCTTAAGCATAGTTTGACACCCCCAATCGGAGCTAGGATGATTGACTCGTACGACATCGCTCAAGACG
Source organism: Deltaproteobacteria bacterium (assembly GCA_021831785.1). Classification (GTDB taxonomy): domain Bacteria; phylum Desulfobacterota; class Binatia; order Binatales; family Binataceae; genus JAJYYI01. The sequence continues at coordinate 147,829 of JAKBMB010000020.1, read as the reverse complement.
CGCGGAGCTAAGCGCCCGAGCACTAAATTTTACTCCCTTTGACGGTCCGACGCCTACGTTCGACGTTTTTGAAATAGTCTTGGTCCTAGTGGTCGCCCTGGTCGTCTTAGGGCCGGAGCAGATGCCGGTGGTTGCGCGCGGCCTGATCAAGATTATTCGCGAACTGCGCGCCGCCGCCAACGATACCATCAGCGAGATAAGACAATCGCTCGAAGAGCCGCCGCCCGCCCAGCGTGAACAATGGACCCCGCCGGGCCATCAGGGCGCCGGCGGCGAATCGCGCCCGGTTGCGGACGACGCTTCGCACTCTGCCGAGCGCGACACGCCCGCGCAGGACGAGCCTTCACCCGGAGACCATCCCTCAGCGAACCTTGAAACGTCGGTGGGCGATCAAACTTTCGAAGCTCACCAAGACCGCGGCCACAGCGAGCCGCCGCCGGCAGACGACGCTCCGGAGCCTGAGCAGGTATGGGAGACCGCGGAGGCCGCGGAACATAAGGGGACAGCTCAATCCGGCGACGCGTCCCAGGCGCTTGCGCCGGGCGAGGCTCACGCGCCTTGCGAGCCGGCGAAAGCATCCGAGTGTCATCAGGCATCCGAGAACCGCCCGATCGCCGAAGCCGAGTCGACTTTTACTGCCGGCGCGCCGCTCGGAGACAACCCAACCGGTCCGCCTGAGGTGGCGCCCATGGGCCGCGAAGGGGCGCGCGAAGACGGGCTCTCAGCCGACGGCGAAAGCGTTAAGCGTCTTTCGGGCAAGCCTCAGTCCCCGCATACTCCATCGTGAGTGAAGCTCTGACCGAAGAACGACCGGCGCCAGACGAAGCGACGCGGATGCCCCTGCTCGCGCATCTCAAGGAGCTTCGCACGCGCCTGATTCGGGCGCTAATCGCGGTGGGCGTTGCGTTTATCGTCGCCTACGCGCTGGCCAATCGGCTGTTCCAGGTCCTCACCTGGCCGATTCGCGAAGTTTCGCACAACCACGTCTTGCTAATCGGAACGGGCGTGGGCGAGGCGTTTTTTACCAAGATAAAGGTCGCTCTCATCGCCTCGCTTTTCCTCGCCAGCCCGGTGATTCTGTGGGAGATATGGAAATTCGTCGCGCCCGGTCTTTACGAAGCCGAGCGGCGCGCGGCCAAGCCTTTCGTTTTTTTCGCCACGCTTTTCTTCTGCCTTGGCGGCTACTTTTGCTGGGCCGTCGTACTGCGTGTCGGCTACGCCTTTTTTCTCGCCGAGTATGCCAGTATCGGTGCCACGCCGACGATTCGCGTAAGCGAATACATCAGCTTTTCAGCCAAGCTCATGTTGGCCTTCGGGCTTACCTTCGAGATGCCTATCTTCGCTTTCTTTCTCACGCGGGTGAAGATCGTTGATCACCGCATGATGCTCAAGCAATTCCGCTACGCGGTGCTGATAATTTTCGTTGTCTCGGCCGCGCTGACTCCGCCGGACATGGTCTCGCAGTTTTTGCTTGCGATTCCGCTGCTGTTGCTCTACGCCCTGAGTATCGGGGTTGCATATGTCTTCCGTGTTCCGCCGGTCGCTGAGACCGGCGACGAGCCTATCCCCAAGCAGATTAGCGAGACCTGATGCGCCCTAAGCGCTTCTGCGAACGGCGCCCGTGCCTTGTCCGCTCGCGATTATTGAGGATTGCAAAACATCGAGACCGTGCGGAGTCGCGGGGCGTCAAGCCGAAGCAACAAGCCGTGCGGCAGTTTGCGAAGCGGCGCGGCGCCAACCGATCGCTCGCGCCACGCCGACTAGCTTCGGCTTATGCAGCGAATCGAAATGTGCGGCGCAAGCGAACTCAATAAGGCCGCCACGTCCGCCCCCATCTCGGGCGAGAAATAGAGCCTAAGGCGTTCATTGGCCGAGTCTTCGGTGCGCAGCGTGGCTAGGTTGTCATAACTCTCCACGATCGCCTTGAACAGCGCCATCTGCGCCGCAGGAACCCGAATCGCCCACGCCGCCATCTCAAATTGCTGCGGCGGCGCTCCAACGCGCTCGGTGTCAGCCTTGGTAGGCATCTTGGCCCTCGATAACAGGCTATCGCTTGACACGCCGCCAGAGATACGCCAGCAACCCGAAACGGCCGCGCGGCCGGCGCCTTACGCCTTGTCGCCGCGCTTATGCCGACTCTCCCGGCGATTGCCGGCGGGCTGATTGAGCAGGCGGTCGAGCTTCAAATTGAGATTCACCACCTGGCCGGTGAGGCGCTCCACCCGATCGCGCAACTCGCGAAAGTCGCGCTTAGATGGCAAATTAGCCAGGTCAAGCAGCAATTCGAGGTTGCGATCGAAAACGCCCCGGTTCTCCTTGAGCTGCTCGCCGGCGTGCTCAAAACTGCGGCGCAACCCGCGGTTAGTTTTGAACTCGTCGAAGAGGGTCGAGAGTGCGTCCTCGCTAAGCCGTCGCAGGCGCGAAACAAATGTATCGGTGTCTCTGCGTGCCATTCAACAACAAATTTTACTACACTTTTATCTTGCAGGCATCTGCCCCGCGGACATCCGCGCGGTTTAAGCAACGGCTATTGGGATGACGACACTGGCTCGGATCGTGAGCGTAAGTTCGGGGTTCGTCCTTTTCGGCTTTCGCGGCCGCGACTTGGACCTGCTGATGACGGCATTGGTCGTCGGCTTGGTGCTTGCCTTTTTAACGGCGAGCGCCGCGGCAAAGCGGGGCCGTTCACGCCATGCATGGTTCATTATCGGCCTCGGGGGCGGTCTCTGGGCGTTCGCTGCCGCGCTGATTCTGCTCCCTTTTGCGAGCGGGCGTTCGGCCAGAGGCACGTCTTCAAAGCCTCCCCCGACGCCTCACGCGGCCTAGACGCCGGCAGTCGGCTCACACGTCTTTGAAGCCGGCGGAGCGGCGCTCCTCGATCGCCGCCTGAGCGGCCGCCAGACACGCGACCGGCACGCGGTAGGGTGAACAGGAGACGTAGTCCAGCCCCAGGCGGTGGCAGAGCTTTACGCTCTCCGGATCGCCGCCGTGCTCGCCGCAGACGCCGATCTTGAGGTTTTTGTTGGTCTTGCGCCCGCGCTCGATCGCGATCTTCATCAGGCCGCCGACGCCCTGCGCGTCGAGCTGCGCGAACGGGTCGTGCGGGTAGATGCCGCGCTCGATGTACACTTTGAGGAACCTGCCGGCGTCGTCGCGCGAAATCCCATAACACATCTGGGTGAGGTCGTTGGTGCCGAAAGAGAAGAACTCGGCCAATTGCGCGATCTCGCCGGCCTCGATGCAGGCGCGCGGCACCTCGATCATCGTGCCGATCGTATACTTGAGCCGGACCTTGTTTTTATCCGACACCTCGCGCGCGGTCTGACGGATTTCCTCCGCCAGAACCGCGAATTCCTTGCGCTCGCCGATCAGCGGCAGCATAATCTCGGGCGCGGTTTGGACGCCTTGGCCCCGCAAGGTTAGCGCGGCCTCGAAGATCGCCCTGACCTGGGTCTTGTAGATGTCAGGTTGGGTGATCCCGAGTCGGGAACCGCGCAGACCCAGCATCGGATTGAACTCGAACATGCTTTCGGAGACTTGTTTTAGCCGCTCATAGCTGACGCCTATCTTGTCCGCCAGTTCGCGAATCTCGCCGTCGGTCTTGGGCAAAAACTCGTGCAAGGGCGGGTCGAGCAGACGGATGGTCACCGGCAGGCCTTTCATCGCGCGCAGAATCTCGACGAAGTCCTCGCGCTGGAAGGGAGCGAGCCTAGCGAGAGCAGCCGCGCGCTGCTGCTCGTTCTCGGCGAGGATCGTCTCGCGCAGGGCGTCGATCCTGCCCTCGCCGAAGAACATATGTTCGGTACGGCACAAGCCGATGCCCTCGGCGCCGAACTCGCGGGCCACCTTGGCGTCATGGGGGGTGTCGGCGTTGGCGCGCACGCCCAACCGGCGCTCGCGGTCGGCCCAGCTCATGAATTTTTTGAACATGGCCGACATCGTCGGCTCTACGGTGGGCACTTTGCCCGCGATCACCTCGCCGGTGGATCCGTCCAGCGTCAGGTAGTCGCCGCGGCGGAACGCCCGGCCGTTGACCGAGAGCGAACCGGCGGCGGCATCGATGATCAGGTCGTTGCATCCGACCACACAGCACTTGCCCATGCCGCGCGCGACCACCGCGGCGTGGCTGGTCATCCCGCCGCGCGCCGTGAGCACGCCCTTGGCAACCTGCATCCCGTGGATGTCCTCGGGCGAGGTTTCAACCCGCACGAGGATCGTCGGGTGCTCGGAGCCGGCGACCGCGAGCGCCTCCTCCGCCGAGAAAACCACCTCGCCGGTCGCGGCCCCCGGAGAGGCGGGCAGCCCGCGCGCGAGCACTTCTTTTTTGGCGCCGGGGTCGATTCGCGGATGCAAGAGCTGTTCGAGCTGCGTCGGCTCGACGCGCAAAAGCGCGGCGCGGCGATCGATGAGACGCTCGCCCACCATTTCAACGGCGATGCGGATCGCAGCCTCGGCGCTTCGTTTGCCGCCGCGCGTCTGCAGCGCGTACAGGCGGCCGCCTTCGATGGTGAATTCGATATCCTGCATATCGCGGAAGTGTTTTTCCAGGCGCTCGCCGATCTTGACCAGCTCGCGATAGACCGCGGGAAAAGATTCTTCCAACGTGGGGAAGCGCCGGCGCCGTTCCTGTTCGGCAACGCCGTGGCGCTCGGCCCATCGGCGGCCGGCCCTCAGGCTTATCTGGTTGGGAGTGCGCACCCCGGCCACCACGTCTTCGCCCTGCGCATTGGCCAAGAACTCGCCGTAGATACCTTTTTCGCCGGTCGCCGGGTCACGCGTGAAGGCAACCCCGGTGGCGCAGTCGGGGCCCAGATTGCCGAAGACCATCGACTGGACCGTCACCGCCGTGCCCCACTCCTCGGGAATGCCGTTAATCTTACGGTAGACTATCGCCCGCTCGTTGCGCCACGAGCCGAACACCGCGCCGATCGCGCCCCATAGCTGCTCCTGGGGGTCTTGCGGCAGCTCTCTGCCGGAGCGCCTGGCGATCAGGCCGCGGAACTCTTCGACCAACTCCTTGAGGTCGTCCACGTCCAGATCGAGATCCTGCGACACGCCCTTGCGCCGTTTCTTCTGCTCGATGACCTCCTCGAACGGATCCGCGTCATGGGGATTCTCCGGCTTAAGCCTCAGCACCACGCTGCCGTACATCTGGCAAAACCGCCGATACGAGTCCCAGGCGAAGCGCGGGGACTTGCTCACTTCGGCGAGCCCTTGCACGGTCTGATCGTTGAGCCCCAAGTTGAGCACCGTGTCCATCATTCCCGGCATCGAAACCCGCGCTCCCGAACGCACCGACACCAGAAGCGGATTGTGCGCGTCGCCAAATTGCCGGCCGACCAGCTTTTCGATGCGCTTTAGGCTCTTGGCGACGCCCTGACGCAGCCCTGCCGGGTAGGGGTCGGAGCCGGGATGGTCGTAATAGTAGGTGCATACCCGGGTCGAAATGGTGAACCCGGGCGGCACCGGCAGCTTGAGCGCCGCCATCTCGGCCAGATTGGCGCCCTTGCCTCCCAGAAGCTCGCGCAGGTTGGCGCGGCCCTCAGCGATGTTCCCGCCAAAAAAATAAATCTCGGAATGAACACGTGCCATTTGACTTGCCAATCTCCTGAATCCGTCTCGGTCCGGTCTTGCCGCCTGGCCGCGCTCGCAGTTCGGGCAACGCCGACAGCAGCGCGGCGCACGACGAGTCGGAACGTTAAGCGCCCACCAGCAACCTACTAAATTATAGCCATTATAGATCGCGAAGACCGCTTGGCGGCTAAACTGCGCCGACGAATCGCCCTCCCCGCTCCAGCGCTGTCGCCTCGCGCGCGCGACGTATCCGGCCGTGCGCGATCCCGCGGCGCGCGCGAGCGCGAAGGTTTAAAGAGGGCTAGCGGTGCCAGCCGATGCGCTCGTTAAGTTCGCCGACCAGCGCCGCGATCGGCAAGCGCACCTGCGCGGTCGAGTCGCGGTCTCTCAGCGTGACCGTGTCGTCGCTCATGGTCTGATGGTCAATCGTCACGCACCAGGGGGTCCCAACTTCGTCCTGGCGGCGATAGCGCCGGCCGATCGAGCCGGCTTGGTCGTAGGCGGTCGGGAAGTGCGGCTGCAACCGGGCGCGCACCTCGAGCGCTTTTTCGACCTGGCCGCCTTTGCGCAGCAAAGGCAGCACGGCGGCCTTGATCGGCGCAAGACGCGGGTCGAGCCGCAGCACGACGCGCGCCTCGTCTTCCACGATATCCTCGTCGTAGGCGTCGAGCAAAAAGGCGAGTAGCGCGCGATCAACGCCGGCGGCCGGTTCGATTACCCACGGGCGGTAACGCGTTTTGGCCTCTTCATCGAAGAAGGTCAAATCCTTGCCGCTGAATTCGGCGTGGCGGTCGAGATCGTAGCTGCCGCGCTTGGCGAGGCCTTCAAGCTCGCCCCATCCGAACGGATAGAGAAACTCGATATCCGTAGTGCCGCGCGAGTAATGCGAAAGCTCGTCCTTACCGTGCGGGCGCAGCCGCAGATGTTCGCGCTCGATCCCATGCTTGACGTACCAGCCGAGGCGCAGCTCAACCCAATACTCGAACCATCGCGCCTCCTGCGTCGGGTCGGGCGGGATGAAGAACTCCATCTCCATTTGCTCGAACTCGCGGGTGCGGAAGATGAAGTTGCCGGGCGTGATCTCATTGCGGAACGACTTTCCGATTTGCGCCACGCCGAAAGGCAGTTTGACGCGCTGGGTGTCCAGCAAATTGCCGAAGTTGACGAAAATACCCTGGGCGGTTTCGGGACGCAAATATGCGGCGTGCGCGCTGTCCTCGAGCGGCCCGATAAAGGTCTTGAACATCAGGTTGAAGTTGCGCGGTTCGGTCAGCTCGCCGCCGCATTCGGGGCAGCGTCCGTCGGCCACCTGGTCCGCTCGAAAACGCTGCTTACAGGCTTTGCAATCGACCAAGGGGTCGGTAAAGCTTTGCAGATGGCCGGAGGCTTCCCAGGTTCGCGGATGCATCAGAATGGCCGCATCGAGCCCCATGATGTCGCTGCGCCGCTGCACCATCTCGCGCCACCACGCCTCCTTGACGTTGCGCTTAAGCTCGACGCCCAGCGGCCCGTAATCCCAGGTCGAACCCAGGCCGCCGTAAATATCGCTGGAGGCAAAGACCAAGCCGCGCCGCTTGCACAGCCCAACCAGCTTTTCCATCGTAACCTGGGGCTTGCCGCCGCTCTTCAGAACCGCCGACTCGTCAGTGGACACTGCGCTCCTTTCAATGCCGGTCTTGGGCCGCGCCGAGGCGCGGCCCGATGTGAGCCAAGATGGGCCGCGTACCGGCGATGTGGTTGCACTTGACCGCAATCCGGTTAAACCTGGTTGCGAGGTGCTTACAATTGAAGAAAATGTGCCTACAATTAACGTGAATACGCTTGGTCGGGTCTCTCGGCGGATAATATAGCTTGACACATCGCGCTAAAAGACTCGCTCTCGTATTGGCTGCACTTTCCCTTTTAGTAGCCGCGTGCGGTCATAAACTTGTGGCCGACCCCGGCCACCATACGGTGAGAATATATCTTGACGAACAGTCGTATCAAAGGCTTCGCGAGCTCAAAAACGCGCTCAAAAAACAGCCCGGCCCGTTCGCCGGGATGGTGGCCGGCATGGGCGAGCAAGTGATGAGTAAAGAGCTGCCGAGCGAGACTCCAGTGAAAGTCGTTTCCCAGGATGCGACCGGCGCCGTGGTAGAAGTAACCAGCGGTCCGAACAAGGGAATGCGCGGCTTTGTCCCTATTGCGAACGTCAAATGAAGCGGCAAGCCGGCCTTGGCAAAGCGACGCTTCGGACGCGCCACCGTAACCAGATGAAGTCCTTAACCCGCGTCGGCAATCCGCGGCGCGCTACACTGGGCTTGACTGTGGCTTGCCATCGAGAAAGCAGCTTGTAAGGCTGAAGAGGACGTTGCGCCGGCTGCGCCGTCGGACTGCCTGAGGACCCGCCGCTCAGCTCAGGGTCGGAGTGATTTTTTGTGACCGGCGACCTGAGTCACCGTTTGCGCAGGCTTAAAAGCACTACGGAGAAAGCGGTCGGTTTCGGGCGCGGCCATTTCGAGGACACGCCTTGTGACGTTCACGCACGCTCTTGCGCCCGCTGCGCTGAACTCTCGCGTATCGCGTCGAGCGCAGAGCGCGCCCCTACAGACCAAAGCGAAGGGCAGTTAAATCGCGTTGGGTCCCCGCTCACCGGTCCTTATTCGCACCACTTCCTCCACCGGCAGGACGAAAATCTTTCCGTCGCCGATCCGTCCGGTTCGGGCGCTGCTCTCAATCGTATTGACCACCTGGCTGACCAGTTCGTCCGAGACGATAATTTCGAGTTTGACCTTGGGTAGAAAATCGACCACGTACTCCGCCCCTCGGTAAAGCTCGGTGTGTCCTTTCTGGCGGCCAAACCCCTTCACCTCGCTCACGGTGAGGCCTTGGACCCCAACGCCAGATAACGCCTCTTTGACCTCGTCAAGCTTAAACGGCTTGATGATCGCCTCGACTTTTTTCATAAATCATCCTCGCCTCGCGAACCTCCAGGTCTGTCATCGTCTCAGCACTACGCGCACCGAACGGCTCCCAGCCGCCACCAGCCCTTACACTACCAATACTTCGGCGCGGGACAAGACGCTCCGCCTTGAGCGCCCGCATCGCCTGCCACATCCGGTCGCCTTACACTACCAATACTTCGGCGCGGGACAAGACGCTCGGTAGTCGCGGCTTGACGCGGCCCGCGGCACAGGCTATCGGCGCAGTCAGCGATCTTCACCCGGCCGATAAATCGGCATCGCGGATAGCAACTATAATGCCCATCGAGATGCGCCTTTAGCGCTCAACCATCACTAAAGCCTAGTGCCAGACGGCCACCCCATACTCTGGGCAGCCAGGCTCGCATGCCTATAGTTTATGCTTTTGCTCTAGTTGTCGGCAGCCGCAACACTTTGCGCCTTGGCGCCGATTCGAGGCTCCTGGCCGCTAATCAAGCGCCCGATGTTAGCGCGATGGCGATAAACGACCACCCCTGAGACCAGCAGTGCCAAACCGAGGTAGTCGCGCGGATAAGACAACACTGCAACCGCCACCGGCAAGATCAACGCCGCAGCGAGCGAGGCCAGCGAGACCACGCGACGCCAATACAGGACCGCGAGGAAGACCGCTAGAGCGACGAAAATTGCCGGCGGCGCGACGCCGAGCCAGACCCCGAGTGCCGCCGCCACACCCTTGCCACCGCGAAAACCCAAAAACACTGAACTCACGGAACCCAGAAAGGTGAACAAGCCTACCAGCACAAGCGTAAACTCGTCTGCCGCCACCAGCCTGGCCAGACACACCGGCATCAAACCCTTGAACATGTCGCCAACGAAGGTCAAAGCCGCAGGCCCGGCCCCGCCCACACGTGCCACGTTGGTCATGCCGACGTTGCCCGAACCGAGCTCTCGCGGGTCGAAACCATAAGCGCGCCCCACGAGCACGCCGACGGGAATCGATCCAACGAGATACGCCAGCACGCTCAGCAAGACCTGCACGACCATTCTTAAGGCGCCTCGGAAGGAAAAAATCGGGGTGAGAGGATTTGAACCTCCGACTCCTGCGTCCCGAACGCAGTGCTCTAGCCAGGCTGAGCTACACCCCGTTTAGCGAAGCCCGCACGCCCTAGCGTCTTTGCGGAAGCTACCTTATACCATTCGCGCCCGCTCCAATGTAGATGAGGCGTGGCGCTTTTGCCATACGGCGGCGAGCGGGTTAGAGCGGCCATCTAGAGACGCGGCCGAGATTCGATTGCGTGGCGCCGCGAGTTGGCCTAGCCCAGCCGCGCGTCGTCAGGACGCGAGCAGCTCGACCGCGGCTAGCCGCTGTCGCATCTGGCTAACCACGCCGGCGTAGCTTAGCGCCGAAAAAATGCCCGAGCCCGAGACCAGCACGTTGGCCCCGGCTGCCGCAGCGGCTGCGATGTTATCGACTTTGATGCCGCCGTCGATTTCGATGTCAAGGTTGAGTCCGCGCCGATCAAGCTCGTCGCGGGCGTAGCGCAGCTTGTCCAGAGCCGAAGGGATAAACTCCTGGCCGCCAAAACCAGGATGAACACTCATCACTAGAATCATGTCGAGAGCGTCCGCGATGCGCAGGGCTTCACGCACGTCGGTTTCGGGATTGACCGCGGCCGAAGTGCGCACGCCGAACCCGCGCACCAGACGCGCCACAGCCAGGACATCGTCGCAGGCCTCGACGTGAACCGAAATCGAATCGGCGCCGGCTTTGACGAAGGCCTCGATGTATCGCTCGGGATGCTCGATCATCAAATGAACATCAAGCGGCAGCTTGGTCACAGCACGCAGTGATTGGAGCACCGGGATGCCGATGGAAATGTTCGGCACGAAATGACCGTCCATCACGTCGAAATGGATTAGGTCAGCGCCTGCGGCCTCGACCGTGCGCACTTCCTCGCCCAAACGGGCGAAGTCGGCGGATAGAATCGAAGGCGCCAGTTTGCAGGGTCGTCGCACTACCGCTCACCTCTTTCGTCTTAATCGTACGGCGAAAAAGCCGTCAAGCCCGTCGCGGCTCGGACACAACGATAAGCATAGGAAGCCGTCAGCGCTTTTCGCAAGCCTCACCTGGTTGAACTCCGGCCCAGTGGCGTCAACCGTGAATTCGCGATAGTGCTCGAGAAACCGGCGCACCACCTCGACGCCCTCGGTTGGCGCAAAGCTGCACACCGCATATACCATCACGCCGCCAGGCCTTACCATCGCGCTCGCACTCGCCAGCATCCTAGCCTGCAGCGCGGCCATTCTCTCCAGGTCGCCGGCTTTAAGCCGCCAGCGAATCTCGGGATGAGAACGCAGCGTTCCCAGGCCGCTGCAAGGCGCGTCGAGCAAGACAAACTCGAACGACCCAGGACGAAACGGAAGCGCGCCGAGCAGGTCGGCACATACGAAAGTTATATTTTGATGCCCCAGCCTTTGCGCCAACCTCTGCGCGGCCCGCAGGCCGCCAAGCCTTCGATCGATCGCGAAAATCCGGCCGCTCGCGCCCGTTAGTTCGGCGAGATGGGTCGCCTTACCCCCCGGAGCCGCCGCGCAGTCCAGCACACTCGCTCCCTTTTCCGGCGCCAGAAGACGCGCGACCATCTGCGAGGCCGCCGACTGCGGCGTGAACAGACCCTGCGCGTAAGCAGCGCTCTCGGTTCGCAAAGCTTCGCTTAAAAGCACCGTCTCAGGCAGGTTGCCGCCAGGCGCAACCTCGATTCCCTCGGCGCGAAACCGCGCCAGCAAACTCTCGCGTGTGCCGCGCGCAAGATTGAGCCGAATTGAATTAGGCGCGGGCTCATTGTTGCTCGCGAGCAACGCCTGCGCTTCGCTCTCGCCGAACCATTCCATGATGCGCTCGACCAGCCATTCGGGATGCGAGTACTTAACCGCCAGGTGTTTTACGGGATCCGCCTGCGCGTCGGGCAGCGGCGGCGCCGGATGAGCCGCGGCGCGGCGCAGCACGGCGTTGACCAACCCCGATGCCCCGCGAGTCTCGGGCCTCTGCTTCGCCAGCGTCACTGCCGTGTGGACGGCCGCATAGGCCCCGATTCGGGTCAGAAACCGCAACTGATAAAGCCCCATCCGCAGGAGCACCCGGACCGGTAGACTTAGGTGCTTCAGTCCGTCGCGCACCAGCCGTTCGAGTTCGTAGTCCAACCGGCCGCGCCAGGCTGTCGTCCCCAGCACTAGGCTCGTGATCAAGCGGCGATCGGACGGACCGAAGCCGAGGAGGCGATGACCCAGCAGTACGTCCGCGAACGCTCCGTCCTCGACCCGCAGCAGAATCTCCAGCGCCGCTGCGCGCGCGAAAAGCCCGCTTGACCTGTCCGCAGTGAGGGTGCCCGGCCGGCGGCGTCGCTCGGGCATCAGCGGCCTTGGCTCCGGGTCAATCGGGCTGCTCGAACGTCGATGGTGTGCCGAGGACATCGATGCGGCCCTACTTCTACTCCCCCAGCCGCGTACCCGGCGCAACGCGCCTGCCGCGCATGAAATCGTCCGCCGCCATCCGCTTGCGCCCCGCCGCCTGGACCTCCATAAGCTTAAGCAAGCCTCTACCGCAGCTCACCATCGGCGCCGGTTTCACCTGGACGATTGTCCCCGGGGCAGCTTCGCTTGCGGCTTGCGGCCAGGCCTCGGCCTTGAAGACCAGCAGTTGTTGACCCGCCAGTTTGGAGCGTGCGACCGGCCACGGGTCGTAGGCCCGGGTCATGCGCTCGATATGGAGCGCATCGGCCCGCCAGTCAATCCACGCATCCTCCTTCTTCACCGGCTTACAGTAGGTAGCGCGCGTCTCATCCTGGGCGGTCTCGCACACGGTGCCTTGCGCGATGCTGTCCAGCGCGTCCAGCAGCGCCTGCGCGCCCAGTTCGGCCAGCCTTGCTTTGAGGCTCGCCTGGGTCTCGTCGGGCGCGATCGCTGTCGCGCGCCGGAGCAAAATCGGCCCGGCGTCCATGCGCTCGGTCATGCGCATGATGGTCACGCCGGTCTCGGCGTCGCCGGCCAAAATCGCGGCTTCGATCGGGCTGGCGCCGCGATGTCTTGGCAGCAGCGAGGCGTGCACGTTGACTGGCGTCAGCCGCGCCTCATCCAACACCTCGCGCGGCAAGATGCGCCCATAGGCCGCTACGGCCAGAACGTCTGGCGCCAGCGACTTGAGCTGAGCGAAAAAGACCGATTCGCGCACGCTTGTGGGCTTGTACAGCGCAAGTCCATGGCGCGCGGCTACTTGCGCAACCGGCGAAGGCTGCGTCGCCAGTCCGCGGCCCCGGGGACGGTCGGGCCTCGTAACTACCGCCACCACCTCGAACCGGGCCCGCGCTTTGATGCCACCGCCGGCTTCGTTGGCGGCCGGCGCCTGCGAGCGGGTTGCGGCCTGCGAGTTCGCTTGAGCCCGGAAGCGCGACGCGACCTCGGGGTGCAACCCGGCCCCAGCCGGCGGTGCGGCGGATAAGCGCGCCGCAGACCCGACGATCAGTTGCTCCAGAATATACGCCGCCAGTTGCGGCGTACCCATGAACACTATTCGCAGCGATGCTCCCATCGTGTTCGCCGACGGCGCCGGCGCAGTGTGCGCCACCGGAGGCTACACGGCTGACCGCACAGGAACGCTCCCCACGCTCGCGACCACGGCCGTCCGCGCCTACGGGCCGCGCCGGCCACCGGCTATCGAGACAGCATCAACGGCGTTGCGGCATCGGGCAGCAGCCGCTCGGCGCCGTCCAGCGCGAATCGCGGCTAGTATGGCGTCCCGCAAATAGCTTGCACAATTTGCGCACATCCTCACGCCGCTTGCGCGGCCGTCATTCTGCGCGCTCTCTTGGTCATTCCGGCGCGCGCGCCTCGTTGGTCATTCCTAGCGCCTCCCTTGGTCATCCTGAGCACCCTCTTTCTTTTGTCACCCTGAGCGTTTGTGAATTTTTGGCAAGCTGCCGCATGCCGCCGCAGACTGCGCCCGATATGTCTCTAGTAGGGCGGGCTCTACGCTGCGGTCGGCACCACCCCGGCTACGCCTCCCCCAGTTAAGCAACTTATTTGCGGGACGGGACACTAGGAGGTTCGCTGCGAACCGTCCGGCGAGGGTTTCCTATGAAGCGGCTTGATACAATCAGGCACGCGCCGGCTCGTGACAATGACAGCGTGAATCGACTCAGGCCTCGGCGCTTGGGGAAGCGTGATTTTCGACTTTGCCTTCCTTAATCAGCTTTTGTAATTTGCGGCGATAGAGCTGGCGCTTAAGCCGGCTCACGCGGTCGATAAAAAGCTTGCCCTCCAAATGATCAAGCTCATGCTGAAAGACGACCGCCAAAAACTGTTCGGCTTCGATCTCGACCTCCTCCTCATCCGGCGTCAATGCCTTGACTACCAACCGCGCCGCTCTTTGGACCTGGGCGCTGTAATCAACCACCGAAAGACACGCCTCCTCCCAGGTGATCTTCCCGTCCAGTTCCAAAACTTCCGGGTTGATCAGTCTGAGCAACCGCCTACCGGGGTTCTGTTGGTCGGCGTCAATCACAATGATACGCCTCGAATCGCCCACCTGCGGCGCCGCCAGCCCTATTCCGGGAGCGGCGTACATCGTTTGGACCATGCTCTCGATAAAGCTATGCAGCGCTCCGTCAATCTTGGTCACCGGCTGGGCCGGGCGCTTGAGCACCGGGTCGGGGTATTTGCGTATTCGTAGCAGAGCCATTCCGCTCACCTGTATTCTCATCGCAAGCCTAGCAGAGTGTGCTAATCCGGGGAAGATAAACTCGCTCTTGGTAGTGGGGCAGTTCGCACCCCAAGCGCCGCTTTTTCTGTCATCTCGAAGGCCGCGGGAGATCTTGAATCCGGGTTTCCTCGCCGACCGTTCGGCTTCGCCTTTTCGGTTTGGGCTCGGACGGGCAAAGGATGGCTTCGCACATAGCAACGGGCTCAGCCCGGGCTGGTATCTCAAATCCTCGATAGAAGAGGGAGAGCGCCAATCGTTAACTCAAGGCCGGTCGTCTAATAAAGCAGCCGCACGAGCCGCGTCAATTTAGAGCATGTTGACCGGGTCGATGTCGAGGATCAACCTGACGCTGTCGCGCTTGGCCGCCTTTTCAACGCGCTCACGGGCTTGGGCGAGCGCCTGGCGCATCGACTTTGCCGTGCTGGCCCTTACCATCAACTGCCAGCGGTAGCGGCCTTTGAGCCGCTCGATCGGCGCCGGCGAGGGTCCCGCAACGTGCAAATCCGTGGGAGCAGCGGAGTAGGCCAGCGCCCGCGCGGTTTCACCGGCGAGTTGCGCGACCTGGGCCTGCTCGATTCCTTCCAGACGTACCAGCGCGAGCTTGGCGTAAGGCGGGTAGTTGAACTCGCGCCTGAGCGCCAGCTCACGGCGCATGAAGCGCGCGTAATCCTGCGCCTTGGCCGCCTGGATGCTGTAATGATGGGGCGCGAAGGTCTGAATCAGCACCCGGCCCGGACGTTCGCCGCGCCCGGCGCGGCCCGCAACCTGGGTCAGCAACTGAAAGGTCCGTTCGGCGGCGCGGAAGTCGGGGAGGTTGAGCGTCTGGTCGGCGAGCACCACGCCGACCAGCGTGACCGCAGGAAAGTCAAAGCCTTTGGCGACCATCTGCGTGCCGACCAGAATATCTATGCTGCCTGCGGCCAGAGCCTCGAGCGTGCGCGTTCGGCTGGCGCGCCGCCGGCTGGCGTCGCTGTCCATGCGCTCGACCCGCGCCTGGGGCAAAAGCTCGGCCAACGCGGCGGCGATCCGCTCGGTGCCGTAGCCCTGGCCCTCGAGGGTGTAGGCGCCGCACTCGGGGCAGTTGGACGGCGCCGGTTTTCGCTCGCCGCAGTAATGGCAGCGCAGGGAGCGGTCCTGGAGGTGAAAATTTAGACTTACGCTGCAACTGCCGCAGCTCATCACGCTGCCGCAAAAACGGCATTGAAGCGCGTTGTGATAGCCCCGCCGATTGAGGAAGACGATACTCTGCGCGCCGGCGGCGAGGTTCTCGCGCAGCGCCTCGAGCAGCGCGGCCGACAAAGGCACGCCCTCCGCGCCGGCGCGGTCGCTGCGCTCGCGCCGCGCGGCTGATCCGGCTTCTTTGCGCAGGTCAATGATCTCGACCGTCGGCATCGGGCGGTCAAAAATCCGGCGCGTCAGGGAAATTAGCCGGTAGCGGCCGCGACGCGCGTTGGCATACGACTCGACCGAGGGCGTGGCCGAGCCGAGGACCACCGGGCATCGGCTGAAGGCACCCAGCGCGACCGCCAAATCGCGCGCGTTATAGCGCACCCCTTCCTCCTGCTTGTAGGAGCTGTCGTGCTCCTCGTCCACAATCACCAGGCCAAGGTTGCTCACCGGGGCGAAAATCGCGGAACGCGGTCCGATCGCAATTTTGGCCTGTCCGTCGCGCAGCGCGCTCCATCCGGCCCATCGCTCGGAGGTCCGCTGCGCGCTGTGCAAGACCGCTATCAGCGAGCCGAAGCGCGCGTGAAAAGCCCCGATCAAGTGTTCGGTAAGGCCAATCTCGGGAATGAGGATTAGCGCCCGCTGCTCCCGCTTGACGCATTGCAGCGCAAGCCTGAGATAAATTTCCGTCTTGCCGCTGCCGGTTACCCCCCAGAGCAAGAACGTCTGGGGACGCGCCTGACCGATCGCCGGCGCAATTTCCGCCAGCGCTGCTTTCTGATCAGCGCTGAGCTCAAATCCCGCGGGCGCGGCAGAATCCGCGACAAGCGGCAGCTTGCCGCGCTCAACGGCCTCCAGGATACCGCGCTTTATCAGCACCCGAATCGCGCTTTTGCCCTGCGGGATCGCGGCCGCCAGCTCGTCGGTTGCGATCTCGCGGCCCGACGCCCCGAGCAAAATCTCAAGCAAACGGCGCCGGCGCGCCCCTCGTACTGCGCCGAGCGTCGCCGCCGCCGTGGTCCGCACGTAACTCGGAAACACCGGACGGTGAGCGCCTCGCGAGGAGGCGGCGCGCTCGATAAGGCCAAGCGCTTCAAGCTTAGCCAGCATTCGCGCGTCCGCGCGCCCGTCGGTTATATGTTCGATATGCGAAGGCGCAAGCGGTCGCTTTAACAGCGCCGCGACCACCTGATGCTCCGCGCGGCTTAGGGCGGCTGACTCAAGCGGATTGGGCGCGCGCGCAACCTTATAGACGGTCTTGGTCTCAACCCGCAAAGCAGACGGAATTATCGCCCGACATACCTCAGCCAGCGACGCCATGTAGTAACGGGAGCTAAAGCGCAGGAGCTCGAGATGAGCCGCGTCCAGGACCGGGCTTGCATCGAGCATCTCGGCGATCGGCTTCAGGCTTAGGCTCGCACCACCGTTGTCTTCAAAGCCGACGACCAGGCCGGTGACCCTCTGCGCACGCAGCGGCACTAGCACGCGATGGCCTGGCTTTAAGGCTCCGACTAGATGATCGGGCACGGCGTAGCTCAACATCTCAACCGCCCTGGACGGCGTCAGGATTAGAACTTGGGCCGGCTTTGCCTGCGGGCTAGGCTTGAGCGTCATACCGCACGACACCAAAGGTCTCAAGAATAGCGCGGAGCTGCCCGAGGCGTCGCCTCCGAAGCCGCCCTTGAACGCCAGCTTGGGCAGAAAATCTCGCCTCGCTCTATCAGCTTGGGTTGCGTCGGCCTGTGCGCCCCATCGACGATTGACTATCGGCCCGGCCGCTCGCAAACGAGCCGGGTTCAGCCCTTGAAGGAAGTCGCTTTTTTGCGCAGGTGTAGCCGGCCGCTCGGCGACGGATGCCAACCGCCGAGCGCACGCACACTTTTAATGGGTCCGCAACTCTGCTTGAATCGAACCATCCTTGGGTAGCGCGCGGCAAGGCCGCCGCCACGCTCGGCTGATTCAGGCTTTCACACCGATGTTGCGTTTTCTGACCGCAGGCGAGTCTCACGGCCCGACGTTGACGGCGATTATCGAGGGCGTGCCCGCCGGATTCGCCGTGCACGTCGAGCAGATTAACCACGATTTGGCGCGCCGCCAGAAAGGCTACGGGCGTGGCGGCCGGATGGCTATCGAACGGGACGAGGTTCGTGTGCTATCCGGGGTGCGCTTTGGCTGTACCACTGGCGGCCCGGTCACGCTGACGGTCGAGAACAAGGACTTTAAAAATTGGCACAAGCGGATGTCGATCGATCCTGCGGACCGCGGCGCCGCCCAACCGGTGACGCGTCCGCGGCCGGGGCATGCCGATCTCGCCGGAGTGCTAAAGTACAACCTCGACGATATCCGCGACGTGCTGGAGCGGGCCTCCGCGCGCGAGACCACGGCGCGGGTCGCGGTGGGTTCCTTCGCCCGCCAACTCTTATCACCGTTCGGCATCGATGTGCT
Organism: Deltaproteobacteria bacterium; assembly: GCA_021831785.1. Taxonomy (GTDB): domain Bacteria; phylum Desulfobacterota; class Binatia; order Binatales; family Binataceae; genus JAJYYI01. The sequence continues at coordinate 129,967 of JAKBMB010000020.1, read as the reverse complement.
CGGCTATGTCGTCAGTATCGGAGCTACGGTCGTCCAGGCGCCGGCGGCGCACGAGTTGAGCGCGCTTCGCGAGACCGCCGAGCAATCTCCGGTACGGGTGCCGGACCGTGACGCGGAGGCGGCGATTATCGCCGAGATCGATGCCTGCAAGCAGACCGGCGACACCCTAGGCGGTGTGGTCGAGGTGAGCGCCACCGGGCTGCCGGCGGGCCTTGGCAGTTATGCCCAATGGGACCGCAAGCTTGACGGCCGGCTTGCCTACGCGCTGCTCAGCTTACAGGCGGCAAAGGGCGTCGAATTGGGGCTCGGTTTTAGGGCGGCCGCGATGCGCGGTTCGGCCTTGCACGACGAAATCGGCTACGACCAGGAGCGTAGGCGTTTTTTGCGCTTATCGAATAACTCGGGCGGAACCGAAGGCGGAATGAGCACCAGCGAGCCGCTTCGAGCAAGAGTGGCGTTCAAGCCGCTGTCAACTCTGATGCAGCCGCTGCGCTCGGTGGATATCAAAACCAAGCAGCCGGCGGTCGGCACGATCGAGCGCTCGGACGTCTGCGCGGTGCCGGCGGCGGCCGTGATTGCCGAGACCGTGGTTGCCTTTGAGCTCGCCAAAGCGTTCCTTGAAAAGTTCGGCGGCGACTCCCTTGCTGAAATTACGCGAAACTACGAGGGTTATCTCGAACAGGTTAGGAATTTTTAGCCCCACGAGCGCCGGGGCGAACGCAAGGCGCCGCGAATCGGCGCGAGGGTCCAAGCTAAACCGGCGCGTGGGCCAACCGAGGTGAGCTTGCACAGGCGAAAAGTCATCTTGACCGGCTTTATGGCAACCGGCAAGAGCAAGGTCGGCGCGGCCGTGGCGCAACGACTCGGCCTTAGGCTGATCGATACCGACCAAGAGGTCGAGAGGCGCTGTGGCAAAAGCCCGGCAGCGATTATTGTCGAGGACGGCGAGCTTCGCCTGCGCGATCTCGAGCGCAAAATTATCGCCGCGCTCGCCAAAGAACCCATGCCGGCGGTTATTGCCACCGGCGGCGGCACCTTGGTCGAACAGCGCAACTTCGACACAATGGCCGCGGTAGGGGTGGTGGTATGCTTGCGCGCGCGCCCGGAAATCGTCGCCGCGCGAGTCGCGGGATGCGCGCAGGCAAGACCCAAGCTCACCGAAGGCGATGCGCCCTTGTTGGAGCGAATTCGGCAACTGATGGCGCAGCGCGAGGCCGCTTACACTCGCGCCGACGTCAGTATTGACACTTCTGACCTTTCAATCGAGGCCGTGGCGCAGACGGTGCTAGCCGCTTTGGCGTGCCGCGGCTTTAACCCGTGCAAAGCTTCCGCGTCGAACTAAAGCCCCGGTCGCATCCGGTCTATGTCGGCTACGGCCTGCTCGAGCAGATCGGCGAACTGGCGCGGGCAGAAGGGTTGAGTGGCCGAGCGGCGGTAGTGACCGACAGTAACGTGGGGCCGCGTTACCTAACGCGCGCGCTGCGCGCGTTAAGCCCGCTTGACCGCGTGCCCCTGGTAATTCAGGTTGAGGCGGGAGAGCGCTCGAAATCGCTCGACACGCTGGCGCGCGTCTACGACCGGCTGCTTGAGGCGCGGTTTGACCGCCATAGCATGATAGTTGCGCTCGGCGGCGGCGTAATCGGCGATTTGGCGGGCTTCGCCGCGGCGACCTTTTTGCGCGGCGTGGCCCTGATCCAAGTGCCGACCAGCTTCCTCGCCCAGGTTGACTCCTGTTTAGGCGGCAAGACCGGCATCAACCATCCGCTGGGTAAAAACCTGATCGGCGCGTTTTATCAGCCGCGGCTTATCACCGCCGACATTGCCTTACTGGAAAGCCTGCCTGAGCGCGAGTTTCGCGAGGGCTTGGCGGAGGTAGTTAAGTACGCCGCCATAATGGATGAGGCAATGTTCGCGCAACTAGAGCAAGATCAGGCCGCGATCCTAAGACGCGAGCCGACAGTGCTGGAATACTCTGTCGCTAAGTGCTTGCGGCACAAAGCCGCCGTGGTCGAGGGCGACGAGCATGAAGACGGTTTGCGCGCTCTGCTCAACTTCGGCCACACGGTAGGCCATGCTCTCGAGGCGGCAGCCGGCTACGGCGGCCTGCTTCATGGCGAGGCAGTCGCGATTGGGATGGTCGCGGAGGCGCGATTGTCTCAGGCGCTCGCCGGGCTCGACGCCGGCGAGGTTGCGCGTTTGCAGCGGTGGCTCACAGGCGCGGGCCTGCCCACAGAGATGCCCGCGGATTGGAAAAGCGAAAAATTTCTGGACGCTCTCGCGCTAGACAAAAAGCGCGAGGCCGGACAAGTACGGCTCGTCCTGTTGCGAAAAATCGGCCAGGGAGTCACACTGAGTATCGCGCCGCAGCAGCTTCTTCGCCACCTGGCGAACCCGTAGGCCGCCAAAGCGGACCACGGGACGCCATGACGGCAAAACTACCGGGCCAATTGATTACTCTATTGGGCCTCGGCGCGCCAACGAGGCTCCGGCGCTTCGAGCCGGAGAATCTACGCCTGGGCAACTGCCCTTGGGACGCGCAAACGCTTACAGCACGGACTCTCGGGTCTGGCCACCGAGACTGCCCATCGAGCTCTGCGAGGCTCGCCAGCGGTCGATGGTCTCCACGTCGAACCGCCAGTCGCTGCCTACTTTGAACCCGGGCAACTGTCCGTTCTTAAGCAGCCTATAGATGGTTGAGGGATGCACCCGCAGGTAATCGGAAAGCTCCCTAACCGTCAGAACCCTAGTCCCACTCTGGCTGACATTGAGCTCTGCCATTAACTCCTCACCTCCAAGATGAATTTCGTCTCGCGCGCTATCGGTGTGGGCCGACTTTAGCGCCGGTTAACCCGAATTCTAGGTACGCCCTCAAGCCTGCTACTCTCGTCCGCGGGAAGTCACGGTGCGGACTGGCGTGCGAAGCTTGCCGATCGCGAGTGAACGTAGCCTTTGACGACCTTTGCTTTTAGTATACTCGCTAATAGCGCCATGTTAATAGAGGCCTATAGCAAAATGTTCCATACAAAGCGTATGTAGGCTTTGTTCAGGTCACTTCCCTACATCTTCTGCGCTGACAACCGGCTTTTAACACATATTATCGCAACTAGCGATACTTTCGAACAGCATAGCATAAGTTTATGCTGTTGACGCCGTCGCCGAAGACTAACGATCTGTTTAGACCGCCTCAACGTGCTAGTCGTTTGCGAGGGCATGCGGCGCGACCCTAATCGCTGTGATTTTCGCTCTTCTCTCGCCATTGGGCTAAGATTTGAAGTGAAGAGCCTGATGCTATTTAGGGATGGCAGCGCTCCGCTCCCGGATTACCTAAGCTTAATCTTAGACGTGCTCTGCCGCTGCTAACTTCAAGCTGCGCGATAATGTTCAGCGTGTACAGCCAAAGGCGTGCCATTAGGTATATTCAAGAAAACCTAAGCTCAATCGCGCTGCGCTACGGATTGATTTGTATGTAAAAATTGCGCGTTACACGCCTTTTCACATACGCGAAGGGTAAAATACTGGGTCATGGCGGGTTCCTAACGCTGCGCGGGCAGACGAATGAGCATGGGCGGGGCGCTGCGAATTCTCGCACCGGCTCAACCAAGGGGCGCACCTTGAGGCGACAGTTCCAACCAAGCCCTGATCTAGCGCGCTTAGGATTAGCCGGTTCGATTAGTGAAATCGTGCAAATCTCCGGCGCCCATCCTTTTTCACTCTGGGCCTTTGGGCGGAGACGCAGCGCAGCCGCCCCCGACCGCCAGGGCCACCCGGCTAGCAAAGGAAGGGCTATCGGCGTGTGGGCCGAAATGTGCCGATAGAAAGTCTTATACCGTAGAGCGAGCGGACAGAGTTGCGCTGAGCAGTATCAGTCCGACGCCCACCGTGATCGCGCAGTCAGCCAGGTTGAAGACCGGATAATGATGCGAATAGTAATGCACGTCGATAAAGTCGATTACGACGCCTGAGCGCAGCCGGTCGATGAGGTTCCCTACCGCGCCGGCCAGAATTAAGGCCAACGCCCAGGCCGTCAACCGCGTGTCTTGGCCGCGCACCAATAGCACCAGCACGATAATCGCTGCCACGGTCGCGGTCGCGCATAGAAAAGCCGTGCGCAGCCACGGCGGCAAGTTGGCAAACAGGCTGAAAGCGGCCCCGGGATTCGCCGTGTACGTAAGGTCAAACCAGTTAGGTATTAGCGGCAAACTATGGTAGAGCGCGAAATGCCGCCTGACGTAAAGCTTGGTCCATTGGTCAAGGAGCAAGACCGGGAGCGCCCCGGCCAAAAGAGGCATCCACAGCCGCGCGCAGCCGGCGGTTTTAGCGGCCGGGCTTGCCGGCTTCCCGGCTGCGGACGAAGCGATGGGGCTCATGCGCCGAGCACCGCGCGACAGCGGGGACAAAGCTGCTCGCCGGTCTCGTCGGCGAAGTAGGCCCAGCATCGGGGGCATTTGCGGCCGAGCGCTCGTTCGCCAAGAACTACCAGCGGAGGGCGCAAGTTGATTCTGACCATCGCGCCGTCAAGGTTGAAAGTCTCGCTCTCCGAGGCTCCCGGCTGAGCTTTGATCTTCGCCGTGTCTTCAGGGCTCATCAATTGCACATCCGAGACGATGAAGAGTCCCTTAAGCGCGTCGCGATCGGCGGCAAGAGCGGCGTTGAGCTCGCGCGCGCCATCCGCATCGGCCGTCACGCCCAGGCGCAGTCGGGCTTCCAGGGGCGCCCCGATCATGCCCGCCTGGCGCATCGCTTCAAGCGTCTTCAGCACGACGCCGCGAACCGCCAGCAAATCCTCCCAGCGCCGCGCCAAGGCGCTGTCCGCCCACGACGGCTGGGCCGGCGCAAACCCGAGCAGGTGAACGCTCTCGCGGGCGCGCTTCCCCGGCATATGGGAGTATATTTCGTCGGCGGTGTAGGGGACCAGCGGAGCCAAGAGCCGCGTCAAGGTGTCTAGAACGAGATACAGCGAAGTCTGCGCCGACCTCCGCTCGGGCGAATCCGCCCGCGAGCAGTAGAGCCGGTCGCGAGCGACATCGATATACAGCGAGCTTAGGTCCACGACCACGAAGTTCGAAAGCGCGTTGTATGCCGCTTGAAAATCGTACGCATCGTAGGCCTGACGCACTCGGGTCTTGAGCGCCTCGAGCCGGCTCAGGATGTAGCGGTCGAACTCGTTTTGGCGCGCCAACGGCAGAGCGTGGGCGTCCGGCTCGAAGTCGAACAAATTGCCGAGCAGATAGCGGCACGAATTGCGAATCTTGCGGTACGCCTCCGCTGCCGCGGCGAAGACCGTTTCGCCCACGTTCATGTCGGCGGTAAAGTCAACCGAGGCGAACACCAAACGGTAGACGTCGGCGCCGATGCGGTCGATGACCTCGGCGGCGTTCTCCGCGTTGCCCAGCGACTTCGACATCTTGCGCCCCAGCTCATCGAGCGCAAGTCCGTGGGTCAGCACCGCTCGATAGGGCGCCGCGCCGCGAACCGCAACCGCGGGAATCAGCGAGACCTGGAACCATCCGCGATGCTGGTCGACCGCCTCCACATATAAGTCGGCAGGCCAGGTCAGTTCCGCGCGGCGGGCCAGCACCGCTTCCTGCGAGCAGCCCGAGTCAAACCATACGTCGAGGATATCCTGGCCTTTGTCGAGTTCGCCGGCGCCGCATCGCGCGCAGCGAAAGTCCGGGCCGGTGAAATCAGACAGCGGCCGTACGTACCAGGCGTCCGCCCCTTCACGGGCGAAAATCTCCTCGCAGCGGCGCAGCACGTCGAGCTCAAGGGTCACTTCCCCGCACGAGGCGCAGCGCAGCGCGGGAATCGGCACGCCCCACAGCCGCTGGCGCGACAGACACCAGTCGGGCCGCCGCTCGACCATGTTGCGGATCCGCTCGCGCGACCATCGCGGAAGCCACGCGACCTTGTCAATCTCGGCCAGCGCGCGTTCGCGCAACCGTTCGTGATCGACGCGCAAGAACCATTGCTCCGTGGCGCGGAAAATGACCGGCTGTTTACAGCGCCAGCAGTGCGGATAGCTGTGGCTCACTTGCTCGGCGTGCAGCAGCGCGCCCGCCGCCCTGAGCTCATTCACTATCGCGTCGTTGGCCGCGAAGACCTGGCGGCCGGCGTAGGCCGGGGCTTCGCCCGTGAAAACGCCGCCCTCGTCAACCGGCGTCAGCGGCTTTAGTCCGTAGCGGCTGCCGACGACGAAGTCTTCGTAGCCGTGTCCGGGCGCGGTGTGCACCAAGCCCGTGCCGCTGTCCAAGGTGACGTGGTCGTTGAACATCAGGCGGCCGTCGCGCGCGGCCAGCGGATGGCGAAAGATGTCCTGTCCGTCCAGCGCCCGCAGCGCCGCGCGGTTCAGCGGTATAACAGCCTCGACCGCAAGCGAGCAGGCGCTCTCCACGGCCGGCGCCAGGCGGGCGGCGACGATGTAGCAGCGGCCTTCGGCGTTAAGCGCAACGTAATCGAAGCCCTCATTGAGGCAAATGCCGAGGTTGGCCGGAATCGTCCACGGCGTGGTGGTCCAGATGACGGCAAAGAGCCGGCCCTGCGCGTGCGCCGCGGCCAGCAGCGCGCCGCCGGCCGGGTCGGCCGCCAGCCCTGCCGCGTCGCGAAGCTTCTCGTTTACGGCAAACGCGACGTAAATCGACGGCGAGACGTGGTCGCGGTACTCGACCTCCGCTTCGGCCAAAGCAGTGCGGCACGACCAGCACCAATGCACCGGACGCAGGCCACGGTAAACGTAGCCGTCCTCGACGAGCTTGCGCAGCACGCCGAGCTCGGCCGCGCTATAGGCCGGGTCGAAGGTCAAGTACGGATGCTCCCAGTCACCGAGCACCCCAAGGCGGCGAAACTCGGCGCGCTGCACGGCGATAAATTTCTCGGCGTAGGCCCGACAAAGTCCTCGCAGCTTAAACTTAGGCGTCGAGCGCGCCGCAGCGCCCAATTCACGCAGCACCTGATGTTCGATCGGCATCCCGTTGCAGTCCCAGCCCGGAACGAACGGCGTCCTTAGGCCGGCCATCGACCGCGAGCGCACGATGAAGTCCTTAAGAATTTTGTTGAGCGCCGTCCCCATGTGCACCGGCCCGTTGGCATAAGGCGGGCCGTCATGGAGTACAAAGGCGGGAGCGCCTTGGCGCAGCTCCATCAAGCGATCGTAAAGCTTGATCTCATCCCAGCGCGCAAGCATTGCCGGCTCCCGATGCGGCAAATTGGCCTTCATCGGAAAGCTTGTCCGGGGCAGGTTTAGAGTAGCTTTGTAGTCAGACTGTGACACCGCAATGAAACTGTGGCGCGGATTCAGATTATGGCAGCGTAATTAGGCCGGCAGGTCGAAATCAAGCTATGGCGCTGAATCTGAGGTGCAACACCCAATCCGACCGGATCTAAACCGGCGCAGCGTGCACGCCGCGTCCGGCACCAGCAACCGGACCGGCGCGAACGGCTGATTGACGCTAAATCCAAGCCGCGGCGCGCTCTCTCGGCGAGCCGCCATAAAACTGCGCTTAGGACCAATTTCAAAACCGGCGCCCAGCGCGCCGCCCAAGAAGCCGCACGCTCGCGCGCGAAAGACGATGCTTACTCTAACAGAATGTGGCCGCCGACTTGAACCGTCCGCTTGCCGACGCGTCCGTACGCCAGCGCGGCGCCGCTCACGCGGGTTGAAACTTGGAGCCGATTAAGGCTATTTGTAGTAAGCGAATCATAGCCGCCCCCCCGCTGCTACAGCGTAAAGGACACTTTTGCGATGGCGCTCAGAGAGGTAACGCTCTTCGACCATAACGGGCCTGCGCTCGAACCGGTTGACGAGGACGGCCAAGCCAAGCCCTGCGCGATGGGCGTGCGATGGGTCAATCCGCATACCTTTGAGACCATCCGTGTGCGAGGCGGCGAGCGCACGGACCCCCAGGGCCGGAGGCTTGAGCAGATCAAACCGACGCTTGACCTCAGTCCGTTTTTCGTCACGCAGCTTCCTTCGCCCTCCAGGTCCGGTTAAGGATCGAGCCTTCGGCGTGATGAGCGCGCTTAGCGGTTTGCGTATTTTGGATCTCACGGATCTGCGCGGGGCTCTGTGTGGCAGGCTTTTCGCCGACATGGGGGCGGACGTGATCATGGTCGAGCCGCCCGCAGGTGCCGACTCGCGCCGCGTCGGTCCCTTCTTTGACGACCAGCCGCACCCCAACCGCAGTCTTTTCTTCTGGTTCTACAACCTCAACAAGCGCTCGCTTACCCTCGACTTAAGTCACGCCCGCGGCGCAGAGCTTTTGCGCGCGCTGGCCGGCTCGGCCGACGTGCTAATCGAAAGCTTTACGCCCGGCCGGATGGAGCAAATCGGCCTTGGCTGGGAGAAGCTGCACCGGCTTAACCCCGGCTTGATCCTGTGCTCTATAACGCCTTTCGGGCACAGCGGTCCTTGGCGCGACTACAAGGCTGATGACCTGGTGTTGAGCGGGCTTGGCGGGATGACCTACGTCAACGGCTTTCCTGGCGAGGCTCCCGTGCGGCCTTTGGGACTTCAGGCCTACCACTCGGGCGCGTATTACGGCGCGATCGGGACGATGTGCGCGTTGATGGCGCGCGAGCGCGACGGCGCCGGCCAACGGGTCGACCTGAGCATCCTTGAGGCCACCGCGAGCGCGGTCGAGCACGTTGCCCCCGGTTATATGAGCGCGGGTGTCGTCGAGCAGCGGCGCGGAACGCTGCATTGGACGCGTTATTTCCGCGTCGGGCGCTGCCGCGACGGCTACGTGATGCATTGCACGCTCGGCGACTGGACCTCGCTGGTCGAATGGGTCGCCGCGGATAGCGCGGCGCAGGAGCTGCTCGCGCCGCAGTGGGAAGACGTTTCCTACCGCAAGGAGCACGCCGAGCGCCTGTTCGACATCCTCGACGAATGGGTCAAGCCGTACGCCAGGCCGGAGCTGCTTGCGCGAGCACAGGCGCTGCGCATTCCGTACGCGAGCGTAAGAGCTCCCGAGGAGTTGTTCGACGACGAGCAGCTTTTGTCGCGGGGCTTTTTTGTCGAAGTCGAACATCCTGAGCTGGGACGCAAGTTCCGCTACCCTGGCGCGCCGTATCTGTTTTCGGCGACCCCGGGCAAGGTGCATCGGCGGCCGCCGCTTCTGGGCGAGCATACGGTCGAAATTTTGTGCGCCGAGCTTGGGCTTTCGCCCGACGAGCTAGCCGCGCTCGCTGGCAAAAGGGTGATCTGATGGCACGCCGAGCGCCTCTGGAAGGAGTGCGCGTGGCCGACTTCACCTGGGTAGTGGCCGGCCCGGTGACCACGCGAATCCTCGCCGATCAAGGCGCTGAGGTGATCAAAATCGAGCGCAAGGTCGCCGGCTCCGACGCGCTCGGACCGCGCCGCACCGGCCTTCAGGGCGATATCAACCGCGCCAAGCGCTCGGTCGCGATCAACATGGCCGCGCCGCAAGGTATAGAGCTGGCGCGCCGCTTGGTTGCTAAAAGCGACATTGTGATCGACAATTTTTCCGCCCGAGTGATGCGGCAATGGGAGATGGACTACGCGAGTCTGGTAAAGGTCAAACCCGACATCATCTGTATCAGCATGTCCGGTTTCGGCCACACTGGGCCTCGTACCGACTACGTTAGCTATGGCCCGACGCTGCAAGCGCTAGCCGGCTTTACGCTGCTGATGGCAAACCGGCGCGCAGAACCGGCCGGGTACGGTTATTCTTACGCCGACATGGCAGCCGGCTATACCGGCGCGCTGGCGACGCTGTTCGCCCTGTGGCATCGCGACAAGACCGGATGCGGTCAATTCATCGATCTTTCTCAATTCGAAAGCCTGATTGCGGTCATCGGGCCGGCGCTGCTGGATATCTCGGTCAATGGGCGCCGACAAGACCCGCCGCGTGCGCGGTCGCAAGAGGGACCCGCGGCACCGCACGGAGTCTATCGCTGCCGCCCCCTGGGCGAGGACGACGACCGCTGGCTCGCGCTCTCGGTGCGCACGCACGGCGAATGGCAGGGCTTCGTCAGGGCGATCGGCTCTCCGGCTTGGACCGCGCAGCCAAAGTTTGCGACTTTGTTCTTGCGCATGCGAAACGCGGACGAGCTCGACGCGCGTATCGAACAGTGGACATGCGAGCAGGACGCTGCTCAGGCGATGCAGCTTTTACAGCGCGAAGGCGTGCCCGCCGGTTTGGTCGCCAACGGCGCCGATTTATGCGCGCGCAACGCGCAGCTCAATGCGCGGGGCTTTTGGATGCCGGTCACGCTGCCCGACGGCCGGACGTTTCGCGTAACCGGCATCCCATTTAAACTCTCCGACGCCCCCCCGCCGGCCGCGCGCTGCGCCCCGGAGATCGGCGACGATAACGACTACGTGCTCGGTGAGATGCTTGGACTGACGCGCAGCGAGCGCGAAGCCCTAGTCGGCGCGGGCGCGATCTGGCCGTGACCGGCCCGGGCATCTTCGCGGCTCAGCCACGCGGTCGACGGGAACCGGCGCAGGCGCAGGGCTCGGCAATCGCCTCGGGCTCGAGGATCAGGTAACCTGCTCGGGTGGTTACATCGGCCGCGCCAAGGGGCTGTCATCCCTGAGCAAAGGAGCGGCCGTTTACGGTGTTAGCGAGCGCCTTGTCAAGTGCTTTGCTGGGGGTTGATGCCTACCCGGTAGAGGTCGAGATAGACCTGAGCAGCGGATTGCCCGGTCTCAAGACCGTGGGGCTCGCCGAAGGCGCGGTGCGTGAAGCCCAGGAAAGGGTCAAGTCCGCGATCAAGAACTCCGGCTTCGAGTTTCCTAACCGCAAAATCACGATAAATCTCGCTCCCGCCGATACCCGCAAGGAGGGTTCCGGCTTCGACCTGCCCATCGCGCTCGGCATTTTAGCCGCCTCCGGCGCGCTCAAGCCGGATCGCCTGCGGCAATACCTAGTCGTCGGCGAGCTTGCGCTCGACGGCCGCATTAAAGGTATCCGCGGCGCTCTTCCCACCGCCCTGCTGGCCCGCGCACGAAGTTATACCGGGGTGGTGCTGCCCGAGGAGAACGCGCAAGAGGCCGCGGTGGTCGGCGAGCCCACGTCGGTGTTGGCGGTTTCCAATTTGAGCGAAGCGGTGGAGTTTTTCGACGGCCTTAAGGAGCTTGAGCCGACGCACGTCAAGCTTACGCAGTTGTTCGAACGCGCCGCCGTCTATGACCTTGACTTCAACGAGGTCCGCGGACAGGAACAGGCCAAGCGCGCGATCGAAGTGGCCGCCGCAGGCGGGCATAACGTACTCATGATCGGGCCGCCGGGGGCGGGCAAAACCATGCTCGCCAAGAGGTTCCCCAGCGTGCTGCCGGCGATGACCTTCGAGGAGTCGATCGAAACCACCAAGGTGCATAGCGTGGCGGGCCTGATGGACGGGCGCGCGCTGATTGCAACCCGCCCCTTTCGCGCGCCGCACCACACTATTTCCGACGCCGGGCTCATCGGCGGCGGCCCGCTGCCGCGCCCGGGTGAGGTGAGTCTTGCCCATCACGGCGTGCTTTTCCTCGACGAGCTGCCGGAGTTCCGAAGAAATGTTTTGGAGGTGCTGCGCCAGCCGCTTGAGGAAAGCCGCATAACGATCGCTCGCGTTATGGGAACGGTGACGTTTCCCGCCAACGTGATGCTGGTTGCGGCGATGAACCCGTGTCCGTGCGGCTTCTACACCGACCGGCAGCATGAATGCACCTGCACGCCGATGATGATCCAGCGCTACCGCTCGCGCATCTCGGGGCCCCTGCTCGACCGTATCGATATTCATATTGAGGTGCCTGCAGTAAGATATAAGGAGCTAACCGATCGCAGGGAGGGCGAAACTTCGGCCGCGATCCGCGAGCGCGTTAACGCGGCGCGCCACGTACAATTGCAACGCTTCAGCGGCCGCGGCATCTTTTGCAATGCCCAGATGCGCGCGCGCGAGGTCCGCGAGTTTTGCCCGGTTGACCACTCGGGCGAACGGCTGCTGGAACTAGCGATTAATCGGCTCGGGCTCAGCGCGCGCGCTTATGCCAGAATTCTAAAAGTTGCGCGTACGATCGCCGACCTCGAAGACGCCGCCCAAATCGAAGCTCATCACGTCAGCGAGGCCATCCAATATCGCTCGCTCGATCGCAGTCACACCTAACCCGGCCTGGCACTACGAGGCGGTGACAGCCGAGAGGCAAGCGCCAAAAACGAGAAGCGCGATTGCTGGTCCTGTCCGCGAAGCCGGCCCAACATTTATCGCCTAGGTGGGTTGAACTCCCAGGCGCGCCTATACTCGGCCTGGCGGTGCCGGCGCGCCGCCAAACTTGGTTCTCACGACGCGGGCGTCCGCGCTCGATGCCGGATGAGCGGCAAAGACGCATCGGTTTTTGGGACCTTACGCTTAAGCCGCAATTTCGCTATCTTTTATCAGCCTAAGTGCCGATGAGCCGCAGCCCGAACAAAGAGCCGTTTTCCGCACTGGACGAAATAAACCGGGCGGTCCGCGAGAGAAAGCTCGAGCAGTACCGGTCGGAAAACCTCAAGCTCGGGATGCGCCCGGTGAGCTTCGCGGCTGGCGCCTCGCAGTGGGCCTGGGAGGAACAGCCCCAGACGGCGCTTAACCAGTTTGGCACACTTCAGGGCGGCTACCTCGCCATCTTTGTCGACGAGTTGTTCGCGACCGCTGTGGCTTCGGTACTGAAGGAAGGCGAATGGGCGGTAACGGTGGAAGTTAGACTTGCGTTCATGCGCGCCCTAGCCCCGGGATCGCTCAAGGGCGCGGCTCGCGTTGTTTATCGCTCTCGCGCGCTTGCGTTTTTAGAGGCGCAGGTATCATCGGCCAACGGAGAGACGGCGCTCACCGCAAGCTCGACATGGGCGATTCGCGGTCGCGCATGAAACGTGCCGCACGGAAAAGCTCCTATAGCTTAAGCGCGGCGCTTTGCTAGTATTGTGATATTTTCCTTTTGGACCTGCTATGTCGTTTTGGACTTCCTATCTCGCCGGTCAACTTGCGGGTATAGATCGGTTCTCGGTTTAGAAGCATGTTTGAAAGCCTGAGTCAGCGCTTCGAGCAGCTCTTCAAACGCCTTTCCGGCCAAGGCCGCATCACCGAGCGCAACATCGAGGATGCGCTGCGGGAAATCCGCCTCGCGCTGCTCGATGCCGACGTGAACCTCAAGGTCGTGCGCGAGTTCGTCGAGCGCGTCCGCCGCGAAGCGCTCGGACAAAAAGTGCTACAGTCGCTCACTCCGGAGCAACACTTCATCAAGTTCGTGTACGAAGAGTTGCGCCAGGCGATGGGCGGCCAGGCCCATGAGCTGGAACTCAAGTTCAAGCCCCCGGTCAAGATCATGCTGGTCGGCCTGCAGGGCTCCGGCAAGACGACCTCGGCGGCCAAGTTGGCGCGGTGGCTTAAGGCCGAGGCCGGGCGCCACCCGATGCTGGCGCCGCTGGACGTGTATCGGCCCGCGGCGATCGAGCAGCTACGCGTGCTCGGCGCGCAGGCCGGGGTTTTTGTGCTCGAGGCTTCGGAGCTTGAAGCGCCGCTGGAAATCGCTTCGCGCGCCTTGGTGCAGGCGCAAAGCCGGGGGTATGACGCGGTCATTTTCGACACTGCCGGCCGTTTCCAAATCGACGAGGAATTGATGGACGAGCTGGCCCGCCTCAAGGCGCTGATCCAGCCGCACCATATCATTCTGGTCGCCGACGCAATGACCGGGCAGGAGGCGGCCAACGTCGCGCGGGGTTTCCATGAACGACTCGTCTTGTCGGGCCTTATCCTGACTAAGCTCGACAGCGACGCCCGCGGCGGCGCCGCGCTCTCGATTCGTCATATTACCGGCGCGCCGATCCTGTTCGCCGCGACCGGGGAGAAGCTCGAGGCCTTCGAGGTCTTCCATCCGGACCGCCTCGCGGCGCGGATCCTCGGCATGGGCGACATCTTGACGCTGGTCGAGCGGACCCAGCGCAGCTACGACCAGGCCCAGGCCAAGCAGCTTGAACGCAAGCTGCGCAAAAATGAGTTCACGCTGGAAGATTTCGCGGCGCAAATGAAGACCATCGAGAAGATGGGGTCGTTGGGCGAGCTTCTGGCGATGATTCCGGGATTCAAGAAGATCGCCGCGCAAGCCGACTCGTCCGCGGCCCAGCGCGACCTTGTGCGCATGCGCGCGATGATCGACTCGATGACCCTCCAAGAGCGGCGCAATCACGCGCTGCTCAACGCTTCGCGCCGCGCCCGTGTCGCCTCGGGCAGCGGCGTGTCAGTCCAAGACGTAAATCGCTTCATCAAGCAGTTCGAACAAACCCGCAAGGTGATGAAGAAAATCACCAAGATGGGAGGCGGCCGCGGCTTGACCCGCGGCCTGGGTCTCAGCGGTTGATTCTTAAGCTGAAGGAGAAACTATAGATGGCGCTAGTAATCCGTTTGCGCCGCCACGGAGCGCGCAAACGGCCCTTTTACCGGATCGTGGTCGCGGATTCACGCGCGCCGCGCGATGGGCGGTTCGTCGACTTGGTAGGCACCTACGACCCCAACCCCGAGCCGCCGAGGATAACTTTCAAGACCGAGCTTCTTGAGCGCTGGCTGCGCTCGGGCGCAAAGCCGAGCGCTACCGTGGTCAATCTGATTGAAAGATTGCGGCTTACGTCTGCGCAAAAGCTTAAATCCCACTCAACTGGAGCCGACGATGAAGGAACTAGTGGTGTTCCTGGCGAAGCACCTAGTCAACAATCCTGACGCAGTGCAGGTGACCGAGACTCAAGGCGATACCGCTTCGGTGCTCGAGCTGCGCGTGGCCAAAGAGGATCTCGGGCGCGTGATAGGCAAGCAGGGGCGCACGGCCAAGTCGATCCGCACGATTCTTAACGCGGTCGCCTCGCGCACCAATCGCAAGGTCGTCTTGGAGATCATCGAGGAGAAGTAGCCGCGCCCTTGTTGACCTCTCGGCTCCGCGCGCCGCGGCGCACGCCCGCCGCCGGCCCGCCAAGGCTGATTCGACTCGGCAAGGTCAAGGCGCCGCATGGCCTGCGCGGTGACCTTAAGATCAAGTGCGACAATTCCGACGCCCCAGCGCTGGAGGCCCTGCGCCGTCTCTTCCTGGCGCATGGGGATGAAACCCGGGAGTTTCAGTTGGTGCGCGCGACGCGGCTCGGCCGCGGGCACTTCAAGATTCGACTGGCCGAGCTGAACGATATCGAAGGCGCCGGCGCGATGCGCGGCGCGACCGTTCTGGCTGCGGTCAGCGACCTTCCAGCCCCCGCGCCCCACGAGTTCTACTACTTTGAGGCCCTTGGCTGCGAAGTGCGCCGCACAAACGGCCTCAAGCTGGGCCATATCAAGCAATCATTCTTCACCGGCGCGCATGATGTCTGGGTGGTCGAGGGTGAAGACGCCGAGTTTTTGCTGCCGGTGGTCGATGAGATCGTCAAATCGATAGACCTCGAACGCCGCGTCGTCACCATCGAGCCTATACCCGGGCTGCTCGACTGAGACCCGCTCTCGGGCGCCCGAGAGCAGGACCGTTCGCGATGGAGTTTCATGTCGTCACGCTGTTTCCCGAGCTATTCGAGTCGCCGCTTAGCTGCGGCCTGCTCGGGCGCGCCATCAGGGCCGGCTTGATCAGCGTCGTGCTGCATCCGTTGCGCAGCTACGGGCTCGGCCGCTACCGGCAGGTT
The DNA here is from genome assembly GCA_021831785.1 of Deltaproteobacteria bacterium. Taxonomy (GTDB): domain Bacteria; phylum Desulfobacterota; class Binatia; order Binatales; family Binataceae; genus JAJYYI01. Next base: position 114,338 of record JAKBMB010000020.1, on the reverse strand, counting down.
GACGACGCGCCTTACGGCGGCGGCCATGGAATGGTGATGCGGCCCGAGCCGATCGCGGCCGCCTTCGACGCGGCGCTGGCGCAGCGGCCGGGCCTCTGGCGCGTCATGCTTACGCCCCAGGGCGAAGTGCTCGATCAACTCAAGGTGGAGCAGCTTGCCCGATACCGCCCAGGCCTCCTGCTACTCGCCGGCCGCTACGAGGGTATCGACGAGCGCGTCGGAACCTTAGTGGACCAGGAGTTGTCGATCGGCGACTACGTGCTTGCCGGCGGAGAGCTGCCCGCGCTGGTGGTTATCGAGGCGGTCGCGCGCTTGGTGCCGGGCGTGATAGGCAATCCGCAGTCGCTGCGGGAGGAATCGCTGAGCGGCGCGATGCTCGAATACCCGCAGTATACCAGACCGCGCGAGTTTCGCGGGCAGCGGGTGCCCGAAGTGCTGCTCAGCGGCGATCATGAGAAGGTCCGCGCCTGGCGGCATGACCAGGCGCTCAAGCGAACCCGCCAGCGTCGGCCCGACCTGCTGGGCAAAATTAAGCCTTAGCAGCCGGCATCGCGGCCTCAACCAGTGGGGCGCAACCTGCGTCACGCGCGCGTCGCCGCCGGGTCTTAGGAAATGATCGCCGGTAGCGACGGCGTCGGCCAGAGTCGCGCGCGCTTGCCGCGGCTTGCGCATTCGCGTTGATGTATGCTGGCGTCGGCGCGTACACTTAGGGCCACGCATAGGGACACGCGGTGCGCCTGCCGGGCAGCGAAGATAAATCCTTTTGTGCGCGGACCGGCGGCCTGCCGACTTGCCGACAAGCGGCTCCCCAAATGGCGGAACTTTTTGTCGCCCTGCTTCATTATCCGGTGCTCGATCGCCACGGCCGCGTTATCACCAGCGCGGTCACCAGCCTGGACATTCACGACTTGGCGCGCTCGGCGCTGACCTACGGCGTAAGCGCCGTCTACCTCGCGCATCCGGCAGCCGAGCAGCGCATCTTCGCCAGGACCGTCATTGACCACTGGATAACGGGCCAAGGCCGCGTGCTCGACGCAAGGCGCCAGCGCGCGCTTAGACTGGTGGAGGTCGTGGCCGATCTGGACGAAGCGGTCGCCGCCGTGGCGCTTCGCGCCGCGGCACGGCCTGTCCTGGTTCTGACCTCCGCGCGCGCCGAGGAAGGAATTGCATACGACGCACTGCGCCGGCGGATTGCCGCCGACGGCGCGCCGGTGATGCTTTTATTCGGCACCGGCTTTGGTCTCGCACCGGCTATCGCGCAGCGCGCCGACCTTGCGCTGGCGGCGCTGCGCGGCCCGGGCGACTATAATCATCTCTCGGTGCGCGCCGCCTCCGCGATTATCCTTGACCGCCTGCGCGGACAGTAGCGCGGCGCGGGAGTGACGCAATTGCGCCGGCGAATTTTGCACTCGCCCCGGCCCAGCGTAAGGTAAGGCGCCGAGCACGGCGCGGCCATTGCGCCGCGCGCTGCCCGGTCTTTGCGCTGGCGCGCGACTGCCGAGGCGCCATCGTGCGCCAAGGTCATGCGGACTGAAGCCCAACGCCCGAATCAAAAGATGATAAGCGGCTTCATGACTCCGTCGAGCTTCTTGTCCATCACTTCGAAGGCCCGCTCGAGCTCCTTGAACCTGAAGGTATGTGTAGTCATCAGCGTCGGATCGACGCGTTTGTTCTCGAGCAGCCTCAGCATCCGTTCCATCCTGAGCCGCCCGCCTGGGCACAGTCCCGTCGTGATGGTTTTTTCTGCCATCCCGACTCCCCAGTCCAGGCGCGGGATGCGCACGAAGTCGCCCTTGCCGTGGTATCCAATGTTTGAGATCGTGCCGCCGGGTCGCGTCACCCGTACGGCGCTTTGAAAGGACTCCTCCGTGCCGACCGCTTCGATCGCCGAATCGACTCTGACACTTCCGGTTAGCTCCATGATTCGCTTGACCGGGTCTTCCTTCTGGAAGTCAACGATGGCGTCGGCGCCATAATGCCGGCCGAGCTCTTGGCGCTTGGGAACCGCATCGACTCCTATGATAAACGCGGCGCCGCGCAGCCGCGCGCCCGTGACCGCCATCAGGCCAACCGGACCGAGCGCGAAGATCGCGGCCGTTCCACCGAGCGGGATACGTGCGTTTTCGGCGCCCATGAATCCCGTCGACATCATGTCGGCGCAATACGCGGCCGCTTCGTCGGACACGCCATCGGGTATATGAGCGAGATTGGCATCTGCCTCGTTGACGTGGAAGTACTCCGCAAAGGTCCCGTCCTTGATATTGGCGAATTTCCAGCCGCCGAGCGCGCCTCCTGATTGCGAAGAATTGCCCGACTGAGAGAACATGTCTCCCCAATCCGGCGTGATCGCGCCGACCACCACGCGGTCGCCCGGCTTGAACAACTTCACGCCGGCGCCCACTTCGTGAACGAGGCCGACCGCCTCGTGCCCCAGCGTCAGATTCTCGCGCGGACCTATCGCGCCGTGCACGGTGTGCGCGTCAGAGGTGCAGATCAGCGCCTTGGTGGTTCTGATGATCGCGTCGCCGGGCCCCGGCTGCGGTATCGGCTTCTCGGCAAGTCCCACCTTCCCTATCTCTTTCATCACGAACGCCTGCATAACCAGCTACCTCCTCAGGTCTTGACTAACGCCTCCGCGTGCTTGCCTCGTCTTCGCGCCGGAAAACTGCCACGGAAGTCGATGATTCGGAGTTTTCGTTTCGGCGCCGGAGGCAAAGCAGGTATAGATACATTATACTCAGCGCAACGGCCGGACGCGGTTTTTCTTCCCGCCGCCCCGGTCGCGTCCGAGATGTGGACTTGCTTTTCTTTGCGTAGCACCAAGACCAACGCAAGCCAGCTTTCGCAGCCCGTTTCTAAAGACACTGCTCTATCCCCGGCCGCTTTGCCGTTGGTTGGGTCGAGCCGGACACCCGCAATGCTCTTTTTGTGGTTACGGCGTGTGGCTCGAATAGGCGGTCGGCGCGCGCCGTCAAAACACGTGTCGCTTGACCTCGGCCGCCGCTTGCGCTGCCCCGCGCGAAAAGTGCTCGCGCGTTGGCTTGCGCTTTCGCTTATAGCCGCGCAGTCGTGCGCGACGATGCCTGCTCCCGGCGCATCTTCGCCTGGCTCGCCATCTTACGCATTAGGTACGGCGCAAAATCCAAGCGGTCCGGAGCCGCACACTGGTGCTTCAGGAACGGCGGTCAGTTCTCCGCCGACGATCATTAGCGGGCCGCTCGCCGAGCAAAGCCAGAACTTGACGCGCTACCTCGAGCACCATCGCTTGCCCCTGGTCAGAGCCGAGGTGCGGCGTGATGAGTACGGCAATCGTGAAGTGATGCTGTACGGCTTTGTCGCCACTCCTTACGGAAAATCGGATGCGCAGGCCAAGGCGCGCCGGGTGCTCGGCAACCCCGGCCTTAAGGTGGTAAACGAGGTCAAGATTCGGCCGGAGCTTCTGAGTCTAAACCGCCCGCTGCCCGCAGGCGCGCCCTGGAGCGCGGGCCAGAGCACATACCCGTCCGGGAACCAATTCGGCATGCCGTCAGGCGGTCTTGGGCCGTTGGGCAGTTTGCAAAGTTACCAAGGCCAGCAGCTCGCTTCGCAGAGCGGGTCGTCGAGTTCGTGGCTTGACTATCTGCTGCCGGTGCTGGGCGTAGGCGCGATGATCGGCTTAGGCTTCATCGGCGGCGGCATGGGCGGGTTTTATCCGGGCATGGGATATCCGTTTTTCCCCTGAGCGCGCCGCACCATGCGCGCCGCCGGCGCTATCGCGTGATCCCGCCGGGCAGCGCAGCCTGCAGCGCGCGGTCTGGGTCGCCGCCGGCTTCGACCCAATCAGCCAGGCTCTCGTAAGTTTTTCTGGCTGGTCCAGCCTTTTCGCCGGCAAGATTGCGCAAGAGCACGACGGTTGCGGTGCGCCGCGCCTTAAGCTCTTGCGCGCTTGCCTGCCGAGACCGGGTCAGCACTTGCTCCTGCTGCTCCTGGGCGCGCATCCGCGCAAGCGCGGCCTTGGCCAATTCGATATGGAGCCTGGTGAGCTCGATCTGCTGGCGCACAAGCTCAAGCCGCGCTTGCTGCAAAGGCGTCGAGTCCGTGGCACATCCGCCAAGCCCGAGCAACGCGCCCAGCGCGATAGCCAAGAGCCACGCTGGGCAAGCCTTTATCGCCGCCGGCTCGGTTGCGCCACTCCCTTGGTTTTCCCCATACTTGCGCAACCTGGCCTCCGTGATTACCGCCGGGTAGCCCTGCGCCGCCCGTTCGCTGCCCGGCGCAGAGCCAGCCGGTCGCTAACGGCGCGGGAACTCTGGCGGCTGTCGTGGCGAGCAGCATTCGGCGGCGAGCAGATATGTAGCGGGCCTTCCTCGTTAACCATCCCGGTTTACTGTCGCCCATTCGGATTCTTTTCGTCAAGCTATCCTACTCAGGAAAAGCTCGCAGCGGCCCGCATTCACTAGAGGGTAGCCCATAAACGCTTTCGCTTTGTCGGTCATGCTGAGCCCTTCGCCTGTCATTCCGAGAGTTTGTGAATTTTTGAGTAGTAGGGCGGGCCGCCGTGCCCGCCATGATGCGCGGGCGCCACGCCCGCGCGACCAATGAATCGGCAGCCTGCCAAAAATTCACAGGCCCCGAGCGAAGCGAGGAATCCCTGCGCACAGCGGCTCAGGGTAAACTCCGCGAAGCATCTACGCAAAGCGATTTGCCTAAAAGGCGACGGCACAAGGGCACGGAATCGCTGCGCGCAGATTCTTCGCCTGGCGGCTCAGAATGACATCCGCACCCCGCGGTCATTTATGAGATCACTTCTAGATCAAGATCGTCACGGTCAGTTTGCGCAGATCATAGCGACCACCCTTAACCAGAAGCTTGTCGTCTTTGACCAAGTCTTTGAAAGGCTCTCGCGAATTTAGGGCTTGCGTCGTAAGAATGACATGCTGGTCAATTGCGACCGGAGTAACCACACTCGGGTCGCGCGGGTCTTTTCCCTCTTCCTCCACGATTTTGCGCGCCGCCCGAACTGCCGGATATATCGGCGGTTCGAACGCGTACGTAGGCTGTGGAAAGTACGGATTGAAGGACTTCACTGCGGCGGTCACTGCGCCGCAGTCAGAATGGCCAAGCACGAACAGAACCAACGCGCCGAGATGCTCGGTGCCATACACCAAGCTGTCTTCTGTGATTGGTACTGCGCTGTTGCCCGCCACGCGCGCTACAAAAAGGTCGGCCACGCCGAGGTCAAACAGCAACTCCGGCGGGACACGCGAGTCGGCGCACGAGAGGATCGCCGCAAACGGTTTTTGCGGAACAGCACTACAGTTCTTAAGGTAGGCCTCGCATTGGTCCGGATGCTGCGGGTCGAAGTCATACCAGCGCTGATTTCCTTGCTCCAGCGCGGTCAGCGCTTCTTTCGGCGTTGCAGGCCGCAACTTCTCAAAGTACGGAATGGGGCAGGGTCCGGGGTCGCAGGCGTTATCAGCGGCCCGCACTTGGTCTGCGTGGACGTACGGCAAAACGGCTGCGGTGAGGCACGTAAGCGCTCCGAGCTTTAATAGACTACGTCTGCTGACTATAGAGTGCTCCATTACCACAGCAAGTTCTCCCCTGACTGATGGTTTGCACAATGGTGCAACGTGTCGATGTCATGTGTCAAGTACAGCAAAGATTAAGTATCTATTGTGTATTTAAGCACCCCTAGTGAATCGGCAATTAAAATCGCTCAAAACCAGAAATGGCGTCGTCTCATCGCTTCATTGCTCCAGATTCTCGTAACCAGACGTTAACGCCGCTGAGGCCGGTGTGAGCTCGCGGCACTGGTCAAGCCTCTTAAATTTTGCTTTTATCTTTTACTTTGAGGGCTTTTAATCTATCTACTTGGGGCGACGACGTTGGCGCGGGGCAACCGGCGCGCTAGGGGTGCCCCGGCGAGCGAAAACGGTGCGAAATCAGGGGCGGAGCGGCATTTTAGTCGAGCGTGGACGGCTTTGGTCGCGCCACGCCGAGCGCTTGTCCGACGGCGCAGGCGGATTGACCGGGGGCATTTGCGCAAGCTAAAGCGCAGCGCCCGCGGGAGCGGCTTTGGAGTCGAACGACCTTTTCACGGCCCTCGAGTTTCTGAAAACCGAGGGGCCGGGCCTGATCGCGCGCCTTTTGAAGCGTCACCGCGCGCTTTACGTCGAGTTGCGCTTCGAGGCAACGTTCAGCTTAAGCGCTGAGGCTGAAGACGGCGCGGTTCGCCGCAGCGCCGAGAGCGAGAACGCCGGCTTTGGCCTCAACGTGTGCTGCGCCCGAGGCAATGGAATCGTCGGCCGCGGGCAATACGGCGCCATCGTCGGGCGCCTTGCGAAACGGCCTGCGCGGCTGCTCGCCGCGCTGAACGCGGGATTCGAAGAGGCCTACCGGCGGGCTGCCGCTGACGCAGCGCAATGCGCACGGCGATTTAAGCTTTACGGCCAAAGCGTGCGCAGCCCGACTGCTGCGGTCGCGGTTGGCGGCGCCAATGCTCGCGCGGAGGCGGCGGCAGTTTTTCAGCTTGACCCGCGCGCGGTCGGCGGCGCCGCGGTGAAAGAGCTGAGCCGGCATGCTTCGGCGAGCGTTGCCGGGTTGGAAAAATCGATCGCCTTCAACTCGGTTGCGGTGGTTACCGAGCTTCGCCACGAGCTGTTTCTCAACAGCGAGGGTGCCGTGATTTCCCAGGCCTTTGCGTTTTCGCAGGGGGATTGCCATGTCGTCGCGCGAGCTGGCCACGGCGTGCAGGAAATCTACGACACGATTGGCCAGCAGCGGGGGCTGGAGTGTTTGCTTGAAGGCTGGCCGGAGGGTCCGATGCCGAATCCCGACCTGGCAAACTTTGCGACCTCACTCGGTGAGGAGGCATGCGAGCTTGCCCGGGCGCCGGTTCTGAAGCCTCCTCAGGGCGAGGTCACGGTGGTAACCGACCCCCATTTCAACGCCCTGCTCGTGCACGAGATCGTGGGCCATCCGTGCGAAGCGGACCGCGCGCTCAAGAGCGAGGCCGCCTACGCCGGACGGAGCTGGTTTCTGCGCTCGCTTGAGGATAACGCGGTTGGGCAAATGGTCGGTTCGCCTTTGGTCTCAGCCTGCTCCGATCCGGCGCTGCCCGCCTACGGACATTATCGCTACGATAACGAAGGCACACTCGGGCGGCGCGCGGTGCACATCGACCGCGGCGTCTTTCGCGACTTTCTGCACTCGCGGGCAACCGCGGCGGTCTTGGGCGCGGAGCCCAACGGCTCGGTTCGCGCCAGCGAAGCCTGGTACGTTCCGCTGATCAGGATGTCGAACACGTTTTTCATGGCCGGCGAACAAGCGCCGCAAACCATTATCAGCGAGGTTGACCGAGGCTTTTACGTATGCGGCCACATGATCCCTTCGATCGCCGAATCCCGTGAGAACTTTCGTATTTCGGCGCGCCGCATTTACGAAATCGACCGCGGACGCTTGGGCCGGCTTTATCGCGCCGGCAGCGTTGTCGCCGATAGCAAGCAGTTCTTCCTTAACTTGGACGGCGCCGGCAACGACCTGCGCCTGTTTGCAATCCCTAACTGCGGCAAGGGTCAGCCGATGCAGGTCAAGCGCATGTCCAATGGCGGCCCAACACTGCGCTCGCGGGCCTACCTGGCCGGCAGCCGCCGACGGGGTTAATCACCGACGGAAGCTGTTAGCGACGAATTGCGAAGCCGCGATCTTGCAACCGTGCATCGCGTTTCTAACGTGGGCATCACACGTTGCAATTTGCTAGCTGGAGGAGTTGGGCAAGCGTTCGCCGTCAGATGATCCGCGGTGGCGATGGTTGGCTTGACACGCCTGCCGGTACACCGCAAGCGTCTGTTCGGAGGTGCGCGTCCAGGAAAAGCGTCTGACGTTGTTGTAGCCGGCGGCGATCAGGCGCTCGCGCAAGCCGCCGTCGGTCAGCAGCCGGCTAACTGCTGCGGCGATTTCCTCGGCTGAGCCGGGATCAAACAGCAGGGCTGCATCGCCTGCCACCTCCGGCAGCGCCGCAGCATTGGAGCAGGCTACCGGAACGCCCATGTTCATGGCTTCGATCACTGGTATGCCGAACCCCTCGTACAGTGAAGGAAAAGCCAGCAGCCGAGCGTGCTTTAGCGCAAGCGTCAGGTCCGCGTCGTTCAGGTAACCGCTGAATATTACCGATCGTTCGACGCCGTATTTAACCGCTAAGTCGCGCAGCGACGCGCCGCGCGGCGACAGATGGCCCACGACCAAAAGCTGCCATCTGCGCTCGGGCTTCAGACAGGCGAAGGCGGCTATGAGGCGACCGAGGTTTTTATGCGGGTTGAGGCTGCTGAAGGCAATGATGTAAGGGTGCGTAAGATTGATTTTGCACGCGAGAGCCGGCCATTGATGCTCGTCGACGCAGCTCTCTCGTCCAGGAGCGTTATAGACCACCTCCACACGGTCGGAGGAGAGCCCGATCTCGCGGATGATCTCGGCGCGGCTGAACTCGCTCACCGTCACCACCACCGTAGCTCTGCGAGCACACGTCTTGACCAGGGCCGTCGCGATGCGCCGGCGAAAAGCGGTGGTTGCTTCGGGTACGGCGTCGAAATTGAGGTCGTGCAGCGTCATTACCGTGGCGCACGGCGCGAGCAGCGGCATCGTATCGAGCGGGGAGTGTAAAACGTCCAGTCGCTCGCGCCCGGCTCTGTAAGAGAGGTAAACCTGTTCGCCCAGCACCCGCGTCACGAAGAGCGGCCAAACGCGCCACCGAGCGGAAAAACCACAGCGCACGAGCCTGAAGTTCTGGGGCAAGCCGTGGAAGGTCGCGTAATTGTCGCGATTAGCGAAGACAACGTATTCATTGTCATGGTCAACTTGGCTAAGCCCAGCTAAAAGACCACGAATGTAAGTCTCACCTCCCCCTATCATCCCCGGCAGCAAACCCAGCAGGTTAATCCCGATCCTCATAATCTCAAAGGACTTTAAACATATGCTTTAATTCAACACGGTGCCGGGAAATGGCCTGCTGTCCTGCGACTTGAACGGTCCCCGCCGGCTCAAGCCGACGCTCGCGCCCGACGGCCGCGTATCGAGAAGACGGCTTTGAACCGCGCCCAATCAGACCGTGGCAAGAGCTTGCTCAAAGTCATCGATTAGGTCCTCGGTCGCTTCGAGTCCGGCCGAGAAGCGAATGAGGCTGTCGCTGATTCCGGCGCGTTGGCGATCGACCGCCGCCATGCCCGAATGGGAGGTAGTGACCGGCCGGGTAATGAGGCTCTCGACGCCGCCGAGGCTTGGCGCGCAGATGGGCAGCGTAACCCTACCGATGAACGCCTCGGCTGCCGCGACGCCGCCCTTGAGCTCGAATGAAAGCATCCCGCCGAAGCCGTCAAAAAGCGCGCGCGCGCGCAAGTAATGGGGATGGCGTTCGAGGCCCGGATAATTGACCGAGGCAACCTTCGCATGCCGTTCAAGGAAGCGGGCCAAACACAGCGCGGCCTGGTTTTGCTGGCGTACGCGCACGCCCAGCGTCTTCATCCCCCGATGCATCAAGAAGCACGCGTGCGGGTCGAGCGAGCCGCCGAGATGGCTCAACGCGCGATTGATGCGCTCGACCAGCGGCGCGCGGCCGATAACGGCGCCGGCGACGACGTCGGAATGGCCGTTGAGATACTTTGTGGCGCTGTGCAGCGAAAGGTCGAAGCCATGCTCGGCGGGGCGGAAGTTGACCGGAGTGGCAAAGGTGTTATCGATGATTGAGAGCAACCCTCGATCGCGCGCGAAAGCCGCCACCCCTTTAAGGTCAATCACTTGCATCAGCGGATTCGAGATGGTCTCGACGTAGATCGCCCGCGTGTTGGTTTTAACCTGCGATGGCCATGACGCTGGCGCGTCGGCGTCGATGAAGTCAACTTCGATTTTCAGGCGCGGAAACTCAACCCGCATCAGGTTGTGCGTCCCGCCGTAAAGGCAGCCCTGGGCTAGGATGTGATCGCCCGGGCTAAGCAGCGCGAGCAGAGTGGTGGAAATCGCCGCCATCCCGGAGGCCGTGACGAGCGCGGCTTCGGCGTTTTCGACAGCCGCGAGTTTCCGGTGAAGCGCGAGATGATTTGGGGTATTGCTGAGCCGGATGTAACGCAGCCCGTAGTAGCTCGATTCGCCCCGATACTCGAAGGTCCCTGATTGAAATATCGGAATGCTGACGGCGCCTTCGATAAGCGGAGACGGCTCGCCGGCATGGATGAGCAGGGTGTCGAGATGCTTAGAAAGCTTGCCCATGCAATCCCTCCAAGGTCAAAGATGGTCGGGCGCGGCCGGTAGCGATAAGCCGCGCTTTAAAACGCGGCAAGCAAAAGCGACACTTAGACCGACGAAGAGACAACTGGCGCACGGCCGCCGGCGGCGGCCTGGCGCATACGGACCACCCAATCGAGAATCACGTGCGCAACCGCGTCCTTAGCCATCAGCGGATAGCTCTCGGTTTGACCTTCGCGGCTGGCAATCGTCACCACGTTGGTGTCGCCGCCGAATCCGGCGCCGGGCTGCGTCACGTCGTTGCCCACGATTAGGTCGAGGTTTTTTTCGCGCAGCTTGTTGAGCGCGTTCTCGCGCAAGGCATCGGTCTCGGCGGCAAAGCCTACCATCAGCCGCGCGCCTTTTTTTTGCGCCAAGCTCGGCAACTCATCCGCAATCGGATCGAGCTCGAGCCGCAGGTAATCGGGCTGTTTTTTTAGCTTGCGCGCCGAGGGCCTACTGGGGCGGAAGTCGGCCACTGCGGCAGCCATAATTAAAGTCGTGCACCAGGGAAAGTTGCGCGCGGTCAAATCCAGCATCTCGCTCGCCTGGCACACATCGAACCGTTCCACGGCGCGCGGCGCGCGCACCGAGCCGGGCCCGGCCACCAGACGGACATCCGCGCCGCGCATCCAAGCCGCGCGGGCCAGCGCGACGCCCATCTTGCCTGACGAGCGGTTGGATACGAAACGCACCGGATCGATCGGCTCCTGGGTAGGACCAGCGGTAATCAGCACTCGCTCGCCGGCAAGGTCCAGCGCCGTCACCAATCGCTCGACCTCGTCCGCGATGTCGGCCGGCTCGGCCAGCCTTCCCACGCCCTCGTAGCCGCAGGCAAGCGCTCCCTGCTCGGGCTCGATAATCGCGCATCCGCGCGCCCGCAGACGGTTTAAGTTCTCGACTGTTGCGGGATGTTGATACATGTGCAAGTTCATGGCGGGCGCGAAAGCCACCGGACATCGCGCCGCGAGCAGCACCGTGCTCGGCAGGTCGTCGGCGAGACCCAGCGCCGCTTTGGCGATCAAATCGGCGCTGGCCGGCGCGATAACGATGGCGTCGGCGGTATCGGCGAGCCGGATATGACCGATCTCCGACTCCTGGGTGAGGCTGAAAAGGTCGGTGGCGACGGGAGCCCCGCTTAGCGTCTGGAACGTCAGCGGCGCGATAAACTCCACCGCGCCGCGCGTCATCATCACCTTGACCTTGGCGCCCCGCGTGGCCAGCAAGCGGACCAACTCGGCAGCCTTGTAGGCGGCGATGCTGGCGCTGACGCCGACCACGATGGTCCTATCCTTTAGTCCCGCGGCTAGTCCCACGTCGCCTATTGTACGACGCAGGCAGACCCGGAGCAAAGACGAGCCGCCGCGTGCGCATGCGATTGCGGCGGGCAGCGCTCAGGTGGTCAACGGCGAGCACGCTAACGCTCGATTTCGCCGCGAACGAACTGCTCGGTGCGCGCGCGTGCAAGGCCGTCGGGAAGCCGGCGGGGCGGAGGCTTCATCGCGTAGGCAGCAGCCGAATAGATTTGCTCCGCCAAGCCCGCGCCGGCGCACGGTAGCGCCACCCTCCGGCGAAAACACAAGGGACGGGCTTTGACGGAACCTCACCGCTCCGGCTTGGCGCCGATGAAGAACTGGTGCCCCCTTTCCGGGTTCGTGACATTACGCCAGTTCACCTTGGGCGCGATAACCTCGGGCTTCAGGCGATCACGATACTTGACGGCGATGTTAAGCAGGGAGTCGAACAGCGACTGTGAGAGGTAGCGTGGCTGTAGGCCGAGGTCCAGGAGCTTGGTATTTTTCGGATTGTAGTAGTGGTCCTCGGTTTCAACACGGGGATTTGGAACCTTCTCAATCTCCACCACGCGCCCGAGCTTGGCGGCTGCCTCCGTCACCTTCTGCGCAAGCTCCATGACGCTGAAATGCTCTGTAAACTGGTTCATAACCAGGTACTGGCCGGGCCTCGGCGGGTGAATCGCCGCCAGTTCAATACAGCTAACCGTATCGCGAATATCGATGAAGCCGCGCGTCTGACCTCCCTTCCCATAGACTGTCAGTGGATGGCCAATCGCGGCCTGCACGCAGAAGCGGTTAAGCGCGGTGCCGTATACGTCGTCATAGTCGAACCGGTTTAGCAGCCGGTCATCGAGCACGATCTGATCCGTGATCGTCCCGTAAACGACGCCCTGATGCAGGTCGGTTGCGCGTAGACCCCAAATTTTGCACGCGAACATGATGTTCTGGCTATCGTGCACCTTCGAAAGGTGGTAGAAAGAGCCGGGCTGCATCGGGTACGGCAAAATGTCACTGCGGCCATTATGGTGAACCTCGATGAAGCCCTCCTCGATATCGATGTTGGGCTGTCCGTACTCACCCATCGTGCCGAGCTTGATCAAATGACAGTCGCCAGCGAACTCCTTCATCGCGTACAGCAGATTGAGCGTACCCTCGATGTTATGTAGCTGGGTCTGTATCGCGTGTTGCCGATCGATCATCGAGTAAGGCGCAGACCGGAGCTCCGCATAATGAACGATCGACTCCGGAGCAAAGCCGCGCATCACGTCGGCCATAAATTCGTAGTCGTTGACACTTCCAACCGCCAGTTGAATTCGTCGGCCGGAGAGGTTCTGCCAGGTCTTTATGCGCGTGTGGAGTATTTCAATCGGGGTGAGGCTTTCGGTGCCGAGCTCATAATCGATGCGGCGGCGGCTGAAGTCATCGACGATCAGAATCTCGTGGCCTCTATCCGATAGGTGGAGGGCCGTCGGCCAGCCGCAGTACCCGTCACCGCCGAGGACTATGATGCGCACGTTCGTCAACCCCTCCTTTTTTCGGTAGCTGGGGATCGCCAGGCGAGCAAGATGTCACGAGCTTAAGCTGCGGCCAGCTTGCCCGCCGGGCACTAGGCAAGTAAGCGCGGGCATCCGAGGCCGCAGCCGATGATTCTAACAGCACAGCAGTTGCGGTCAAATGGCGCTTTTAGGAGGCTCGATTTCCTCATACAGACCATTAGGCAGCAAGCGAAGGCGTCTGCTGCGCCATTGCACCGTGTTACCACGCAGACCTACAAACCATACGGCGGCCATGAACAAGTCCTTGAGGGGCACAAGCCATAGGTCTCGCAGCGCGCTGCGCGGGAGTCTCAGCACGCGCTCCAGAATCAAAGCAGCCAGAGCCAGACGGGCGAGCAGAACCGACACCATCACCCCGAGCGTCCATCCACTGAAACCGGACACCGCGAGCAGCGCAGCCCCCCAAAATGGTCCATTGATTAAAATCTTCGCTGTGCTGATCGGGCGAGCTATGCGATCCACGCGAGCGCCGCGCAACTCCCGCTGCCAGAACTCGGCGATCGTCGTCTGGTCGGTGACGTTCGTAACGACCGCGCTCGAGAGCCGCACCTTGTAGCCGGCTTGCGCTACGCGCCGTCCGAGAATGATATCATCGCCGGAGCAGTTCTTGATTTTTTCCAGTCCTCCCGCAGCGTCGAGGACCTCGCGCCGAATCGCGATAGTCGCCGAGTACGCGTGGCGCATCGGCTCTATGATGTTCGACAGCAGCGCAATGGGCGTGAAATCCGTATTGACAAAAAGCGCCTCCAACCTTGCGGCGAGCGCCGGCCCCGATGGCCGCGCGCGACAGGCGCATGTCACCAGGCCAACCGTGTGGTCCTGCTGAAGTTCTGCGACGACGCGACAAAGGTAGTCAGGCGCCACCTCCATGTCCGCATCGGTCATCACGATGATGTCCGCGTCCGGCACCGCGCGAACCATTCTCGCGAGTTTGCCTATCTTGCGATTACTTGCCGGTTCCTCGCCCACCGTGGTAATGACCGCTTCGGACGGATGCCGGCGCTTCATGGATTCCACAACCTGCCCGGCCGGATCGCTCTCGTCCGTGATTCCAAACACGAAAAGCTTGCGCGGATAGTCAAGCCTAAAGAAAGTTTCCAGACATTCCGGCAGCTCCCGGCTCACTCCGTGCAGCGGTTTGAGCAGCGCCACCAACGGAAGGTTTTTGGGTAGAGGGGGTGGGGATGCGCTCTTGTGTGCGAACCATAGGCCGGCTGCCGCCTGCGCCGCGTACAAACAAACAGAAGCCGCTAGGCAAAAGCTTGCTACATGCTGCAACATCGCCAAGATGTAGTGAACTGCCTCCGACATACCTCATCCATCTTTTCCTACAGACCGTTATCGGAGCGGCGCGAAAGTGAGCGAACCTGCCCGCCACTCGGTGATGCCCGGTTGCCGTGGTTCGCCCTATAAGACCGCTTTTGGTCCCATCATCGCCGCGTTGGGAGGCGTTTTTCACCGCCCGGACCGGCCACCTGTGGTTCCCCCATGCCGCTCGCACCCCCGGCCTCTTTCCTCTCGCGGCAGACCACAGCCGCATAAGTCGGCCAACTAACCGACCCTTCGCGCTCCGCTCGTCGCCGGAATAGTACTAGTCAAGCAGAATTTGCCTGTTCGCTGCTACCGCCAAAGCAGGTATAGTGCAAATTTCTCCCGGCATGACAGCTAGGGACGGTTCTGCTCTCGGCGGCCTCAGTCGCTCCCCAAGAGGCCCGATTTCGTCCCTTCGCACGAGGCCGAGACTGCGGACGGATGCCTTTGGCTTGGTTTGCCGACGCACCACGCCCCGCTCCTCTTCGTCTTGTCGCGGCGATCCGACGGCCGTCACACCCACGCGGCCTATTTCGCGGGGCGACAGACCTGATAGACCTGGAGCAAAGACACGCGCCCGCCCGCCGGAACCGCGTACGCAGGCTGGCGCGATTGCAGCAGGCGGCGCTCAGGCGCGCCACGGGGCGAGCGCGCTAACGCTCGATTTCGCCGCGAATAAACTGCTCGGTGCGCTCGCGCGCAAGGTCGTCGGAAAGCTGGCGGGGCGAATGCTTCATCGCCTAGGCGACGGCCGAATGGATTGGTCCGCCAAGCCCGCGCCGGCGCGCAGTCTAGCGCATCGACCTCCGGTATCTATCTGCGCAGGCTCTTCCGAGCCTTGCGGCAAAGGGCCCACCGTTCAGGTGGCCGTAATTTGACGGCGCCCCTGAGACGAGCACGCCCGCGACCCGCACCGCGCACCTAAAAGGACCGGATACCCTCCCAACGGCTCGCTCAGGCTGCGCGAAAGCGCGACGGAAAATTGCCGTTGAAGCTGAGTTCGGGATGCAGCTTTTTGGCGCGCTCCAGCAGCGCGGCCTCGGTCTCCGGAATATTCGGGTCAGGCACGCAGCAGTCAACCGGGCACACCACAGCGCACTGCTCGCGCGCGAAAAAGCCGACACATTCGGTACATTTGTCCACAACTATGTAGTAAATGTCCGCCCTGAGCGGCGCGCCGTTTTTGCCTTCCAGCTCCCAGGCCTTGCCGCCCTCGTATATCGCATGATTAGGACATTCGCGTTCGCATGCCCCACAGTTGATGCACTCTTCGGTGATCAGAGTTGCCATCGTCTAACGAGGGAAAATTCCGCGCAACGGCGGTGGCGCCGGCCGCAGCCAAACGAGCTTGCGCGAGACTTCGAGCCGACTTGAAGGCCTCAACTTGAATATCGTCCCTCGTTGTCGAAAGCGCTATTGACTTTGGCCTTCGACCTGGGCCGCAACCTCTCGCGCTAACTCCAAGAACACTCGGCTGGCCGGATGCTCGGGCTCGCTCAGCGCGACGGGGATACCCCGGTCGCCCGCCTCGCGGACCTCGGCATAAAGCGGCAGGCGCGAAAGCAGCTTGAGATTTTCGCTGCGCGCCATCCTCTCGCCGCCGCCGTGACCGAAGATCTCGTCAACCTCGCCGCAATCCGGACAGACGAAATAGCTCATGTTTTCGATAACCCCAAGCAGCGGACAGTGCACCTGACGAAGCATCTTGAGCGCGCGCGCCGCGTCCAGCAGCGCCACATCCTGCGGCGTGGTAACGATCAACGCCCCATCCAGGCAAACCTGCTGGGCAAGGGTCAATTGAGCGTCGCCGGTGCCAGGCGGCAGATCGACGATGAGGAAATCCCGCGACCGCCATACGGTATCCTTGAGAAACTGACGCACCGCGCCCATTACCATCGGACCCCGCCAGATAACCGGCGCCCGCTCGGTCAGAAACATGCCGATCGAAATCAGGCTGATGCCATGGCGTTCGACGGGATAGAAGCGCTGCTCTCCGGCGCTTTGCGGCCGCGCCCCTGCGGTGCCGAACATCATCGGCACCGACGGGCCGTAAATGTCCGCATCGAGCAGCCCCACTGCATAACCCAAATGACTGAGCGCAACTGCCAGATTGGCCGCCACGGTCGACTTGCCGACGCCGCCCTTGCCGCTAGCCACGGCAACGACGTAGCGCACGCCATCGAGCGCGACGCGGCCGGTCCTCTCGCCCAACTCGGGCTCGAGGCGGCGCACCGCCACCTCCACCTTGGAAAGCTTAAGCTCGCCGCTTAGAAGCTCGCGCACTTGCTGCGCCACCTCGCGCATCACGTCCTCGCGCGTCCCGCCCTGGCGCAAGGTCACGGTTACACCGCCGTCGGCAAGCGGTGCGATTTCCTCGACGATGCCCAGAGTGACAATATCGGCGTCGTAACCGGGGTAAAGAGCGCGGCGCAGAACTTCCCTTGCGTCAAATGTTACGTTTGCCTCACGAAACTGCATCAAACCTATTATCTCAGGCGCAATCCACGGTTGAAAGTCAAGGGCATTGCCCGCGCACGGTCAGAGATTATCCCGGCAAGCAAGGCGCCAAAAACCTAAACCGTCACGCTCCTTCCCATCACGCATCAAGGGCGAGCCGCGCCGAACGTCATAGCAATACTGGTGCAACGCGATGCCTAACCTTCGTGCTTGCGGAGCTTTCGCGCTAAGGTATATGAGCATGGTCGAAGCGGGGTCCGACCAAGGTCATGATTAAACGCGTTGCCGAGCGCGATGCGCCCTCTGGTTTCGCCCCTGCGGCCAGCGGTCGGCTTGCCGTTGGGGTCATGCTGCTCGCGCTGGCTGCGTGCTGGCCGTTTCATCACGGCCCCACTCCTCAGGAGCAGTACTACTCGGCCGTAAGCCGTGGCGACGCGATTACCGCAGCTCAGATTTGGACCCAGATGAGCCCCAAGGAGCGGACAAAACTGTTGCGCGGCGAGGGCGTTAGTCGCGAGTTCATGCAGCAGATGCTGCGCGAGCAGATGCTGCGCCAGCAGGTAATTAACTACGGGTCTGGCCCTCAGGGCGGCCTCGCGGGTCCGCAAGGTACGGCTCCCTATCAAAATCCCGCCGCCATCCAGGGGCGCTGATTCCAGGACTACAACCCGCCCCAGCGTCCCTTGCCCGTCGGCGCGGTTGCGGCCTATGTGCTGATGCCACCGACCCGGCCGGCGACGCCGCCTCTGGGCGTCGGGCGTGTTCGCGACGGGACGCTCCGTCCTATGCGGATGCGGCCCTCTTACGCGGCGGCCTCGGCGGGTTTTTCCCCGGCCTGCTCCTCGATGATCGAACCGCGCTTGGAGAGTCCGACGGCGATGCTGAGCAAGACAAGGCTTACAACAACCACCAGGATGCGGCCGAGAGTGAGGCCCGCACCGGCGGCTGGCGCAAACGGCGCGGCAAGAATCGCCACCAGGTTCATGACTTTGATCATCGGATTAAGCGCCGGCCCTGCGGTGTCCTTGAACGGATCGCCCACGGTATCGCCTACGACCGCGGCCTTATGGATCTCGGTGCCTTTGCCGCCGAGGAAACCATCTTCGATCTTCTTCTTGGCATTGTCCCAGGTGGCACCGGTGTCGGCCATGAACACGGCGAGCAACTGCGCACACAGGATCGTCCCGCCAAGAAAACCGCCGAGCGCCCCCACGCCGAGCGCGAAGGCGACCAGCAGCGGGGCGAAGATGGCTAGAATTGCGGGGCCGAGCAGCTCTTTCTGCGCGGTGGCGGTAACGATGTCCACGCAGCGGCGATAGTCGGGCCGCTCCTTGCCCTCCATGATGCCGGGATGCTCACGGAACTGGCGGCGCACCTCTACCACGACGCCGAAGGCCGCGCGTCCCACCGCCTTGATCGCAAACGAGCTAAAGAGAAACGGCACGGCGCCGCCGATGAGCAAGCCGACGAACACTGTCGGCATATTTATCTGCACGCCCATCACCCCCAGATGCGCCTCGTCGATGAAGGAGCGGAACAGCGAGACGGCGGCGATGACCGCCGTGGCGATCGCCAAGCCCTTGGTCAGCGCTTTGGTGGTGTTGCCGATGGCGTCCATCCACGACAGCGTGCGCGATGCGTCCTCACGATGAACCCCGCCCATCTCGAAAATTCCGTGAGCGTTGTCGGTGATCGGTCCGTAGGTGTCCATCGCCAGGATAAAGCCGGTAGTGGTCAAAAGCCCCAGGCCGGTTAACGCGATACCGTAAAACTGAAGCGCGAGCGATTCATGAAATACCGCCATCGCGCCGATAATCGCAATCGCGATCAATAGAACCGCCCACACCGAAGCCTCCATGCCCTCGGCCAGACCGCTAAGAATCAACGTGGCCACGCCGGTCTTCGCCGCGGTCGCCGTCTCGGTAGTCGGACGGCGGTCGGGATGGGTGAAGTAATTGGTTAGCCACAGGGTAGCCACGGCGAGCAGGATGCCGAAGGTCGCGACCAGCGAAAAGCGCCAGTCGGTTGCCCCGGTGTGCGGGTCTTGAATGAAGAAATAGTTGACGATGAAAAACCCGACAACCGACGCGATCGCCGACACGATGTAGCCATTTATAATCGGGCGCATAGGATCGACCAGCGTGCTGCCGCTCGGTACTCGCACCGCCATGATGCCCAAGATCGACGAAAATACTCCGACCGCCCGCAGCATCAGAGCAAAGATAACGAGCTTCATCGCAAACGCCCCGGCCGCGGCGCCGTAGAGCTTGACGAAGTCGGGTTCGCTCACCGCGTAGGCGGCCAGAATTATCGCCGCCACTAGCGTGACCTCGTACGATTCGAACACGTCGGCGGCCATCCCGGCGCAGTCGCCGACGTTGTCGCCCACGTTGTCGGCGATGGTCGCCGCGTTGCGCGGGTCGTCCTCGGGAATGCCGGCTTCAACCTTGCCCACCAAATCGCCGCCCACGTCGGCCGCCTTGGTGTATATTCCGCCGCCCACGCGCATGAAAAGCGCCGCCAGCGAGCCGCCGAAGCCGAATCCAACCAGCACCTTCATCGCGTTCTCGCGAAAAATAAGAAAAATTATCGTAGCGCCCAAAAGGCCCAGGCCCACGGTGAACATGCCGGACACGCCGCCGGCCTTGAAGGCCAGCTCCATCGCCTCCTTGAAGCCGGTCAGCGCCGCGTTAGCGCTGCGCACGTTGCCTTTGACCGCTAGCCACATTCCCACGTAGCCGGCGAAGTATGACGCGCTAACGCCCATCAGAAAGGCAATCGAGATGCCAAGCGGCAAAGCCAACCCGGGGTAGACGCGCCGGTAAAGCAGAAAAAGGCCGACCGTAATCGCCAAGACAAACCAACGCATCGTTCTGACTTGGCGCGCGAGGTAAGCCATCGCGCCCTCCTCGATGGCGTCGGAAACATCGGTCAGCGACTTAGGTCCAGGCGTGGCGCGCATCACCACCCGAACCAGATGCAGCCCGTAGAGCAGGGCTATCAGCGCGGAGAGCAAAACCAACCAAAGAATTGTTACCTGCCCGCCGGTTAGGCTGGGCAGCATAATATTTGACTCACTCATCGGCCGAGGGCCTCCGTGAAATGATAAACAATCCCAACACTTGAAATTATGATACGAAAGGTAGGCTAAGCAGTATAGCTTTTGCTTGGAAATAATCCAGCGCTTGGTGAGCCGTCAAGCGGGCGGCCGGACCTTGGATGTCGTGGCTTGGCCGGGTTCGGCGCGATGAAGCGAGATCGCAGAACTTTCATCGGTGCTGCTGGCACGTAAAATGCTTTGGTTCCCGAGTGGAAATTATCGAGGCCAAAATTATTCCGAGGGTCGGCTTTGGCTAAAGAGATTACGTTGTGAGCGAGGGACGCGCGAGGCAGGGCAGCGTTTTGTGCGAAACTCGTTGCACCGCGGGCGTGCGTTTGCTTGAACTTATTAGCCGCATCGACGGTTTACGAATCTCATCCGGAAAGGCTAGGGTTTGGACGTATGAACATTAATCTTGAGAGTCCCTCGGACCTGCGACGCAAGCTTACGATCGAACTCGGCGCCGAAGAGATCGAGCGGGAGCTTGATCAGGCGTACCGCGAGCTGGGACGCCAGGTGCGACTTAAGGGCTTTCGCCCGGGGCGCGCGCCGCGCCGGCTGCTGGAGCGCTTTTTCGGCGACCAAGTGCGCGGCGAAGTAATGCAAAAGCTCATCCGCGAGTCGACTGAAAAAGCTCTTGCCGAGCACGCGCTTAAGCCGGCGGTCGAGCCCGAGATAGTGACCGAGCAGGCGGAGTTTCCCAAGCTTTTGCGCTTTGCCGCGGTCTTCGACCTAAAACCCGAGATTGTGGTCAAGGACTATCACGGATGGAGCCTTGCGCCGGCGCCGGCCGAGGTCAGCGAGGAGGAGATTGCGCAAGCGCTCGAGCGGTTGCGTCAGGGCCACGCCCCGCTCAAAAAGGTGTCGGGGCGCTCGCGGGTCGAGGGTGGCGACCTCGCGTTGGTGCAGGTGACGGCCCAGGCGGGGACCAAACCGCTGCCGGAGGTGGACGGCGAGCCGCAGCTTGTCGAGGTCTCCGAGCGTGCGCTCAAGCACGGGCTTTTCGAGCTTATCGAGGGCGCCCAAACCGGCGAGCCAAAGCGTTTGACCAAGAGCTATCCCACCGATTACGCCGAGCCCCATCTGCGCGGTCAGACGGTCGAGTGGAGCGTGGTGGTTAAAGATATTTTATATCGGGAACTGCCGGCGCTTGACGACGAGTTCGCCCGCGACTTGGGCGCGTTCGAAACCTTGGAAGAGTTGCGCGAGCATACGCGCCAGACGTTTCTCGCGCAGGCGCAGGAGCGCGCTCAGGAACAAGCGCGCCAACAGGCGCTCAAGCTCTTGGTCGAGCGCAATCCGGTCGAGCCGCCCGAGTCGATGGTCGCGCGCGAGTTGACGCGCCTGGAGGCCGAGACCGCCGCGCTGCTGCGCGCCGAAGGGCTCGGCGAGGAAACGGCCGCCGAGCGCGTGCACAGCCGGCGCGAGGAGCTCAACGGCTGGGCCACCAGGCGCGTGCGCGAGCGGCTGCTCGTTGAGGCGCTCGCGGCGCAAGAAAATATCGCGGTCACCGACGATGAGTTGGCCGCCAGAGTGGCCAAGCTGGTAAGCGAGAGCGGACGCGAGCGCGAACGGGTGGCCAAATTTTACGCGCGCGAGGAAAACCGCTTGAACCTGCGCGCCGCGCTGCATCGGGAGAAAGCCTTACAATGGCTGGTGAACCAGTCCAATAGCGGCGCGCCCGCCGAGCAAGCTTGAGCGCCAAAGCGAGTTTTATGTTGTCCGGATTTCTCAAACCCACTAAAATAGGCTTGTGAATCAACGCGGAGCTTCGAGTACGGGGCAAAGCGCGGGCGGCCCGGCCATGGCCAACTTAGTTCCTATCGTGGTCGAGCAGACGGCGCGGGGAGAGCGGGCTTACGACATTTACTCGCGCTTGCTCAAGGACCGCATCGTTTTCCTCGGCAGTGAGATCAACGACGACGTGGCCAATCTGGTCACCGCCCAGCTACTCTTTTTGGAAGCGGAAGAGCCGGACAAGGAGATCAGCTTTTATCTCAACTCGCCTGGAGGCTCGGTGTCGGCCGGCCTGGCGATCTACGACACGATGCAGTTTATCAAGCCGCCGGTCTCCACGGTATGTCTGGGACAGGCGGCAAGCATGGCGGCGGTGCTCTTGGCGGCGGGCGAAAAAGGCCGGCGCTTTGCCCTGCCGCACTGCCGGATTATGATGCACCAGCCGCTGGGCGGGGCGCAGGGACAAGCCAGCGATATCGAAATCCAGGCGCGCGAAATTTTACGCCTGCGCGAGGAGATAAATAACATTCTGGCCAAGCATACGGGCCAGAGCTTGCGCAAAATCGAGAAAGACACCGACCGCGACCTGTTTTTGGATCCCGTACAGGCGGTTGAGTATGGGCTTATCGATGAGATAATCGTAAGCCGGAGGGCCTAGACTGAAGCGCTGGAGGCAGTATGGCAAAGCACGATGACCGCACTGGCAACCTGGTGTGTTCGTTCTGCGGCAAGAGTCAGGACGAAGTACGCAAGCTGATCGCGGGGCCCACGGTTTACATTTGCGACGAATGCATCGAATTGTGCAACGACATCATCGCCGAAGAGACCGATGGCGACGAGGCCTTCAGCCAAAGCTCCTCGGTGCCCAAGCCGACCGAGATCAAGCGCGTGCTTGACCAGTACGTGATCGGGCAAGAGCGGGCGAAGAAGATCCTCGCCGTCGCCGTGCACAACCACTATAAGCGGATCGATTCGCAGATGGTGAGCGCCGACGTCGAGCTGCAGAAGTCCAACATCCTGCTCATCGGCCCGACCGGCGTGGGCAAGACCCTGTTGGCGCAAACTCTGGCGCGTTTTCTTCAGGTGCCGTTCACGATCGCGGATGCGACGTCGCTCACCGAGGCAGGCTACGTCGGCGAGGACGTGGAGAACATCATCCTGTCGCTGCTGCAGAATGCCGACTACGATATCGAGCGCTGCCAGCGCGGAATTGTCTACATCGACGAGATCGACAAAATCGCGCGCAAAGGCGATAACCCTTCGATTACCCGCGACGTGTCCGGCGAGGGCGTGCAGCAAGCCCTGCTCAAGATAGTCGAGGGCACCACCGCCAGCGTGCCGCCCAAGGGCGGCCGCAAACATCCCCAACAGGAGTTCTTGCAGGTCGACACGACCAACGTCCTGTTCATCTGCGGTGGGGCCTTCGTCGGCCTGGACGACATCGTGCGCCGGCGAATCGCGGGCAAGACGATGGGATTTCGCGCGGAGCTGACGCGGCGCGACCCGCACACCATCTCCGAGCTTCTGGCTGAGGTGCAGCCCGAAGACCTTCTGAAGTTCGGCCTCATACCGGAGTTCGTCGGCCGCTTACCGGTGATCGCGACGCTGTCGGAGTTGGACGAAGACGCGCTGGTGCGAATCCTGACCGAGCCGAAGAACGCGCTGGTGCGCCAATATCAGAAGCTGTTTGACATGGAGCACGTCCACCTGAAGTTCGCTCACGCGGCGCTGCGCGCGATCGCGCGCGAAGCGCTCAAGCGCAAATCCGGGGCTCGCGGGCTGCGCGCAATCATGGAGAACATCATGCTGGACGTGATGTACGACATTCCCTCTCAGCCCACTATCAAAGAAGTGGTAATCTCGGAAGAGGTGATCGACCGCAAGGAGGCGCCGCTGTTGGTCTACCAGAAGACAGCGGAAACGGCCTGAGCCGGCTTACCCCGCACCGGGGTCAGAGCAGAAGATGCTGTTTCGCAATGACAGAAAGGATGATCGCGACGTGAACCCGACCAAGATTGCCCCCCTTTTACCCCTACGCGAGCTTATCGTCTTTCCGCACGAGGTCTATCCGATTTTCGTCGGGCGCCAAAAGTCGATTCGCGCGCTGGAAGAGGCCCAGGCGCACAAGCGGCTGCTTCTGCTGGCGGCGCAAAAAGACGCCCGGGTCTCCGAGCCGGCGCCCGAAGATATCTATCGGGTGGGCGCGCTGGGCGTGATCGTGCAGTTTTTGCGCCTGCCCGACGGCACCGTCAAGGCGCTGGTTGAAGGCAAGCGGCGCGCGCGTATCCTGCGCTACGTCAGGGTCGACGATTTTTTCGAAGTCGAGGTAGAAGAGATCGAAGAGCGCTGCGAGCGCACGACCGAGGTTGAGGCGCTGATGCGCTCGGTGAGCGCGACTTTCGACAATTACGTGCGCTTGAACCGCAAAGTGCCGCCCGAGGTCGTCGCTTCGATCGCCGCCATCGATGACCCGGCCTATCTGGCCGACAAGCTGGTCGGCCAAGTCGGTATCAAGCTCGAAGACAAACAGGCCCTGCTCGAGGTGGCCAATCCTGCCGAACGCCTGGAGCGTCTGCTCGGCTACATGCGCTCGGAGCTCGAGATTCTGGAGGTGGAAAAGCGCATCCGCAACCGGGTCAAAAAGCAAATGGAGAAGACCCAGAAGGAGTACTACCTCAACGAGCAGATGCGCGCGATCCAAAAGGAGCTCGGCGAGAAAGACGAGTTCAAGAACGAGATCCAGGAGCTCGAGGAGAAGCTGCGCGAAAAGCGGATGTCCGCCGAGGCGCGCGAGAAGTGTGAGCGCGAGATCAAAAAGCTCAAGATGATGTCCCCGATGTCGGCCGAGGCCACGGTGGTGCGCAACTACCTCGACTGGCTCTTGTCCCTGCCGTGGTACGAGTACACCGACGACAAGCTCGACATCAAGGAAGCGGAGCGGATTCTGGAAGAGGACCACTACGGCCTGGAAAAGGTCAAACAGCGCATTCTGGAATACCTGGCCGTGCAATCGCTCGTGGGCGAGATAAAGGGTCCGATCCTGTGCCTGGTGGGGCCGCCCGGGGTGGGCAAAACCTCGCTCGGCCGCTCCATCGCGCGCGCGACCGGGCGCAAGTTCGTGCGCGTCTCGCTGGGCGGGGTGCGCGACGAGGCGGAGATTCGCGGCCATCGTCGCACCTATATCGGCGCGTTGCCGGGCAAGATAATCCAGAGCATGCGCAAGGCGGGTTCCGGTAATCCCGTTTTCCTGCTCGACGAAGTCGACAAGATGTCCACCGACTTTCGGGGCGACCCGTCTTCCGCGTTGCTCGAGGTGCTCGACCCGGAGCAGAACTGCACCTTTAATGACCACTACCTCGACGTTGATTACGACCTGTCCAAGGTAATCTTCATCACCACGGCCAACATGCTGGAGCGGATTCCGCGCCCCCTGCAGGACCGGATGGAGATAATTCGCCTGCCAGGCTACACCGAGCACGAGAAGCTCAACATAGCCAAGCGCTATCTCGTCAAGAAGCAGCGCGAAGCCAACGGGCTTAGAGAGGACAATATTGAGTTTTCCGACCAGGCCCTGCTCGGCGTGGTCCGCCGTTACACCCGCGAGTCCGGCGTGCGTAATTTGGAGCGAGAGATTGCCGCTATATGTCGCAAGGCAGCGGTCGAGGTGGTCAAGAACGACCGTAATGCAAGCGTTAAGGTCAACGCGGCCAACCTCGCCAAGTACCTCGGGCCAACGCGCTTTCGCTACGGGCTAGCGGAAACTGAGCCGCAGATCGGGGTGGTCACGGGACTAGCGTGGACCGAGAACGGTGGCGAACTTCTGAGCGTCGAAGTCACCGTAATGCCCGGGCGCGGCAAGCTCACGGTGACCGGCCAACTCGGCGACGTGATGCAAGAAAGCGCGCGCGCGGCGATGTCCTACGTGCGCTCGCGTGCCAAGAGGTTGGAGCTGGACCCGACCTTCTACCAGAAGGTTGACATCCACATCCATATCCCTGAAGGGGCGACGCCGAAGGATGGCCCCTCAGCGGGAATCACCGTCGCCACCGCGCTGGTTTCGGCCCTCTGCCGGCTGCCGGTGCGCAACGACCTGGCGATGACCGGCGAGATAACCTTGCGCGGTCGCGTGCTGCCTATCGGCGGACTTAAAGAGAAGGTCCTGGCGGCCCATCGCGGAGGAATCAAAGAGGTGCTGGTGCCCAAGGAAAACGCCAAGGATATCGAGGAAATCCCGGCTGCCATCTTGAAGAACGTAACGCTGACGCAGGTCGAGGACATGGACGAGGTGCTGCGCTGCGCGCTGATAGCCACAGGCCGCCAGGCCTTTCTCTCGCCGCCGACGCGGCCGGCGGCTGTGGCCAACCATGATCAACCGGCTGGCGACGCGGCTAGTGAAGAGGAAGAGGTGGAAGAAGGCCCGGCCGTGCCGCCGAATTTCTGAGTCGTGACGCGGCCGATCAGCCTTGCGGGTCTAAGACGGATAAACCATACGACGAGCGGCCACAGCGGACCGCCCGGATGCGGCGGCGCATCGCGCCGGTAGTGTTATATGACGAAAGCTGAATTGATCGACGGACTGGCAGCTAAAGCGGGCTTGAACCGCAGCGAAGCCGAACACGCAATCAACGTAATCATCGACGAAGTCACGACCGCCCTCAAACAGGGAGAGCGAGTCAACATATCGGGCTTTGGCACCTTCGCCGTATCCATCAGACGTCCGCGCAGCGGACGCAACCCCAAAACCGGCGAGTCAATCCAGATCGCCGGCGGCCGCTCGGCAAAGTTCAGGGCGGGCAAACAGCTCAAGGATTCGCTCAATCAGGGCGTAGAAGCGGCCCCCACTGCCGCCCCGGTATCGTAAGCGCAGTTTTATAGGCCGGGGAACCGCCGGCAAATGAGCCTCTGTCAGCCGGGCGGTTAGCTCAGCGGAAGAGCACCGGCCTTACAAGCCGGGGGTCGCAGGTTCGAACCCCGCACCGCCCACCGATCAAATCGGGCACTTACGCGATTCCAAAGTTTCCTCCGATCGTCCGGTGCCGCTTTTGATGCCGGTTGCGACTTGGCGTCGAGCAAACCCGGTTGCGCGGCCGGGCCCGCGATAGGGGGCTCTAGGCTACTACGACGCTCGCTCATATGTAACGATGGATGCTCGGTATCCGGTCCTAGGCTGCAGCGGCCTTTTGGTGGCGTTGCTTTGGCGAAAGCCCTGATGGCGCAGACCAGGTAGACCTTTTGGAAAGCGGGCCGTCACGCTGGCGAATGGGAATGCTGACGCTTGCGGCGGCAATGCTTGGCGGCCGCGTTGCGATCGCGCCGGCTGCGCCAACCGCGGCCGCGCCGGCTGCCGCGGTGGCGCTCGATCCTAATGCACTGCTTCTGCCGCCTCCCACCGATGGCGGACCGGTCAAGGTCGCGGTCGCGCTTCACGTGCTGAATCTTTCCGACATTGACGAAGTCAAGGAGCGCTTCGACCTCACCGGCTACTTGCTCGCCGATTGGCGTGATCCGAGGCTCGCGTATCACCCCACCGGACCCGCTGACGGGTTCCGCGCGTTGAGGCTGGGCTCGGTGTGGCAACCGCAGTTGGTGCTGATCAACAGTTCCGGGCCGCGCAATCTCTTGGAGACCTCGCTAAAGGTCGAACCCGGCGGAGAGGTCGAGTATACCGAGAGGTTCGACGCCACCATGACATCCACGTTCGAGTTGCGGCCGTTCCCGTTCGACAGCCAAAGACTCGATGTCATCGTCCATCCATTTATTACGCAGCAGTCCGTGATAGCTTTTGTTGCGAGCGACCAGCCGGTGTGGACCGCGGCCGAGTTCAGTTCCTATTCCTCGCTGGAGTCGTGGGAGTTCCGCTCGCTCACGTCGAGTCTGGGCCACTCGCGCACGGCGCGCGGCAGGGCGATTCCCGAGGCCAGGTTCGTGCTCACGATTCAGCGCCGCGTTCCCTTTTACATCTGGAAGGTATTTCTGCCGCTGCTGCTGATGGTAATGGTGTCGTGGACGGTCTTCTGGTTCGATCCGGGCGAGCCTTCCAGCCAGGTTCAGATCGCCGTGACCACGATTCTGACGATCATCGCGTTCGCGTTCGCAATCGCTCTGACCCTTCCGCGCGTCCCGTACTTAACCTTCGCCGACGGTTTTTTCCTGAGCTGCTACGTTTTCGCCTTTCTGGCCATGGTCGAATTGACGGCCGTGCACGTCGCCTACCGCGGTCAGCGCCGTGAACTGGCGCTGAGAATCCGCTATACCGCTCGCCGGCTGATACCGGCGGCCTTCGTCATCACCGTCGCCGTTTTAATCGTGCACTTTTTGCTCTGACACGCGGCGCCCGTTAACCGGTATCTCTCAGTTGTGGGCGACGCACTCGCCTAGCGCGCCGCGAGCGGAAGACCCCGCACAGACTAAGAGCGAACGAACTGGTATGTCGAGTTCGGTCCGGCGCGTCCGCGTTCAGACTCTGCAACATCAGAACGGCGAATTCCAGAAGGAAAATGACTCTACTTCCGTCTGCTTCTCCCGCCTCGCCGCCCAAGCTACTTCAAATCTTCGGTCCAAACTATTTACGGGACAGCGTCGGGCTGCTTTTCGGGACGGGCTTTGTCAAACGCCGGCCGGGCGAGGCAGGTCTCGTTGATGCGCCGAAGCGTGGGGTAAGGCGTCATGTCGACTTTGTAGCGGTAGGCGTTGTAGACCTGGGGCACCAGGCACACATCGGCCAGCGTCGGCTCATCACCGTGGCAAAACTTGCCGGTAGCCGCGCAACGCGAAAGCGACTCTTCCAGCGCGACGAACCCCACGTTAATCCAGTGATGATACCAGGCCAGCCTTTGTTCCTCGCTCACCTGGAGGCGATTGGTGAGGTAGTCAAGCACGCGTGTATTGTTGAGCGGATGAATGTCGCAAGCGATGAACAACGCGAGCCCGCGCACACGCGCGCGACCGGCCGCGTCGCGTGGCATCAGCGGCGGCTCCGGCTTTATTTCGTCGAGATAGGCACAGATCGCGAGCGACTGTGCGATGACCAAGCCGTTGGCCTCGAGCGCCGGCACCAGCTTCTGGGGATTGACGCCATGCGCATACTCCGGCTTGTCTACTCCACCCTCGTGCACGTTGATCGAAATGTACTCGTAGTCAAGCCCCTTGAGGTTAAGCGCTATGCGGGCGCGATACGACGCCGAGGAACGAAAATACCCGTAAAGCTTCATTAGACACCTCCATTTGTGGCTGAGGCTTATGCTCTCCCTTTTTAGCGCTTTTTGGCTGTCGCGCAAAACGGCTGTGTGTCGCCGACGACAAGCGCCCGCAGACCACGCCAGCCTTGCGCGTTCTCGGAACCTCGCCTCGCCGCCGCAGTGATGTGCTTGGTGGCGGTGGGCGCGAATGCCTGGCATCAACCGCGCGAATCGTTGCTGCGCTTGACGCAGCGGCGCAAAGCAGCGAAGCTCCAGCGCCCAGGTTAGGGACGAGGTAATCATCGCTCAAGGGTAAAGCAGCCGTTTCCCCCACTTGCCATGGGCGCGAAAGAAAAGCACGCGGTCATGCAGGCGATGCGCGCGAGCGGTCCAGAACTCGATGAGGTCGGGCACGATGCGAAATCCGGTCCAGTAACCGGGCCGAGGAACGGCCCTTCCCCTGAGCCGTTTTTGAATCGCGGTGAATTCCGTCAGCAGACCTTCGCGCGAGCTCAGTTGGGCGCTCTGCCTGGAAACGCTCGCGCCGAGCTGGCTCTCCCGCGGGCGGCTGGTCCAATACTGGTCCGCTTCGGCGGGCGAAACCGGCTCGACGCGCCCTTCGATCCTGACCTGGACCCGCAGCGGGTACCAGTAGAACACCGCCGCCGCGCTGGGGTTGCGCTCAAGCTCGCGCCCTTTGCGGCTGCGCGTGTCGGTATAGAAGACGAAGCCGCGGTCGTCCGCCTGCTTGAGCAGGACAAAGCGCGCGCTCACGCGACCCTGGGAATCTGCGGTCGCCAACGCCATCGCGTCCGGCTGGGGGACCCCGGCGCGCTGCGCTCGCCCAAACAATCGGCGGAAGCGAGCGATCGGATCCTCGGAGAGCCGCGACCGTCGCCCGCGCCGCGCGAGCCCGGCAACCGTGCCGCTCAAGGTTGAAGCTTTGGCAGCCATGGCGCGATCAGAAAAGCTCCCACAGGCTCTTGCGATCGGTCAACTGCTGGGGCGTGGTCTCTAAAATTACAACTCCGGTCTTCATCACGTAGATGCGCTGCGCAACGCGCAGAGCCTGGCGCACGTTTTGTTCCACCAGCAGTACGGCAAGCCCGGCTTCGTCTCTTAGCCGGCGCACGAGCTGGATCACCTCCTGCACGATTTTGGGCGAAAGCCCGATTGACGGTTCGTCCATTAATAGGAGCGACGGACCCAGGGCGAGCGCGCGCCCGATGCTGACCATCTGCTGCTGTCCGCCCGAAAGGCGGCCGGCCCGCTCGTGAAACCGCTCGCGCAAAAGCGGCAGATGCTGAACCACGCGCTCAAACCGGCGCTTTCCCTCAACGCTGTCGGCGCTTATGCCGGCGGCGAGCAAGCCCAGCCGCAGGTTTTCGGCGACGGTCAAGTTCGCGAACACGCCGCGTCCCTGGGGAACAAAGGCGATTCCGCGGCCGGTCAGTGTCTGAGGCGGCGCGTTCAGAATCCGCTC
Organism: Deltaproteobacteria bacterium; assembly: GCA_021831785.1. Classification (GTDB taxonomy): domain Bacteria; phylum Desulfobacterota; class Binatia; order Binatales; family Binataceae; genus JAJYYI01. Next base: position 83,967 of record JAKBMB010000020.1, on the reverse strand, counting down.
GCCGCGAAACCTGATCTCGCCGCGCGCGCCGCCGACTAGGCCGAAGATAGTTCTCAGCAGCGTTGATTTGCCGGCGCCGTTGTGACCAAAAAGCGCCACGACTTCGCCCTCATTCACATCAAGCGAGACTTGGTCGAGAACGTTGAGGCTGCCGTAGCCGGCGCTCAGATTTTCCACCCGCAGCATCATATAACCGCGTCGTTCCCGAAGTAGAGTGTGGCAAGCTCCTCAATCGCGAAAATTTCCTCGGGACTGCCGTGGGCGAGCAGCCTGCCGTTGTCAAGAAACGCCACGCTATCCGATATCCGGCGCACGATGTCGAGGTTGTGCTCGATCAGGAGAACCGTGCGGCCCTCGTCGACCAGGCCGCGAATTATCGCATGAAAGCGACCCAGCGACGGAGCGTCGAGCCCCGCCGCGGGCTCGTCGAGCAGCATCAAGCCGGCCGGCTTGGCGATAGCCCGCGAGAGACTCACGAACTTTTGCTCGGCGAAGGACAGGTCGGCAGCGCGCACGCCGGCAAGACGAGCGACGCCGGCCCGTTCCAGCGCCCTCTGCGCCAGTTCAAGGCGCGCGCCAGGCGCGCGCGCGCCGGCGTCGCTCTCCACCGCCAGCAGCGCGTTCTCGAGCACCGTGAGGCTGCGGAAAAGACGCAAGTTCTGAAACGTGCGCACGACCCCGGCCTGTGCCACGCGATGGGACGGCATTCCCGTGATGTCGCGGCCGCACAGACGAATGCGCCCCGCGTCGGGGGCAAGAAACCCGGTCACCAGATCGAAGAGCGTGGTCTTGCCCGCGCCGTTCGGCCCGACCAGCGAGGTCACGCCCACCCGATTTATCGCGAGGTCCAACGCGGTGATCACGCGATTGCCGCCGAAGGATTTGGATAACCCGCTCAGCTCCAGTATGTAATCGGCTCCCATTATCGGCCGGCACTGAGCCGCGGGCGGCGCGCGATGCGCCGGAGAAGGCCCGAAAGACCCTCGGGTTGATAGATCATGAGCAGTGTTATCACTACCCCGTAAACCACGCGCTGCGTCGGCCCCAGCGCAGTGCTCGGAATTTGCAGAAAGCTCAGCAGCGCGGGAAATACGGTGATAAAGGCGGCGCCGAGGACCGGACCCGCCAGAGTCCCGGCGCCGCCGATGATCACCATCACCATGATTAGAATCGACTCGTCGAGCGAGAAGCTCTCCGCATTGACGAACGAGGTGAAGTAAGCGTATATGACGCCCGCGACCGCGGCCAGCATGCCCGAGGCTACCACCGCGGCGACCCGCAGGCGCACCGGGTCGCGCCCCAGTGCCTGGAGCGCGGCTTCGTCGTCGCGCAGCGCGCGCAGCGCGCGGCCGAAGCTTGACCGCACGAGCAGCTTAAGCGCGGTCAGCACGGCCGCCACGCTCAGCGCGGCGATAAACAAATACCCGCCGTAGCTGTCCACTTCATAGCCGAGAAACGAGGCGGGTGGAATGCCGGTGAGTCCGCCGATGCCCCCCGTCACGGCAACCCATTGGTTGAAAATCGTCGAGGCGATGATCTGAAAGCCGAGCGAAGCGACGACGAAATATTCTTCTTTCACGCGCAGCGCCGGCACCGCCAGCAGCGCGCCGGCGCCCGCGCCCGCGAGCATCGCCACCGGCAGCGAAAGCAGAATCGAGGCGCTGACGTGAAGGGCGAGCAGGCTTGTGGTGTACGCGCCAATCCCGTAAAAGACCGCGTGCGCGGCCGAAAACATCCCGCCGTAACCCAGCATCAGGTTGAGCGAAGAGGCGAGAATTACCGCGAGACCGGTGAAGATCAGCAGGCTTTCGGCGTACGCGATCACTGCCGCAGTGCGCTTACAATTCCCGAGGGGCGCAGGAGCAGAAAAACGAGTAGCACGCCGAAGGCGATTCCGTCACCCCAGCTCGCCGGAAGGCGCCAAATCCCCACGTTTTCGGCCACGCCCAGCAGCACGCCGCCCAAGGCGGCACCGTACAGGCTGCCGATGCCGCCGACGATCGTCGCCGCCATCGCGATCAAAATCATCGAGGTCCCCGACTGCGGGGAAAGCCCCGACAAATTGACGTTCAGCACGGCGGCGGGCACGGCAAGCAGCGAGCCGGCTGCAAAAGCAATCTGCGCGCAACGGTTGCGATCAAGCCCGATGGTTTGCACTAGCTCCGCGCTGTCCGCCATCGCGCGCAGCGCCGTTCCGGCGTCGGTGCGGGCCAGGAAAAGCTCGAGACCTATCAAAAGCCCCACCGAGCCTAAAATCGCGATGATGCCGACCGGCGACAGTTCGAACGGTCCGAACGGCAGACCCTTGCTCAGGCTTGACTCCAGCGTGCTGAAGCCACTGCCGAAGACCAGCACCACGAGATTTTCGACGACGATGAAAAGCCCGAAGGAGGCCACAAAGACGGTAAGAAACGACGACTCCGAGCGCAGCATCGGCCGGTACACGAAGCGCTCGCAGCACGACCCAAAAACGACCGCCACCAGCGCGGCGATAGCCAGCCCCAGGAGCGCCGGCAGGCGGTAGATGGAAACCGCTGCATAGTACGCGTAGGCGGCGAGCAAATAGGTCGCGCCGTGGGCAAAATGAAAAATCCGGGTGACGCCGAAAATGATGGCGAAGCCGACCGCTACCAGCGCGTAAAGACAGCCGATCGCTACGCCGTTAATCGCCAACTGCAACAGTAGCTGCACGCCAATACCTGAGGCCTTGCCGGTCTATCGCCGTCGATGCCGCTTGGGGCAAACCCTAGCGGTCGCGGCACGCGGCGCGAAATTCACTGCCACACTTGGCCCGCCGGATTCCTCGCACGCCTTGCGCGCCAGGCGCAGCGCGGTGCCGAAATCGTAGGCGAAGCCCGCCGCGAGCAAATTCGCAAAGCCCCCGTTCAGTACGACCGACGGGCGCGCCGGGCCAAGGCCGGCAACCGAAAACAACGTTCCCCTCGCGGTGCCTCCGGCCTCGCCGAAAAGCCTCGCATAGTGCAGCTCCCGCGGCTTCGCCCTTACGGGCTCGTGGGCGGGTCGAGCAACGGATCGCGTCTCATTGCACGGTGGCAATCACCTGCGGACGTCCGTTGACCACGCGCAAGATCTGCATCGCCTGGCGCACGGTTCCGTTGGGCTCAAAGGTAATGGTTCCGCCGACCGCGTTAAACGTCCTTATCGAGTGCAGCGCGCCCAACAAGTTCTCGCCCGTGACCGGGTGTTTTTTTTCGACCAGCCACTTTGCGGATTGGGCGAAAAGCAGGATCGCGTTGTAATAGTTGACCGAATAGAAGCTCGGCGTCGCGGTGCCGTACGCAGCGCGGAAGCTCTCGACGAATTTCTGGGTTACGGGATCGGGCGAATCCAAGCCCACATATTCGGTGGTAAAAATCAGGCCCTGGGCGGCTGGCAGCTTCATCGTGTCGGGCAGATTTATGCCCGAATAACTCAAGAACTGTGCGGTGACGCCGCCGTCGCGAAGCTGTTTCAGAATCACGTTCTGTTGCTGGCCATAAGAAGCGACGTAAACCGCGTCAGGACGCATCGCGCGAATCTTTGCCACCTCGGCTTGGAAGTTGGTGGCCCCAGGGCTGACGCTGATATCTTCAACCCGGCATCCCAATCGCAGGCATTGCTGGGTCAGCGCGTTGAGCACGCTCTGTCCGAACGGGTCGTTCACGTAGGTCAGCATTATGCGCCTTAAGTTGAGCTTGGAGGTAATGTAGGGCAGCAGCGCCGCAATCTCATCATTCGCCAACGGGATAACGTTGAACAGGTACGGGCTAAGCCCGGCAAGCTCCGGGCTCACCGCTCCGCCATTGACGACCACAACCTTGCGCCGCGTCGCGATCGGCGCCACCGCCTTAGTCACGCCGCTGAACGCGCTAAGCACGAACGGCGCTTGCTCGATATTGACCAGCTTGTTCATCGCGATGATCGCCGGCTGCGGAAGCGCTTGGCTATCCTCGAAAAGCAGCTTGATTTGATTGGGCAGCTCGTGCGCCGCATTGATGTTCTTTGCGGCCAACTCGGCACCCTTGGAAAATGTTTGGCCATAGACCGTATTGGGGCCGGAGAGCGGAAAGATGACGCCGATCGGATAGGTCTGCGCGCCGGCATGGCACGGCGTCAACAACATAACGGGGAGGCTCAAGGCGACGCACAGCCGCTTGCCGAAGGTCGAAAGATTCATACACCCCCCTTTCAGCGTTCAGTTGTTAGAAGCTTATTCGGTCTTAAGCGCAAGCTCAAAAGTACTGTCCGACGAGGCGGAACTCAACGAAATAGCCTGTCCAAGGCCGCTTTTTCGAACGGACCCGGCGCCGGATTCGCGCCGGGCTGTGGATAAGGGCCGCGTCGGCAGGAGTTGTAGAAACGCTTAGCTTGAGCACTTGATGTCGCGCGCAACCGCTAGCCTGAGCGCTGAGCGTGCTGATATTATAAGCGCGTCTGCTTTGTGATTACACTGGACGCTGTTCGCTCGGGGGTTTTGGTCCAACGAAGCCTCGACACTAGCCGCGGACTGGTCACGCGCCGATCGCTTGCGTGCGCGGTCGCGTGCGCCGCAAGACCGGACTGAATAGCGCGTTACAGGGCCGCGTCCAAAAAAGCGAACGCATCGGATACGAACCGGCCAGAAATCCGAAGGAGGCAGGCCGGGCAAGGATTTGGAGGCGGGGCGTTGTCGAGCGCTGCCAGGAAGAAAGGCCGGAATGCGGCTTTGCGGCGAAATCACGCCAGTGTTTGGTCTACACCGCCCCCCGCTGGCACAAATCAGCTCTGAATATACTCGCCGGGAGAACGTCTAAACGCCGGACGAAGGCTCGCAAGACGGTTGGAGGATATGGACACGCTGGGAAGCGAAAGCTCGAGACCATCAAGGACGTCAGTCCTGATTGCAGCGCTTGCCGCCGCGTTTTTTGCCGCTTCATGCAACTCCCCAGCCGAAACCGCGCCCGCGCCGCCGGCGGTGCTCAAGGTCTACGTGGTACGGCCCGTGCGCGGGGAAATCGACCGCACGGTCACTTTGCCGGGCGACGCGGTCGGCTTTTACGAGACCGCCCTGCACGCGAAGGTTACCGGCTACATCAAGGATATTCCCGTCGACAAGGGCGACTGGGTAAAGGCCGGCACCCTGCTTTGCGCGCTCGACGTGCCGGAACTTCATAGCAACCTGGCCCGAGCCAAGGCCCGGATGGACATCGCGCGGCTCACCTATCAGCGCGTACTTCAAGTGTGGAACAAAGACCCTCGCTTGGTGGCCAAAGAGACCGTCGATGAGATGTACGCGAAGTGGAAGGCAACCGAGGCCGAGTATGAGACTCTGGAGACGATGGTCGGCTACACCCAGATCACCGCGCCATTTACCGGGGTTATCACCGGGCGCTATGCCGACCCGGGGGCCCTGATCCGCGCCGGCGCCAGTGACATCGGCGTGGGCGAGACCTCTGGGGTCATCTCCAGCGGCGCCACCGAGGGCTCCGGCGGGCATCGCACCGGCGGCGGTCCGATACTCACCATGGCAGACATCGACAAGATACGAATCTATTCGTACATCCCCAATGATGTCGTCTCGTTTATTAAGCAGGGCACAGAAGCTATCTTGGTTTTCGACGAGTTGCCGCGCGAGGAGTTTCACGGCAAGGTGAGGCGGTATGCGAAAGCCTTGGACCTCGCCACCAGGACCATGATGGCCGAGACCGACATCGATAATCCCAACCATGAGATTTATCCGCGGATGTACGCGCACGTCACCTATATCCTCGAACGCCACTACAACGCTCTGCTAGTGCCCATTTCCTCGACCGCCGTGCTGCATCGCAAGACCTTCTTGTTCGCGGTGCGCAACGGCAAGCTCAAGCGAGTTTTCATCAGACCCGGAATCAACAATCATCGGGTCGTAGAAGTGCTTTCCGGGATTGGTCCGGGAGACCTGGTGGTGAAAAACTACAGCGGCGACTTATCCGACAACCAGGAGATACAACCGGCCGTAGTCTCGTTTGACCGCGGATGGAAGTCGGTCGTCAAAGAGTACAGCGGCAGCGAGCCCGATTCAGAATAAGTCGTAGAATCCGCGCCGCTTAAGGCCTCAGGTCATGATTGAGACGATTTCTGACGCCGAGTTGTGCGCAAACGGGCTCGGTGGCTAGGCCGTGGCGGAAGGACACGAAGGGCCCGGCGACCGTCGGGACAGCCAAACTCCGGAGTCACCCGGCGACCCCCGTATGACCCACGGCGAGGGTATGGTCGAGGGCGGTGGACCTGCGGCCGGTCCGGCAGGAGAGCAAGGCCGCGGCTTAAACCTTAACAGCGGCTCGCTGCCGGCGTTCTCCCTACGCAACCCGCACACGGCGATCGTGGGGGCGCTAATCGTGGCCCTTTTGGGGACGGTCGCGTTCACCCAGATGCCGGTTGACGTCTTTCCCCGCCTCCACATCAAGGCGGCCGTGGTGGGGACGTTCTACCCGGGCTTTGCGCCGCTGGCGATCGAAGCGAACATCACCAGCCGCTACGAGCGCTTTTTCACTCTGGGCAGCGGCATCGAGCATATCGAGTCGCGTTCCATTCCGGGCTGCAGCATCATTTTCGTTTACTTCCACGAGGACGTGAACATCTACGCCGGCGCGGCAAATTTGGCCACGCTGGCCATGTCGGACCTTGGCTTGATGCCGCCCGGGACGCTGCCGCCCTTGGTGCTTCCGTACAATACATCGTCGTCGCTGCCGATTATATTCGTGACGATCACCGGTCCGTACGGCCAGATAAGGCTTCAGAACAACGCGCGCTACAACGTGCGCAACTTTCTGGCTACGGTCCACGGAGCGTCAGTGCCCTATCCGTTCGGCGGCAAGGTGCGCCAGGTGATGGCCTACGTGGAGCGCGAGAAGCTTCAGGCACGCGGCCTCACCGTCATGGACGCGGTGAACTCGGTCAACGAAACCAACCAGATAGTCCCCGCCGGCGACGCCAAAATCGGCAACTTCGACTGGTACGTTTATGCCAACGCGGAGATTCCGCGTCCTGAAGAGCTCGACCAAGTGCCGATTTTCAGCGGCCGCGACGAAGCTCCGGTCTATTTCGGAGACGTGGGGAAGGGGATGGATGACGCCCAGATTCAGTACAATCTCGTGCTGATCGATGGGCAGCCCTCGGTGTACATCCCGGTATTCAAACAGACCGGGGCCAACACCCTGCAGGTCATCGAAGGCATCAAACGCGCGCTTCCCGGGGTCACCGGCCTGCGGCCGGGAATGAAGCTCAGCACGCTGTTCAGCCAGGAAAGCACGATTATGGATGCGGTCGAGGCCCTCGAGCACGAGGCCATCGCCGGCGCCATCCTGGCCTCGTTGATGATCCTGCTGTTCCTCGGCAACTTGAGGTCCACCTTCGCGATCTTCCTTTCCATACCGCTATCGATTCTCGCCGGCGTGCTCTGCCTGTGGTTCACGGACAACACTATCAACGTCATGACGCTGGGCGGATTTACGCTTGCCATCGGCCGGCTGGTTGACGATTCAACGGTGGTGCTTGAAAACATCAACCGGCACCTAGCCCAAGGCAAGGCGCCGCTGGCCGCGGCCTTGGAGGGAGCGGAGGAAGTCACTTACGCAGTCTTGGCCTCGACAACCACCACCGTGGTGGTATTTCTTCCGGTGATCTTCTTGTACGGCGTCTCCAAGCACCTCTTCACCGCGCTGGCCTTGGCCGTGACCTACTCGATGTTCGCTTCCTACGTGATGTCGATGACGATTATTCCGCTTTACTGCTCGCGCTTTTTGAGCGCCGAAGAGGCGCGCAAGGCGCGGGCGCGCGAACATGGCGAACAGGTGGCGGGAGAGCGCGGTTTCATTGCCTGGTTCAATCGGCAATACGAGCGGTTTAACGAGCGCTTCGGCTCTTGGCTCAACTTCGCGCTGGATCACAAAGCTCCGCTGGTCACCGGCATCGCCGTCGCTTTTTTCGCCTCGATGCTGTTGTTTCCGCGGCTCGGCAGCCGCATGTTTCCTCGCGTCGATTCGGGAAAGTTTGTTATAAACGTGCGCACTCCTGCCGGCACCCGGCTCGAGATCACCGGTGCCGTCGGCAAGAAGATCGACCGCATCATTCGCACCGTCATCCCGCCCTCGGAATTGAACACGGTGGTGGAGAATCTCGGCGTTGTGCCTCTCATTTCCGCGATTTACACGACTAACTCCGGCGAAGACGATGGACAGGTATTCGTGGACCTGAAGGAGGGGCACAAAGGCTCAACCTTCGATTACGAAGCGCGCCTCAGGGACGCGCTTCGCGAACAGCTTCCGGAGGTCGAGACATTTTTCTCGTCCGGCAGCGTGATTGACGCCGTGCTTAACTTCGGCGCGCTCTCTCCGGTCGACGTCCAACTGAGCGCGCCGATGATCGAACCGTTTTCCGATATGTTCACGTTTGCCCGGCTCGTAAGGCGACACTTGGACCGACTGCCCCAGGTCCGCCAAACGTTCGTCAAGCAAATCGCCGATTATCCCACGCTCAAAGTCGACGTCGATCGCGAAAAGGCCGCGCGCCTTGGTGTCACTGAGCGCGACGTAGTGCTGAATCTGATCACCGCGCTCGACAACAACGAAATGGTCAAGCCCTCGATTTGGATCGATCCCGAGACCGGCGATGACTACTACATGACCGCTCAATACTTCGAGCACAAGATTGATTCGTTCGAAACGCTTTTAAACCTCCCTGTGGGATCGCGCTTTAGTCAGATAGTCACCTACATGGGCCATCCGCCGAATCGGTACGGCGAAGCGTCGGGCCATAAAGAGCCCGTGCTCCTGCGTCAAATAGCCAGCATTCGGCGCACCTCTTACCCGGCCGAAGCCGACCACTATAATATCCAAAGGGTCGTCGATATCTTAATCACTCCGCGTGGCAGGGATTGGGGCGGCACGTTGGCCGCCGTGCAGAAAGCCGTCTCCGAGTTCCCGACGCCCAAGAATATCCATATCTATTATCGCGGCTCCGTCGAGTTAATGAAGAAATCGTTCCAGAGCTTTTACGGCGGCTTCGTGCTCACCATAGTCATTGTCTATTTGATCGGCGTCGCGCAGGGACGCTCGTGGCTCGACCCGTTCATCTTCCTGTTCTCGATACCCATGGGGCTGATCGGCGTGGCCATAATCCTGTACCTGACGGGCACCACGCTAAATATCGAGTCGATGATGGGGATTATCGTGATGATCGGCATTGTGCACTCCAACGTCATTTTGCTGATCGAGTTTGCCAACGAGCGGCGCAAGGAAGGCATGCCTTTGCGCCAAGCGATCATACAGGCGGCTAGAATCCGGATGCGGCCGATCCTAATGACTACGCTGGCTACACTCGCGGCCCTGACGCCGGTGGCGCTTAAACTCGAGTCGGGTTCGGAAGCCTCCGTGCCGCTCGCGCGTACCGTCATCGGAGGGCTTACGGTCTCGACCTTTATGACGCTTTTCCTCGCGCCGGCGGTGTGGGAAACATTCTATTCGTGGAAAAATCGCATGGCGCACGGAAGGCAGTCATAGGGCTGCCGCACGGCGTGGCATGCGCGCAGCGGCGAAGCGCCGGTAAGCGCCTGGTATGCCGCAAATAAGTTGCTTAACTCCGGGAGCCTTAGCTGGAGTGGTGCCGGCCGCGGTGCAGAGCCTGCACAGCGGCCAGCGAAGGACTAGCCGTGATGCTTTTTTTCTTGTCATCCTGAGCGCCCCTCCTCTGTCATGCTGAACCCTTCGCGTGCCATTCCGAGCCCTTCGCCTGTCATTCCGAGCGAAGCGAGGAATCCCAGCGCACGACGGCTCAGGGTAAACTGCGCGAAGCATCTACGCGAAGCGATCTGCCTGACAGCAGCGTGGCGAACCAGATCGCTGCGCGCAGATGCTTGGCTGCGCTCAGAGCCTGTGACTCATTTAAGTGGGGCGGGCCGCGGTGCCCGCCATGATGCGCGGGCGCCACGCCCGCGCGACCAATGACCCACGCCGACCGGGCTGGCACCGCCTTGGCCACAGGGCAGGCACGGCGGCCCGCCCTACTACTCAAAAAGACCATACACTCTCAGAATGACCGGGGAGAGGCGCAGATGCTTCGCTGCGCGCACAGTGGCGGCCGCGAAAGCAGCGTAGCATGCGCGCAAGTCATTCGAGCTATTCGCGGGACGCCATACTAGCGAAGCCAATAAATGTACGGCTCCTCCAGCGGGACTCGGACGGCCGAATAGTGGGGAAGCACGCGCGGCGTGTAATGCTCCGCCGGCCGCGTCGCGCGAACGGAAGCTTCGTAGCGCAGCGTCTCGGCGCCGCCGTCCGCGGCCTCAACCGGGCTCATCGGTACCCGTTCGGCTTCGGCGCCGGACAACGGCTCGGCATATAGCTCAACGCGCAGCCATTCGGGCCGGAGCTGCCCCGGACTCAGGCTCACACGGAATCGGTAATTGTCGCCAAGCCGCCGCACGTCGAAGTCCGCAAGGCGCAGTTCAGGCCAGTCGACAGCCAGCGCGCGATGCCAGGTGTCCACCTGCCGGCCAACCTCAGCGCGGCGCCGCCGGTGGTCCTCGAGATTGGAAACGTAATACCGCTCCACGTACTCGCGCACCATCCTGTTGGCCGAGAATCGTCCGGTGAGCTGCGCCATGCTCGCCCGCATCCGCCGCACCCAGTCGACGGGAATGCCGCTGCCGGCGCGTCGATAGAAAGCCGGAACGATCTCGCGTTCGATGAGTGAATAAAGCGCCTCAGCTTCGGCGGCGTCCCAGGCCGGATCGTCGCCGTGCTCCTGGCCGTCACCTAGCGCCCAACCTACCTCGGCGGCATACGCCTCGGCCCACCATCCGTCGAGCTCCGAAGCGTTGAGGCCGCCGTTGACGAGCACCTTCATGCCGCTGGTGCCGCACGCCTCCCATGGACGGCGCGGGTTATTTACCCAAACGTCCACGCCTCGGACCAGCTCGGCGGCGAGCGCCATATCGTAGTCCTCGACGAACACTACGCGCCCGCGCACCTCCGGCCGGCGCGCCAGTTCATTCCATTCGCGCACCATCCGCTTGCCCTCGGCGTCCTGCGGATGAGCCTTGCCGGCGACCACGAGCTGGATCGGCTGCTTTGGGTCGGTAATAAGGCGCTCAAGCCTAGCAGCGTCATCGAGCAGCAGATTGGGCCGCTTGTAGGACGTGAAGCGACGCGCAAAACCGAGGGTCAGGGTGTCGTAACCCAGGAATTGCCCCACATTCCGGGCTCCGGAATCGCCTTGCGACGCCGGTTTGGACGACAAGCGCCGGCGCACCGAATCAATCAAGGCCTTTCTCGCGCGGTTGCGAAAATTCCACAGCACCTCGTCCGATAAGCAGGAAATCTGCTCTTCGAGTTGTTCCAATGCGCCGCGCCATCGGGTCTCGCCGCAGCTTTCGGTCCACAGTTGGTCCGCGTCGACCGACTCCCAGGACGGCACGTGAACGCCGTTGGTCACATGCCCCACCGGCACTTCCGACTCGGGCCAGCGCGGAAAAAGAGGCGCGAAGATGCGCCGGCTGACGGCGCCGTGAAGCCGGCTTACGGCGTTGATGCTGCCGCACCCGCGGACCCCGAGATACGCCATATTGAACGGCTCGTCGCGATCATCGGACGCGCGTCGGCCGAGCGCCAACAAATCGTCCACCGCGATGCTCAAGGACCGCGCAAAGCCGTCGAAGCAGGGCGCGAACAGCTCCGGCTGAAAGCGGTCGAAACCGGCCTGCACCGGCGTATGCGTAGTGAAAATGTTGCCCAGACGCGTGCAGCGCAGCGCGGTAAAGAATGACCGGCCCGTGCGCTCCATGAAGTCGCGCGCCCGCTCAAGGACCGCGAAGGCGGCGTGCCCTTCGTTGAGATGGCAAATCTCGCAGTCAAGCCCCAAGCTCCTCAGCAGCCTCCATCCGCCGATCCCCAGCGCGATCTCTTGCTGCAGCCGCATCAGCGAGCCTCCGCCGTAAAGCTCCGAGGTTATCGCGCGGTCGGCGGGCGTGTTCATAGGGTCGTTGCTGTCCAGAAGATACAGCGTGACGCGACCGACTCGGGCCTGCCAGCAGCGCAGGTACAGAGGGCGGCCAGGCAGCGCGATCTCGACTCGCAGCCACTCGCCGTCGGGACCCGGCACCGGAGTTATCGGCAGCATGATTGGGTTGTTGTAAGGGAAAAATTCCAACTGATCTCCGCGCGCGCCGATAGCTTGGCGAAAATAGCCCTGCTGATATAACAGTCCTACGCCGAAGACCGGCACCCCGAGGTCGCTCGCAGCCTTCAGGTAATCGCCCGCCAAAATGCCCAATCCGCCCGAGTAAATAGGCAAAGCTTCGCTGAGCCCGAACTCCATGCAAAAGTAAGCAATCCCGGTCAGCTTGAGATGGCCGTACTTTTTGTCAAACCATGTGGGACTGGTCAGGTAACGATCGCGCGCCGCGGCCAAACGCCGCAGCTCTTGCACGAAGCTTCGGTCTTGCGCCAGTTCCTTGAGCCGCTTGCCCGAGACATCGCGGAGAATCAGCCACGGGTTGCCTGTCGCGCGCCACAGGGCGGCGTCGAGCTTTTCCCATAGCCCGCCGGTCTCGCGGTTCCAACTCCAACGCATATCTGACGCGATGTCGGCGAGACCGTCGAGCTCAGGCGGCAGCGCCCGCGCCATGTATTGTCCGTGCTCCATACCCTGGTTCTCCTTAAGCTTTAGCGCCGGGTTTGCAAAAGCGCGCCCAGCAAACTCGCGCTCGCGCCAGCGCTTGACCGACGCCGCCTCCCGCGCTCCCTGCGCCCAAGATGAGCCTAGCCCTTGGGCCAACGGAAGGCCTAACGCCTGTTATCCGCAAGATGCGTCGTTTCTCACGCGAGAGCTTTAGATGCGCGGTCTGACGGGCTTGACGTCCGCGCGCGCCGTCCGGCAACGCACGCCCAAGGCCCAAAAAGCTCGCCGCGGCTGCGTCCCTAGGTACAAGGGCAACCGATGCCGGAGCGGAACCCTCAGCCAATTCCGATAAAAGTTTAGCCCGAAGCGCGCTCCAACACGACCAGAGAACGCGCGCCAAGCCGCAGGTTAGGACCGCCGGCAAGCGCGCGCGCCGCAACTTCGGGAATGTCGTTCGGGGCCCGCTGGGCGGTATCAACCGCGACCCGCCACGAGCCGCCGTCCGGCGCCGCAGGCAGATGAAATTCCACCTCGTGCTCCTCGGCGTTGGCCATGAAATAAAGTTCGCCGCCGGCGCCCACGATGTCTCGGATGAGACAGGCGAGACTTCTGTCCGCGTTGCTCCAATCCGGATAGCTGCCGCGCGCATTGAACCACAAAACCTCGTCGTGGCCGTAAAAGCGCTCCTCACGCAAACCGCTATGCTCGAAGCGAAAGGCAATAAGCCGGCGGGTGAACCGGAGCAACTCGCGGTTGCGCTCGATAAGGCTCCAGTCGTACCAGGAAACCTCGTTGTCCTGGCAGTAGGCGTTGTTGTTGCCGCCCTGCGTGCGCCCGAATTCGTCGCCGCCCAGCAGCATCGGCACGCCGCGCGATATCATCAAGGTGGCGATCATGTTCTTGGCCTGGCGCAGCCGCACTGCGTTAATCCACGGATCGTCGGTGTCACCCTCGACGCCGTAGTTGCCGCCGTAATTTGCCGGGCTTCCGTCGCGATTGCTCTCGCCGTTGGCTTCGTTGTGCTTATCGGCGTAGCTCACCAGATCGCGCAGCGTGAAGCCGTCGTGGCAGGTGATGAAATTGATGCTGTTGAGCGGGGCGCGGCCCGAATGCTGGTAGATATCCGCGCTGCCGCACAGTCGGCTGGCCAGCGCGCCCGCCATCCCCGGGTCGCCGCGCCAGAAGCGGCGCACATCGTCGCGGTATTGGCCGTTCCACTCCGACCAGCGCAGCCCGGGGAAGCTTCCCACCAAATATGCGCCGCCCGCATCCCAAGCCTCGGCGATGAGCTTGACGCTGCGTAGGATGGGGTCCTCGGCGATGCGCTCGAGCAGCGGCGCGTTGGCCGTGATGTTGCCCAACTCGTCGCGTCCCAGGATAGCCGCCAGGTCGAAACGAAAACCGTCGACGTGCATCTCGATTACCCAGTGGCGCAGGCAGTCAAGTATAAGCTCGCGCACCACCGGGTGATTGCAGTTGAGCGTGTTGCCGCAGCCGGAGAAATTTCTGTAGTGACGGCGGTCTTCCGACAGCAGGTAATAGACCTGGTTTTCGAGCCCGCGCAGGCTGAGCGTCGGCCCCGATTCGTCGCCCTCGGCCGTGTGATTGAAGACCACGTCGAGAATCACCTCCAGATCGGCGGCGTGCAGCGCGCGCACCATCTCCTTGAATTCCGTCACCTGGGCGCCGCGGCCGGAGCTTGCGTAAGTCTCCTTCGGGGCGAAGAAGGCCACCGGGTTGTAGCCCCAGTAGTTGCGCAGCAAGACCCCGTTCAGCGGATTGACCTTTCGAGTTTCGTTCTCGTTGAACTCCTGCACCGGCAAAAACTCGATCGCGGTCACGCCCAGGTCCTTGAAGTAGGGAATCTTCTCGATAACGCCCCGGTAGGTGCCACGGTGCTCCACTCGGGCCGACGGATGAATCGTCAAGCCACGCACGTGAGTCTCGTAGATGACGGTTCGCGACCACGGCTGGGCCGGGGGACGATCCCCGGTCCAGTCGAAATCTCCCGCCACCGCCATCGCTTTGGCAGCGTACGGCCCGTTGTCTTCGGTTGAAAACGACAAGTCCTTGACGGGCGAGCCGTAGTCGTAGGCGCGGGCGCGGTCGAAATCCCAGGCGCTGACGCCGCTGAACGCCGTGGCGTACGGATCCGCGAGCACGCGCCAGCGATTGAAGCGCAGGCCATCGTAGGGGCGATACGGACCGTCCGCCCGATAGGCATAGCACTGCCCGGTTCTCAAACCGCCGACCCAGATGTGCCAGATCTCACCCGTGCGATTGGCCACCGGGTCAAGCGTTATCGAGTGCGACGGGTAGCGATCGTCGGGCGAGTCATACAGCAGCAGCTCCACCCGCGTTGCGTGTCGGCTAAAAAGCGCGAAATTCACGCCTTCCGCGCCTACCGTCGCGCCCAGAGGCAGGGGACTGCCGCTTTTGACCGACAGCTCGTGCGCGAAAGCCGCGTCGGCCCCTGGTTGACCGCTCAACGCGTCAGGTTGTCTCACGGCTGCGCCCAAAACGGCCGGCGAACGATGGCATCCAAATCCGCGGCGCCGGCTGGCCGCGACTCCCGGTAAGACGCTCGCTCATGGCGGGTCCGTGCCGCAGCCCGCGGCCCCAGCCGTTCTTCGGCCCGCGCGATCGGCGGTAAACAAGCGCCCCTGTGGCCGCCGTCACGGCTGCGGAGCGGCTTCGGGTGGTTGGCCGCCGCAAGCGAATATCTATCGGTGTCATCTCGGTGGTTACCGTCCCCTAGCGCGTGGTTATCAGACGAGCCGCGGCGCGGGCTATATACAGCTCTTCGTCGAGCGGAATAACGTAAGTCTTAATTCGCGCGTCCGGCGCGCTAATTTGAGCCTCGCGACCGTCGGCCGATTGGTTGGCCTCGGGATCGAACTTGATGCCCAACGCTTCGAGGTTAGCGCAAATCTTCATCCTTATCTCGCCTGCGCGCTCGCCGATCCCGCCGCCGAAGACGATTCCGTCAACGTCGCCCAGCACCGCGAGATACGCGCCGAGGTATTTGCGCGCGCGGTGGACGAAAACTTCTATCGCCAGCGCGGCCGGGCCGTCCGGGTGCTCCCGCGCGGCCGCGAGCAGATCGCGCATATCGTCCGAGATCCCCGACACGCCGAGCAGACCCGACTGATGGTTCAACATATGTTCGACTTGTTCCGGCGTCATTGCTTCATTGCGAGCCAGGTAGCTGAAGACCGCCGGGTCGATGTCGCCGGAGCGGCTACCCATCACGAGCCCTTCCAGCGGCGTGAGCCCCATCGAGGTGTCCACCGAACGGCCCCTTTCTATCGCCGCGATCGAGCAGCCGGCGCCAAGCTGCATGGTGATAAGATTCAGCCTGTCTTTGGCCACGCCCGTGAGTTCGGCGTAGCGCTCGAGCATGTACGCGTGGCCGATGCCGTGAAAACCGAAGCGGCGAATTCCGTGCTTCTCGGCCAGATCGCGCGGGATCGCGTACGTGAGCGCATACGCCGGCATCGTCCAGTGAAACGCCGTATCGGTGACCACGACGGGCGTGGCTGACGGCAGCTTTTCCTGCACGGCGCGAAGCGTGGCGAGCGCGGCAGGATTATGCAGCGGGGCGAACTTCGACGCCTGTTCCAGACCGCGCATCACCGCTTCGTCAGCGACCGCAGGCTCCCGCACGTGCTCGCCGCCGTGGACGATGCGATGGCCGACCGCCGCCAAATCTAATTTCGCCTCGGTCGCTTGCAGTCGCGCCAGCGCATCGAGCGCTGCCGCCGGATGGTCGCGCGCCGTCGATTTGTCGATCGTCTTGCGCCCGTCGCCGTCGATAAACACTCGTCTTGAGTTGGGATGCCCGATGTCCTCGTACTCCCCGCGCGCGATCGTGCGCCCGCGGGCGCGCGCGGAAAGATCGAATTCGAGCAGTTCGAACTTGAGCGAGGAACTGCCGCAGTTGAAGATCAGAATCTGCATCGGCGCCGGCCGTTCAACCCGCCGTCCCGAGCGGCCTCACCCGCATCCGCCCGTCCACCACCACCGCGCCCTGACCCGGCGCGAGCACCTTTACCGGGTTGAGGTCGAGCTCGCTCATCTCGGGCACCGCCTCGACCAAGGCCGAAACCCGCAGAATCACCGAGAGCAGCGCCTTGCGGTCCGCGGCCGGAGCACCGCGATAGCCGTCCAGCAGCCGAGCTGCGCGCAGCCCGCTCATCATTTCCTCGCCGTCCACGTCGGTGACGGGATGCAGCCGGAAGGAAGCGTCCTTGAGCAATTCGACGGTTACCCCGCCGAGTCCGCATACGACCAGCGGGCCGAACGTTGGGTCCGTGGTGACGCCGACCAAGGCCTCAATCCCGCCGCCGATCTCGCGCTGCAAAAGCACGCCGTCCAAAGTTTTGCCGATCGCTCGCACGCGCTCGGCCAAAGTCGCCGCGGCGCGCGCCACTTCTTCGGCCGAGCGCAGGCCCATTATGACCGCGCCCACATCGCTTTTGTGGATGAGCCCGGGCGCTATCGCCTTGGCGACCAGCGGGTATCCGAGCCGGTCGGCGATCAGCGGCGCTTCGGCAACGGAGGTCTGCTCGGCCGCTGCCGCTTCAATGCCGGCGGCACGCAAAACCGTAGCCAGGTCTCGAGGCTCGAGCCAGCACGGCTCGCCGCTGTCTTTCAGCACTCGCTCGATAACGGCTCGCACGACGTCACGCGCGAACGGCTCCAAGCTGACACTCTCACCCTCGGGCCGCTCGCGCCAGCGGCCGAAGCGATACGCCGCCGCAAGCGCCATAGCGGCGTTCTCCGGAAAGGCGTAGCAGGGGAGACGCCCGCGAGGGCCGGCACCGAGCGAAGCCGGCGCCTTCTCCGCGGAGAGGAAGACGGTCAAAACCGGCTTTTCCGCGGGCACTTCTCCCGCGCCGTCCGCGATTCCCACCGCCGTCTGCTCGGGTTTGGTCACCATCGGCGGTATATAGATGACTACGAGCGCGTCGACGCTGGGATCGGCGCCCACCGTGGCAACGGCGCGCTCGTAGTCTTGCGCGCCGGCCGAAGCGGTCATATCGATCGGGTTCGAAAATCCTGCGCGCGGCGGCAGAAATGATCGCAGCCGCTCGAGCGTCTGCTCGGCTAGCGGCGGGAGCGTAAGCCCATGCGCCTCGCACGCGTCGGCGAGCAAGATGCCCGGGCCGCCCGCGTTGGTCACCACGCCGACCCTCGGTCCGCGCGGAATCGGCTGCGCCGAAAGCATCGCCACCACGTCGAACATCTCTTCCAGCGTACTGGTGCGAATCACGCCGGCTTGCGCAAACAGCGCCTCTACCGCCACGTCGAGGTTGGCCAGCGCGGCCGAGTGGCTCGAAGCGGCCCGGGTGCCGGCGGCCGAGCGTCCGGACTTCACCGCGACGATCGGCTTTTGGCGCGCGACCGCTCGCGCAACCCGCGCGAACTTGCGCGGGTTGCCCACGCTCTCCAGATACAAGACAACGACCTGAGTCCGCGCATCGTCCTTCCAGTAGGCGAGCAAGTCGTTGTTCGAAACGTCGGCGCGATTACCGGCCGAGACGAAAGTCGAAAAGCCGAGGTCTCGCGTGCGCGCGTAATCCAAGATCGCAATTCCCAAGGCGCCGCTTTGCGTGAACATCCCGATATTGCCGGGCAGCGGTTCGCTCGGCGCGAAAGTCGCGTTCAAACACACCGCCGGGTCGGTGTTGATCACGCCCATGCAATTCGGCCCGACCATGCGCATGCCCGAGGCTCGAACCAGCTCGGTCAGCCGGCGCTCGGCCTCGCGCCCGGCTTGCGAAACCTCGGCAAAGCCCGCGCTAATCACGACCACGGCCTGCGTGCCGGCGCGCGCGCACTCGTCAACCGCCTTCTCGACCACCTCGGCGGGTAGCGCTATCAGCGCCAAATCGATCGGCTCGCCTACGGCGCTTACCGAGGGATAGCTCTTAAGTCCTTGCACCTCGATGGCAGCCGGATTGATTGGGTAGACCGCCCCTTTAAACCTGCCGCGCCTGATATTGGCCAGCAGCGCTCCGCCAATCTTGTCGGCCTCGCGCGAGGCGCCAACCACGGCCACCGATCGCGGCCTTAGCACCCGCGTCATGCTCTGCGCCGCAGCGAGCCACTCTCGGGTCTCGCCGGCTTCGATGGACTGCTTGGTCTGTAAGGTCGAGATTGATATGTGGATTACTCCCGCCTTGGTCGAGCGGTGCGCGCTGAAGCCGCTTTTGCCAAAAACCTCGAGCATACGGTTATTTTCGCCGAGCACGTCGGCCTCGAATTCGGTGATCCCGCTGGCGCGAGCGATGCGGCCTAGGTGGGCCAGAAGCAGGGTGCCGATGCCGCGTCCCTGATATTCGTCAAGCACCGCAAAAGCGACCTCCGCTCGCGAAGGATCGTCGCCGCGCACGTAGCGGCCCACACCGATGAAATCTTCCTGCGCACCGCGGCGCAAGGTCGCCACCAGGCCAACGTGGCGCAGGAAATCAAGCTCAGTGAAGCGCGCGATTTCCTGCTCGCTCAACTCTTTCTTGTAGCCGAGAAAGCGGAAATAAACCGACTCCGGACTGAGACGGTCGAAGTGTTGGCGCAGCTTAGGCTTGTCCTGCGGCTGAATCGCGCGAATATGGATGGAGCTTCCGTCGCGCAAAAGCTCGTCAGCCGCGTAAGAGCGCGGATCGATAGACTCGTTATCGCTAATCGCCTCAGCCATTATTCGACCTTCTCGCCGCGGCAAAATTCTCTTTCTCGAACGCCGGCGGATGAGGACGCGCTGCGCCGCCTCCGTTTGTCTCACCACTCACTTACGATATCTGCCGGACAACCGCCACGGACTATCCCCGGGATGCGGCGGACCGGCTTCGGCGGCTCGCGCTCAGAACGGCTTAGCCCGTTCACGGCTTTAAACGCACCAAAGCTTTCAGCTTTCGAGCGCTTTGACGCCGGGCAGCTCGAGTCCCTCCAGAAACTCAAGCGTCGCGCCGCCACCGGTCGAGATATGCGAAAATTGCGCCGCCCATGGCTGGTCTTTGACCGCAGCCGCCGTATCGCCTCCACCGAGCACGCTGAATACCGTCGGCATCAGGGCCAGGGCTTCGCCGAACCGCAGCGTGCCCTGAGCGAAGGCAGGCGCTTCGCAGTAACCGAGCGGACCGTTCCAGACCACGGTCTTCGCTCCATTGAGGCATTTTATAAATTCTTCGACGGTGCGCGGGCCGATGTCCAGCGCGATTTTGTCGGGCGCAATCTCGGTCACCGTCTGAGCGGCGGCATCCGGCGTGGCTTCATCGGCCACCACGTGATCGCTGGGCAGCACGAACTTCACTCCGCGACGGCCCGCCTCGTCCATCAGATCGCACGCGAGCTCAAGTTTATCTGCTTCCAGACACGACCGGCCGACTTCAACGCCCCGAGCCTTGAGAAACGTGTAAGCCATCGCGCCGCCGACCAGAATCGTATCCACCTTAGTCATCAAGTTTCGGATCACGCCGATTTTATCCGACACCTTAGCGCCGCCCAGAACCGCCACGTACGGTCGCGCGGGATTCTCAAGCAGGGCGCGCAAAGCCTTGAGCTCCCGCAGCATCAACAGGCCCGCCGCGCGTTCCTTCACGAACTCCGTAACGCCCACGGTCGAAGCGTGCGCGCGATGCGCGGTGCCGAAAGCGTCGTTGACGTAAATCTGCTTGCCGTGCGCGAGCGCGCGAGAGAATTGCCGGCCGTTTGCTTCCTCTTCACGATGGAAGCGCAGATTCTCCAGGAGCAGCGCGCGGCCCGGTTCGAGCGATTCCACGAGCCGCTCCGTCTGCGCGCCAACGCAGTCCGGCGCCAACTTGACTTCGCTGCCCAGCGCGCGGCTCAAGTGTTCCGCGACCGGTTTCAGGCTCAACGCGGCGCTCGCTTGGCCCTTCGGACGTCCGAGGTGAGAGCATAGCACCGCTGCGCCGTCGTGCTGCAAAACGTACCGGATCGTGTCCAGGCTGGCGTCGATGCGCGCAGGATCGACGATCTTGCCGTCCTTCAACGGAACGTTAAAATCGCATCGCAGCAGAACCTTCTTCTGCTCAACCCGTAGATCTTCGAGACCAATGAGCATCGCGAGCATCTCCGCGGACAACGGTCGGCGATTCGCCGGCGCAAAACGGACTCAGCCGTTAACAACAGAGGGCTACGCAGTCTCGCATATACCTGCGCCGGCGCCGCGCATTTGTCTCGGCTCTAACGGCTCTAAGTGAGAGCGCAGGAAAAGGACCCTTGCGCCTCCTCGGAGCGCGCCGCAAGGCACATTGGTCGATACTCGGTTGCGTCGGCAGCGCCGCCATGTCGAAAGCTTCCGCCAAGATGCCAGGTGGCACGGTGCCCGACAGATATTCAGAACCGAGTCGGATAAAGACCCGTTCGCCGAGAAGGATTCGCCACCCCGCTTAGGTCCCCGGCGCCTGGGGAGCGCTCGCTTTGGCAACGATCGTTTCCGGACGGATGGTCAGGACCGGGCAGGGCGCCTCGCGCACCACTCGTTCAGCCACGCTGCCGAGTACGAAATGTGAGATTCCGGTGCGACCGTGGGTGGCCATGACAATCAGGTCCGCTTTCGCGTGGGTGGCCATGACGATGATCCCCTGAGGAGGATCACCTACGCGCACGATAATCTCGCACTTGAGTTGGTCCCCGAGCTGGCTGGCGATCTTCTGCAGCCTCTCTCTGGCGTCTTCGGCAGCGGCCTTGTAGGGCTCCAGCGTCCATTCCATCGGGACCATCACGATCGGCGCGACGTGGACCAGCAAGAGGGTCGCTCCCTGGGTTGCGGCGATCTCCTTCGCGATTCTGAGCACCGCCAGCGAATTTTCCTCAAACGCTACGGGGCACAACACTTTGCGCACCGTCATGAAACCTTTCCCTTCGCTCATGACGTCTTCCCCTTCGTCAGGTCGCCAGGCACGCCGTTTTAGCGCAACAATCGACGCGGGAGCTGTCGCCAGCGTACTGCGCTCGCAAAGCCGTTCAAGCGCCGCGGCTCGCACTCAGGCTGGCGGTCTGCCCGCGCTCCGTCGTCGATCTCTCCCCAGGTTCATCTAACCTAATATACCTTTTTCGGCTCGGCTGCGGAAGTTTTTTCGCGGGGTTCCCGAAGGCGCGCTCGGGCCACGCCAAACCGCCCTGATTTCAAGCGGTGAACATCGGGCGACCCGCCGGACGCGAAACATAGAGTTCGCAAACGGTTGTGACTACTTCCGCGTTGGAACGGAGATCCGAGCGCAGGTCGACAATGCTTATGCTTTGCACCTCGCGGAAAGGCCCGGTCACCCGCGGCCGCAGCGTCCCTTATTGTGTGCCGACGATTCTGCTCGGGCCATCTGCGCTATGCCCTCACTAGGTCGCGCGCGCAGTGCCAGGCCGCGCCGAGGATAGCGAGCAAAAACGGACAAGACGCGCCACGCTTCTCAAATCCTTGACTGGTAAATAAAACCGATGGTATTAATTTAAAAGGTTGGATCGGCAATCTAGGATGCCTGAGCCGATAAGCTTTTTGATCGACGATTTGCGGTCAAAGTCATCTCCCGAATCTTAGTTATTCAAGCGCGTCGATGTCCGCTCCGCTCTAACCGGCGTTCCGAGCGAGTATGACCGGCGCGATGCGGCCTGCCCTGCGGGCGCTTTGCGAACACGCGGTCATTGCCTCTTCCTTGAAAAGCGAATCAACGGCCCGGTCGGCGAAAAATCGGTTGAATGGGAACTGTGGCACTGCTCCGCCGCTTGCCGGCCGGTCGCTGTTCCGATGCACAGTGTCCGGCCTTCGCCGACAATTTCCGCTTGCCCGAAAAAGGCGGCTGCGGCCGCTCGCCGCCGGGCGCGCGGCCGCCGGAACTTCGCTGCCGCAGGTCGGAGTCAATCACGTCGCGCGCGAATGCAGGGACTTAAGCGTGCGACAGTTCGAGCTTGGCTGTCGAGGCCGGAGTCGCACCGCCCATGCGCCTGTTCGCGATAGACGAGCGCGCCGCTCGATGCGGCCATCACCAGCATGGGGTCAACGCTAGCATGTATATCGTAATGGTCGCGTCCGAGTGTGCGCCCGTGGCCGTCAGCGGAGGTCTCGGCGACGTCGTTTTCGGCTTGAGTCGGGAGTTGGAGGTCCGCGGCCATGCGGTCGAGATTATTCTGCCCAAGTACGACTGCCTACGTTATGATCAGGTCTGGGGCTTGACCTGCAACAGCCGCGATCTGCGGGTGCCGTGGTACGGCGGCGCGATCAACTGTTCGGTTTGGTTCGGGTTCGTTCACGGGCGCAAATGTTTTTTCATCGAGCCGCACTCGCGAGACAATTTCTTTAATCGGGGAACATTTTACGGCTGTCCTGATGACGCGATGAGGTTCGCGTTCTTCAGCAAGGCGGCGCTCGAATTCATGCTCAAGTCCAACAAGCGCCCGGAAGTGATTCACTGCCATGATTGGCATACCGGCTTGCTCCCGGTCTTGCTTTTCGAGATGTACAAGTTCGGCGGCATGCCGAACCAGCGAGTATGCTACACTGTGCACAATTTTCGCCATCAAGGAACAGCCGGACCGGAGGTGCTGTCGGCAACCGGCCTGGGAAGACCCGGGTATTTCTTGCACGCCGACCGCCTGGCTGATCCCTCCAATCCTGGGCGGGTTAATTTTCTCAAGAGCGGGATCGTGTACGCCAACTTCGTAACCACGGTGTCGGACCGCTATGCCTGGGAGGTTCGTCACACCCTCGAGGGGCACGGCCTTGGCCACGTCTTGTACGTTCACAGGTCCAAGTTCGGCGGTATTCGCAACGGAGTTGACTACGACGTGTGGAACCCCGAAGTCGATCTCCTCATACCGCACCGCTACGGCATCAGGAACATCCAGACTAAGTATCTCGACAAAGAAGCCCTGCGCAATCGGTTGTGGCTGCGCCAAGGGTTAAAGCCGATAATCGCTTACGTGGGGCGATTAGATTTTCAAAAGGGCGCCCATCTCGTGCGCCACACGCTCTTCTATTCGCTAGCCAACGGCGCGCAGTTCGTATGCCTGGGCGCGAGCCCCGACCCGGCGCTCAATCGCGAGTTCTGGGGCCTCAAGCATCGATTCAACGATCATCCCGACTGTCATCTGGAGCTGCGTTTCGACGAAGCGTTGGCGCACATGATTTACGCGGGCGCCGATATGCTGGTCGTACCCAGCAACTTCGAGCCCTGCGGCCTAGTGCAAATGATCGCGCTTAAGTACGGTACGGTGCCGATCGTGCGAGCGGTAGGCGGACTGGCCGACAGCGTATTCGATCGCGATAACTCAGAACGGCCTTTCGAGCAGCGCAACGGCTACGTCTTTCACCAACCCGACGTCCCTGGGCTCGAATCGGCGCTGCGCCGCGCGCTCGGCCTGTGGTACACTTTCCCCGAGGAGTTCCGCAAGCTAATGCTCAACGACATGCGCTGCGACTATTCATGGACCGCTCCGGGTCAGCATTATCTGAACGTCTACGAGTACATCCGCCACAAGTAGGAACGCCGCAAGCAGCGGTCAACAGCAACATTAAAACAACCAAAGTGGGGCGGCTAATGAACGGAATGCCTGAGGACATCGCCGGCTTGCCAAACATTTGCGGCCAGGAAGACACCCTAGAAAAGGCGCTGCGCGCGGAGCAAGCCAAGGCCGCCGCGCAGCCGAGGAACCGGATCGATCTGGGGCGCGCCCGCAGCGCGTTCACGATCGCACTTCACATGCATCAGCCGCTAATTCCGGCCGGCGGCCCGGACCTGCGGACCGCGGGCATTATCAGCAACCTCAGGTACATGATGGACCACCAGGGCGTCGGCGACAATCACAACGCGCCGGTCTTTCATTGGTGCTACAAGCGCATGGGCGAATTCATCCCCCAGTTGATACATGAAGGCAAGCAGCCGCGCGTGATGCTCGACTATTCGGGGACCCTGCTTCACGGTCTGCGCGACATGGGCCTGAACGACGTCTTCGACAGCCTCAAGACGATTACCGTGAACCCGCAATACAGAGACGCCGTCGAATGGCTGGGCGGCGCCTGGGGTCATCCCGTGGCTCCTTCCACGCCGGTGCAGGATTATCGGCTGCACGTCAAGGCCTGGCAACATCATTTCGCCGCCATCTTCGGCTTCGAGGCGCTGGCTCGCGTGCGCGGCTTTTCGCCGGCCGAGATGGCCCTGCCCAACCATCCGGACGTTGCCTACGAGTTCGTGAAAACGCTTCGGGATTGCGGCTTCCGATGGGTGCTGGTCCAGGAGCACACCGTCGAGCGCGCCGAAACCGGCCACGGCCCGGAGCGCAAGCATATACCCCACAAGCTGGTGTGCCGTAACTCGCATGGGGAGGCGGCATCGATCGTCGCGATCATCAAGACCCAGGGCAGCGACACCAAACTGGTTGCCCAGATGCAGCCCTATTACGAGGCCAAAGGCCTCGGGCGCCTGGAGCTGGCAGGACGGAACGTCCCGCCGTTGGTCACGCAGATCGCCGACGGCGAGAACGGCGGCGTGATGATGAACGAGTTCCCCCCCAAGTACATGGAAGTCATGCGAGAATGCTCCGGTTCGGAGACGCCGGCCGTAAACGTGACCGAATACCTGGAGTATCTTGACGAGCTCGGGGTCAAAGAAGAAAGCCTGCCGGTGCTTCAACCGCTTTTCCAAAAGCGCATATGGGAGCGTTTCCGGCCCGGCGAGGGCCCCGAAAGGCTGGCTAAAGCCATAGCCGATCTGCGCAAGGAGGACTCGCGCTTTACCATGGACGGCGGAAGCTGGACCAACAATATCTCCTGGGTTCGCGGCTACGGAGAGGTTCTCGGGCCGATGGAAGAGGTAAGCTCGCTGTTCTATGAAAAGGCGATAAAACCGGGCGTCCCAACCTCTGAAGCGCGCTACCGCAATGCGCTGTTCCATCTGCTCGCTTCCCAGACGAGCTGCTATCGTTACTGGGGTCAGGGCCAGTGGACCGACTACGGACGCGAGATTTGCCGGCGGGCAACAGACATCCTCACCCACGACTTTTAGAGTGGATTGACGAGTTCCTCGGCGAATATGACAAAAATGGCTGGAAAGTGGGCGACCTGATCGATTCCGCCGACGTCGACGTGATCGCACGCGGCGTCAGCTCCGGCAAATCCTGATCGCTCGCCGATACAGGGCGGCGGCGCGTAACCCCGCCGCCCCTTTCGCGAAACCAGCGTTATTTGTCGCTGGCGCAATACGCCTCCAGCCGGTAGCCGTCGAGATCGATTACGAACGCGGCGTAATAATTATCGCCGTAATCCGGCCGCAACCCCGGCTTGCCGTTATCGTGCCCGCCCGCCTTCAGCGCCGCGGCGTGAAAGCCGTCCACGTCCGCGCGATGCGTCGCGTCAAAACAGAAATGCAGTCCCGAGGCCCTAGCCGCCGGCACGGGGCTCTTCGACGACAGCAGCCACATCACCGGCGACTTGCCGCCGTAGCCCAGCACCTCCGTGCTTTCGTACAGGCATTTGTAGCCGAGCGGCGCCAATGCGGCGTCATAAAAGCGGCGCGCCCGCGCCAGGTCCTTTACTCCAATCGATACGTGATTGAGCATCGTCGTTCCTCCATTTTGGCGGCCGGGTTCGTCCTTCCCGCCACCGTTTTCGTCATTCCGGGCGAGGCGAAGAATCCTTGATCTCCGTCAAGTTACGCCGACTCCGCGCGATTAGCCTTAAGCCGCACCTTGCTCGCCTCGGAGAAGACTTCGTCGAGCTTGTAAAACGTCTCGAACGCGCGCGCCCCGGCCGGAAGTTGCACCCACGGCAGCTTGCTGCGCGTGAAAATATGCACGGCCGGCCGCACAGCATCCGGATGCTCCAGCGTGCCCGCGCGGACGAATAACGCATCCCCCGGCGCGCCGTGATAGAAGCTCCACAGATACGTGCCGCAATCCCCGCAGAAAAACACGTCGTGCGGTTGCCCGCTGCCGCCCGCGAGCCGGCACGACTTCGGTTCCGGCCCTTCGCGCGTCACGAACTTCCGCTCGATCCAGAGGTTGAGCGCGAAAGCGCCGCCCGTAATCCGCTGGCAATCCCGGCAATGGCACGCATGCACGATTAGGGGATTCGCGCCGAGCCGATAGCGGATTTTCCCGCACGCGCATCGCCCGGCCAGTTCCACACCGCCGGCTTCGGACGCGCCCGTCCGACGGTTCGCGAGGTTGCTCATCTGAATCTCCTGTGAAACCTTGATAGGGTCTAGGCTAGGCTCAGCCGCGCGCGGATACTTGGCGAAAATTGCTCTCGACGCCGAAAATCCCCGCCGATCCTCTCGCCCTTGCCCTCACGCGCAAGCCTGCTCTCGACGCCCCGGGCGGGCTCGACCACCGGATCGCCGCCGCCGACCCCGGATGGCGCGTGCAGGACATCGTATGCACCTGTGGGCCGCGCGATCGTCCGTACGAGGAACACCATGCGACCGCTTCCGTATCGCTAATCCTGGCCGGAACCTTTGTCTATTGCGGCGATCGCGGCCCCTCGATGATGGCGCCGGGCGCGATGCTGCTCGGAAGCGCCGGACGCTCATTCGAATGCTCGCACGACCACGGCGACGGCGACCGCTGTCTTTCGTTCCAGTTCGACGAGGACTGGTTCGCGCGCGTCGCCGACGAAGCGGGCGCCTCGCGTCCGTCGTTCGAGCGAAATTCCTTGCCGCCGTTGCGTTCGCTCGCGGCGGTGACGATGCGCGCGGTGGCGGCGGTCGAAAACGGTTCCGCATCGGCGGCTGGAACTTTCGAGGAAATCGCGCTGGAATTGGCCGGCGGCGCACTCCTTACGGCCAACGAATCGCGCCAGGCCGGGCGGGCGGCGTCGAGCGATCGCGATCTAGCTCGGATCGGCCGCCTCTTGCGCGAGCTTGAGTCGGACGTTACGCGGCCGTATCCGCTGGCCGCGCTTGCAGAATCAGCCGGAATGAGCCGCTATCATTTTCTGCGGACTTTCACTCGCGTGATCGGCGCCACGCCGCATCAACGGCTGTTGCGGATGCGTCTGCGCGAAGCCGCCCGTCGCCCCCAGGCAGTCGCCCAGGTCATTGAACAGTACCAGCGAATGATAACACGTGGACTCGAAGTGGCCGTTGTAGGCGCTTTGCTCCTGCTCGCCGTAAAGCGCAATCTCGGTAGAGTCCATCTCCAACATCACCCGCCGGGGTGGATCGATGGCCTCGGCGCAGGCGAGCAGCTCGCGGTTGATCCGCGCCAGAGCGGCGAGGCTTTCCGCCCTGGGTCAGAATCTCCGTCTCGAATGACCGCAGGCGCGACATCAGCGCAGCGCCGCGCTCCAGGACCTTGCGCGAGCCGATCAGCCGGAAGGCGATATCCTGAGAGAGCCGGAAGGACTCTTCTTGCGCCTCATCCACCGCCGCATCACCTCCGCACCACCCCAATTGCATCCAAACCACCGCCCATCAGGACTTTGCGCGCATTTTATCAAATTGGTAGTCCACTTGGAAAATGAAAATCCGGGTTTTGTCGCTTTAGGCTAACGCGAAGCGCGTGTGAGCGCGCTCTCACTTGACCTCCTGCGTTTGCGCAGCGCCTTCGGCTGGCTGCGGAACGGCAAACCATAACACGCTGAAAGGAGGTAGAGTCACGGAGATTGAGTAAGCGCGACCGTGACATGGAACGGGCTCCGCTTGCACCGCGCCCCTGTTGCCCACGTTGCCGCCGCCGTAGGCAGAGCTGTCCGTGTTTAATATCTCATGATAGACGCCGGCTTCGGGAACGCCGAGCCGGTACTGCTCGCGCTTTGCGCCGGAGAAGTTGCATACGCACGCCACCCGGCGGCGAGCGCGCGGTGCCACGCGCATGAACGCAATCACGTTGGCGTCGGCGTCATCGGGTTGGATCCATTCGAACCCGGCCTGCTCGAGGTCAGCCTCCCATAGCGCGGGCTCCGCGCGATAAAGGCGATTCAGGTCGCGCACCAGCGACTTGAGCCCGCGATGGTCCGGCTCTTCGAGCAAGTGCCAGTCGAGGCTCTGGTTGTAGTCCCATTCCCGCCACTGGCCGAACTCGCCCCCCATAAACAGGAGTTTTTTGCCGGGG
The DNA here is from genome assembly GCA_021831785.1 of Deltaproteobacteria bacterium. Classification (GTDB taxonomy): domain Bacteria; phylum Desulfobacterota; class Binatia; order Binatales; family Binataceae; genus JAJYYI01. Next base: position 55,269 of record JAKBMB010000020.1, on the reverse strand, counting down.
CGCGCCCACATGTAACCGAACAAGGAGCGTAAATTAGCGAACTGCTGCGCTCGACCGCCGGGCATCTTCGCGAGCAGAGACCGCTTGCCGTAAACAACTTCGTCGTGCGAAAGCGGCAGCACGAAGTTCTCGTTCCACGCGTACAGAAAGCCAAAGGTCAGGTTGCGGTGATGGTAGCGGCGATGGACCGGGTTCTTGGCAAAATACTCGAGCGTGTCGTGCATCCAGCCCATGTCCCACTTCAAGCCGAAGCCGAGACCACCGGTGTGCGTCGGATGACTGACGGCGGGCCAAGCCGTGGATTCTTCGGCGATCATCATGATCCCCGGATTTCGCGCGTAAACCTGACGGTTGAGCGTTCTAAGGAAGGCGATGGCCTCCAGGTTTTCGCGCCCGCCATACTGGTTCGGTATCCACTGCCCTTCGGCCCGCGCGTAGTCCAGATACAGCATCGAAGCTACCGCGTCGACGCGCAACCCATCGGCGTGATATTCGGCGAGCCAGTTTTGGGCGCTGGAAAGCAAAAACGTGTTCACTTCATTGCGCCCGAAGTTAAAAATGTAGGTCCCCCATTGCGGATGCTGCCCCTGGCGCGGGTCGAGATGCTCGTAAAGAGCTGTGCCGTCAAACCACCCCAGGCAGAACGCGTCCTTGGGAAAATGGCCCGGGACCCAATCCAGAATGACGCCGACGCCGCGCTGGTGAAGACAGTCGACCAAATAACGGAAATCGTCGGGGCTGCCGTAGCGGGCGCTCGGAGCGAAATAGCCGCTGACCTGATAACCCCACGAAGGTTCGTAAGGATGTTCCATAAGCGGGAGGAATTCCACATGGGTAAAGCCCAGGTCGGCCGCGTAATCGCCCAGTGCCTGCGCCATTTCGCGATAGCTTAAAGGCTGCTCCCCATGCTGCCCGTAACGCCGCCACGAGCCGAAATGCACCTCATAAATCGAAATCGGGGCGCGCATGACATCGCGCGCGGCCCGCGCTTCCATCCATCCGGCGTCCCGGAAAGAGTATGTCGACCGATAGACGACTGACGCGGTTGCCGGAGGCTTCTCCATCGCGGCCGCATATGGATCGGTCTTTAGCGCGACCGTGCGGTCGGCAGTCTGAATTTCGAATTTGTACAGCGCCCCTTCCCATACCCCCGGTATGAACAGTTCCCAGACGCCCGAGCAGCCCAGCCTGCGCATCATGTGCAAGCGTCCGTCCCAGCCGTTGAAATCGCCCACTACGCTCACGCCGCGAGCGTTGGGCGCCCACACGGCGAAGGCGGTGCCTCTTGCGCCGTCGATCGTGAGAACATGAGCGCCGAACTTCTTGTAGGTCTCCTGATGTTTCCCTTCGCCGAAGAGCCGCAAGTCCGGCCGGCCGAGGGTGGGTGGAAAGCCGTAGGGATCTCTTTCGACCAGCGTCTTGTTTTGGAGGTATTCGATCTCGAAGCCGTATCGGGGAACTTCGCGCCATTGCTCGACCAGGAGCTCGAAAAGACCCGCCTCGTGACGCTTCTCCATCGAGCGCGACGACATGCCGGGCGCTCTGAGCAATACTCGCGTCGCGCCAGGCCGATACGCGCGCACGATAAAACCCGTCGCCGTCCGATGAACTCCGAGCAGGCGGTGCGGATCGCGATGCTTAAGGGCAATCAATCGCTCGATCTCGCGTTCGATATCAAAAGCTTGCTGCTTCTGATTAACTGCGGCGGCTTGTGATCGCTCGGTGTTCTGATCTTGAGGCATAGTGTCTACAATCCTAACGAGACTCTCCGGCTTGCGGGAAAATTACGCGCCGGACTCAAGTCGGCCGAGGCGCTCGAAGCGGCGCGCTCGAGGAATTTTCTGCCGAATGCAATTGCAGCGAGATACCCTCTGCTGCGTCAAAGCGTCGCGCAGTAGCGGCGCACGATAGTAAAATATGCCGGCTTTTTCAATTATATCTGTAGCCGAAAAAAAGATCGTCCAGAACACACCGCGGAGAAAACACAGACCGTGATTATAAGCGCGCAAACCGCGCCCCAGTCGCGTCATCCCATACCTCGCCGCTGGTGGCACGACGCGGTCTTCTACCAGATCTACCCGCGCAGCTTTCGCGATTCAAACGGCGACGGCATCGGCGACCTCGACGGCGTCACCACGATGCTTGATTACCTCAACGACGGGACTGCCGATTCCCTCGGCATCGACGCCATCTGGCTGTGTCCAATTCATCCGTCGCCCCATCGAGACTGGGGATACGATATCAGCGACTATTGCGCGATCGATCCCGATTTGGGAGATCTTAAAAGCTTCGACCGCTTAATCGCCGAAGCTCACCGGCGCCATATCCGCGTGATCCTGGACCTCGTGCCCAATCACACCTCCGACCGCCATCCGTGGTTTCGTCGGTCGCGCGGTTCGAGACGGAACTCCAAGCGCAGATGGTATATTTGGGCGCCCGGAAAGGGAAACGGCCCGCCGAACAACTGGGTTAGCGCATTCGCGGGCCCAGCGTGGACCTACGATCCTTTCACCGACGAATGGTACATGCATTCGTTTCTTCCCGAGCAGCCGGATCTCAACTATCGCCGCGCCGAAGTGGCCGAGGCGATGCATGGGGTGATGCGGTTTTGGTTGGAACGGGGCGCCGACGGTTTTCGTGTCGACGCCGTGTCGCGTCTGAGCAAGGACGCCGAGCTTAGAGATAATCCCGCCGCGAGCGATCGCGCTGGGGCTTCTCGGAGTGATGCGGGCGGCGTGCGCGTCAATTTTTATTGCCACGATCAACCCGAGGTACACCAACTGCTTCGCGGTTTTCGCCGCGTGTTGAACGGCTACGGCGACCGCATGATGGTGGGAGAGGTCTGGCCGCGCGAGCAGCCCCTGCTAGCGCAGTATCTAAGGCCGGATGAGCTCAATCTGGCGTTCAATTTCCGCTTCTTCAAGTCACCTTACTCGGCCGGTGCTTTCGGGGCTGCGGTACGGGACAACGACGAGCTTTGCGCGGCGGGCGCATGGCCAACGTGGACGCTTTCGAACCACGACTTTATGCGCCATATCAGCCGCTACGAGAGCGACAACGCAACCGAGGGGCGCGCGCGGGTGGCGGCTATGATGCTAATGACCCTGCGCGGCACTCCGTTTATCTACTACGGCGAGGAAATCGGGATGCGTCAAGTGGACATCCCGCCGGCGCGCCGCCGTGACCCGATGGGGCGCGACGGATGTCGCACGCCGATGCAGTGGTCGTCGGCGCTGCAGGGCGGCTTCACGGCGTCACCCGCCGGTCCATGGCTGCCCTGCGGCGATTACCTGCGGACCAACGTCGCCGCGCAGGCGCGCGACGGGCGCTCGCTGCTTGCGTTATATCGGCGGCTGATTCGGCTTCGCCGCGAAACCCCGACCTTGCGCGAAGGAGTCTATCGCAGCTTCGACGGCATTCCACAAGACTGCTTAGCATTTTACCGCGAGGGCGCCGGCCGCCGCCTGCTGGTGATGCTCAACTTCGCGCATGAGCCGCGCCAAACCGAATCCCCCGCCGGAACGCTTCTTCTGAGCACCGAACCGGACCGACTCCCGCAGAGCTTGGACGCGAGGCTTGTCCTTGGCGCCGACGAGGGCGTCGTCATCGACCTCGGTGCCGCCTGAGGCTTGGCGACGAAACCTACGCGCGGCAAACCATTTGCCGCGCTGCTAGCACTTCGACCCATGCGTATCGATGCGGAATTCTGCACCCTCACCCTGACCCTCTCCCGCAAAATAATGCGGGCGAGGGGACACAAAGGGCGCCCCTCCTATCACCATCTCCCGCGCGCGCGGCGGAAGGCCGCGCGCGCGGGAGAGGCCGGAGCGCGAATCACGAAGTAATTCGCGCTCCGGGTGAGGGGGTGCAGCGCTAAAGGTGTAACGTATGGGTCGAAGCACTAGTACTACTGTGTCATAAAGTTAAGCTCCGCACCAGGGGCAGGCCTGCCTGCCGCGGCTGCGGCGCAGGCAGGCAGAGCAGCGGTAAGCACGCGCGCGTGGCAGAGGCGGAGGCTCGCAATCGAGCTTGGATTGTGACGCTCAGGACGCACCGGCGGCTCCGCGCGGACGGAAACCCGCGGGTACGCGAGCGGGACGGAGGAAGGCAACAGGCGCTGGGGGGGAAAGCCGAGCGCGCTCGGCGGCAAGAAAGGCGTAGGCCGCGATACACAAGGCTCCATGGTGATGAAGCCCGCGCCAGTTGCGACCTTCATAATGATCCAGCCCGATTTCATCCTTGAGTTCCTGGTAGTCGCGTTCGATGCGCCAGCGGACTTTTGCCAAGCGCACCAGCTCAGCCATATCGGTGCCGGCTGGTAACGTGGAAAGCCAGTAGCGCGCGGGTTCTCTCTCCCCCAGCGGCCATTCAATCAAGAGCAGTTCCGGCGGGCGGGGTTCAACCCGCAGATGGTCGCGATGGGCCGGGCGCACACTGGTCAGTGCGAAACGCGATTGCATCACCCCTTTGGTTCCCTCGCGCCAGCGCACCAGTTGCCAATTGGCGCGGTCCAGCTGTCGCGCCAAGGCGCGGACCGCAACCGGCTGATGAGCAGGAGCGCGGCGCAAACGCGTGGCGGGCCGGCCGCGGCCGCCACTTGGCGATGGGGTGAGTGGACCCTGTCCTGGCGGCCACACCGTGGTGTCGCGCATGATGCCAACCGCGTATGCCGAACCGCGCGTGGTGAGGCCCTCGCGGAATTCGGTGTTGGAACCGTAACCGGCATCCGCTACTACCGGCGCCTGCGGCAAATCGTCTGCTAACATCTGGTCGATCTGGGCCAGCGCAAGCCGCCATTTTTCTTCAAACCCAAGCTCCTCGGGAACTCCTGCGGCACGCCGCCGCGCGCGATCAGCGGCCCACACCGCGGGCAGATACAGTCGATAAGTGCAGGGCACGCTCATGCTGGCGTTGACCAGCGACACGCTCACGACTACTTGGCAATGGTCTTCTTTTCCCACTACCCCACAGTACTGCCGCGCTACTGCCACCGAGTGCCGGCCCTTCTTTGGAAACGCGGTGTCGTCTACCACCCACGCCGCCACCGGCCCATGGCGCTCGAGCTGCTGCAACGCATAGTCGCGTGCGCCCGCAATCAGCGCTTTCTCGTCCCACCGCGCGTTGGCGACGAAATGGTGCATCGACTGATGACGCATGCTGACGTGCTTCGGATCTAGCTTGGCGGCCATCGGTTCAACGCTTTTGCGCTCACCGGCCAGCAACAGCCCGGTGATGTAGGCCCGCAGTGGCGCGCGCCGATCGGCATGTCCGATCACCTGGCTTAACCGCCCTAGATACTTCTCAAACCGCTCCGCCCCCGCCGCTCGCTCTCGCCCCATGCCCGAAGTATCTCACAGGAATAGCGCGAGCCGCAACTTTATGACACAGTAGCACTAGGGTGGCGAGTTTAAAGTGCGTTGAACAATTCGGGGCTAAGGCGCGGATCGCTGCAGCAGCCGCCAGCACCACCGCCTCCGTCATCCTGAGCCGGCGAGCGAAGCGAGCCATGTCGAAGAGCCTGTGACTCATTTAAGTGGGGCGGGCCGCCGTGCCCGCCCTACTACTGCTTCGGCCCATGTCTAACGCCTTTAGCGCTGCACCCCCTCACCCGGAGCGCGAATTACGCTTCGTAATTCGCGCTCCGAGCTCTCCCGGCTTGCGCGCGCGGACTTGCGCCGCGAGCGCGGGAGAGGTGATAGGATGGGCGCCCCTTGTGCTCCCTCGCCCGCATCGTTTTGCGGCAGAGGGTTGGGGTGAGGGTGCAGCCTACGGCGAGATGCGGCAGCTTACCAAAAATTCACAGGCTCTGAGCGCAGCGAAGAATCTGCGCGCAGCGATTTGGTTCGCCACGCTGCTGCCAGGCAAAGCGCTTCGCGTAGATGCTTCACGTCGTTCAACATGACGCAGAAAGCAAAAGCGTTTAGGAGATAGACTCTAGTGCTTCGACCTAAGCGCAGTGATTTGGCAGCTTGCTTTATGTCCGAGGATTTGATGAAACGCTATGCATGAGGCGAGGTGGGCGGCGGCAGAGGTTTCCGGGGTTGCGGTTGCGGGCGGCGGACCGCCGCGCGCTGAAGGACAGGCGCCAGGGCCGGCAGCGATTGAGTAGTCGCGCCTGGCGGCGGATTCGCAGCAGCTCGACGCGGAGTACGTCGCGCGCATGGAGGAGGTGCTGGAAGTCCTGAGCCGGCCGGCCGATGAACGCGCGCCGGTGGTGGCGCTGGACGAGCGGCCGGTGCAGTTGTTGGACGCGGCGCGGCCGGGCCGGCTCATGGCGCCGGCCAGGTGCGCGCGCTGCGACTACGAATACCTGCGTTGCGGGACGGCCAACGTCTTCTGCATCATCGAACCCAAGGCGGGCCGTCATCAGACTCACGCCACCGTCAACCGCAAGGGGCCTCAGTTCGCCGCCGCGCTCCAACGGATCGCTGATGCTCACCCCGCCGCCAAGACCATCCATCTGCTGATGGACAACCTCAACACTCATTGCGAGAAGCCGCTTGCCGGCGCCTTCGGTCCCGCGCAGGGTCACACGCTGTGGCGCCGGTTCACGGCGCACTACACGCCCAACCATGGCAGTTGGCTCAATCCCGCGCAACCGGAAGCGAGCTTGTGGTCGCGCGAGTACCTCGCACGCGATCGGGTCTCTACTTTCGCCGAATTGAGCCGCCGCACCCGCGCTTGGAACGCCCGCGCCAATCGCAGCCGCCGCGGCATCGATTGGCGCTTCTCCACCGCCGGCGCACGCCGTGTCTTCCACTACTCATGAAGCCTTATGCATGAGTCGGAGCACTAGTCGCGGGTTAGATGACGACGGCGGCGGAGCCGGGCCGATCGGTTTCGAAAGAAACGACGATGGATGGGCGCGGTCCGCGGGCTTGGGCAAGCGGGAACAGGGTGCCGACGAAAGCGAGGCGCTAGCGCGGCATCACCGGGAGAATATGAAAGCGGCTTTGCCGGTGCCCTCGCCCGACGGCACCGGTCGATGTTCGGGCTAAGCCCGATTGGTGGCGCAGAGTTGGCCGAGGATACGGCGCTTACGGACCGGCGCCGCAGAGCAATGATAATAATGATAAAAGAAGACGTGCGGGCGCGGGCCGGAATTCTCCGATTTTACGCTACGGGCTATTGGTTGCTACGGCCGGCGACAAACTCCGGGGCGCGGTCTGCAATCCCTGCCCGCCAAGGCGCGCGGACACAGCCGTCGCGACACGCAGGCATGCTTCTCGACGCTGTCGCGACTCCGGATGCTCTCTGCGCTGATCCGGAAAACCTGGGCTCCCCGCCATGCCCCTGCTCTCCCTCGCCGCGCATCCGACGAAAGGACAAGGAACCGGAAAGCCGATGACGGCGCGCTCAACTGCGCTTGTCCCGCTGCTGCTCGGCGCCCTAGTGATGGAAGTGTTGCCCTTATTACCAGCGACCGCGGGTGATACGCAAGCGGCGAGCGGCGCGCTGACGGCCGGCGACAAACCGGGAAGTGATGACCCGCAGGCGCGCAACGCCGGCATACTGGAGCGCAAGGCGCGGGCGAGCTTCGGCCCGCTGAGCGCCGCGGAGTTGCGCCTAGTGCGCAGCGCGCCTTACCGCACCCTGGCCTGGAGCGGACCCAGCTCTGACCCGAACGACCCCTCGAATGACGTTTCTAAGGCTGAGGCTTGGGGCAGCGACCGCGCGATCAGAGAGGAGATCGTATGCTGGCTGCTTGGCGACGCGGAGGCCTCCCGGCTGGTTCATCCGAGCGGAGTAGGCATCGCCGGCGCGCGCATCGCGCACACGATCGACCTTTCCTACGCGACTACCGAACTTCCGCTTACGATAGTGCGGTCTTTCGTCCCCGAAGGCTTGGACCTTTCTTACGCCCACGTCGCGGCCCTTGTTCTGCGCGATAGTTGGAGCGGCCCAATCAACGCCGACCAAGCCGTGGTGCGCGGCGACCTGGCGCTGCGCTACGGGCGCTATGGGCCAGTGAGTTTGTTCCGCGCGGAAATCGACGGCGACCTGGATTTCCGCGGCGCGCAGCTGGTCGGCGACGAGCCGCTTTCGGCGGTGGAGACGAAGGTCAAGGGCGACGCGCTTTTTCAGGAGGGCTTCCAAACCGCAGGTCTCCTGGATTTCCGCCTCGCCAACGTCAGCCGCTCGTTGAGTTTCAACGATGCCCACTTCACCGGGGAGCAGGAAAACGGGCTCACCGCCGAGCGCGCGGTGATCGGTGGCACCCTTTACTGGGTCAAGATGAAGCTTGGCCCTCATACGGAACTCAATCTCGGCAACGCCCGCGTCGGTTCGTTGTGGGACGACAGATCGAGTTGGCCCTCGATGGGCAACCTCTTTCTGGTGGGCTTAGTTTACGATGACTTTACCGGTGGTCCCACCGACGCAACAAGCCGTTTGGAATGGCTTCGCCTCCAGCCGAAGTCATTGTGGACGCAGCCTCAGCCTTACCGTCGCCTAGCTTGGGTGATGCGCAACAGCGGGCTGGACGCCGGCGCCAGCGAGGTTGAGATCTCACGGGAAGGCGCGCTTTCGCGCTATGGCAATCTAGGTGTTGTCGAGCGGGCCTGGAAGTTCGCGCTGTGGGTGACGATTGGCTACGGCTATCGTCCGCTGCGCGCGCTCTGGTGGATTTTGCTCTTCGTCGCGTTGGGGACGATCCTTTTTGACCTGGGCTATCGCGCGCGGTTGATCGCGCCGACCGAGGCGAGGGCCTACGAATCCTTTAATGCCACCGGCGAAGCGCCGGCGCATTATCCTCCGTTCAGTAGCTTTATCTATTCGCTCGAGAATTTCCTGCCCGTGGTCGATCTGCATCAGGGCGCATACTGGCGGCCCAACCCGCGCCACAGCGCTGCGCATGGCCCCCACCTATTCAGCCGGCGTGGCGGACTCGGCACCGTCCCGGGAAAACTTCTGCGCTGGTACCTATGGGTGCACATTCTAGCCGGATGGACGATCACGCCGCTGCTCTTCGCCGGCCTTTCCGGGCTGCTGCGTAATGACTGACGCCCCGGGGGTGGGTCCGCGACCGCCAGCCGCTTTTAAGCTGCGGCTTGCTTGGCGACACGCGACGAGTTGAATTTGCCGCGCCCGAGGAACGCGCTCGGTGGCTCAGGAAAAATAAACCTGCTGCTGCGACGCCGAGTGGTCATATTACCCGGCATTGGCCGCCAAAAGCTACGCGCGCCACTTAAGGGTTGATGAAAGCTAAATAGAAGCAGTGTAAACTAAGTCTATTGGGAGAGTGGAAGTTCTAGGCCGCCAGTCGAGCTGATTGCTCTCAAGGGACGCCGAGCAGGACCATAAGCAGTGATGGTTACCGGCGACATTCGTAGCACGCGAACGGGCGCAGGCCTCCAAGGATCGCGCCGGCAATTACTTACCGTGCGCGAGTTGGCGGACCATCTGCGCGTGCATCGGAGCACAATTTATAGGCTCTTGCGCCATCATAGAATTCCGGGTTTCAGGATAAACGGCGACTGGCGTTTTGATCGGGACGAGATCGAGCGCTGGACTAAGCGGAAGACTTAAACCGAATAGAGGGGGCGTATCAGTAGGCCGTCCGCGCGCCAGGTACCAGGGCTCGCGAAGGCATTAGGTACGGATCCCCTACTCCGTCCGCGCGCCGGTGCGATGAGGGCCTCGAATACGTCCCTTTCCTCCAACTCCCGGTCATCACCTGAGAGCTGGTGAATTTTTGCGCAGTGGGGCGGGCACGGCGGGTCGCCCCGCTAGGGACCTATCGGGCGCAGGCTACGGCGGCATGCGACAGCTTGCCAAAAATTGACAAGTTCTGACGCCGAGTTTCGGGAAACGGAACGTGATCTCGGGCAGATGGGGTTGAGCTTCAGGACGGGGGATAAGTCGGTCCGCTGGCGCCGACCGTCACGCCCTCGCGAACGCGCACCCTGACGCCGGGATGATCGTTCACTTCCACGCGAAGCCGCCGGTAGCCGCCGCGGCTGGGGTCCGGCGACAGAAAACCGACCGTATACTGCTGGCGCAACTCCGTGCTAATAGTTTGCGTCGCTAAGCGCAACTGAGCGCCGTCGCCTACGGCGCGGATAATGAACGTGCGCGCGCCGGTCTCGCGCGACAGGGCCTCCAGCGTCGCTGCGTCCACGCGGTCGTAGTCTAGAGCGCCGACGAAGCCGAGCGGACCCAAAAACGACGCCCAGGGCGATGAACCTCCGATGTTAGGGTTACCGATGCCGATCGAGTAGATCAAAACGCCCAGGCGTCTTGCCTGCGAGACCACCTGGCTCAGCGAGTACATGCTCGCGTTGTCCATTCCGTCGGTAAGGACCAACAGAGCTTTCTTTTCGTGTCGGCCGCGCTCGACCATCAGCAAGCCGTCGAGGATGACGTCATATAGAGCGGTGCGGCCGAAGGCACGCAGCAGCGACAACCGCGACATCACCAGCGCATGGTCAGTGGTGAACGGCTGTAACAGGAAGGGACGGTTTGAGAAAGCAAAAAGGAAGACGTCATCCTGCGGATTTAAATCGCGCAAAAACTGGCTAATCGCCAGACGCGCCTGGGCTAGCTTAGGTTCCATGCTTCCGGAGGTGTCCACGAGGATGCCGATTGACACCGGCACGTTAAGATCGCGGCGGAAAAACTCTACCGGACGCTGTATGCCGTCTTCGTACACCGTGAAATCCTGCTTCTGCAGTCCGCTGACATACCCACCGTCCTGGTTCATGACCGTCACTGTAACCTGCGCGTAACCGGGCTGGCGCCTAAGCTCGCGCGCCGGAATCTGCAGCTCGCTAGTCCCCTGCGGCGCCTGGGGCGGAATCACGTCGGTCGAGCCTTGCTGCGGAGACTGGGGCGGTATCACGGCGGTTGACGGAGGATAATTTCCCTGGCGGGCAGGGATTTCCAACGTGCCCGACGGCGGATTCGCGCCGCCTTGGCCGGCCGGCGGAGGAAAATTGGGATAGTTTTGATAGCCGCCCTGCTGCGCCCAGCCCATGACAGGCCCGGCTGTCAAAAGCAGCGCCGTCAGTAGGTAGGCCGCCCGCATGCGATTCATGACGACCTTAGCTTTGCCCATGAGGGCTATACTGTTCACAGCTCTTAGCCTTACGATATTTTAATTCTCGCACTCGGTCTGCATATAGGCAACTGGCGGGCGCCGAAAGGCCGGCGGTTGGGAGCGGTGCCGACATCGGGATTTTACGGCATCGGCTTTCGCCGGGGCTTCACTTCATTCGCGTCTTAAACTGGCATCCGGCTAAAGGGGGTGGTTCGGTGCGGCTTCGCATTCGCCGCGTGCTCCGGCTGGTCCTGACGTCCGTTCAGGTTGCAGCGTTCGGTTCGTGCTGCTAGTAAAGTTAAACGAGTTGCGCGACGGCAATTAAACCCGTTCACGAGCAGTGGCCCTACCGGCCCGAACGCGGCCAACGGATCGCCCGTTGCGGGCAGATGCCGTCCGAGCGAGCAGACCGCGCGCTGAGGAGTGGGCTAATTGGCAAGCCACCTGACTCTGGATCAGGCTAATGGAGGTTCGAGTCCTCCCTCCTCAGCCATCGAGCGAGCCGCAGTTTGCGGGGTCCCATCGTCTAGCGGTTAGGACGCCGGCCTCTCACGTCGGTAACGCGGGTTCGATTCCCGCTGGGACCACCAGCAAATTCGTTAATAAAATCAGGGACTTACCAAGGGATGCGCTCAGCAGCCAGCGCGTCGTCTTGGTTTCCAGCGCCAAATAGGCGCGATTTTTCGCGCCAAATCGAGCTAGGAAACGGTTTCAAGCTCGTTGCACCAAACCGCTCAAAGGCCGGCCATATAGACGCTTGGGCCTTTTGAGCCAAGGAGCGGTAAGATAATGACGACGACCGAAATTAGGGCGGAATTGGAATGCCGGCTTAGCGAGACGCTGGCCGACTTCGTGCCCGACTCTGCAATCCAGGGGGCGGCCGGCGAAGTCGCGCAACTCGCGACGAACGTGAAGGGCGAGGAACTAGGGCCGCTGACCTCGTTCCAACTCGACACCTTGGCCGCCCTCGCGGGCATGTATGCCAAAGGTGTCGCCCGCTGGCCGGCTTATCGTAAGGGCGCGCGTGGGCGGATGGCGGGCGTTTAACGGGGGAGCGGTTAACCGCCGGTCCGGGCTATGCGAAACGTGTCCATAGGTGTATGTGTGTTTCGTGGGGGAGCGATTAACGATCGGGTCCGGGAAGACTCAGGCCGGGAGGCCTATGATGATCTACGTGCTAATCGCAGCCACCGCACCGTGGCTGACGGCAATGGCGGGGTCGCGGTCGGGATCGTGGTCGTGGTCGTGGTCGGGATCAGGGCCGCCGTGGTCGCTGTCAGGGTCGCGGTCGGGGCCGGTGGCGCAGTCGCAGTCGAAGTCGAGGTCAAGGTCCCGTTCGTACTCCCACTCCGGCTCGCGGTCGAGGCCGTAACCTAGAAGAGGCCTAGATGATCTGCGTCGTGCTCATCGTGGCGACAGCATGGACCGACGCAGGGTCTGTCTCACGCGCGTCCTCAGGATCGCGGGCTCGTCCCAAAATGTCCCATCACGCGGGGCGAGCGCGGTTCAGGCCAGCTTGCGCCGCGAATCCGAACGGCGGCCGGCGGCCTTTGTGCCAGCGGCGCGCGCCGTCATCGACGTAGACAGCGCCCGGGGCGATGGCTTCCCGACAACTCGCGCAGCGGCTTTTGAGCAGTGTCGCGCCATCGGCAAGCGCGCGCTGGTAGGCTTCAATCAGCGGGTTATCCGTGCCCGGCGGCTTATCGTGGGCCCACGGCAGCGGCTTTTCGGGCTCGCTGGGCGCCGGCTCGCCAAGGCTGAGCCGCAGGTATTCGATAAAATTATTCCCGCCGCCTTGGTGCCTCAACCAGCCTAACGCCTGAACGAGCGCGTCAACCTGGTCGTCGTGGGGTGCGCTGGGAAAGTTTGTTACCTCGTCGAGGACGTCGGCCAACCAGGGCGCTTTGGGCGGAAGGAACAGGCGCCCGGCCTCGACCAGCGGGCTCACGGCATGCGCGCGTGATTCCTTGTCCGTGTCAACGCGGATGGGGAGCACGGGGAGATTGGTCGAACGCAGCTCTTGGATGAGGCTTTGCCCGCTGGCCTTGTCCTCGACCAGCACCGCGCCGGGCTTCCACGCCGTCGCTAACTCAACAATCTTGCGTTTCAGGATGAGGAACTCAACCCGCTCGCGCCAGACATGGAGCAGATAGAAGCCAGCCGGCGCCTCGCCGACAAGCGCCGCCGCGCTGTAGTCATTCGCCGTGCCGGTTTTCTTGAGCGGCTGCAATCACCGGCGCGGCCGCTTCAATCAGCTTCACAATGTCTAGGGCAAGATTGTCCACCTTGATTTTCGTGAAGCCCGCGGCGCGCACCATGTCCACTATGTCGCGGTCCAGACGGGCGCCGCACGCCCGGTAAAGCACTGCCGCCAAACGTTTGGTCAGCCGTTCGATGAGCCAGCACCTCGACAGGGCGCGTTCCAGCAGAAGCAACCGGCCGCCGGGTCGCAGCGCTCTTCGCACCTCGCGCAACCCGCGCACCGGGTCGGGTAGCGAGGTGAACACGAACGTTCCGACCGCAACATCGAAGACGCGGTCGCGAAAGGGCAGCGTCTGGACATCGCCGAGGAGGAGACGCGAAACCGAGCCGTTGCAGCGCAGCTTGCGTTGCGCACGCGCCAGCATCCGCGGGGAGATGTCGATGCCAAAGACGCGCGCCGGGGCGGCTTGGTACGCAACGTTCCGTCCGGTGCCGATTCCGATCTCCAGCACCTGCCCGCCGTCCACGCGGCCCCAGAGTTCTCTGCGCCACAGTGAGGAGCGTGGTTGAAAAAGCTGCTCGAGTACGTCGTAAAACGGCGCGATGCGGTCATAACGGCGCCGGGCGAGCGTATCAGCCGCGGATGAATTATCTGTCGCCCTCGTGGGTTCCACTTGCGATTGACTCCCCGGAGCAAGAAATCGGAAACCCATGCTCATGGTCATGAAAGAGCTCGTGTTGGGTATGGCCCCGCGCAACTTGACGATAACTTTGCGCCATGCAGCTTCGGACCGACCGCTCGGACGCTGCCGCATTTATCTTACGGCCGCGGTCTGGCTTCTCTCGATAAGAAAGCGGCGGGCTGAGGGCCCCCATACCGATCAACATCAGAGCCGAGGGTTCTCCGGCGCCGGACAAAAGCGGTAGACTCTCATCATACATGACGTGAGCGCACTTGCCTCGTCGAGTGCGCAGAAAAAGGAATGCCTATGAACCTTTGGTCGCCTGCCTTTGCCCTTAACGACGCAATCCCCGCTGCCCACACCTGTGATGCGGATGATCGCTCTCCCGCGTTGAACTGGTCCGACGCGCCCCCAGGTGCGAAGAGTCTCGCATTGATCATGGACGACCCGGACGCACCCGACCCCGCGGCACCCAAAATGACTTGGGTGCACTGGGTACTCTACAATCTGCCCGCGAGCGCGGGTGGGCTGCCCGAAGGGGTGAGCGCCGATAAGCTCCCCGCCGGAACATCCGAGGGGCTCAACGACTGGAAGCGCACGGGCTACGGCGGCCCTTGTCCCCCCATCGGGCGTCACCGCTACTTTTTCAAGCTGTATGCACTGGACAGCGTGCTGCATTTGACGCGGCCCACCAAGGCCGATTTGGAAAAAGCCATGCAGGGGCACATCGTTGCACAGGCCGTACTTATAGGAACCTACCAGCGCGGAAAACATCAGCGTCAACAGCCGCACAGAAAGCACTAGGCAGATTCGTGCAACCGTACACGCTGAGGCGGCCGTAACGGTCCCGCGGCGCCAGCGGCTATTCGAGGTTCTCGACAAGCCTTATGCTCTAGCGCGGCGCAGTTGCGCCCGAAAACCTCATCGCTTTCGTAACACGCGGCAGCGAAAACGCGGGTATACCGGGGCTGGTTGAACTTGACCCGAGTTTGGTGTGGGCTTTCAGCCCGCTCGTGCGGCGCGAAAGTTGTGAGCCGGGCGGCAATCTCAGGGAAAGCAATCACGACGCCGTTCAACAAGCCCATTGCGGCGCCGACGCCAAGTCCGATTAGGATCGCCTGCCGCACCCGGCGCCCGGGGATCAAGACCCCTTGGCGTCGGTGTGGCGGAAAGGCCCATGATCGCGACAACCGACGGCTCCATCCCGCGGGCGACAACGGCCAGGCCCATGACTAAGCCGAGGAGTCTGACAGTCGAAACGTCGCATGGCAGCGTCGGCAGGTTGCTCAGCGTTAGCCCTGAAGCGAAAATAAATCTTAGTGGGGCGGGCCGGAGCCTGTTCTGAGCGAAGCCGAAGAATGCCCGCCCGTGCTCCGCGCGGGCAGGGCCGCCCGCGCCACCGAGGCCCGCGGACCGGGCAACCTCCAACGCACCAAAAACCCGCAAGCCGGTCCGCTGCCTTTCGGCTATGGCACCGGCATAGGGCGTGGACTTCCGAGTCTTCATCGATGAAGTTATTTTCGCTTCAGGGTTGGGAGGCCGGACAGAGTAGCCCCGGACATGACGACCGGACCCACCACCATGATCAGAACGACTTGTTCCTGGCCAAGGCCTGACAACATACGGACCTAGCCTGGCAGGACCGTGTTGCGCTCGGCGACAAGTCCGCACATCCGGTTGGTCAGCCCCGCGCGGGTCCGCTTTGTAGAGCCGGGCCCACGGCTTACGATCGTTCAACGTCGAACGAGGCCTGATAGCGGTCATGCGAAAAGCATCTTGCTGATGACGAATAACAGCGCCCAGACCGCGAACCCCGAGCCAACCGCGCCGCCGACCGTCCCGAGCAAGCGCTCGCCGGTCTTGCCGAGACCGAGCAGCGCGTTCAGTTCGAGCACGACAATTGTGCTCCCCACCGTGGCGAACCACGCGGTCGCCTGCGCTGTGCTCAGATGCGGAAAAAGACGGTAATGGCTGGCCGCAACCATGAAAAAGAGCATTGGGATCGAAAGCAGGACGTTTGTCCGCGTTGCCAGCATCGCTCGCCGGTCGGCTTCCCGCACCGCAGGCGCGGGCTGCGCGAGCGCGCGGGTGAGGTCCGCCGCCGCCGGCCGCTTGCGCGCTAGCCAGAACACAAGCGCGTTAATAAACATGGTGACCCCTAGCGCGCTGCCGGTAAGAATCGTGGTCTCATACGGGCTCAGGGCTAGCCGCGCAAGGCGCCGGTGCCGCTCGACCAGGGCGAGATAAGCGGCGCCGAACAGGACCGTGCCGCCCGCTGACCACGGAAAGCCGCCCAGCCATAGCGGCTCGCGCCGTCGATCCGGCGCGTTATCCGTATCCGGCGCGGCAGCTTGTGGGCCCCTTAAGTTCGACGAGTACAGCAATCCTATCCAGATAGTCCCAAGTAAAACGTGAAGCCATCGAATCGCCATCAAGAGCTCGGCCAAGCGATTTTCCACTCCCTTCCGCACCGTGGGGCTGGAGGACGAGCCGACGCCAGGGTGTCGCACCCTTACGCAAGCTTGCCCGATTTACAGGCGGCCGCTTAAGGCGAAACTTGTGATACCGAACAGCATCGCGCACAGCGCCACCGCCGAAAATACGACGGCCGGCGGCGATTCGAGCAGCCGCTTGCCGAGCCCGCGCGTGCCGATCAGCGCATTCAACTCGACCGGGACAATGACAAGCGCGCTTAGGGCAATCCATAGCATAAGCCGCGCGCGGCTCATCTCGTTCCACGGCCACGGCATGTAATGGCCCGCCGCGCCCATGAAGAACAGCGCCGGAATCGAGAGCAGTGTGTTGGTGCGAGTCACCAAGCCGATTCGGCGCAGGCTGGCGGCCGCGTTGCCCTCGCGCGAGGTTGGCGCAGGGCCAGCCGACGGGTGCTTTAGCAGTCGCTTCTGCGGTCGAATCACGAGCCAGACGTTCGCCGCCATGATAAGGCCTATCGCCGCGCCGGTGAGAATGAAAATCCCGTAGGGCGCGTGGACAAACCGCGTTAACCCGGCTTGGCGCCATTTGGTGGCCAGGCAAAATCCGCCCGAAAGCACCGTGCCCAAGGGCGACCATTTCCACCACCAAATCACGTCCGAACCGCGGCTGCGCGTGTTGGTCTCGAGCAAGAACGGGCTCTCGGCGAAGTTGACCCAGTAAAGCCGGCCGATCCAGGAGATCACAAACAGCAAATGGAGCATGCGCGCAAGCATCAAAAGCGCTTCCACTGAGGTCCTCTTTCAAACCGAAAGTCTCCATAGCCGGGCGAACCGCGCCAAGAACCCCGATCGGAGCAAGCGTCTCGTCCTCAATTTCCAGGGGGGCGCCATCGCCGCACTTTGTGCGAGTTAACCCGTAACCGACGTTTTGGTGCTCGGCGCGCGCCGCCAAACATCTACCGGCAAAACATCTGCGCGGTCTTCAGTCCGCACAGAGTCGGCGTGAGTTTTTGACGTTACGAAAGATATAGGGTCTTGCGCACGCCGACGTTTGAGAACCCGCGCGGGCGGCCTCAACCAGGCCGTGGTGGGGCGAAAGACTGCACGTCGGGTCGGCGTTGGCGGGGTCGCCGGTGAGTAGGTATGCCTGGCAGCGACATCCGCCGAAGTCCTTGGTTTTCTCCTCGCACGACCGGCACGGCTCCTTCATCCACTCGAAGCCCCGGAACTTGTTGAAAACTGGCGAATCGTACCAAATAGTCTCGAGGCTGCTCTCGCGCACATTGGGAAGCTCTACGCCGGGCATGCCGCGCGCGCCGGGGCACGGCGTCGCCGCGCCGTCAGGTCCAATGGCCAGCAAGATAGTGCCCCAACCACCTAGGCAGGGCTTCGGGCGACCCGCATAGTAGTCCGGAATCACGTAAAAGACCCTCATCCGTCCCTGGTGCTGTTCACGGAAGCGATTAACTAACGCTTCTGAGCGCGTGAGTTGTTCGAGCGTGGGCATTAGGCGGTCGCGATTGAGGAAACCCCACCCGTGGAACTGGCAGTTGGCGAATTCGACGTAATCTGCCTGGAGCTCGGTCGCGAGTTCCAACATCTGCTCGGTCTTGTCGATATTGTCCCGATATACCACGAAGTTAAGCACCAACGACAGGCCGTATCCCTTGACCAACCGCGCGGTTTCGCGCTTTTGCTCGAACGACGCAGTTCCGCTCATAAAATTGCACTCGGCGGGAGAACTGGAGGGAAAGGCGACCTGTACCCCGTCGAGTCCGGCTTCTTTAAGCGCTTGCAGGCGCTTCTCGGTCATGAGCATTCCGGAGGTGAGAAGAGTGATACAGTAACCGAGTTGGCGGCCTTCGCGCACCAGCGTCTCGAGGTCGGGGCGCAACATCGGCTCGCCGCCGGTAAAACCAAGCTGGACGGCGCCGAGCGCGCGCGCCTGGCGCAGTGCGTCAAGCCACTGCTCAGTGGTCAGATCGTCGCGGTGAAAAGCGAAGTCAACCCCGTTGTAGCAGTAAGGGCACTGCAGCGGGCAGGAGTAAGTGAGCTCGGCTTGCACCATCAGCGGGCTAGGTGGTCGGCTTGTAACGGATCCAGCCGCGTCCATAGGCGTCCTCCATAAAGTTGCGTGTGTCTTGTTCAACGTCGGTGTGCCCGAAGGCGCTCTTGACCTCGAGTGTTATCTCGGTTGCGGTTCGGCTGCCGTCGCAGCGCTTGAGGATCTCGCCCGCGCTGCGGTTGAGGCGCACCATTCCTTCCGTATACAGCAGCACGTACCGCTGTTGGGCCGGCTCCCACTGAAGGCGAAACCCGGGCCCCATCTCCACCACGCGGTCTTCGTCAAGTTGCACTTTGTCCCTCCCGCTTACGGACAACTGAGTACGGCGGCATGTTGACTAGGTACGCGAGGTACATCGCGTCCGCCATGGTCCACAAAACGTCAAGTTTGAACGCCAGTATGCCGAGCGCGCGTTCTTGCTCGGCGCGCGTCTTGAAATAATCAAGCGCGATCTCGAGCGCATGGGAAACGTCCGACGGCCCCTGGTGCAAGCGCTCGCGGAAGTATTCCAACGCGTCGGCCTTGACCCACGGATAAAGGCGCGGCCAGTTAGCCAGGCGCTGCTGATGGATGCTCGAGGCGAACAGCTCGCTGAGCGAGGCGCACATCGCTTCCTGCCACGGCGCGCGGCGTGCAAAGTTGACGTACGCGTCGACCGCGAAGCGCACGCCCGGCAGCACGTCGCGCATCGAGAGCATCTCTTCGCGCGAAAGGCCGCAAGCCTCGCCGAGCTTGAGCCAGGCTTCGATCCCGCCTACACCCTGCGCGGCCCCGTCCTGATTGACCATTCGCTGGACCAGGCGCCGACGCACCGCCATCTCGGAGCAGTTCGCGAGAACCGCGGCATCCTTGAGCGGCAGATTCACCTGATAATAGAAGCGGTTGGCAACCCAGCCGCGCAGTTGAGTTGGAGTAAGCCGCCCCTCGTTCATCATCACGTGGTAAGGATGAGCGCTATGATAGCGCTCGCCCAGCGCGCGGAGTTGGCGCTCGAACTCGCCGCGATCCCAAGGTGCGAGGTCGCTTTCCCCCATATTTATGGCCCCCCGCAATTCCTGTTCAGAGCTCGAATTCCATGCCGTCGTAAGCGACCTCGACTCCCTCGAGGGCGAGTTGGGCGCGCTCGGGTGAAGTCTCGTCGAGAATCGGATTGGTGTTGTTGACGTGGGTGAGGATCTTGCGGGGGCGCTTAAGCGGACGTAAAACCTCGATCATCCCGCCCGGACCGGCCACGGGAAGATGACCGCGCTGGTGCGAGAGCACCGGCGAGATACCCAGCGCGGCGGTCTCCTGATCGCTCCAGAACGTGCCGTCGACGAACACACAGTCCGCTTGCTCCATCCTGCGCAAAACCTCGGGGTCGACGTCTCCAAGGGCGCCGGCGTAAAGAAGAGCGCGGCGGGAGCGCAAATCCTCGACCCATAGCGCGATGGTGTCGCCTCGATGGGGATTCTCGCGATGGGGTGAGTATATGGGCGCCCGGCTCTTGACCGGCACGGCGAGAAAACGCAGCCCTTCGGCCTGCGGGATCAGCCACTGCGCGCCGGTGTCGATGTCTATGCGATGACGATTAACGCCGCAGTAGCGCTCGAGCAGCGGGAAAACCGCGAGCGTGGTAGTCAGATCCTCGCCAAGCGCGTCGGTGCAGTAAACGTTGAGCGTAGGTCCTATCATCCTCTCCCCGAAGGATAGCCCCCCGCCCTGATACAGCGAGAGCAATCCCGCGCAGTGCTCCAGTTGGCCGTCGATGAGCACGATCGCGGCGATCGCTGAGTCGCGAATGGCGCGCCTGGGACGCAACGCCGGAAATGCCTCGATCTGGGCCCTGATATCCGGGCTCGCATTGATTAGCACCCAAACCTTGCCGTCGGAACTGATGGCAATCGACGACTGGGTGCGGGCTTTGAGACTTGGTCGTCCGTCGCGCACTCCGCTACAGTTGTTGCAGTTGCAGTTCCACTGGGGAAATCCGCCGCCGGCTGTGCACCCGAGCACGTGAACCAACATCGGCCTTCTCTCGTAAAGCGTCGTCTTTGAAGCGAACAGGCCTGGCGCACGCCGGCTGCCGAGCGCTATGGCTTGCCCGTTGTCCCGTTCCCTGGCGCGAACCTTAACCGGCGAGCCAGCCTCATTGCGTCTGCCTTCTATCGCCGGTTGTAAGCGGAGCCTTAGAACCTCTCGCTCTTAGAACTCAGTCCACACCTCGCAATCGGCAGCCCAATACCCTCTTTTCCTGGCGGCGGATACTCCCAGGCGCGCGCACACTTACCCGCAATCGGCGTGCCATATCGCTAAATGCGCTTGACCACGCCCGCAGCGGCCGCCGTTCCAAGGCGGGGGCCAACTCTGGCCAGTGTTGCATAGGCTTCGGGCACAGAGACTTCACGCGTCTTTCACGCCAACGCTTTGGGGCGAGTCTACCTTTGTCAAAAAAGTCTGGGGCTCAGGCTGGGCAATTAAGAGGCAGCGAGTGTGCGCGCGATCTGTTTCCCATAGCGCCAGGACTTTGCGCAACCTGCTTCCATCGGCAACAGTCCTTGCCGCGTGATCCCATTCATGGCGCAGCTTGCGATGCGAGCGCGATCGGCGTCTTGGGTGGTGGCCGCGGTCCCGCTTTCTTGGGATTGCTGAGGCCGTCCAGTTGTACATCTTCAACTTGCGCTTCTGGTGATCGCCAATGCACCGAAGTGTCCCTCTAGGCTCCCGCGCGGCTGCGCAGTCAGCAAGTTCGCCGCTGAAGACGGACCCGTGCGCACGTGGGGAGCCGCATCGCCATGGTGATGGCATCCGCGAGCCGCTCAGCGTGGCTCGCGGAGCGGCTCGGCCGTGCGCCGGTGCTCGCGCTAGCGCGACCCGCTAACGGCACCTCGGCCGGCAGGCGCCTTATCGGCGTCGTGGTGCGAATATTGCTATGTGGATGCAAAGACCGCCGGAATTAACAGCCGCGCGGGGTGTCGTTTTTCCAGAGCCGAGGCCGGCCAGCGCCACGAGAAGCGCCGGTGGTAGTAACAGACGGCGCAGTCCGAATCGTTGGCTGAGCGGCAGCCTTGATTGAGCAACCGAGGGAAGGAGCACGGGATGATAGAGAATTGGCTTCCGCTCAACGCCTCGACCTTCGGCGGGGATGTCGACGGGGTCTTCCGCCTGATCCTCTACGTTGTAGGCGCGTGGTTCATTCTGGCTGAGGTTCTACTGCTTTTCTTCGTGATTCGATACCGGCGCGGCCGTCGCGAGCGAGCGGTTTACGTTCGCGGCGAGACGGCCTCGCAGTTGGCGTGGATTCTGGTTCCCGGGCTTATCGTTCTTTTGCTTGACCTTGGCATCGACGCGGGCGGCGCTCGCGCCTGGGTAAAAATCAAGGAGCAAAGCCCGGCTGCAGCGATCACAGCGCGGGTCACCGCCGAGCGCTTTGCGTGGCTGTTTACTTACCCCGGTCCGGATGGGCAGTTCGGCACCAAAGACGACCTGTGGGAGGTTGGTACGCTTCATGTGCCTGTGGGCCGGGCGGTGGAGCTCGAGATGATCTCGATGGACGTAATACACAGTTTTGCCGTGCCCAACTTCAGGCTACGGCAGGATATCCTTCCGGGCCGAACCATAAAGGCGTGGTTCGAGGCAACTAAGCCCGGCAGCTACGAAATCGAGTGCACCGAGCTTTGCGGCACCGATCATTACAAGATGCAAGGCGTGATCGTGGTGTTGGGCGCGAAGGATTACGAGCACTGGTGGCAGGAGCACTGGCCTGCGGCGCCGGTCATTTCCCAGAACCGGGCCGGAAGGCCCGCTGCAACCCGCGGGAGTGACGGATGATGGCGACAGCGGGCACGTCACGCAAGGGTGCGATTGAGGGCCACTACGCCGAAGCGGGCTTTTGGCGGCACTACGTGTTTTCCACCGATCACAAGACGATCGCCAAACAGTATCTGGCGTTGGCCTTGTTCTGGTCGGTGGCGGGTAGTGTCACCACTTACCTGATACGCTGGCAGTTGGCATGGCCGGCGCCCGCGGGAGCGCGACACCCACTGATAACGCCGGATGTCTATAACGCGATGGTCACGATGCACGGCACGATCATGGTGTTCTTCGTGGCCATGCCGCTTTTGCTGGGCACGTTTGGCAATTTCTGCATCCCGCTGATGATCGGCGCGAGAGACATGGCTTTTCCGCGTCTTAACATGCTCTCCGTATGGACTTTCTTCCTCATCCTCGCTGGTGCTTTTGGTGAGTTTTTTCGTGCCGGGAGGCGCCGCGGCCTCGGGCTGGACGGCGTACACGCCGCTGTCGGCTGACCCATCCTATACTTCGGCGGTCCTGGGTCAAGACCTCTGGATACTTGCACTTGCGTTAGAGTTCGCGTCGTTTTTGATGGGGGGCGTCAATTTCCTGACCACGCCCCTCACGCTTCGAGCCCCGGGGATGACGCTATGGCGGCTGCCGCTGCTGGTCTGGTACGAAGCGAGCGGTTCGCTTCTCTTCCTGCTTTCGGTTGGACCATTGATTGCGGGCGCCATAATGCTGTTGCTCGACCGGCTGGTGGGCACCGGCTTTTACCTGCCGGCGCGAGGCGGCGATCCGCTGCTCTGGGAGCATCTGTTCTGGTTCTTCGGGCATCCCGAGGTTTACGTAATCGCGCTACCCGGCTTCGGGATCATGCTGGAGATTTTCCCGGTGTTTGCGCGCAAGCCCATCTTCGGCTACCGAACGATCGTGATAAGCGTGCTAACCGCGGACAGCTTAAGTCTGATCGTCTGGGCGCATCACATGTTCGTCAGCGGCATGGATCCGCGTCTTGCGACGCCTTTCAGCGTGACGACGATCCTCATCTCGGTGCCGTTCGTGATCATCGTGTTCGCCATGGTGGCCACCCTGTGGGGCGGTTTGATAACGCTGGAAACGCCGATGCTGTTCGCGCTTGGAGGGCTGGCGAGTTTTCTCCTGGGAGGAGTGACCGGCATTTTTCTGGGATCCGAGACCACCGACATTTATCTTCACGCCACCTATTTCGTTGTTGCTCACTTTCATTACACGATGTTCCCGGTCACCTTTTTCGCCGGCTTTGCCGGTCTTTATTACTGGTACCCGAAGATGTTCGGCCGCATGATGAACGAGCGGCTGGGCAAGATTCATTTCTGGCTGACGTTCGTTTTGTTCAACGTGGTTTTCATCCCGCTGTTTGTTGTAGGTCTGGCCGGAACGCCGCGCAGAGTTTACTCGGCGGCGGCTTATCCACTGTTCCAGCCGCTTCAGCACTTTCAGGTCGTGGCCACGGTTGCAGCGATGTTGTTGCTGGCTTCCCAGGTTCCGTTCGTAGTTAATTTTGTGCTGAGCATGGTTCGAGGTCCACGGGCCGAAAACAACCCGTGGCGCGCCAATACGCTCGAATGGACGGTCGAGTCGCCTCCGCGGCATGGCAATTTCGCGCTGACCCCGGTTGTGCGGCACGGCCCATACGAGTACAGCGCGCCGGGCAGCGCCCTTGACTGGACCCCCCAGGACCAAGCGCTCGAGCCTGCCCAGGCCGCCGGAGGCGGGTGAAGCGCCTGGCCCATATCCCGGACAGAATCAAACCTTGACGGCACCGTCTCGAAGGAGTCGAAAAAAACATGGACACGCTGGCAGCTTCACCGTCGGACCTGCCTGTTGAAACCGACCGCATCCGCGCGATTCCCCGGGGCAAAGTGGGCGTATGGTGGTTTTTGGCCTCGGAGATAATGATTTTCGGCGGACTTATCGGCTGCTTCATTCTGATTCGCCTGGCCCACGGCGGATGGCGCGCCGAAGCGGACCACGTCCACTGGCGCATCGGCGCGCTGAACACGCTCGTGCTCCTGACCAGCAGCCTCACGATGGCCTTGGCGTGCGACGCGGTCAAAGAAGGAAATCAAAGAGCGCTCAAGATTTTCCTCGCCCTGACGATGTTTCTGGGTCTAACCTTTCTCGGCATTAAGGCATTCGAATACTCCCGGGAGATTGCTGACGGTTGGACGCCCGCCACGAATCTTTTCTTTGCTTTTTATTTTACCTTGACGGGCCTGCACGCCTGCCACGTTTTGGGCGGCGTCGTCGCCAACACGTCTTTGTGGGTGTGCGCCGTTCGGGGACGGCTGTGGCCTTTAATTCAGCATCGCGTAGAGTTGGCGGGACTTTATTGGCACTTTGTTGACGTAGTTTGGATATTCCTGTTTCCGCTGGTTTACCTGAGCTAAGCAAGGCATTCAGGAGGCACTATGCCACAGCTCGGCGACAACTTCAGGACGGCGCGTCTATGGGACGTTCGCGTGTGGGAATACCTGGTATTATTGCTGGCCGCGGGGCTGGTGGTGTTCGTCGCGCCCATGCCGAAACTTGGAGTCATCGCGCTGATTTTCGGGGCGGCGGTTGCCAAGACGGCGCTGGTGGTCCGTAACTATATGCATCTTAAGCGAGAGCATCTGCTGCTGTATGCGATTGCACTGATACCCGTGCTGTTATTCGTTGGTCTGACGCTCACTCTGCTGCCGGACATCGCGTTGCGACAGTGAGATCGATCGCGGAATTAGGCGTGCTACGGGAGCGCGGTGCCAGGCTGGCCGCCGTCAGGGGTCGCGCGCGAGTGACCGATGAACCGAATACGTCAGCGATTTTTCCCGCGGTTGTGGGCGTGTTGGTTTTGATCGCTTCTGAGACGATGTTGTTCGCCGGGCTCCTAAGCGCGTATGTCATCCTGCGGGCCGGAGCGCTCGCCTGGCCGCCAGCCGGTCAGCCGTGGTTGCCGGCCGGTGTAACCGCGGTAAATAGCCTATTCCTGTTCGGCAGCGGCTACACGATGTATCGCGCGGTGAGCGAAACGCGTTTTGGGGCACGCTCCGGGGCGCTTCCGTGGCTTGTGGCCACGATGGCGTTGGGCCTTACGTTTCTTGCCGTTCAAGGTACCGAGTGGGTGCACCTAGTCCGCTTCGGACTCACCCTGAGGTCGAGCCTATACGGCGCTCTTTTCTACACGCTGGTCGGTGCTCACGGCCTGCACGTGGTGGCCGCTGTGATTGCACTGCTCGTGGTGTCGTATCGCCTGGCGATGCCGAAGAAACGGGTGCTGAATCACGCCGGCGTAGTGCCGCTTTCGCTTTACTGGTGGTTTGTCGTTGCGTTGTGGCCGGTCATATATGTCACGGTGTACCTTGGTTAAGGGCTTGCTCAGCCGTTCGGTCTGGTCGCCGCTCGCCGTACTGGTTTCTAGCCCGGCGATGGCCTGCCCGGTCTGTTTTGCTTCGAGCGACAACCGCGTGTTGCACGCGTTTTACGCAAGCACGGTCATGCTCACGTTGCTGCCTTTTTCGCTAGTCGGCGGTCTCGCCTTCTATCTCTATCGTTGGAGACAGGGTAAGCACACGATGTCTCGGCGAGGAGTCGGACGGGCTAAGTCATTCGCACAAAAATAAGTAATCCTGATTCCTTCACCGAAAAGAATGTGCCGCCCGCGTAACGTTGCTATCGGCTCTTTTCGCGTTCTCGTCAAAGACGGCTCGCGCGTTGCCGGACGTAAGCTCTTCACGGTCATCCTTGGAGCGCCGCGAGCGCCGCTTGAAGTGAAAGGCTTGTTCCATATCGAAACCGAGGCGGGTCCCTTGACAACGGCGTTCAACGGCCGCGTCTAATCCCAGGGCCAGACCTAATAGCGAGTCGGCGCCGGAGCTTTCACCCCAGGCTACCGCGGCGAGCGCGCGCCTCTCCAAGGTGTACGGATCCGGAGCAAAAAACGCGCTCACTACGTCATGAAGTCTTGCGCTGAACTCGAACTCGCACGCATGGCGAAGCAGGGTCTGGGCGAGAATCGTCGTGCGGTTGGGGGGCGTGGCGAGGATTGCGCGGGCGAGGATAACGGCGCGCGCGTCGGCGGCGGCGGCAAGCCCGGCGAGCATACCCACGAGCAGGTCGTCGCCTGAAGGTGTAAGCCCGGCGCCAAGCCCGATCAGCGCGCGGACGCACCGTATGAGCCGGCGCGCGTCGGATGCCGCAAGCGCCCGCAGCAGCGCGGTAATCTTTCCTCGCGCGTACCGGCAAAGCGGGGAGAGCGATTCAGGCGTCAAGGGCGCAGAGCCCAGCGCGAGCGCGGCGAGCAGCGGGCCGAAGCCCTCGGCGCCGGCGCGCGCGCCGGCCCCTCGCAGCACAAATTTAAGCCGCATTCCTACTGCGCCCCATCCGTCTGCCGGCGCGGCGGGTTTCAAGATCGGTGACCAGCACGCGGCCTGGCGAAGGTCGAACAGGACGGGAGCCGCGCCTTGGACAATAAGGCCTTCGGACACGCGAAAGACCTTGTCGCCGACGCGCAAAAGCTCGGCAAGGCGGTCTACCCGGGCAACCAGCGCGTTGGGGAAACTTCCGAGCTCGGGTGAGACGACCGAAATCAATTCGCTGTCCCAAAGTATGTTTAGCGCGCGACGGTGAACGTCGTGAACCACGCCACGCCGCCCGGGGTTGGAATTAAGCGATTTGAGCGCGCACGCGCTTATCGATGTCGCCTCAACGATGAGTTGACCAAGCACTATACACCACCAAGTATAATGTCCCGTAAATAACTTGACGAACAACCCGCGCGGACCGGGATTCTTCGCTGCGCGAAGAATCCCGGATGGCTGACAATATTTGTAAAGTTATTAACGGGACGGCACACTAGTACTTCGACCCATGCGTATCGATGCGGAATTCTGCACCCTCACCCTGACCCTCTCCCGTAAAATAATGCGGGCGAGGGGACACAAAGGGCGCCCCTCCTATCACCTCTCCCGCGCGTGCGGCGGAAGCCCGCGCGGGCAAGCCGGGAGAGGCCGGAGCGCGAGTCACGAAGTAATTCGCGCTCCGGGTGAGGGGGTGCAGCGCTAAAGGCGTTACGTATGGGTCGAAGCACTAGAGCACCCTTCCGACGCGGCATAAACGAGAACCTAACAGGGCGGCATCGCCGGATCAAAGCGGTAAGCCTGCCGGTCCGAGGATGGCTCGCGAGAGAACGGCGGCGCCGCGCGGGGGATTAGTGGGGCGCCGAGCGGTTCCGGTGATTGCGTTCGTATAAGAATTGGGCCAGCCCACCGATTTCATCCTCGCCTATGGGTGCTCCATAGGCCGAACGCATCTTGGCGATCTCACTTTTCCAGACGGCAAGGGGCATCTGCGGCTGCGTGTCGATCATTCCCTTAGAGTGGCATAAAAGACAGCGCCCGTTGGCGACCTCGGCCCATTGACCGCCGCGGAACTGGCGGTCGCCGAAGGGCGGCGTGACGTTCTCGGAGTGCAGCTCTATCGGCGCGCGCGAAAGGTCTTGGGCATACGCCGGCGCAAAGGCACGGCCCGCAATTATTAAGGATGTACCGCCAATGATCGCGCACGCGAATATGATGCGCGCGGTTTGTCGCGCCGTCACGATGCTGTCCTCCACGGCGCGTGGACTGCGACCGGTTCGACGACGCCGCGCAGGAAACCGCTGGGGTTCCAGTTGGGACGCATCGGCTGCTCCGCGCCGTCGCTGTTAATTGCTTTTGCGATCAGCACATGCGTGCCTGCTTTCTTTGCGAGGAACCTGCTCTCCCACCGGCGGAAGCTGTACTTCCCGTAGTCGCGTTCAAGCTTAGCTTCGCTCCATGACGCTCCGCCGTCGCTGGAAAACAAGACTTTCGCCAAGCCGGCGTTGCCGCCGAACGCGATCCCTCGAACCGGAACGCCGCGGCCCACCGGCACGGAAGCGCCGTTGCGTAGGTTGGTAATTAACGAGCGGGGCCCCATCAGCCCGATCGGCACCATCCTAACGTTGTCCTCGCCTGGGCTCATGTCCGCGCCGGGCGTGTCCGGTATGAGGTACGCTTTTCTCATCCAGTACCCGGTGTCCGGCGCGTCCAAGACCTCGATGCGGTTTAGCGCCTTGACCCAGTACGTGGCGTACCATCCGGGAACCACCAGCCGAAGCGGGAAGCCGTTGAGAACCGGCAGCGGCTTGCCGTTCATCCCGTAAGCGACCATCACGGTGGCGTCCGAGGCGTGGTTCATGTCTAGCGATTTCTTGAAAAGCGGGGTCTCGGGCATCGCGCCCAAATCGAGGCCGCCGAAGCGCACCTGCACGGCCCCCGCCTTGACGCCGGCCTTGTCGAGCAGTTTTTTTAACGGCACTCCGGTCCATCGCGCATTGCCCATCGCGCCGTTGCCCCACTGTGCGCCCGGAACGCGCGGCTGGAAAAAGCCGCGCCCGTTGCCGGAGCATTGATTGACTGCGGCTAACTCGGTCGGCGCAAAATCATTTAGAATCTCTTTCAGCGTGAATTCGACCGGTTTTGTCACGTGCCCGTCGATGCGTAAGCGAAAGGTTCCGACATCGACGGAAGTCGGCAGCACCGGCAAGTGCCAGCGTACGTAGAACTGGTCGTTGGGCGTGAAAACTCCCTCGTTGAACACCGCCATAGGCGTTTCCAGCAGCGGCGCGCGCGTGCGCAGCAAAATTAATTCGCGCTTTTGCGGGAATCCCGCCAGACGCCGCTTGCCGTTGGCAAAAGGCATCATCATATACTGCGCCGCTTCCAGCGTCAGGCCGTGGGCGGCGGTTGCGGCAGCGGCCCCCAAGGCGGCTGCGATTTTCATGAAAGCGCGGCGCGGCAGAGCGGCGCCTGCTGAGGTGGTCGGGCTCGGTTCAATCGACATCGAGGCTCCTTTTCGGCGCCGCATCCGAGGGTCGTCGCGGCGAACTGCCGATAAGCTCAGTGTCGTTGCCGCGCGGGTAGGGCGTCAAATCGAAATCACTGATGCAACATCAGTGGCGTTGATGACTCGACGCCGCGCGGACAAGATGCTCTGCGCGATCTTTCGACCTACCAGCCCAAGCGCGGCATCGGCGCCGACGCTTGGGCGAACCTGACAAAGTGCGCGGCCGGACCGTCGAGGGCCCCCGAAGGAAAGGCCCAGGACAAGACGCGCCGAATCGAGAGGTCGGCCAACGGCACGATCGCGAGCCGACCCTCGCGCAGCTCGCTCTGAATGCTCCAGCGCGACACAAAGGCGAGCCCCAGGCCTTCGGCGACGGCGGCCTTGATGGCTTCGGTGTTTCCCAATACGAGCGCATGCGACAGCCGCTTGGGAGACACGCCTGCCCGGCGCAAGGCCTGCTCGACTACGGCGCGGGTGCCCGAGCCCAACTCGCGCCAGATGAAGGGAAAGCCCGCGAGGTCGCGAGCATTGCGCGCCGCGAGAGGCTTGTTGAAAAGCGCGTTGCCGGCGGGATCGGTGCCGCGGACCAAGACCAATTCGTCGTCGGCGAAGCGTATCAGGCGAAGCTGAGGCGCGCGGGCCAATCCCTCGACCAGTCCCAGCGGGCACTTCGCCCCACGCACGCGCTCGAGCACGCGCTCGGTGTTCTCGATGATCAGCTCCACGGCGACCTTCGGATAGCGGCGGCAAAAGGCGGCCAGCGTCCCCGGCAGCACGTAGGATCCTATGGTTGTGCTCGCCGCGAGCACCAGGTGCCCTTCGGGTTCGCGCGTTTCGTCTACGGCTTCTTCCGCCCTGGACAGCAAGACCTCAATCTGGCGCGCGAATTCGTAAAGCCGCATGCCCGCGGCCGTCATCATCACGCCGCGCGCCGAGCGCACGAACAGGGACGTCCGCAGCGCGTCTTCGAGCTTTCTCACCTGGGCCGTGACCGCCGGTTGCGACAGGTGCAGGTAGTCCGCCGCGGTCGAAACCTTCTTGGCGTCGGCGACAGCGACGAAAGTGGCCAGCAGCGCCGGTTCTAATCTGCGTCGAGGAAACTTCATGACCCGGGCCAACCGTGACGAGGTTATACTTTATGCGAGACACCTGCTAAGGGAGGTCCGCCGGCGCGGACAGCGCCTGTTGGTCTTGCGGATCCGGAGAAAGCCTTCTGTTGGGCGGCCGGGCCGTTGCGTCGCGAAAGACGCTTGGATGAAGAGGCAAAACGGAGCGCTGGACGCGCGGGCTCCGGCGGCGCGAGACTGCGTTGATCTGCGACCCGTCAAACGAGGCGGTATGGCGGATTCATTGCGTTGCGCCGGCGGAATCGGGTTGGCCCGGCTCGCCGTAACTGAACACGAGGCCGTCCGCCGCGATGTCAACGACGACTTCACCACCATGGGCCAACCGGCCGAACAGCAGCTCATCGGCCAACACGCGCGCCAACTCGGTTTCAATCAGGCGGCCGAGCGGGCGCGCTCCGAAGCGCTCATCGAAGCCCTTTTCGACCAGATAGCTCCGCGCGCGAGGGGTCACGGTCAGCTTCACCTTTTGCGCGGCAAGACGCTCGGCGAGCTCGGCGATAAACTTGTCGGCCACGCGCTCGACGATCGGCCTGGTCAGCGCCGCGAACTCGATCACCGCGGTGAGACGATTGCGGAATTCGGGGCTGAACAGCCGCTCGAGCGCACCCTTCGGGTCGCCGCGCGTTACCTCTTTGCCGAAGCCTATGAGCGCGCGCGCCAGCTCCTGCGCCCCGGCGTTGGTGGTCATCACCAGGGTGACGTTGCGGAAGTCGGCCTTGCGCCCGTTGTTGTCGGTCAAGGCCGCGTGGTCCATCACCTGCAGCAGAAGGTTGAAAACGTCCTCGTGGGCCTTCTCTATCTCATCGAGCAGCAGCACGCAGTGGGGCGTGCGGTTGATGGCGTCGGTCAAAAGCCCGCCCTGATCGAAGCCCACGTAGCCGGGCGGTGCG
Source organism: Deltaproteobacteria bacterium (assembly GCA_021831785.1). Lineage (GTDB taxonomy): Bacteria > Desulfobacterota > Binatia > Binatales > Binataceae > JAJYYI01. The sequence goes on along the minus strand of JAKBMB010000020.1, from coordinate 24,167 downwards.
CCGATCAAACGCGAGGCAGTGTGGCGCTCCATATATTCGCTCATATCGAAGCGCACGAACTCAACGCCCATCACGCGCGCCAGTTGGCGCGCTACTTCGGTCTTGCCGACGCCGGTCGGTCCGGCGAAGAGAAAAGCTCCCACCGGGCGGTCGGGATGGGACAGCCCGGCGCGCGAGAGTTTGATCGCCTGGACCAAGGCGTCGATCGCATGATCCTGGCCGAAGACCGCGCACTTAAGCTCGGGGCCCAGACTGCGCAGCCGTTCGCGGTCCGAGGTCGACACCGTCGGTTCGGGTATCCGCGCCATCAATGCGATTACGCGTTCGACTTCGCGCTCGCCCACGTCGCTCGGCTCGGGGCCTTCGGCGCGCAAATGTGCCTCGACGCCGGCTTCGTCGATAACGTCGATGGCCTTGTCGGGCAGATAGCGGTCGTTGATATAGCGCGCGGAGAGGTCCACCGCCGCCTCGAGCGCCTGTTCCGTGTAGCGCACGTCATGGTGCTTCTCGTAGGCGCCTTTGAGGCCGCGCAGAATTTGCACCGCCTCGGCGCGGGTGGGCTCGGCAACGTCGATGCGCTGGAAGCGGCGCGCCAACGCCTTGTCGCGCTCGAACGAGCGGCGATATTCCTGGTACGTGGTCGAGCCGATGCACCGCAGCTCTCCCGAAGCGAGCGTTGGCTTGAGCAGGTTCGAGGCGTCCATCGAACCGCCCGACGCCGCGCCGGCGCCCACCAGCGTGTGAATTTCGTCGATAAAAAGAATCCGCTTCGGATTGCCGGCCACGCTCTTGATTACCGACTTGAGCCGCTGCTCGAAGTCGCCGCGAAAACGCGTGCCGGCCAAAAGCGCGCCCATGTCCAACGCGTAAAGCTCGACGCCTTTAAGCGGCGCGGGAACCTCGCCGCGATGGATTTTGAGCGCCAGCCCTTCGGCCAGCGCGGTTTTGCCCACGCCTGCCTCACCGACGAAGATGGGGTTGTTCTTGCGCCGGCGCAAAAGGACGTGGATTGCCCGCTTAAGTTCGCGCTCGCGGCCGATCAACGGATCGATCGCGCCTTTGGCCGCCCGCTCGGTAAGATCGACGGCATAGGCCTTGAGCGCTCGGCTGGGCGAGAGCCTCGGCGCGTCTTCGTCGCCGCCCTCGGCGTCGTCGTCGCGGGCCGGCGCTTCGCGTTCGGCCTCGAGCTTGCTTACCCCGTGCGAAATGTAATTCACCACATCTAAACGCGTGATGCTGTGCTCGCTCAGGAAATAGAGCGCGTGCGAGTCGGTCTCGTGAAACATCGCGACCAGAACGTTGCTGCCGTTGACCTCCTGGCGCCCGGCGGACTGCACGTGAAGCGCCGCGCGCTGGAGCACGCGCAGTACGCCCACCGTGTACTCCGGCGTGGTGCGTCCGCGGCCGGGGATCCGTTCGACGCTGCGTTCGAGAAAGTCGATAAGCCGCTTGCGCAATTCTTCCAGGTCGGCGCCGCAGTGGCGCAAGATATCACCGGTGGTTGCGTCGTGCAGCATCGCGTAAAGCAGATGCTCAAGGCAGATGTATTCGTGACGGCGCGAGGCCGCCTCGTGCGCGGCGAGCTGCAGCGTGATCTGCAATTCGCGGCTAAGCATCACGCCAGGTTGCGGCATGCTTTTGTCCTTCCGAATCTTTTAATGGCCCAGCCCGGTCCCTTCGCCGGCCGCAATCCAGTTCAGCGAACGAGCGGTGTTCGGGGCCCTAGCGCACCAGCACCACTGCCAAGGAACGAGCAAAAACGTCCGCCGGGCGGTCCTTTGCAGCCGAAAAGTGGCTGCGGCGCAAGCATCGCTTCCTTCATTCCGGCTCCATCGCGCACTTGAGCGGATGTTGCGCCTGGCGCGCCAGCTCCTCGACCGCGCGCACCTTGGTCTCGGCGATCTCACACGGGTAAATTCCGGCGATGCCGCTTCCCTTCTGATGAACGTGCAGCATAATCCGGGTAGCTTCGGCCTGCGGCTTGTGAAAAACTGTCCTGAGCAACTCGACGACGAACTCCATCGGGGTGTAATCATCGTTGAGGAGGATCACTCTGTAGAGCGATGGCCGCTTAGTCCTGGTCTTCGTCTTGGGTTCGACGATGACCTGGCCGCCGGTCAGGCCCTCGCGGTCGTGGGCTCCGGTCGAGCGTGCGCGAAAGGCTTCAGAACTTCGTCCTTGACTCATAGCGCGTTAATCCACGGACAACCCGGTTCGGCACCTCACACTCTTTAGGATAGCAACGGCGGTGGCGGCAAGGGAACCCAGCGTAGTTATCGTTGATCGGATCGGCTCAATCCCGCGCGCACAGTGGAACTCGCTGCTGACGCCGGAGGATTCGCCCTTCGTTGAGTGGGAGTGGCTGTTCGCGCTCGAAGAGTCGGGCTGCGCCAACCGGCGCGTGGGCTGGATGCCGGCGCATATCGCTGTTCGCCGGCCCAGCGACGGAGAGCTTTTGGCCGCGTGCCCGGTTTATCTTAAAAGCCACAGCATGGGCGAATTTGTCTTCGACCACGGCTGGGCCGAGGCGGCGGCGCGCCGCGGGCTGCGCTACTATCCCAAGCTGCTTGCGGCGGTGCCGTTCACGCCGCACAGCGGGCGGCGATTTTTGACCCGACCGGGCGCCGACCGCGCGCTGCTTTGCGCGCTGCTGGCAGCGAGTTTGGCCGCGCTCTGCGTGGATAACAAGCTTTCTTCGGCGCACGTCAACTTCTGCCTTGCCGACGAAGCTGCCGCCCTCGCGCGCGCGGGCTTTATCGAGCGCCTGGGTTATCAGTATCACTGGCGCAACCCCGGTTTCGTTGAATTCAACGACTACCTTAGCCAACTGCGGCACAAGCGGCGCTACGCGATAAAATACGAACGCGCCCAGCTCGCAGCGCAGAGCATAAGCACTCGCGTCTACCAGGGCGAGGAAATCCCGGACAGGCTGTTCGGCCCGATGTTCGAGCTCTACCGCTCGACGGTCGAGAAGTTTTTCTGGGGTCAGCAGTACCTTAAATCGAAGTTTTTTGATCTGCTGAGGAACAGCTTTAAATCGAAACTATGCTTTGTCTGCGCCTATCGAGGACAAAGCTTGCTCGCGGCAACCTTCAATGTGCAAAAGGCGGGCGTCTTTTATGGCCGCTACTGGGGATGCTTCGAGGAGATAAAGTACCTGCATTTCGAGGTCAGCTACTACGCCGCGATCGAGCATTGTATCCGCGCGCGCCTCAAACGCTTTGAACCGGGCGCGGGCGGCGATTACAAATGGCTTAGGGGATTCGACCCGTCACCCACATTGAGCGCGCATCTCATCGTCGATCCCCATATGCGCCGCGCAGTCGCGGATGCGGTGGCGCGAGAGCGGCGCCAGGTCGAAGATTGGATCAGCTTCGGGCGCGCGAACACGCAGCTTAAACCGCCGCCGCCCTCTAATTCCAACGAGGCTGCTCGTGCGCCGGGGATGGCTGGTGACGAGTCGTGACCGGAGGAGAGCGGGTACGCCCTTTAAGAATCGGCGCCGATGGGCGCACGGCCCGGTCCGCGGCGAGCTCGAACGCGGCGCCAATGTTCTTGAGGAAGGGCTCGCGGCGGTGAGTCGGCGCGCGCCGTGAAGGAGCTACTGAACAAGCAGTCGGTGCTGATCTTGCTCGGCACAGGCGGCGTGGGCAAAACCACGGTTGCCGCCGCCCTCGGCTTGGCTGCGGCCGACGCCGGGCTCGACACCGCGCTGATTACGATCGATCCGTCGCGCCGGCTGCGCGACGCGCTGGGCCTGCGCAAACCGGGCTTACGGCCGAACAAATTGAGCCGCGCCCGCCTTGCCGCCGCCGGTCTGACGCCCGCAGCGCAGCTCTCGGCCGTGATGCTCGACGTTAGGGCTATGTGGGATGACCTGGTTGAGCACCTAAATGGCGCGCGCGCGGTCCGCCAGCGTATCCTTGCCAATTCCTTCTACCGGCGTTTTACTGAGCAGTTCCCCGGCGCAGAGACCTACGCTGCGCTGGAACAACTCTATCGTCTCCATCAGGATCGCTTGTTCGACACGCTCATCGTTGATACGCCGCCTGCCGCCCACGCGTTAGAATTTTTGGACGCGCCCGAGCGGCTTACTCGTCTGCTCAGGACACGCGGCGTCCACTGGCTGTTCAAGCCGCCGATGGCCGCCGCCGGCCTGGCAGCGCGGTTCGCGGGCCGGGCCGCGCGCCTGGTAGCTGAACAACTGGAGCGCTTCGCCGGATTGGCGGCATTGTCGCAAGCCGCCGATTTTTTTTCGACCGCGGCGCAGATGATCGGCGAACTGGAAGAGCGATTCGATCGCGTAAACCGGTTGCTCCACGCGCCGTGCACCAAATTTATCCTGGTCACTACGGCTGAGCCGCAGCGTCTGGCGCATGCGCGGCGGCTGATTGAGGAGCTAAAGGCGCGTCGGCTTCGCCTCGGCGCTATCGTTATCAACCGATTTGCCGACGAGCGCACTTGTTCCGCACTGGCAGAGGGTTGCACGCAAAACCCGCTCCACCTGCGAGAGATCGCGTCGTTGCGTGAGTTAATCTTCGAACCGCCGTTACTTACGGCTGGAATGCGCGCGCTGGTCGAGTACCTGGACGACTATCGCGAGCAAGTGCAGGAGCGGATGGCGGAGATTGCCCGTTTCGCGCGCGATTTACCCAGCGAGGTTAACCTGGCGTTGGCGCCCGAGTCTCCTTCCAAAGTGAACAATCTGCGCGGGCTGTTCGATATGGCCGGCAGGCTTACGGCAAAGCACGGGCGCCGGCTCTAGGGCGGCGCCAGGGCGCTGAGCTTCGCTGCGTGCCGGCGAGTGAACCGGGGTGGGCCTGTAAGCCGGGTTCTGTGCCCCTTGCGGGGCGGCGACCATTCATCTGGGCCAACGGTTGCCCATTGGCTCTAGCGGCCGTACCCGAGGATTACGAGCGGGCAGCTCTTCCTCCTATTTGGCCTTGCTCCGGATGGGGTTTAGCATGCGCGCGCGATCGCTCGCGCGCCGGTGGGCTCTTACCCCGCCTTTTCACCCTTACCCTTGCGGGCGGTATTTTTTCTGTGCCACTTTCCGCGGATCGCTCCGCGCCGCCGTTAGCGGCCATCCTGCCCTGTGGAGCCCGGACTTTCCTCCCTAATTCAAGGGCGGTCGCCCGGCCCGCTCCGGTTCGCACCCGATGAACCTATCATGTCCGAGGGAATTCATAAATCAACGGGGGTTTCGCGGAAGTCGGTGGCAATGCGCGCTCTAACGGGCGATCACGGCCGGCGGATTGCTGAGAAGCTAAAGCCGGCCCGCTCTCGCCGGCTCATTACGGTGGCTGGTCCTCACCGGCGAAAGATAACCTGTCGCCTCGGCCGGCGGCCCTCGGCGCTGGATGGTTTCGCAGCGGCGCAGTTGGGCCGCAAGCTCGGAGGCGGCCTAGCCCTCGAAGTAGAGGATGCGCTGGCAATTAGGGCAAAACTTTATCGACCTGCCTCTTTGGATTTCATTGTAAAGCTGTGGCGGCAGGCGCATCCGGCATCCCAAGCACGCCGCGGCGCGCGCCGCCACTAGCGCGAGTCCGCCCCTGCGTTCGAGAATCAGCTCGTAGCGCTGGCGCAAGTGCGGCTCGATTTGCGCAAGGAGCTGCTCGCGTTCGGCGTGGCGCTTGGCCAGCGCGGTCTTGAGTTCCTCGACCCGGTCGGCGCTGCTCTTCTGCGCGGCCTGCAGTTGGCTTTGCTTTTGCTCGATCAGCGTCTTAAGCTCGCTGACGCGACGCGCCCTCTGTTCGGCGCCTTCGATGCGCGCGAGCAGCTCGGTCTCGAGCTGCTGGTTGCTCTGCTTGAGCGCTTCGACTTCATGCTCCAGGGCCTGGAGCTCTCGCTCGTTTCGAACCGAAGTCAGGCGCATCCGCTTCAGCCGAATCTGGGTCTCGCCTTCGGCCAGCGTTTGTTCCAGCTCTCGGCGAGTGGCGGAAGCTTCCTTGTCCTCGAGCTCGAGCCCCTCCAGTTCGGTCTGTGATTCACCGATCTGGGTCTCTAGCTCTTGCAGTTCGCTGGTAACCGACGATAGGGTGCGCCGAATTTCGCTTAGTTCCAGGTCAAGCGCCTGAAGGCGCATCAGGCGCTCTAGTTTCTCACGCAACTTGTCCTCCGCCGTCCGGGAGTATCGATGAAATCAACGCCGTTTGTCTGTCGCATCGACGCGGGCACTCGGCAAGCCTGGAAGTCGGGTGCTTTTATGGGGATGGGCCCACCAGGATTTGAACCTGGGACCAGCCGGTTATGAGCCGGCAGCTCTGAACCGAACTGAGCTATGGGCCCGTACCAGCACATCCGCCCTAGTACCATCTTAGCACCAGCGACCGACCTGCGTAAGCACGCGGCACCGTTTGAGAGGCAACCCGCGCTCCAATCAGCTCACTGCGGCTCGTTCGCTCGCCTAAACGCTATCAGGTCTTGCGCAGCTTGGTCCGCCCGGGCCTGGTCCCCTTGCGTTTGCAGCTCCTTTGCAAGGCGGGGCGCCTGATCGATTCGGCGCCTGTGCCGCATGCGCTTGAGCGTCTGGTGAAAGTCCGCGATCATACGCCGCGCTGTCTGGAGATCGCCCACCTGCGGCTCGCCCTTGCGCGGACCAACCATCAGCAGGCTGATGTGGCTCTGCTGCGCCGCGGACAGTTGCGTGCTCAACAGCGCATGGCACTCGGCGTCGGTTATTTGGGTCTGACAAATCTCCGTAATTATCGCGTTCAGGTCGGATTCCTGGGCGTCGTCGGGGGCCAAGCCCGCGGCGATCTCCGAGCGCAACTCGGGATGAGCCAGGGCCGCCGCCAGCAGGCCGATTCGCGCCAGTTCCGCGGCGTCGGTGATGCGTGTTGTAGCCGGGCCCGGCGCCGAGACGCGAACGGCGGCGGCACCCGGGTCTCCTTGGCGACGCAAAAGTTGCTCGTCAACGGCGAGCATTTCCGCCGCCTGGCGCGCCAACAGATCGAACTCAAACGGATCGCGCACCTTGCGCAACATTTCGGCCACGCGCCGCGCCGCCCCGGCCCGTCCCTCGACCGAGCCGCGCGCTTTTGCCGCCTCGTTCTTGACGAAATAATGGATCAGCAGGTCGGCGCAATCGAGCAGGCTTGCGAAGGCTGCGGCACCTTGCTCGGCGACCAACTTGTCGGGGTCGAATCCGTTGGGCAAAAACACCGCTCGGCCAAGCATCCCAGCGCCGAGAAAGATCGGCAGCGCGCGCAGCGAAGCTGCCCGCCCGGCGTCGTCGCCGTCGAAGCAGGCGAGGACGTTGCGGGTGTGGCGGCCGAGAGTTCGCAGATGTTCTACGGTAAGCGCAGTACCCAAAGTGGCCACCGTTTCGCGAAAGCCGCCTTGCCACAGGGCCAGCGCGTCGATATAGCCCTCGACAACGATCGCGCGGTCGGTCGCGACGATGGCGCGGCGCGCCTGGTCAAGGCCGAACAGCGTGCGCCCCTTGCTGAAGACCGGCGATTCGGGAGAGTTCAAATACTTGGGCGCGCTGTCATCCAGCGAGCGCCCGCCAAACGCGATTACTCTGCCCTGCGCGTCGTGGATCGGAAACATCAGGCGCGCGCGAAACATGTCGCGCAAGCCGTCGGCGCCGTCGGGGCGGACCAACCCCGCCTTGGCCGCCGCCTCAAGCAAGCCCTTCTTGCGCGCGGCAGCGGTCAGGGCCGCAGACCCCGCTGGAGCAAAGCCGAGCTTGCACTCCTTTGCGGTTTTTTCCGTGATCGCGCGCTTGAGCAGATAGTCGCGCGCCGCTTTTCCTTCTTGACTCTCCCATAAGAGCCTGGCGAAAAACTCGCGCGCGAACTCGCCGACGCGGTAAATCGCTTCGCGCGCAGTGTCCTCGCGCGTCGCCGCGGGCGCGGTCTCGATCAGGGCGACTCCGTAGCGTCCGGCGAGCAAACGCACCGCCTCGGGAAAGGCGACGCCCTCCGTGCGCATCAAGAAGTCGAACACGGTGCCGCCCGCGCCGCATCCGAAGCAGTGGAAAAACCCCCGCTCCGGGCTCACCGTGAATGAGGCCGTACGCTCGTCGTGGAACGGACATAATCCGAGATAGTTGCGGCCGCTGCGCCGAAGCCTTACATGTTCGCCGACAATCTCGACCAGGTCGGCGCGGCTTCTCAACGTCTCAAGCGTTTGCTGGTTAAAGCGGCTCATCGCGATGTTCGGCATTCTCGCCGGGCGGCGGCCAGGCGCATCAGCCCGGCGATCAATATGAATGAAGTGTCGATCTTCTAGTAGTGACCCTTCATTATTACCTACACCTCCGGCGCTCGACTTGGAAGTCTTCACCGTGAGCGGCACTCCATAGCTTGAAGCACGGATGCCTCTATGTGGGCACGCGATTTTCGGCCGGCCGCAGATGCTGCGTGGCGCCGTCTGACGAGCCGCCGGCTGCCGCATCTGTGGCGGCCCGCCCAGCGCCCCACTCCGCTTTACTTATCGCCTGAGGTACACTTTGCATTGCGCGGCTGCCGGGCACGAGCTCGCATGCGTAGAGTGCTGCGCGAGTCCAGTCCGCGAGCTTTGCCGACGGTGCTCTCTGCTGAATCGGGAGGCATCGCCTTTTCGGTGCCCAGCGCGAGCAACTTAATTGAAGCGCGGTGGTCAAAAACGAGAGAACGCAGCGGGGACATCGGCTGATGCGACTCCGAATCGTCCCGTCTTTGCTCTCATGAAGGGTCGGATGGCCGCGCGCGCACCAAAAACGTACGCCAAGGCCGAGTTTCACGTGCGCGCAGCTTTAGCGGACGATGCGGCGGCAATCTTAGTGCGGCGCGGCGCGCTTGGATGCGCGGTGAAGGGCAACCTGGTTCGCCGGCGCGCCCTAAGCGTGGTGGTTTTACAGGCGTTCTTCGAGCGGCTCTCCAAGCGCGGGCTGGGACAGCTTGAAAGAACGCTCGCGTCGTCTGGGATGCTCGCACACGCCGCCCCGGCCGGACTCATCCAGCCGCTCGTTGACCCGGGATGGAGCACCCTATGGCAGAGCCGCTTTAAGCCGCTCAAAGTCGGCCGGCGCTTTTTCATCGTTCCACCATGGAGCCGCGTGTCCGACCCGGCGCGTCTGCGGATCGTGATCGAACCGGGTCAAGCCTTTGGCACCGGACATCATGCGACAACCAGCAGCGCGTTGCGCGCCTTGGAAATAGAATGCTCCAGACGGCGGATTAGAAGCGCGCTGGACGTCGGCTCAGGCTCCGGGGTGCTCGCGATCGGGATGAAACTACTTGGTGTAGACAAGGTGGTAGGAATAGACGTCGCGCCCGAAGCCATCGCGGAGGCGCGGCGCAACGCCGAGCTCAACCGCCTTTCAGGGGCAATTCGCTTTTCGCTAGCCGGGCTCTCAGCCTTCAAGGGCTCGTTCGATCTGATCGCGGCGAACATATCGTTCAAGGAGTTGAGCGCGGCACCACCGGCTTTCAAGCGGCTGCTTGCGGCGGGTGGTAGTTTGATACTCTCCGGAATTCTCAGGCGCGAGGCCGGGCCTTTACTTGAACGCTACCGGCCGCATTTTCGATGCCTGCGGGAAACGGTCGAACGCGGATGGGCGACACTGGTACTCGAGGCTTAAGCGAGCCGCCGCGCTTCGTCGTTGCAGGCGGTCTGTCAAGCGCGCAAACGGCAAGCGTAACCGGCGCGGACTTTCATCATATGCGACGGGTGCTGCGGCTGGCGCCGGGCGCCGCCGTCGTGCTCGTCGACGGAGTCGGCACCGAATATCGCGCGCGAATAAAGGAGTTCAATCGAAGCTTTGCGCTAGTCGAAATTTTGTCCCGCCGGCAAAACGTCCGGCTTGCACGCAGGACGCTCGGGGTCGCAATGATTAAGGGTTGGCGGATGGATTTTGTGGTCGAAAAGGCCGCGGAGCTCGGCGCGGCTGAGTTCTGGCCCCTGCACTGTGCGCGCTCGGTCGTGCGCGAAGCAGGCGCGGAGCGCGTTCAGCGATGGCGCCGGCTGGCCGTGGCCGCGGCCAAGCAATGCCTGTCGCCGTTTGTTATGGAGATAATACCGGCGTGCTCATTCGGGCAGTTTCTCGAGCAGACGCGGGGCGCCGAATTGGCGGCGATCTGCCGCCAAGGAGCGCCGCCTCTGGGGATACTGGCGCGCCGGCACGCGCGCGCAGCGGCGGTGGTCGCGTGCGGGCCGGAGGGCGACTTCACCGGCGAGGAACTGGAGAGCGCGGCGCGCGCCGGCTTCGTCGCAACGGGCCTCGGGCCGTATCGGCTGCGCTCCGAGACTGCGGCGCTGGCGGCGCTGAGCGTGCTGGCCGACGCCGCCGACACGCCCATCGCGCCGGGAGCGCGACCGTGAGCGCTCGCAAGTTCGCCTTCGTGATGGACCCGCTGGATCGAATCCTGCCGGACAAAGACACTACCTTCGTCTTCATGCTGGAGGCGCTCAAGCGCGGCCACGAGGTGTTTTTTATTGCGCTGCGCGGCTTGTTCGTCAGAGACGCCCGCGCCTTCGGGCGCGCGGTGAGATGCGAGGTCATGCGGGCGACACCCCACTATCGCCTTTTGGGCGGCGAGACCGAATTGTCCCTGGAGAGCTTCGATGCGATCTTTATGCGCAAGGACCCTCCGGCTGATGCGCAGTATCTTTACGCCACGATGCTGCTGAGCTTGGTCGATTCGCGGCGCACATTCGTACTGAATGATCCGGCGGGGCTTCGCGAGGCGAACGAAAAGCTTTACAGTTTGAACTTCCCGGCCGCGATCCCCCCCACGCTCGTGAGCTGGAAGATGGCGCAGATCAAGGAATTTCTCGCGCAACAGGGCGGCGAGATCGTGGTCAAACCGCTCGACGGACATGGCGGCGAAGGGGTCTTCGTCCTAAGCCGCGGCGATCGCAATCTGAACGCCATTCTCGAGACCGTCACCGCCTTCGAGAGTCGGGCGGTGATGGCGCAGCGCTACCTGCCCGAGGTGCGGCGCGGTGATAAGCGAATTGTCGTGCTCGGAGGGGAGCCGCTGGGCGCGGTGCTGCGCGTGCCGCGCGCGGACGAGCATCGTGGCAACATCCACGTCGGCGGCGAGTGCGTCAAGGCCGAAATTAGCGCGCGCGACCGTGAAATCTGCCGGATGCTCGCGCCGCGGCTTGAACGCGACGGGCTCTACTTCGTCGGCCTTGACGTGATCGGCGACTATCTGACCGAGGTGAACGTCACCAGTCCGACCGGCGTGCAGGAGATAGACCGTCTGGACGCGGCGAATCTGGAGGCCGCGGTTATCGACTTCGTCGAAGGACAAGTCGCTTCACTCGCGCGCTGAGCTTGCCTTGATTCGCGCCCAGCGCCCGTGGATTTTTGTCTGAGGCCCGGGGCAGCAAGAAACGCTGCGCACCAAGGCTGGGTTGCGAAGAGCGACCGGCTTCGAACCGGCGCTCATCTAACAGTCCTATGCCCGCGCCCTCATGGCTGCGCCGCGTCCAGATGTGGGTTTTTCGGGCCGTGCGGCCGGTTGTCTCAGGGAATCGCCGTGGGTCTTTTTGCTCCAATCGCACGCTGCTAACCTCTTAACGTCCAAATATTGCTTCGCCTGGCGCCGGTGCTGCCTCAACTCTGGGCTTATGCCTTCCGGCGCAGGAGTTGCCTGGGTAACTGACACGCTGCCGGCGACCAGTCGTTGGTTGGAAAGGGGAGTGACGCCGATGCGCCTTTGTAGGCGAACTGTGGAACTATTGGTTGGGTTTTTATGGCTGATGCTGAGCGCGGAGGCGGCTTTTGCGGCTGAAGCGCCGGTCAAGATCGACAGCGGCGATACCGCATGGGTCTTGACCAGCTCGGCGCTGGTTTTGATGATGACCGCGCCTGGCCTGGCCCTGTTTTACGGCGGCATGGTGCGGCGCAAAAACGTGTTGTCGGTGCTGATGCAAAATTTCATCATGGCCGGCCTGGTCACCGTGCAATGGATTTTGCTCGGCTACAGTCTGGCTTTCTCGGGCGATCACATGGGATTGATCGGCGGTCTGTCCTGGCTTGGCCTGCGCGGGGTGAGTGCCAGCGCGGGCTCGGCGTACGCGCCCACCGTTCCGCACCAGGCTTACATGGTGTTTCAGTGCATGTTCGCGATTATCACGCCGGCGTTGATCACCGGCTCTTTTGCCGAGCGCATCAGCTTTCGCGGCTTTTTTCTTTTCAGCCTTTTATGGACGACGCTTATCTACGACCCTCTGGCGCATTGGGTGTGGGGACTCGACGGATGGCTTCATCGGCTCAACGCGCTGGACTTTGCCGGCGGCACGGTGGTGCACATTTCATCGGGCGTCTCGGCGCTGGCCGCGGCGCTCGTCATTGGCCGGCGCGCCGGCTATCCCAGCGTGCCGACGCCGCCGCACAACCTGACCATGACGTTGACCGGCGCCGGGCTTCTATGGGTCGGATGGTTTGGCTTTAACGCCGGCAGCGCGCTTGCCGCAAACGGCGTGGCGGTTGTGGCTTTCGTCGCGACGCACGCCGCGAGCGCGGCTGCTTGCCTGGGCTGGACTGCGGCCGAATGGGCGACTCGGGGCAAGCCGACGATGCTCGGCGCGGCCTCCGGAGCGGTCGCCGGCCTGGTGGCGATAACCCCGGCTTCGGGTTACGTCGGACCGCTGGCAGCGATAGTGATCGGGGCGGCGGCGGGAGCGCTTTGCTACTTCGCCGTCAGCGCCAAGCAGTGGCTGGGCTATGACGACGCGCTGGACGTCGTCGGCGTGCACGCCGTCGGCGGTATCTGGGGCTCGATCGCGACCGGCCTCTTCGCCGACCGCTTGCTCAATCCGGGAGGCGGCGACGGGTTGTTCAACGGCAATCCTCATCAATTACTCGTGCAGATAATCGCGGTCGTCGCCAGCGTCAGTTTCGCCTTTGTCGGCAGCCTGATCCTGCTTAAGGTCGTCAACGGCCTGGTCGGGCTTCGCGTCTCTGGGGAAGACGAAAGCATGGGTCTTGACCTCACCGAGCACAACGAAAGCGCCTACGCGCTCGAATTAGTGTGATACTGAGGACACCATCTATTCGTAACAGAGAGCACCAGGATGGCGAAGCGACAGAATATTGTGAATGAGGACGAGTTGGCGTGGCTCCCGATGGGCCACGGCGTCGGATTTCATAGCGTGCGCAAGCAACTCGGCGCCGCTGCAGGCGGCGAGTTGCTCGGTTGCTCGCTCTATGAGCTAGCCCCGGGCAAGAGCGCCTGGCCAGCGCACTACCACACCGCTAACGAAGAGGCGATTTACGTCCTTGAAGGCTCAGGTACGCTGCGCCTAGGGACGCGTGAGTTTGCGGTCGCGCGCGGAGACTATATCGCCTTGTTACCTCAACCCGCAGCCGCTCATCGGCTGACCAACACCTCCGATTCGGTGCTCCGCTACCTGTGTCTATCGACCATGATCGAACCGGAGGTCACGGTCTACTCGGACTCGAATAAGATGAGCATTTTCGTAGGCGCCGCGCCCGGGGGTCCTAAGGAAAAGCGCACGCTTGCTAAGTCACTCAGAGCGGACGCTGAAGTCGATTACTGGGAGGGCGAGGAGTAGCTGGTGTCGCTAGCGGTTTCTAACTTCAGCTCTAAGTCGAGAGCCTTGAGCCCAAACAACGTGGCAGAGACGATACGTGTTTTGCGTTGCAAAAAGTCGGGCTTTTGCGCCGTCCGGGAAGGACAGGTGCTGATCCTTGATGACCGCTCTCAATAAACGTTGGGGGTCGCGTCTGAATCGGCCTTGATGGGAGGTAGCGATGCTCATCCCCAGCGGCCGCTATCGTTACGAATTCCGGACGCAGGGCGAGGTGCTCGCTATCGAAGAAACGCGCCTGGAAGTCGGGCGGCTAACTACCAGACGCGAGTCAGCGCTCAGTAAAGCTGTCTACGAAGTCGACGCTGCCCTGGACGAGGCCGGGTTTATGCTTGAGGTGCGCTTGCGTTACCGACGCGGTCCTTTCGCGCGCAGCGCCGAGTACCGAGTTATTGATAATCTGATGCAGGGTTCGGTAAGAGCCCTCTCGGCGATCAGTCCGGTCGAGGTACAACTGGGGCGCTTTCGTGAAATCGATGCCGACCTAGCGATATGCAAAGCTTTAATCGTGGCGCATCTGCGCCGTCGCGAACAGCATCGATGGACGGGCAGAGTGGCACTCATTGACTCGACCACGCTTTTGGCGCGCTCGGTCAAGCATTCTTATGTGCAGGCGGACGACCAGCGCGCTATATGGCTGTTCGAACCGGCGATGGGCGAACAGGAGAGGCTGGAGTTCGATGTGCAGGGGTGCTTGCAGCGAATACAAGACCGACGCGGCTTTGAGACAACGCTAACCGCTAACATCTAGTGTGGTGCCGCCCTGACTAGGATGGCGATTGCCGGTGTTGCGGGATTCTTTGGCCGCCGCTGCAGCGGTCGAGAATGACCACCACCAATACGGCTTGCTTCCGCTATTCTCCGCGCGCCGAAGAATCCCGCACCTCAAACGAATACCCGCCAACTCATTCACGGAATAGCAGACCCGTCCATTAGCGCTGCGACGTGCGCCCCGTCTTAGGGTCGAGCGGTTCACATTAACGGGCGGAGCCCTGCACCCGGTTGACTGCGGCAAGCCAAGAGCAGAGAACCCGGCTTCAGCGGCTGCCCACCAGCCGGCCGATGATAAAGGCGGCGCCTGCGGCGAGTGCCGCAATTAGCGCCGTCTCCACACCGCTGCGCAAAAGCGGTCTGCGCGTAATCGTGCCCTTGACGACTCCCAGGACAAACAGCGTGGCGAGCGCGACGATTGCCGAGGCGATCACGCCTTTGCGCGGCTGAGCAAAAAAATACGGCAGTACCGGAACCAGCGCGCCGATCAGATAGGACAAAGCGACCACCAGTCCGGAGCGAAGCGGCGGATCGAAGGATTCCGGGGCAAATCCCAGCTCCTCGCGCATCATCACGTTGTGCCAGCGCGTGCGATCGGCCGTGATATGGTTTACGATCTGGTCGAGCAGGCTTCCTTCGAAACCCTTTTCGCGGTAAATCGCGCGAATCTCCTCGCGCTCGTGCTCGGGCCAAAATTGAATCTCCTCGTTCTCGCGTTCGACCTCGCTCTGGTAGAAGTCGAGTTGCGCCCGCGCCGAGGCGAACGCCGCAAGTCCCATGGATATCGCCCCACCCACGGTCTCCGCCAGTCCGGCGATGATCACCAGAGCGCTGGTCTGGCTGGCCGCGCCGACGCCTGAAGTGACGGCGAAAGACGCCACCATTCCGTCGTTGAGACCCAGCGTCAAGTCACGCAGAATTTTTCCGGCGCGCGCGTGCACCTGCTCGGTATGGTGAGCGTAACGGCGGCTGCCAAAAGCCTGGACTAGCGGTTGCATCTGGCGCGTAATCCTCCCAAACGCAAAGTCAGCACGCGGGCGCGGAGCAGGCTGTAAAAAAGCGTTCGATAACGCCGTCCGCGCAGGTTCGCTCGATCTTTGCGCGCGCGTTCGCTCAAAAGCTGGGTCGCCATTTTATGCCTCCGCCCCCGCTCGTCTCGTTGATTAAAAAGCGGGCGCTTTTGCCCCCGGCTAAAGTGACCGGACGGCGCGCCGAGATAATCACGCAGAAAACGCAGGCGCTCGGCATAGCTCAGAAAGCGGCCGACGCTGCGGTCGAGCTGCACCAAATTGCGCCGGCGCGAGCTCCACGACGCGGCCGCCAGGCGCCGGAAGCCGTCGAGGTCAACGAAATAAATCTGCACGCGCTGAGGCCCCTCCTCCAACATGAGATTGGTTTCTTGCAGGTCGGAAGTAAACAGCCCGGCGTCGTGGAGCCGCCGCACCTCGCGCGCAACTGCATGCAAGACCTGGGCGCGTCTTTGATAGGTGAAGCCGGCGGGCCCGGTCCGCCGGTCGATGAACACGCTGAAGGTTCGCGCTCGACAAAGCGCTTCGCTCAAAAGATAGCTGCACCGCACCATGCCGGCCCGGCGCAGTTCCATCGCCGCCAGCGGTATCGGCCGCGCGAAGCCGGCGCCGCCGAGCAGTCCCGCGCCCTTAAGAGAGCGCGCGGCGCGCGAGCCGCGCACCCGCTCGAGGAGCCCCCGTCCGCGTGAGCGCACTTCAAACCGCTTGACGAAGCGCGTGCGGCCCTCGCCATCGAGGATAAAGCCCGCCTTGGTCTTTGGCTCGTCCTTCACCAGGCTCACGCTGCCGCGGGCGAAAAGCTCCTCGGCGCGTTGGATTAGCGCCGCCGATTGTGCCGATTCCGCGTACAAAAGCACCTTGCGCATCGGATTTTTGCGCCGCTTGCTCGGCCCGAGGCGCGGCCTAAGCCTGCGCCAAAGAAGCGCCAGTCCTGCGGTCCTCGGCGATGTTGCCCGATTTAGACAAATACCTTAAGGCGCGGGCGCTGCGGCATGCCGAAACCTGTTGCTCAAGATAAATCTTAGGTAAAGTCTTGTCGATGACACGGGTCCCGAAAGCGAGCCCGATTGTTGATTGGCCGCGCATGCCCAGCTTCCTTTGCGTTGGACCGCCCCGAACCGCGACCTCATGGCTTCACTTCATGCTCGAAGGATGCGTCGGGCTGCCCGAGGGAACCAAGGAGACGCACTTTTTCAGCCGCTACTACCACCGAGGTCTTCCTTGGTATCAAGCCCACTTCAACAATTGCCCCCGCGGGCTAACGCTCGGTGAAATCTGCACAAGCTATTTCGCGAGCGCGCAGGCCCGCCTAAGAATCGCCGACGATATTTCCCGCTGTAAAATAGTCTGTACGCTTCGCGAACCGGTCGAGCGACTTTACTCCTACTACAAGCTCGCGCGCCGCTACGGATGGGCGCGCAAGCGAAGCTTCGAAAAGGCTTTCAAAAAAGAACTGGCGTTCCCGCTGATCAGCCGCTACGCGCTTCATATCAAAGAATGGTGGAACGCGGTGGGAAAAGAAAACGTCCTCGTACTGCTTTATGACGACTTGATCGCGGCCCCGCTGGATTACCTCGCCGCGCTCCACCGGTTCATCGATGTCCCGATGCCGGCCGTCAGCCTGCCGCGGCTGGCGATGCGCATCAATATCGTGGAGCGAAGCCCGCGAAGTTGGCGCATGGCGCGCCTGGCAGGCCGGCTTGAGTTCTGGTTGGCATCGCATCGGCGATTCGCGGCTTTGGACAGACTCAAGCGAACCGCGATGTGGAAGTTGTGTACCGAAGGCGGCGCGAACTTCCCGCCGCTCGCGCCTGAGCTTCGAGGCCGTCTGCAGGGCTCGTTCAGCCCGCTCGTCGAAGAGTTGGAGACGCTTTTGCAGCGCGATCTGTCTGCTTGGAAGGCCTGACGTATCGCGGCCAATCCGGGCCAAGGTTCGGAACGCCCCGCGGCCGAGCGGGTGGCCAACTAGGCGTTGAACTGCAAGCAAAGCCGGCGCCAGTTTTCGTCCTCGACGCCCGGACGAAAGCTCGTATAGAAGGTCACGCGATCAAGCAGGCCGGCGTACCGTGCTTTGATCCTGGCGCCGATCTCGTCGAAGCTGCCGGCCATCGCGAAAACGTCAAGCATCTCGTCAGTGATCTCGCGGCCCATCCCGCGCCAGTCGCCCTTGGCTGCCTTTTCGTGCAGCCTCGAGGCGACCTCGCCCCAGCCGTGCGTGTCGAGCACGGCCCGGTAGGTTCGCGTCGAGGCATAAAAGGCTATCTGCTGGCGAACGCTTTCCCGAGCTTGGTCGATCTCCTTTTGCGAACTGCCGGTGATCACGAATACTCCGGTCACCATCGCGAAATCCTCGCGCCTGCGTCCGGCCTTCTTCAAGCCCGCCTCCACGTGCGGCAGCACGCGCTCGCGCAAGTACTTGGGCGAATTCAACGGATGGGCGTGCAAACCGTCGCACAGCTCGCCCGCCATCTTGCAGATCATGGGGTTGACTCCGGCGACATAGATGGGGATGCGGTAAAATTCATGCGGAGGCGGAGCAAAAAACGGCGTCATCAGCGAGAAATTATAGTACCTACCTTGGTACGATAGCCGGCCTGTGCCCTCGCTCCAGCACTTGAAGATCGCGCGCAGCGACTCCACGTACTCGCGCATGCGCGGCACGGGCGGCTCCCACTTGATACCGTAGCGCCGCTCGATATGACCTTTGACCTGAGTGCCCAGCCCGAGGATAAAGCGTCCCCGAGAAAGCCCGGCAAGCTCCCAGGCGCCGTACGCGGTGGCCATCGGACTGCGTGGAAAAGCCACCAGCACCGCCGTGCCGAGCTTGACCTTGTTGGTGTGCTCGGCGGCCAGCGCCAGCGTTAAAAGCGGATCGTTGCCGGCCTCGGGTGCCCACAACGCGTCGAAGCCTACCCGTTGCGCCGCGGCCGCTGCGGCCGGCACCGAACGCAAGTCGCGAACGTCCATTAACGCGTCAAGCTTCATTGAAAACACCTCCCAGCGCGCCGAGCGGCAGGGCGCGTTCGCGCCTACGGCAGTGGCGCCTTCGGCGGCATGCGGCGGCCGCGATTAGCGCGATTAGACCAGCGCGAGCATTCGGTCGGGATAATCCGTGATGATCCCATGCGCACCCAGGCGCAAGAACGACCGCATCTCGGCGGGGTCGTTCACCGTCCACACGTGCATCTCGACGCCCAGGTCGCGCGCCCCAGCCACGCTCTGCTCGGTCACAAGTCTTAAGCCCTGATGCTGTGGGGGAATCTGCAGCGCCTCGCCGGGGGGCTCATAGCCCGCCATTCCGATAGCGAGGCGGCGGAAAAACTCCGCCGTTTCCAGGGCAGAAAAATTGGTGGGAACGCCTGCCAGCATCTCCCTCGCTTCGCTCAGCGGCTGCTGATGTTCGCTGGCGATAAGCACGTGGCGGCGCATATGCGCTTTCTCGATCACTTCGCTTATTGCCGCTATCAGGCTGGGCTCGATCTGCTTGACCTCGATCACAAAGTGAATTTGCGCAAATCCCGCGAGGACATCCGCCAACCGCGGTACCGAAAGCCCTTGACCGCGAAAGGGAAATTTTCCTTTCGTGCCGCCAAAGTTGTAGCCCGCGTCGGCAGCGGCGACCTCGGCGTAGCTCAACTCGTGGATCAGACCGGCGCGGTCCGTGGTGCGCTTTAGGTCCGCGTCATGACATACGATCACTTCGCCGTCGCGCGTCATGTGCACGTCGAGCTCGATATAGGGGGCGCCGACCCTTGCCGCTTCTTCGAAAGCCAGCAACGTGTTCTCAGGAAAAAGACCGCTGAGTCCCCGATGGGCCATCACGCGCGGCCGCGGCAAACTGAAGAAATCTGTCTCAAGCTTGCTTCGCATCGCAATAACTCGCCTGCTGCGCTCTGCTGCTCAGATTAACGGATGTCCGCGAAAAAGGGCTTTGAAACGATTTTCGTATGGCGCTCCCAGGGAAGGCCCACATCGGCGCTCTCAAGCCCGGTTAGCTGCCCTTGCGCTGGCCAGACCTTAAGGTACTCAGCGAGCACGCGCAAAACGACAAGCCCTCGTGACTCAATTACGCGCAGCTCAACGCGCGCGCTTACCCGCCGACCGAACCAAGGTCTCGGGCGGCTTTGCGGATCAGCAGCATCAGGCGTTTCCGGCGCGCGTCGCCCGACCGGCGGCGGGCTCGCCTTTTATCGACAGCAAGCCTGCGGCTCGCGCCGATCCTTGCGGCCCGATATCACCGGCGCTGTGCAATATCTCTCGGCTCGAGGTTCTGCTCAAAGCCCTCAGCCATTCTGGGTGACACGTGATGGACAGCCGCAAACGGCGGCGGCTGCGCTTGAGCCGCTTCGACCGAAACCAGTTCGTGAAAGGGAGGATTGACCTGATTCAGCGCGGCCAGATATTTCTGCCTGAAGCTTCTGAAGCGCGGCCGCAAATAAGCCGGGATTTCATTCGATTCGTCCAGGTGCGCCGTCAGCGGATTGACATAGCGGCCGTCCTTGAGAATCGCGAAGTGTAGGTGCGCGCCGGTGGATAGTCCGCTTGAGCCGACTAAGCCGATGACCTGACCTGCTCTCACGCGCGCTCCAGGGCGAACTCCGGCTTTGACTCTAGACAAATGGCCGTAAAGAGTAACCAGGCCGTTTTCGTGCCTGATCCTTATACACCGGCCTAATTCGCTCTCCCATTGCGCCGATTCGATTTCTCCATCGCCGACGGCCCTAACCGGGGTGCCATAGCGCGCCGCCAGGTCCACTCCCAGATGGGGACGGAAGCGGCGCAGAATCGGATGATAGCGGAATAGTGAAAAGCGGGAAGAGACGTAGTTGAACCTAAGCGGATAGCGCAGAAAGCTGGGGCTTATGGCCGTCCCATGCTCGTCGTAGGTGCGCGCGCGACCACCCTCGTCGAAGGACAAGACCACATAGCTTCTTTCTCCCGCGATGAGTCGAGCGGCCTTTAGCTCCTCGGACCGTCGATAAAAGCCGTCGCTACTCATCTGCTGCTCATACACCACCTTCACAACCGCGCCCGGTGGCGCGAAATCGAGCGGATAGATGCGGCCGAGGGCCTGCCTTATGCTTGTGATCACTGCGGCCGATAGGCCGCGCGCCTCGGCATCCTGGTAGAAGCTCTTGTTGATGGCAAACGCCACCGTGGTGCGCCGCGTTTGGTATCTGAGCGATTGAGGCCGAACCAGCACCGCTCCCGCGCCGAGAGCTTCCTCCACCACCGACGCGCGCGCACCCAGGTCGTAGCGAAGTCCGCGCAGCGCCCCCGTGTCTCGCGCGCGGTAGAGGAGCAGCCGATGGCCGGGGAGAAGCCTTGCGTCGTGGGTCACGGACTCCAGTCTTCGGGCCCATGCTCGCGCTTCGGTTTCAGTTAAACCCGCGGCCTTCAAAAACGCGTAAGCATCGAATGCTTGGCCTAGCGTTACGGCCTCGGGTCGGGCGGGCGGCGCCGGAGTAAGCGTGTCCGCCAACGCTTCCTCGCGAATTGCGGGAGGGTCAGCGCTGCCGGCAAAAAGACGGGGACCGCAAGCGACGCAAATCCAAGCCGCCACTGCGCGCCTGACATGGACTCGGGGGCGAGCAGAGAGCATCCGACTGCCAGCAACCACCCCGAGCGCGACGGCTGCGGCCACTCCTATCCCGGCACCCGTTCGACGCTGCGTTGCTGTAAAACGCATGTGGCGCTAAAGCTATAGAATTCGAAATGCCGGATCAAGAGAACGGACTCGTTCAGTACGTAGCTGACAGTGGTGGGGTTCTGGCGCCTCTCGCGCACGAGGCTTCTCAGGCTCAAGGGCAGGCGCGCTGCGCGGGCCGCCTTTGGCGACCCTTGGCCTGGCGCGCGCTTGAACGCTGGTCGAACTCACCCGAGCGCGCGCGTGCGGCGCTCGAATCTCATCTGCTGGCGAGCACCTCGGCTAGATGGCGAACCTCGATCGGCGCTTTTCGCCGGTGTAGTCCGCCGCCGATCTGCATCAGGCAGCCTAAGTCGCATGAGATCACGGCCTTGGCGCCACTGGCGCTGATGTGCGCGATTTTGTCCTCGAGCATCGCGGCCGAAATATGGGGAAACTTAACCGAGAACAATCCGCCGAAGCCGCAGCATTCCTCGCTTTTCTCGAACTCGCACAGCGTTAGTCCGCGCACGCATTTGAGCAGCGCCGGCGGACCGTCCGTGATGCGCAGTTCCCGCGTCAAATGGCACGAGGGATGGTAGGCGACCGGGTGCTCGAAGCGCGCGCCGACGTCGGTCGCCTTGAGCACCCGAGTCAGATATTCGGAAAACTCGAAAACCTGCGGCCGAAGGCGCTGCGCTTTGCCGGCAAGCTCCGGATCGCCCGCCAGAAGGTCGCTGTAAAAGATGCGCACCATCGCGGCGCAGGATCCCGAGGGCAGCACCAGCGGCAGCCTGGGGTCGGCGGCATCGAGCAGGCGGCGCGCAAGCGCGGTCGCCTCGTGCCGCAAGCCGTCGTTGAACGCCATCTGGCCGCAACAGAAAGCAGCGCTTAGGCGGCGCACCCTGAGCCCCAAGCGGATCATCACCTCGTTCGCCGCCTCGGCGACCTGGGGAAAACTCGTCTGCGCCAGGCAGCCCGCAAACAACTGTATCTCGGACATCACCTCTCCTTGAAGCGTGGAGCGCCGGACGCCTTGGCGGGCGCTCGCCCGCCGTCTGACGTTGGGCGCGGTATGCGCCCCGAGTCTTCAAGCGCCGCAAGGCCTCAGCTTGGCGCCGGCTGGATTAGAACCGCGTAGAGCGCCTTGGGTCCGTGAACGCCTTTTACAATTCGCTTCTCGATATCCGCGGTGCGGCTCGGCCCGGTCACGAAAGCGACCGGGTTGTTAGCCACGATGTCAGCTCCCAGCGCCGACATCAGCGCGGCGAGGTCGGGCACAATGAAGTCGACACGCAAAAGAACAACGTTGACCGGCGGCACCAGCGAGAGTGAGCGCGGCCGGGCCGGCGTAGGAACCAATACTAGCGTGCCGCTGGCGGCCACCGCGTAATCTGCCTCGACAATGCCCGCATCGCAGCCGGCCAGCTTAGCGCGTGACTCCTGGCGCTTTTCCTCGGACACTCGGGCGGCGTCCAACACGGCGACGTTATGGCGGCTGAGCGCTTCGCCGAGCGGCCGCAGATCGGTTCTGACTCCGTCGCCGATGGCTGCCGATTTGAAATTAAGCACCTGAGCCAGATCCAGCACCGCGTCGATCGCCGCTTGCGTCGAAGCCGCCGTGAGCGCTTTGCCCCCTAGGGCCTCCAGCTCGCGCACAAACTGAGCGCTGAGCTCCTCGCGCCCCGGCGCGGAGGCCACAGGGAGCGGCGCGGGCTGCGGCTGGGCCTCGTCGTGACGGCTGGGCGCTACCACCGCCTGCCGCAGCGCGACGCGCATCGTGCCCATGGCGGCCGCGAAATCGCTCATCGGCGCGCCTGTTCGCCGGTTTGAGCGGTTTGGTCGCGGCCCGCGGCCCCGCCGCCTGACCGCACCTGGCTTGTGCCGGTATCGGGTGTGCCGCTAGGGCCTACGCCATCGCTGGCCGCGCCGTTGCGTCTGCTGCCGAACAGTGGGAAATCGCGGCTTTCGGTCCAGGCGTCGAAAGGCGGCGGCAGCCAACGTAGGTAACCGTCACGGGCGAACGGACGCAGGAATGTGGAGGCGGCGCGGCTCAAGGCCCGGACGAGCGCGGGATGGGTGAAAAGCCGCGCCGTGCGCCTGGCGCCCGCGCGAACGCGCTGCTGCGCCGGCGGCCATTTTACGGCTATATTGCCCTCGGTGGCGCGCCAGCGCAGATGGAGCAGGATGCGCGGGATGTCGATCTTCACCGGGCAGATGTCTTTGCACGCTCCGCAAAGAGTGGACGCGAACGGAAGATGGCCCGCCTGGCCGTCGTGAACCAGCGCGGGGCTGATGATCGAGCCGATCGGGCCCGGATAAGTGGTGCCGTAAGCGTGGCCGCCGATTCTGCGGAACACCGGGCAGACGTTGAGGCAGGCGCCGCAGCGCAGGCAATAGAGCGCCTCGCGCAGCACCGGGTCGGCCAGCATCTGGCTGCGCCCGTTGTCCAGAACGACGACGTGCAGCTCTCGCGGGCCGTCCAGCTCGCCCGGCCGGCGCACGCCGTTGACGAAATTGACGTACGTCGTAAGCTTCTGCCCGGTCGCGGTGCGCGCTAGTACTTCCATGAAGTGGCTTAGATCGGCGGCGCGGGGAATGACCTTTTCTATACCCATGACCACGACTACCACCTCGGGCAGCGCGGTCGTCAGCCGGCCGTTGCCTTCGTTTTCGACCAGCACGATCGAGCCGCTCTCCGCGATGGCGAAGTTGGCGCCGACCACGCCCATGTCGGCGGCGAGAAATTTCTCGCGCAGCCGCGCGCGCGCGACCGCCGTCAACTCCTCGGGCACGTCGGTGTATGGGATAGCGAATTTTTGCTGGAACAGCCGGCCGATGTCTTCCTTGGACAGATGAATCGCCGGGGTTATGATGTGCGACGGGCGCTCGCCGCGTAGCTGCACGATATACTCGCCGAGGTCGGTTTCAACGACCTCGATTCCCGCCTGTTCGAGCGCGTGGTTAAGCTCGATCTCCTCGGTCGCCATCGACTTGCCCTTGACGGCGAGCTTGACGGCGTTACTGCGGGCCAAGTCGACGACGTAATTTCGCGCCTCAGCCGCGTCGGCGGCAAAAAACACGCGCGCGCCTTTGGCCTCGAGGTTCTGCTTAAGTTGCTCGAGCAGCTCCGGCAGCCGGCTTAGCGCTTCTTCCTTGACCCGCCGCGCGGCGGCCTTCTCGTGCTC
>JAKBMB010000032.1 GCA_021831785.1 Deltaproteobacteria bacterium | reverse complement strand
CCGTGCCCGCCATGATGCGCGGGCGCCACGCCCGCGCGGCCAATGAATCATCGGTGACCGGGCGGGCACGGCGGCCCGCCCCACTATAAACATAGCGGGCGCAGCTTACGATCGCATGCGGCGGCTTGCCAAAAATTCACAAGCTCTGAGCGCAAGCGGCGTGGGGATGTGCGCAAGTTATTCAAGCTATTTCCGGGACGCCATACTGGACCGCAAGGGCTGAAAGGCTGCGGTAATCGGTCCCACAGCGCGCACTGGAGTAGTTTTTGCGCCTAGCTTAAGAACTCAAGCGTAACTCGCGCGACCTCTGCCGGACGCTCCATCGGTAGCAGATGATTGGCATCCGCGAGGTCGAGGATACGTCCGTACTTGAGTTGTCCGCGAATGCGCTTTAGCGCTGCGGGACGAAACTCGTGCGCCTGCTTGGTGAAGACCACCAAAAACGGGGTTTGACTTCTCAGCATAAGGCTAAGACCGTCGAATTCGCCTGAGGCCGCGTAAAGCTTGGCTTCCACCGTGGGGTCGCATTTTAGTTCGCGGCCGCCATCGGAACGAGCCCTCGTACCGTACTCGCAGTAGTCGCGCAGGATCGCTTTGTCCCAGGTGTCGAACGGCGGCTTGCTGCCGAGATGGCGGATCGCGTGCTCCACGCTGTCGAAAACCCGTCGGCGCTTGAGCGTCCCGGCGACCAAAGCGCGCCCCCGGCTTCGCAGCTCTGCCAGGTCGTCCGCGTCGTGGACGATAGGATCGACCAGGACCGCGCGTGACACCAGCCCGGGATTCGAAGCACTGACCGCGGCGAGCGCGGTGGCGCCGGCCGAATGACCAAAGCCTCGCACGCCTTCGAAACCCATCGCTTCGATAAAGCCGCGCAGGTCCGCGACTGTCGCCGGCCAGTTGTACTCGCCGTGGGGTGCCGGATCACTGTCACCGTGGCCGCGCTGATCGTAGCCGAAGACATGCCCAATGGCGCATAGAGCGCGCGCGATAGGAGCGTAAATTTCGGCGAGAAAGCCGGTCGCGTGCACGATCACGATCGGCGAGCCGGCCCCGCCCCAGTCAAGGTAATGAAGTTTAATTCCGTTTGCCGTTAGGTAGCCATCCCGTGCTTGCCCGTAGCTCATCTCGACTCCAGTTTGATCCGACCTTCTCAGGGCTCAGCGGCCCTCCCTACGTCCGGCGCGCAGACTCAGGCCCGAACCGGCGCATGCTCTACTGATAAGAAAGCTAAGTCAGTCCTCAGGGTTTGTGAGTTTTTCGGGTTCCGCCCAATCTTGTGTCATCTTGAGCGAAGGCCACTGCGGCCGGAGTCGAAAGACCCCAAGTTTTTCCAGGATCTTTCGACTCGCGCAACGCTCGCTCACGATGACACCAAACGCTAACGATCAAAAACTGACAAGCTCTCAGGGTACGATTGTGTCAGAACCAAGCGCGCTGATCATAACCGCCGGGTCGAGCTCTGTTGGCCCCATCGCGCACACGCCCCACCCAAGCCGCGGCCTAGTTCGCCCGCGCTTACGCCCGGGGCTTAAGCCGCAAGCTTGTCATGGCGACAGCACCCGGCGGAGCGCCGTTAAAAATAAATGAAACACCGATTGTGGGCCGAAAGCAGAAAGATACGGCGGAAATCTGATAAGATGCGGCGGTTGGTAGGATACGGAGCTTACGGGTTCCGGGCCGTGGCCTCGCGGGATATCTTTTGTTGGCTGAGCACTGGAAAATGCGCTCGCTGTCATGATCACGATCGGCCTAACCGGCGGAATTGGCGCGGGTAAAAGCGCGACGGCCAAGATTCTGGTTGAACTGGGCGCCCCTGTCATTGACGCGGATGAGGTGGGTCATGCGGTCTATCGACCGGGCGAGACCGCCCATCGAGAGCTCGTCGACGCGTTCGGCAAAGACATCCTGGCTACCGACGGAACGATCGACCGCAAACGGCTCGGCGCGCTGGTGTTCTCGGATCCGCGCGCTTTGCGCCGTCTTAACGCGATCGTACATCCCAAGATCTTCGAGCGGCTGCGGGCGGCGGTTGGCGCGATGCGCGAACGCGGCGAGCGGCGGCCGATTATAATCGAGGCGGCGGTCTTGATCGAGGCCGGATGGGAAGGATTGTGCCAGGAGGTATGGCTGGTAACGGCGCCGCAGGAACAGGTTCTAGGCCGCATCGAGCGCGACCGCGGAATGCGTGCTGAAGAGATTCGCCGGCGAATTGACGCCCAGCTTCCGGAGCAAGAGAAACGCAAGTACGCCGCCGTGGTTATCGAGAACAACGGCACGCTCGAGCAACTGCGCGAGAAAGTCGCCGCTGTCTGGCGCGACGCGCTCTCGCGTGCCGCGCGTTGAGCCTGGGCGGCTGCGGTCTGTCACACCCGCATATAAGGAGCCGCACTCGCGCCGTGAGGCGCCGTTCGACGGGCGGCCGCGCCGGCGTATCGGACGCCTCTTCATTCCGCTTGTATACCGCAAAGTTGTGGGTAGCGATTCATCCCTGAACTAGCGCAGGAGAGCGTGAAGCGGCGAGACCATGCAGACCCGTGTAGACGCAGCTCCATAAGGCCGTTACGCCGGGTAATATCGCATGGAAAGCCGTGGATTGTCGGGCCGCGGCGCGGCGCGGCGGGCCTGCGCAGGCGGGAGAATTGTTGCGTCGGCGCGCAAGCGCCTTCGCGCGCATGCTATGGTAATTTGGCTTAAGCTCGGTGTGACGGCGCATGCCACTGCGCCAAGCCGAACAAGAGGGCCTAAATGAAAATTCTGGTGATGGGCGCCGGCGCGGTTGGCGCTTACTGTGGAGCGCGGCTTCAGGCTGCGGGTGAAGAGGTCGTGTTTTGCGCGCGGGGCGAGAACCTGCGCGCGCTTCAACAGCGTGGCCTCGAGCTCGCAAGCTATCGAGGCGACCTTAAGCTTAAGGTCACGGCCACCGACGAGCCGGTCCGGTTCGCGCCCTACGACCTGATTTTATTTTCGGTCAAAGTGTATGACACCGAGCAGGCCGCGGAGCGGATTAAGCAGTGCCTTAAGCCCGGCGGGGCAATAATGACCCTGCAAAACGGCATCGAAGGGGAACAGCGCCTATGCGAAATTTTCGGGCGGGAGTCGGTGATGGCCGGCAACGCGCGGGTCGGGGTCGAGTTGGTGGCGCCGGGCAAGGTGCTGCATTCCACCACCGGCACCATCGAACTCGGCGAGCTGGACGGCAGAATAACTGAGCGCGCCAAGCGTATCGCCGATACGTTCGAGCGCGCCGGCATCCTGGGCGAGTTGACCCCGCAACTGCGCGAGAAACGGTGGGAGAAGCTCATGTGGAATGCCACCTTCAACAGCGTAACCACGCTCACGCGCCGGCGCGTGGGTGAAGTGCTGGCCGATCCCGAGGGCCAAGCGCTCGTGCGCGCGCTGATGGCCGAGGTGCAAAGCGTGGCGCGGACCGACGGCGTGGAGCTCTCCGACGAGCGCGTCGAACGACTCTATGCTCACTCGGCAGCGAATCTGTCTTCGCTTAAGACCTCCACTTTTCAGGATCTGGAACGCGGCAAGCGGCTGGAGTACGACGCGCTCACCGGCGCGGTTGTGAGAGTCGCCCGCCGCCACGGGCTTAGAGTCCCGGCGATTGAGACGGTGCATGCTTTGATCAAGCTCCTTGACCAAGCCACGGAGCCTCAGCAGTGAGAGCTCCAGGACCATACGGCAAAAAGCGCTCAACCGAATCCGAACGGGCCTCCTTCTACCTCCTGCCTCGCCGAGTCGCCCGGGTCGCGCCGAGACACGCGGCGCCTGCGCCGCCTGAGAGCCAAGCAGTTTAGCCCGGATTTCCATATAGGGGCTAGGATTTTGCTAAAATGCCGGCAAAGGCTTGATGGGCGCGCGTTTGGATGCGATTGGGATGTTGCGCAGAATGACAGCCGGCGGGTCAGACGCAAGAATGGCCCTTTCGGCTCTCATTCAGCAGCTCGCTGAAGGTCGAGTTCAGCTCCAGGGAATTGTTCCCCCGCGCGGGGTCCGTCGCGACTAACCTGGCGGCATCAAGCCGAGCGTCAGCGCTCTTGGTCCGGATGAAGGACTTAGACGCCTGGTTGTGGTTGTAATGACGGAGGGATTGGTGCATGGCATCGATGGGTGCCATAACGCTGGGGAGGATTCGCGCGTTAAACGATTTCCGTTATGCCACAGACCTAGCCGTCAGCGGTGTCTGATGACGGTCTTTGTCTGTCTGCTCTGGATGGGGCTCGCCATGGTTGGAGCGAGCGGGTGCGCGTTCTCGCGAGGCGACCTGGGGACGCAGTTCAAGGACAACGCGGTCTCGAGCATCAAGAAGGGACGGACAACGGCGGCGCAAGTGGTCGCTCTACTCGGAGCGCCGGACAGTATCAAGGAAATCAACCACCAGGAAGTCTTCCACTACTATCGATATACCGTGAAGCATGCGACGTTCCTGGTGTTCACACGCGTAAATATCGCCAGCGATGATCTCTATGTGTTTTTCGACCAGGAGGGGGTTGTCGACCAAGTGATGTTCGGCAACCGGACCAACAAGCTCAAGTTCCAGTCTTGGCCATTCGGGGGGTGAGCAAATGCCGGCATTGCGCTGCGCCCGGATGGCAAGGCTGATTTTGGCCATGGGGTTGAGTGCGGCCGGCTGCGCTCCCATAGGCTGGACCAGGGTCACGCTCAATCATCCGCTGCGGCCGGAAGATGTCGCTTTTATCACGCCGGGCAAGACGAAGTGGGACGAGGTGATGAACAGGCTTGGCGCGCCTAACCAGTTGAGCGGGACGCCCACCGGCGTTGTCGCCAATTACTACTATTACGACGGCAAGTACTTCGGCGTCGATTTCGGCTGGCCACTAAACTTCGTTGGCCCGCTATCGTTCGCTCCGCACAGCATGGTCCTGCGCAACGGGGGGATCGGCGCAGATACGTTTCAAGTGGCCTTTGATGCCAATGGCGCGGTCCAGTATGACGGCTTCTCTCATGCTAGTGCGGCTTCTCAATTCAAGAGCTGGCCGTTCGAGGGCTACATTCCCTGACCGGCGGCGTTCGTTCCAGGCCTCGCTTAAGCGAACCGCTCGGCACTCACGCCGGTGCCGAACCACCGAAAAATATCACTTTAGACCGACGGCTGCGCGAGACCCGGCTTGAGGTCGAGGCTTAAGCGTGCTCTTGGAGTCGAGACCCGGTGGCGGCCAAGTAGCGGGCAGAAGACGTTTTTGCTATTTCCATTAAGAGCCGGCTCGGCGCGCCTTGACCGTCTCGGGGAAGGGCGCCCTGCCTTGAAAGCTCAACTTGAGGACCTTTGTCGGTTTGGAACTCAGATGGGGGTAAATCGTGAAAGCAGCAGTTTTTCGTCAGCCTGGCAAGCCTTTGACGGTTGAAGAGGTTGAAATCGACCAGCCTCTTGGCAGAGAGGTGCTGGTCAAAACCGTCGCAGCAGGTGTGTGTCATAGCGACCTTCACTTCATCGAGGGACTTTATCCGTACGCCGCGCCGGCAGTGCTCGGCCACGAGTCGGCCGGGATCGTCGAAGCGGTGGGTGATCGGGTGACCGCTTTCAAGCCTGGCGATCACGTCGTTGCCTGCTTGGCCGTTTTCTGCGGCAACTGCGATCAGTGCTTGTCGGGCCGTCCCAACCTTTGCCTTAACCGCGCCGCAACTCAGCGCGATCCGGCGGGCCTCGCGCGCTTAAGCCTCGGTGGCCAGACGCTGTATCAGTTCATGGACGTGGGCGGATATGCCGAGGAGATGCTGCTGCATGAAAACGCGCTGGTGAAAGTCACGCCCGAGATTTCGCTTGATCGGGCGGCCCTTATCGGATGCGCGGTAACGACCGGACTGGGCTCGGTGTTCAACACCGCCAAGGTGGCCCCGGGCTCCTCGGTGGCGGTTTTCGGTTGCGGCGGCGTGGGGCTCGCCGCTATCCAGGGCGCGCGTCTGGCCGGCGCGCGCCAGATAATCGCAGTGGACGTGTTCGAACACAAGCTCGCGGCCGCCAAGCGCTTCGGCGCAACCCACACCGTCGCTTCTTCCGGCTCCGACCCGGTCAGCGCAATTCGCCAGATAACCGGCGGCGGCGTCGACTATTCGTTCGAAGCGATCGGCAAAAAGATCACCGCGGAGCAGGCTTTCTACTGCCTCGCCCCAGGTGGTGTCGCCACGGTCATCGGCATGGTGCCCGGCAAAGAGAAAATCGAGATCGACGGCCGCCACCTGCTTACCGAAAAAAAGCTCCAGGGCACCTTTATGGGCTCGACTCGCTTTCGGATTGATATTCCGCGTTACGTAGACTTCTACCTGCAGGGCCGGCTGAACCTGGATGAGATGGTGAGCCGGCGGCGCAGCTTGGATGAGATCAACGAGGCCTTTGAGGCAATGAAGGCAGGCGAAGTCGTCCGCACGGTGCTGACGTTCGACTAAGTTTTGTCGAGGCCGGATTTGTTGAGGTACGATAGCGAGAGTCGCTGCTAAGATGGCTGGGAAGTGCGGACGCGATCACGGCTGGCTCGGGTTCGCGCTTGCTATTAGCGCGCCTGGATTTGATCACGACGGCGCATCGGCTTTGGTCCCGTCGAACGATCCGTCTTAGCACGGCGACAATCAAGCGAGAGGAACTTGGAGAATGCCCTTAGACCCTCAGGCGCGCGCCTTTTTGGATCGATTCGCAACCGGCGGCGCGCGGCCATTTCACACGCTGACGGTGGACGAAGCGCGCCGCGCGATCGAGGAGCAGACCCGGGTCTTCGGCCCGCCCGAGGCGGTAGCCACCGTCGAGGACCGCGCGATTGCGGGCCCCGCCGACGCTCTCGCGGTGCGCATCTACGCGCCTTCGCGCGAAAGGCCGCTGCCGGCGCTGGTCTACTTTCACGGCGGCGGCTGGGTAATCGGCAACCTCCGGACGCACGACGCTGTGTGTCGGGCGCTGACCAACTTCGCAAGATGTATCACGGTCTCGGTCGACTATCGCCTGGCGCCCGAGCATCCGTTTCCGGCGGCGCTCGAAGACTGTTACGCCGCCGCAAACTGGGTGGCGGAGAACGCGGACCGGCTCGGCGTCGACCCGGCACGGGTCGCGGTGGGCGGAGACAGCGCCGGCGGGAATCTGGCGGCGTGCGTCGCGCTGATGGCGCGGGAGCGGCGCGCGCCTTCGCTCGTTTTTCAATTGCTGGTTTACCCAGCCACCGACGATACGATGGACACGCCGTCGCATCGGGCCTTCGCCGAGGGGTTCTTTTTGACCCGCCCCGACATGGAATGGTTCTGGAACCATTACGCGCCCGACAAGGCCGACCGTGAAAGCAGGTTCGCTTGCCCCGCGAAAGCGACGGACCTACGAGGGCTTCCGCCGGCGATGATCATTACCGCCGAGTTCGATCCGCTGCGCGACGAAGGCGAGCGCTACGCCGCCCGTCTCAGTGCGGCAGACGTGCCGG
Source organism: Deltaproteobacteria bacterium (assembly GCA_021831785.1). Lineage (GTDB taxonomy): Bacteria > Desulfobacterota > Binatia > Binatales > Binataceae > JAJYYI01. The sequence continues at coordinate 215,137 of JAKBMB010000032.1, read as the reverse complement.
TGACGCTCAGGCGTTACGACGGCATGGTGCACGGCTTTTTCCGCCTAAGCCACATCATGGACCAGGGAAAGGCAGCCCTGGCTGACGCCGGAGCCGTGCTGCGCGCCGCGCTTTCTCGCTAAGGCCACAGGAACCAGTTGCCGCAGGCCGGACCTTTGCCGGCTTGAGCAGCCGCGAAAAGGCCCAGGGCTGTGTGGCCAGCCGGACCGCCGCCGGCGCGGCGACAGGAGAAAGGCGCCGGCAGGAGTGACCGCCCGCGGGATGGCGCCGTAAGCCGTATGTGCGGGCCGTGAGCGTTACCATCGCTCGTATTCGACCGCTCGGCGCGCGTAGCCGGCCGCGCGCAGCAGGTCGCGTACCCGCAGCACGTCATTCCCCACGCCGCAAACGTAAAAATGGCGCTCACGGCCGGCGTCGGCCCTGACGTAGCGCGCTTCAATCTCATCGAGCAGCGCCGACAATCGGCCGCTCGCGCTGACCCGCTGCTCGAAGCGGAAATTTGGGTGCTGCGAAGCCAGCGTCTCGAACTCCGCGCGATAGAGCAGATGCGCTTGGTCGGCGGCGGTGTACAGAAGCGTAAGAGGCGGATGGCCGGAGGTGCCGAGCGCGTGGCGGATCATCGCTCTGATCGGAGCGATCGCCGTGCCCTCCGCGACAAAGACCGTCTCGTACTCGCGCGGATGTTCCAACGTGAAAAGGCCGAACGGGCCGGTAAAGCTCAATGGTGCGCCAGGCCCCAGGCCGAACAGGTAATGCGAGCCGACGCCCTCGGCTATCAGGTTTAGACAAATCTCAAGCGGTTGCCCATCCTGGGGGCTTAGGGCGAGCGAATATGCGCGGGTCTCTCTGCGCTCGTCGATGGGAATCGCCACTGAGATGAACTGACCCGGAACAAAGTGAAATTCGTTGACCTCAGGTACGCGGATAAGAAGCGAACGGGTATCGGCATTATGAGCCGTCACGTGCTCGATAACGCCCTGATACACTCTTCGCGCGCCACGTTGGACGACATTATCGGGCACTACTGCGCACCTTTCCTTCGCGCTCGCTCACGATCTCGCGCGTTCTTCGCGTTGGTCCACGTGGCCACGGGGATGGCGCGTCTCTGTGAAGTTGTTATGCCCCTGGGAACACACGATACACCGCGTCAACCTCAGCAAAAATCTCGCTGCCACACGCTATGAGAAGAGCGATTGATCTGAGGATGGGCAGCGCTGAAAACGATACGTTGTAACAGCACAAGGCGGTTAGGGTTCGCGCAGAAAACCGACTGCTTCAATTGTAGCAGACGAAGTGTAGCAGATGCGAATGTCCGGAGATCAACCAGCGCTGCTCCGCGCTGGTGAAACCCGACTCAGGGCGTTGTCCTCCTCGACTTCAGACGCGTTCCTTGGTTTGAGCGGCTTTCTGCGAATCAGGGCCGGCTTTACTGACCGCGTAGGGAACTCCATAAGCATGCGCTGAGCGGTTCGTCGCGCCCCTGTGGGACGGCGCGTAACACGCGTCAATGGGATTCGCGCGGTCAACGTGTACGCGACGCCTGACGGCGCCGAAAAGCAGAGCGTTCCACCCAGCGCAACGACGTGATAACGCGCAAGTATCGTGCTTAGCTCCGATTCGCAGTCCAACTTGAAACTGTCAGCCAAGCTCTTGGCTGAGGCGCTCTTCGCGCATACGTGCCTTGCGCCGCCGGGACTTTGACCGCGCAACTCAAGCTCAAGCTCGGTCTGTTCTTTGACGCGGCTGCTAAGACGCCTCTTGCGCTCATCGGCGAGCCGGATGGCCACGGTTAATTCCCCATCGGTCAGGTGCTCCACTACCGCTAAAGCCAGATTGAGCACGATCGACCGCACCCGCCGCCAGTCGGCAACAATAATAACCTCGGGATATTTGACTTCGATATTCAACGCGACTCGCCTGCGCCGGCATAGATAGCGGAGCGCCGGAACTAATTCGGGCGCCAACTCGCTGAGCGCAAACGCCTGCGGGCTCACGTAATCAGCGCCCGAGACCGCCGACGCGGCCTCGGCTAGATTGGTCACGCTATGATCGAGACCGTGCAAACCCAGCCGAACCCGGTCAAGAAAGCGTCGCTGATCGTGCGCTAGCCCGCCGTTCGATTCCTCAGCGATGATCTCGGTGAAACCGAGCAGTGCTTGCAGCCGGTCGCGCAGCGGAGTGATAAGGTCGCCTAACGAACCGGCGCCCAACTTGAGGGCTAGTTGATCGGTCAGCCCCCGGTCATCGATAGCGTGGACAGCGGCGACATTTTCGCCGGCCGCGCGCCCAGCGGCGTCCTTGTGATTCCCGTCGCGCGTTACGCTGTTTGCGGTTCCCATTACGGCACCTCCCCAAGCACGTTCTGAAGCGCCCGTGCCGAAACGAGAATGTATGTGGGAAGGCGCGCGCGGCCAATGGGGATTTGTGCCTAAAGCGAGAAGAAAAACTGCCTAGATTACGCAAAAACAATCCCCAGCTCAGGTTGGGAGCGGCCCAAACTCGCGGGTCTTAGAGCCTCCCCCATCGCGGTGCGGCCGACCGGGACGCTGAGCCAGCCTGCCCTCAAAACAAACGCCCTCTGGAGTGCCGCCAATGCGACGGCTCGTGCTCAGCAACTCGGTTCGATTTGGTTTGCGCGGCCGGAGCCTCTTGAGATTCTTCCAGGGTGAAGCCATAGAGCTGAGCGCGAGGGCCCGCGACCGGCTCCGAAGCCGTCACGGCCTGCCTCGCTTTCAGTTGCAGAGAAACGGTGCCTTTGCAATTCCGACTGACCCGCTGCGGGTGGACACCGGTCGTTGACTTTTAGCTTGCTCCCATTTAGGCTAAAAGTGCATTAGGACGCAGTGACGTTTTTGGGCTTCCATTCTTGAGGGCATCGCGAATCTCACCGCCGAACCGGCGGCGGCCGTGCTGGAGAGCCTAGTCCGGCGCGATTCGAGAGCGGCAACTTCTTCGATCAGCGTCTTTTGGGCGGCGCGATGCGCGCCGGATCCGCGAGCTTCCAGTTGCACGCGAAGGCGCGTCGCGAGTTACGAACCAACGTGCAGCAATCATTACTGTGGCCTTTAGCCGTGCAGTTGCCGCGGCGGTTCTGAGTTGTCGGAAACGGTGCTCGAAGTGAGTCCTACTTTCGCTTAGTTTTCGGCTGGTATACCTCGCGCATCTGACGGAGAATTGTCTAGGTTTGGGATGTCTTTTTTCGGCGCACCGGGGCAGAGCCTGGCCGCGCAAAAATCAAGCCGGAGCAAGACGCCCCGGTGGGCCGGCATCGGATGCGAACCGTGTCCGGCAGAACTCGGGGCTCACCGGCAGGCAAGGCAAGATTACAAGGCGAGATGAGTTGAACGGGATGTTTTCGAGCTATAACCCCGAGTAAACCGGCCGCATGATTTTGAGGACGTGGAGAGTTTTTAAATCCGACTGATTGGCACCAGTCGAGCACGACAAGGAGACCGTATGCTAGACAATGACGCTGCGGCGGAGCAACTGAACAGAGAGTGGAGCGAGAATCCGCGCTGGAAAAATATTAAGCGCGGCTACACGGCCGAAGACGTTGTTCGGCTGCGTGGCACGGTACACGTCGAGCATTCATTGGCGAGATACGGGGCGGAAAAGCTCTGGCGATTGCTGCATACCGAGCCGTTCGTCGGCGCACTGGGCGCGATGACGGGGAATCAAGCTGTGCAGCAGGTCAAGGCGGGACTCAAGGCTATCTATCTGTCCGGATGGCAGGTCGCAGCCGACGCGAATGGGGCGATGACGATGTACCCGGATTTGTCGCTTTATCCCGCCGACAGCGTGCCTAAGGTCGTAGAGCGAATCAACAACGCGCTGCTGCGCGCCGACGAACTGAGCCATTGCGAGGGCGATGACTCGGTTGATTGGATGGCTCCGATCGTGGCCGACGCGGAGGCCGGGTTTGGCGGGGTGCTCAATGCCTTCGAACTGACTAAGGCGATGATCCGGGCCGGAGCGGCCGCGGTTCACTTCGAGGATCAGTTGGCGGCGGCTAAGAAATGCGGCCACATGGGCGGCAAGGTGCTGGTGCCCATCCAGGAAGGAGTTGCGCGCCTGGTCGCAGCGCGGCTTGCGGCGGACATCTCCGGCGTGCCGACGATTATAATCGCGCGCACCGACGCCGAGGCCGCCGGTCTGCTCACCTCGGACATCGACCCGCGGGATCGAGTCTTCATGACCGGCGAGCGCACCAGCGAAGGCTTCTTCTGCACGCGCGCCGGCCTGGAGCAGGCGGTGGCGCGCGCCCTGGTGTACGCGCCTTACGCCGATATGATTTGGTGCGAGACCTCCACGCCGGACCTGCCCTTCGCCGAAAAGTTTGCGCATGCGATGCACAAGGAATATCCCGGCAAGCTTTTCGCCTATAACTTGTCGCCCTCGTTCAATTGGTCGAGACATCTATCCGAAATCCAAATCGCGAAATTTCAAGTGCAATTGGCGGCGCTCGGATACAAGTTCCAGTTCGTCACGCTCGCCGGCTTCCACGCGCTCAACTACTCCATGTTCACCCTGTCGCGCGAATACAAAGATCGCCACATGGCGGCGTACGCCGAACTGCAGAACGCGGAATTCGCCGCGGAAAAGCTCGGGTACACCGCAACGCGCCATCAGCGCGAAGTGGGCGCCGGCTATTTCGACCTAGTGGCGACCACCGTGTACGGCGGCGAGTCCGCCTTGCAGGCCTTGGCCGGCTCGACCGAGGAAAAGCAGTTTACGGCGCAGAGGGCCGCAGGAGGAGACGAGTAGCCGCGAGGCCCGACGCGCGCGCCCCGACACCATATCAATAGCGGCAAGGGGAAATAGCCTCAGCTTCGTGGCGGCGACACGGCCGCGCACCATCCTCACCTCTGGGCTCATGCGACCGACGCTCCGCCGATGGCCCTGGGGCTGCGGCGCTGCGACAGGTCATCTGCGCTGTGCGGGCGTCGCTCCGGCCTCGGCGGCGACCGCCGCGGGAAAGTCCCATCCGGCAAACCAGCCGAGCGCCTCCACCCAAGAAATCTTCGCTTGCGCAGTCGCCTGAGGACCCTTCCACGTCATCGATCTGACATACAACGCAAGCCGCTGTCGCAGGTCCTCCAGCTTGTCCGACAACCCGCGGTCCGGATTGACCGCGCCCGCTAATATATGGCTGCGGCAAACGATCCCGTGCCCACCCAGGCACAGCGGGCAAGCGCTCGTTCGCCATAGCGAATCGGCTTCGACAAGTAGCGCGCTGATGCGAGGACGACGGTTTATGCGGGCGCGGCGGTCGGCGTAAAACTCGTCCTGGAAGCTGTGGGCAATGGCAAGGTAATCGCAGGCAAGGCAGCTTGCCTTGGAGCGCAGGCGCCGGCGGCCAATACCACCTGGCAGAAGAAGCGTTTTGGTGGCCGCGGCGGCGCGGCCAACCAGGTCTTCGTAGAGTATCGCGGTCCCGAAGGGCCGGCCGCCCCAGACCTCACATTCAACCACCGCGTGGGCCCACGTATGGCGCGGGCAAAATCCCCAGCTACGCCATAGGTGATGGCGGGTCTCCGCCGTCATGATCGAGCCGAAGATAAACCAGGACCAGAAGTACTTGACCTCGGCAAGGGTCAGGTCAAAACCGGACGCCGGCGTTCGCCCGCTATCTCGCCCCTTGCGGCTTTGAGCTTTGAGGCTTTGCTTGTCGAACGCCACAGCGATAGTCCGCGGTTAACCAGGTCAGTGCCGTCGAGAAGCGGCCACAGCATCGACCCGCCGGCCGTTGGCGCAGCCACCTTCGAGGGCGAACCGTTCAACTAATTCGCCCGAGCTGCAAGTCTCGTATCCCCTCTCAGCCACCAGCACTGACACCGATAAAGCGCCGCCTCGCCAACCAGCCGCGGCTTTTGCTGCCTTCTCGCGCCATGATTCTGCGCGCCTCATGGCGCACTTCATGGTCGGGCGCTCACCCACGGTCTGCTCAAATAAAAACTCCTGCGACACTTCTGTTGCAGGAGTCATCGGCCGCTCAAAGGGCGAGCGACGCTTCGGGCGGACTCCACCGCCGCCGTTATCTTGTCACCGATTATATTAGCCCCAATGCGTTATTCAACAACGCAGAAGGCCTGTTTTCCCGCGTGGACGGCCGGTCCATTCGAGCAAAAGCCGATTAATAGAAGTTAAGTTCGACCCAGCCGGCAGGCCCGCTGCTCAAGCTTGACGGCAGCTTGAACCATCCTGGGCCCTCTTCCATCCCGGCAGTAATTGGGATGGTCTCGACCTTCGCTTCGCCGGTGGTAAAGCCGGCGCTGCGCACGATTTTCGCGACCAGCTCCGGGGTTGGATGAGCCCCGGGCTTAAAGTCCACCACAAGAATCAGGGTGCGCTGGTCGAAGCGGTAAGCGACAACTTCGCCGACATGTTGGTTTAGTCCAACGATCACGTTGTACACCAGGTATGGCCGCACCACGCCGAACACTTGAATCCGAACGCGCGTTACCAGCCGAGTGGGTGCCTCTGTAGTGGGCTTTGCCGATAAGGGCGCGTGGGTCGGGTTGCCGCACGGAACGCCAGGCGCGGCGAGATTCCGTTTGCCAGACAGCGACGAACTCGCGCAAGCGGCGAGGCCGACCACGAACAGCACGGCCGCGCCCCTATATGAACGGACGTCGCACGCGTGAAGCAAGCGCGGAAGGCGCCCGTACTGGTCACCCTTCTGGTAACTGCCGGTGGGCAAGTACGCGCCGAGGAAAGGCGCGATGCGAAACAAGCTATCGACGGTCTGGGCCGCCAAGAGCGTGTAGCGGACGAAAAACAGGGTGTCGTCGAAGCCGCTCCAGCTTCTGGTCTCGGTGCCGGTCGGGGCGTGTTGGTCGAAATAGGCAAGGCTCTGGTCAACGGTCAGGAACAGCGTGACCCGCGATGTCGGTCCGTAAACGAAAATTGTTGGAAAGGCAACTTTGATTAGGTCGCCTGCAAGTCCGCTGCCGTAGCTCGGCGCCGCTTGCGGACGGAAAACGAACTCGTCCTGCGCCACCGGCAAGGCGGTGTCGAAAGTGATTGGGAGCGCGCGGATCGTCGCGGGACACCCGAAAAACGCGGCCAGCGCGGCCAAAGCCAACGTGTACCAGTGGAGCGGATGCTGACGCCGGCCGTGTTCCGCCATCCTGCTTTCCCCGTTCACCCGCGGCCCAGTTTGCCCCAATCCGCCAAAGCAATCGATCGGCGCCGGATGCGGATGCGCCCGCGATGGCGCTCATTGCGCGCCGCCCATTCATCAGTCCCCGTGGTGTCGGGGACGTTACACACCTGCGACGAGTCTGGCCTTTCCACGTCCAGAAAACGCAGGTGCATCTTCGAAAAGCGTAACGCCGCGACGGTTCGTCAGACGATACACTATGCCGCAATGGAGTGGCACCCCAAGTACATGCCGTGGAATTGCTGCGAATAGCGAAGACGACTTTTCAGCAGGCCGAATCGGTTCCGTTTCCGCGCGGAGCGTTGGAGAGAGCTTGACCCTGCTGCCATTGGCGCGCGCGACGCAGTGGGGGTCGTGAAAAAGAGCGAGTATCAAGGAGGTACTTATGAAGCGAACAAAGGCGAGCATCACGGGAGCGATGCCGGCTTCGGCAGTGGCGCTCTCGTTCCTGGCAAGCCGCAGCTACGCCCAAGGTCCATCCGGCTCAAGCGGACAGCAAGGCCAGGTCAAATGCATCGGCGGCAACTCCTGCAAGGGTATGAGCGCGTGCAAAACCGCCAGCAATGCCGGTCCCGGCCGCAATTCCTGCAAAGGACAAGGCATGGTCTATACGAAGACCGCTCAAGAGTGTACCGAAAAGGGCGGCCACCCCCAGGCCGGCAAGATGTAGCTCGCCGGTTATGGACGCGCGCGCGCGTCGACTGACTGCCGACGCACGCGCGCTGATTCGGTAGGTTTCACACGAACAGCCGGTCGCGCGTTGCTGCGCTTCGCGGCGCGGCGCCGAGGTGTTCTTCGATGGCAGCCGTAAAGCGATTGATCGTTTTGGCCCTGCGCGTGACCGAATCTCTGGATTGGCTCGCGCCACTGCTGATGCGACTGTTCTTCGGCTACTTCTGGATGATCAGCGGCTGGGGCAAGATCCACGACCTTGACGGCTTTGCGCAAAGGTTTGCAGATTGGGGAATCCCTTACCCGTATGCGAGCGCGACGCTTTCGGCCTGCACCGAACTCAGCGGTGGAGTCCTAATCTTCATCGGTCTCTTCACCCGTATCGCGACGCTCCCCATGATGTTCAACATGCTGGTCGCCATCGTGACGGTTACCAGCAGGCAGATGCGCGGGCTTAACGATTTCGTCATCTCCGACGAGCCGCTATACATCCTGATTTTCTTCTGGCTGCTGATGGCCGGGCCGGGACGGGCGAGCCTCGATTATCTAATCAGGTCGGCGCTCGGGATCAATTTTGCGCTTGACCGGGTAGCCGTTGAGCCCAACGCTCGCCGGTAGCGCTCGTGCCCGGCGATATTCAATCTATCGCCTAGTCCCACCGTTGCCGGTCCCGCAGGTTCCGTTTGAATAGCAGCGACAAGAGTTGGCATCTCGTCGATGTTTCCGTTCAAACATCGAACCTACACTATAGGCCGTCGGTCCTGGTTCGGCCTCCGCAACCCTGGAGGCGTAAGGGGCGTAGACGAGCGGCGTGCCGATTCCGAAAAAGAGGTGCGCCAGCTCGGAGTCGCTGGGGCTGCCTGAGTTGATAACCGGTAGCTGCTCCAGATTGATGCCGTCCAGCACTAGCTCGAGCCCGGGCGTCATCCGTATGAACGGCGAGCGCCAAGCGCCTCGCCAGGCGGGCGGCCCGGTACTCAGGCGCGTCGTTGCGCGCACGGCGAAAAATCCCGACATTGCCGCGGCGCATCATACTTCATACGATTGCTTCGGCCGCCGCTGTTTCCTTAACATCACAAGATATGCACAAGCCCAGGTTTTTGGATTGGATAGCCGGGGCGCTCGGCGACCTTGGCGCGTTTAGCCCGCGCGCCGACGGCGAAGCCCAGCCGTTTCAAGCCGCGCATGTCGAGCCGCGATGGGCCCGCGACCGAGTTGCCGACGTCAAGCACATCCGGTTAGAGATCAAGCTCGATTTTGCTGCGCGCGAGATTTCCGGCACCGCCTCTCATCGCTTGGCGCCGATCGTCGGCGGTTTGCGCCAGATTGAGTTCGATCAGGTTGACCTCATCGTCGAGGGCGTCGCGGTGCAAGGCGAGCCGGCCGCCTTCGAAAGCGGCGACGGCAAGCTTGTCGTGCGGCTCAGCAAGGAGCTCGAGGCCGGCGAAGAAGTCGAGGTTTCCATCGCCTACCACGCTCGCCCGCAGCGCGGGCTATACTTCGTGGGACCCGACGAGGCTTATCCGAATAAGCCCGTGCAGGCCTGGACGCAGGGCGAGGACGAAGACAGCCGGTATTGGTTCCCCTGCTATGACTATCCCAACGACAAGGCGACCAGCGAGGTCCTGGCCACCGTTCCGGCGCATTTTTTCGCCCTTTCCAACGGCGCCTTGATCGCTACACGCGAAGACCGCGCCGCGGGAGTTAAGACCTACCACTGGCGCCATGACATTCCGCACCCGGCGTACCTGATCACGCTAGTGGCCGGCGAGTTCGTCGAGCTCAAGGACTCGCTCGGCAGCCTGTCCGTGCTCTACTACGTCGCGCCGGGGCGGGAGGAGGACGGATGGCGAGCCTTCGCTAACACCCCGCGGATGATAGAATTCTTCGCGCGCAAGATCGGCGTGCCCTATCCTTACGCCAAGTACGCCCAGGTGGCGGTGGCCGACTTTATCTTCGGCGGGATGGAGAACACGTCGGCCACGACGCAGACCGCCGATACGCTGCATGACGCCCGCGCCCATCTTGATTTCACCAGCGATCCGCTGGTCGCTCACGAGCTGGCTCATCAATGGTGGGGCGATCTGGTAACCTGCCGCGATTGGTCTCACGCCTGGCTCAACGAGGGCTTCGCCACTTACTTCGAGGCGTTGTGGTGCGAGGAGGACCTGGGCGCGGACGAATTTGCCTGGAACCTGCGTCAGGACCGCGAGCGCTATTTCGAGGAAGCCCGCCGGCGCTATCGGCGCCCGATCGTATGCAACCGTTACCGGGCGCCGATCGAGCTCTTCGACCGTCATCTGTACGAGAAGGGCGGCCTGGTGCTGCACATGCTGCGCCGGATGCTGGGCGACGAGTTGTTCTTCAAGTCGCTCAACCTGTACTGCACGCGCCATTACGGGCGCAGCGTCATAACCCAGGACCTGCAGCAGGCGATCGAAGAGGCGACCGGGCGCAACCTGGACTTCTTTTTCGACCAGTGGATGTACAAGGAGGGCCATCCGGAGCTCACAATCTCCACGTCCTATGATGATAAGCAAAAGCTCGCTACCGTCACCGTCAAGCAGACCCATGCCGGCTCCGACGGCAGCGCGGCATTTCGCTTCCCGGTCACGATCGCCCTGATAGACGAGGATGGGCGCGAGCGGCGCTATCGGGTCGAAGCGGGCCGCGCCGAGCAGGCGATTAGCTTTGCCGCCGAGCAGGCGCCCAAGGCGGTCATTTTCGATCCGGAGTGCGAGATTCTCGCGTCGATAAGCCATCAGCGTTCGCGCCACGAACTCGAGCTGATCCTGCGGCGCGCGCCTGCGGCGATCGCGCGCGCCAACGCGGCGCGCGAGCTTGGCAAAGAGGGCTCGCCGGCCGCGGTCGAGGCGCTCAGCGCGGCGCTTTTCGACGACCGCTTCTGGGGCGTGCAGGCCGAAGCCGCCAAGGCCCTGGGAGAGATTCGCACCGACGCGGCGCTGTCGGCCCTGAGCCGGGCGCTCTCGCTGCCGCATCCCAAGGCGCGGCGGGCGGTGTGCGCCGCCTTAGGGTCCTTCCGCGGCCGCCAGGCGGCGGCGAGCGCCCTAATCGATCTGCTGGAGCGCGGTGATCAAAGCTACTTCGTCGAGGCCGAAGCGGCCCTGGCGCTGGGCAAGACTCGCGACGAACGGGCCTTTGACGTGCTCGCGCGGATGCTCGAGCGCGACTCGTACCTGGACGTGATTCGAGCGCATGCGCTCGGCGGGCTGGCTGAGTTGCGGGAGGAGCGCGTGATCGAGCTCGCTAAAGGCTACTGCGCTTACGGCCAAGCGGCCCGCGCGCGCGTCGCCGCGATCGGCACGCTGGCCAAACTGGGGAGCGAAATCGAGGCGCGCCGCGGCGAGATCCTCGACTTTCTCATCGCGATGGCGGACGACCGCGAGTTCATGGTGCAGATGCGGCTGCCGGCGGCGCTCGAGGAACTCGGCGATAGCCGCGCGATCGGGACGCTCGAGCGCATCGGCGAGCGCGCGCTTGACGGCCGGCTTCGCCGGCGCGCCGAGGAAGCGGTCGCCGCGCTCAGGCGCGGCCGCTCGCGCTCGGAAGAGACGCGGCTTTTGCGCGACGACCTGGAAAAAATGCGCGAGGAAAACCGCAAGCTCAAGGAGCGGCTCGAGCGCCTGGAGGCGCTGGCGAAGCCCAACCCCGCCGCTTAATGTGGCATCTCATTCAATTAGCGGAGGACAAAAGCGCTTACCATTCCGAGAGTCTGTGGACTTTTCGCGGCGTCGCCGACGAGGGCGGTCATGGGATTCCCCAAATGGCTCCGGTTAAAGTGGCTCTTATGTCACAGTGGGGCAGGCAAGCTGTCTTGAGAGGGTTCACCGCGACCGCTGTGGCCCTCGTTGTGGCAGCGGCGGTGTTTGCCCTTTCAGCGTGCGGCTACACCGAGCGCGAGCGGCAGGAGGCGGCCCAGGCCGAGGCCGCAGCGATAAGGGCGCAGCAGGCGGCCGCGCGCGCCCAGGCCGCGGCTGCCAAGGCGCTGACTGCAGCGCAGCAGGCGTCTTTAGAGGCCAACAAGGCCGCGGCAGCCGTCGAGGCGGCGACCCGCGCGATTAATCGTGCCGCTGAGCGTATCGAAGAGCTCGAACGCGAGCGTCGTGAGCCCACGCAGCCTTAACCCGCCGGCTGCATCCCCACGTTGAGCCCGCCGCGCTACGCCGCCGACCGCGTACTGCTCAGCGAGAAGCATCATCTTCGCCGGTGTCCGAGAGCGATCTGAGGAGCGGGCGCGGGCGGCGTCCCGGGTCCCCACGATAAGCCAGACGGACCCGGGACGCGCCGCCGGCCGCGGCTAAGCGTCGAAGTAAAGGCCGAACTCGTAAGGATGGGGCCTGAGCCTCGTCGGGCTCACCTCGCGCGTCATCTTGTAGTCAATCCAGGTCTCAATCAGGTCTTCGGTGAAGACGTCTCCCTTGAGCAGGAACTCGTGGTCGCGGTTGAGGTTATCCAGCGCCTCTTCGAGCGAGGCCGGCATGCTGGGGACTTCGGCGAGTTCGGTCGGGCTGAGCGCGTAGATGTCCTTGTCGAGCGGCTGACCCGGGTCCAAACGGCGCTGGATGCCGTCGAGTCCCGCCATCAGCATCGCCGAGAACGCCAGGTACGGGTTGCACGTCGGGTCGGGGAAACGGACCTCGATGCGCTTGGCCTTGGGCGACGGCGAGTAAACCGGGATGCGCACCGCGGCCGAGCGATTGCGGCTGGAATAGGCCAGATTGATCGGCGCCTCGAAGCCCGGCACCAGGCGGCGGTAGGAGTTGGTGCCGGGATTGGTGAAGGCGGCCAACGCCGGGGCGTGATGAAGGATGCCGCCGATGTAGTGCAAGCCGGTCTCCGAGAAGCCCGCGTATCCCGAGCCGGCAAAAAGCGGTGTCTCGCCCTTCCAGACGCTCTGATGAGTATGCATCCCGGAGCCGTTGTCGCCGAAAAGCGGCTTGGGCATAAAGGTCACCGTCATCCCGTGCCGGATCGCCACGTTGCGGCAGATATACTTCATCCAGCACAGCCAGTCCGCCATCTTCAGCAGCCGCTGGAAGCGCATGTCGATTTCCGCCTGCCCGGCGGTCGCGACCTCATGGTGGTGCTTTTCAACGCGAATTCCGACTCCTTCCATCACCCGCACCATCTCGGTACGCACGTCGTGCAGGCTATCGTTGGGCGCGACCGGGAAATATCCCTCTTTGTAGCGCGGCTTGTAGCCCAAATTGAGGCCTTCCGCGCCGGTATTCCATGCGCCCTCGCTCGACTCGATGTAGTAGTAGCTCGAATGGACGTTGGTGTCGTAACGGATGCCATTGAAGATGAAGAATTCCGGCTCCGGACCAAAGTAGGCCACGTCGCCGACACCGGTGGACTTAAGGTAAGCTTCGGCCTTGCGCGCAATGTTGCGCGGATCGCGCGTGTACTCGCTGCGCGTGATCGGGTCCTCGATGCTGCAAATCATCGTCAGCGTGGGGTCTTTTGCGAACGGCTCCATGACCGCGGTAGCGGGATCGGGAATCACCAGCATGTCGCTCGCCTCGATCGACTTCCAACCGCGGATTGACGAGCCATCGAAGCCGAGCCCGCTCTCGAAAGGCTCCTCATCGCGAAATTCGCTGATCGGAACCGTGAAATGCTGCCACTGGCCGAGAAGATCGATGAACTTCAAATCGACCATCACGGCTTCCTTTTCTTTGATCAGCTTCAGAACGTCCTTGGGGGTCATCTAACGCGGACTCCTCCTTAGTTTAGTTTATGGCCAAGCGGACTTACCATTAGCGCCGCGCTTTCAGCGCAGCGGCTCGCCTCCGGAACGGCTCGCTGACCTGGTATATAGCAGTTTGCGGCCAATCACTGGAACTGTGCGCCTCAAGCATCCTGCCGGACGAGAAATTGCCTTGCTCTTGGTTTTCAGTTGCACAAAGCCGGTTTCTACCGATCACTTTGATCGACTTTCCTTGATTAGACAAACGGCATCTGCCTGCGCTTTAGGCACCCCAGCGCCGAAGCCTTGCGCGTGTCCAAGCGCCCAAAAAAGGCCCTTTTCCCCCGGCTGCGACCTCTCTGTGGGTTCGCCAACGCCGAAACGTTTCTATCGATGCAAAGATCGGACCAGCCCCGCGTGCGTTCTGGGCGAAATTTGACTCACGTTTCAGACGCGCGCCGGATAGCGATTTCGAGCGTGCGGCCGGCTCGATGCGCAAGGACTTTGCGAACGATATCACCGCGATGCAAGCGCCAGAGCCTTGAGCGGCGAACTATCGAGGATTGCAAAACAGTGAGACCGTGCGGAGTCGGCGGCAACCCGCACCCTCTTCCAGCTCCTTTCCCCGCGCGGCGGGGGAAGGAGCTGGATAGGGCGCCCAGCGGAGAAGGAGTTCGCAGCCGCGGCGCGGCTATGCGCGAGGCCGGCAACGCGCTAGCGCGGCGGAGGAAGGAGTCAGGGTGCCGCAACCCTTTCTGCCCCCTCGCCCTTTGGGGAGGGCTGGGGTGAGGGTGCTTCTCGCGCTCGAGCCCGGATTGGCCGCCCGTGCGCTGAAGAACCGCGTAACGGTCGGCCAGATCGTGGTCGGAAAGACTGCATGAGGTCGCATACACGATGCAGGAGGCCGATCGGCGTATCCTCCATCCCCAAATCATGCTGCCTACACGGAACGAGCGCGCGCCACCGATGAGCGTGGTTCTTCTTTCGGCAGGCGGTCGCGGTCGTGCGGCGCGCCGAAGTCAAGTGCTGGCCCTTTCGGAACAATCCGCGTCGGGTTGATATGCGCGTGGCTGGCGTAGTAGTGGCGCTTGATTTGAAACAGATTCACCGTCTCGGCAACGCCTGGGACGTGGTAAAGCTCGCGCAGGTAATTGGATAGGTTGGGGTAGTCGGCGATCCGCCGCAGGTTGCATTTGAAGTGCCCGTGGTAGACGGCGTCGAAGCGCGCGAGCGTGGTGAAAAGACGCCAATCGGCCTCGGTCAAGCACCCGCCGGCAAGATAACGGTGAGCGCTCAGGCGCTCTTCGAGCCGGTCGAGCGCATCGAACAGGGCGTCAAACGCTGCCTCGTAGGCCGCCTGGGTGGTGGCAAAGCCGCATTTGTAAACGCCGTTGTTCACGTTCTCGTAGACATAAGCGTTGAGCCGGTCGATCTCGCCGCGCAGGTGGGGCGGGTAAAAGTCTACGCACGCATCGCCCCAGGCGTCAAACGCGCTGTTAAGCATCCGGATTATCTCCGCCGACTCGTTATTGACGATGGCCGCGGTTTTCTTGTCCCACAAGACCGGCACCGTGACCCGCCCGGTAAAATCGGGTTTGGCCTTGGTGTAAATCTCGTGCAGGTAGCGCGCGTGATTGACCTCGTCGGGCGTCGAGCCGGGCGTCAGGGAGCCGTCGAGTGCCCTGAACGCCCATCCGTGGTTCCCCATGAACGGGTCAACGACCGAAACCGAGATGACTTGTTCCAGCTTTTTGAGCTTGCGAAAGAGGAGCGTGCGATGCGCCCACGGGCAGGCCAAGGAGACGTACAAATGGTAACGATGGGGTTCGGCCGAGAAGCCGCCCGCGCCGGGTGAGCTTAACCGGCCGCCGCCGGTCACCCAATTTCTGAAGACCGCTTGCGGGCGCACGAAATGGCCGCCGGTCTGCTCGGTGTCGTACCATTGGTCCTGCCATACGCCGTTAACCAGCAATCCCATGTCGCGGCTCCTTGGGCGATCTCGCCCACCCGGCAACTCGCCGTCGTTGGCCCGCCTTGCCTTTGCTTATTCGCGCGGTGCCACCGACACGTAGCGATTCCCCCGCTCGTAAAATCGCCATCGCCTTGCGGCCCAGGTGCCGGCATAGTCTACGTTGATTCGCGGCGAGCGGCTGATCGGACCTGCGGGGCGGTCCGGCTGCTCAAGAAACAGGATATCGCCGCAAAGGTCCTGTCCGTAATTGGCTCCGGTTATCGCCAAGGCGTGGGCAAGTTTACCAGGGCCGTTGGTCAGCTCGCGCGAAGTCGGGGGCTTGGCCCGCCTGCGTGCCATCAAGTCCAACCCGCGCATCGGCTCAAGCGCCCTGATTAGTACCGCGTGCGGCATCCCTTCGCCGCCGGTCACCAGGTTTAGCGCCCAACTCGTTCCGTAGAGCCGGTAGACGTACGCATGTCCGGGCGGCCCGAACATCGCCGCCGTCCGCCGGGTCAAACCGCGGGAGCTGTGCGCGGCAAGGTCCCCGGGTCCGCGGTAGGCTTCCGCTTCCACGATTCGCCCCGCCGCTTCGCCCTGCGCCGTGCGATGAACCAAAATCTTGCCGATACACTCGCGAGCCACGATCAGCACCGGGCGGGCGTAAAATTCGCGAGTGAGTTTCGCGCGCTTCCCGCCCGACCACATGCCCTAACAAGCTGCCCCGCATCGGTGTAGGATGCAAGTTCTACCGCGCCGGGGCGCCGGAGTGCCGCCTGGGCGACGCTATCGCGCGCTCGCCGACGCCCGCTTTTACTTCCGCTCGGTCAAGCCGTCGTGCTATCCGGTTCCGATCTGGCGTTGGCGTCCCCGGCGCGCTCGGCGAAGCTGCCGGGACCCTGCGTGGCTGAGGGTTGGTGAATTTTTGAGTAGCGGGGCGGGCACCGCGGCCCGCGCCACTAGAGACATATCGGGCGCAGCTTACGGCGGCATGCGGCAGCTTGCCAAGAATTCACCGGCGCTGAGCGCCGGTCGCCGCTGAGCCTTTCCAGCGTCGCCTGCGATGCCGAAAGCAGCGACACTGGGTGATGCAGCAGGTCAAGCCTATCGGCCGTCGATGCTGGCGCTCGATTAACCCGAAGCGACGGGCATATCGAACGCTTGTAACGCTGAGTATGTATAATGAAAGCTTAGGGGTCGGGGGAATGCCATCGAGCGCGGTCCAATCCGGCCTCGTTTGCAGAGGACCGCGGCGTGAACACTATGACAGAGGTGCAGCTATGGAGAGCAGGGTTTATAAGGTAATCGAGCTCGTCGGCACAAGCTCCGAGTCATGGGAGGCCGCGACCCGCGCTGCGGTGGAGACCGCATCGAAGACGCTGCGCGACCTGCGTATCGCCGAAGTGGTCAAGCTCGACGCGACGATCGACGACCGCAAAGTCGCTTTGTTCCGCGCCAGGCTCAGCGTGTCGTTCAAATACGAGGAGCCGGACTGAGATTCGGCGCCGCGCGCGAGCGAGGCGAGACCGCGAGCGGTTCTAGCGTTCACTCGTCAGCGGTGCTTGTGCGCCGCGCGCGATACCAGCCGCCGCATCGGTGGGCTTTGGAATTACCGCGTAAGCCCAGTGCCCGTGAGCGCCGTCGGTGTTGACCGCTTCGACCCAGCGCCGTGCGGCCTGTTCCTTGACCTCTTTCAGCGGGTCAAAGCCTTTCACCTCAAGAATTAGGTGGACCGGCGCCTCGGCCTTCAGCCGGATGATGAAGTCCGGCATGTAGTCGTGCGGCCGGCCGTTGTGGAAGTACGGAATGGCGAAGCCGAGGCCGTCGTTCTTTACAAACGCTTCGACCAAGGGATGCGTGTCGATGAAGTACGCCGCCGATTGTTCCCATTGCGCGGTATCGGCGACAACGTAGTTCAGATGGCTGCGCGCGATCTCGCGTACGTCGCGGCTGGTCCAGAAATCAACTTCAGCCGTGCTGCCCGGGCCACGCCTGGTCTCGTAGACGGGAAGCAGCGGCGCCTCACCCTGGGAAGCGTCAGGCTTGATAGCTTCGACCAGCCGCTCGATGACCCATCCGTAATATGGCGACAGCGCAACATCGAGGATCTCCGCCGGCTTGGCGGGCCGTACCCTCTCACGCAGATAGTGTTCGACTATCGCTCGCAACTGGGGGAACAGCACGTGTGCCGGTGCCTCGCACGACGGCTGGCCGACGTAATCGCGCGTGAGCGCCGCCGCCATGTCGAAGACCAGTTGCTGAAAACGAAGGCTCCTCCGGTAGGGGTTCAGATCGACATGCTGAATTGCGCCCGGGCCGGCAAGCGTATGCCTGCCCTTGTTGTTCGGCAGTGCCGCTTTCATCTGCGCCTCGGGCGGGATGTTCAACGGATCAAGCGCGAGCGGCGCGATCGAATCCCAGTTAACGGTTACCCGGTTGCGGATTGCCTGCCGATAGCCCTGAACGCGCGGATACTGGATCTCGAATTGTTCCTTGGCCGGAATGGGATAGACGTGATGACGCTTTTCCGAGGGGCGCGCGGTGCCTTTCGCCGCCTTAAACGGCACGACCTCGAAGGGCACGCCGAAAACTTTGGCGACCTCCTCGGTGAGCTTGCCGTCGCTGCCGACCTCGTAGCTTGAGCGCCTGAGGCCACGGCCCACGACTTGCTCGCACAAAAGCTGCGACATGAACGGCCGCAGCCCCACGATATGGGTCACGGTGTTGCAGTCCCAGCCCTCGGTCAGCATCCCGACGCTCACGATACAGCGCACGTCGCGTCCCGGCGGATGCAGCGGCTTGCCGAGCTTTCTCGCGAGTTCCTCGAAGGCCTCGGGATAGATGGGCCGTCCCTGGCGGTCCTTGGGCCAATCGATCTTGCCCACAGTATCGAGGGTCACGCGCATCCAGGCGGTCTCGTCACTTTTGGGCTGGCCGGTGTCGGTTTCCTGCACCACCTTGGAATCGACGCGGATCGTGTTGACGCGGCCGTTACTGTTGCGGAAGCCCTCGATCTGCGCCGCTGGAATTCCGGTGGGAGTCTTCCCCTCGGCCAGCCACTCGTAAATGACCTTGGCGATCCGGGTGTTCTTGCAGACGATGATGAACACCGGCGGACGCGGGTCTTCGCGCTCCCGCTCCCATTGCCGGCGCTGCTCCTCCCACATCGCGGCGAGCATCAACAGCGGATGGGCGGCCCATTTGACCACGGCCTCAGGCTTGGCGTCA
The DNA here is from genome assembly GCA_021831785.1 of Deltaproteobacteria bacterium. Classification (GTDB taxonomy): domain Bacteria; phylum Desulfobacterota; class Binatia; order Binatales; family Binataceae; genus JAJYYI01. Next base: position 196,414 of record JAKBMB010000032.1, on the reverse strand, counting down.
CTTCGCTTGCCGCCCCGTTCGGCAGGCGTGAGCTTGGTGAGAATCCAGCGCCAGATGTTGAAGTAGCTCGGTATCTCGGCCCCGGTCGGATCGCGCACCACGAGTTGCGGAATTTTGGTGAGGCCGGACTCGATTGCGTCGGTAAGGCCGAAGTCGCTCACGGTCCACGGAAAGATGCGGTTTGTTTGCTGCCCGACCCGTCCCAGGAAGTAGGGTGTCGCGGAAAGATCGACGCAAAAGTTGATTCCGCGAAGCTTGTGAATCTTGTCCAGGCCGTCGATCCAGACCGTCGCTTCCTTGAAGAATTCTTCGGCTTCCTCCTCTTCGCCAAATTCCTCGCGCTCCAGCTCATCAGGCTCCGGCCGCCGGATGCGATAGGCGTGATGCGCCTCATCGTTGAAGAGCAGGATATTTCCCTTGCCGCGCAAATCCTCGCCCAGCACGCGGTTGACGAGCGCGGTTGCGCTCTCGACGTAGCGGTAGGACCGCACCTGCGCGCGCTTGAGGTTTCCCTGCTTGTCGCGCTCCTCGCTTACGACTTCGATTAGTCCGAGCGCTTTCTGCCGTTCGAACTCTTCGGGCGTGAGATATCGCCGGCCTCGCGCGACAGTTGTTTTCGGCCCGATCGTGATCGTCTCGCGCACTTCGACGCGCTCGCCCGCCTTGATCACTTTGGCGCTGGTGCCGCCGCTTTGCACCGCCTGCGGCTCGAAGACGTGCCAGTTCGTTATGACGACGCGTCCTTTCGTCAGGTCGGGCATCAAGTGTTGCGGTACGAGGTCGCGTGTCCGATATAGGCTCGCCTCGCCGCTCTCCGGGTGGAGTTCGCCCAGCCGGCTGCGGATCGTCACGTTAGGGCATACGACCAGGACTGTGTCAGAGAAGCGCGCGTCGCTTTTGTCGGCGACCTTGTTGAGGATGCTCCACGCTGCAAGCATCGCCATCACGGTGGTTTTGCCCGTGCCGGTCGCCATCTTAAGTGCGTAGCGGATGAACGCCTTGTAGCCGTCGTTCTGGCGCTCCTCGCCGGGCGCATCGAGGGGCACGTCGATCCCCTGGCGGAAGTCGGCGCGCGCTTCCGTCAGGAAGACTATCGTCTCGGCCGCTTCGAGCTGTGCAAAGAAAAGCCGATGCTGTCGCCCACCGCGCCGCCAGTAATTGAGCAGATCGAGCGTGGTGCGCGCCACACCGGGATAGCCGGCATCGCGCCATTTCCCGACCTCGCCGCGGATTCGATTGACCAGTTCCAGCGGCGTCCAGACGCCGCGCGCTTCGTGCTCGCTGTCCGCCGCCGGCGCCTTCGGGTCGCGGTAGAAATACCCGGCTTCGCGCCTGCCAGGTCGCTTTTCAGGCTCTTTGCCCTCCTCGATGTTCCAGTGCCACGCCGGCTCCTCGAACGGCGCGTTGAGAATCGGTTCCGGTACTTCGTAGTCAGCCATCGCTCGTTTTCTCAGCGCAAAAGGAGAAGCGTTGACAAAGGAACGGATACGATTCGTGGATCGTCGGAACCTCCCTCGTCCAGTAGGGTTACCAGCACACCAAATCGCGCATTGTAGTGAACCTTCTCCATGAATGAGCGAAGACCCACAGTGTCCTGATACTCGATGCGGCGCCGATACTTCACCTCCAAAGGAATACGTTGGTCACCGACCGTTAGTATGAAATCGACCTCGGGCTCGCCGCTTCTTTCAGGAAAGTGCGCGACATCGAGGCCTATAATCGAGCGCAAGAAGTAGCCGGCCGTACTCTCTGCGATATGTCCCGCTAGAACCGAAAGATGGGTGGCCTTTTCGAGAGCGGGAGGACTCAGGGGAATCACTTCCTGTAACCAGGCTGCCCGTATTGCATGATCGCAGAGGCACAGCTTATAGGCGCCTCGCTTGCGCTTTAGGCGCAATTCCAACGGCTCGATTAGTCGAAGCAGCAAGGTTCCGTCCAGGAACTTGAGATACGCGAGTACTCGCTGCCAACCGATATTGGCATTCATTGAGCGCTTCAGCTCGGTGAGGTAGAGGCCCTGCGAAGGAGACTGGCCTACATACCTACATGCGAGGCGAAACACCTCTTCAAGCAGGTGCTCATCGCGTTTTTGCCCGCGCGGACCCATTCGCAGATCGTGTTGAATAGCCCTGCGGATTACGGTCTCGTTGAGGAGGTCGGCAATCGCCTCCCAAGGGCGGTCCGTTCGAGCTTGAGCTGTTGGATACGCACCACGCTCGGAAAATGCTTCGAAAGCTTGGGCCCGAATGTCACAGTGTTTCTCGCCCAGGTCGCGCAATTCTCGCCAAAAGCTCTTGTCCTTCAGCGAACCGAGCCCATTTCCGCGGAGCATCCCGGGAATCTCGCCAAACTGACGTAAAGCCGCGATTTCTCTAAGCAGCAAGGGTCCCATCTCGAGCGTGGTTATCCGGCCCGCGAGGCTGTCGCGACCGGCCTCGATCCGAAGCGCGGAACTTCCTGTAACGACAACCCGAACGGGTTGGATATCGACCAGATGTTTTAGCTGGGGAGCCCAGTCATCGAGATTTTGGACCTCGTCAAAGAAGAGGAAAGCCTGCTCTCCATCCTGCGCGGCCTTGTTCAAGGTTTTGCCCAGAATCGTGTCGGCATACCAGCGGCTCAGTTCGAGGATGGGCTCCGCGACATTTTTCAGCGCCGGAAGCTCGTCGAACTGAACCCGAAAAATGCGTTTTGGTGAGACGCCTTCGTTGAGAAGAAAGTCGATGACTTGATTCAGAAGAGTAGTCTTCCCGATCTGCCGTGGGCCACGTAGAACCGTTACCGGTGTCACGCCGTGCTTGAGACCTCGTAGCACGGGTTCAAATGCCCAGCGCTTCATGGGCGGCAAGCCAAAAATGCTTTCGCTGCGCCACCAGACGTTGTCGTCTCGAAGCGTCGCCTCAAGTCCTTGCGACAACAATGCAAATAGTGATGTTTGCTTCATTTAGCTTCGCTGAGTCCCTTCACCACCATCAATTCGTTGCCGCGGTCGTCAATCACCTTGACGGCGATCTGGCCGTGCTCGCCGGCCTCGAACGGCGCCGCGTTGAGCGTCGGTTCCGGTACTTCATAGTCAGCCATCGGCGGGTAATCGCGGTCGCTCAGCTCTCGATTACGCGCCGCAGGTCGGCTGTCACCGGAAGCTCGAACAGATCGCCGCGAAGCAGCCGCGTCGAGAAGAACAAGACTTCGAGGTTTTCAATCTCTCCGCTGCTCGGATTCAGCCGCGCGATCACGTCGTCGCCAAGCTCCTCGGACTCCTGGTCCGCATAGGGCGCGCGCTTGTCGATGTGCAGGATATCCGCTTCGCGGTCGTATCTGAAACTCAGCTTCGCTTCCATTCGACTTCTCCTTCGGCAAGCCTGCGAGCGATGTAGGCCGTTATCACCCAATGCCGCTCCGGCGGGCCGCTGACAACCACAACGACGACATGCTTGCCGCCCCGCACTTCAGGATACCATCGCGAGAAGAGCCGCGCCGCCGGGAAGCGGCCGCTGCGACGAACCTGGTCAGGATCGGCGAGCGTCTCGGCAATCCGCTCTCGATGCTCGGGCAGCAGGTCGGGATGGCGCTCCGCGATATGCTGTTCCCGCTCCTCGGTCCATTCGACTTCGCCCTTCAAGTACGGGCAGCGAACGCGCCTCATGCGCGGCATCTTGACTCTTTGCGCGGCCGTGATGGCGCGTTAATCCTGGTAGGGCACACTTTCTGGTTCCTTGAACGGTCCATGGTCTGGGCACGTACCCTCATATAGCCTATGAACCGCATGTGGCTGAATAGACTTGAACTCGTTTATTAACCGGGCTGGCACCTCCCGTCCACACTTCGGACATTTAATCTCGGTCTTCACTTTGCCGCCTCCCTTAAAGGCTTCACCACCATCAATTCGTTGCCGCGGTCGTCGATCACCTTGACCGCGATCTGGCCGTGCTCGCCGGCCTCGAACGGCGCGCTCACGGTGCCTGCCAAATGGTTCCACACCGTATCCTCATATACGCCGCGCAGCGCGCGCTTCAAATTTTCCCAGGCTCCCGTGCGCGGAAAGAACGCCTGCGAGACATGGAAGCAAAGCCCGTTGTAATCCGTATCGAGCAGCCATGCGGGCACGTCGTCGCCGCGCCGATGCTGAGTCTCTATGGTGACCGGATCGAATACGTCGAAGCCGAGCAACTCCACCTCGTACATCACAGGCTGGAAGCCTGTGCCACGGTTACTCTTCGCCTTGCGCACGGCAACCTCGGGCAGGCCGCATACGCTGAAGATCTGGCTTGAGCGCATGTTCTTGAGCAGGTCGCCCATCATCAGGTCAGGAGTCGCCTGCACGTAGGTGGCGGGTACGCCGACCGCCGCCTCCGCATTGTCGATCAGGTTGCGGGCGTTCGGCTGAATCGCAAAGCCAATTACGTAGAGATGCGCGTAGGCCTTGGCGTGCGCCTCGCGCGCCGCCTCGTAAACCAGCTTTTCGCTTACGGCGCCGTTTTCCGGTCCGAACAGGATCGCGACGGTTTTGCCGTTGCCGTTGGCGAGCTGCGCCTCACCCCCCTTTTTATTTCCCTCTCCCTCCGGGAGAGGGCCAGGGTGAGGGTTCTGCCCGCTATTCGCAACGAACGCTTCGGCGAACAGCGCTAGGGTTTTCGCCGGCGGGCGAATATTCTTGAGATTAACCGCCTTGCCCCCGCCGACATGCAGCACCGGCGATTTGCGCAGCACTTCGAGCATCCGATCGACGAACGAGCCGTAGTCTTGTTGGCTTTCGGTGGCACCGGCTTCAGCCGGTGAGGATTCGTAGTCAACGGGCGTCGGAATGGTCGCCTCGGCGACGAACGGACCGGTCACGCGGGTGATTCCGCTTACGACCTCGGGGCGGTCAACGAGAATTTCTTCTTTGGGCGGCTGGTCGTTGGCGATCGATTCGAGGGTTATATGCGGCACGATGCCGCCCACCTCCTCGCCCTTGGCGTTCCGCTTTCGCTTGTACTCGAAACCGCCAGCGGGGCCGCGGGCTTCGTCCTTGAGTTGATAATAGGGAAATGTCGCGGTCAGAAGCCTTTGGCGGGCGAGCGCGAGCGGCACGCGCGAAACATCAGTCGTGATCCAGCGCCGTCCCCATTGCTCTGCTACGTAGGCGGTCGTCCCGCTGCCACAGGTCGGATCGAGAACGAGATCGCCGGGATCGGTGGTCATGAGTATGCAACGTTGAATTGCGAGCGCCGCCGTTTGAACAACGTAGAGCTTTCCCTCCGATCTATTCTGTATTCCACCCACGTCGGCCCAGATGTTCGAAAGTGGGAAGACGCAAAAATCATCCAGAAACCTCACGTACCGCAGGGAATTTCCCTCGACAATGATGCGTCCAGCGCTGGCCAACCTTTGCAGCCCCTCAACCGTAGTTTTCCAATGCAAACCTGCCGGTGGGCGCCACTTACGACCCGCAAACTCGAAGTCTTGAGGCGAACTTTCCAGCGCGCCTTGCGACGTCAGCTGATCTGACGTCGCAAGGCGCGCGCTCGCAAAACTGCCTGCTGGAATAGCGGATATTGTTTCAACAGGGCGATACTTCGTAGCCCCCTCATCGCCCGCTTCTTTGGGTCGGTAGAGTTGACGATATTTAATCCGTTGAAAATCCCTGGCGTACCAGAGGATATAATCGGATACGGATGACAGAACCTTTCCCGAGAAGCCCGTCGTTTTCGCGAAGGTAATAACGCTGACGAAGTTTGCGGCGCCGAACACCTCATCCACCACCTCTTTTACGTGATGAACGTTCTCGTCGCTGATCTGCACGAAGATGCTGCCACTGGGCGCAAGCAACTCGCGGCATAGCAGCAGGCGGTCGCGAAGATAAGTCAGGTACGAATGCAGCCCCAGTTCCCACGTGTCGCGATACGCCTTTACCATCTCCGGCTCGCGCGTCATGTCCTCGTCGTCGTTGTGGTCGACGTCGCGCTTGCGCACGAAGGGCTGGAAGTTCGAGCCGAACTTCACGCCATAGGGCGGGTCCATGTAGATCATCTGGACCTGCCCGCCCAGCCCCTCGAAATGGAGCAGCGAATTCATCACGACCATCGAATCGCCCAGAATCATCCGGTTGACCCACTTGTCGCGATGCTCATAGGCGCGAAGCACCTGGTCGGCGATCGAATGCTGCGGGTCGGCGAACAGTTCAAGCTCCATCTGCGGGTCGCGCCGATGGCTCTTTAACGTCTCGATTATCGCCTTGGTCGAAAGCCGTTCATGGATAAAGAGCGGCAGCGTGGGAACGTCGAACGAAAGCCGCTCGGCCTTGCCAGCCCAATTCAGGAAGGGCCTGCTGAGCGCCTTCAGCTCCGCCGCCGCGCTTTTGGCCTCCTCGATCGATTTGGCTTCGAGAATCCGCGCGATCAGCGCTTCGCCGCGTTCGCGAGCGGAGTTTTGTCCGTCCCAGTCCAGAGCGGGAGACAGGGAAGAATCGTAGCGGTAGGTGACCGGAGGTTTTTTCTTGCGAAACTGCGCCTGGGTTCCAACGTCGGGCCGAAGCGGGCTTTCGGCTTCCCGATGCCGGTAGGTTTCAGCCGCCGGCGGCCTCGCCGATCGTCTCACTCTCGCCACCTGTCACCCCTATACCATGACTCCCGGGACGCTCTTTCTGACGTAAACACTGGTGATCGGCGCGTTGGGATCAGGCGAATCAAGCCGGAACGTGCTCTTGGTTTCCTTGCCCTTGTCGAGCGTCACCGTTATTGGTTTCAACTCAAACCTCCACCCATCGACGCCATGACACCGACGCATTAATCGTGTAGAATTTAGCCGAATTTTCGGCGAAACGGTACTCGAAGGTGGCTAGAGCTATCGCTAGGCCGAATCGCGCCCGCCTCACGCTTGACATTCCTCCAGCCCTGCACCGACGCATATCTAGTCGGCGCCACTGCTAGTGTGGTGTCCGATTGATAAGTTTACAAAGTCATCAACTGCACGGGATTCTTCGCTCCGGCAGCTTACTCTCAGAATAACAGCGATAATCGGCACTTCTGTCATCCTGAGAGTTTATGAATTTTTGAGTAGTAGGGCGGGCCGCCGTGCCCGCCACGATGCGCGGGCGCCACGCCCGCGCGGCCAACGAATCACCGGCGACACGGCGGGCACGGCGGCCCGCCCTACTAGAGACATATCGGGCGCAGTCTGCGGCGGCATGCGGCAGCTTGCCAAAAATTCACCGGCTCTGAGCGAAGCGAAGAATCCCGGTCTCTGTGGGTCGTTCGTCAAGTTATTTGCGGGACACCACACTAAAAATGAAGATGACAGCGATGATGCCGGTCCTGGCGCACAGCGTGCGGGTCAGGCGTGCGCGGCCTCAGGGAGCGGCTGTGGGATGGGCGCCGCGCAGCGGAGCCTTGGGAATATTGCCGGAGACGGTGAAGCGCGGGAAATCGACCACTTGGGTGACGACAAAGTCTACCGCTACGCTCATGAAGGCGTAAGCGTCATCGGGCGACAAGCCGAAGCGGCCGGTTAGCCAGTCGAGCGCGGCGAGGTTGGCGTCGAGCATCGCGCGGTTTAAGTCCCTCTCGCCGAACGCCATCACGATTACCTGCGACGGGGTTTCGATCGCCGGCGCGCGAACGTGCAGGTTCTTGCGCACGTAAAATCGAAGTACGCTGTTGAGCGACGTTTCGATCGCGGTCCCGTCCACTTCTCCATCGCCCTGAGCGCTGTGCGGGTCGCCGGCCGAGAAAAGCGCTCCCTTGACGAGCACGGGCAGAAAGATTCTCGCGCCGGCGCCTAGACGCCAATCGTCCATGTTGCCGCCAAATAGGTTCGGCGGGTAAGAGCTGACCCGGCCCGGCGCAGCCGGGGCAACGCCGACGCTGCCGAGATGCAGGCGAAGGGGAATCTCGACGCCCTCCAGCGCGGGCACGCGCCGGACGCTTTGGGGCGGCACGATGTTGTGCTTGAGTATGCTGAAGTCGGCAGGCACTTCGAAGGCGAAAACCGCTCTGGCCGCGCCGGTTGCCTCGTCAATCCTGAAAATTGTGGCGCGGTTTTTGGCAAAGCGCTCGCGCAGCATCCCGAAGGGAGCCTCGGACATGTTGGCGCCGTACGGCGTGGCCGGCCTGGCGGTGAGCTTCTCGATGCGGACCTCCAGAGTGTCGCCGGGCTTGGCGCCCTCGACGTATATCGGGCCGGTCAGAATATGCGGTCCGGGTCCGCGCACTTTGACCTTTTCGTAGATCGCCCGGATGGCGTCATCCATCATCAGGTCCGGAGCGTCGCCCGAATGGTGGGTGACCGTTTCTATCGCCACCGCCTCGCCCGACTTTACGTACAAGACCGGTTTGAGCGAATTGTCGTAGTAGCCCCAGTGGACCGTGTCGGGAGTTGCCCGCAAAAGCTTTGCAACCTGATCTGCGGCGCGCGCGTCAAACGCCGCCAATGCGCAGACCGCAGCGGCTACCGCGGTGAGCGCGCGCACTCGGGCTGTGCTCCGCGCGCGCGCTTCGTTCAGTGCCCGCATCGCAATCAGCGCGCGCGCCGCGCTGGGCGCCCATCGCGCCGCCATCGCGACGCGAGCCGCCGCGCGAATGATCAACCGGGCATTCCGGAGCCTCGCTTTATGACTAACCGTTCGTGCAAAGCGTTTGATGGGTCTCATTTGCGCTTCCTCCACCGCCAAGCCGCAGATGCGCCGACCGCCACGAGGGCTGCCACCGCGCTGTTCAGACCTGCGCGCCGGCGCAAGCTCAAGACCTGGCGCGATCGCGCCTCAATCGCGTTCCCCGTGCGTGCGGCGCGCTGGTTCAGCGGCTGCCGCGCGATTGCTGACAGGCGAGCAGTCTTGATATTCAGAGGGCATAGTGCGCGATTTTTCCGCGGCGTTACGCTGGCCCGCCTGAGATGCCCACATCCATACCGCCGCACGCCGAAGGTAGGCCGCCCTTAGCTGTTGGCCAGCTTGAGCGCCACCTCGGCCAGCACTCGCGTCCCCGCCGCGAGATCACTTGGCGCGGCCGCTTCCGCCTCGCTATGGCTTACTCCGCCGGCGCACGGAACGAAGATCATCCCGCTCGGGCATAGCTGCGCCATGAACTTCGCGTCGTGAGTGGCGCCGGACACGAGGTCGATGCTGGGGAGATTCTGACGTTTGGCGGCCGCGCGAACAAGTTCGACAATCCGCGGATCGAAGACCGTCGGCGCGGCGTTCAAGGTTTCCGTCACCTTGACTTCACATCCGCCGGCCCGAGCGCGGCAGATTGCCTCGATGGGGTCGCCCAGGGTGGCCAAGGTCTCGCGCTCGGGGTGCCGCAGGTCGATAGTGAAGAGAACCCGGCTCGGCACCGTGTTCGGCGAATTGGGAAAAACCTCGCATCGCCCGACGGTGAAGCGCACCGCGTCGTTCTCGTCGTGCATCGATTCGCCAAGCGCCGCGATCATCGCCACGGCCGAGGCCAGCGCGTCGCGGCGCGAGCGCAACGGCGTCGTGCCGGCGTGGGCTTCTTGGCCGCGCACCTCGACCTGGAACCAACGCAAGCCTTGGATCCCCGTCACGGCGCCGATCTTCTTTCGCTGGGCCTCGAGCAGCGGCCCCTGCTCGATATGCGCCTCGAGGTAGGCCGTCATGGGAAAGCGAAACTCTTTTCGTCGGGCGACCCCGAGCGAGGCGAGCATCTGCGCCAACGCCGCCTCGACGCTCACGCCGGCGCAATCCGTCGTCGCCAAGGCGGCCTCCAAGGCAAGCGCGCCGGCGAACACCGCCGAGCCCATCGTGGTCGGCTGAAAGCGCGCGCCTTCTTCGTTGGTCCAGACCACCGTCTCGAGCGCCCGCTCGGTCGCAATTCCGGCGTCGTCGGCCGCTTCCATGACTTCCAGCGCGGCGAGCACGCCATAGGCGCCGTCGAAGTTGCCGCCGGTCGGTTGGGTGTCGAGATGCGAGCCGGCGACGACCGGCGGCGCGCTGTTGTCGCGTCCCGGGCGGCGGATGAACAGATTTCCGATGGCGTCCACCGCCGCCTCGTAACCCCGGGCCTCGGCCCAGGCAAGCAGCCGTTTGCGCGCCCGGATGTCCTCGGACGTGAGCGCCTGCCGATTGACGCCGCCGCGCCCGGTGGCTCCGAACCGCGCAATCACCATATGGCGCTGCCATAAGCGCTGCTCGCTGACGGCGCGCACGACCGCGAACGCCGCCGACTCCGATTGCGCCATGATTTCCTCCATGCCGCGAGTGCTTCATTCTGCGCAGCCGCCTTATCGCGATAGCATCTATCTGCTCCGTTGCCAGGCTGACCGCGCAAAAGGGTCCGCTTATCGCTGGTCTCACCGCTCCTATAAGGCGACGGCGGCTTTGCAGAGCGAGCAATCCGCTTGGCGGGCGCAAGCGTCCACCGCGCTGACGGCATTGTGCCTCATAAGGATCACGCCGCCGCACTATCACGAAGAATTACCTCCAGATCGAAGAAGCGTGCGCCTTCCAGACCCCGGTACCGTTCTGGGTGACACGTAAGGATGAGCAACTGCAATCGCTGCGCGGCCTCTTCCAGGATTCGCATGACACGGGCGAAGCGGCCGGAGTCTGTCGCAACCAACACGTCATCCAGCACCACGAGTTGGCGCTCGCCTTTGGCAAGCACGTCGGCCAACGCGAGACGCGTGGCGAGATAGATTTGCTCGCGCTCGCCGCCCGACATGCTTTCGATCGAAACCGGTGCATCCGCAATCCCCGGCGTCATCTGCGTGGGCTCGAACGCTTCCCCGAGCTGGACGCGGCCCAGCCGATTGCCGGCAATGCGCTGTAGCGTGCGCGTTGCAGCGGCTTCGACCGGAGCCGCTATGGCGGCTAGCGCTGCGTTTCGAGACTGCTCCACTGTTGTCCGCAGCAGGCGGATGGCGGCCATCTGCAATTCTTCGCCGGTAATCTCGCGGTTCAACCGCGCGACTTCCTCCTCCGCCCGAGCGAGGGCAGAGTACGGGCCCTGCGCTGAAACGTGCGAGAGGCGGCCCTCTTCGCGCTTTTCCTGTTCGAGCGCTTTGGTTGCCGTATCGTCGGCCGCCTGTAGTTGCTTCTCCAACGTGGTCGCCGTGGCGCCGGGATCATCGCCAAACTCGGCGAGCTTGGCTTCGATCTCTTCGAGACCTGCGCGCGCAGCCTCCCAGGCAAGGGCGACTCTTCTCATCTCACTCCCGCGGTCTCCCTCAGACTTGCCGTCGTTGGTGAGCTCGGCGAGCGTGGCGGCCAGCGATCGCTCGCGTCGGTCGGTCTCTTCAATGCGCACCTCAACCGTGCCCCGTTGCTGGCTGGCATCGTTGAGTGCGGCTTGCGCGGCGTCGCGCGCGGCCTCGGCTGTGTCGAGAGCGGCGAGGAAGGCGCGCTTGCTCGCCTCGGCCGCAGCTTTGAGACCTGCCGCGTCGGGAGGTGCGTCGCGCCAGTCCGGATAATCCGCGATGGTTCGCGAGATCGCCGCCGCGAGCGTAGCGCGTTCCGTTTCGATCTGCTCGACCGTTTCCCCAGCCAGCAGGGTGTCGCTTTCTGTTTGCGCGGCCGCTACTCGTTGGTCCAGCTCCGTCGCCTTGTCCTGCAACGCGTCCAGAATTTCGAGGTCTGCGCTCCCAAATGCCTCCGTCAAAGCCTTCAGCTTTTGCGCCGCCTTCTCGCGTTCGGCGCGGATCTCAGCGATCGATCCGGTGGGCCCGCGGGCGCGGAGGCGGGCGATGCCGGGCAAATCAACAACGACTTCGGGTGATCCTTTTACTTGCGCGGGTATTCCCGCTGAGAGTGAGAATTCTCCCGGTTGCTCACCAGACACGACAATCACCGCACCGGCTTTCTGGGGAACGATCTCCAGCGTGATCAGCGCGGCATCGAGACGCATCCGTGCGTCGTCGCGGTCCTTCATTGCCTTGCGAATCGCGCGCAGCGTCTTCGCATCGGGTGCGACCAAGCGGCTACGCTCCAATTTGTGCTGCACAAGAGCTTCCGACGCCTCGGCAATTCTGCGCAATCGATCACCAAGGGCCGACGCCCGACGCAACTCATCGAGATACCGGCCCGCGAGCTCGGCGCGCTGCCTGGTCGCTTCATTCGCGTCGCGCGTCTTGCGGACATCTTCGAGCGCCGTCTGCGTCCGCGCGGCTTCTTTCTCGCGTTGTTCCACCTCGCGAACCCACGACGGCAACTCGGAACGAAGTTGGGTGAGGTCGAGCCGCACGTCGCCCAGCTCCTTTGCCGCAGTCTTGATAGCGTCGATTCGCTGCTTCAGCTCGCGGTGCTGAGCCTCGGCGGCCTTCACCCGCTCCACGCGTTGTGCCTTATTTGAGATGAGCTCCCTGTACGCTTCAACTCGCGCCCGTGCGTCGCGGAGGGATTTGGTGAGCGCTTCGGCGTCGCGGCGGGCTTGTGCGCGGCGCGCGCGCAGATCCTCGACCCGACGTGCCGCCTCCTCGAATGCCCGCTGCTGCTCACCCGCAGCGCGCTGCGCTTCGAGTGCGGCCTGCAAGCTCTCACGCAACCGCACCACTGCTGGCGCATCCTTGCCTCGCCGGTACTGGCCGCCAGCAGTGAAGAAACGAAGGTACGCCGTCTCGATTCGCTCCTCCAGCGGCCCGCTGCCCGGACCCGACACCTGCACACCAAGGGCGGTTCGAATGTCTGCCACAAGATCGCCCGACAATTTGCCGAGCGCCAGGTCGCCCTGTGGTGCCCATAAGACCTGAGCAAGTCCCCAATTCTCTGGGCGTGACAAGCCGCGTCCCGGCGGATTGCGCGTGAGAATCCCTCGGATCTTTTCGTCCGCGGCCTCGCCCTCCGCCATCCGAACGAAGCTTCCATTTTCACCACGCTCCAGCTCAGCCGCCGGATGGTCGAGGAAGCGTTTCGTCATTCGGTAGTCCGCACCGCCGTGCGAGAACTCTACCGTAACGGTGGGAGCCAGCTCGCGTCCCCATGGCCGTAGGGTTTCGACATCACGGCCAGTGACTCGATACCCGTCGAGCAGGCCGCGTAGCAGGGCTTCAAAGAGCGTGGACTTCCCGGTGGCGTTAGGTGCGTGCAAAACATTCAAACCGTCGGTGAACGGACCAACCGAGACCGGGTTCGCAAAACACCTCCACCCTTGGACGGCAATCGAGCGAAGAATCACGCGGCACTCTCCGACGCCAACGCATACAACTCCAACAACGCCCGGCACGCGACTTCAGGCGACGCGCCTTCCGGACGTTGGCCGGCGTACGCCGGGTCCGCCAGCTCCCGTAGGTTTGCCGCGGCCTCGCGCAGCGCGCCTGCCGGCAGACCGGCGATCCAGCTGTCATCGCTCGGCGACGGCCGCAGCCGCGCCGAGTCAATGCGGCCGAAGAGGAATCGTGACGCGAGAATCTCCTCGATGCGTGCCAGTTCGTCGCGATCTTGCGCGGACAGCAAACCCGCGACGCGCAGGTCCAGCAGCGTGGCGCTCGGATTCTCGAGCGCTTCGGCGCGTTGACGCAGACGCGCGAGGTCGCCCGGCTGGCGCAGCTCCTCCTCGATCACCGACCACGTAAGTCCACCTGTTCGAACCGGAGTGATGACCGGCGCTGCGCCGGCTCCGGCGATCTCCACGATCAATGCGTTCCCGCTATCCCGTTCGCCGAACTTCGTCGTCTCGTGCGTACCGGAGTAGGCCATGCGGACTGTTCCGTCGGTTGCCGGATAGGTTGCCGTTGAGTGCCAATGGCCGATGGCGAGGTAGTCCAGACCCGCCCGCACCGCTGCATTGCGTGGGATCGGATAATCGGGCTCCTCCTGGTACACCCCTTCAACTGTCCCGTGCGCCAGCCCTACGCGAATCCCGCGCGAGTCACCTGCGGGAATCCACGCCGTCGGATCCTTGCCCGAGTGCTGCTCTCGCGCCGGACACGGGAAAAGCGTTCCGTCCGACACCTTGATCGGTGTTTCTTCCCGTAGCACGTGTAGGTTGTCGCTCGACCGCCACGCCGGATGCTCCCATACCGACCCGGGCATCAACGGATCATGATTTCCGGGGGTTACATAAACCGGTCTGCCGGATGCATCCAGGATGTCCGCCACTTTCTGCACAAGCACGCGGTCGACGCCGTTGTCCTCGAACGTGTCTCCGCAGACGACCACAAACTCCGCTCCCGCACTGCGCGCCGCATCGATCACTCGCCGCGCAGCGATCAGCCGTTCCTCGCGCACGCGCGGCCCCGCCGCCCCAACGTGCGCGGCGCGCATGCCGATCTGCCAGTCTGCGGTGTGGAGAAACTTCATGCGTTGGCTCCTGAAAGCTCACCTGCCGCTATGAGGCGCTGCGGAATAGTGGTCAGGTGCAGCCCCTGGTTAGATTTTCCCTCTGTATTCCCCGAAGCCATCAACCAGTTGCCGAATTGAGGTAGGCTTGTATCGCTCTAAACTTTCTTGGTCCACATAAATAAAGTCATGTTCTACGTCTGCCTGCACCCGGTTGACCTCTCCGAATCAGTTGGTTGGATGATGCCGCAGCGTACTCAGCAAGCCGGCCTGCTGTTTCTAGTCAGTATGGAACGTTAAACGCGCGGCGGGCGAGAAATTGTCCCAGCCCTTCGCGCCCGTGCCATCGCTCGCCGTCCACGATCAGATTGCCGCGCAAGAAGACCTTCTTTACGCGGCCGCGCACCCGGCGGCCCTCGAAGAGGCTATAGTCGACGCGGCTGTGATGGGTCGACGCGTTAATGGTCCAGGATTCTTCGGGGTCGAGCAGGACGATGTCCGCGTCCGAGCCTACCGCGATCGTGCCTTTGCGAGGAAACAAGCCGAATAACTTGGCCGGCGCGGTCGCGGTGAGCTCGACGAATCGATTAAGTGACATCCGGCGCTCGCCTACGCCGCCGTCAAAGAGCAGCGCCATGCGCGTTTCGAGTCCGGGCGCGCCATTGGGAATTTTGCTGAAGTCGTTGGCTCCCTGCTGCTTTGAGAATTTGAGTCCGTAGGGCTGTTCGTTGAAGCAAAACGGGCAGTGATCGGTGGAGACGACCTGCAGATCGTCGGTCTTGAGGCCGCGCCACAGGCGCTCTTGATGCGACCGGTCACGCAGCGGCGGCGTCATCACGTACTTCGCGCCCTCGAACGCTGCGCGCTCGTACTCCTCGCGGGTCAGGAATAAGTAGTGCGGACAAGTCTCCGCGTATATCGGCAGGGCCTGGTCGCGGGCCTCGACAACCGCGGCGAGCGCCTCGCCGGCCGAGAGATGAACGATGTAAAGCGGCGCGCCGGCGAGCTCGGCGAGCCTGATCGCGCGATGAGTCGCCTCGCCCTCCATCAGCGACGGCCGCGTGAGCGCGTGATATCTCGGCGCGAGGTCGCCGCGCGCCACGGCTTCGTCGGCCAAGACTTTGATCACCGGGCCGTTTTCGGCGTGTACGCAAATCAGCGCGCTCTTGTGCGCCGCCACGCGCATCGCCTTGAACAGCGCTCCGTCGTCCACCATCAGCACGCCCGGGTAGGCCATGAAGAGCTTGAAGCTGGTCACTCCTTCGCGCTCGATCAACGTCTTCATATCGGCCAGCGCCTGGTCGTTGACGTCAAGCAAAATCATATGGGCGCCGACGTCGACCGACGCGTTGGCCCTGCGCCGATGCCAGTCCTCCAGGCCGAGCAGCGGGCTGCGGCCCGGAGGCTGATTGCAGAAGTCGATGATGGTCGTGGTGCCGCCGAAGGCCGCAGCCATGCTCGCGGTATAAAAGGTGTCGGCCGTGCGCGCGGCACCGAATTCCCAGTCGATATGCGTGTGAACATCCACGCCCCCTGGCAAAACCAAAAGGCCGCCGGCGTCATAGCTTTGGACATCCGGCGCGAGCGGGAGCTGACGCGCGATGGTCTCGACGCGTCCGTCCTTGACCAGAATATCCGCCTGATAATCGTCGCTGGCAGTAACGATTCGCCCGTTTTTTATTGCGATGAGTCCCATCTTAATAACCCGCCTTGTCCTGCGGCTCCTTTGGCCGATGGCGCTCATCCTACCATACGAGGCGCGAAGGCGCTCCAGATTCTGCGGTCGGCGTCCGCGCAGCCCACTGCCGCTTCGAGAGGGGTCTTATTGAATACTGCATAAGATAGTGACAAGGGCCCCGCTCTACTGCGGCTCTTTGTGTCATTCCCGCGCGGGTGTCCGGCGCGCGCGAGGAATCCCGGATTGCGCTGCCACGGCGGGCGGAAAAACCGGGATTCTTCGCGCGGCAGCCACGCGCGAGAATGACGAACCAGGGAATCCGGCAAGAGCGGAAGTGTCACTCTGATGTGCAGTTCTCAGTAGGCCGCGGCGCGCGTGGTCGCGCTTCGCATGACGTTGGACGCCGGGGCCGCGGCATCAAGGCTTGCGTTCGGTTTGCAACCCGACCATGCGAAGCTCAACAATTTAAAGAGACCAGAGCAGGAGCGGACGACCCGGATGAAGCAGGTGAAGAAGTTTGATTTAGCGCACTGTTTGCTCAGGACGATTGAAGGGCGCAAGGGGGCGCCGTCGGGGGAGCTTTGGGGGCTCAAGTACGTCGCGAAGGACTTGTTCGACGTGGCAGGAGTTCCGACTACCGCCGGCAATCCCGACTTCGCCGAATGGCACGGCGTGCCGGCCGAGGACGCGTGGGTGATCAAGGCCCTCGAGCAGGCCGGAGCGGAGCTGGTCGGCAAAGCCAATTTGCACGAGCTAGCCTATGGCATCACCGGGATAAACCCCCACTTCGGCACGCCGAAAAATCCTCGCGATCCCGAACGTATTCCGGGCGGGTCAAGCTCGGGGTCGGCGGTCGCCGTGGGCGCGGAGTTGGTGCCTTTCGCGCTTGGCACCGATACCGGCGGCTCGGTTCGCGTTCCCGCCTCTTTTTGCGGCATCTACGGATTTCGCCCGACCCATGATCACATACCGGCCGCCGGTGTAGTGCCGCTTGCCGCCTCCTTCGATACCGTCGGAATTTTCGCCGCAAGCGCTTCCTTGCTCGAAACTGTGGGCAGAGTGCTGCTGCGGCCGCCGGTAAGCCTGCCGACGCTCGCGCTTGACCGCGTGTTAGTCGAGAGCGACGCGCTGGGATTGGCCGAGCCGGCGGGACGAGCCGTGGTCGAGCGCGCGCGAAGCGCATTTGAAGAGATGGGTCTTTGCAGCGCGGAGGTTCGCACGGGTCTGCTGCAGGCCGCCTTTGATTCGCAGCGAATCGTGCAAGCCGCCGAGGTTTGGGGCGTCCACGAGCAGTGGGTCATCGAGCGCAAGCCGCGGCTGGGCCAGGATGTCGCTCGGCTGCTGCAAGCCGCCGGCGAGATAAAGGCCGGGGAAGTGGGCCGCGCCTCGGCTGCTCGCAACGCGATAGTCAGGCAGATCGAGGCGCTGCTCGCCGGGCGCTCGATCCTTGTGCTTCCGGCCGCGCCGGGGCCGGCGCCGAAGTTCAGTGTTTTTGACGACCCGCAGGCCACGTTCGAGGCGCGGGGGAAAATCCTGCGGCTCACCAATCTGGCAAGCACCTGCGGGCTGCCCGTGGTCGTCGTGCCGGCGACGAAAGACGACGAGCTGCCGGTCGGCATTGCCCTGACCGGGCCGAAAGGCAGCGACCTGCAACTCCTCGAGGTCGCGAAAAAGCTCGACGAGCGGTTGCGCACCGCCCGTGGCTAACTTTCCGGGCCGAGTCAGGCCCACTTTGCCGGGTCAAGTAGCCGCGTCTTCGACGGACCGCGAGAATAAGCGCCAGCCCCGGTTCCTAAGGCTGCACGGCCGGGGTAGCGACGGCACGGGTCGTCCGCCAGACCTAAGATGGCCGTGGCTCGAGGCGCGGCAGATTAGCCGCGGAACGGATGGCGCCGTCGGAAGTCCTCGGCCATCTCTTCAAAGGTGCACCACTTTACCCCGGGATGGCTGCTGATGTGCGCGATCACCCGCTCGAGCATCAGCAGCACCTGCGGACGCCCCGAGACGTCGGGATGAATCGTGATCGGAAAGACGGCGTAGTCATGCTCACGGTAAACCCAGTCGAACTGGTCGCACCACATCTGCTCGATGTCCCTGGGATTGACGAAGCCGTGGCTGTTGGGCGCGGCCTTGATAAACATCATCGGCGGCAGGTCATCGACGTACCAGTTGGCGGAGAACTCGACCAAATCAACCGCGCGCCCGCGCTTAAGCGGTTTCATCCACTCGCCGGCCGGCTTGGAATAGTCAATCTTGGTCCACGAGTCGCCGACCCGCGCGTAGTACGGCTGAAAGTCGCCGTGTCCTTGGCTATGGTCGTACTTGAAACCATGCTTGAGCAGTAGGTCCGCCGTGACCGCGGACATCTCCCACCACGGGGCAACGTAGCCGCGGGGCTTTTTGCCGGACAACTTCTCGATCAGCTCGATCGATTTCTTTAAGACGTCCTCTTCCTGCCGCGGAGTCATCGAGACAGGATTTTCGTGCGAGTAGCCATGGGCGCCGATTTCGTGTCCGGCGTCGTGTATTTCGCGCATCTGTTCGGGAAATGTCTCGATGGAATGACCCGGGATAAACCAGCTAGTTTTGATTCCGCAGCGGCCGAAAAGCTTAAGCAGCCTTGGCGTGCCTATCTCGCCGGAGAACAATCCCCGCGAGATGTCCATCGGCGAGTCCGCGCCGCCGTAGGAACCCAGCCATCCCGCCACCGCGTCTACATCGACCCCGAATGCCGCAAAGATGGTCTTCGCCGTGCTCATGCCGGCCCTCCTTTTTTACATTTGAGTTCAGCCTTCAGCATTCCTCCAGCCTGGGGTGCGGGCCGCTCCTGGCCCACATGACCCCAACGCAGACCGCCGCGAGCGTGTCTGCGTACCTAGCGGTTGCCACCTAAGTTAGGCGGGGCCGGTGTTGAAGGCAACCCTCGAACGGCATGGTGCTTAGCTCGGCAAGAGGACGCTGTGCCCTCGGATCCGGCCTTAGCGCCGTCGTTTGAGCACCGGGCCTGGTCTGGTAAGTTTAGGTTGACGCCGAGGTGGCGTGAACCCAATGAGCCAAGCAGAGGCCAAACTTAGCCGGATTCGCGAGGAACTTAATCAGGCGTTCATGGAGCGTGCCGAGCTTATCGACGGCGCGCTGTGCGCTCTGCTCTCGGCGAATCACGTGCTTATCATCGGCCCGCCGGGGACGGCGAAATCGATGCTGGCCGAGGAGCTGTGTCAGCGTATCGAAGGGGCCAACTACTTCCAGTGGCTGCTTACCAAGTTCAGCACTCCGGAAGAGGTTTTCGGCGCGGTGAGCCTCAAAGGACTCGAGAACGACGACTATCGGCGCGTAACGACGGGCAAGTTGCCCGAGGCGCATATCGCTTTTCTGGACGAGGTCTTCAAGTCCAACTCTTCGATCCTGAACGCGCTGCTCACGCTCATCAACGAACGGCTGTTTCACAATGGCCGGGAGCGTGTGAGCGTGCCTTTGATAAGCCTGTTCGGGGCCTCAAACGAACTTCCCGACGAGGAGGAACTGACGGCCCTGTATGACCGCTTCATGCTGCGCTTCGTGGTCGACTATATCGTCGAGGACTTCCGCTTTCTTAAGATGCTGCAGGGCGCGCGTGCGCCGAGCCGCACGCGGCTGACCTGGGCCGAGTTCGGCGAGCTGCGCCGGAAGGTCGAAAGCGTTGCGCTGCCAGGCGCGGTGCTCAAGCTCGTGACGGACGCGCGGCGCGAGCTTGCGCGCCAGGAACTGATCGTCTCCGACCGGCGCTGGCGAGGCGCGCTCGCGGTACTGAAAGCTCATGCGGTGCTGGCCGGCAGCGAAGAGGTGAGAGAAGACGATCTACTGTTTCTCGAGCACCTGCTATGGAAGGACCCGGAAGAACGGCCCAAAGTTCATGACACGCTCCATCGTCTGGTAAAGGGTTTTGAGGAGCAGGCGCGCCAATTGTTGATTCAAGGCCAGGAGCTTTGCCAAGACTACCAAGAGCGTCAATGGGACAGCGGGGAGATGAAAAATCGCGCGCTGGTCGAATTGCACGCCAAACTGGCCAGAATTCTTGAGAAATTCGACGCGCTCGCGCGCGAGGCGAGCGAAAGCGGCCGGCCCGTGCAATTTGTCGAGCAGATGCGCGCGCAGGTCAAAGAGCTGCAGCGTTCGATGCTGCGCCGGCTGTGACGGGGCCGGATCGATGGCGGCGGAAGAAAGGGCGGCGGCGATCGTTCTGCGCGCGAGCGACTACGGCGAAGCGGACCGCATCGTCTCCGCGCTGACGCGCGAGCACGGCAAGCTCGGCGGCATCGCGCGCGGCCTGAGAAAGTCGCGCGGCCGCTTCGAGCGCCGGCTCGAACCGTTCTCCCATGTGATGCTCTGCTTCCGCCGCCGACCCCACGGCGAGTTGGTGTTTATCACGCGCGCGGAGTCCGCCGGACTCGAGGTTTATGAGCCCGGCGATGATCTGGCGAAGTTCGCGCTCGGCGCTTACATGCTGGAACTCAGCAGCGCCCTGATTCGCGAGGGCAGCGACGCCGCCGGCGCCTATGATTTGCTTGCCGGCGCGCTCGGCGAGCTGTGCCGTCGCGGCGCCTCGAACGCGCTGCGCCAGGCCTTCGAGCTTAAGCTTTTGCGCTGGGCCGGCTACGGACTGGACTTCAGTTGCTGCCGCCGATGCGCGGTTGGCGCCGGCGAGCACGATTTACGCTTCGCTTTCGTCGTTGCCGAGGGCGGCCTGCTGTGCGAGCGCTGCCGGCGCGCAAGCTCAACCGGGGCGCAGGCGCTCGCCCCGATTAGCCTTGGGCAGCTTCAGCGTCTGACCATCCTTCCAATCGATGCCGCCTGCGCCGAGCCGGCAGCTTTGGCTGACGCTGGCGGTGCTATCAACCGCTTCATCGCCTATACGCTCGAACGCAAGCTGCGCTCGCTCGCTTTTCTCGAAGCGATGCTTCCGGCGTCGGTTCGCGCTCAATCGTGACGAGCAGTGGGATTAGGCTCACGCTCGGCGCCGTCACCTCCTGACCAGGCCCAAGACCGTAAGAGGTGAAAAAGCGAATCGCCGGAGAAGCGCCGCTCCTAATCCAAGCGACCCGTATCGGCGCCTGCGCCGACTTAACGCACGTGTCCCCAAGCGAGCGAAGCGCCGCGGGCTACAAGGCGTGCTTCTCGGACGCGCGATTGTCGGCGGGTTCGTTCGCGCGCTCGAGTTCCGCTAGAAACAATTCGCGCAGCCGCGATTCTATCGCAGCGCCGCTCACGCTGCCTTGGTGCTGGCGCCACGCCTTAAGCGCGATTACCGCCTTGGCCATGTTGCGATGGCCGCCGGCGCTGCCGATATGTCCAAACAACCGGCGCATGACCTCTCCGGCGCTGCGACCGGTGCCGTGATTGCGGACCGCGATTACCAGGTTAGGCCCGAGCTTGCCGACCGACGCGACCCATTCTACGCCCTCGAAGCAAAGACACAGGTCGGCTATTTGGACGATCACGTCGTCGCGCTCCACCACGCCGAGATAAAGCAGCAGCAATCCGCTGTCAACCCGGATTCGGCGAATTGCCCGCGCCATCGCCGGGGCAAAACTGAGCGGCAGTTCGGGGCGCTCGATGCGCCGCAGGAGGCTATAGTTTGCCAGGCGGGCGAGAAAGGCGAACGCTTCGAAATCCTCTTCCGTGGCACGGCGCGACAGCGCCAATGTGTCGGACTTGATCCCGTAGACCAGGGCCGTCGCCAGCCGTTCGCTGACTCGCTCCTGCGCGGTCATCAGATATTCGGTCATGATCGTCGAGGTAGCGCCGTAGCGAACGCGCACATCCTCGAAAGCAGCCGCGCCCGAAGGGTAGCCCGGATGATGGTCGATGACGACGTCAACGCGCGGCAGGCGGTCGTTGAAATAGGCGGGCTGAACGTCGAGCGTCGCTATCCTGTCGAAGCTCCGCAGCTCGTCGGTGCGGGCCTCGGCGACATCGATGTCAAGCAGCCGCACCATGTTGCAATTTTCCGGCCTGGTGACCCTTCGGAAGCTGAATATCGGCGTGGTCTGCTTGTTGCGCCCCAGTACCGTGCGCAGCGCGATCGCGCTGCCCAAAGCGTCGGGGTCGGGATCGTCCTGAAGCAGGATCGCGACGCGGTGTTCAGGACGGACAAGTTCTCGCAGTTCCTTGAGTTTGAGGCTAGTCAATGCTTGATCCATAATTTATGAGCATCATGCCGGGGTGGCTTCCCGACACGCCGCCGCTGTGGGCGGCGGTAGCTTGCGGATAAGACATCGCGAGCGCCTTGGAACGTTTGCCCTTCCATATGGCGGCCCCCGGTCTTGCGGTCTAAGTGCCTGTCTCGCGGTCTAAGTGTAAGAGTTTGAGCGCCCCCGTCGCAAGCCCGCCGGCAGGTAATTAGGCCGGGCTTTGACGCTGCGTAGCAGCGTGCACAAATAATAACATGACGGCTCGCGCTCCAGCAACGCCGCAGCTATGATCGGTGAGCGGGCGCAGTCGGCGTTCGCGGCGCCTCGCGCCGTGTCATCGACGCTTTGACCGGCCGGCATGTGATGGACCAGCCGTGCTGTCAAATGTGCGAGCGGCCGCTCGACGAATGGTTTTTGCGCATCCTGATCGAGGACCGTGGCGGATGCCGCGAACAGGCGCTGATTTGCGCCAATTGCGGCGTCAGACTTCGGCTGTCTTCGGAGAAGCTGCGTGGCCTGCAGATAGACCCCTGGGTGCACGAGGCCGTAGCGCGAGTGCTCAAGGGTAAGGATCCGGACAAAAGCTGAAACTCCTTCAGGACAATATGGCCGGCGCGCGCCTGGACGGCCTTAAGCTCTGGCCCTATGAGGAGGCGCGCAGGCTGCTCACGCGCGGCGCCGGCAACGCGGGCGAGTTCGTCTTCGAGGCGGGTTTCGGTCCTTCCGGTTTGCCGCATTTGGGCACTATGGCCGAAATCCTGCGCCCCTCTTTCGTGCGCCATGCGCTGCGACTGCTCGCGCCGGAGCGGCCTTCGCGGCTGACGGTTTTTATCGACGACATGGACGGCTTGCGTAAGGTGCCGGAGAACGTTCCCGATCGCGAGCGCGTCGAGCAGTTTCTGGGCCGGCCGGTGTCGGACATTCCGGACCCTTTCGGCTGCTGTGAAAGTTTTGCCGGCCACATGGTTGATCTCCTGCGCAAGTTTCTCGAGCCGCTCGCGCTGGAGTACGAGTTGATGCGCGCGAGTCGCACTTACGCAAGCGGCCGCTTCGACCCTGTCCTGCGCCTGATCTTGCACAAGCACCGTGAAATCATCGGCATCATGACGCCGACGCTGCGCGACGAAAACCGCGCCGGCTGGTCCCCCTTCCTACCGATCTGTCCGCGCTGCGGTCAGGTTAACTCGACCCGGGTGACGGCGTATCACCCGGAGCGCGGCACGGTTGAGTTTTCGTGCGACCGGACTTTCGGCAACGCGCGCCCGTGCGGCCTGAGCGCCGAGCAGAGCGTGCTCGGCGGGCGGGCGAAGGTCCAGTGGAAGATTGACTGGGCGCTGCGCTGGCGCGTGCTCGGCGTCGATTACGAGCTTTACGGTAAAGACCTTATTGACTCGGCGCGACTGTCGGGCCAGATCGTGCGCCTGCTCTGCGGCGAGCCGCCGCTCGGCTTTCCCTTCGAGATGTTCCTTGACGAACAGGGGCACAAAGTCTCAAAGTCGGTCGGCAGAGGCGTGACCGTCGAACAATGGCAGCGCTACGCGCCGATCGAGGCGCTGAAGTACTTTCTGTTTGTCAACCCGCGGCGCGCGCGCAAGCTCTTTTTGGGCGCGATTCCCCAGTACGTGGATGACTACCTGGACGAATTGCGCGCCTACGCCGCGGCGGACGTTGACGAGAAGCGGCTCGATTCCCCGCTCGAGTTCGTGCTGTCCGGCACGAGCCCGCGCCGCTTCAACTCGGACTTAAGCTTCAGCCTTATAATGAACCTGGCTTCGGCGCTGGGCGTCTCCGACCGGGAGCTGATGTGGAACTATCTTACGCGCTATGACCCGGGGATAGTCGCCGACGAGGATACGCGCAAAATGGCGGAGGCTCTGCTCGATTGCGCGCTGAATTTCAGGCGCGATTATCTGGAGCCCGCGCTCTTGCCCTACGAACCCCAGGCCGAGGACCATGCAATTGCAGAAAAGCTGATCGCCTTCCTGACCAACGCGCCCGACGCCGGCGCGCGCGACATAGAAACGGCGATCTACGATATTGGTCGGGAGCTCTTCCCGGAAAAGCCGGGCAAGGTCTTTCAGCCGCTCTACCGAATGATCATGCAGCAAGACCGCGGACCACGGCTGGGCGCGTTCATTCGGCTGGCGACGCCGCAGCGGGTAATTGCTATCCTGGAGCAGCGCCTGGGGCGCTGACCGTGCGCCCGCGCCCGTTGCCTTTCGGCCACGCTGCGCGCCCGGCGCTCGCTGCGCCATCAGCGTGGGCGACTGCCGCTGCGATGGGTCCAGTCCGCGTCAGGCATTCGTTGCGATGCTAGACGAATTCGGCCGCGACCGCGTCGGCGAGCTCAAGGCCGCGTTCGCTCAAGCACACGCGTCCGTGCTCGCGCACGAGCAGGCCGCCGGCGAAAAGCCGCGTCGGGGTCGCGCCGAAAAACGCCTCGAAGCCGCGGCCGAACCTGCGCTCGAACTCAGCGATAGCAAAGCCCTCGCGCAGCCGCAGGTGCAAAAACACGAACTCGCCGGCCGCGGTGCGCTCGTCGATCACTTCGCCGCCGCTTTCGGCGACTCCCTCGCGCAGCGCGTGCTCGATGTACGCCGCCGGCGCGCGCTCGTTCCACCATCGGCGGCCGCCAGCTCCGCGGCGGGCGTAACTATGCGCTCCGGCGCCCACGCCGAGGAAGCTTTGCGCGCGCCAGTAAGCCAGATTATGCCTGCATTGGCCGCCCGCGCGGGCGTAGTTCGAGATTTCGTACATCGTGTAGCCGAGCTCGGCCATGCGCCTGCGCACCAGCGCGTACATGCGCGCCTCGACGCTTTGCGCCAGCGGTCGGATTTGCCCGCGCCGAAGCGCGGCGAAAAACGCGGTGCCTTCCTCGAACGTGAGGTTGTAGCACGAGATATGGTCCGGCTTGAGCGCCGCCGCCTCGTCCAGATCGCGCAGCAAATCCTCAAACGTTTGGCCGGGCACGGCGAAGATTAAATCCAGGTTCAGGCGCTCAAACCCGGCCTCGAAAGCCAGGCGCGCAGAGCGGCGCGTTTGTTCGGCGTCGTGGATGCGCCCGAGGAATTTTAACGTCTCGGCCTTGAACGATTGTGCGCCGAAGCTGATCCGGTTCACTCCTGCGCGGCGCAGCCCGCAGAGCTTCGCGCGGTCAACCGTGCCAGGGTTGGCCTCCAGCGAGATCTCCGCGCCGGCTTCGATTCCGTAAAGCCTTTCGCAGGCCTCGATAGCTTCCGCGATCGAGGGCGTGGCGAAAAGCGAAGGCGTGCCGCCACCGAAAAAGATTGTCGCGACACGCTCGCCCGCCCAGGGCGGCTCCTGCGCGCGTCGCTCAAGCTCGGCGATCAGCGCGCGCGTGTAGTCTTGCTCGGGCCAAACCGCGGCGGCGTGCGAGTTGAAATCACAGTACGGGCACTTCGAGCGGCAATACGGAATATGAATGTAGAGCGAAAACGACATGGAAAAACGCCCGCGAGCTAACTTCGCGCCCTCAAGGCGGCCATGCGCGGTAACCGATGGTTAAAATTGCAACTGGCGCTCTTATGTGCATTTATTGCTGCCCGCAGGCCCGGCATAAACGAACAGGGGATAAGGACTAAAGCCGGACGGCACGTCATAACGAAAGCAGAACCTGGTCTCGTGCGATCGGTCGAAGGTATCGCGGTATTTGATGAAACCGAAGAGAAAGAGGAACAACTCTTGGCGTTCGATACTCTGGATCTCGTTTTCCGACAGACAGCCGTTCGGCTCGAGACAGCACCAGATGGGGTTGCTGCCCTTCCCGGGTAGAACCGCCAACTCACTTGGAGGTCGAGTTATTTCGCCATAATCGAGCGGTGCCGGAATGTTTTTGGTCCTTTCCTTGACAAAGCGCACAGCGCTTTCCACCAACCAAGCCGGTGTCTTACCATAGTTGCCATAGCGGATCGTGGTTCCGTTGGCGGTCACCGGACCGGATACCGGCATAGCGACGAGCTCCAGCGGATCGAACGGATCCAGCATCAACCATGGGCGTTCACTACTCATCAGTGCCTCGGCGCTAGCCTTAGCCGCGTCGGCGCTCTCTTTTGTGGCCCGCATTGTCTTTCTCAGCCAGATCACTTGGAAGCCGCCCACCAGAACGAGCAGAGCGCTAAACACCACGAAGGCGTAGTCGAGCCAATCCTTGCGGACATCAATCGGGGGAACGATGACTTCCACCGCATTCCTCGTGGCTAGAGCGGTGGGCTGTTTGCTCCCCTCCGTTTCTGCGGATGAGGTCGCATTGGGGTCTTGCTGTGTGGATAAGCCGCTGTGCAGTGAAGCCTCCGTGAGTTCACGCGGGCTTGGACTCGGATGTAGTGACAGGTGTGCTGACGCGACATGAGCCGTTGTGGCAAGGAATAATGCCAGGATCGTGCATTGATACCCTTGGAGCCTCACACGTTATTTGCCTCCTTTACCGTGAGTCGTAGCAGGGCGCTTGACCATCGGTAAGGCGTTCCCCGGGCCGCCGCGTAATTGGCATCGAGTTCGGGTTCGAGTAGGAGAATTGCGGCGATGCGCCGCGCGATCTCCGTGACGGTACGCATCTCGTGGCTCGTCAGGCTGCGTCCGAGAATCTCGCGCTTCCGGTAACCGGGCCATTTCTTGGGGCCGGAAACTTGTCTTTCCGATGCGGTTCCACTTCCCTTGCGCCCATACTGGAGCGTTAGCCGGGCCACCTGGCTGTCACGTCAAATTCGATCAGTTCCTTCTTCGAGTTGCGTTTGCGAACGGGACTGCACTGAATGTTTTCGAATCCCAACCGCTGGAGCATCGACGCATATATCTGTTCAACCGGTAGTAGAATGCCGTAGAACGTAGAATTCCCGACAATGTAGTGAAGCTCCGCCTTTGGCGCGAGTCTGCGCGGCAATGCTTGGAAATGTGCCCACATATCGTCAAAGTACTTTGCAACGTAGTTGGACAGGATGCGCCCGCTCTTATTCTCATGGCGGGCGATGCCGTTAAGACTGTTTTGCAAGAGGTGGTTCAAGTAGCTGTTGCCGCTTGATTTCCATTCGATGAGACGGCTTGTAGCCAGACCCCAGGTGCCGCCGATAGCCAACCAGTCCAACTCCCCAGCGTCACGTCCGTTTATGAGAAAGCCGAGCCAGTACATGTAGGGGCGAAGCTCACGGATGTAGGACATGCGGTTTGCATAAGGTGGTGAGGTAATTACGCGATCGAAGATTGCTTCGGTGACTGCGGCCGGGTTACGTGAGTCGCCCAGGAGCACTTCTCCCGTTGCGCCAGGGTTATCCCCGGCTCCATTGAGAACGAACTGCGCGTTTTTAGCGAACACGGCACACATATCGGCATCGGGAATTAAGGGAAGCTGGCTGTTGTCTTTGAATGACATAGATTGATGATCGAACGCTGCGTTCGAGAGAGCGATCAGGGTGCGGCAAAACGAGACCAAAAGAAGCCTGTGCTGTGGACTCGTCTTGTCCGTAACCGCATCAATTGCCGCGCGCACCGCGCATAAGAAGCCCAACTCTCGCGGCGCCCACCATCGTTCGATGTTATGAATGGGCGGAGGTGGTACGGGCTCGATCCTCTTCCGCTTTACGAGATCAATCACGCCCGCGCATGTATCGCGGGTCACCGCCAATGTCGCCTCGGAGTAATGCGCGGTCTTTGCTTCCCCAAGCCACACGAGGAAGGGGTTAATCTCGATCGTCACCGCTTTGTGACCGTGATACGCGGCGCACAGCGCCGTGGTCGCTGTACCCGAAAACGGATCTAACACCAGCATGGGGCGGTCGCACTGGGCGATTAGTGCTTCTACCAACTTAACCGAGTAGGCAGGTGTTAGGCGCAGCCAGCCGTGCCGCCCGGTACGGAGGTTGTGCTTATGCGTGTATTCCGCTCGTTGCTGGAGGTTGTGTCCCACAGCCGCGTTCATTTTGTTTCCGGCACCAGAAGGGCTTTCAGTACGGCATAAATTTCCGTGCGAAGCGTCCCGCGGTTACGCTCAAAGAAAGCGGCCAGATCATAGCCCGCGACATCACGCATGAAATCGTATGTCGAAACCAGAGAATCGTTAGTCCCCACAATCCCGGTGACAATAGACCATCCCGCCGCACGGTAACGCGCCAAAATATCGCCGTCAATCTGCGCAGACAGAATTACGGCGCAGGGGAAATAGGCTTTCGCGTAGGCCGCGCTCGCGTTACCAATGTCGGCGTTTGGCGCTTTGAGTCCTTGCTCTTGTGCCCCTGCCGGACTTCAAACACCGTGCCTTTTAGTGAATCGAAAACCTTCGGATCGACCTCTAGCTTTGCAGCAGATTGACGCATCCAATCTTTGAAACGTTCGCGCTTCGCAGGATCGGGCACCTTGTCCAGAGGGACGCGGCCATCGAGATGAAGGGTACGCGTTTTACCGTTCCGACGCGGCACCTTGTAGGACCAGATGACATCCGTCGCCGACAACTGGAAAGAATCCTTCAGGATTGTCCGGAAAAGCTTCTCGCAGCCAATGCCGATTTGCCGGTAAACGCTTGTCATTCCCCCTGCCGCCTTGTGCGCCGCGTACAGCAGGGGATTATTAAGCCCAAACCAGGTGTAGAAAGGGTCTCTGCCGTAAAGCGTCTGAAATTCTTCAAGCGTTAGACCTGGTGCCTTGGTGCCCTGTCCGAACTTCGGCTTATACCGAGCGCGCACCCGGATTGGGTCGAGCACGGCATTGAGGTAGCGCCGGTCTTCGTTACTGATCGCCGGCATCTATCAAATCCTCACTACCTCAGCCTCCGGCATTTGGCAACAATTCGAGCATCACGTAGTGGCCCCCATGAAGTTCCCGCGCAATGAGAGCGGCGGCCTTTCTCTCCGTTGGGAGCCGAACCACCTCTCCATTCCGGCCCTGCAGCACCATGAAGATGCCATTGCCGAGCGGGTTGCATCGCGCCGCTCGCGGGCCTTGCATTAGGTGCCGCGCCTTGGAGCGACGATTCACCCTTGCCCGGGTGGGTAGAATTCATAACGGGGATTGCCGTTTTGGCCACTGTAACTGAAGCAAGCGTAGGCGAATCCTCCACGGGCGTGAATGGCCGGAGGCAATTTTTCTCCGTGCGGCTCCGGCCCCTTTGCAGAAGGTCGCCCCTGCCGCACGGATCGGCGTCGCGTTTAAGGCCGCTGGGCTATTCATTCAAACTGGTAACAGTGCTATAAGGGCCGAGTGGCTTGGTGCGCGGTTGAGGTGCTGAATGACGTGGCGGAAGCCGGGTTGGTTTCCTTGCCGAAGGACTCGCAGGCTCGCTTTCCCGGAATCTCGGAGTTGGCGGAAAGCTTCGGGCTCAGTGCGTTGGGCTGCGGCACGTCAAGGTTTCTGAAGGAGAAGCTGTGCGAGATGCACCCGGCCGGACGAGAAGGGAACTGAAGTTCGTCAAGGCCACGCGCTCGCATCCGATTATCAGACCTCTCGCCGCGTAGCTGCCTGGAAGCGGGGGAAGCGTTACGGCATTGGAGGCAGAGGTGATGCAGGCGGCTTCAGCGGTCAGGCCGTCGCTTAGGTGGGCGGCAGGTCTTCGAGCAGGCGATGCAGCTTGCCGGTGCGGCGCGGGGAGAAAATCCCAAAGCGAACGGGAAATTGCCGGCACGATGAGGTTCAAAGCGGGGCAGGATTTCCCACTTTAAGCTCGCCGATCGTGGTTTGGAAGATCGGGTCCGCCTCGGAGTAAGGCGTTTAGCTCAGGAACCTGGATAAACAGAGATGGTGGCAACATTGAATAAGTTCGTTGGATTGTTAGCGGCTGCTCTAGTCGCGGGCCTGATCGCCGGGTGTTCGGAGACCAACAGACCGGCGCCGAATTTGATTCAGCGGCTCGAGGGTGAAAAGCCCACGGTTGAGCTGCCACGAGGCTTTTTCGGCAAAGACGAAAGGCTGCTGAAACCGGGTAAAGAAGGTCAGGCGGCGCTCGTCTACATCAACCCGCATGTGCAGTGGAGCAAGTACCGTAAGATCATGTTGCAGCCGGTTCAATTCTGGGATGCGCAGAACTCGTCCGTCTCACCGACCGATCAGCAGGTCCTGACAGCTTATTACTATAACAAGCTGAAGGAAGACATCGCCAAGAATTTCGTCATGACGGATCAGGGCGGTCCAGATGTCATGGTCGTTCAGGTGGCGCTGATTAGTGCCAGCGGTGCGGTTCCGGTGTTGCGCTCGGTTTCGCTGGTGGTGCCGCAGATCCGGCTGGTCAACGCGCTCCAGTCGCTGGCCACGGGTAGCTATGCGTTCGTCGGTTCGGCCGAAATGGCAGGGAAGGTTATTGACGCGCAGACCGGCGAATTACTCGCGGCGGCGGTGGACATACGAACTGGGGGAACTGCGATGAAGGCAGCTGCGCAATGGCAGTGGGGCGACGCCGAGGCCGCGATAGATCTGTGGGCGGAGAAGACCTCCGAACGGCTCAAGCGCCTAGTTACAACGGGCAGCACACTGCCTCCAAGCAAGCCGAGTAGCTGAACGACACGGACTTAAGGCTCGTACCGGTTTGCCACCTTAACCTGCTGTCCCTGTCGCGCGGCATTTAACATGGATAGCGGCGACCCGACACCATGTTGAGCCTCCGAGTCTAGACGAACTCAGCGGCCACAGCGTCGGCGAGTTCAAGTCCGCGCTCGCTCAAGCGTACGCGACCGTGCTCGCTCATGAGCAGCCCGTCGGCGAAAAGCCGCGCCGGTACCGCGCCGAAAAAACCGTCGAAGCTCCTACCAAACCGATGCTCGAAATCGGCCCGAGCAAAGCCCTCGTTCAGGCGCAGATTCAAAAATACGAACTCGCCGGCAGCCGTGCGGTCGTCGACAGACTCGCCGCCGCTCTCGGCAATTCCATCGTTTAGAGCACGCTTGATATACGTCGTCGGCGCGCGCTCGTTCCACCATCGACGGCCGCCCGGCCCGCGCCGAGCGTAGCTATGCGCGCCCGCCCCCACGCCGAGAAAACTCTGCGCCCGCCAGTAGGCCAGATTATGCCGGCATTGACCGCCCGGGCGCGCGTAGTTCGAGATTTCGTACATCGCGTAGCCGTACTCAGCCAATCGCTTGCGGGCGAGCGCGTACATCAGGGACTCGGCGCGCTGTCCGAGCGGCCGAATGCGCCCGCGCTTAAGCGCGGCGTAAAACGCCGTGCCTTCCTCGAATGTGAGGTTGTAGCATGAGATGTGGTCGGGGTTGAGTGCGGCCGCTTCGTCAATATCTCTCACCAAGTCGTCGAAGGTCTGACCGGGCACCGCGAAAATCAAATCGACGTTGAGATGCTCAAAGCCAACGTCGAGGGCTGTCGCCACCGAGCGTCGTGTCTGTTCGGCATCGTGGATTCGCCCGAGAAATTTCAGCGTCTCATCTTTGAAAGATTGCGCGCCGAAGCTGATACGATTCACACCGGCGCGGCGCAGACCGAGAAGCTTGCGGAGGTCTATGGTGCCCGGGTTGGCTTCGAGCGTGATTTTGGCGCCGGCTTCGATACCGAATAGGTTTTCGCACGCCTCGATAACTTCGCCGATCGAGCACGCGGCGAAAAGCGACGGTGTCCCGCCGCCGAAGAAGATCGTCGCGATACGCTCACCCGCCCAAGGCGGCTCCTGCGCGCGGCGGCGAAGCTCGGCTATCAGCGCGCGCGTATAGTCCTGCTCCGGAAATACCGCGGCCGCGTAGGAGTTAAAGTCGCAGTATGGGCACTTCGAAAGACAATACGGAATATGAACGTAGAGCGAAAACGCCACCGAACACCCGCCTGGGTTCTAACTTCGCGCCCTCGAGGCGACGATGCGTGGTGGCAACTATTCCTCCTTATCCAGGCGATTGACGGTCCCACGGAAGGCTATTGAGTCCTGCATAAGATCGTGCCACCGAATCTGCTCCGATGCAGCTGCGGTTGTGATTCCCGCGCACGTGTCCGGCGCGGGCGAGGAATGTCGGTTGGTCATTCCACAGGAGGCGAAAAGCCCGGGATTCCTCGCGCGGCAGCCACGCGCGAGAATGATACGGAAAGGAATCCAGCAAGACCAGAATTGTCACTATGATATGCGGGCCTGTACAGTTACTTTTTGCGTCGGCCCGGGAGCTTTGTGCGCCCATGCCCGGTGTGCTCACGCAACGATTCCTCGCATCTGTACAATTCCTGACCAGTCTTGCGGTCGCGTACTACTTTCCGATAGATGTTTCGGACTCGATCGATGAACACTTCATACCATCGCCATTCACCTGTTTTGCGCCAATAGTCTTCGCGGGTCACAAACTCAAATGCGGGCCTCCCCGTCTGAAGTTGACGCCCCTTGCCCTTGATTCCGGCGTGAGTACTCACTTTCGCGCCTACGGCCACCTCAAGGCTACGCGCGGTCGAACCGCACTGAGCACAGGGTTCCCGCGTTTCCGGCGTCGCGTCCGGGTTCTCCGTTAAAGCTGTTCGGCACTGGCCGCACACAACCGATATCGCTACATCTTCCATTGGCTTTGCGTGTGTTCACGCTCTAATTCTGGCCAGCCGCTGGGCGGCTGCTTTTTTCCTAAGCGCCTTTTTGCTAACCCCTTTCAGATTGCCTTCAATAATTAGTCGTTTCTCTTGCAGTCCCAGGTTTGAGCCATGTTTTTTGGGGCTTAACTGGCGTAGTAAATGTCACCACGTTTGGTCGGCAAGCCCATCCGCGACCGTGCTCTCTCAAGCTCGGTCGTACTCTGCATCGGCTTCGCGATAGGCAGCCTCCAGCTCCCGGCTCCGAAGTAAGTTGACCGCCTCTTCTATAACCTTCGAGTATAACCTTCGAGCGGTTCAAACGGCGCTTTTTCGGGTAGTTCTCGACGAACCCAGCCAGCGGCCCAGGCAATGAGACAGACAGCTTTGCCACGCTTATACAAATATCTTCCTACCGATGGCAGGAGTAATGGTA
This sequence comes from Deltaproteobacteria bacterium, assembly GCA_021831785.1. Taxonomy (GTDB): domain Bacteria; phylum Desulfobacterota; class Binatia; order Binatales; family Binataceae; genus JAJYYI01. The sequence continues at coordinate 163,439 of JAKBMB010000032.1, read as the reverse complement.
GCATAGACACGGGTCTTCGCAGAATGGAGCGTGTAGACGCTGTCGCAACAAACTCAGGATTTCAGGAAATCCTCCATTTCTCTGCCGATGTCGGTGGCTTCGATTTCGCCCCATTCCATCGCCTGTGCGACTTCGCCGTTGCGTGACTTGCTGAACTGTTTTACGCCCTGCTCGATGAGATTTGGAGCGCCGAACTGATCCAAGTCGGCGGGGCAATCGCCATAGACCTGCTTCAGCGCGCGCGGCGTAAAGTAGCTTTCGATTGAGCGCCACTCAGTCAGGTGGCAATGGATACCTGAGGCGCCCAACCTGTGCTTCATCTGCTGTCGTTGCGCTGATGGGTCTTCCTCTGCAGATTTCCGCTCGCTATCAAGAATTGCGCGAATTCTCGGATGCAAGCTCGTCCACTGGTTCGGATCGAAGTTCGCGCCGGCGGCGTCGCTGCCGCCCAGAGACAAGACCGCAACGTTCTGCCCCCTGTAGGAAGGCGCCTTCGACAACCAGGCCTTGAATACGGGCACGTCGTTGGTGCCTTCGACCAGCAGCACCTTGTCCGCCAGCAACACGTCGGCGGGTGAAAGCCCGATGCTCTCAATCAGTTCACGCAGCTCGGCCAACCCCTTCGCCGGCCGAGCTCTGACCGCCTTTGATGGTAACTCGCCAACGAGTTCCGTGCGGAACACGCGCTTCTGATTGCGCGCGAACCAATTGACAACAGTGGGACTGTGAGTGGTTGCGATGACCTGCACGCCGTACTGGCTGAGTTGCTCAAGGAGCTTGCGCTGCAGTGCCGGATGTAAGTGCAGTTCGGGCTCTTCAAGGAGCAAAACATCGAGATCGCGGGCGACTGACCCGGAATAAGCGATCTTCGCGCATAGCAGGATCAGCAAAGTTTCCCCAATTCCCGAACCAAGATTCGAGAGCGGCCGGAGATGGTCGTCAATCTGCGCGTTGATTTCGCTCCCGCTTTCCCGGACCATGAGCTCCAGCTTTCCAAAACCTGCGAACGTCGCGAATTCTGCCTCGAATTCCTGCAGCAGGTTGGCGGCACGACGCTGCTCCGACTTATAGGCGTCCGGATTCCTCGCCATTCGCACCCAGTCGGGAATCCCCGCGCCGGCGGCTAAGCGGTCAAGGTCACTAACGTTCCCGGTCCCTATCGAACGAAGAGAAGGGAAGTACCACACACGGGCGGCGAGCAATTTCGGCAAGTCCAGAATCGGGCTCAAGACATCCGACAACCGACGCTCCGCTACGAGCCAGCCATCTTGCCTTCGGAATGCTCCGGTGTTTCCCTTAGGGTCAAAAACTTTGTGGTCTTTGAACCATATACCCAATAAAGACTTTCGCTGGGCAGTAAGAGCGACCTCAAAGCGTACCTGCATCGAATCGGCCGCTTGCATCCCCAACGCGCTCAATGCGTTGCTTACACCGAACAAGCCGTGCGGTACAAGGAAGGTCGCACCAAGCTCGAAAGACCCCGTTCCCCAATGAAATACATCCGCTGTCGCCAGGGGCTCCGCTCTCCAACCCGCCTGCACCCCAAAGCTGCTCCCACTCAGTAAATCGTGGGCAATTTGCTTTAGGGCCGCAAGCGCTTTAAGGATGGTGCTCTTTCCACTGTTGTTCGGACCACAAAGAAGCCCAGAGTCGCCGTTGAACTCAAGCTCTACCGGCGGGTCACCCGCGCCCAAGTAGTTTCTTATTTTTATTGAATACAGTTTGATGCGTGGCATCGTCGCGGTCATCGGTCGGAACGCGCCTTGTTTGCATTCATATCGCGCGCTTAAGCAAATCCTCTTTCTCGAAGCGCCACCGAGCGCTTGCCGTCGTATGCCCAGCGATTCGATCTGCGGCGGGGTTGATCATGAGGGCGGGGATGCCAGCGGCGGGGCGACGTGAACCAGTTTGATGCGGCCGTAGTCGAGCCACTCGGAGATGGTGTGAAGCTTGTACTCGGTCTCGTAAAAGATGGTGCTAAGCCGCGTGTTGACCAGTACTTTGAGGCAGTGGACGCATGGCGTATGCGTCACGTAGATGTCTGCTGCGGCGATCATCACGCCGTTCTTGGCCGCTTGCGAGATGGCGTTCATCTCGGCGTGGATGCTGCGATAGCAGTTGAGCTCGACCTCGCCCGTCGGCGTGCGCGATTCGTAGATTAGGCATCCCACTTCGGTGCAATGGGGAAAGCCGGCCGGCGCGCCGTTGTAGCCGGTGGCGAGAATGCTGCGTTCGCGCACGATCACCGCGCCCACCTTGGCGCGAAGACAGGTCGAGCGCTCGGCGACCTGGCGCGTGATGGTCATGAAGTATTGATCCCAGCTCGGGCGCTCCATCGCTCGCTATCCCGTACGAGCGCGCCGATTTGCCGCGCCGGCAGCCGAGCCCGCGATGATCGGCGCTCCGGCGCCGCCGCTTCGATCGCGCCTACATCGAATGCAGCAGCGGCAGGGCATGCGCACCCCGGCAGAGAATCTCGTAAACCTGCTCGACGGAATTGCCCGGCGACGGCTCGGTCAATGAAAACGGTACCGGGCTCAACGTGACGACGAACAGCACCAGCGTAAGCCAGGCCACAAGCCGCCGCGCGGGATTAAGCGGCGTCTCCTGATCGACCGCCCGCGGATGACTTAAGCCCAAAAAGAGCAACAGAAAACCCCACATCAGCCAGCCGTCCCAATGCGGCAAGCCCAGCAGACGCGCCCCGCCGACAACCACAAAGCAGAGCAGCACGAAGAGCCGCGAGATCAGTGCGTGGCCGCGGCCGAACAGCGCGTACACCACGTGCCCGCCGTCAAGCTGGCCCACCGGCAGCAGGTTCAACGACGTGATGAACAGCCCCAGCCATCCGGCGAACGCGATCGGATGAAGGTTGATCATAACCGTGTTCGGATCGACCCCCAGAAACCGCTGCGTCAGAAAGGAAAACAGCAAGGAATCTCCCAGTTCCAAGCCGCCGAGGCTTTTGTCCAGCGGCGTTACCTGAGAAAGCTTAAGCCCGATATACACCGCGATTATCGCCGGAACCATTCCTGCCCAGGGGCCTGCGGCGCCGACGTCAAACATCACCCGGCGCGATTGCGGCGGCGTCTTGATCCGGATAAAAGCGCCGAAGGTCCCGATCATGAACACCGACGGAAACGGAACCGGGATAAAGTAGGGCAGGCTGGTGTTGACGCGGTGGTAGCGCGCGGTCACGTAGTGCCCCAGCTCATGGCACAGGAGTATCACCATCAACGCGGCCGAAAACGGCAACCCAAGCATCAGCTCGCGCGCGCTTGACAGCGGCCGCTCGGCGCCCTCCAGATACGCCCCCGCCATAGTCGTGGTCAGCAGGGTAAGCAGAAACAATACCAGGTTGAGCGCCGGAATCGCGCGCCGCGAGCTGACCTCGCCGGAGTAGGTTTGGGGCTGTCCCTCGGCGGCCAGGCGCGGGATTTCCGTTAGAACGGGCGGCGAAACTTTTTCCTCGTTCATCTATCTATATTTACCTCGACCGCGGTTCCGGCTCCGGCATGGAAGCGTCGCGCGGCACTGGCGTCGCGCACGGCGATCTCGAGCAGTTCGAAGCTGCCGAACAACGCCATTGCCGCGCCCGCCGCGCTCTGTGCGTAAGTGCGGGCCAATCTCACCCGCGCTCTGGCGCCGATCTTAATCGAAACCCCGCGGCCTGGAAAGCGCGCCGCAAAGTCCTCAAACTGCTCGCGCGTGATGTTGCTGATGAGGTTCCCAAAATGGTCGACGTAGATCACGGCGCCGCAAAGCCGGCGCGCGCGCTGCTCCACCGCTCCCAGGTCGAGGCGCGCGAGGTCGGCTACCGCGGGGCCGAAGGCGCGCAGCGCGACGCCGCGCCAGAGATAAGCCGCCGCCGGCGCAAATACGTCGCGGCCGTGAAACGTGTCGCAGACGCGCGCCAGGCGGTAGCGCGGCGCGTCAAGCTCGACCGCGCGCTTAACTTTGGCCTGCTCGGCCGCCAGCCATAGAACTCCGTTGTCCGGTCCCACCAGGCGCGCGCCGGCCGCGGTTTCGATCGCCACCGCTCGCCGCGCGGTGCCGACCCCAGGGTCGACTACCGCTAAAAAGACCGTGCGCCGGGGAAAAAACCGCCACGATTCGCGCAACGCCAGGGCGCCGGCGGTCACGCACTGCGCCGGCACGCCGTGGGTCAGGTCGATAATCGGCGCCGACGGAGCAAGACCGGCGATCACGCCCTTCATCACCCCGACATAGTGGTCGCGCGAGCCGAAATCACTGAGTAGCGCGATCGGCGGCAAGTCCTTGCGCGTCGCTTTAGCACGGTCGCTCGGCAACTTATCTTCCATCGCCGCGGGGCGCACGGCCGGCGCGCGTCCGGGCTGCGCCGCGGTCTTTTCCGACGCGGCCTAGAAGCGACATTTCCTCACCAATCGCGGCGCATAGCAAGGGGAACATCAGCTCATGATGGCCGGTCAACAGGACGCGCCGCCCACCGCTCGCCGTCGGCCGCTCGACTACGTTCACGCGCGGCCGATAATGGCGCACGAAGTCCATGTCTGCGGCGGTAAAATCCGCCGCCTTGGCGCCGAGATTGCGCGCGAGGTTGAGCGCTTTGAGAAAAACCTCGGGCATCACCACCGCCGAGCCCAGATTCACCACCACGCCGCGCGAAAGCCGGCTCACTACCGCCGTCAGGCGATGAAAATCGTTCATGGTGGCTTGGCCGATCGCCGCTCCGTCGGCCTGCGGATGCATATGCACGATGTCGGCGCCCAGGGCGACGTGAACCGTCAGCGGAACGCCCTCCTCGCAGGCGCAGGCGAACACGCTGGTGGCGCGGTACTTAAGGCGCCGGCGCAAGATCTCGCGGCCTACGACCTCGCCCAAGCCCTTGCCCTCGCGCGCCGCGCTGGCCGCCGCCTGATTGAGAAAGGCGCCGGTCTCCTCGGCCATCCCGAACCGGCCCTCGGCCAGTCCCGCGCCGACGTCCTCGGAGGTGCGGCCGGCCAAAGCAAACTCGAAGTCGTGAATCATCATCGCGCCGTTGCAGGCGATAGCACTCAGAATCTTGCCGCGCATAAGCTCGCAGATCAGCGGACCCAGCCCGGTCTTTATCGGATGTGCGCCGCTCAACAGAAGAAACACGCGGCCGCCCCGGCGGGCGCGCGCGATCTGCCGCGCCAGCGCCCGCAGGTCGCGCGCGGCATCGGTGTCGGGCAATGCATCGAGAAACTCCCGCATACTTGCCCCAGGCCGGATTGGGCGCGCAAGCTGCGCGCGCCCGACCAAGCGCGACAGGGTCGAGAGTTTTTGCGTGCGCGCGTTGCGTGGTTCAATCGGTCTAAGCTTCATTGTGGTCCGAATAGAGCGCGACAGAAGCGGCGAGCCGGCGGCGCTTTTGCTCCGGGCGCGGCCCGGCTCAGTGGCGCCGGCCGATGCCGTGCGCGCCAACTTAGAGACCAATAAAAGCTCCGTGGCGCGGCTTCTACCCCGGGCATCCGCGAGCGAATTCCGTCGTTATTCCGCCAAGTTATCGCGTGCGCACAGCTTACCTAAGTTGACATCGTTTAGTAACCGGTTAGTATCCGGCGCCTCTCAGGCAGGTCGCGCTCAAAGCGGGTTTTCGCCGCGCCGGTGCACGCGAGGGCCCAGCACGTGTCCGAGATGGCGCCCGACGAGGGCTCGGCCTGCGCCCCGGCCAGCGCCTCGCGGTGCTTCGAAAAGGCCGCGGCTGGCGTCCCTCGGCAGGAAGTGGCGAGGCACGCCACACGGCACGTGCGGGCTACGCCATGACAGACGCCCTGCATCGGGCCCGCGAGGATGCGGATGTCGGCCCGACAAAGGCGCTTCGCATACCATATAATGTTGTTGTTGGCCAGTCGCTTCGGCTATGGCGGAGGGCCGGGCGCAAGAACGCAAGCTTGGCATCCGAGGCGTGAGGCATTAAACTTCGATTTAAGATGGCTTATGTCCGCATGGCTCGCGGCGCTCAGAGGCTTGGCTTAACCGGCCTCACGGCAGGCGGCGTGTTGCTCCTTCTCCTGGCTGTGCAGTTGCAGGCGGAGCCGCCGGTACTGACCGAGGAGAACCTTTCGCCGGCTCAACGCGCGCCGTCCGCCGCCGGGAGTACTCATCAGCCGGCGGCGAGAGCCGCAGGCGCGGTCGGCGCGAAGCCCGAAACGAACCAGCAGCCTGGTAACATCGAGCAAAATCCGTCCGCGAGCGCCCAGAGCGCCGCGGACTTTTCCTATGCGGTGCGCACGGGCGACTCATTGTCTTCCATAGGGGCGCTGTTTCACGTCGAAACCGCCGAGCTAATGCGGCTCAACCATGTTGCCCCGGAAACGGTGTTGAAGGTCGGCCAGCCGTTGCGCATTCCCAATCCTTTCGCCGCGCAGGTGGGCGAGCTGACGCAAAAGGTCGGCGACCTTAGCCGGCAACTGGAGCAGGCGCGCAGCAAGATCGGCACGCTGGAAAAGGAAGTCCACGCGACCGATGCGCGCAACGCCGAACTGGTCGCGCTTAATCGCGCGCTGCAGCGTGATGTCCGCGTTCTTCCATGGTGGCGGACCGCGGCGACCAGCGCCGGCGCCGCCGCCGCGGTGATGCTGATCGTCATGCTCTTGACGGTCCTTGAATGGCGCCGGCTGCGCGCGCGCGTTTTTGCGCTGGTAGAGGCTAACGAATCGCTGCGCCGCCTGGATCATAAATACCGCCTGTTGCTGGCCAAGGCCGAGCTTCGCCTGCAGCAGATCTACGGCCGCCGGCGCGGTGCCGAGCTCGAAGGCCCGGAGGCGGGAAAAACGCCGGAAGAATTCGAGATCGAGCAGTGTAGTCAGGAACTCAAGCAAGTGCTGGAGGCCGAGCTCGTTCGGCTAGGTTTGGCACCGCCGGGTAATTACAAGCGCTCGCGTGTGCGAGAAATTCTGGCCGGCTCCAGCACGCCGGCAGCGGCGCGCTGGAGCCGCAGGTAGAGCGCTAAGCGGCGCTGAGGCCGATTGCGGGCGAGCCGCCTCAGCAGCGCGCGGGCGCTGCGATTCAGCCCAGACCTCCGGCGGTCTTACTTAGTTCCGACGTGAATGACGCCTTTGGCCGGATTCGCCTACCTGAAAGGGACGTAATCTTATTCGCCGGAGACGGAGCGGTGCATGTTAGTTGCGCCGTGCAAGTGCCGGCCATTGAGAGCGGGCGACCTCCGTACGAAGGCCATGGCTCAAGAGCATGTCCAGTATCAGGCGGTTTTGGTTCGTCATCGAGCTTCCCGGTGCAAACGGCGCTGGGTTGTGCGCTATGCTTTGTAGGAAATGGGCTGAGCGTTTGGTCACTGTCGCCGTACGACCTATGATGGACGTGACGTCAACAGTCCCCGCCCTTGGGGAGCCGAGCCTCGCTCTTCCCTCGAGCGCGCACGGCAACGAATGCGCTCCGCTGCTTTGCTTCGTCTAACCGCGACGGCGCGGCGTTTGCCGCGTGCCTGACCGGAAGCGATGCTCGCTGTCGGTCGCGAACGGTTATCAAGCGACGGTCTGGTGCTCGTTCAACGTAACAATCCAAGACTTCCGGCACTCGCTCCCCATCCTCAGCGGCCATTGAGCGGCGCACTAGCTAACCGTGGCGGCCGCAGGCGCCGGCAAGCGCGGCCTACTTGGTCACGTTCGGGCCGTTTAATGGGCGGCGCTGCGAGGCGCGCCTGGTTGTGGCTCGGCCTTATTTTCGTTTGCCTCTGGCTAGGGCAAGGATGCTCGTTCTATCAGACGCATCTTAACTTCTGGTCAAAAAAGCCGACCGCGCCTGCGTCTGCGAATGACGAGCAGAGTCGGGCGCCTGAGCCGGTGCAGGAGAACAACTCCTTCTTAGTTCATATCGAGTACGCCGAGAGGCGTGATTTCTTGCGTTCGCTGACCGTGGTCGAGTATCAGCGGGCGCAACTTCTTATGGCGAGACCGGCGTCCGAGGGCCATGCGCGCTCGCTGGTGCGCTTTGGCGGCGGAACTACGATTTGGCGGATCGAGCCTAAACCGGTCAAGCGGACGCTGCTGTCGCGCGCCTCGCCGTTCTCGGTTCTCTCGGACATTCCCGTAGCAAACGTCAACGGCGACCTGCGCGTCAGCGCCGTCGCTTACGGCAAGCTGCCGCGCGGCCTTATTCAAACCCTGCCGGAGGCGGGTCCGCCCGATCCTCTGGAGACCGGAGAATATTACATGGTGCGGGTCGAGCGCGCCTTCGGCGTCACCAACTATCAGGTCGTAAGGCTGGACGCGAACGGCGAGATCGAAGTCTACGACGCCGATCCGCGTGCGGGCGATAGCTACGAGCTTTGCTGCGACGTCTCGTCCCAGTTCTTTACGCTCCCCGGCGCGAATCGGGAGGAGCCACGCAACGCCGGTGACGCAGACACTGAGGAGAGCCAGAGACCCGCGAGCAGCAGCGAGCGGCAAACCCAGCCCGCCGGCCCAGGCTCGCGCTAGCCGCCGGCCTCCGACCCTCAAACGCCGGGCTTAGGCCGCCCAGATTATTTGGGCCGAGCGCGAGGTTTGCTGTGGGCGAAAATTTTGCTGCCCGGCGTGACCGCCTGCTCGAGCGGTGACCTGCCGCGCCCGGATGGTCGAAAGCCCCCGTTGGGCTTACGGTTTGGGGTGGGTTTCCGCTCCGTCGCGATTGAAACTCATGGGCGAAGCCTTTTGATTGGTTCAGGTCTTCGGTCCCGAGCTTTCCGGCGATTCAACGGAGATTTATGGTGCCGGCGCCGGCGCGGCAAATGCTCGCGGCATTGTAACCGCGTTGCTTGATGCCGCGCACCATCCGCCGGCGCTCGTGGAATGCTTGCCGATCACTGCACTAACTCAAGCGCACGCTTGGCCCGGGCTGGTAGTTGAAGCGATGAAAACGCATGGCGGCGCGGCGCGCGCACCTAAGGACCAAGCCGGTCCAGCCGGTTTGATGGCTGGCGCCAAGGCCGCGTCCGGTGTCGCCATGAAAATACTCGTGAAACAGCACCAAATCCTTCCAGTGCGGGTCGCGGGCGAAGCGGCGCTCCGTTCCATGACAGGACCGTTGTCCAGTAGCGTCGGGGATGAATAGCCGAGAAACGCGAGTTGCGATCTCGCGGGCAACCTCCGCCAGGTTCATCATGCGTCCCGAACCGGTCGGACATTCCACTTTCAATTGCTCGCCGTAAAACACGTTGTAGGCTTCCAAGGCCTCAATCAATAGATAATTGATTGGGAACCATACCGGACCGCGCCAGTTCGAGTTGCCGCCGAACATCCCGCTATCGGATTCTCCTGGGGTGTAAACGACGCGATGCTCCCCACCCCCGGCGGCGAAGACGATCGGGTGTTCCGCATGATAGCGTGAAAGTGAACGTATCCCGTAAGGCGAAAGAAATTCGGCTTCATCCAGAACGTAGCGCAAGACTCGAACCAATCGATGCGCCGGGGGCAGGGCCAGCAGCGCCATCGGAGCTCCGTCCTTACTCTGCGCGAACGTCAGGTGGCGCGCGAGATTGGGCCTATGGCGCATAAACCAGCTCACTCGCTTGAAGAGATCAGGCATCTTGTTGAGCATGCTGGAATCGACTACGGCCGCGGCAAGCACCGGAATCAGACCCACCATCGAGCGCGAGCGCAGCGGTACTGGGCGACCGTCAATATCCACTTGGTCGTAGTAAAAGCCGTCCTCGTCGTTCCACAGCCCGGTCCCACCCAAGGTATTGATCGCGTCAACGATCGCGCTGAAATGCTCGAAGAATTTGTAGGCGATGTCTTCGTAGGCTCGGTCGTGATAGGCCAGTTCGAGCGCGATGTCGAGCATGCTGGCGCAGTAAAAGGCCATCCACGCGGTGGCATCGGCCTGCTCCAGACGCCCTCCTGTCGGCGACGGGCGGGAGCGATCGAACACCCCAATATTGTCCAGCCCCAAAAACCCTCCGCCGAAGATGTTTCTGCCCTCCGGGTCCTTGCGATTAACCCACCATGAGAAGTTGAGTAGCAGCCTCTGAAACAGCCGGGCTAGGAATACACGGTCCGCCACGCCCTTCACCAAGCCCTCGGTTTTGTAGATGCGAAACGCCGCCCACGCTTGGACTGGCGGATTGACGTCGGAGAAGTTGAATTCATAGGCCGGGATTTGCCCGTTCGGGTGCATATAGTTGTCATGCAGCACCAGTTCCACTTGGCGCTTGGAGAAATCCGGATCGACCGAAGCAAGCGCCAGAGCGTGAAAGGCCAGGTCCCAACTGCAGAAGTACGGATATTCCCACTTGTCCGGCATCAAAATCAGGTTTTTACAGTGCAGGTGCTGCCAGTCGCCGTTTCTGGTCTTTGCATGTTCGGGCGGTGGCGGAGGATAAGCAGGATCGCCTTCGAGCCATTCCTTGCCGTCGAGGTGATAAAACTGCGTAGTCCAATACATGCCGGCGAGTGCCTGGCGCATCATCAATAGCTGCTCCGAATCCCACGGCGCCTGTTGTGTCGGGACGCCCGCGCCCGCCGGCGCTCCTTCGAGGTAAATTCGTTCGATGCTCTTGCGCAAATCCTGGTAGAACTGCTCGCACTCGCTTAAGCGCTGAGCCGCGATGCGGTCGAACTCGGCGCCAAAAGCTTGCCCGCCCGCGCCGGATGCCTCGGTCAACCGTAGCTGAACCGTGCACTCCCCGCCCGCGGGGACGACGAACCGGTAGTACGCGGCCATCCGGGTGCCGTTTGCGGCCGGATTGACCGCTTCCCTTTGCCCTTCGATTAGGTAGCGATGGAAAGCGTCCTTGACGTAAGGCTGCGCGTTAGCCAGGCCGTAGAGGCGCTCAGTATTGGTCTCGTTCTCGGTGAACAGCAGTTCAGGCCCGCCGTCCGGGCTCGACTCAACGCAGAAGAGATAGTTACCTAGAGTCTCGTGCTCCGCGCTGATCTGTCCCGCTGCGACGCGCTTAAGCCGTGGCCTGGCAGAATAGTCCTCTCCTTGCCGGCCCCAGACCCAGGTGTTGCGAAACCATAGCGTCGGCAGCAGATGCAGCGGGGCCGCTTCGGGCCCGCGGTTGGCGGCGGTGATTCGAATTAAGATGTCTTCTGGCCCGGCCTTGGCGTACTCCACAAAGACGTCGAAGTAGCGATTTGCGTCGAATACGCCGCAGTCGAGCAACTCGAATTCCGGGTCGTTGCGGCCCCTACGACGATTTTCTTCCACCAAGCGGTCATACGGGAACGGCGTCTGCGGATACTTATAGAGCGCCTTAAGATATGAGCTGGTCGGCAACGCGTCGAGATAGAAGTAGCATTCCTTGACGTCCTCACCGTGGTTGCCCTCATTGCCGGTCAACCCAAATAAGCGTTCTTTGAGGATCGGGTCACGTCCGTTCCATAGAGCAAGCGCAAAACACAGCCGGCATTGGCGGTCGCATATGCCCAGCAGCCCGTCTTCGCCCCAGCGGTAGGCCTTGCTGCGCGCCTGGTCATGCAGGAAGCTGCTCCAGGTATTGCCGTCGGCCGAGTAGTCTTCGCGTACCGTGCCCCATTGCCGTTCGGAAAGGTAGGGTCCCCAGCGTCTCCAGTTGCCGCGCCGCGCGGTGTCCTCATCCATTCTGACTTGCTCGGGATTGCGCGCAGGGCTTAATTTGGATTTTGCCAAGGGTTTGCCTTTAGCGCCGGACAACTGTTTGTAGCGGTAATCCGGGATTTCCATTAGCGGTTCCTGACTTCAGAGGCCCTTATAGATCAGACGCTTTCGCTGTGCAAGGTTTCCGTCTGGTTTTGGTCCGGCGTCTGTCTATCGGCGCCGGCAGGAGTGGCGAATACGTCCGCCGGCCACGCCCTGGCCCCCCGGCGCATCCGAGTTCGTGTCTATCAGGGTTTTGCGGGCATTTTATCAATTCGGTAGTCCACCTATTGAGGATTGCAAAATATTGATACGGCGCGCAGTCGTGAGGGGTGGGCCTGGTGCTCGCTGCGCGGGCTTCCAGCCCGAGATGGCACGCGGGACGCCTGTCCCACGGCCAACCTCAGAGCCTGCCTATCACTATATTCCGCAGTCCTCGACAGAAAACGTCAGCGTTGCGGGCTAGATTTCCAGGAACAGGCTGCGCGCGCTTTCGGCCACGAGCTTGGAAACCGAGGTCGCTTGATCGGCTAACTGCGCCAAGGTCGAAAGCCGGCTTGACCCGACATCGACGAGCACCGCGAAGAGCAAGAACTCAAGCTCGCGCTTGGTCTGCTCGAAGCGGGCCAGCCATTGCGGGCTGACCTCGCATTCGCCGTCAGTGATAAGCACGATGTCCGCGCGCTTAAGCTCCTTGCGTTGGAGCAACGTGATTGCAGCCGACAGCGGCGATTCGAAATCGGTTCCTCCGCCCGGGAAGTACTCGGCCAAATCCAGGACTTCCTTTAGCGCCGGTTCGTAGCGCCGCTCGCGATTGAGGTGGAAAACACGCGGGCTGTCGGGGCCGGACGAGAAAAGCACGGCGCGAAACAGCCTGCGCCGGCGCCGCGCGATGTCTAACAGCGTCAGCGTCAGGGCTTTAGCCCACAGCTCCTTCTCGCCCGCCATCGAGGAGCTCACGTCAAGACACACGATCATCGGGCCTTTGCCTTTTTCCTCATCTTGCCGCAACTGATACTGAAGCAGCGCGCCTTCGAGCAGGCGGCGTTTGAACTCGCCGCGCAGTTGCGGATTGCCGAGGGCGAGGAGCTCGGCCGGAATCAGTCGGCCGACATCTGCGCCGCGCGTAATGTCGTAAACTTCAGCGGCGCCGCGGTCTAAGGAGTGGCGCCTGACGGCGCGCGCAACTTGCTTGAAGCGACCGACCAAGCGCGCCAATTCGCCGAGCTTCGGGTTTCTGGCGAGCCTGCGTCCCAGTTCCAGGCGCTCGGCTGCCGACAGGCGCGCGGCGGAGTGGAATTCCAGCCCGACCTGATGAGCGTCTTCGGCGACCTGTTCGATTTTGTTGGCCAGCTCGGCGCTCTCCAGCTCAAGGCGCCCGAGCTCGACGTGGCGGATTTGCTTGAGCGCCTCCTCCAAGCGCCGCGCCTTCTGGTTAAGGCGGGCTTCGCTGACCTGCGCTGCGCGCTGAGCGGCCTGCTTGAGCGCGCGGGCGCTTTGCGCCGTCGCGGGCGCTTGGCCCGGCTCTGGCTGCTCGGCCATTTCCTGCGCGTTTTTCAGCGCTGCGGCCCACTCGCTCAATTCGTTTTCCTGATGTTCCAGGTCCCACAGCTCGAGCATCTCACGGCGATTGACCAGCCGTTCGCTGCGAATCATCTCAAGCGCCTGCTGACTTAGCACCAACGCGGCGATCGCGGCCTTGTCCTCCTCGAGCACGGTGCGCTCGCGCAGCGAGGCGAAGGCCGCCGAGGCCAGCAGCCGTCGCAGGATCATTCGATTGAGCGCCGCGCTGGGCCTTACTGCGGCGGGATCGCGCCACGCCACGTTGTACTTGAACAAAGCGCAAAACAGGTCTTGTGCGAAGGCCGCGAAATGGGGGATCAGATTCATCCCGGACTCGAGCAAGCCGGCCACGCTAGGCGCCTGCTCGACGATCTGGCGCCAGGCGCTGCGGTCATAGCTGTCGCTCTCGATCCACGCTTCATGGCGCGCGACGACGGGCATGTAGACGCGGTCGCGCTTGCGCTGCTTGATTCGACCTGGTGTCACTGCGAGTTGGCCTCTTTTCGCGCCGCGTCTTAGGCCGGCGCCGCGGGCGCGGTGGTCTTGTTTGCGCCGGGCGCGAATCGGACGGCGCCCGCCGTTTCGTCGCTGAACCCTGCCGCGCGCATCGGCGCCCAGCCTCTATCTCCGCCCGGCGGCTTGCTGAGGGTCCGGCCGTGAGCCGCGCGATGTTTGAATAAAGCGGCCGACATGGAGGACAATCTGCTATGGGTCAAGCCTTGTGTGGCGGCTGAAAACCCGCTAACCAAAGAGCTATCCCGCGTGGGCGGCCGGCGTCGAATTGGCGGTCCAAACGGGACAGTTGTTTCGTTTCATGGCTACTCCGGAGCAGAGGCCGGAACTGGAGCCGCGCCGGCGCGCGCTGCTTAGGGCAATCGTACAGGAATTTATCGATACCGCCCAAGCGGTCAGCTCGCGGCGTATCGCGCAAAACTATGTGCTCGGAGTGCGGCCGGCGACGGTGCGCAACATAATGGCCGGCTTGGAGCAGGAGGGCTACCTTTATCAGCCGCATACCTCGGCCGGCAGGATCCCGACCGCTAAGGCGTTTCGTCACTTCGTCGACGGTCTGACGCCGTGCCCGGAGGTAGGGCTGCGGGAACGCGCGCAAATCGAATTCTATTACTCTGACCATGCTCGCGACCCGGCGCAATTAGTGCGTGATACGTCCGGTCTGCTATCGACGCTGACCGGTCATACCGCGGTCGCCACCGGCCCGTGCTTCGATTTGATGACTCTCGAGCGAATCGAGCTGGTCTATCTGCGCACGTGCCAGGTGACGGCCCTGCTCGTTCCCGCTGGAGCGGGCGTGCGCGACTGCGTGCTCGAGACCACGCGTGACTACACGCAGGACGACTTAAACCGCGTGAGCAACTTCATGACCTCGCTGATCAAAGGTTGCACGCCTGAGCAGGCCAAGATCAGGGTCAGCCGCGCCTTGCAGGAGCAGCGAACGCGCGCTCATTCGTTGGTCCATGAGGCCCTGCAACTGGGCGCGGATCTGCTCGTCCGCTCCGAATTCGACGCGGTTTATGTGCAAGGCAGCGCCCGAGTGCTGGACCGGCCGGAGTTCGCTGAACCCAAGAAAGCGCAGGAACTGTTGGATGCGCTCGAGGACCGCGCCGCGCTGGCCAAGGCGCTGGGCCAAATCGTGGACCAGAGCAATCCCAATGTTGCGATCGGACACGAAAACACGGACGCACGCCTGAGCGAATTCAGTGTCGTCGCCGCAGCCTACGCCAGCGGCCCGGTTAGGCTCGGCAGCCTGGCCGTAATAGGGCCGTTGCGCATGGACTACGGCCGCGTGATTGCGTTGGTTGACTACACGGCGCGCGTGCTCTCGCGCGTGTGGAATTAACCGCGGAATCTCGCGCCGCCGACCGCTGGCCGGTAAAGCGGCACCATGGCCAGAAAAAATTCGGAACGTTCCTTGAACGCGCGTGCTTTAAGCAGCGTGGAGGGGGACGCGGTTAGACTTAGCCTCGCGCTGTCCCGGACTCCGGGGGGATATCAGTTGCCCGGGCGCTTCGGGCGCGAGGCTGAATGGCCGAGGGAGCGCTTAAGGGCCGCTTTTTGCCCAACGCTTCGCCACGCGATACGGGCGCGGTTAGAGCTTGCGCCTTCAAGCTTGGGCGGCAGACATATGATGCTTATATTTTTGCGGTTGAGAGGAATACCGCTAACGATTGGATAAAATGACCGAAAAAACAAAGCAGCAGCAAGGCTTCGATTCTTCGTCCGCCACGGCACAGACGACCGAGACCGGTGAAACGGAAGTCGCCGAGGTTGGTGAGCGCGGCGAGACAGAGGACCTGCGCGCGCATTTGGCAGAGACGGCGCGCGAACTAGCCGAGCTTAAGGACAAATACCTGCGGGTGCTGGCTGAGAACGAGAATGCGCGCAAGCGAATGCGTCAGCAGGCCGAGGACAACGTCCGAATGGAACGCGAAAAGCTTTTGCGTGAGTTGTTGCCGGTGGTCGACAACCTCGAGCGCACGGTGGCGGCCGCGCGCGGCGGCGGCAACGGCAAGCCGATCGTGGAAGGCGCGGAATTGGTTCTACGCTCGATGATGGATTTTTTACGCGCGCATGGAGTGGTGCAAATTAGCGCCAAAGGTGAGCGTTTCGACCCTGCCCAGCATGAGGCGCTCGACCACGTCGAGAATAGCGGACATGAGCCCGGCACGGTTGTCGGCGAGCTTCATGCCGGCTACAAGATCGGCGACCGCGTGCTTCGGCCGGCGCGCGTGACCGTGGCCAAGGCGCCGCCGAGGCGGGGTGATGCTGCCCGGGCGCAAGAGGCGCCAAGCGCGGGTGGCGATGCCCATCGGGCCAAAACCGAACGCAACGGAGGCGAGGAGGAGCCGTCATAATAGGAGGATCGAGACTCCTGTCTGGATCGGACGAATCGCGGTCAAAGGCCGCTCCGAGCATAAGCGCTGAGGGCAAGCAAAACGAAAGAATGGATTGAAAACCGCGGCTTCATGGTTAATTTTCGGCTGATAGCACGGGTGTTTAAGCCGCTGCGGCCAGGACGCAACAGAAGTTAACCAGGGACGGTTGTTTAAGGAGCGGTTTTTAGTCTGCCGCTCGCCGAAGCGCGATGGAAGCGGGCGGCTTGCGACAGGTGCGCGGCGTTGAGCAAGGGAAGAAAAACAGTCCATAAAGAGGCTTTTTACTGATGTCCAAGGTTATAGGAATCGATCTCGGCACGACCAATAGCTGCGTTGCGATCATGGAGGGCGGCGATCCCGTGGTGATCGCCAACTCAGAGGGCAGTCGCACTACACCCTCGGTAGTGGCCTTCACCGACTCCGGTGAACGCCTGGTGGGGCAGATAGCTAAGCGTCAGGCGGTGACTAACCCGGCTAATACGATCTTTGCGGTCAAGCGGCTGATGGGTCGGCGCTATGAAGAGACCGAGGTGCAAAAAGCGGTCAAGGTGCTGCCTTATAAGGTAGTTAAGCACGAAGACGGCGCCGCCTGGGTCGAAGTAAGGGATAAGAAGTACAGCCCCCCGGAAATCTCAGCGTTCATTCTGCAAAAGATGAGGCAGACCGCTGAAGACTACCTGGGCGAGAAGGTTACCGACGCGGTCATCACCGTACCGGCATATTTCAACGACAGCCAGCGTCAGGCGACCAAGGACGCGGGCCGCATCGCGGGCCTCAACGTGCTGCGGATTATCAACGAGCCCACGGCCGCTTCGCTGGCCTATGGTTTGGACAAGAAAAAAGACGAGAAAATAGCGGTCTTCGATCTGGGTGGAGGGACGTTCGATATCTCCATTCTTGAGCTCGGTGACGGTGTGTTCGAGGTCAAGGCCACCAACGGCGACACCTTTCTCGGCGGCGAAGACTTCGACCAGCACGTGATTGACTATCTGGCCGACGAGTTCCGCAAAGACCAGGGAATCGACTTACGTAAAGATCGGATGGCCTTGCAGCGGCTCAAAGAGGCTGCGGAAAAAGCCAAATGCGAGCTTTCTACGGTTGCGGAAACCGAGATCAATCTGCCCTTTATTACCGCCGATCAGTCCGGGCCTAAGCACCTTGCAATAAAGCTCACGCGTGCCAAGCTCGAAGCGCTATGCTCCGAGTTGCTTGACCGGCTCGAGCAGCCGTGCATTACCGCGCTTAAGGACGCCGGTCTCTCCGCGGGAGACATCAATGAGGTGGTGTTGGTGGGTGGGATGACTCGCATGCCGGCGGTTCAAGCGCGCGTGCGGCGCTTGTTCGGCAAGGAAGGGCACAAGGGGGTCAATCCGGACGAGGTGGTCGCCATCGGCGCGGCAATTCAGGCCGGCGTGCTCAAGGGTGAGGTTAAGGACGTTTTGCTGCTCGACGTCACCCCGCTTTCGCTGGGGATTGAGACGCTGGGCGGCGTATTCACCAAGTTAATCGAGAAGAACACCACGATCCCGACCCGCAAGAGCCAGATCTTCTCCACCGCTCAGGACAATCAGAACGCCGTCACGATCCGCATCTACCAGGGCGAGCGCGAGATGGCCGCGGATAACAAGCTGCTCGGCCAGTTCGACCTTATCGGCATCCCTCCCGCGCCCCGCGGGATGCCGCAAATCGAGGTCACGTTCGACATCGACG
Organism: Deltaproteobacteria bacterium; assembly: GCA_021831785.1. GTDB lineage: Bacteria > Desulfobacterota > Binatia > Binatales > Binataceae > JAJYYI01. The sequence goes on along the minus strand of JAKBMB010000032.1, from coordinate 145,707 downwards.
CCAACGGTATACTGAACGTCTCGGCCAAGGACCAGGCGACCAGCAAGGAGCAGTCGATCCGCATCACTGCTTCTTCCGGTCTCACCGAGTCGGAGATCAAGCGCATGGTCTCCGAGGCTGAAAAGCACGCCGGCGAGGATCGCCAGCGTCGCGCTGCGGCCGACGCGCGCAACAAGCTCGACAACCTCGTATACGCCACGGAAAAATCGCTCAAGGAGTACGGCGGGTCGCTCGACGACGGTACAAAAAAAGGCATCGAGGACGCGCTTGCCGCGGCCAAGGGCAAGCTTGAGTCCACCGACCCCGAGGAGCTCAACCGCGCCGCCGAGACCTTATCTGCCGCGTCGCATAAACTGGCCGAGGCGATGTATAGCAAAGCCCGTCAGCAAGGCCAGGCCGGTGCCGAAGGCTCTTCGAGCACGGGTGCCGGCTCCGCCGCCGCTGACGGGAAAAGCGGCGAGGCGGGCGGTACGGGCGGTACGAGCGGCAAGGAAGACGTGGTTGATGCGGATTACAAGGAAGTTAAGAATTAGCGGCCGCGAACGGATAGGTCATAGATCGAGGTTGTCCGTGGCGAAGCTGTGCGCGGCCGGTGAAGCCGTTATGGGCCGGCGCCTTTTGAAGACTTGAGAGCGCCGGTCCCAGCGTTGCAGACCATCGCCCACAACAGAGCGCGGCGCAAAACGGCCGCAGCCGTCCCCGGACGGCGCCGGCCTTCTTTCGCCCTTGAATCGTTGTTGGGCCGGAGCGCGGCTGGTGTCGCCCAAAAGCGGCTCGGGCGACTTGTTCCGCCGCTCGTTCACGAGCAGAGATCTACGTTCTCGGTTTTCGGTTGCCCCGGACGGAGTCTTGCGCGCTGATCGCGCCGGGCGCAAACGTTGTCGCAGTGCGCGGAGCCGCTGACTTTTATCTTTACATGGTACGTGTACTATGATCTACGGACGCACGGGCTGACGGCGCGTCGCATTCGCTAATGAACGGCAAAAAGCGAGATTACTACGAGGTCTTGGGCGTCAGCCGCGATGCCGGCGAGGACGAGCTAAAAAAAGCTTACCGGCGCCAGGCAATCCAGTTCCATCCAGACCGCAATCCGGGCGACAAGCAAGCCGAAGAGCGCTTCAAGGAAGTCAACGAGGCTTATCAGGTCCTGTCTGACGCGGAGAAGCGCGCGCAATACGACCGTTACGGGCACGCCGCGTTTGAAGGGATGCGGGCGGCGGGTGGCTTCGGCGGATTTGGCGGTTTTGACTTCACGCAGGGCTTCGAAGAGGTCTTCTCGGACATCTTCGGCGATTTCTTCGGCGCCGGGCGCACCGGCGGGCGTGCGCGCCGCGGCGAGGACCTACGCTATGACCTAGAGATTGACTTCGAGGAGGCGGCACGCGGGGCCGAAAAAACCATCAAGCTAAGCCGCTTCATGCTCTGCGAGGTTTGCAAAGGAACTCGCAGCGCAGGCCCGGGCGGGATTCGCAGTTGTCCCAACTGCCGAGGCAGCGGGCACGTCCGGATGCAGCAGGGCTTTTTTTCAATCTCTACAACCTGCGGCCAATGTCGCGGCGAAGGCAAGATAATTGTCGAGCCATGCGCGGCCTGTCATGGGCAAGGACGAACGCGCAAGATGCAGTCGCTCTCGGTGCGAATTCCGCCGGGGGTGGACAACGGCTCGCGGCTGAGGGTCGGTGGTGCCGGCGAGGCCGGTTTGAGCGGCGGCTCGCCCGGCGATTTGTATGTGGTAATCCACGTTCGCGAGCATCCCATATTTCTCCGCCAGGGCAATGACGTTGTCGTCGAGGTGCCGGTCAGCTTTCCGCAAGCGGCGTTGGGTACGGAGGTTGAAGTACCCACATTGGACGGCAAGGTCAAGGTTAAGATTGTCTCCGGCACCCAGTCAGGGAAGGTCATGCGGCTCAAGGGCAAAGGCATTCCCGACTTGCACGGCTATGGCCGCGGCGACCAACTGGTCAAGGTCATTGTCGAGACGCCGCGCCGCCTAAACCCGCGCCAACGTGAATTGCTCGAAGAGTTTGCGAGGATCTCCGGCGAAGAGCTGCACCATCCGATGGCCAAGGGCTTCGTCGACAAAATCCGAGAAATGTTCGGCACTCCTTGACGTTTGGCCGCGGCGCGCCGCCCCCGCGCGCTATCTCATCCGCAGCGCGCTAAGCAGAGGTCCGCCGCTTGCCGGCGACCTATGCCGGGGCAGCGTCGCAGGTCGCCGAGCCTCGGACACCGGCGCTGCGGCTCGACGCCCCCTATGAGGCGAGTTTCCGTGCCGGGACCGGGCCGGGGGCTTCGCGAATCTGGGGACTGGGGCTAGGCTGAGTCTTCCAAAACAACCCAGCCGGCTTCACCTGCCGCTGTGCGCTGCGGCGGCGCATCAAGGCAGCGGTGGGCGAACGCGGACACCCGTGGCGTCGCCATCGAGCGGCCGGCCCAGCGCCTGGTACAGCGCGCGGCGCATCACGTCGACGGGCGCGGGCACCCTGTTGAAGAGCTCGAAAGCGAGCGCGCCCTGATAAAGCAGCATCCCGAGTCCGTCGGCGCCTCGACGGCCGAGCTTGAGCCCGGGCCGGAGAAACGCCGTGGGCTTGGCCGCGTAGCTGAGGTCATAGAAAAAGCAGTCCTCGGCGGTCGCCGCGTATGCCATCGGCGGAAAGCCCTGCTTTGTCGCATTGACCGAGGTTGCGTTGATTACCAGGCTTTGCTCCGCGAGCAGGACGCGGTCGCGCAGCGCGTCAAGTTTTAGGGCTTCGACTTGTCCGCGCGCGAAGCGGCGCGCAAGTGCCAGAGCGCGCTGGTAAGTGCGATTAACCAGCGCCACACGCCGGGCACCCAGTTTCAGCACCGCGAGGAGCGCCGCTGCGCCGCCGCCACCGGCCCCAACCACCAGCGCGCTTTTGCCCTTGAGCGAGAGGCCGAGTCGCTTTAGGTCGAATTCGAGTCCGCGGGCGTCGGTATTGTCGCCAAAAAGTCCCCGCGGTCGGTTAACGATACAGTTTACCGCGCCCAAAAGACGCGCCTGCGCGCCCAGCGTGTCGACGAGCCGCGCCGCCTCGAATTTGTGCGGCAGCGTAACGTTGGCGCCGGTCAAACCCAGGGCGCGAATCGCGCGTACCGCGGTGGGCAATTCGCTCGCCACGACGCGAAACGGCAGATAAACGCCGTCAAGCTTGAGCGCGGCGTAGGCCGCGTTATGCATCACGGGCGATAGCGAATGGGCGATCGGATCGCCGAACACCGCGCCGACGCGCGTGCGCACCTGCCCCATCGGACGCGCTAACCCGCGCGAGCGCGCACCTCTTCGGCCGCAAAGAGGTAGACGTAGGTCAGTCCGGCGCGGGCGAAGGCCTCGCGCGCGCCCTCGCCGCGGTCGACGAGCGCGAAAGCTGCGCTCACGCGCGCGCCGGCTTCGCGCGCAGCGCTGGCCGCCGCTAAACAGGACGCGCCGGTAGTCACCGTGTCGTCGAGCACTCCGGTTACGCGGCTAGGTCTGAAGGCGCCTTCTATTTGCTGCTGCAGCCCGTGGGGTTTGCTCTCCTTGCGCACGAAGAAGCCGGTCATGTCGAGGCTGCGCCGGTAGGCCGCCCCGATCACGGCGTCGGTTATCGGCAGCGCCCCCATCGCCATGCCGCCGACCTGCGTAACGCCCTGCGCAAGGACCAGGTCGAGCATTAGTTCCCCTGCGAGGTAGGCTCCGCGCCCCAAATAGAGCGTCCGACGGCAGTCGATATAGTACTTAGAACCGCGGCCCGAGCTTAGTGTAAGCTCGTGTTCGAAGTAGGACTCGCGGCGCAGAATCTCCAATAATTCTTCGCGTAACGGTTGCTCCATAATAATTGCTATAATTTAGGCCATGCCGCCCGAGTAAACAACCTCACGCCGCTCCGAACGGCCGATCGAGAGCCGGAGTCGGCTCAATGCCTCGCAGGTGGATCCAACGGCGCAACCGCGCGTTCTCGGCGCATACCCATCGGGTCGCAGGAAGCACTCCCGGATAAGAATCAGCGTCAAAAGATTATGATCGGCCGCCTCGGCGAGCGGCTGCAAGCGTCCATGGCCGTGACGCACGTTCAGCCCTGGCGGAGGCCGCGCCGAATCCAGGTGTGACTAACGGGCGCAAAAGGAGCAGCATGGAGCATCGAGACCGCAGGGAGTGTATAAATACAAGAGCAATCATAACTTTGGGGAGGCAGCACAATGGGGACGTTGAGTCGAATCGATCAGGCGCTTAGCCATGCCGCCGAAGCCAAGGACGTCGCAGGCGTGGTCGCGATGGCGGCGACCGAGAAGGGCGAGCTTTACCAAGGAGCGTTCGGCAAGCGCGATCTGCTGAAGGCGCCCGAGATGACGCTCGATACGGTGTTCTGGATTGCTTCGATGACCAAGGCCATCACGTCCGTTGCCGCGATGCAATTGGTGGAGCAAGGCAGATTGGCGCTCGATGCGCCGCTGGGCAAGCTGCTCCCCGAACTGGCGTCGCCTCAGGTGCTGGAAGGGTTCGATGCGGCGGGGAGCCCACGGCTGCGCGCGGCGAGGCGGCCGATTACGCTGCGCCATTTGCTGACCCACACCGCGGGTTTCACCTACGACATGTGGAACGCGCAAGTCGGCCGCTACATGCAGCATGCCGGGCTTCCCGGCATTATCACCTGCAAGAACGACGCGCTGCGCACGCCGCTGGTGTTCGATCCGGGCGACCGTTGGGAGTACGGCATCAACGTCGACTGGGTCGGCAAAGCGGTCGAGGCGGCCAGCGGTAAGTCGCTCGATGCCTATTTTAGCGGGCACATCTTCGCCCCGCTCGGTATGAATGATACCGGCTTCGTGCTTACGCCCAGCCAGCGCTCGCGTCTTGCGGCGATTCATCAGCGCAAGCCGGACGGCTCGTTGGAGCCGATTCCGTTCGAGGTGCCGCAGGAGCCGGAGTTCTTTATGGGCGGCGGCGGTCTCTACGGGACCGGGCGCGACTATCTGACCTTGCTACAGATGTTGCTGCACGGGGGTCAATTCAACGGAGCCCGGCTGCTGCGCGAGGAGACCGTGAAGTTGATGGGGACGAACCAGATCGGCGAGCTCAAAGCCGGCGTCATGAAGACCGCGATGCCGGAGCTGTCGAACGACGTTGACTTTTTCCCCGGTATGGAGCTGAAGTGGGGGCTCGGATTTCTGATCAATACCCAGAAATTGCCCACCGGCCGCAGCGCCGGCAGTCTGGCATGGGCCGGGTTGGGCAACACCTATTTCTGGATTGATCCTACCAAGCGCGTAGCCGGCGTGTTCCTCGCCCACACATTGCCCTTCGCTGACGCCCGGGCCGTGGGGCTTTTGGCGCAGTTCGAGAGCGGAGTGTACGGCGCGCTGGAGGGAGCGTGATTCGGGCCGGAGCGCGGAAAGGGGCACGGCGCCACGCCCGGGCGCGTTGAGCTGCGCGCGGGCGCAGCGTTGGGCAAGCAAGAGGAGCACTTAACGTGCAAGTGTCGCGTGGCGCCAAAAAATCCGTTGTGAGTGAGATATCGTGAGTGCGCCGAAGCTCCCGGTTGCGGTAATTGGAGCCACGGGCATTGCCGGGCAACAAGTGCTGGCCGCGCTGGAGGACCATCCGCACTTCGAGATTGCGGCGCTGGCAGCCTCGGAGCGTTCGGCCGGCAAGAGTTTCGAGGAAGCGATCACCGAGCCGGAGAGCGGCATTCGGCGATGGTACGTGAGCGGGACCGGACCGCCCGCTAAGGTGTTGGGCTTAACGGTTGAGGACGCGCGGCGGCTTAAGCTGGACGGCGTGGGGTTGGTGTTCGCCGCAATTGAGTCCGAGGCGGCGCGGGAGCTGGAGCCGCTCTACGCCGCGCGCGCGCCGACGATCTCCACTGCGCGCCCGCATCGGACGGAGCCCGACGTGCCGCTGCTGATACCCGGAGTCAACCTTGAGCATCTGGAGTTGCTTGCCGAGCAGCGCAAGCGGCGCAAATGGGACGGCTTTTTGGTCACGCTTCCCAATTGCACCGCCACCGGGCTTGCCGTCACGCTCAAGGCGCTGGACGAGCGTTTCGGCGTGGAAGCCCTGGTGGTCACCACGATGCAGGGTATCTCGGGCGCCGGGCGCGACCTCGCGGCGTTGGACATCGTCGAAAACATCATTCCATACATCGCGCGGGAGGAAGAGCGGGTCGAGCTCGAGACGCGCAAAATCCTGGGGCGCTTGAGCGGCGGGAAGGTTGTCGACCATCCGCTCAAGGTCAGCGCCACATGCACCCGCGCCGGAGTGCTGGCCGGACATACCGAAGCGGTCTCGGCCGCGTTGACGAAGCCGGCCTCGAGCGCAGAGGTGGCAGAGACATTCGAGCGTTTCGGAACCGGCTTCACCGCGCTTGGGCTCCCCAGTTCGCCTAAGCGCATGATTACCGTTCATCACGACCCCAACCGTCCGCAGCCGCGCCTGGACCGCGACGCCGACGGCGGCATGACCACCTCGGTCGGGCGGATTCGCCCGGACCCGGTGATGCCCAACGGTGTGCGCTATCTGCTGGTGACCCATAACGCGCGCATGGGCGCGGGCAAAGGCGCCGTGCTGGCCGCCGAGTACCTCAAGCACGCGGGCTATCTGGGCTAGGACGCGGAGCTTGCGCCGCTCGCGGCGTCGTTTGCCGCGCGCCGAGCCTTCCCCATGATGGGTTTCTTCCAGGCCGCCCGGCCGAGCCCGCGTTCGTGTGTACGGGAGCACACGAACATTCCTCCGCTAGCGGCAATCTGAACCGGGATTCCATTTTCGTACAGGGTTTGCGTCTGCCCAACATGATGAAACCGGCGGCTTCGCCAGCAAACTGGGTCCTTAGCGAGAGAAGACCTCCCAACCCTTGCGCTACGGGCGGCATTGCCTTACACGTTGTCTCAAGAAATAATGTCAAAGCTGTGACCTTCCTTTAAGCCTGCTTCGAGTAGCATCGGGGGGCTCACTATTGGCGAGAGGTGCCTTTACGTCGGCTCGCGCCGACCGTGGACGCGATCGTTCGCAGGCAGCTTCGACGAATTAAGGAGAAGCTCTATGGTACGTCTCTTTGTAAGGCACCCGGTAGCAAACTACGCGGCGTGGCGCAAAGCGTATGATGAGTTCGACGCTCAGCGGTGCACGATGGGCGTCACCGCGCACGCGGTGTACTAGTCCGTCGCTGACCCGAATGACATCACTGTCTGGCATGATTTCGCCACTCGCGAGCAGGCCGAAGCCTTTACCTCCTCTGGAGCGTTGCGCAGCAAGATGCACGAAGCCGGCGTGAAGGGACAGCCGACGATCTGGCTCGCCAGTCAGGTTTGAGCGCTCGATCGAGTAGTTCGCAATCTCTTTTCTGTCTCATGCCGCTGGCGTTTGCTTCCGGTCTGGGTACTTGTGCGCGCCCGCTATGAGGCCGGATTAGATCATCACTTGGCGACGCGCTTAGCGATCGGCGACCGCCGGTGCATGGCGACACGGTTCAGGCGGCCGGACGAGCCGCCAACCGCAGGGGCTGGAGAGGATGCTGCGGGTCTGCTTCCTGCAGCAATGGTTCAATGTGCCGGACCCGCGGGCCGAGGATTCGCTCTACGACGGCGAGTCAATGCGCCGGTTCGCGCAGGTGGAGTTGGACGACGAGGTGGGGAAGGGAAAAGGTGTCGGTGGAATCGATGGGAAAGATAGCATTGGCGGGCGTGACATGGGGAGCAGACGCGAAACCGGCCCCGCCGGCGGCGCGGAAACACCGTCGGCCAGCACCGGGCTAAAACCTTGCAGAGGGAGGCCGTTTGGTCTATACAGGGCGTTGGAATCGGCGAGTATAATGGAGTTTCCGGCTAGCGCTAACTCCGGCCCAATAGAGCGCGGTTCTCGATACGGCTAGGCCAGCAGCAACGTGTCGTCCGAGAGGGGCTCCATTTGCAGGGAGCCTCAGTTTTATATGGCGGCGGCAAAACGTATCCTCGAATTTCGAAGGTTTCAATCGCGTCGAGGGTCAACCCGGGTCGCGGCCCTCAGGAGCAAGCAAAGGCCAAAAGAGGCTACGCTTATGCAGCAGCGCGCAACCGAACTGATACTGCGACGCTTTGTGTAGGGCGCGTTACGACAAGGAGAGTCCAGCGCATGAAGTACAACTTTCCCGCATTGTATTTTGAGGCGACTCGTCTATGCAACCTGCGATGCCCGCTGTGCATGACGGGTAGCAACGACCCGTCCAAGGTGCGGGCTGCGCGCGGCAAGGAATTAAGCTTTGACGAGATTCGCGAACTGGTCCTGGTCCCGGCCAAGAACTTGGGCGTCCTCGCGATTGGCTGGAGCGGCGGTGAATTCTTGCTGCGCAAGGATGCCCTGGCTTTACTCGCGCTCACGGTTCAACTGGGCTATCAATGCAAGGTGTGCAGCAACGGCGAGATGCTCGACCGGCCCATGCTGGAGAGGATTAAGGAAGCCACCGCGGGCAAGGTGACGATCTCGGTGGGGCTCAACTCCGTTGACGAGCGCAACGAATGGAGCCGCGATGCCAAAGCTGACCGAGCGCTGGAAGTGCTAGCGTTATGCGACGAGCTCAAAATTGATCGCCATGTTATCGTCACTATTTCGAAAGACAACACTGAAAGCTTCGCCGACACGGTTCGTTATCTGGTCGAGCGGCGCATTTCTTATAACCGATCGCCGTACGTGGCTCGCGGCTCAGGATGCGATCTATTCGGTAGTCTCGGTTTTGACCGCTACGACCTAGAACAGCGCTTCCATCCGGTGTTGCGCCGCCACGTGAATGGCTACGTAAGTTTCACCCCATTTTTCCTGTCTCCGGAACTGCACGCTGCGGTGTCGGGCGGCGTGGCTAACGGCACCGTGCCGCAGAACCCGCCGATCGGATGCTGGGTGGGAACGTGGCTGGCGCTCAATGCCGAGGGCGACCTGTCGGTTTGCCCAGTGCTGCTCGACGTGCTTAAGGCGGGGAACGTGCGAGAACGGCCGCTCGACGAACTGGTGGCTTCGAGCAGACTATTCGCCGAGCTGCTCGACCGTGGCAACCTTAAGGGCAAATGCGGCAACTGCCGCTACCAGTACACGTGCGGCGGGTGCCGTGCCATGGCGTACTACCACAACGGCGATTACCTGGCCGAGGACCCCACCTGCTTCTTCGATCCTTACGATCGATCTACTGCGAGCCCACACGAGGAGGAAACGACCCGGTTCTTCAAGAAGTACCTCATCGTAGCCCGTTATGTAGGTTTGTATGACCGTCCCAAACACTAGGAGGGGCCCCTTACACACCGTCTGAGGAGGATGAGGATGCAGGCGAGGTGGACGAAGCCGAGGCGATTTTCGGGATGGCGCTCGCAGCACGCGGTCAGGCGACGGAAGTTATGTAGCCAGGCGAATAGTCGCTCGACCTTTCGGTGCCGCCGGTAGCGCTGTAGCGGCCGGCTATCTCAGGTGTGCCGGGCGCGGTTGGGCGCGATTAGTTGTATACCCGGTCCCAGCAGCGGATCATCCAGCCGATCACTGTTCCTTCGACTTGGCTGAGGACAGGTCCCGGCCAAGTCGCCGATGAGCCGGGCCCGCGCAGCCACGGCGGGCAGGAGAAACCTGCGCACATGTTTTGTCGTTCTGAGCGTATCGAAGAATCTGCGCGCAGCGACTCTATGCCCTTCTGGCGTCGCCTTTCAGGCAAATCGCTTTGCGTAGATGCTTCGCTTCGTTCGGTATGCCAGGCAAAGCCGGCCGACGGCGAAAGTCCGCATGACGGGGAAAGCCAAGCATTTGGGAGATGGGTTTTAAGACGTGAAGCCGAGTTCTTTGAGGCAGTCGCGCGCTTCCTGCGCGCGGTCCGCGTAGACCATCAAGCGCGTGGTCACGGCCGCCGTGCCGCCCAGCATCCGCGATGCCGCGCCGTCGAAGATGAAAGCCTCGATTCCGGTCGCGCTCAGCAGGTCGCGCGCGATTTGCACCGCCATCGGGTCGATGCTGCGCAAGACCTCAGTCAATGTCTCCGCGCGCGGGTCCTGCTCGTGATCCAACGGCGTCTACCGAAATAGCAGCGTCATTTGTTCGCGGGCGGCCGAGCGGTGCGCGAGCCCGAAAATGTGATGATGGTTGAGCCAGAACTTACATAGCATGATAAAGCTGATGATCCGGCTCAGGAACTTCGGGAGCAGGTCGAGGAGACGATGGCCCAGTCCGCCGACGCTGCGCGGATCGCGCAATGATGGGACGTTGAGCTCGAGCACCAGCAGGGTGACGACGATCGCGAAGACTCCGTCGCTAAACGCCTCGATCCGGTTCAGGCGCAACTCGCCGTGTGTTAAGCACTTCAGTAAGAGCATGAGGTCTTCGGCGCGGTTGTCGGCGCTCCCCGATTTCGCGCTGCCAAACGCGCGGGCGCCGCGCCCCGCGTTCGCCGAACATATAGCGCCTGCGCAGTTCAGCGTTGGGAGGGACCGCCGCTTCCTAGCATCCGGCCAGGGACCTACTTTATCGCGTCGAGCGGCTACTCGCCAACCGGATCGATCGGACTTGTCATCGAGGCTTTCGGTGCTTTGACGCGATGCTTCGCGTGGCGCGGGGGGGGCCGGCTCAAGCCCGGCGCGAGCGCGGCGGGCTTGGCTTACGCGAGGACTATGTTGACGGCAACTCCGCCTCGTCGCATCGAGCTCGAGGGCTACTGATCATGGCTCGGGTCATCGTATTGCGCCATTACGGCTGCGAGACTGTGGGAGCGATCGGCGACGCCTTGCGGCGAAGCGCGATCCACTGGGATTACGTCTCTCTGGCCGAAAGTGCGGCCGTTATGCCGGATGCGGGGACGGCGGATGGACTCGTGGTGCTTGGTGGGCCGTTTAGCGTCTATCTGCCGGAGCGTTATCCGTGGGTCCGAAGCGAAATGGAAATCATCCGTAAAGCGCTGTCGCGGGGCGTGCCCATCTTGGGAATCTGTCTGGGCAGCCAACTGCTCGCGGCCGCGCTTGGGTCGCGAGTGCGGGCCGCGTCTCAAGTCGAAATCGGCTGGCTGCCGGTCCATCTCGAGCTGGCGGCGCGCGACGATCGGCTGTTTCACGATCTGCCCGAATCCTTCATTACTTGCGTGTGGCACGGCGACGTGTTCGATCTCCCCGCAGGGGCGGTGTCGCTGGCGCGCTCGCGAATGACCTCGTGCCAGGCCTATCGGTGCGGCACCCAGGTATACGGCCTGCTCTTTCATCTGGAGATGAAGCAAGAGATGGTCGCCACTTGCGTGCGGGCTTTCGAGCCGCGCCTGAGGCTTGCGGGAATCGATCCGGCGAGTTGCGTGACGGAGGCCGCCAGGCATGCGGCAGCGGCAGCTCCGCTCGCCGAGGCGGTCTTCGACCGATGGTGCGAGCTCGTACGCAGCGGGCGGCGAGAGCGGATGGATCAGCGGCGCGCCCGCAAAACGAAGTGATAGCGCATCGGGGCAAGCCGCTCAATCCGCAGGCCGACGCTTTCGAGCCGCTTTGTTGCCTCATCGGTGTTGTAGACATGCGCACGCGGCGGCCCGACGGGTCGCTCGGTTTCGGCGTCCCAGTCGATTACCACTACGAAGCCCTGCGGCGAAAGCAGCGAGGCTAGCTCACGGATTGCCTCATCGCCCAACTCATGCAGAACGTTCAGCGCAAGGACTCTGTCGGCGCGTCCGGCCAGCGCCGCCAGCCTATCGGGAAGCGCTGCTTCGAGATTGGGCAGCGAAGCCTCGGGCTTACCGCGCAGCCGTTCGAGCATTTCGGGCTGCTCATCCAAGGCGACGACCGTTAGGTCAGGCCGCGCGCGCGCGATTTCGAGCGCGTAAGTTCCGGTGCCGGCGCCGAAGTCCACCACCAGCCCGTCGCGAGGTGGGTCGAGCACGGCGATGACGCGCTCCGGCGGCAAATAGTCGAAGCGTTCGCGATCATCAAGAAGAGCCGCCCGAGTTGGGTCGAAGCGTTCGGGCTGACGCGCGCCGCGGCGGTCTCGCAGCGGCGCGTCGCGCGTCGCGTCGCAGGGCGGGTCATTGTCAGTGCAGTGGCGGTGGCGGGACATAAGATGGCTCCGATAAGCGGATTAAATCCGGCAGGTTCGCGATGAGATTATCTTGGCAGAAAAAGTCTTACGGCCAAACCCGCCAAAACCAGCGCGAACAACCGGCGCAGCAGCGCTCCCGACAGTCGGGCCGCTATTTCCGCCCCGAAGAAGGCCCCGGCGGCAATTCCCACGGCCAGTAATGCCGCATAGCGAAGGTCGAGCGCGCCGTCGCGCCAATAAACTCACGCGCCAGGAATACCTACCGGTGGAAGGAGCGCTCCCAGCGAGGTTCCGATCGCAGTATGCGTTGGCATGTCAGCCAAAAAAATCAGCGCCGGCGGCGCTGCGGTCACGCCGTCAGCGGTCAACAGTATGGGCTCTTGGGGCTGCTTGGGCATGGGATCCGCTGCCTTCTCACCTTCAGCTTTCATCTATCATAAAGCACGTTATGACGGATAAAAAGGACGGGGTGGAATGAGGCAACCGGCGGGCTGGTCCACTTAAGGCGAATTAGATTGTGATTAAACTGATGTATGGGGACTTTGAACGGTGGGAACGCCGGGTATTACCTTTTTTAATTTGTGGGGCGCAAGTCGTCGATGAACACAAAGCTCCAGATCGGCGGCTAGACACCCTTCATTGACACGGAGGGCACTGACCTCCCGGTTTCGATCCGGACTCAACCCTGCCCAAATTTCTTCGAAGTCACGCAGGCATTTTTGCAGCGGTTCTTCCAGCACAGACAATCCGAAATGTTCTTTTTGTAAAGTGAGCATGTCGAGCATCAGGTTGTGGGCGGTGATTAGAGTGCGCCCCGCCAATTGTCTCTCTGCCCCGTAATCGAACGTGACGCTGCCGTCCTCTTTTTGCTTGAGGCGCGAGGCTACCGCAGCAGCAGTGCTGTGAGCTTGCTCCATCGGAAGATAATAGGCGTCCACGATTCGATTACCGGTCGCACCTGTTGAGCGCGCCATTGAAACGAAGTCCAGCTTGCTCCAGGTGTAGTTGGGCCTCCGCGTACCGCATTTTTTACAATCCGTTACCAGAAATCGAGAAACGACCACTTTTCGTTTCGACGCCGGTTCAGCAACTTTCGCAGCCGATAACTGACCCTTTCCGAAGACACTCTCGATGGCTTGCGCTATCTTGTAAGCGTTGATCCAGTAGAAGTCGAGAAAATCGCGCACCTCTTCAGGATGTGCATCCAGGTAGCGCGCGGTCACCACCCGTTACATACATCCCCCGAAGAAGTTTCATTGCTTCCATTCCATAACCGTTGCCGCAAAGCAGAAGGATCTCCGTGAAGTCCTCGACGCAAAGCCTTCCGAGGAAGAACACGACCATGTCCGCCAGCCCTGACGTTGTTTCCTCGCGTCGGAACGCAATATTCAATGCGGCCTGAAGGTTGAGAAACCGTTCGAAGAACAGCCGATGCGATTCGACGAAAGCTTCCTGCTCGTCTGGTCGGCCAAAAGCGATCTTCGGCGACATTTCCACATCCTTTTCCTGCGAAGACCGTAATTCTAGTCCATCGAACGAATACGAGTTGATTTCACCATTGCTGCGGACTCGGCGCTAGCGCAGCAAGCTCGAATAGGAAAACCATCTCGCCGTGACGCGGCGCGGCGGTTACGCTTCGGGTGGAAGAAGAGCGCGTATATGCCGGCCCAGGACCCACGCGCAGACCACGAACACGATCGCAAGCACCAGCGCGATCGCGATTGCCTGCGAGTGAAGCTTGCCGACCAGCACCTCGTCCAGAACCCGCCAGTCGAACAGCACTATCGGAATCCCCACGACGAGAAAAAGCAGCATCGCTCGCACAGTCCCGCCGACATGTGCGTCGGCCTCGGCCCTTTGCGCGCGCTTTGAATCGTTCATTGATTCGCCACCCCAAATTGGGCGTCGGGTAGGACGCCTTAGTTGACGGTCTTCGTTTGACACGAAAATCGGGTCAAAGCCTTGGCTCGATGCTTATAACTCGCAGCCGCGAACCGCCGGCTATCCGGCGATCCGTTTCTTTCGATAACCGTTGCGCAACGATAAAAGTTTGCCGCGCTTGTTCCCTTGACCGCCCTCGATCGGCAATCCCGCGGCCTTCCACTCAGGATAGCCGTCCTCCAGACGCAGGGCCTTGAAACCGCGCTGCCGCAAAAGATGGACCGCCTCGTAGGACATTACGCAATAAGGTCCCCGACAGTAGGCGACAATTTCGCGGTCGCGAGGCACGTCGCTCATGCTCCGTTGCAGTTCCTCCAGGGGCAGATTGATAGCGCCGGGTAAATGGCCGGCTGAAAATTCCTCCGGCGGCCGCACGTCGACTACCGCCACCTCCCTTGTTCGCAGACGCCTTAGCAACTCGCGCCTCGAAACGGGGGTCAGATTGTCGAGGTTTAAAAAATAGTCCTGAAAGACCGCGCGAAGTTCCGCCAGACGGCGCTCGGCGACTTTGCGCAAGGTCTCGACAAGCGTCAGCACGATATCGTCGCTAAGCCGATAAAACACCTGCCTTCCCTGACGCCGCGAAAGCACGAGGCCCGCGCGGCTCAAGCGCTGCAAGTGTTGAGACACGTTGGTAAGGCCAACACCGCTTGCGCTGGCTAGCGCGACCACCGGCCGTTCGCCTTGGGCCAGAAGCTGAAGGAGAAGCAGGCGGTGGGTATGTCCCAGCGCCTGGGCAACCGACGCAAACTGCGCGAAGAGCATCAAGCTCGGGTTTTTCTCGGCTATTGACATACTGGTTTGACCTGTTTAAAGTATTCCATAGATTCATGGATAACGCAAGCAATGGAGGGATGCGATGTCGCTCGAAAACGCTATTCGATTGCTGGCCGGCACGCTGGTAACCCTCGGCGTGGCGCTCACCTACTTCGTGAGCCCCTACTGGTTGCTGTTGCCGCTGTTCGTGGGGCTAAACCTGGCTCAATCTGCGCTCACGGGGTTTTGTCCGGCCGAGATCATAATGCGCCGATTCGGCGTGGGCAGCGGATGCGAGACCCGGGAATCAGGCGATCACGCGCCGGCAGTTAGCCGTTAGGAGGTTTAGGCTGTGCAACCTCTGCCTCACATCTATAAGGTCGAAGCCAGCGCTGACAGCGAGGGAAATCTCTCGCTGGAGCCGGCGGGCGTCGCGGCGCTGGAGAGTGCTCCGCCGGCGGAATTCGGCGGACCGGGCAACTTATGGTCGCCCGAGACCTTGCTCACGGCCGCGGTGGCCGGCTGCTTTATCCTGACCTTCCGCGCGATCGCGCGCGCTTCGGCTATAAGCTGGAGCAGCCTCGGATGTGAGGTCGAGGGCAGGCTCGAACGCCGAGACGGCGCGCTGCGGTTCACGGAATTCGTGCTGCGCGCTCGTCTGACGGTGCCGCAGGGGACGAGCGAGGAGAAGGCCCGTGGCGCCCTGGACAAGGCGGAGAAGACCTGCCTGGTCAGCAATTCGCTATCCGTTGTGCGTCGCCTGGACGCGCAAGTGACGATGGTCTAGGGCGCTCAAGCAAAGACCGGGGAGCGTAGCATGCATGCGCTCGAATGCCATCTCGTCCGACACCGGCGCCGCAGGCCGTGGTCCCCAGCGATGATGTTGGTTCTCGGCATTGCGTTTGTCGCCGGCGTTGACGGTCTTGCTCAGGTTCAAGGTATCACGGCCGCGCCGGCGCCGCGGCGTATTTTGCTTGCGGAGGCGCTGCAGATCGCGAGCCAGCATAGCAGAATCCTTATGGCGGCGAGTCTTAAACGGCGCAGCGCGGCCGATCAGGTGACCGAGGCGCGGGCGGCCTTGCTCCCCAGGCTCGACGCGCTTGAGAACTACTCCTACACCGATAACCCGCCGTTGGTGTTCTCGAATCTCTTGGCGCAGCAGGAGTTCACGTCCGCTGATTTTGCGCTGAGTCGACTCAACTTTCCGGCGGCGCTGTCTAACTTTCAAAGTCAGATCATGATGTCGCAGACGCTGTTTGCGGGCGGCAGCGTGTGGGCGGCCTATAAGGCGGCCGGGTATCAGGCTGACGCCGAAACCTGGCAGACGACGCGCGTTCGCCAGGAAATCCAGTTCGCGGTCATCCAAGCGTACTATCGCGCGCTGCTGGCCGAACAGGAAGAAGCGGTGATCGCGCGCGCGCTTGCCGCCGCACGGGCGCATCGCGACCGCGCGCGCAACATGCTGAAACAGGGCATGGTGGTCAGCGCCGACCTGCTGCGCAGCCAGGTGGTGGTAGGAAGCCTCCGCCAGCAGCTTACAAGCGCGCAGAGCTTGATCGAGATCGCCCGAGCGCAGCTCTCCGACACGCTCGGGGTGGATGAAAGACTTGCGCCTCTTGGCGCGCAAGTGCCGGCCGCGTTGAAGTCTCGCGGTCTGGCCGAGCTGCGGGAGACCGCGCTAAGACATCGGCCAGAGGTGAAAATCGCTTATGATCGAGTGAAGGCGGCGGAGCAGGCGGTTACGATTGCCCACGCCGGCTATCTGCCCACGGTGTCGTTGGCGACCACCTATGAAAATGACTCCGAAGAACTGATCCGCGCCGGCAACAATTATTCGGTGTTCCTCTTTGCTCGGTTCAATTTGTTCAACGGCTTTGCGACTCGGGCCAAGGTGGACATCGCGCAATCCGATCGGGAGCGGGCCATAATTCTTCGCGCGCAGCTTTTGCAAGACATCGGCGTTGAAGTCGAGCGGGCGTACCGCACTTTAGAGGCAGCGCGCGAAAACCTCGGCGTTGCGCAACGCGACAGGGCCTATGCGGCCGATGCGTTGAGAATTCTGGAAAATCGCTACGGCGCGGGTCTTGCCACCAACGTCGACGTGCTTGACGCTCAAGCTTCGCGCCGGTCGGCGGAATCGCGCTCGGTGCGGGCGAAGGTCGAGGTGGCCGTGGACTTCGCCGGGCTCGATCTTGCGGTAGGACAAGCGCCGTCGGGAGTTGAATAACCGATGAACGTCGCAGCTCGACGTTCGCGTATCGTGCGTGCGGCGACGTTTTTGTTCGCCGGCGCGGGCGTTGTTCTGCTCGTCGGCTATCTGTTGTCCGGTCAGCGAATCGGGCCCGGTCTGATAGCCACCGGCGCTCAGGCCGTCGTCAATGCGCCCGTTTCCGTAGTGCGGCTCGAATCGGTGCCGATACGGAGGGAAGTCGTCGGGCAGATCGAGTCTCGGTTCCCGATGGAGGTCGCGAGCCGGGTCGCGGCGACGATCAAAGAGATCGCCGTTCGTGCGGGCGATGCCGTGCGGCAGGGTCAGGTCCTGGCGAGACTTGACGCGGCCGACCTGGAGGCCCGTGTGAACGAGGCTCAAGGCCGGCTCACCGCGGCGCGAGCCGAGTATGCGCGCGCTGCGGCCGACGAAAAGCGCTTTCGCGCGCTGCTTGCGCTGGGTTCGGTGACACCCCATGAATTTGATCAAGTCGAAGCCGCGTACCGCGCCGCCGCCGCCGGGGTGAGCCAGACCGAGGCCGGCGTCGCCGGCGCGCGCGCGGCGCTCAAATATACCGAGGTGCGCTCGCCGATCGCGGCCATAGTTCAGGAGCGACTGGCCGAGCCGGGGGACCTGGCGATGCCGGGCAGGCCGCTGGTGAGGCTTTACAATGAAAGGGCGCTGCGGGTTTCGCTGGAGACGCCGGAGGGACTAGGCGGATATGTGAGAGTTGGCCTGCCGCTTAAGGTTCGCGTCGATGCCGTTGGAACCGAACTGTCCGGGATTGTAAGCGAGATTGTACCGGCCGCCGATCCGTCAACCCGCAGCTTTATTGTCCGCGCCGACCTGCCGCCCGACCGGGGGTTGCGGCCGGGGATGTTTGCGCGGGCGACTTTCGCCATCGGACAGCAAGGCATTCTGACTATCCCTCGGGGAGCCGTTGAGGAAGTCGGCCAGCTTGCCACGGTCCGCGTCGTCTCTCAAGGCGGAGTTGAACTGCGTCAGGTGGCGCTCGGACGCATGTTCGGCGATCGTGTCGAGATACTGGCCGGGCTCAACCAGGGTGAGCGCGTTCTCCTTGGAACATTACCGTCGTCCCGCCAGTGAAGAGCAATAACGCAGCCCATCAGCTCGGCTTTACCGCCCGGATCGTTGACCTTTTTCTAGGGTCCAATCTGTCGCTGCTTTTGCTGCTGGCATCGCTGGCCGCCGGCTTGGTCGCGCTTGCGGTGACGCCGCGCGAGGAGGACCCGCAGATTTCCGTCCCCATGGCGGACATCATCGTTCAGATGCCCGGCGCAACCGCCGGAGAAGTTGAAAATCTGGTCACCAGCAATCTCGAAAAGCGTTTATGGGAGATGGATGGGGTGCGCCACATTTACTCGGTGTCGCAGCCGGGCATGGCGATGGTCACGGTGCGTTTTCAGGTGGGTTACGACCGCACCAAGGCCTTGGTCGAGATTTATAACAAGCTTGAGTCCAACCGCGATGCGGTTCCGCCGGGCGTGACCGGCTGGATTGTGAAACCGGTCGGGATCGATGACGTTCCGATTCTCGCCGTCACCCTCTACGGCGCCGCTGAAAGCGACGCCGCCTTGCGCCGCATAGCCGACGAGATCCTGCACCGCATGCAGGAGGTCGCCGACACCGGGCGTTCGTTCGTCGTCGGCGGACGGCCTCGGCAGGTGCGCGTGTTGCTCGACCCGCAAAGGCTCGCCGGGCACGATCTGACGGTACTCGATGTGGAACAAGCGCTGCGGGGCGCGGACGTAAACCTGCGCGTCGGCAGGTTTGCCCGCGCGAACCGCGAGTTCGTCATGGAGAGCGGGCCTTTCTTAAGCGCCGCCGCCGATGTGCGCGAGTTGGTAGTCGCGGCGCGCCGCGGCCGACCGCTTTACTTGCACGAGGTGGCCCAAGTGATCGACGGCCCCGCGGAAGCCGAGACCTACGCGAGCATCGGCTTCGGCCCGGCCCGCCGCTTGCTGCTCGACGAGCCGGGTCAACTTAAGCTGACTACGGTCGGCGCGCGCGGAAGGATTTATCCCGCGGTGACGATCGCCTTCGCCAAGCGGCACGGAACCAACGCCGTGGCAGTGGCGGAAGGGCTGCTGCGCAAGGTCGAGAGCCTAAGGCGCGTCGCGATTCCGTCGGACGTAGGCGTGTTGGTTACGCGCAATTACGGCGAGACCGCCAACGAGAAAGTAAACGAGCTGGTGCGGGAGCTGCTGATCGCGATCGCAATCATCGTCGTGCTGCTGGCGTTCTCGCTCGGTGTCAGGGAGGCTTTCATCGTCGCGATCGCGGTGCCGGTGACCCTTTCGATCGCGCTGCTCGGCAACCTGATGGCCGGCTACAGCATCAACCGCGTCACCCTGTTTGCACTGATTCTTTCGTTGGGTCTGTTGGTGGATGACCCGATCGTGGACGTGGAGAACATTCATCGCCACTTCAAGCTTCGCGCGCAGCCGCCGCGCGACGCCACGCTGATCGCGGTGGATGAGGTCCGGCCGCCCACCATCCTCGCGACCTTTACCGTGATTGTCTCGTTTATCCCGATGCTCTTCGTCACCGGTATGATGGGGCCCTACATGCGGCCGATGCCGTTCAATGTGCCGCTGGCGATGTTGATGTCGCTGTTGGTGGCGTTCACCATCACCCCTTGGGCGACTTACCATCTGCTCAAGCGCGAGTACGACGAGCCTGCCTCCACTGCGCCGGAGGAAGGCGCCGCGGTGCGGCGCTGGTATACGCGGCTTTTGCGCCCGCTGCTCGAAAGCCGGCGCCGCGCGCGTCTTTTTTTGCTGGCGATCGGCGGTATGTTGGCCGCTTCCGTGACGCTGGTGGTGCTCGGGCTCGTTCCGGTCAAGATGCTGCCGTTCGACAACAAGAACGAGCTGAACCTTGTCATCGACATGCCGGAGGATACGCCGCTTGAGGCCACCAACGCTGTAGCGCTCGACTTCGAAAAGCTGCTGGCGCGAGTTTCGGAAGTGACCGACTTCGAAGCCTACGTCGGCACCAATTCTCCTTTCGACTTCAACGGCATGGTCCGCCATTACTACATGCGCCATGAACCCTGGCAGGCCGACATTCGCATCAACCTGGCGCCCAAAGCGCATCGCGCGCGGCCTTCGCATGACCTCGCGCTGCGGCTCTATCCCGAAGTCGAGGCGATCGCGCGGCGCGATCGGGTGCGGCTGGCGAAGCTAGTCGAGACGCCGCCGGGGCCGCCGGTGCTCGCCTCGGTGGTGGCGGAAATCTATGGGCCGCCCGGCGCCGAGTACGAGCAGTTGGTTGCCTACGGCAAGACGCTGCGCAAACTCTTCGCGCACACTGCGGGGCTGGTATCCGCCGACGATTATTCCATCGCCGCCGCGCCGCGGCTGCGGTATATCATCGACCGGCAGAAAGCTGCGCTGAACGGAGTGACCACCGCCGAGGCTGCCGGCACCTTGGCGATCGCTTTGGGCGGGCAGACGGCGGGCGCCGTTCATATTCCCTCCGAGCGCGCCCCGCTTTTGATCGAGCTTCGCCTGCCGCGCGCCGAACGCTCCGCGGTCGAAAACCTGACCGCGGTGAAAGTGCGCGGCGCCGGGGCCCAATTGGTGCCGCTGGGCGAGCTTGGCGAGATCGCGCAGACCGCGGACGAACAGCCCGTCTACCATAAGGACCTGCGGCGGGTCGCGCTGGTCATGGCCGGCACGGCTGGAATTAGTCCCGTCAATGAAGTTTTGTGGCTCCAACAGCAGACCGCCGAAACCCTGCCGCCTGGATATACGATCGTGTGGACCGGTGAAGGCGAGTGGCACATCACGGTGCAGGTCTTTCGCGATCTGGGGATAGCCTTCGGCGCGGCGCTCTTTTTCATCTACGTGCTTTTGGTGGCGCAGACCGGCTCGATGGTCATGCCGCTCATCATCATGACTGCCATCCCGCTCACGCTGGTCGGAATCATGCCCGGTTTCTTTGTCCTCAACCTGCTCACCAACCGCCCGGTAGCGGGTTACGCCGATCCGACGTTCTTTACGGCAACGGCCATGATTGGGATGATCGCGCTGGCCGGCATCGTGGTGCGCAACTCCATCATACTCATCGACTTCATCCATCGGGGGCTTGACCAGGGACGGACGCTCGAGGACGCGGTGTTGGAGGCCGGCGCGGTTCGGCTAAGGCCCATCGTGCTCACCGCAAGCGCGGCGGTGTTGGGTTCGGTGGTTATCACGCTCGACCCAATCTTCTCGGGGCTCGCTTGGTGCTTCATCTTCGGCATTTTCGCCTCGACCGCCTTCACGCTGATTGTGATACCGCTTATTTATTACATGGTTTACCGCGGGGCACCGCTTCAACAGTAGTTGTCGTTAGCGGGGAAGATCCATTTTTTATTATTCGCGAGCAGCCTCGTTGGCGAGATGGCTCGCGGCTCCGGCGCGCTTAAGGCCGCAACAACGGGGCGCCAGGAGAAAATCGCTATCGGAAGAGGGCAACGCTGATGACTGCCGACGAGAATCTGTCCGCGTTCGAGACGATACGGATTGAGCGCTGCGACCATGTTATGCACGTCGAGCTGAACCGGCCGGAGCGCTTGAACGCCTTGTCGCGCAGCACGCTTCTCGACCTGAATGGGGCCTTGGACGAGGCGGAGCGAGATGGCGGCGTCCGAGCGATCGTGCTCAGCGGGGCGGGCAGGGGTTTTTCGTCCGGCTTCGACCTTAAGGAACAGGCTGAGGGGCGGCCTAGCGGGTCTGAAGCTTGGCGGCGGATACTCGAGCTTGCCTTCAACACCACGATGCGGTTCTGGCGCTGCCCCAAACCCACCATCGCCGCGGTGCACGGGTCGTGTTTGGCCGGGGCGTTGGAGCTCGCTCTGGCCTGCGACATCACCGTCGCGGCAGCGGATGCCGTGTTTGGCGAACCCGAGCTTAGGTTTGGTGCGGGAATCGTGACCATGCTGTTACCGTGGGTGACCGGGCCCAAACAGGCAAAACACGTGATTCTCTGCGGCCTGGACAACATTGATGCCGGCGCAGCGCTGCAGATGGGTCTCGTCAGTCGAATCGTGCCGATTGGAACCCATGTCGAAGCCGCGATGCGCGCGGCTGCCGATATCGCGGCGATAGACCCGGACCTGGTCATGGATACGAAGAAAGCGATCAACCGATGCTACGAGGTTCAAGGGATTGAGGCGGCCTTGAAGGCGGCGCTGGAGATCGACCACCTGATCGAATCTCACGGCTCGCCGGACAAGAGACAATTTATGGAGATTGCCAGGGAGCGCGGCCTGAAGGCGGCCCTTGCGTGGCGCAATGCCCGATTCGCGGCCATTTAGCTGCCGGCGCAGCGAGCGGTCAACGGCAACCATCGCGCCGACCCGATTGTTCTGCACGCCGCTTCGGAGCGACGGAGATATTTCAGCCATGAAGCGGCGGCGATGATACGTCAGAACGCGGGCGAGGCCGCGCAGACAGAGGTTGGGAAGCCGGCACTTTTTCCAATAACCCCAGATGTGCTCGGCCGTATTGCGTTGCCGGGCGTGGGCCGGCAACTACGCGGCCGCCAAGCGCCCGCGCTGCGCAGTCATGAATTTCCTGACCAGCGGCGTCCGGTGCCGGCGGGGCCCGCGTCACACTGCCAAAAGGTGGGTGGCGAGTGGCGTAGCAGACGGCCGAAGAAGTCGACCACCTCAACAGAACGGGTTGACTGCGCTCTATGAATCCGCTGCCTTGTAGGCGACACATTCGATCTTGACACGCTCGCGCACCGGGAGGGCGGATACCGCGACACATGTGCGCGCAGGCCGGTGAGTGCCAAAAGCTTGTTCGTAAACCGCGTTGACGCCGGAGTAGTCGGCCATATCAGTCAGGTAGACGACGGCTTTGACGACATCGCTCAGTGTGCAACCAGCCGCGCTGAGGATCGCTCGAAGATTCGCGATAGACTGCCTCGCCTGATCGATCACATCGTCGGATACTACTTCGCGGGTTCGCGGGTCCAAGCCGCCCATGCCGGCCGTGAACACCCAAGAGCCCACCACCGTGGCGTGGGAAAATGGACCTGGTGGAGCAGGCGCGTTGTCGCTATTGATCAAGCGCATTTCTTCGCGCATTTCTTCGCATTCTCCTTTATGTGGAACGACTCGGCTCAGGTGTGGCTTTACCCATTCGCGCAACTCGCTTGCGGTTGCGAATCCGACATTGCGGGCCACCAATCGGCCCTCCTTGAATAGCAGCAAGGTTGGAACGCCGCGAACGCCGTACTTTTCGGTCAGCTCCGGGCTGGCGCTGGCGTCTACCCGGTTGACCAGTAGGCGACCTTGCAGTTCGCCCGCGACCGCAGTGAGCATCGCGTCCAGCTTCCGACACGGGATGCAATCGGGGGTAAAAAAATCCAGTACCACAAGCCGGGCGTCCTGCAGCATCGCCGTCAAATCCTGGTCGGCCATAGCCTTCGTTGCCGTCACGGTTGTCTTCTCCTGAACAGTCTCAAACTACAGCGTCTCGTCGGCTTCGTAAGTCAGGAAGGGGTCCGAAGGGATGGCCAGCGCGTCGCAAAGAATATTCATGCTGTTGCCGGTGTTGAGGATTTCGATGGCTTCGACAAGTTCAGAGTCCGTGGTGCCAAGCTCCCGCAACGCAGCGATTTCCTGCTCGCTGACGCCATGAGAGTTTCCGTTGATCTTGATGACAAATTCGAAAATCGCGCGTTCTTTTGAACCGAGCGCAACGCGCGCCGCGTCAAACACGCGTGCTGCCGCAATTTCTTCATCGGCTGCGCCCTCGGCACGGAGGGCTGTCCCGTGGAAAGATATTCAGTACTCGCAGCCGTTTATTTGCGCGGTGGCCATCATAATCGATTCCTTGAGTTTGCGACTCAGTGTTCCCTGGGTCAGCAAGATCTTTAGGCGTTCCCAGTTGGCCTGTGCCAGGGCTGGGAAGGCGGCGTACGCTTTGAATAGATTCGAAACCTTCCCCTCGCCGCGCACTTGCTGGATATCGTCGTACAGCTTCTTGACCTGGCCTCGAGCGTCCCCGGGTTGGATCAGTTTGATATGCGGCATACCGGCTCCTTCCTTGAGCAATACGCTACTGGTTTACTGAGGACTGCGGAATCTAGTGACAGGCGCATTCCCGGCCAGGTCCTCTACCGCCGGAGTGGCCGCGCCCGGTGTGGCCCCCCATCCTTACCTTCCTCACTAAAACGGGGAAGGGAACTGTTCCCCCCTAAAACCTCGGCCAGGGTCTTCGGTTCAACGGGATAGGCGAGAAGGCTTGTTTTTCCTTTCCTCGCTGCGCCGATTTTTCCTTCACCTTCCCCCGCACGGCGGGGGAAGGTGGGGAAGGGGGCAGCCCCGGCAAAGCCCGGTTAATTGGACGAAGGTCCGGAAGCGGGGTACCCGCCACGACTCCGCACGATCTCGAGGTCTTGCAATCCTGCCTAGGCGGAAGCCACTAGCCGTTCGATCAGCTTATTAACCTCTTGCGGCTGTTCCAAATGCGCCATATGGCCGGCGCCCGAGAGCAGGTGGACCGAGATTGCCGCCGGCAGCGCGACTGCTTGAGAGGGCGGAATTACCGAGTCCTGTTTGCCCCAAATTACCTGGACCGGCACGGTTACTTCGGCCAATCGATCGCGCAGTACAAGCGCCTGTTTATTGTCGCGGAATATGGCTGCCGCGATCGTGCCCAGCGCGGCCGTTACGCCCTCGAGCCGCTTGTACTTGAGAACGTTGTTGATCATCTCGTTACTGACGGTCTCCGGGTTGGCAAACAGCCTCCCCAGCACGGCCTTCATTTCCTTGCGCCGCTCGGCCTGGATGAAGCCCTCGATATAGCTCACGTTCACTTCAGTGCCCAGACCGGCAGGGGAAATCAGCGTCACCGTGGCGGCGCGGCGCGGATGCTCCAGCGCGGCGTTCAGCGCGATCGCGCCGCCCAGCGAGTGACCAACGAGATGGACGCGCTCGACGCCGAGCGCGTCGAGAAAGCCGATCACTGCCGCCGTCATCGCACCCACATCGCCGCTGCCGACCTCTTTGGTCGAGCCCCCGTGACCAGGCAGGTCAAGAGCATAAACCGTATGCTTTTGCGCGAGCGCGGGCTGGTTGAACAACCAGTTGTTAAGATCGCCGCCCAGGCCGTGGATAAGCAGAACGGGAACTTCGCCCGCTTCACCCATCTTGAGATATCGGATCGGCCGGCCGCCCACCGTGACCGAACTGGTGCGCAAGGCCTCGCCCTCGGTTGCCGCCGCCCCGGCCGTGTCGGCGCGAAACTCCTGGATGAAGCGTTCGATCTCGTTCCCGGAGACCGACGCGTCTGCGATGACTCCCATCAGCGCGCCTACCGCCAGGGTGTCACCCGCGCCGGCCACGCGTTTGCGCAGCACCCCCGAAACCGGCGCTTCGCAAACATTGGTGATCTTCTCGGTTTCCACCTCGACGATCCCCTGGCCCGCGGCGACCTGGGCGCCCTCTTCGACGTTCCAGGCCACGACCTTTCCCTCGGTCATCGCCAAGCCCCACTTGGGCATCGTCAGCGCCGTGACCTCTCCGGCCATCAGAGCTACTCCATAACCGCGCGCACCGCGGCCTCGATCTGTGACGGGCCCGGGACGTAGATGTCCTCCAAAGCCGGGGAGAAGGGCACCGGGGTGTGCGGCGGAGTGACCATTTTGACGGGAGCTTTTAGCGCCTTGAAGGCGTTCTGCGCCACCATGGCCGCGATATCCGAGGCCATCCCGCATCGAGGACTCGCCTCGTCTACCACCACCAGCCGCCCGGTCTCCTCGACGGATTCGATGATCGTGTCCTGGTCGAGCGGGGAAACCGTGCGCGGGTCGATTACGGTGCAGCTAATCCCTTGCTTTTCTAATTTGTCGGCGACCTCGTTAGCGAACTTCACCATTCTGCCGATCGCAACGATCGTCACATCCTCGCCTTCGCGACTTACGTTGGCCTCGCCGAAGGCAATGGCGTACGGTTCGTCGGGCACCTCCTCCTGGTCGTCGTACATCGCCTTGTGCTCGCAGAAGATTACCGGGTCGTCGTCGCGAATCGCTTGCGTCATCAGGCCCTTGGCTTCGTAAGGCGAGGAAGGGACGACGACCTTCAGGCCCGGGATATGCGCGAAGACAGGATAAAGTCCCTGACTGTGCTGGCTGGCGGCGCGAAAGCCCGCGCCGAACATCGTGCGAATCACCACCGGCACGGTCGCTTTGCCGCCGAACATGTAGCGCAGCTTGGCCGCCTGGTTAAGAATTTGGTCGAAGCATACGCCCATGAAATCAATGAACATCAAATCCGCGACCGGACGCAGGCCCGTCGCGGCGGCGCCGACCGCCGCCCCGACAAAGGCGCTCTCGCTGATCGGCGTGTCCAGCACGCGCTCGCGCCCGAACTCCGGCATCAGCCCCTTGGTCACGCCGAGCGGGCCGCCCCAGGCGTCTTGCTCGCCCGCCGCGCCCATGCCGCCTGCGACATCTTCCCCCATCAGTATTACCCGCGGGTCGCGGCGCATCTCGTCCCGCAGCGCCTCGTTGATCGCCTGTCGAAAAGATTTTTTGGACATATGCCCCCCCTCAGTACGACGCGTAAACGTCGGTCAAGAGATCCTCAGCGGACGGCTGCGGCGCAGCCTTGGCCTCGACTACCGCGGCGTCGATAAGCGCGGCCGTCTCCCGGTCGATCGCATCGAGCTGCTGCGCCTTGAGCAGACCCGACTGTTCGACCTGCCTGCGGAAGAGGGCAAGGCAGTCGCGCTCGGCGCGAAGCTTGTCCACCTCTCCCGGCCTGCGATAGGTGGTCGCGTCACCCTCGAAGTGGCCAAAGTAGCGGTTGACCTTGAGATGGAGGAAGCTTGGTCCTTCGCCCGCTCGCGTACGCGAGATAGCCTTGCGCGCCGCCTCATAGACCGCGAAGAAGTCATGGCCGTCAACTTGCTCGCCCGGGATGCCGAAGCCCGCGGCGCGCTTGACCGGCTCACCACCGATCGACCAGGAACTGGCCGTCGATTCGGCGTAACCGTTGTCCTCCAGCACGAAAATTACCGGAAGCTTCCACACCGAGGCCAAGTTCATTGATTCCAGCGTCGTGCCTTGGTTAAAGCCGCCGTCGCCGACGAACGCCACGGCGACGCCGCCGGTCTTCAGCGTCTTGGCCGTGAGCGCCGCTCCGCAAATCAGCGGCGGTCCGCCGCCGACGATGCCATTGGCGCCCATCATGCCCTTGGACATATCGGCGATATGCATCGACCCGCCCTTGCCTGCGCACAAGCCGCCTTTGCGGCCGAATATTTCCTTCATCATCGCCTTGACGTCGCAGCCTTTGGCGATGCAATGGCCGTGGCCGCGATGGGTGCTGGCGATGTAATCCTTGTCGCTCAAGTTCATGCAGACGCCCACCGCGCACGCCTCTTCGCCGGCGTACAGATGGACGAAGCCGGGAATCGCGCCGCCGGTAAACTCCCGATGCACGCATTCCTCGAACTCGCGGATGGTACGCATCTGATGATATGCCGCAAGCAGTTGTTCGCGATTTAGTTCCATTGTATGGCCCCCCCTATGCGATAAGCGGTACGATAAGCACGGCTTAGCCGCCGCCTGGTCCGGCGTCGTACGCGCTGCTGTTCCTCGGACCTGCGCGCCGTCCTCGACGGGCGTCCCGTTCAGGCTTCCTTACTCTATCCGGACTCTGTCCACCAAAGATAATCCCCGAGCACCATGATTCTAGTCGATTAGCCGCGTCGAGGAAAAGCCGCAGCGCAAGTCCGATCCGCCGCCGGTTCACCAAGCCTCGACGA
Source organism: Deltaproteobacteria bacterium (assembly GCA_021831785.1). Classification (GTDB taxonomy): domain Bacteria; phylum Desulfobacterota; class Binatia; order Binatales; family Binataceae; genus JAJYYI01. The sequence continues at coordinate 118,004 of JAKBMB010000032.1, read as the reverse complement.
GTTACGGCGCCCGCCCGCCCAAGTCGGGCCAAAGGCGCCCCGAGGGGCTCACGGTGCCGCCCGTCGAGGGTCGGTTAGTGCGCGCAGGGTGTCGCCGAGTAAATTGAAGGCGAGCACCGTAAGAAACATCGCGGCCGCCGGGATGAAGGCGATCTGGGGCGCGATGTCCAGGCTCGTGCTGCCTTCGGCGATCATGGTGCCCCAGCTCGGTGCCGGCGCCGGCACGCCAAGGCCGAGAAAACTCAGCGCCCCCTCGGCGACGATGATCACTGCCACCGCGAGCAAAAACAAGACCGCCAACGGCGTCATCACGTTAGGCAATAGCGCGCGCGCCAGGATGCGCCGATGGCCCGCGCCAAGGGCCCGCGCGGCGACGACGAACTCCCGCTGCGCCACCGCCAGAGTCGCCGCGCGGGCCACCCGGGTTGCCGGCGGCACCGTCAGCAGGCCCAGAATCGCGGTGAGGTTGACCACCGACTGGCCGAGATACGCGGTCACTGCCAGCGCCAGTATCAGCGGCGGAAAGGCGAGCAGCACGTCCGTCGCGCCGACCGTGATCACTTCAAAGCGCCCGCGAAAATAGCCCGCGACCAGGCCCAGCGATCCGCCTACACATAGACCCGCGAGCGGCGCGATCAGCCCAATCGTCAACGAGTTGCGCGCGCCGAAAATCAGCCGCGAAAGCAGGTCGCGCCCGAACGAGTCGGTGCCCAAAAGATGCGCCAGGCTCGGCAGCGCGCGGCGCGCCAGCAGGTTCATTCGCGTGGGATCCTCAAGTGGCAGCAGATTGGCGAGTGCCGCCAGCCCGAAGATCAAGCCCAGCCACGCCACCGCCAGCCAGAATACGATTCCAAGACCCCGACGACGCCGGCTTGGCGCTGCGGTTGTCCCGGCTTCTAGTTCTGCGCCGGCCTCAAACGCGGCCATGGCGGATGCGCGGGTCGAGCAAAATGTAGAGCAGATCCACCGTAAAGTTGACCATGACGAAACCCACTGCGACGAATACCACCACCCCTTGCACGACGATAAAGTCGCGGCTGTAGATCGAATCAACGAGCAGCCGCCCGAGGCCCGGCAGCGCGAAGATGGTCTCGACGATCACCGCGCCGCCGAGCAGCCGCCCGATATTAAGGCCGGCCACCGTCACCAGGGTGAGTGAAGACGGCTTGAGCGCATGGACCAGCAGGATGCGCCGCTTGGGCAGGCCCTTCGCCCTGGCCGCCGTAATGTATTCCTCCTGCAAGGTGGCGATCATGTCCGAGCGCAAAACCCGCATCAGCACCGGCCATTCGACCAGCGCCAGCGTGGCCGCCGGCAGCGCGAGGCTGCGCAGGTTTGCGAAAAGCCCGTCGGAGAGCGCGATATAACCGGTTGACGGCAGCATCCCCAGACGGATGGAAAACGCGAAGATCAGGAGAATCGCCAGCATGTAGGGCGGCATCGACAACATGGCAAAGGCGCCGCTCGACGTCGCGCGGTCAAAGACCGAGTTACTCCGCGCCGCACACAGCACGGCGAGCGGCAGTCCGATCAAAAGCCCGCCACCCTCGGCCAGCGCCATCAGCTCCAGCGACACCGGTAACCGCCCGGCGATAGCGTGCATCACGGTCTCGCCCGTGCGATGTGAGGAACCGAGGTCGCCAACCATCGCGCCGCTCAACCAGCGCAGATACTGCTGCCACAGCGGCAGGTCGAGACCCAGCTTTTTGTGCAGCGCGGCCACGTTCTGCGCCGTAGCCTGGTCGCCGAGCATCGCCACCGCCAGGTCGCCCGGCAACAGCGCGGCGATGAAGAAAGTCAGCAGCGTCACCGCAAACACCACCGGAACCAGGTAGATAAGCTTGCGGCCGACCAAGCCGAGCATCGCGCTACCCGCCTAGTTCTTCTCCCACCAGGCGTCGGAGACGTCGACCACGTCGCTATACTGCTTGTGCACGCCCATAAGCTGGACCTTGGCGATAGAAAAATAAGCGTTCTGCAAGGTCCAAATCCACGGCACCTCCTGGTTGAGTATCTGCGCAATTTTGCAATAGTCCTCGCTGCGCGCCATCTGGTCGGCAGTGGCTCGCGCCGCCTCGAGAAGTCGATCGACTTGGGGATTAGAATAGTCGGCGATGTTGACCGCGCTGCCGGTATGGAAATCCGCGTACATCTGCGGGCCCGGGTCTGCGAGATCGATGATCCGCCAGCCGCCGACCTCGAAGTCGCGCTGGAAGGACTTGGTGACAAAGGTCGTCTGGTCAACTTCATCGAGCGTCACCGTAACGCCCACGGTCTTCCAGAATTCCTGGAAAACTTGGCCGACCGCGCGGCCGCGGGGCTCGGCCGTCACCATAAATTTCAGCTTGACCGGCTTGGCGTACTCCTCGAGCAATGCCTTGGCCTTCGCCGGATCGTAGGGCAGCGCATCCGGGTCAGCGCAGCGAACGAAGGAACCAGGGCCGTAAGGGTCCAGCGCCGGCTTGCGCAGACCCTCGGTGATGCTCGCGGCAAAACCCCGCATGTCGATCGCGTAGCGCAGTGCCCGCCGCACCCTCACGTCGTCGAGCGCGGGCTTTTTGGTGTTGAAGACGAAGGCGGAAACGCCGGAGCCGACGTATTCCCGAACGCGAAGGGCCGGGGTCTTGCGGGCCTTCAAAATGTTGTCCGAGTTGTCCTCCCAGATAATGTCCGCGTCGCTTGACAGCAAGCTCGCAAAGCGGGTCGCGGCGTTGGGCAGCGGCCGGATGACGACCTGGTCAAGATACGGACGGCCCGCGGCCCAGTAACTCAGGTTGCGCTCGAGGACCAGGCGATCGCCCGCCTGCCAAGACTTGAGCACGAACGGCCCGGTGCCGACCGGATGGCGATTGTAGCTCTCGCCCATTTCTTTGATCGCCTTCGGCGAGTGGAAAACGTTGGTCACCACGGGAGGGGAAAGCAGCGCCGGCAACTGCACCACCGGATACCTCAAGTGGTAGACCACGGTAAGATCATCCGGCGCGTCGAGGTTCGAGATGGCGTTGAGGTAGAAGGCGCAACGGCAGTGATTTTGCGGATCGAGCATGCGCTCGTAGTTGAACACCACCGCCTGAGCATTGAACGGCGTCCCGTCCTGGAATTTCACGTCCGGCCGCAGCTTGAAGGTCCATTTTTTGAAGTTCGGCGTGGAGCTCCAGGAGAGCGCCAGACGCGGCTGCACCTTGCCCTCATCGTCGATCCTGGTAAGCGTGTCGAAGAGGAGCGCGGCCGTGGCCGTTTGGCCGGTGTCGTAAACGCCGACCACCAGCGGATCAAACCCCGCAATATCCTGCTCGACGCCCATGGTAACGGCGCCGCCGCGAGTCTGAGCGGTTGCCGCGATGCCGCCGCCTGTTATCAGAGCGAGTGCCGCCAGCGCGCCGCCAAATAGCAAGCGTGCCAGCAGGCCCAGCGGCCGAACCAGGGTGCGGCGTGTCCGTGCTGCTACTTGGTCGAGTAGCTGATCAGTTCCATGTTCCATTTCGGGAACCGCTGGTTGGATACCTTGACTACGGCTTGAGCTTTCGGCGAATACCAGCTTGTCGAATATGAATGACCGCTCATGTTGCCTAATTCCCAGTTATCTACGCACTCGATTCGATAGGCCGGAAAATCGCCGGCGACAAGCTTGATAGTTTCGTAAGCAGTGACCTCACAACTGTCGTTTCCTACCCAGCGATTCCCGTCGTCGGCCGTATAGCCGGCGTATTTTCCGCCCCATTTCTTCCCCAGCTTGAACGGGAAGGCAATCGCCGGCAAGTACGGCTTGAACTCGGCCAGAATTTCGCCGTCTTCCGTGACAATCTTGGTTAGGTTGTAATCGTTCGCCACGGACAGGTATGCGAAATTATCCTTGCACTGAACGATAAGAAACCCGTCTTTGTCGATCTGCTTCACTTCCCAGCGTTGGCATTTCACGGTCGCAAACTTGTCCGCGTACTCAAACACATCGCCCACCTTGGGAGTAGGTTTCTTCGCCGGCGGTGCGTCTTGAGCTCGGGACGCGCAGGGCGCGAGCAAAGCAAACACGCCGACCGCTAGCGACAGTAATCGTCTCATCACGGCTCCCCTCCACTTGCTGTCAAATGCCGTGTCCCCGCGCAGGTGCATCAAAGCTTATCCCGCTCTTCCCGCGATTTGCGAGTTGAGATAAAATTATATGAACGCTACTCAAGGCGCGAGTGAGCGACGGGGAGCTCAGAACCTGAAAACCAGACGGTGGGGAGCCTTCAACGCATATTCAACGCAGGCTCCGGCCGGCGAGAAACGGTCGCAACGGCTCCGCTTTCCGTTCGCGTCAACGCGGGTTGCTCGACCACGGTCCGAGCGAGGCGCCGTTGATTGCCAGGATTTTCATTTAGGAGCGGAAACTAACGATGGCTTTGAAGCTCAAAAGAGGGATCAAAGAACTGGTGGCCGAGGCAAACGCCGAGATCGAAACGCTAACCGCTGCGCAGGCGATCGTGCTTATGGATGATTCCGATACCGTGTTGGTAGACCTGCGCGACATTCGCGAGCTCGAGCGCGAAGGGTATATCCCGCAGGCCTTTCACGCACCGCGTGGGATGCTTGAGTTTTGGGTGGATCCGGAAAGTCCGTATCATAAGGAGATTTTCGGCTCCGGCAAGCGCTTTGTCTTTTTTTGCGCCGGCGGGTTGCGCTCCGCGCTCGCCGCCCACACGGTGCAGCGGATGGGACTTGAGCCGGTGTGCCATATCGAGGGCGGCTTTCGCGCCTGGAAGGAGGCAGGCGGCCCGGTCGAGCAGCATCCTGGCCGCGAAAAAAGCAGTGGTCAGCACGTCAAACGGCCTCCGCCAAAAGATGCGCGCTGAGACGCTCGCCGCGCCGAGTGCCAAGCTTGCCGGCCATGCCGGCCGGCGGCATCGGCAGAAAAATATCTAGCGCGCCGCGAACAACCTGTGCCTTATCGCGCCGTGCTAGCGAATCCGCGCAGCGGAATCTCGCATCGCGCTGATTAACCGCAGGCGTCCCGACCGGAAACTTCCGTCAACCAGGCAAATTCCCGCGCTCAGGCCCCCTCGTCGTATTCCTCCGCGATATCCTTGAGCGTGTAATCCTTAAGCAGCGAGGTCGCGAGCAGGGTCACGATCGCCAGAACCAGGATGTAGGCCGCGATCGCGTAGCCGGACCTGTACTTCGCGAACAGCGCCGTCGCGATTAGCGGCGCCGGGCCGCCCGCGACGATCGAGGTCAACTGATAGCCGAGCGAGGCGCCGCTGTAGCGCAGGCGCCCGGTGAAGCTCTCCGCAATCATCGCGGCCTGGGGACCATACATCATGCCGTGCGGGATCAGCGACAGCATGATCGCCAGGAAAATCAGGCTGGTGTCACGCGTGTTAAGCAGCCCAAAGTAGACAAACCCGAATACCCCCACCGTCACCGCGCCGAGCATGTACATGCGCTTGCGCCCAATGCGATCGGAGAGATGCCCCGAGAGCGGAATCGTCACGAACGACACGACTGAAGCCGCCAGCACCGCCACGAGCAGAAGGTTGCGCGAAACGCCCAGCGTCACCGTACCATAGACGAAGATAAACGCGGTAAAGATGTAAAATGGCGCGTTCTCGGCTACTCGCGCCAGCGCGGAAAGCACGATCTCCTTGGGTTGGCGCTTGAGCACCTCGAGCATCGGCGCCCGCTCGATCTTGTTCTGCTCGGTAAGCCGTACGAAGGTCGGGGTTTCGAGGATGCCGAGCCGGATATAGAGCCCGATCCCGACCAAAAGGATGCTCAACAAAAACGGAATGCGCCAGCCCCAAGTCAAAAACTCGGACCCGGAGAAGGCGCTGAACGCGAGCGCCGCCAGGTTCGCCAAGAACAGCCCCGCCGGCACGCCGAACTGCGGCCAGGACGCGATGAAGCCGCGATGAGCGTTGGTCCGCGCCCATTCCATAGAGAGCAGCACCGAGCCGCCCCATTCGCCGCCCACGCCGATCCCCTGGACGAAGCGCAGAACGGTCAGAATGATGGCGCCCCAGATGCCGATGCTCGCGTAGGTCGGCACCAAGGCGACCAGAAACGTGGCAATCCCCATCAGCATCAGCGTCGCGATCAGCGTCGACTTGCGCCCGATCCGATCGCCGTAATGCCCGAAGATCGCGGCGCCCACCGGCCGTGCAACGAAGCCCACGGCGTAAATCAGAAACGCCTGCAGGGTGCCGACCAACGGGTCCGACTGTGGAAAATAGAGTTTCGCGAAGACCAGCCCGGTTACTGTGCTATAAAGGAAGAAGTCGTACCATTCGATAGTGGTGCCGACGGTGCTGGCGATTACCGCGCGCCTGAGCTGCCTTTGGTGCTCGGTCTCCGACAAGGCGGCTGCTTCCGTCCCCTTCAATGCCATCGAATACCCTCCCCAAGATCTTGACGCGTTGCGCCTGATGCGCCTCGCGGCCGTTGCTTTCCCGACTGTCCGTTCCGGCCATTTCACCACCCTAATCAATACCTCATTTGGGGAAAAATGTATAATTGGCGGCAAGAACGGCAGATGTCCTGGCCGCGGAAACTCGGGCTTCCTGGCGCTGGCCTCGTTGGCTGCAGCGGACGAGCCTGTGAGACCCTCTTTTCCGTTGGCCGTCGCGCATCGTATCATCTCTGAGGCGCAAGGACGGAACAATCAATGATTGAGCTTAAAGCGGTCGTAATCGACAAGCCGCCCGAGGTCAACGTCATTATCGGGCAGAGCCACTTCATCAAAACCGTCGAAGACCTCCACGAAGTCCTGGTGCAGACGGTCTCGGGCATCAAGTTCGGCCTCGCCTTTTGTGAGGCGTCCGGGCCCTGCCTGGTGCGCCACAGCGGAACCGACCACGAGCTGGAGCAGCTTGCCGTCGGCGCCGCGCGCGCAATCGGCGCGGGCCACGTGTTCGTCGTGATGCTGGGCAACGCTTTCCCGCTTAGCGTACTGAACCAGGTGAAGCTGGTCGCCGAGGTCTGCACCGTGTACTGCGCCGGCTCCAATCCGCTGCGCGTGGTCGTCGCGTGCGAGGGCGAGGACCGCGGACTTGTCGGCGTGATCGACGGCAGCGCGCCCAAGGGCGTGGAAGACCAGGAGCAAAAGCGCGAGCGTCAGGCGCTGCTGCGCCGCCTGGGTTACAAGCTCTGAGCCGCCGAGCGCCTGCTATGGATGTGAATCCGCAACCGCCAACTCAAGGACGCCAAATTTCGCCGTCAACATCCGGTGAGACCGTACGTGGTCGATTTCTTCTGTCTTCATGCTCGCCTCGGGCTAGGCGCGCACGTTGTCGGCGGGAAGTGAATTTCTCAGCGTCCCAAGGGATGTTCGGCCCGGGCGTGTGCCCGGTTGGCCGGCGCAAAGTAACCAGCAAGATTTCGAGACGCTAAACATGTTGAGAAGGGTAGTCAGCGGCGAGGGTCGCGCCACTGCGGCGCTCCTGGGGGCGGCGTTGATCGCAACGCTTGCGATGTTGGCTTGCGGACAGAGCGGGGCGACCGATGCGCCGAGCGCAGGCTCGGATTGGGAAGCGAAGGCGCGGACCTTCATGCAAAGGCGGTTTAAGATTCCCGAGGGCAGCAATATCAAGTTCGGCCCGCTTCAAGCCTCCGTGTTTCCGGGGCTCTTCAGCCGGTCCGTAACGCTCACTAACGATCAAGGCGCAAGCGCCAAGCTTACACTGTTCACTGACGGAAAAAGCAGCAAGTTCGTCATCGGCGAGGTGCTCGACACGGATGACGATGCGTGGGCGCGGGTCAACGTCAGCTCCTTGCATCTCGAGGAGCGCGCGGTGATGGGACCGGCAAGCGCGCCTATCACAATCATCGAGTTCGCCGATTTCGAGTGCCCCTTTTGCGCGCGGGCGTTCGGCGCGGTGGAGGCCGCGGCACAGACCAGGTATCGCGGCCAGGTTCGCCTGATTTTCAAGAATTTTCCCCTGCGCGGGCATTCGTGGGCTAGGGGCGCCGCGATTGCCGCCGAGTGCGTCAGGCTACAGAACCCGGAAGCGTTCTGGCCGTTCGCCGGCGACATTTACGCGGCCCAGTCGCAGATTACGGACTACAATCTGCGCCAGTATGTCGACCGGTTCAGCAGTCAATTGAAGCTCGACAACACGGCGTTGAATGCTTGCATGATGAGTCCCGGGCCCGAAAAAACCGTCGACCAGGATATCAGGGACGGAATCGCGGTCCGCGTGAGCTCCACGCCAACCCTGTTCGTGAACGGCGTCCCGCTGGTCGGTGCGCCGGACGAGAAAACGCTCGACTTCGTTATCGCCTCCGAGCTTCACTCCAAGACTGCCGAATCGCGGTAAACGCGCCGGCGCGGGAATTGGAGGACTTATCTGACCGGGGCGGCGGCTGCGAGCCGGCCGCAGCGATTTCGAGGTCTTGGCGGGAGCTTTGACGGCGCGGAGCTATGCGCTGCGCGCGCAAACCGCCGGCCTCGAACTTCCACTGATCCCTCGTCGCTCTAGGACTGAGAAATGTAGCGACGCAGTTCTTCTACCTCGAACTCCATCTCGTCCAGACGGCTTTTCACTACGTCGCGGATGCTCACAATACCATGAAGCGTCCCGTCTTTGATGACTGGTACGTGGCGGATGTGCTCGTGAGTCATCACTTGCATCAGGTCAACCAGCGAATCCTCCGGGGTGCAAGTCTTGACCTCGCGGCTCATCAGGCTGGCGGCGGCAAGCTTCGTCACCGCATCCCCATACTGTGCCATCGCGCGAATGATGTCGCGCTCGGAGATTATTCCGGCAAGACCGCCGGCTTCGTCGATCACGGGTACGGCCCCGATGCGGTTGCTGGCGAGGATATCGACCACGGATGCGATGGAGTCCTGGGGTGAGGCGGTAACGACCCGATAACCCTTGTCCTTTAAAATCGCCCAAACTTTTGTAGCCATGTTCCGAACCCCCCAACTTTCGAATCGAAGCGGCATTCCTGTGCTGCCGACGCCGATTATAGACGCCGCGCCGCTAAGATAGTCAAGGGACCGTCCCGGGGCACGCAAGCTGGCCGGGCTCTCGCTCTGGAGAGTGGCCCGGGAGCTTCGGGCCTCGGTGTTCGCGCGGCGTCTGCGTTTGCGCCTCCGCAGTTCAATTGCCGGTCTGCCAGAGGATGCTTTGACCGATCGGCTCGCGGCTCCGAGCGTCCGCTGGGCGATGCTCTCGACGGCCCGCAGCTAGGCGAAGCGGGAGGTTTTGCGCGGTGCGCCCGCGGCGTCGCGGCTCAGCGGGATGCGGAGGTCTTCGGGCTCGCGGTTGGCGCGTTGTCGCCAGGCGAGGCGCCCAGATTGGCGAGTGCTTCCAACACGTCTTGGCGCTGCGGAGCATAGGGATGTCTCTCCAGAAAGCGCCTGTAGTCCTTGACCGCAGCGTCCTTCTGGCCGAGCTCAGCTTCGATGCGCGCCAGGGCCAGTTCAGCGGCGAGGTTGTCGGCGGACGAACGAAGTGAGATCGCCTCGCGATACGTCGCCTGCGCGCGCTTGAGGTCGCCCGACTGTTCGTACAGCGAGCCCAGGTCCATCAGCGCCATACCCCTAAACAGCGAGTCATCGAGGCTCGCGAGCGCGTCAATCAAAGCTCCTCGCGCCAGGTTCAATTGGCCTTGTTCGAGGTAACAGGAGGCGAGGTAAAAGTTTGCCAGACGCCCCAACCTGCGTCTTGGTTGATTCCGGGCTAGTTGGCGAAAGCGGTTTTCCGCCTGCGCGTATTGGTGCCCTTGAAGGGCGGTGAAGGCCTGATAGAAGCTTTCGGCCGTGAGCCGGTCCTGGCGCGCTTGGTACTGCCGAATACCGACCACGATTAGCACTCCGGCGAGAACGCCCCCGGCGGCGAGCCCGATCGACCGCGCGTACGCTTTGACGAAGTCCAGAGCGCGGTCGCCGAAGCTTAGAAACTCACTGGGCTGGTTGAGGTCTCGCCGGCTTAGCTTGATAGGACGGTTAGGCATCGGAAGGCGTTCACGCCGTAAGACAGGGCTGGATAATCAATTGTGCTCGACGGCTCGCGGCGAGCTGCGCTACATCTTGTATTTAAAGTCATCCGGCGCCATCTTCTCTAAAATTTCCGCCCACTTGTCGCGAGAGACCCCGGCCAGGTTCTGCTCGTTGGAGCTCGGCTGCGGGGTGGCTTGCTGAAGCTCGCTTGACGCTTCGAGGACTTTCTTGGCCACGTAGATTGGTGCCTTGGTGCGTAGCGCCAGCGAGATGGCATCGCTGGGGCGCGAATCGACGTAAATCGTCTTGCCGTCCCGGGTTTTGATCTCGAGCAAAGCGAAATACGTGTTGTCCTTGAGGTCGGTAACCGCGATCGACTCGACCTTGCCGCCCAGTTCGCCCATGAGATTGCGCATCAAGTCGTGCGTCATCGGCCGCTGAGGCTTGATTCCCTCAAGCTCGGTCGCCATCGAGGCGGCCTCGAGCAGACCGATCCATATCGGCAGGTTCAGTTTGTTGTCCGGATCCTTGAGCACGACGATGGGTGTCTTGGTCGTCGGGTCAAGCGTCAACGCGCCGACCGCCATCAAAATGAAATCTTCCTTATGCCCTGCCATAAAATTACCGCTCGTAAGAATTGTGCCCCAACGTGCGCGCTCCACTCAAGCCCAAAGCCCCCGGCGCTTTGTTTGATTTTGCGCGCAAACGCGCCGGGTCGTCAACTCAGCCGCCGGCCGGCCTCGTGTTCCGGCTTCGATCCCGCGCGGATGCCGACAAGCAGCAACGCTTGTTTGCCGGGCTTTCCGCCCTTGTCGGAGCACTCGCTCCGCAAGGTCTTCAGCGCGCGAGCAATCGGTCCACGACGCGGTAGAGTTGGTTTAAGTTTCGGCATTCCTCGACCACATCGCATTGCAGAGCGTAGCGCGCCATCTCGCTGTCGCCAAATCCCCACGTAGCGCGGCCTTCGGGGTTGAGCCATAGCACCTGCTTGGCGCGCCGGCGAATCGCGCCTAGAAACTGGTCGCCCGGCAGATTGTAGTTGTTGCGTCCGTCGCCGAGCACCAGCACCGTGGTCTTCTTGTTCACGGCGCCGGCGTAATCTTCGGCAAAGATGCGGAAGGCGCGCCCGAAATTAGAATGCGCGTAGACGTTTATCACCGCGCCGTTGAGGGCCAGCTCGAGCGCGCCTCCGACGTCGTTCTCGCGGAAGTGGCTGGTCACTTCGCCGAGCTCGGCGACGAAGATAAAGCTGCGCACGCGCCAGTAAAGGTCTTGCAGCGAGTACATGAGCTGCAGCATAAAGCGCGCCACGTTGCGCACCGAATCGGAAACGTCGCACAGCACCACGATCTGCGGTTTGTCTTTCTTGCGCTTATCGAAGCGCAAGACGAACGGCACTCCTCCCCAGCGAAGGCTGCGGCGCAGGGTCTTCTTGGCGTCGAATCGCCCGCGGCTCGTGATACGCCGGCGCACCGAGGCGGCGCTCTTAAGCCGCTGGGCCAGATGCGCCACCGCCCCTTTGATTCGGTCGAGCTCCTGCTCGCTCATATAGTATAAGTTTTTCTCGCGCAGCGTCTGCTGCTCGCGCGCCTCGCGTTCGCGGCGCGCGTCTTGTCCTGTTTCTCCTCCGGCGTAGCGCTGCAGGATGGTCTCTAAGGCGTTGAACCGCCGCTCGACGTATTGTCCCATGCGCGCGCGGGCGAGCGGGTCATAGCCGGACTCCTCTACGAGCTGTCGGATTTCGCCGAGCTCGCGCTCAAGGCGCCGCAGACCTATAAGCTCGGCCAGCTTAAGGCGCAAGCGGTACTGCCCGCCGGCCGGCGCGGGAAACAATCGCCGAATCTCTCGCGCCGCGTCGCGGATGCGCCGCTCCAGTCGCGCCGAATCGGCGGCCAAAAGCTCGCGTGCCAGCGGAGAGAGCTCGCCCTCGTGGGCGGCCAGTAATTGCGCGAGTTGGTCGATTAGCTCCTGGAATTCGCGCTCTGAAAGCGCCAGTTCCCGCTGCACGGCCTGGCTAGCCTGTTTGATTACCTCGCCTAGGCCCGAGAAAAAGAGCGCGAAAAGGCGGTCGAAGGCCTCACCGTCCGCGGCACGCTTGACCATCGTGCAGCGCAAAGCGGCGTATACCGCGGCGCGGTCGGCCAACCCCACGCGCCGGCAGGCGTCTACCGCGTCCAAGGTCTCGGCCAGCGAGACGCGAATTCCGTTGTCGCGCAAAAGCGCGGCGAACTCGATCAATTTTTCGTCCATCCCCGCTCTCATAAGGAGGCCTTGTGGGCGCTGCGATCAGTTGAGCAGGTCGCGGTCGGAGCCGTCGGCGCGCCGCACGCGGGCGCGGCGCAGGTACTCCTTGAGCTCTTCCTGCGCCTTGCGCACGTCGCCCTCGTACTTCACGATGGCGTCGAAGGTCTCGTTCACCATCTCATGGTCGAGGCTTTCGATGTTGAGCAGGGTGAGCGCCTTTATCCAATCCAAGGTCTCGCTGATCCCCGGCGTTTTTTTGAGGTCGAGCTTGCGCAAGGATTGCACGACGTTCACCACCTCTTCGGCGAGTTCGCGCCGCGCCTCGGGCGCCTTCGCGCCGATAATCGCCAGTTCCTGCTGCTTATCGGGATAATCCACGTACAGATGCAGGCAACGGCGCTTGAGCGCATCGGAAAGCTCGCGCGCGTTGTTGGAGGTGAGCACCACAAACGGAACGTGCTTGGCCTTGAGCGTGCCCAGTTCGGGTACGGTTACTTGAAAGTCGGAGAGAACCTCCAGCAGAAAGGCTTCAAACTCCTGGTCCGCTTTGTCGATCTCATCGACCAACAGCACGGTCGGATGCTCGCTGCTTATCGCCTTGAGCAGCGGGCGGGGCAGGATGAAGCGCTCGGAGAAGAACACCGCGTCCTCGCGCGCGATGCGCTCGACGGCGCCGGCCAGCGTGCGGGTGTCCCGCAGCACGTCGCCGATCTTGTCCTTGAGAATCTGCGTGTAGAGCAACTGTTTGGCGTATTCCCATTCGTAGAGCGCCTTACCCTCGTCCAGTCCCTCGTAGCATTGCAGCCGGATCAGCGGCAGCTCGAGGGCCTGCGCCAACACCTTGGCAAGCTCGGTCTTGCCGACGCCGGCTGGGCCCTCGACCAGCACCGGCTTTCTAAGCCCGGTCGCGAGGTAGACGACGGTTGCCAGCCGGCGGTTGGCGATGTAACCGTGGGCTGCGAACCGGGTGACGACATCATCTATCGAGGCAAACATCCTATCTCCGTTGTGCGCTTAACTGTGCGGACGCACTCATCCTATGTTCAATACCATCCTTCGCGCACGGATGCGAAACTGCGGAACTAAGCGGTCGCAAGAAACTGCGCGCAGCCCCGAGAGTTGGTGAATTTTTGAGCAGTGGGGCGGGCCGCCGTGCCCGCCCGGCAGCCGGTGATCGATTAGTCGCGCGGGCGTGGCGCCTGCGCATCATGGCGGGCATTCTTCGCTTCGCTCAGAACAGGCTCCGGCCCGCCCCACCAGAGACCTATCGGACGCAAAATGACGAGCAAGGGCAACAGCGCGTTGTGTCGCTGCGAGCGAAACGAAGCCCGCAACTGCGATGTCGCCCTTGCGCCGGATGGCGCGCCGGCGCGTTAATGCGTAACAGCCGCAATCGCACGCAACTGCACGCGCGCAACCGCACTTATTGCGTAATCGCGCCGGCTAGATGTGCAGCGGCTCGGGAATCAGCGCGCCCGCGGCGAATCGCTCGCGGCTTAAGGGCCGCGCGTCGCAGCGCCCGGGGCGCCCGGTAACGATTAGGCTTGCCAGTTCCTGGCCGGCGGCGTACGACTGCATCACGCCGCGCCCGCTGAAGGAATGCGCTTCGAACACCTGCTCGGCCGCGACGCCGAGGATCGCGCTGCGGTCGGGCGTCACCGCGTAGAGCCCGGCCCATCCGCCGACGTGGCGCAGGCGCTCGCAGCAGCTCATCCGCGCGAACATACGCGGCCAAATTTCGTTGCGGAAGAACTCCTCGCCGTCGTACCGGAACGAGTAGCCGGGCGGCTCTTCAGGCGGTGAGTAGCCGGCCAGAATAAACTGGCCTTCGTTGTGGAAGTACAGCCCGCAGGTGTCAACGATCATCCCATGCCCGGCCAGATTGGTCGCGCGGCAATGAACCAGGCAGAGCTGGCGGCGCACCGCTTGGGTCGGCGAGCCAAGGCCGGCGAGCTTGAGCAGGTTCGGCGACCACGCGCCGGCGCAGACGGCGAGCGCCGAGCATCTAACCTCGAACAGCCGGCCGCCCTGCGCATCGCCGATCTCGTCCTGCGCCATTATCCGCGCCAGCGCCTGGTCCGATAAGGCCTCGTCGGCTTGCCAGCATTCCAGGCGGACCTCATCGTGCGCGCGCCGAATTGCGTACACGAAGACGCGATCGGCGAAGCTTGCGCCCAGCGCGCGAGAACGGCTCTGGTAATGGAGCTTGAGCAGGTTAGGATTTATCAGGCCGTCGCGAGGGGCGAAGGTCGCGCCCGCGACGCCGTCGAGCCCGTCTATCTCCGGCACCCGCTGACTGACCTCGGCGCCGGTCAGAACTTCAATCCGATGCCCCAGTTGGCGTTGCAGGTCGAGATGAGCCAGCGCGCTTTCCCAGGTGTCGCGGCCGTAGAGCCAGAGATAGCCTTTTTGGTTGAAGCCAACCTCGTCTCGTAGGGCTTCGTAGTACCGGATCGAGGCCAGGCACAGTCGAATATTCACTGGCTGCCACCAGGTCGCGCGAACTCCGCCTGCGTTCTTTTCGCTCGAGCTAAGCCGCCCGCTGAGATCGGGGTCCAGCACCAGGGCTTTAACCCCGCGTTCGCCCAGCGCCATAGCTAACGCACTGCCGACCACCCCCGCTCCGACCACAATCACCTCGTGGCGCCCGGACGGAGATTGTATCTCTGCGGCCATCTGTCCGGATCTTCCCGCCTGCAACGAAATTATCCCTGCGGGCGCTGTCGGGAGACAAGATGTGCGGCCTGATTCAGGGTTTGGAAGCCGTGCGAAGCGTCTGAGCCGGATTTAACCAGCCATAGGACGCGAAGGTTGCGGCGCTTTTAGCCGCTGTGCGCAGAACAAAGACTTGATGGTCCTTTTTCAGCTATCTTATCTTGGGTTGACTTTGCATCCCGTGTCAGGCAATCCAGTTCAAAGCGCGCCCCGATCGGTCGGGACCGGGTTGAAATGTAGAAAAAGAGCAGGCCCGGAGAAGACCGTGGTACGGGGATCGCAGCCCCGGCCGGCGGCAGATCGCGGAGAAACGGCTTGGGAGAGAAGCTTCAGAACGGCTTGGCGCGACGTGCTAAGCCCTGCCAGGCCGGGCAAGAAGCTTGTGGTGCTCTGACGGGTCGCGAGAGGCGAACAGGACGAGCACGGGGGATGGCCATGCCGGTTCAAAGGCTCGGGCGTGCGGTTCAGGACGAGTCTCACGAAGTTTAGGCGTAACTGCTCGCTCGTGAACGGTTTCGAGAACCAAGTGCTTGAAGCCGTCCGAGCCAAGACTGCAACGCGCTGCTAGTCCGCGCTGACCTTGCAAGGGGAGGGAGAGACATGTTTGCGCAACTCGTGGACCCGCTGCACAATCTGGTGCTCACTGGTTTGGTCGCGTTGATTCCGGTGGTGCTGCTGCTGGTGTTGCTTGCCGTGTATCGAACTTCGGCCTGGCTGGCCACGCTGATCGGCTCGTTGGTCACCTTCGTGCTGGCGTTCACGGTGTGGCAGATGCCGCTGGGCAGCGGCGTGCGCGCCTACGTTTACGGCGCGGCCACGGGAATCTGGGCGGTAGACTGGATCACCGTATGGGGTGTGATGATCTTTAACACGCTGCGGGTGAGCGGCGATTTTGAGCGTTTTCGGCGCTGGCTGATGGCGCATGCGACGGCCGATATTCGGGTCCAAACCATCTTGCTGGCATGGGCGTTCGGGGCGCTGTTGGAAGGACTGGTCGGCTTCGGCTTACCGTGGGCGGTGGTGGCGCCGATTCTGGTGGCTTCCGGAGTGCCCGACCTCGACGCGCTGCGGGTCGCGGCGATAGCGAACAATGCGCCGGTTTCGTACGGGGCGTTGGGCGTGCCGATAATCGCGCTGGCCGCGGTGACGGGCCTGCCGCTGATGGCGCTTTCGGCTTCGGTCGGGCGCATCGTGGCGCTTCTCGCGCTGCTTCCGCCGTGGGTTTTGATCTATCTGGTGACCGGCAGGCGCGGGCTGCGCGAGGGTTGGCCGCTCGCAGTGGTGGGCTCGCTGTCCTACATCGCCGGCCAGTTCCCGGTGTCCCAATACCTGGGTCCGTATTTGCCGGACATAGCCGGAGCGATCGTTTCTTTCGCCGCGGTTTTCGCGCTGCTTAAGGTTTGGCGCCCGGCCACGATCCTGGGTTACGGCGGCGTCGTAGTTGAGAACGCCGACGAGGACCGCAGCCACGGTCTTTCACGCGCCGAGATAATCAGGGCCTGGCTTCCCTTCGCCGTGCTGATGGTGGTCGTTATCCTGTGGACCGGTCCGTGGTCGCCGCTCATGCGCCAAAGCTTGTTGGCGGTGAAAGTTACTGCGATGTCGGCTGTCACGCACAAGCCGGTTGCCGCGTTGTTCAACTTCAATCCTTACATTAGCGGCACCGCGATCCTTGTGTCCTGGCTCATCATCGTAGCCCTGCTGCGCCCCGGAATCGGTCAATTGGGCGAGATCTTCCGGCGCACTTACCATCAGATGTGGGGAGCGGTGCTGGTCGGGGCATTCATTTTCGGTCTGGCCTACGTTTTTAACTATTCCGGAATGGCCACCTCGCTTGCTTTCGTCTGCTCGCACGCGGGCACCGCGTTTCTCGTCATCGCGCCAATCCTGGGTTGGATCGGAGTCGCGCTGTCCGGCAGCAACACGTCCACCAACGCGATGTTCGGTTACTTTCAGGTGCTGGTGGGCAACCTGCTCGGCTTCCCCAATCTGCTGCTGCCCAGCCTTAACTCGGTGGGGGCCGAAATCGGCAAGCCGGTGGCGCCGCAAACCGCCAGCGTGGGGGTATCAACCAGCCGTTTCGTGCGCAACGAAGGCGAGGTAATCCGCCATAATATGGGATGGACCTTTGTGCTCCTGGGGTACCTGATCTTGATCGCGCTTCTGATCTATTTCGTGTTCCCCAACTGGATGAGGACCGCTTAGCGCGTAACAGTGAAACCGACGGCGGCGGATGCGCGGCGCCTGAGGCGGCGCATCGACGGCGATTAAGCCCGGCCGCCGCCTTCCCCCGCCGCGCGGGGGAAGGCCGGGAAGGGGGAGGGAAGCGTTCATCGCAGCGCGGCGGGCCCAAGGCCAGCGGCGCAAGACAGCGTGGGAGAGGTCGGCCTTTTATGCTTAACTATGCGGATAGCTGCCGATACCCAGCGTGCGGCGCTTCACGCGCGCGAATTAGAGGCGGTCGTAGGCTACCCAGGTGAGGAATTCCGTGAACTCGCCCTCTACGAGTTTGGTCAGGAGCTTGGCCGCCTCGTCGAACTCCCTAGCGCCCCCGAGCTTGCCGAGTTCCTCGGCCAGGAGCCGTTCGTAGGTCTGACGGTCGACTATCCTGCCGTCGGGCATCTTCGCTCCCCATCTGAGCCATTGCCAAATCTGCGAGCGGGAGATTTCCGCGGTCGCCGCGTCTTCCATCAAGTCGAAAATGCCGACCGCGCCGCGCCCGGCGAGCCAATTCCCCATGTATTGCACCGCGACGCTGATATTGTTGCGCAGGCCGGTCTCGGTCACCTGGCCGCCCGCGATGTGGAAGTTGAGCAGGTCTTTTGCGGCTACGTTTACGTCCTCGCGCAGACGCTCCTTTTGATTCGGCCTGCTGCCGAGGTGCTGATTGAAAACCTCCATTGCGATGGGAACCAAGTCGGGATGCGCCACCCAGGTGCCGTCGAAGCCGTCGCGCGACTCGCGTTCTTTGTCGTCGCGCACCTTTTGCAGCGCGAGCCGATTGGTCTCGGGGTTTCGCCGGCTCGGGATGTACTGCGCCATCCCGCCCATCGCGTGCGCGCCCCTTTTGTGGCAGGTCTTCACCAAAAGCTCGGTGTAGGCGCGCATGAAGGGTACGGTCATAGTCACCTGTCCGCGGTCGGGCAGATAGAAGCCTTCGCGCTTGCGGAATTTCTTGATCACGCTGAACATGTAGTCCCAGCGCCCGGCGTTGAGGCCGGTGATATGCTCCTTGAGCTCGTGCAGAATCTCGTTCATCTCGAAGGTGGCCAGGATGGTCTCGATGAGCACTGTTGCGCGGATGGTTCCTCTGGCAACCTTAAGCCGGTCTTCGGCGTGCTTGAAAACGTCGCTCCACAGCCGCGCCTCCAGGTGGCTCTCGAGCTTCGGCAGATAGAAGTACGGGCCGGTGCCGCTTGAGCGCAGCGCCTGTGCGTTATGGTAGAAGTAGAGGCCGAAGTCGAATAGGCTGCCCGAGACCGGCTGGCCGCCGATCAGCACGTGTTTTTCAACCAGGTGCCATCCGCGGGGCCGGACGAGCAGTACCGCGGTCTTTTCGTTGAGCTTGTAAACGCGGCCGCCCTCGGCTTCGAGGCTGATCTGGCGGCGCACTGCGTCGCGTAAATTTAGCTGTCCCTGGACCACGTTGACCCAAGTCGGCGAAAGCGAGTCCTCGAAGTCTGCCATGAACACGCTCGCTCCGCTGTTGAGCGCGTTGATAATCATCTTGCGGTCGCTGGGCCCGGTGATTTCGACCTTGCGCTCCTCAAGGTCGGGCGGCGGCGGTGCTACCGTCCAATTGGAATTGCGGACCTTGGCGGTCTCCGGCAAAAAGTCAGGCAGTTCGCCCTGATCGAGCCGGCGTTGCCTTTCCTGGCGCCGCTGCAACAGCTCGCGCCGGCGCCCGTCAAACATGCGGTGCAGCTCGCAAACAAATTCAAGCGCGTCGGCTGAAAGGATCGGCCTCCACTCGGGCTCGACCGGCGCATTGATCGTTACATCTTTGGGGACTCCTGCGGTACTCATCTTGGCGCTTGTCTCTCCTGTTTGGTTCGATGGGAAAGCCGAAGCTCGGCGGCCTTTCGCGCGGCCATAAGCCGCGGCCTATTTTATCCGCGAGGCCGGTTCGGCGTTTGACGCCCCGATTGACCGGCGCGTGTTCGGCGCGAACTTAGCCCCGCATCGCTCGGGCGAGGAAATTAGCCAGGTGGATGACTTTGGTCTTGGCGCCACGACGGCGCAACTCCGCGGCGATTTGAAGTTCACAGCCCGGATTAGACAGTACGACGTAATCGGCGCCGGTGACAATAATGTTGTCCGCTTTGCGCCGCGCCAGGTCGGCGGCCATTTCCAGCTCGGTCAGATTGTAGCTGCCCGCCGAGCCGCAGCAAAGATCCGCTTCCTGCAGCTCGACCAGCCGCAGTCCCGGAATCGAGCCGAGCAGCTTGCGCGGCTCGTCTCTGACGCCGAGCCCGTGCCGTAGATGGCACGCGTCGTGATAGGTTACCGTGCACGGGAATTTGGGGAACGTGAGCCTGCTGTCGAGCAGCAGCGTGCTCAGGTCGCGGACCTTGGCCGAAATGCTCTGCGCGTCGCTTTTGAGCTCCGGGTCCTCGCTCAAAAGCTCGCGATACTCCGCGATCGCCACGGAGCACCCGGAGCCCGCGCTCACAATTGCCTCGACGCCGGCGCGCTTTAGCTCGCGCACGTTGACGCGGGCGAAGCGGCGCGCCCGCTCGACGTTGCCGAGGTGTAGGTCGAGCGCTCCGCAGCATTCCGTTCGAGCCATCGGCACCACCCGGTAGCCGGCGGCCTCGAGCAAGCGCCCGGTGTTTTGGTTTTCCGCGTCGGTGAGTATCTGTGCCACGCAGCCGTGATGGACCACGACCGCGGGGCCGCTCGCATTCGGACGGGCCGTGGGCCATGGCACTGCAACCTGATTATGCTCTCGCGCGGCCAGCGGCGGGAGCAAGGCAAGCCACCCGCCGAGCTTGCCCGGCAGCGCTTGCTCGGCGAGCGGCCTTAAGCCGGCGCTTTCCAAAAGCTTGACCGGCCACAGCAGGCGCCGCAGCCGCTGCGGATAGGGAAAGAGCGCTGAGATGGCCCAGCGGCGCGCGCGTTCGACCAGGCCGCGCGGATAGTTGGCAGCCACGTAAGCGCGCGCTTGTTCGACCAGGCGGCCATAGTGAACGCCCGACGGACACGCCGTCTCGCAACCGCGGCATCCCAAGCACAAATCGAGATGGCGCACGACGTCGGCTTCGAGCTCGCTGCGGCCCTCGGCGAGCGCCTTCATCAGGTAGATGCGCCCGCGCGGCGAGTCCATCTCCCTGCGCGTCAGCACGTAGGTCGGACACGCTTCCAGGCACAGTCCGCAATGCACGCAGTCGAACAGAAGCTCATAATCGACCACGTCGCGCACGGCCTTGGCGGCTGCCGGCGAAATTTGCGCCGCGTTCATAGCGCTCCGACGAAACATCCCGGGTTGAAAATTCCCGCCGGGTCGAAACTTTTTTTGGCGCGGGCCATCAACTTCATCGAGCCCTCGTTGACTTGATCGAAAAAGGCCGGGCCAGCGCTGCGCAGCGCGGGTGGCAGCGCCGTTAGCCGCGCATGGCCGCGCGCCTGACGCGCGATCTCGCGCCAATGTGCGACGATCTGCGCAGCCTCGTTGGCGCCTTCGGGCGCGCGCGCGAAAAGTCGCGCCACGCCGCAGCCGGCGTACGCGACGTATTCGGCGCGGCAGCTCAAAAGACCGCGGCACAATTCCGCAGGAAGCACGGCGAGTTGAGCGGCGAGCGCGGCGTCCGCCATTTCCAAGTCGCGCAGGCGCGCGTAAGCCTCGGATGCAGGCGCGCCCGCCAGGACCGCGAATTTGCCGCCGAGCTTGCACTCTATGGCCGAGCGCTGATAGTCGAGCTCGACCTGGTTGCCGCCGAACGCGGCGAAAAGCAGGCACTTCTGCGGATAGCCGAACTCTCGACCGAAGCCCGCGCTCAAAACCTCGAGATGGAGCAGCGGGAGCGCGTCGTGCAGCGCCGCGGCGACGCCAAAGGCGGGCTCGGCGGTGTCGAACGGCGCGACCGCCAATTCCGCCAGTTCGGGGAGCGGGCGAACCTTGAAGATCGTCTCGGTGATAATCCCCAGCGTGCCGAACGAGCCGGTCATCACCTTCATCAGGTCGTAGCCGGCGACGTTTTTCACCACGCGGCCGCCGCCGCGGGCCACGCGGCCGCCGTGGCCGACGAACTGAAGGCCAATCAAAAGGTCGCGCACGCGCCCTTCGGACAAGCGCAGCGGCCCGGCTTTGGCCGCGCTAACCATCGCCCCGAGCGTAGTCAGGCCGGGCGCGGGCGGATCAACCGGCAGATGCTGGCGGTTCTGTTCCATGAGCCGGTTCAATTCGCCCAGGGTAAGACCGGCCTGCGCCACCACCGTCATGTCCTCGGGCTCGTAGGCGATGACCTGGCGCATGCGCTCAAGCGAGACCCCGAGCGCAACCGGCCGGCTTCGCATTTGCGCCAGCGTGCGCGCGGCTCCGACCGGCGCCAGCGATATCGATTCCGCCTCGCACTTGCGAATGATCTCGCTGATCTCGGCCACGCTTTCGGGTTCAAGCACCGCGCCGAGGACACCCGCCTCCCGGCCCTGGGGTGCGCGGATGCGGCCGCGGTCGAGCAGCGACTCGAAGCCGCGGGCGGCGCGTTCCGCGGCGCTTTGCGCCGCGGCGGTAGCTCCATTTGCGTCAATCATACGGGCACCTGGCGGCGCGGAGCAGCCACTTCAACGCAAGCGCCGGGCATCGGGATTACCTTGTTGGGATTCGATCTTTCGGCGGGATCGAACACGCGCCTGAGGTCGCTCATCACCATCAGATCGTCGGGCGAAAACAAAAGCGGCATCTCGTGCATCTTCTCCGCCCCGATTCCGTGTTCGCCCGATAAGCTCCCGCCCAGCGCGACGCAGGCTTTCAGTATGTCGCGGCCGGCCTCGACGGCGCGCCGTACCTGGTCGGGGTCGCGCTCGTCGTAGAGCACAATCGGATGAATGTTGCCGTCGCCGGCGTGAAAGACGTTGCCGATCCTTAGCTGATGGCGCTGGCTGGCGGCCGAAATCTCGCGCAGTATCTGGGGCAGACGTGTGCGCGGGACCACTCCGTCCTGCGTCGCGTAGTTGGGTGCCAGACGGCCGACGGCGCCGAAGGCGCGCTTGCGCGCCTTCCAGAGCGCGGCGCGCTCGGTTTCGTCGCGCGCGACTCGGACTTCCTTCGCGCCATTACCACCGACGATCGCCTTGACCTGCTCCGCGCGCTGGTCCATGCCCGCCGCGAGACCGTCGATCTCGATGATCAGCACGGCGCCGGCGTCGCGCGGCAGCCCGACGTGAAAGGCCGCCTCGACCGCCTCGATAATTAGTTGGTCCATCATCTCGATCGCGCCCGGAATCACGCCGGCCGCGATAATCGCGGAGACCGCGCGCGTGGCGCCCTCCACGTCGGCGAAAATCGCCAGGAACGTGCGATGGCTCTGCGGCTCGCGCACCAGCTTGAGCACGGCCCGGGTCACAATTCCGGTGGTGCCCTCGGAGCCGACCACGGCGCCGACCAAGTCGTAGCCGCAAACCTCCTCGGTCGGGCCGCCCAACTCGACCACTTCCCCGTCCGGAAGCACGATCTCCAGTCCCAGCACGTGATTGGTCGTGACCCCGTACTTGAGCGTGTGCGGTCCGCCGGAGTTCTCGGCCACGTTGCCACCCACCGTGCACGCGGCCTGGGAGGAAGGATCGGGGGCGTAAAACAAGCCCGCAGCCTTGACCGCGTTGGAAACGTGAAGGTTCACCACGCCGCTCTCGACCTCGACTCGCCGGTTGGCGTAATCAATCGAAACAATCCGATTCATGCGCGAGGTGCACACCATCACCGGCGCCTTGAGCGGGAGCGAACCGCCCGAGAGTCCGGTGCCGGCGCCGCGAGGGACGAACGGCACCTGGCGGCGGTGCAGCGCCTCGAGCACCGCGCTGACCTGCGCCGTGCTGTCGGGCAGCACGAGCAACTCGGGCGCGCTCTTTTCCACCGTCCAGCCGTCGCACTCGTAAACCCGAAGCTCGCTGGCGCGGTGTATCAGCCCTTCACGGCCGACTATCTCGGTCAACTCTTCGCGCAACCCCGAACTGAGCGCGGCGCCGTTGGCGGAGCCGGTCCTGGGCAAACCGCCGCTCTGCTGAGTTAAGTCCATCTACGTGCCCCCCTCATCTACATTTAGCAAAATCGCCATCACATCAGAAATCGGCGACAACCGGGCCGACGACCGCGACAGCCTGTTTTCGCCGTCTTCCTGAGCAGGCGGGGGGGGCACGCCGGCGGCGAGCGTTCGGACTCAATTCAAACCCAGGGCGCGAGCGAGCTCGGTCAGGTCGGAGATGATGAAATCCGCGCGGGGTCCGAGCGGGTCGAGCTGTGCCCCGCTGCGATTAAGCCAGCAAACCTTGAAGCCGAAATTCTTCGCCCCGAGCACGTCGAAGCTGTTGGAAGAAACGAACAGGATGCGATTTTTCGCTAGGCGCGTCTTTTGCGCGGCGAGTTGGTAAATGCGCGGCGACGGCTTGTAGACTTTGACCGCTTGCGCGCTCAGCACCCAGCGGAAATGCGGCCGTATTTCCGTCGCCTTTAGTCCGCTCTCGAGCATCCGGGGCGCGCCGTTGGACAGCACCGCGAGCGCGTATTTTTCCGCGAGCTTGGCCAGCGCCGACGGCACCTCTGGGTAGGCGGTAGGCTCAAGCCATCCGTCGAGCAAGCGCTTGCGCTGTTGAGTATCGAGCGTGACCCCGAAGTGCGCGACAGTATAGTCGAGCGCGCGCTCGGTTATGTACAGGAAGTCGCGGTAGCGTCCCATCAGGGTGGTCAGGAAGGCGTACTCGAGCTGCTTGGCGCGCCACGTGCCGCAGAACGCTTCGCCGTCGGCGGCGACCTCCTTGCACCGCTCGGCAATGACGCTGATATCGACCAGAGTTCCATATAGATCGAACACGATTGCTTTGACGTTGAGCCTTACCGCCATGCTTGGAGACCTCCTCACCTGCATGGGACAAGCATAACCCCTGGCGTAATTCAGAGGCAAAGACCGCTGGCGCGGTCTGCATGCTTGGGCTACGGCCCTTGTACCGGCAAGCCGGCGGCCCGCCATCGCGGGCAGTCCGCTTCGAGGCACAATACCCTACGGTCCCGCGCACGCATCAGCGCCACCGCCTCGCACGCGAGCACGCGGTACGGCCCCGCCAATCAGCAACAACCTCGCGTTACGCCGGCAACTCCCTAAGCCGGCCTTCGAGTTCCTTCAGCAGCGCGACGAATTTGCCCCGCTGACGGGGGGTTAGCTTGACATGGAAACAATTTTCACCGTCAGTCCGAGCCCAGCGAGGAATTCCAACCGGCGACGAGCGCTTCGGCTTGACGCGGGAAGACTCAATTAATAAATAGAATACTCAGATGTCAACGGTCTTGAGCTACGAACCGGAGCTTCGGCTAGGCCTGTTTTTGGCGATTTTCGGGGCCATGGCGCTATGGGAAAAAATCGCGCCGCGGCGGGCCAGGTCATGGTCGCGCTTGGATCGCTGGCCGAGCAATCTCGGCGTTACGGTGCTCAACCCGATACTGCTGCGACTGGTCTTTCCCGCCGGCGCCGTTGGGCTAGCGATGCTTGGCGCGCGGCGCGGCTGGGGGTTGTTCAATAACCTTTCGCTCGCGCCATGGCTGGCGGTCGTGCTTTCCGTCGTTTTGCTCGACTTTGTGATCTACTTGCAGCATGTGATGTTTCATGCTGTACCGGCGCTATGGCGGCTGCATCGGATGCATCACGCGGACCTGGATTTGGACGTCACCAGCGGCGCGCGGTTTCACCCGGTGGAGATTTTGCTCTCGATGGTGGTCAAGTTCGCAGCGGTCGCTGCCCTCGGCACATCCGCGGGCGGCGTGCTCGCCTTCGAGGTGTTGTTAAACGCGACCTCGATGTTCAACCATTCTAACGTTTGGATTCCGACGCGACTCGATCGCGTACTGCGCTGTTTCGTTGTGACGCCGGACATGCATCGCGTGCATCATTCGATTCTGGTCCGCGAAACTAACAGTAACTTTGGCTTCAATTTGCCGTGGTGGGACCGGCTGCTGGGCACGTATCGGCCGCAGCCTGCCGCGGGCCATCAGGGGATGACGATCGGAGTCGAACAGTTCCGCCGAATCGAGGACCTCCGTCTCGATCGCATGTTGCTGCAACCCCTGATGAGCGGCGTCGGCGCTTATCCTATCAGCGGAGACCGGTAAAGAGGGATGAAAGGCCGCGCCTTGGGGCTGCGGCTCGCGCTGGTCGTTGCCCTTATCGGGCTTGTGGCTTACGTGTGGGCGAGCGGAGAGTATGCCGACGCTGACCGGCTGCGGCGGACCGTCACCGGATTCGGTCCGCTCGGTCCGCTGGTCTTCGTCGCGCTTTACGCCTTGGTCACCGTGCTTTTCTTGCCGGGCTCGGTTATGACCGTCGCCGGCGGGGCCGCATTCGGTCCGGTACTGGGCACGCTGTGGAATCTGCTTGGCGCGACGTTGGGCGCGACCGCGGCGTTTTTAATCGCGCGATACCTGGCCTCCGAATGGGTGGCGCGCAAGGCCGGGCCGCGGCTGAGCCGGATTATCAGCGGGATCGAGAGCGAAGGATGGCGCTTTGTGGCTTTTGTGCGGCTGGTGCCCGTATTTCCGTTCAATTTGACCAACTACGCTTTGGGGCTCACGCGGATCGGTCTTGTCGAATACGCCGCGACTTCGTTCGTGTGCATGATTCCCGGCGCCTTCGTTTACACGTACTTGGGCTACAGCGGGCGCGAGGCGCTTGCGGGCCACTCCGGCGCGTTGCGCGAGGGTCTGCTCGCGCTCGGACTGCTGGCGACGCTCGCCTTCCTGCCGCGCCTGTGGCGCGGACTGCGGCGGACCCGGTTCGTGGAGGTCGAACAGCTAAGACAAAGCCTTGGCTCCGACCCCAAGCCGCTGGTCGTGGACGTGCGCGGCACGGATGAGTTCGAGGGTTCCCTGGGCCATATTTCGGGGGCGAAGAATGTTCCGCTCGGCGAGCTGCAGGCGCGCTTGTCGGAGTTGGCCGAGGCAAAGCAGCGGCCGGTGGTGCTAGTGTGTCTTACGGATAAGCGCTCTGCCAATGCCGCCGCGATTCTGCGGGCGAGCGGATTTCACCACGTCGCGGTGCTGCGCGGCGGGATGAAGCGGTGGAATGAGGCCGGTTTGCCAATCGAGCGCGGCGCTAGGTCTTCAATAGCCTCTGTGGCGTGCGCCGGAGCCCGTGAGCCCGTCGCCTGACGCCGCAGCTCGAGCCCCCGCAGACGCCGCGGCCAAGCAGCGGGTCCCGCCGGAGCCGTAGCGAAGGATTGGAAGGGCGTTACTTGGCGCCGGTCGGTATCGTTGGGCCGCTCGGGTTGCCGGAGCGTTTTTGCTGAGCGGCATGCAGAAAAATAAGAATCTTTCTCATTTGCTCGCGGGTTAACACCGAACCCCAGGTCGGCATCCCAAGCCTGGGAATACCGTTAGTCACCGTGCGGTAGAAAAAGGCGTCCATCTCGCTGCCTTGTTCGCGCAGCAAGGCCGGTAGGTCCATATAGGAATCGCCCGAAACCGCGTTGGGGCCGTGGCAATGGCCGCAATTCGAGTTGAAAATGACGCGGCCATCCTCGGCCAGATTCGCGTCGGCCGCCGTCGCCGCTGCCTGGCCGCTCACGGCCGCGCGCGAAGCGTCGTTCGCCTGTGCGGCCTCAGCCAAGAGCATAGGGTGGGCTGGGCTGGAGGACGCGGTGGGTCGCGAATCTCCGCCGGTTGACGCTTCGGGCGGGAGGGCCCGGCCCGGCGCGCCTATGATCACAGGCGAACCCTGCGGCAGGCCGTAGGTTCGAGCGGCGCTTGCTATCAGCGGTTTAATTTTCGGCAGGGCGGCGTTGATCGCTCGATACAGGCCCGCCTCTTCACGGCGAACGCCGAGCGCGACCGACCAGTCAAGTCCGCGCCCGCGCGTCGGAATCACGCGATAGGCGCCGTGCAGCATAAATTTGTTGTAATAGCCGGCTGACGGTCCCCAAATGAATGCGGCGTCGGCCTCGCCCCTGCCCAGCGCCTCCATCGCCTCCTTCGGCGTCGAGCACGTGACCGTGGTCAGGTCGTTGCGCACCGCGAGCAGGTCTTGCGCGGGACTGCGAAATTGGACCGCGATCCGTTTGCCGCGCAAATCGGAAAGGCGCTTCACCGGCTGTCCTTTGGGCACGACCAAGGCGTAGCTCTCCCGCAGGAAGGGCCTGCTCAGCCGCATGTAGCTTTGCCCCCGCCGCGCAAGCCGCGGCAGGCCGAAGTAGACGTCGCAGCGGTCGCTCTGGAAGGCGAAGCTTATCGCTTTCTCGGAGTAGTCGCCTTGCCATACGTACTCAACCGCCATTCCCAGTTGCTTGCCGAGCGCGTCGGCCACCGCGACATAGAGCCCCGCGGGCGGCGTGCCGTCATGACTGAAAGGCAGATTGTCCGGATTGGCGCAAACCCGCAGCGTACCTGCCTGAAGCGCGGCGGGAACGATAAGCCAAAGCGACAGAAACGAAATCAGACGACGCGCCGTCATTGCCCTTTTCGACACCCCTTAAGGCAGCGCAAGAATTTTGCCATATTCGCAAGCAATGGGCGATACTCGAGCCCGCGCTCCGGCGCTCGTGGAAAATTGATAGAGGGGCGGGAGGAAGACGGTCTTGCTTGAGGCCGGTCAGCAAGACGCGGCGGGCAGGCTGTCGTCGTCGGCCGGGCCGGATGTCGCGTTCGGCTAGTGAGCAGCCTCGAAAAGCCTAGGGGCCCGCTTTGAATCGCAATGGCGCGCCGGATCATGTCGTGCGCCGATCGTATGGCGTACTTAGCTGGGGCGAGTTTGCCTGCGCGCGCCGCCCGGGAAGCCGGACCGAACGGGCCGCGCTTTTTGCAGCCGGCCCGGCGGTTTGGTAAGTTATTTAATAGCCGGTGAGGAACAGTTTAATCGCGCCGCCGAACGCCGCTTGCTGTTCGGCGGGCAGCGGGAAGATTGGTCTGACACCCACGCCAAGCGGCCCTCGCGGTTTGATCCGCCATGATGCGCGGGCGAACGGGCCCGACGCGTAAGAATATCGGCGATGACTACGCAGAAAATCACCATTGAACTGAACGGCGAGCCCTTCGCGCTCGACAGCGGGGTTCGTCTGCAGGATTTGATCGACCAACTCAACCTACGGCCCACGCGGATAGCTGTTGCGCTGAACCGGACGGTAGTACCCAAGGCGGAATACCCAAGCGTCAGCCTCAAGCAGAACGACAAGGTGGAGATCGTAAACTTTGTCGGCGGCGGGTAAGGCGGCTGACGAAGCCCTTAACTGCGCTTTGCCAATCGGCGCCGACGGAGTGCGCCAAAAAATGTACGACGACTATTTTGAGCTAGCCGGCAAACGCTTTCATTCGCGATTGATAATCGGCACGGGTAAGTACCGCGACTTCGCGCAAACCCGCGCCGCCGTGGAGCAGAGCGGCGCCGAAATCGTGACCGTCGCGGTGCGGCGGGTGAATATAACCGATCGCGCCAAGGAGGGCCTGCTCGACTATATCGACCCGAACAAATATGCGATTCTGCCCAACACAGCCGGCTGCTACACGGCGGAAGAGGCGGTGAAAACATGCCGGCTGGCTCGCGAAGCGGGCGCCGGTGAGCTCGTGAAACTAGAAGTTATCGGCGATCCCAAGACGCTTTTCCCCGACGTGGCGGCCACCATTGAAGCCGCGAAAACGTTGATCAAAGAGGGCTTTAAGGTGCTGCCCTATATCACCGACGACCCGGTGGCGTGTCTGCGCCTAGAGGAGCTCGGCTGCGCGGCAGTGATGCCGCTGGCGGCGCCGATCGGCTCCGGGCTCGGCATCCGCAATCCTTACAACCTGCGCATTATCATTGAACAGACCAAGGTGCCGATAATCGTCGACGCCGGCGTGGGGACCGCGTCGGATGCGGCCGAAGCGTTGGAGTTGGGCTGCGACGCGGTGCTGATGAACACGGCTATCGCGGGCGCCAAAGATCCCCTGGCGATGGCGCGCGCGATGAAGCTTGCAGTTGAAGCGGGCCGGCTGGCATACCTGGCCGGTCGGATCGAAGCCAAGCTGTACGCGACGGCGTCGAGTCCGCTTACCGGCTTGATTAGCTAGGGCGGCCGCGAGCACCGCGTCCGCGCCGCCGTGAAGTGCTATCTATTTCTCCGCGATATTCGCGCCTGAGCAAAACGCGCGGTCCTGTCCTCCTCGCCGGGGAAAGGGCCCGTGAACCGCACCCGTAGGCCGTAGACCAAGGTGGCGCCGAATTTCAGGCTCTATCTCATAACGGATCGCAAGCTTGCCGCCCTGCATGGCGGCCTAGCGAAGACCTGCGCGGCGGCGCTGCGGGGAGCGCGGGAGGCCGGCTTTGCCGGGCAGGTGGGGATTCAATTGCGCGAGAAGGATTTGCCGGCGCGCGAGATGCTCGAGCTCGCGCTCGAACTGCACCGCGTGTGCGCGGAGCTCAACGCCAGGCTGCTGATTAACGATCGGCTCGACGTGGCGCTGGCATCCGGCGCCGACGGAGTCCATCTACCGGCCGACTCGTTCTCGGTGGCTCAGGCGCGCGCGCTGGTGGGCGCGCAGCGCCTAATCGGCGTCTCGACTCACCGCGTCGAAGAGGTCGGCGCGGCGGCGCAAGCAGGCGCCGATTTTGCGGTCTTCGGACCGATCTTCGCGCCGCTTTCCAAGGGTGAGTATGCCTCGCCGGTAGGCGTCGAGGCGCTTTGTGCCGCTTGCCGAAGCGGCGCGATTCCGGTCTATGCCTTGGGCGGAATAACCCCGCAGCGAGTCGCCGCGCTGGCGGGGTCCGGCGCTGCTGGCGTGGGGGTCGTCGGCGCGATAATGGGCGCGGCGAGCCCCGAGGAAGCGGTCGTCGCCATGCTGCGCGCGCTCGGGCGGTGGGCTAGCGCTTGAGCGTGAGCGCCGGCAATCGATCGTCGGCGCGCGCGGTTGCGCGCTGGCGCCGACTCTAGCCTTCGCCCCGCCGACGCGGCCTTAAGCGCTTATGCCGGCTGCCATGGTTGAAGCGGAGATCGTTTGCCTCCGTACGGCGGTACGCGTTTTCAATGGGAAACTTGGCAATTGGTGCGGTTGCAGCGCTCCAGTTGAAGCGTGATATGCCGAATGTTGAACTTGTGCTCCAAGACCTGGGACATGTCGGCCAGAATTCGATCGGGGTCGGCGGCTTCCTCGACCACGGCGTGGGCCGACAGCGCAAGCTCGCGTCGGCTTAGGCACCAGACGTGCAGATCGTGAAGTTCCTCCGCGCCGGGCACCGCCAACAGCTCGCCGCGCAACTCGTCGAGATTGATTCGGCCCGGTACGGCTTCCATCAAAATATCGACGCCTTCGCGCACCAGCCCCCAAGAGCCGTAAATGACCAGCGAGCCGATAAGGATGCTGACCAGAGGATCGGCCCGCGTCCAGCCCGTGAAATAGACGACGACCCCCGCCAGCAGCACGCCGAGCGAGCCGACGAGGTCGAAAATCACGTGGAGAAAGACCGCGCGCACCGCAAGTGACCCTTCGTCGCCCATCCTGCCGCGTGCCACTAGGGCGGCAAAAAGGTTTGCGATCAGGCCCGCCGCCGCGACCAGTATCATGCCCGACGCCATCACCGGAACCGGGTTGCGCAGGCGCTCGATGGCGCCGAAGAAGATGAAGCATCCGATAAGCCAGAGCAAAAGCCCGTTGAACAGCGCGCCGAGAATTTCCGCCCGCACGTAACCGTAAGTCTTGCTCGTGGTGGCCGGGCGCGAGGCTATCCACAGGCTGATCAGCGCCAGGCAGATGCTGGCAATATCGGTCAGCATGTGTACCGCGTCTGAAATCAGCGCCAGGCTGTTGGTATAGAGCCCGCCGGCAAGTTCGGTGACGAAATAGCCGGCCGCGAGCAGCAAAACCAGCCGCAGGCGCTTGCGGTCCTTAAGCAGGAGGGCGTTATTCACAGCATTGCCGCAATCGACGTTTGAGGCGGCTTAGCGGACGGCAGCGCATCGCTGGCGCAAAGCCGTCACGTGCGCTCAACCGTCGTCGTAGCGAATCGCCGAGAAGCACTCGATGGGCGCCAGCCGGTCACGGCCTTTCAAAAACCCCAGCTCAACCAGAAACGCGCATCCAAGAACGCCGGCGCCGAGCCTTTCGACTAGCCGCGCCGCGGCCGCTGCGGTGCCGCCGGTTGCAAGCAGGTCGTCCACGATCAAAACTCGCTTGCCCTGCGTGATTCCGTCGGTGTGAATTTCAAGCGCGCTGGTGCCGTACTCAAGCTCATAGGTTTCGCTGATGGTCCGGAAGGGCAGCTTGCCGGCCTTGCGCGCGATTATCAGGCCCGCGTCCAGGCAGTAGGCAACCGGCGCCCCGAAGACGAAGCCCCGCGACTCGATCCCGAGCACGGCGTCAACGCGGCCCACGTACGGCGCGCTGATGGCGTCGACCGCCGCCCGCAGGGCGCGCGCATCGGCCAGCAGCGGAGTGATGTCCTTGAACACGATGCCCGGCTTGGGGAAGTTCGGAATGTCACGAACGTACTGGCGAAGTTGATCGGTCGTCACTGCGGTTTACCTCATAATGTTGTCGTGACAACTGCTTTTCCCAAACCGGCCTTGGATCCTCGAGGTGGCGGTTTCTCTGCAAAAATGCAGGGAAAGTTACGTTGATGCAGCGGCGCAGCCGAAACCTCTAGCGTCCGATGCTTGTCGCTAAGCAGCCGGTTTGGCGCAGCCGAGCATTGCGATCGCGCCTGGACACGCTCGCTACACCTTACCAGCGGCTGGGATGCACGCTCAAGCGGTGCTGCGAGCCAGCCCAGGGCCGCGTCCGGCGGCGCCGCCGGACGCAAGCGGTAGCGATTCGTCCGTCGCATTTAACTAGTGCCCATTTCATAAATGACCGTGGAGCATAGATCTCACTCCGAGCACCCTCTTTTGTCACCCTGAGAGCTTGTGATCTTTGGAGTAGGGCGGGCCGCCGTGCCCGCCCCTGCGGCCGCGGTGCCCACCCTGTCGCCGGTGATTCGTTGGTCGCGCGGGCGTGGCGCCCGCGCATCATGGCGGGCACCGCGGCCCGCCCTACTGGAGACACATCTGGTGCAGCTCACGGCGACATGCGGCAGCTTGCCAAAAATTCATCGGCTCTGAGCGCAGCACGACAGAACAAGCGAAAGCGTTTATGAGATAGGCTCTAGTAGCCGGACTGCCTGGCGAAGGTGACCAGATGAGGCCGCGGTTCCAGGTAGTACAGCGGGTTTCGCGTGTGATCGTCAACACGCACCTCGAAATGAAGGTTGGGTCCGCTGGCATGCCCCGAGCGGCCCACGGTGGCGATCACCTGACCGCGCCGAACGTACTGACCTCGCGTCACCCGCAGCGCGCGATTGTGCGCGTAGAGCGTGGCGCGATGGACGTCGTGGCGCAAGATTACCGTCCGGCCGTAGCCGCGCATCTTGCCGGCAAAAACCACCTCTCCGGACTCCGCCGCTCCAACCGGCGTCCCAACCGGCGCCGCGATGTCGATTCCCTTATGCATCGCGCCGTGCCGCACGCCGAAGCGCGAGGAAATCACCCCCTCGGAGATAGGCCATTGAAGAGGCGCCGAAGAATTGTTCGGATAGAAGGCCGCTGAACGGAACGTCGGAGCAGCGGTGTAATGGTACTGGTACGGGCTCGCAGACCCGGTCTGGGCGCAGGCTGCCGCGCCCAGCATCAGACACAGTAGCGGTGCCCGCCCCAGCGAACACCCGGGATTGCTGCCTACTATCCCCGCCACCTCTCCAGCCTTCAGTATGCCGCGCAGCTCGCTGTGCCCAGCAGTCGCTTAGTGCGGTGGCTGCTACTTCTTCACTGTGCAAATGTTGCGGCGAAGCCCGATAGCGGCGCCGCCATTCAGGATAAGTTAGCGTCGCCAAGCACTTTTGGCAAGCTTAAATAGCTGAGGCGCCAAACCGGGCGACCCTACTGAGAACCGCAGAATATAGCGACAGGCAGACTCTGCGCTGTCTCAATATTTTGCAATCCTCAGTAGATTGCCGCGCTCGCCAAGCGCGCGTGTCCCTGCGGGATTCAGCTCTCCGCGCGTGGTATTTGTCGGACCGGGTCGGTTGATGCGAGACTCAGGTGGAGAAGCCGTGTTTGCCGACCATTTTAACGAATCGGCATTCGCCGAAACATTCTTCGCGCAGATGGCCCTCGATGCGCCTGATGCGCACCAGCGTCTGGAGCTCAGGAACCCCGATCGGCGCGATTAGCCGTCCCTGTGGAGCAAGCTGCTCGATGAGCGGGCGCGGGATC
The DNA here is from genome assembly GCA_021831785.1 of Deltaproteobacteria bacterium. Lineage (GTDB taxonomy): Bacteria > Desulfobacterota > Binatia > Binatales > Binataceae > JAJYYI01. The sequence goes on along the minus strand of JAKBMB010000032.1, from coordinate 84,715 downwards.
CCCGGCATTGCCGCGGTCACGACGATCACATCGAAAGGGGCCATTTCCGGCCATCCTAGCGAGCCGTCGCTCAGCCTCACGAAGCAGTTAGTGACTCCGATCTCGGCTAACGTACGCTGCGCCCGCAGATATAGCGGCTCCACGCATTCGACCGTATACACCACGCCGGCCAACCGCGCTAAGACGGCCGCCTGGTAGCCGCTGCCGGTGCCGACCTCGAGCAAACGCTCGTGCGGTAAAGGCGCGGCCACCTCGGCCATTAGCCCCACCATGTAGGGTTGCGATATGGTTTGGCCAAATCCGATCGGCAGCGGCGTATCCTCGTAGGCATGCTCGGTCAATTCCGGCGGGACGAACCGGTGACGCGGGACCATCCTAATCGCCGCCAGCACCCGGGGATCGCTAATTCCGCGTTGCTCAAGCTGCTCGGCTATCATCCGCTCGCGCGCTTGTTCGAGGTCCATCTCGCATCAGCAGGTCATGCAAGCCCGCTTTCCGGAAGCGATGGTTGGCAACCTGTTCGTTCTTAATGATATGCATTGGGGTCGGATGTATCTACGCCCTTTGACCCTGGGAGTTGAAGCCTCGTGAGGTTTGCGTTGATGGCTTGGGCACGCACTTCCAATCGGCCGGCAAGGCCGGATACCGTGGCGCTGAGCCAGCGTCGGGGCCGCTTCAGGAGCTGCTCGCCAGAGCGCTAGGGCGGCTTGAAGTCTTATAAGCGGACGGAGGAGAGCGATGAGTTTTGGGGACCTTTTTTGGCTCATTTTTATCATCGCTGCGCTGCAGCCATTTCTTCGCCAGCGCCTCCTCGAGGCTGGCCGCACTCGGCTTATTCGAGACCTTGAGCGCCGCCGGCATAGCCGGGTTATCGCGCTCATACACCGCCAGGAGACGATGAGCCTGCTGGGCTTTCCGCTGCTGCGCTTCATCGATATCGAGGATTCCGAAGAAGTGCTGCGCGCGATCCAGCTTACTGACCCGAACTTACCGATCGACCTTATTTTGCATACGCCGGGCGGCTTGGTGCTGGCCGCCGAGCAGATCGCGCACGCCCTGGTGACGCATCCTGCAAAAGTGACCGTCTTCGTTCCCCATTACGCGATGTCGGGCGGAACGCTGCTCGCGCTTGCCGCGGATAACATCGTGGTAGCGCCGCACGCCGTGTTGGGGCCGCTCGACCCGCAGCTCGAGCGCTTCCCGGCGGCGTCGATTCTGCGCGCGGTCCAGAGTCAAAAAGAGCGCAACAAGGACATCGAGGATCAAACGCTAATTCTGGCTGACATGGCCGAAAAAGCGATGAAGCAGGTTCGCGACTTCGTCAAGCGTCTGCTCATGCTTAAAAAATGGGACGAAACCCAAGCCGAGAAGCTGGCCGAGGTGCTAACCGACGGGCGCTGGACGCATGACTATCCAATCACCTTCGAAGACGCGCGCGGGCTGGGCTTGCCGATGTCAAGCGAGATGCCGTCCGAAGTGTACCGCTTCATGCGGCTGTTCCCGCAGACCGCCAGCCAGCGGCCGAGCGTTCAGTACGTCCCGCTGCCTTACGGCGCGCCGCCCTCGCGCTCCGGTTCGCAGCCGCTCAAGAAATAGCCCGCGCCCTGCGCTCCTTCGAGTCCTGCGCGCGAAGCTTTCGAGGACGCGCTTCACACGCTCGGCAAGCGTCGCTTGCGCGCGGCGTGGCTGCCTTGGCCGACGGCCCGCCGCGGGCTAAGGGGAGAGGGCCCTGGCGACGTTTTCGCGATGGACCGCGGCGTTGCCGAAGGCGGCGTCTCCGGCGACCGCGCGGCGGTAGTAAAGATGCAGGTCGTGCTCCCAGGTAAAGCCGATCCCGCCGTGCACCTGGATGGCCTCGCTGGTGACGTACTTGGCCATGTCCGATACCTGAGCCTTGGCCATCGCGGCCACTCGCCTGGCCTCGGGCGCGCGTCGGTCGACCGCCCAGCACGCGTAGTAGGCGAGCGAGCGCGCGTTCTCCAGCGCGACCATCATGTCGACGCACTTGTGCTTGACCGCCTGGAAGGCGCCGATGGGTTTGCCGAATTGCGTGCGGACCTTGGCGTACTCGACCGCCATGTCGAGCGCTCTTTGAGCCGTGCCGACCATCTCGGCGCACAGGCCGGCGGTGGCGACCTCGAGCGCGCGGCGCGCCAACGGCCAACCCCGATGTTCTTGGCCCAAAATCTGGGCAGAATCGGCGCTAACGTGATCCAGGCGCAACCGGCAAAGCCGGCGCGTCATATCGAGGGTCTTAAGCTCGGTTATGTTCAACCCTGGCGTCTTAGGGTCGAGCCAAAACAGTGTGATCCCGTACTCCGCATCGTTGTCGGCGGCCGCGGTGCGGGCCGCGACCGCAAGCCCGTGGGCCAGATGGGCGTCGGGCACGAACCATTTCTCCCCCGAAAGCACGTAACGGGCGCCCTGTTTTTCGGCGCGCAGGCGAACGCCCGCAGGATCGTAGCGCCCGGCGGCTTCGGCGACGGCCAGCGTGCCGATGAGTTTTCCGGAGGCGACCTGAGTCATCAGCGTGCCTCTTTGCGCCTGCTCCGCGCCGTCGGCCAACAGCGATGTGCCGAGAGTGGCCGCCGTGGAAAACGGCCCAGGCATCAACGCGCGGCCGGCCTCCTCCAGTACCACCGTTAGGTCGAGAAAGCTTGCGCCCTGGCCGCCGTAGCGCTCCGGGACGGCCATCGCGAGCCATCCCATCTCAACCAGCTTCTCCCACAAGGCGGGGTCGTGCGCCGTATCGTCCGCCATCATGCGCCGCACGAACGCGCTCGGGCACTGGGTGCTTAAAAAGCGCCGCGCCGTTTCGCGCAGCATCTCTTGTTCCGACGAAAATGCAAAGTCCAATTTGCTGTACCCCCTGTTGGATTTCCGCGCTGCTTGCCTGAGACCGTCTGTCGCGCCCGCGGCGCCGAGCGTCGGAGACGGCCGCGGCCAAGCGAGGGCGCAGGCGCTTAGCCCGCGCCCTCAAAGACCAGCGCCAAGACGCCGGCGTACTGTAGCGCATAGGGTGTCGCGGCCAGCGGGCCGATCTCGAAGCCGGTAAAAAAGCCGGCTAGGGCAAAGGCGCCCAGCGCTTGGTGAATATACGAAACGTCATGGTCGGGGACCCGATAAAGGTTGATGCCGCGCGCCACGCAGTCAAAATAAAGTCCGAAAGCGGGTCGGCGACCGTTGCGCTTGCCGCCGGCCTCTTCAAGCGCGGCGCTGAGGTCTTCGCGCGCGTAGCTCGGCTCGCGCAGGGCAAAACCGACCAAGTCGCCGGCGGCGAGCGGATGGGCCACCGCGAGAAAACGGTGCTGGGTGCTGAGCCCCACGATGTTGCGCAGGAAAAAGTGGCCCCGCTCAAGCCGCGCCGCCTTCGGATCGGCGCCGACACAGATATTGACCAGGGTCGTCGCGCGCCTGAGATCGTCGGCCATCGGACCGATCTCTTGCTTAAAAACCTCCAGCGCCGGGCGTCCATCCAGCTCCAGCAGGAAATTTCCCTGCGCCGCGGTCACACGATGGCTTTTGCCGAGCATCTGGGCGGCGACCGAGACCGCGATGTCAACCTCGAAGTCGCCGCTTAACAGCAGCGCGGCGACCGAATCGGAACTAACTACGTCGCCGCAGAACTGAAAGGTCTGGCCGGTCGAGCCGTCTTCGGTGGCGCCGCCGCCGGCCAGATACACCCCGGGCAGCTCGGCACCTAGCGCCGTCAGCAGCAGCGCGGGATTGACGTTGTAAGAGTCGGGAAAGAGCAGCAGCAGGTTGGTCTTGGCGGGCAGGGGCTTGACCGCTTGGGCAAGCTTAAGCGCCGCCTCGCGGACGTGCTCGCGCAGACCGGGCACGAAGATCCGCTTGGCGCACACCGCCGCTCCACCGATGGCCATCGTCACCACCGCCGCACCGCATTCCATTTCGTGACCGGTGCTGATCACGCCGCGGGCGCTGCAGCCGACTACATTTTGCGTTTTCAACTGTTCGCGCACGACGCGCAACATCAACGGGTAGCCGCCGCCGTGGGCGCTGGTGGCAAAGCATAACGCCGCTTCAGCTTTGGTCAGGCCGGCTTGCGCTAGGGCAGCGGCGGCGGTCTGCGCGGCGGCCTCTGCCGTATCCAAGCTGAGTGAATATCCAACTCCCGCACGCAGCATCGCCGGCGCGCCTAGCTCCCTAAGATTTGCAGCAGCGCCACCATTCGGCGCAGCCCGGCCGTGAAATTGGTGATCGCGATACGCTCGTTGACCCCGTGTATCGTTTGCGTGGCCTCGGCCGTTAGCTCAATCGGGGTAAAGCCGTACACGATTAGCTTGTGCTCGCGAAGGTAACGGCTGTCGGTAAACCCGCTGCTCAGCGTCGGGACCACCGGGGCGCTGGGGTCTTCCTGTTGGGCCAGGTCGCCAATCGCTTTCATGAGATTAGTTGAAGCGGGCGATGCCGGCGAGACGAAATTCATTATGACCTGGAGCTTGACCTGATCATCCGCGATCGCGCTTTGCAACTTTTTAAGGAAATCGGCCGGATTGTCCCCGGGCAGCAACCGGCAATCGATCTCGGCATGCGCGTTGGCCGGAATCACGTTGACCTTGTCGCCGGCGGAAAGCACGGTGGGAGTGATCGTATCGCGGACCATCGCGTTATTGAAAGGGTCGGCCAAAAAGCGTTCGCGAAACTCGCTCTGCTGAAGCGCCGAGCGCAGGTCGGCAAACTGCGCCGGCCCTTCGAGCAGCGCTCCTATCTGGTAAAAGTACGCCTGGACCAAGGGCAACACGTTGATCTGGTTCTGCATCTGAGAGGCGCGATACAGCGCTTGAACCAGTCGGGTTACGGCGGTCTCCGGCTCCGGTTTGGAGCCGTGGCCCGCCGCTCCCGAAGCCGCGAGCCCGATCCAGAGCGGGCTTTTTTCCGCCACCGACACGGCGTAAAATTTGCGCCCGTTGGGCAGCACGCGAATCGCTCCGCCTTCGTTGAGCACGTCATGCGCGTCGGCGAAGAGGTCCGGACGATGCTCGACCAGCCATCCCGCGCCGAGCTTGCCCCCTTGCTCCTCATCGCCGGTGGCCACGAACAGGACATCGCGCTTGAGCAGTATTCCGGCCCGCTTGACGGCCAGCATCGCCATCAGCGCGATCACGCCCGGGCCCTTGTCGTCGAGCGCGCCGCGTCCCCAGATTTGGCCGTCCTTGATCGCGCCCGAAAACGGCGGTACCTTCCAACCGCGAGGGTCTGCCGGGACCACGTCCATATGGCTTAACAGCACGATTGCCTGCCCGTTATGGCCGGTGCCGTGAAGCCGTGCGGCGACGATCCCGCGCTGGGGTGCCGGCTGAATGGTCGCCGCCGGAATACCGTCGGCAAGGAACTTCTCACGCAGCATCCGCGCCGCCGCAAGCTCGTTTCCCGGCGGATTAGTGGTGTCGAGTCGGATGTAATGCGCAAGCAGCGCGATCGCCTCATTGTTGAGCAAGTCCCAGTCGATCCCTTTTTTTTTGCCGGTCTTGCCCGGCTCTCCTGCGCCCGCAACCGTGAAGCCCGCGAGCATTAGCAGCCCGACGCAGATTAACGCGGTTCTCATCCATTGCCGGCGCGAACCGCGCTGCGCAACGCGATGCCTGCCCACTGAAAGGCGGCGCAATGTAGGCTCCCGATGCTGCATACGATATAAACGCTCCGATCCGGTCCCGGGCGCGGCGCCGAGGGCACAGCTCGCTCGCCTGTCACACTAAGACGCCGAGCAGCGCGCAGGTCTCGGCCGAAAGTGCCGGGGGCGCTAGCTAGCTTCGCGCGCAACGCCAAGTGGCCAGCGGCGTAAGCCATGTCAGCACGCAGGGTCCGCGCCGCCTGTCTCCTTGGCCCCCGGCCTCGACCTGACACGGAAATTGGCGCGCGCGCCGCCCGCGATGCGCAAGTTCGCGCCCGAATCCGGCGCGGAAGTTGACCCATCGTCTCAGTACGAAAATAGTAGGTGGAAGCTTGAACCGTCAAACACGCGGGCAGCGCGGCTTTAGGGAGAGCTTCGCCGTTGTCGCCTAGGCCGGCTGAGCGGCAGGGCGCAAATTCGGCCGCTCGCGGCTCAAAGCGCGATGCGTTCGAAAATACGGCGCGTGGGAAAAATCGAGACCCCATTGATGAACAAGCCTGTCAGCAATGTTCAGCCGGGATCGGGCGGGCGTCGGGAGGCCGGCGGGCGAGTCGTACGCTCCAGGGGCCAGAAGATCGGCAATTCTTTGACCAACAGCGCGAGCCCACCACCGCCGATCGACGGCCGCTCGGTGGGGCGCGTTTTAGCGATTCTGCGGCGGGAGGCGGCGAGCTGGAAGGCGCCGGTGCTAAACCTGATCGCGCTGCAGGAACGCGACCCGTTCTTGGTGCTGGCCGGATGCATTCTGAGCCTGCGTACCAAGGACGAAACCACAGCGCAAGCCGCCGTGCGCTTGTTTGCCCGGGCGCGCACGGCGCAGGCAATGCTCAAGCTGGAACAGGAGGAAATCGAGCGCCTGATTTATCCGGTGGGCTTTTACCGCGTCAAAGCGCGGGTAATCCGGGCGCTATGCCGCGCGCTGATCGAGCGTTTCGAGGGCCGCGTGCCCGACACGCTGGAAGGGCTGCTAAGCCTCAAAGGCGTGGGCCTCAAAACGGCCAACCTGGTGCTGTCCCAGGCCTATGGTAAGCCGGCCGTGTGCGTTGATACCCACGTCCATCGCATCTCCAACCGCTGGGGCTTGGTGAGCACAAGTAAGCCCGAGCATACCGAGAAGGCGCTCAAAGCGGTCGTGCCGCGCCGCTACTGGACGCAGTACAACGCGCTTTTGGTGGCCTTTGGCCAGACCATCTGTCAACCCGTGTCTCCCCGCTGTTCGCGCTGCCCGATAAACCGCCTATGCCCCAGAGCCGGGGTGATGCGCTCGCGCTGAATTTTGCGCGCAACCCTTTGGCTGTCATCGTTTGGGCCGATTCCTTGCACGCCAACTCTAAAAATATCGCAGTTGGCCGGCGCGGCCGCGCTGCACGTCCAGCCGCCGCATCTGCGCCGGCGCGCGCGTAAGGCGGCGCGGCGAAAGAACTCCGGCAGCCTGTGACGCGATGCCGCGCTTCCACGGCGACGCGCCCGAGGATTTCGAGTTCCACGCTCTGCCGTTCGAGCAGGCGGTCAAGTTCTTCCGCGCTAAGGGCCTCAAGGCCGGCTTCGACTACCGCGATGTTTGGCAGCAGGAGCATCAGCGTTCCTTCACCGTCGCTAAAGCCATGACGGTAGACCTGCTCCAGGACATTCGCGGCGCGGTCGACCAGGCGATCGCCGACGGCATCGACTTCGAGGACTTCCGCAACAACCTCGAGCCGATCTTGAAGGCCAAGGGATGGTGGGGCCAGCGCCTGATGCGCGACCCGCTGACTGGGGAAAAGCGCCAGGTCGAGCTCGGTTCCTCGCGGCGCCTGGGGATCATCTACGACACCAATCTGCGCACGTCCTACTCGGAGGGTCGATACCAGCAAGCGCAGGCGGTGAAAAAGTATCGGCCCTACGTGGAGTACATCGACCCGAGCGCAAATCCGCGGCCTCACCATCTGGCGTGGAGCGGCACTGTCGTCCCATTGGACTCGGAGTGGGCGCAGGCACACTGGCCTCCCCTCGCTTACAAGTGCGCTTGCGAGATGAACACGCTCTCGGAGTCTGACGTAGCCAGAGAGAACCTCGAGGTCACGATGCCGGCGACGGTCTACGAGAACTACGTCAACCCGCGCAGCGGCAAAAGCTACCGCGTGCCCGTCGGCGTGCATCCGAGCTTCGCGTACCCGCCCGGCCGCGCCAACGAGGCCGTCGAGGGTGCGCTGCGCGAGAAACTGGCGGGGACAACCCCGGAGATCGCGCGCGCGGTCCGCGCGATGACGTCGCCTAGCGGTATGCTCGCGCCGGCACTCCTCGCGAGCGACCGGGAGGTCGCGCACATTTTGTGGCGCAGGCCGGCGGCGCGCGCCGTGATGGAAAAGGCGTCGCCGCTGCAGTGGCGCGCCGCATGGGATTACGGCGCCGACTCCGATGTGATAAATGCCCCGCTTCGGCGCGGGAAGGCTACGCCGGAGGCTCTGGCGCTGGCGAGCTTGCTGGAACAGCTCCCGCGCGTGGCGGGCGCGAGCTGGCGGGGTATCGAGTTGCGGCTGGACCGTGCAACGGTGGCGAAGTTTCGAGCGGGCAAGTCGCTGGAGCTCTACGGCTTTGCAAGCGCGAGCCGTTCCCGGTATAAGGCCCTCCGCTTCGCGGGAAAAGAAGGGGTGCTGATCGAGCTGCGCGGCAAAAGCGGGCGCAACCTCTCAATGCTTTCGCCGTATCCGCGCCAACGCGAGGTGCTGTTTGCGCCGTGGGTTAAATTTAGGATAAAGTCCGTACGTCGCGAAGGAGCGATTCTCCATGTCACCGCGGAAGAAGTTGACTAATGCCGAGGCGCGGGCGGCGTCGCCGAACGAGCCCCCAATCTTTCATGACCCGTTGGACGCGGGCTTCGACTTCTCGGGAAAGCGCCACAAGATTCCGCGTGCCCTCGCGCAGGCGGCGCGTGAAGCCGGGTTCCGCGTGGACCCCGAGCGCGTCGAGGGCGAGAGCACCGAGTAGCTGGCGCCCATAAGCGGCGCTAATTATGTTCAGCAGTTCTCTCGCGCTCGGAGTTTTGAGGCTCCAGCCCCGGAAAGTTATCCACAGCTCTCTCGTTTGCTGAGCCTATTGAACACAAATCGGAGATGTGTCTAATTGAACACTTTCCCGATTTCCGTCACCGTAGCGCCTGACCGCTGAGGTTGTCGCTTTAAACGTCAGCCTGATTGTCCTGCATTTCCGGCGCCTTCCTTCCCTCCTCTTCCCTGACGATCCCTGTTCTTCCCAGGTGTAACGGAATATGTCGTAAGTGTAACGAATTATGTCGCATTACAGCCTGAGCAACGGAAATCACGGCGGCGTCGGCTTTCGCATAACTTATTGTCCCGAGCGCGGAGTTCCGGCGTCGTTGAGCACATCCGCAGCCGCGTTGCTTGGCGATTTGCCTGACTTGTTGTCTAACGACCTGTCCAACTTGTCTAACCTGTTTAGCCGGGAGTTCTCGTTTTGAGGCTCTAGACGGCTGCCTTCATACGTAGCGTCACCCACCGCTGAGGGCGGCTGCTCAGAAACTTTCTCCTCGGTCTTTGGGTGGGGGTGGATGCGTAGTCCGCCAAGTCCGCAGTTTTGACACGCTGCGGCCCTCCTTAGCATCGGCGGGCTGAACTGTAAGAAACACTCCGGCGGTAGGCCTGCCGGCGAGCGCTGGTATTGCGCTTCGGTCCGCCAGCAGGTTGCGCTGCGGCTGCCCGTCCATTAGCCTTGATAAATGAGCCGGCAGTCGCTGATGTCGTGGCTGATGACAGGCAGACAATCCAGCCCGGATGCCAGAGTTCGCGCGATTTTGTCCCAACTCGTCCGGCTGCGTTCAAGAGTCAATCGACAACTAATCGAAGAAGTTGCCTTTGCGGCCCTGGCGCTGTTGGTTGGTGTCGGCGCGCTTGGCGCGCTAGCGGCGCTTTGGCTAGGTCCGAGCGAATTTGCCGCGCTTTGCGTGCTACTGGCAGTGTTGCTCGTTGGTGGTTTAACGTACGCTTTGGTCCGCGGCGTACGCTCCTGGACGACGCTTAAGGGCGCCGCGGCCGTGGCTGACCAGCGCGCCGGGCTGAAGAACCGGCTGACCACGTTGCTGACCGCTCCCCAATCGGTTCACGATTCTCCTTTATGGTCATTTTTGGTCGAGGACTCGCATGATCTGCGCGAGCGGTTTTTGCCTGTACGAGTAGCTCCGTGGCGCGTGCCCAGGACGTTGTTCGCTTTGCTGTTGGCCTGCTTTTTGGCCACTCTGGCCGCCTTTGGCGTTAAGCGCGAGCGGGTGCAAGTTCGCGCCGCTCTTGCGCTTAAGGCTCCACCGACGCTACCCGAGATGGGCGCGTTGCCCGAGACCGGCGCGCTCGTGCAGACGGGCAAGCTCGCCGCAGATGCGCAAGGCGGGCAAGGCGCGGGTGACGAGATGGCGGTCGAGCGCGGCGCCGACCAGCTTGCTGAGGCTGCGCCCGAGGGCGCAGCGCGCGACACCGCTTCAGCCGAGGGAAAAAATGATCTATGGTCACGGCTGAGCCAACGCGCCGATCAACTCGCGCAAGGCCTACAGGACGAGATCGCGGGGCGCGAGCATCCGCGCGAGGCTCGCGCGTCAGAACAGACTTCCGGGCGAGAAGCGCCGCTTGAGCGTCAAGCGCGCGACGCAGCGCAGCAGACACAGTCGGACCGAGCGGGCGGCGCGCGAGACGGAACCGGCGAGGACAGCAACGGATCCGCGAGGGCGCGGGCGCAAAACCACGCTGCGGCCGCGGACTCTAAGGCGCGCCAATCAAAGCCGGGCTCCGGGGATGCCCAGAAGGGCGGCTTGATGGCGTCCGGTGGCAACGCGCTCACCGGCAGCGAGATGACCTACGGTCAGGTGGGCGAAGGGCGTACCGGCGAGCGCGATAAGTCCGGGCGGCCCGGCGCGGGCGCCGGACACGGCCTCGGCTCCGATCCGGAGCATCTGTTCGGGCAAGCCGAAGCGCCTGCTTCGGCTTCGCGCACGTTCAAGGTCACGATGCAAGGGAACATGTCGAGCAGTCAGGTTCAGGGCGGCGGTGAGCCCTATCGCCCACCGCGCGCGAATGTCGCCTTGAACCCGCATCAGGAGCCCGATCAGCCGCTCTATCGGCCTCAGGTTGCGCCAGCGGATAGAGAGGCGATCAAACGGGTTTTCGAGCCGTGAGGCCTGAACTCGTCGAAACGCCCAGCGTGGCGGACTTCGCCCGCGTTTTTCGCCGCCTACAGGGCGAGATTCACAAGGTTATCGTAGGTCACCAGCGCGCGGTCGAGGATTTGTTGATCGCGCTTTTTGCCGGCGGCCACGTGCTGATCGAAGGCGTCCCGGGCACCGGGAAAACCATGCTCGTCAAGACCCTGGGCCGGGCGCTTAACCTAAGCTTCAACCGGGTCCAGTTCACGGTCGATCTGATGCCCGCGGATATCACGGGCACGCGGATGATTGACATGACCGACGGCGGGCGGCGCGAGTTCAGCTTTTCGCCGGGCCCGATCTTCACGCACATCCTTTTGGCGGACGAGATCAATCGCTCTACGCCCAAGACGCAATCGGCCCTGCTCGAGGCGATGGCCGAGTTGCAGGTCACCGTGGCCGGCCAGACGCATATGCTAAAGCCGCCGTTTTTCGTCATGGCGACGCTCAACCCGGTCGAGATGGAAGGTACTTATCCGTTGCCCGAGGCGCAGCTCGATCGCTTTTTTTTCAAGGTGCGCTTGGAGTATCCCGACGAAGGCGAGCTGACGACGATAATTTCCGCTACCACGGGCCCGGTCGAACCCACGGTCGAGCCGGTCTTCGGCGCCGAAGAGGCGGCGGAGCGGGTCGAGGCGCTCAAGCGCTTGGTGCGCCAGGTGATTGTCTCTTCGGATGCCGAACGGCACGCCGCGCGCATGGTCGGCGCCACTCAACCCAGCAACTCCAAGTTTACCCGCGGCCGAGCGGGGTCGCTGCGCGATGAATTCATCGATCGGTACATCGCTTTCGGCTCCAGCCCGCGCGGTGGCCAGACCCTGATTTTGGGAGCTAAGGTGGCCGCCCTGCTCGATGGGCGGGCCAACGTTGCTTACGAAGACATCGAGCGCGTGGCGCTCTCCGCCTTGAACCATCGGATCATGCTCAACTATGCCGCCCAGGCCGACGCGATCGAGACCGAGCATTTGATCAAGCGAGTGCTCGACGCGCCAGCTTTGAGACGCGGATGAGAGCGGGCGCCGATGATCGAGGAGCGGGCTTTTGAAGCTTCCTTTCTGAGTCGCCTGGATCGCCTGATTCTGGCGGTTAAGCAGGTTCGCGCGGCGCGCGCGGGACAGAGAACACTGGGCCGTGTCCAGGGCCCGGGCCTCGAATTACAAAACTTTAAGCCTTACGCGCAGGGCGATGACCTGAGATTTCTCGACTGGAACGTCCTCGGGCGTTTGGACGAGTTGATGGTCCGGACCCATCGCAGCGAGCGCAAGGTCGAGATTTCAATCGTGCTTGACGCGAGCGCCTCGATGGCGCTGCCGGCTGAGGACGACAAAGCCGGCCTGGCTTTGGCGCTGGCAGCGGCGGCCGCTTATATCGCGGTGAGCGAAAACGACGCCGTGCGGCTGGCCGCGTTCAGCCAGCGTTCCGGCCGCTTGGCCTTCAGTGCGAGCATGTTCTACCATCGGCGCGAGTCGTATCCTGAATTGCGGCCATTCATTAGATCGCTTCGCTTTCGCGGCGAGACGGCGCTGGACGCTGGCGCGGCCGAGCTGTTAAGTCAACGGCGCGTGCGCGGCATGGTAGTGTTGCTCTCGGACTTTCTGGTTGCGCCGGCGCATTACGAACGCGCGCTCTCCCGTTTGCTTGCCGCGGGTTACGAGGTCAAGGTGGTGCACGTGATGGGCGAGGGCGAGCATGTCGGCGCCTTTCCGTCCGGGGCTTACCGGGTTTACGACAGCGAGAGCGGAGAGATGCGCGAGTTGCGGTTGGATCGGCGGGTGGCATCTCATTACCGGGAGCGGGTCGAGCGGCTGATCTCGCAGCTCAAGGACTTTTGCCATAAAAACTCGGTTGCGTATGTACCCGCTTTCGGCGCGGCCGGTTTCGAAACGACGGTGATGCAAGAGTTTCCCCGCCTGGGCCTGGTACGTTAGCCATGGGGTTACTCGAGCCGCTGAACCTTCTGTATGGCTTAAGCCTCGCCGTCCTGGTTGCCATCTATCTGCTCGCGGGCCGCCAGCCGAAGCTTACCGTCTCAAGCCTGATTCTGTTCGACCAGGTATCGGCACAGATTACCAAACGGCGTTTTAGGTCTGACCTGTTCTTCTGGCTGGAGGCGGCGGCGCTAAGCGCGCTTGCTTTAGCCGCGGCGGGCCTTTTCTTAAAGCTTGCACCGGCGCGCGGGCAGCCTCAACGCTGGGCGTTGGTCTTCGATGTTGGAGCGGCGATGGGCGCGCGCGAAGGCTCCACGCAGCGACTCGAGATGGCCAAGCGCCGGGCGCTGGCGCAGGTCTATAGGGCGCATGCCGGGGATGAGTTCTCCGTGGTCAGCTATGCGATCGAGGCCCGCGCTGTGCTCGCCTCCGGCGCCGACCGGCGCGCCGTGGCGCGCGCGATTGGGGGACTCCGGACCGACGACGCGGCGAGTCGTCCGGCGGCCTTCGCCGCCGCGCTTAGCATCGCGCGCGAAGCCGACCGGGTCGAGGTTTTTGCCGCCCGGCTGCCGCCTTCCGCCGCGCTTATCGTGCGCAACGTCGGCGCGCGGGTGAGCTTCACCCGCGTTGGCTCTACGCAGGACAATCTGGCCATTACCGCGCTCGATCCCGGCCGACCGTTGACCGAGCCGGGCTATTGCGCGCTGCGCAGCTTTGCCGCGCGCGCGCTAGACTGCGAGTTGGCGATCGACCTCAATGGCCAGCCGATCGATCGGCGCCGGCTAACGCTGGCGGCGCATAGCCAGACCATGGTCGCCTTCGGCCCGCTGCCGGCGGCCGGGCTGCTGCGGGCCGCGATCTTAACCGATGACGCACTTGCGGCCGATAACGTGCGCTACGCTTACGCCGCGTCGTTCAGCAGCCGGCGCGTGCTTATCCTCTCGGCCGAGCCTTCGGTCAGCGGCGATCTGATACGAATCGTCAACGCCGTCGGGCCGGGCGCCGTGATCGAGACGCTCGATCCGACGCGGCTCAGCCCAAGCGACCTTCGCTCAGAACAGGCCAAAGAGCGTTCTTCTTACAATTTGTTGGTGACGTATGACGCGCCGGCAACGAAGCTGCCGGCTGCTGCCACGCTCGCGATCTTCCCCAGGTCCGGTGCGGCGTTCCGCGTCGAAGGCACCGCTGCGAGCAGCGAACTGGATGGCGTAGCCGGCCGCGGCGCGCTGCTGGCGCCGGTCGCGCTCGGCCGGGCGCGCGTGCTGTCGGTAGCCGACTGGATGAAAGTGACGGCCAGTGGAACCTCTTCGCAACCGCTGCGCTCGATACCGCTGGCGGCGCTTGGCCGCGGCGCGCGCGGACGCGCGGGCGTGATTGCCTTCGACGTGCGCGGCCATCTGCTGTTCGACCCCGACCGATTGGACGCCCTGACGCTGACCGTCGACATGCTCAGGAATTTGCTCGCGCCTGTGGGAATTCGCGTGGTTTCGACCGGGGCGCGGGTAAGCGTGCCCACCCGCGTACCTGCAAAGCTGACCGCCCCCGACGGCTCGATGGCAACGCTCAACCCCGACCGCGAGCAGCGCGTCAATTTCCGGCCGCTGCTCACCGGTCATTACCGGGTCGAGTCCGGGGAAACCGTCGAGAACATTTTCACTAACTACTTCGACGCCTCCGAGTCGGACTTGACGGTCGAGAAGCAGCCGACGCGCCAGTGGCCGCGTCCGCCCCTGGCGAGCGCGACGGCCGGCGCGGCGCGCGTCAGGCCCGCGAGCGCTCTTTTGGCCGGATTGGCGCTGTCGGCTTTCCTGGCGGAAACGGTGCTCCTGGCGATGCGCCGGCGGCGGTCAATTGAACCCGGCGATTAAACGGCCCGCCAAGCGCTTGGCGCAGCTTGCCGCCGACCGTGCGGCGAGGTAACTCGGATGTTTGAACGACCCGAGCTGCTCTGGCTTTTGCTGCTCACCCCGGCGATGTGGTGGCCGGCGTGGCGGGTGTCTTTGACGGGCGGCGCGCGGGTCGGAGCGCTGGCGCTGGCCGCGCTCAGGATGCTGGTCTTCTGGACGCTAGTTGCGCTCGTCGCCGGGCTCCAGGTCAAGTCCGTTGCACGTGCCGATAAGCTCACCTTGGTGGCAGTGGTCGACCAGTCCCGCTCGCTGGAGCCGGCCCAGGTCGAGGCTATGAAACAAGCCGTGCGCGGCGTGGCGCGGTCGATGGACGCGCGGGACCGCATCGCCGTGCTCGCCTTCGGCGCCGAGGCGCGCTTGCTCGCACCGCCCGAGGCGCCGGGACAACTCGGAGCGCTTGACGGCGCCGTTGACGGCAGCGCTACCGATATCGGCGCAGCGCTGACCGTGGCGATGAGTCTCTTCCCGGCCGACGCCGAGAAAAAGCTGTGGCTTTTGAGTGACGGAAACCAAACCCGCGGCGACGCATTCGAGGAGGTGCCGTCGCTGCAGGCGCGTCAGATCCAAGTGTTCGCCTCTTTGCCGCCGCCGGTCTTGACCCCGCGGGTGTCGGTTGTCGGCCTGCTTGCGCCCGAGCGGGTGCGCTCGGGATTTGATTTCAGCCTGCGCTTGGATGTCGAGAGCGAAGCGCCGCAGGCGGTGGACGCCAGGCTCATGGTCAACGACGATTCCGGCCTGCCGGTCGAGCGTATGATCAGGCTTCATCCAGGGCTCAACCGCTTCGCGCTGCCCTATACGTTCGCGCGTCCTGGGGATTACCTGATGCGCGCCGCGTTGAGCGTGGGGCCGCAGGTTCGCGCGCTCAATGGGAGCATGGAGACCTCAGTGTCGGTGCTGCCCGCGCCGCGTATCCTGGTCATCTCGGGCGAGTCGCCGTCGGACGTGCTGCGCGTGCTGGGTATGCGCGGGTACCAGGTCGAGCGAGCGAAACCGGCGCAGACGGCCCGCCAGGCGCAGGCGCTGCTCGCCTATCAAGCGGTCGTGCTCGACGACGTGTTGGCTGACGCGCTCAACCCGCAGGCCCAACAAGCGCTCGCTTCTTATGTCGCCGACTACGGCGGCGGGGTGATCGCCACCGGCGGTACGCTGCGCGACTATCGTTTTAGCGGCAGCCTGCTCGAAAAAGAGCTTCCGGTAAGGTTCCGGCCGCAACCGCCGCCACCCCAGCGCGAGCCCGTGGCGATCTATCTTTTGATCGATCGTTCGAACTCGATGGGGTATAACTCGCGCTATCCTACGGTGCGCGACGAGGAACGGATCCGTTATGCCAAGCAGGCCGCGCTGGCCATGCTGCGCCAACTTGACGATGCCGACTTTGTCGGCGTGATCGCGTTTGATTCGGACCCCTACGTGCTGATGCCGCTGCAGCCGCTGGGCGGCCAGCGCGGCGCGCTTCAGATGCGCATCGAGAGGCTCGAACCCGGCGGCGGCACCGACTTCAAACAGGCGCTGGAGATCGCGATGCGCCAGATGCTTGCCGCCGACTTGCGCTCGCGCCAGGTAATTCTACTCACCGACGGCGACACCAACCGCGAATACCACGATCATGATCGGCTAATGGCGGACTTTGCGCGGCTTAAGATTCCCGTGTCGACGATACGCATCGGGCCCGATACGGAGAATCTCAAGCTGCTGCAGGACTTTGCCGACGCCACCCACGGTGTTTTCTACCGCGTTGATGACGTCTCGGCGCTGCCCGAGCTGCTGGTGCGTTTGGGTCGTCAGACCACGGATTCGCGGTCGGCGCGGCATCTGCGGGTCACGCTCGGCAGGCGAAACTCGATCGTCACCGGGATTGACCCGGCCGCGCTTCCGCCGCTCGAGTTCTTTGCCCTAAGCGAGGCAAAAAAACGGGCGAGTGTCCCGCTCGAGATCGAGTACCGCGGTGCGCCCAGCCCGCTGGTCGCCGCTTGGCAGTACGGGCTTGGACGAACCGCCGTTTTCGCCGCCGATCCGGAATCCTCGAGCAGCGTGAGGTGGGTTCAATGGGATCACTACGCCCAGTTCTGGTCGCAGTTGGTTAGCTGGACGATGCGCCCGCAGCCTTACAATCCGTTTGATTTGCGGGTTGCGACCGAGCGCGACGGCGGCATCAAGATAAGCGCTGAAAAAGCCGATTCTACGCCGACCGACAATCTTTTCTGCCGCATCGTCAACTCGAAGACCGCGTTTGAGGTTCCAATGACGCCGGTTAACGACGCGGTCTATGAGGGCGAGTCGGGCGCTTTGCCCGCCGGACGCTATGGCGCATACTTGATGCGCAAAGCCGCGGACCGCGAACAAACTCTGGCATCGCGGGCCTTTGTCGTCACCGCGATGACGCCCGGGGAGCTCGACGAACTCCGGCTTCGGCGGCCCGACCGTGAACTGCTCGGGCGTTTGGCCGGGGTGACCGGCGGCAGTCTTAACCCGCTGCCCGGCGCGCTCCTCAAGCGCAGCGGCCCGCGAGTGGCAGTTTATCGTTCGGCGCGGCGGGCGCTGATCCCGCTGGCCATCGTGCTGCTGCTGGGGGAGGTTTTTTTACGCCGTCGTCTGCTTGGTGCCTTCTGAGCCGAACGACTGCGCCAACCGCCGCGCCGGCGCCTATCGAGCAAGTGTGCCGCGCGGGTAAGGCAAAGGAGTAAGTTTGAAATGCCGGATACGCTTAGTGGGATCATCGTCGTGGACTTGACGCAAAATATCGCCGGTCCGTATTGCACGCAGCTTCTGGGGGACTTCGGCGCCTCGGTGCTTAAGATCGAGCGGCCGGGAGCTGGCGACGATTCGCGCCGATGGGCGCCGCCGTACTGGGGCGATGAATCGGCGGCGTTTCTGGCCTTCAATCGCAACAAAAAAAGCCTCTGCGTTGACCTGGATGACCCTCGGGGCCGCGAGATCGCGCGCAAGCTAATGGGCAAAGCTGACGTGTTCGTACATTCGATGAAGCCGCAGAGCGCCGAGGCTAGAGGCTTCGGCTACGAACAGCTCAGCGCCGCCAACCGCGCGTTGATCTACTGCGCGATCAGCGGGTTTGGCGATCGGGGGCCGGCAAGAGACCTGCCCGGCTATGACCCCGTCCTGCAAGCGTTCACCGGCAACATGAGCCTCACCGGTTATCCGGACCAGCCGCCGGCGCGGATTGGCGCGCCCGTGATTGATATGGGCACCGGCATGTGGGCGTTTATCGGCGTGCTTATCGCGCTGATGGAGCGCGACAAGACGGGCAAGGGAAGCAGGGTTACGGCGAGCCTGTTGGAGACCGGCGTGGCGTGGACCACTCTGCTGATGGCCGGCTACCTGGCCAGCGGGAAAGTGCCGGGGAGAATGGGATCGAATTCGCCGCTGGTCGCGCCCTACGAGGCCTTCGAGAGCGCCGACGGCTGGATGATGATCGCCGCCGGCAACGACCGCTTGTTCGGCGCGCTATGCAACGCCCTGGGCACGCCGGAGCTGCGCCATGATCCGCGCTTTTTAACCAACGCCGATCGTATCGCCAACCGCGCGGTGCTTCACGACAAGGTTCAGCAAAAAGTGCGCCTGCGCACCGCCGCGCAGTGGGTAGAGATACTGCGCGAAGCGGGCGTCCCATGCAGCCCGATCAATTCGCTTGACCAGGTTTACGCCGACGAGCAGGTAAAGGCGCTTGGGATTATCAAAGACGTGTCCGAATTCCGGGTCCCCGGCTTTAAGATTATCGATGTCCCAATGAGCGTGAACGGTCAGCGATCCGTCCTTCATTGCAAACCCCCGCGGCTAGGGGAACATACGACGGAGGTTTTGCGATGGGCCGGGTACACCGGCCAGGAGATAGACGAGCTCAAGCGTGACAAGGTGGCCGGCTGAGCCGGCGCGCCAATTATTTGCGCGGCTCAACCGCCGCGGCCGCGGTCTTGCGCCGCAGTTCAATCGCTTTTTCCCAGTTGCGTCCGTCTAATTCGACCACGTGCAGCTTTTGTGGGTCGATTCCGTCGAGACATCGCGCGTTGACGTCAACCTTGTCCGGGTCCGAGCGCGGGATATAGAACGACGCCACGCCGCACGCTGAACAAAAATAGTGCTTGGCGGCCTTGGTATTGAAGGTATAGACCGCAAGCTTGTCGGAGCCCCGCAAAAGCCGGAAGCGCGCGGCTTCGATGATCCAATGCAGATACCCCTTCTTCGTGCAAATCGAACAGTTGCAGCGTTCTACCTCGGCGGGCTCGCCGTCGACCTCGAACGCTACGGCGCCGCAATGACATCCGCCGCGTGTAACCATAGATGAACTCCCAGCCGCTCTTGTGCGGCCAAGCACCGGCCGGCGCGGCCGCCGGCGCCCCGAGCCCCGAGCTGCGCGCCGTTTCTTCGCGCACTCGCGCCGGCGTTGATCTGATGACTACCCGCGCCGGGCCGGTATGAGAAACGAGCACGGGCGTCGCGCTCTCCCGCGAAGACTACCCGGCTTTTGACCGCCAAGAAAGTCCCAGCAGCGTTGGGAATCTCAAAGAGTTGTTTGTGATCGTCTTCGCGCTCTCGCCCGCCGGCCTTAAGGTGCTAGAATTAGGGCAAAGAAACGGGATGCGGCGGCGAGCTATAGCGCCCCAATGGCGCCTCGTTCGGAGTTGCCGCATGCACAGGACAAGCGCGAGCCGCGCAGCCCGCCTAACAAAGGCTGTGGCGCAGTTTCCGGTTGCGCGGTACTTGCAGCCAGGGCGTTACCTAAAGATGGCTGATTCTTGCGCGCCAAAGTTTTCGGCGCAGACGCTCAAGGAGTATGAGCTTACGCTCGCTCGCTATCCCACTCGGCAAGCCGCGCTGCTGCCGACGTTGTGGCTGGCGATGCGCGAGTTCGGATGGATCAGTCCGCAGGTCGAGCAATACGTGGCCGGCCTGATGGGCCTGCCGCCCTCGCACGTGCGGGCAGTGGTGAGCTTTTACGAGATGTTCTATCGCAAGCCGGTCGGGCGATGGCATCTTGCGGTATGCACCAATCTGCCTTGCCGGCTGCGGGGCGCCGATCAGATCGTCCGCGCGATTCGCGACCGGCTTAACTTCGAGCACGGCGACACCACGCCTGACCGGAGGTTCACCTTGGAAACCGTGCAGTGCCTGGCTTCCTGCGGCAGCGCGCCGATGCTGCAGCTCAACCAGGACGTCTATCACGAGAATCTTACGGTCGAATCGGTGATCAAGCTTATCGACGAGCTCGCCGCCCGTGCTGACTGACCTGCTCATTGACGCCGCCAAAGCGATCGTCGCCGTGCTGCTGGTGTTGAACCTTGCGACCGTCTTGCTCTGGTTCGAGCGCAAGGGCAGCGCGCTGATCCAAGACCGCGTGGGGGCCAACCGCGCCGCCATCTTCGGCATCGGGCGCCGTCTGGGCGTTCCCAATCTAGGGGTGACGAACACCTTCGTGGCCGATCCGCTGAAAATGTTCACCAAAGAGGACTTCGTCCCCGACCAGGCGGATAGATTCCTACACACCTTGGCGCCGTTTCTCTCTTTGTTTCCGGTGCTGGTGACCTTCGCCGTGGTCCCGTTCGGCGACCGGCTGATAGTCGGCTCGCGGGTTATCGATCTTCAGGTCTGCCAGCTCGATGTCGGCGTGCTCTACCTGCTCGCCGTCCTGGGTATCGGCATTTACGGCGCGGCGCTCGGCGGGTGGGCGTCGAACAACCGTTGGGCGCTGTTGGGTGGCGTTCGCGCCAGCGCGCAAATGATCTCGTACGAGCTTGCAATGGGGCTCGCGATCATCGCGGTAGTGATGACCTTCGGCACCTTGGACTTGCAGGAGATTTGCCGCCGGCAAGGCGGAGCATGGTTCGGCTGGCTGCCCAAGTGGGGAATTATCTATCAGCCGCTGGCGTTTCTCCTGCTTCTCACCGCCGGCATCGCCGAAAGCAAGCGTATACCTTTTGACATGCCCGAGGGCGAATCCGAGCTTATCGCCGGGTACTTCACCGAGTATTCCGGGGGCAAGCAGGCCGCCTTTATGCTCACCGACTTTGCCGAAGTAGTGCTCGTCTCGGCGCTGGTCGCGACATTCTTTTTCGGCGGTTGGCAGGTTCCTTATCTCTATCCCGAAGGCTTTCGTTTGCCGGGGATAGGCTCGGTTTTGCTGCCCAATCTGGTTGTTGCGGTGTTGGGGGTGTTGGCGTTCGGGCTCAAGGTGGTGTTCTTTTGCTGGCTTCAGATTCTCGTGCGCTGGACTCTGCCGCGCTTCAGGTATGATCAGCTTATGTACCTGGGATGGAAGATTCTGCTTCCGCTGGGGCTCATCAACCTGGCGGCTACGGCCGTGGTGATTGTCGCGGTCGCGAGCTAGCGGGTAAAAGGCGAGAGTGATGGAAGTGGGGGTCTTCGCTTTTTTTGCCGTGCTCGCGGTGGTCTCCGCGCTTGGGGTTGTTCTGCAGCGCAGCCCGGTGCACAGCCTGCTTGCCCTGGTGGCGACGCTGCTCGCGATCTCCGCGCTGCTGATCGGGCTGGGCGCGGTTGCGATCGGGTTTTTGCTGGCAATCGTGTATGTCGGCGCGATCGTGGTGGTGTTTCTGTTCGTCATTTGGCTGCTGAATCTCCAGCGTGACCCGGGCGAGCCGGGGCATCTGGCGGCCAAATTTTTCGGCGCCTTCGCCGTCGCGGCTCTGACCGCCGAGCTTTTCGCGTTTTTCGTCCGCGCTCCGGTTGGTCCGCCGCCGGCGCCGGCCGGCTACGGGTCAGTCGACCGATTGGCCGATTTAATTTTCCGCGACTATTTGGTGGCGTTCGAGGCTACCTCGCTGTTGCTGTTGGTGGCGGTGGTCGGTGCCGTAGCGGTGGCGCGCCGCTGGCCTGCCGACCAGCCGCGCCGCTCCGGCGCGGGCGCATCGGCGCACGGCGAGCTCCGGCGGGCGGAGCGCGCATGACGCCCGTTAGTTACTACCTGGTACTGGGCGCAGCCTTGTTCGCGATCGGCGTCGCCGGCGTGGTCATCCGGCGTAACCTAATCGTTATCTTCATGTCCATCGAGGTGATGCTCAACGCAGTCAACCTGACGCTGGTTGCGCTGGGGCGCGCTCTGGGCTCGACTGACGGTCAGGTGATGGTGTTTTTCGTGATGACGGTCGGCGCGGCGGAGGCCGCCGTCGGGCTTGCTCTCATCCTTGCCGCTTTCCGCAGCCGGCACACGATCAAGGCCGACGAGCTTAATCTGATGCGATGGTGAACGGCGTGGTGGTGGAATTTCCTGCCCTCAAGCTTATGCTTTTGCTGCCCGCGTTGGGCGTTGTCTTCAACCTTTTCCTGGGCCGGCGCGCGGGCCGCGCGATCGTCAATGTGGTCAGCGTCGCCGCGGTCGTAGGGGCGTTTTTGCTCGCCCTGTGGGCGCTTGGCGAGCTGCTGGCGCTGCCCGCGGGCAGCGCGCTTAAGGCCACGCTCTGGTCATGGATCTACGTCGGCCCGCTGCAAATCGATCTAGGGCTTCGTTTCGACGCGTTGGCCGCGGTGATGACCCTGGTGGTATCGGGCGTGGGCTCGATAATCCATCTCTATTCGTGCGGCTATATGGGCGAGGACCCGGACTACGCGCGCTTTTTCGCCTATATGAACCTGTTTACGCTCTCGATGTTGGTGCTGGTGCTGGGGAACAACCTGCTCTTCATGTTCATCGGATGGGAGGGGGTGGGGCTTTGCTCCTATCTGCTGATTGCCTTCTGGTACGACAACGCTCAGTTCGCCTACAACGGGCGCAAGGCTTTCGTGGTCAACCGGATTGGGGATGCGGGATTTTTGTTGGGGATTTTCGCGCTCGCGGCGGCGTTCGCTTCCCGCGGCTTGTGGACGCTCGATTTTGCCGCGATGCGCGAGCATATCAGCCTGGTCAGCTCGGCGGTTGCGACGATGGCCGGGCTGCTGTTCTTTCTGGGCGCGACCGGTAAGTCGGCCCAGATTCCGCTTTACGTCTGGCTGCCCGACGCGATGGTCGGTCCGACGCCGGTCAGCGCCTTGATCCACGCGGCGACGATGGTCACCGCCGGCGTCTACATGGTGGCGCGGCTCGGCTTTCTCTATCAGTTGACTCCCGCCACGATGGAAGTCGTCGCCGCGGTGGGCGCGATCACGGCTTTTTTCGCCGCTACCGTGGCCCTGGCCCAGTCCGACATCAAGCGCGTGCTCGCCTACTCGACGATTAGCCAGATTGGTTACATGTTTCTCGGCGCCGGCGCCGGCGCGTTTGGCGCGGCGATTTTCCATATCGTGACGCACGCCTTCTTCAAGGCGCTGCTGTTTTTGGGCGCGGGCTCCGTGATGCACGCCTTGGGCGGTGAGCAAGATATGAGCCGGATGGGCGGGCTGCGCCGGAAGCTGCCGGTGACGCATGCGACCATGCTCGTGGCGACGCTGGCGATCACCGCGGTGCCCGGGTTTTCCGGGTTTTTTTCCAAGGATGAGATTCTCGAGGCTGCCTACGTATCCGGCCATTATTGGCTCTGGGGTTTGGGCGTAATCACCGCCGGCCTGACCGGCCTGTACATGTTCCGGCTCTTCTTTTTGACCTTTTACGGGCGCTCGCGGGTCGAAGCCGCGCGGCTGCCCCGATTGCACGAGTCGCCCGCGGTGATGACGATCCCGCTGGTTATTCTGGCGCTGCTGTCGCTGGGCGGCGGGTGGATTGGGCTGCCGGCGGGGATGCTCTGGGGCGATCGGATTGGCGAATTTTTGCGCCCGGTAGTGGGGCAAGTCAAGAGCGTCCCGGGGTTGGAAGCCTTGGCGCTCTCGGCGGTCGCCTCCGCGGCCGCTCTAAGCGGCCTCGTGCTCGCCTTCGTCTTCTACGTTGCCGCGCCCGGCCTGCCCGAGCGGGCGGCCGCATGGTCGGGGGCGCTTTACCGCGCGCTGCGTGAGAAGTACTACGTCGACGAGCTCTACGATTTTCTCGTCACTCGCCCGTTATTTTTTCTCTCCGATGTCGCCTTTGACCGCGTGATTGATTCCTACGCTATCGAGGGCCTAGTCGACGGCGCCGCCGCGGCCGCCCGCGGCGGCGCCGCCGCCATACGCCGCGTCGAGACCGGCAACGTCCAGCACTACGCGCTGACCTACCTGTGCGGGGCGCTGGCGGTTCTTGCCTACTGTCTTTACTACTCGATGAGACACGGATGACCGCCAATCTGCTGACCCTAATAATTTTCGTCCCGCTGGTTGGCGCGCTCGCCGTCGCGTTGTTCGCGGACGAGCGCACGGTGTGGCCGGCCGCGTTTATCTTTTCGCTCCTTCCGCTCGCGCTTAGCATCTACCTGCTGGTCGCCTTCAATCCCCACGACAACGGTTACCAGTTTGTCGAGCGCCGGCCGTGGATTGCGGACTTCGGGGTGTCCTACCACGTCGGGGTGGATGGGATAAGCCTGTTTTTGGTGCCGCTCGCGGCCCTGCTCGTGTCGCTGACGCTGCTCTACGCGAGCGGCGGGGACATCGATCGTCGTCCGCGCGAGTTTTGCTTTTTCGTTCTGATGCTGGAAACCGGGCTGCTCGGCGTGCTGCTGGCGGTCGATCTATTTCTTTTCTACGTTTTCTGGGAGCTGACGCTTATCCCCATATACTTCATCATCGGCATCTGGGGCTCGCAGCGCCGGGTGTACGCGGCGTTCAAGTTTATCCTGTACACGATGCTCGGCTCGCTGCTAATGCTGGTGGCGCTGATCTATCTGGTGCTGCACGCGCGCGGCTACCTCGGAGCGGCGACCTTCGACCTGACCGATCTCTATCGCGTTCCGTTGAGCCATGCGCAGGCGCGATGGCTGTTCGCCGCCCTCGCGCTCGGCTTCGCGGTCAAAGTTCCGGTCTGGCCGCTGCATTCGTGGCTGCCTGACGCCTATAGCGAGGCTCCAACGGCAGGTTCGATGCTGCTCGGCGGCGCGATGTTTCAGATGGGGGTATACGGCTTTTTGCGCTTCGCGATCCCGCTTTTTCCCGAGGTGGCGCGCGAGGCCGCGCCGCTGTTCATGGCGCTGGGAGTGGTGGGAATAATCTACGGCGCCCTGCTGGCGCTGGCGCAGTCCGACCTCAAGCGGCTGGTCGCCTACGCCTCGGTCAGTCATGTCGGCTTCGTCGTGCTGGGGGTCTTCGCGCTCGATCGGTTTAGCGTTGAAGGCGCGGTCTATCAGCTCATCACGCATGGCCTGTCGACGACCGCTTTGTTCATGGCGATCGGCATGATCTACCTCAGGCGGCGCACGCGCGCGATCGGCGAGTTGGGCGGGCTCTGGCGTCCGGCGCCGATGCTGGGCGCGATATTGATGGTCGCGATGTTGTCGGCGGTAGGGTTGCCGGGGCTCGACGGCTTTGTCGGCGAGTTCCTGGTGCTGCTCGGGGCCTACTTCGCCAGTTGGCAGGCGGCGGCGTTGGCCGTGAGCGGCCTGATTCTCGGCGTACTGTACATGCTATGGGCGTACGAACGGGTGATGTTCGGCCCGCTCGCCAAGTCGGCTGACCGCGGGATAGCGGACCTCGCGCCGCGAGAAGTGGCGGTGATATTTCCGCTGATAGCGTTGATGTTTTTTCTCGGGCTCTATCCGCGCCCGCTGCTGCGCAGGATCGAGCCCTCGGTCGTAGCGTTTCTGGCCCGCGCGCAGGCGGCGCCGGCGCCCGCGCTTTCGTTTGACCGCGCCAAGCCTCAAGAGTTTGCCGGGCTTCGCGTAGTTCCATGATTTCCGGGACGATCGGCGCCGCGCTTGACGCTTCGTGGAGGCCGGTCCTCGCGCCTGCCGTGGTGGCCATCACCGCGATGGCCGTGATGCTGGTCGGCAGTCGGCTGGGCGAGGAAGACAGCGAAGGTTTGGGCTGGCTCACGTTCAGCGGGCTCGCGCTCGCCGCGTTGTGCGCGTTTGCCGCCGTCGGCCGCCACGCGCCGGCCTTTGCCGGCGCGTTGATAGTCGACGATTACACCGCGTTCTTCTACTGCTTGATCGCCGTGTGCGCCGCGATGGTAGTGCTGCTCTCGCTCGACTATGTGCCGGCGCTCGAGCTGCCGAGCACGGAATACTACGCGCTGCTGCTGTCGGCGACGGTGGGGATGATGCTGCTGGCAGCGGCCGGCGACCTCATAATTATTTTCCTCGGCCTGGAAACGATGTCGATCTCGGTTTACGTGATGGCGGCGATCGCCCGGCGCGATCCGCGATCGAGCGAGGCCGGTCTTAAGTATTTCTTGCTCGGCGCGTTTTCGACCGGATTTTTGCTGTACGGCATAGCGCTTCTGTACGGAGCGACGGGTTCGATAAAGCTCGAGGCGATTTCGCGCGCCTTGCAAAGTTCCGCGCTCGCGGCAAGTCCGCTGGTTTTGCTCGGGCTGGCTATGATGCTGATCGGGTTTGGCTTCAAGGTCGCCGCGGTGCCGTTTCACGCGTGGACCCCGGACGCGTACGAAGGAGCGCCGACGCCGGTCACCGCGCTGATGGCCGTGGGAGTGAAGTCGGCCGCTTTCGCCGGCTTCTTGCGGCTCCTGTTGGTGTATCTGCCGGCCCTTCATGCGCAGTGGGGCGGGGCGCTGTGGGTGCTGGCCGCGCTCACGATGAGCGTGGGGAACCTGGTTGCGCTGGCGCAGAACAATGTCAAGCGGATGCTTGCTTACTCGGCGATCGCGCATGCGGGCTATATTCTGGTCGGGATGACGGCCGCAGGCGGCGCGGCCGGCGCGGCGGTGCTCTACTATCTGCTCGGCTACGCCTTCGCCAATCTTGGCGCTTTCGCGGTCCTGGTCGCGGTTGAGCGGGTGGAACAGCCCGGTACGACGCTGGCCGACTTAGGCGGGCTGGCCAAGGGGCAGCCGATGTTGGCGGCGGCGATGGCGCTGTTCATGCTGTCGTTGATGGGGCTGCCGCCGCTGGCGGGTTTCGTCGGCAAGTTCTATGTCTTTTCCGCGGCGCTCCAGGCGGGCTACGTCTGGCTGGTGGTTTTGGCCGCGCTCAACAGCGTGATCTCCACGTACTATTACGCCAGGGTGATCGTCGCGATGTATGTCAACGAGGGCGCGGAGCGCAAGCTTCGCGCGCGTAGGCCGGGGCTTTCCGTAGCGCTCGCAGTAGCGATTGCCGCCACCATCATTATCGGCGTTGATCCGCGGCCTTACGTCGAGATGGCCGCCGGGGCGTACGCCTCCGCGGCCGGTATCGCGCGGTCCGGCGTCAGGGCGGCCTTTCTCGCTCATTGACGCGCGATTAACCCGGCGCGCACGTTTATGATGCGCGCGGCCGGCCGCCAAGCGCACCCGCCGCAGGATGCACGCTGCCGCCCGTGGCCAGCGAGCGCTGGAGAGCCAAGCGATTGACACACGAAAGCGGCGTAAACCAGCGGCGCCGCCCACCGGCCTTCACCGGACCCTTGGTTGTGCTTAAGCCGGCGTGCTGCCGAGGGTCTGGGCCTCGGGTTACCGCCAGGCGCCTCGGGTATGGGCGGCTCGCTAGCCGACGATTTGGCGCAGCCGGCCGATAGCGGCTTCGGTCTCCGCGACCAAGCGTGCGAACAGTTCGGCGGCGGACTCGATTTGGCGAATCAGCCCGGCTCCCTGTCCCGCCGGCATGAAAGTGCGCAAAGGGTCGATGTCGCCGTGCTTCCCATCATAGTCTAGGACCTTATTTCGGTAAGAGACTCCAAGCTGCTCGGGAAACGGTTTGATTCGCGACGGGTCCTGCTCCCATTCAACGATGTACGGATTGCGTATACATCGCGCCGGCTTGCCCGTGTAGCATCGCGTGCGCACGGTCGAATCGTCCGCGGCGCGCAGCAACGCCTCGCGGTAGCCTTGAGCCGCTTGCGCCTCGGGGGTGGCGATAAAGCGCGTGCCGACGACCGCCCCGCAGGCGCCGAGCGCGAGCGCGGCGGCGACCCCGCGGCCGTCGCTGATGCCGCCCGCCGCCAGCACCGGAATCCGCACCGCGTCGCGCACCTGGGGAATGAGCGCGAGCGCGCCGACCTCGCCGGTATGGCCGCCGGCTTCGGTCCCTTGCGCGACGACCACGTCGGCGCCGGCCGCCTCGGCCTTCTGCGCGTGGCGCACCTTGCCGCACATCACGACCACTTTCATCCCATGCTCGTGCATGGTCGCGATGAATTCTTTGGGCACCGCCAGCCCGGCGACGAAGATTTCGACTCCCTCGTCAATCATTACCGGCACGTGCGGACGAATCATCTCCGGCAGCGGCGCGAGCAGGTCAACGGCGAACGGCTTCGCGGTAAGCTCGCGAGTGGCCCGAATCTCCGCCCGCAGGCGCTGCGGGTCGAGCCCGGCCGCGCCGATCACGCCGAGCCCGCCGGCGTTTGATACTGCCGCCGCCAGCCGATGCATCGAGACCCCGCCCATTCCGGCGAGCATGATCGGATACTCGATCCCAAAGTAGTCACAGATTTCCGTGCGCAACATGCCCGTTCCCTCTCTTCGGTTGAAAATTCATGCCCCGGTGCTCGGGGCGCTAGGCTAAGACATAGCGGCGCAGAACGCCGTCTAAGGTTGTCTTGAGCGGGCGGTCTCGGCGCAGATCGGAACGCGAATCGAGACCGCTACGGGGCCTGCTTCCAGGAGCCGGCGCGCCCGTAAAGGCTCTCGATATTCTCCGCCAAACTTAGGTCTTTTTCGGTGACGCCGCCTTCACTGTGGGTACTGCAGACGAAGGTTACGCGCGAGTAGTTAATGTGGATGTCCGGATGATGGTCGGCGGCTTCGGCCACTTCGGCGACGTGGTTGACGAAGTCCAGCGCCTTCATGAAGCTGTCGAAATGAAAGACTTTGACCAGCGCGTTGTCCTTGTACTCCCACTCAGGGAGCTTAAGGCGCGCGGCCACCTGCTGCCGGCTGAGCTTTGCCATTGCGAAAAACCTTCCTTCCGCTGATTTGCGCCCGCACCCTACTGATTCCGCAATTTTACTCCGGCGGCGCTTCGGATGCCGCTAATCGAGCGTCGATTTCGCTGCTTATAGTAGCTCCCGGCACGGCTCTGGCTTGCGGCAGCTTACCGCGCGTCTTAAAGTTGCTCATAATAAGAGGGTGCAAAGGCGCGGCGTTGCGCGACGGGCCCTTCCCTGGGACTAAACGGATGCGGGCGTCGAGTCTACCGGCCGCGCGCCGGCACGCATCGGCTGATTGCCGGCGGCGCGAAGAGCGGACCGCGTCGAGGGCGCGGAAGGCTGTGAGTCCACCGCCCCGCGCTTATCGCCGCGAAGACATAGGACAAGAACCATGAGCGACAAGCTGGTCACTGAGCAAACCAAAAAGCTTATCGGGCTTGAAAGCGAGCCTTTTATGGTCGAGGTCGAGCGCGGAGCGATCCGCCGCTTCGCTGAAGCGATAGGCGACCCCAATCCGGTGTTCAACGACGAACGGGCGGCGCGTAAAGCGCGATTCGGCACGATGGTGGCGCCACCCACGTTTTGCCGGTCTTTTGGCGCTGTGCCGATGCTGCGCGAGCTCAACCTCGGCACGCATCGCGTGCTCGACGGCGGCTCCGAATGGGAATACTTCGAGCCGATTCGTCCCGGCGATCGGATAACTGTAGTTTCGCGCCTGGCGGACATTCGCGAGACCAAAGGGCGGCTGGGCCCTATGGCGCTCGTGGTGGTCGAGACAAGCTACACCAACCAATTCGGCGAGTTGTGCGTGACCCAGCGCAGCACGTCGATTCATTATTAATCGGGGCGTCGAGGGCGGCGATCATGCAGCAACAGTTTTACTACGAAGATGTTGAGGTTGGGGCGGAAGTTCCGCCGGTCGAGAAAGATCCTACCACGCAGCAACTGGTCAAATACGCCGGCGCCTCCGGCGACTTCTATCAAATTCATTATGACAAGGATTACGCTCAGGCTAACGGGCTTGCGGGCGTTATCATTCATGGGGCGTTGAAAAACGCCTTTCTGGGCCAGCTCGCCACGGATTTCGCCGGCGAGCACGGCCGTCTGCGCAAGCTGTCGGTTCAGTACCGCGGCATGGACCAACCCGGCGAAAAGCTCATCGCCAAAGGCCGCGTTAGCAGGAAGGCCGTCGAAGGCGGCGAGCATATCGTCGAGTGCGAAATCTGGCTCGAAAATACCAAGGGAGACAAGAACACGACGGGCACGGCAGTCATTGTGCTGCCGGCCCGCCCTGGCTGAATCGCCTTCGTGAGATGAACCGATCGCTTGAGCCGCGCGCGGTCGAAGCCTGGGAGATCCAGGCCGGTCGAATCGACCCCTACTACGTTAAGGTGTTGACGCGGGTTCTGGCGGCCCATGCGATGACGCAGAAAATGGCTGCGACAGGCTACCGGCGCACGCTCGATACCATCGCCGACCCGAGCCTTCGCGCGCTCGCCGAGCGAAACCATGCCCGCGAACGCCTTCACGTGCGGGCGGTGTACCGCATGTTGGAGGAGCTCGGGGTCACGGAGCGAGCGGCGGAGCGAACGCTGCTCAGCGCCTGGCGTTCGCCCTCGTTCGAGGCCGCCCGTTTTTTTGCCGAGCAGGCGCAGGGCGAGGTCGACCTGCTGATGGCTGGTCTTAGCCTCGAGACCACCGGGCTCTTGGTCCTCGGCATAAACTACGTGGATTCAAGTTACGCCCCGCACGCGAGATTGGCGCAGAGCGAGCTGGAGGAAAAGGCCGCGAACGACCAGGTCTTCAGCGACCTGCTCGCGGACGCGGCCGCGCGCTTCGGCCTGCAAGCCGTCGGCGAGCGGCTGATTCGTTGGCTACCGATGGCGGCGAATTTTTTCGGCCCAGCCGGCAGCGGATTTACCAACGAATGTTTACGGCTCGGGCTCAAGCGCAAGGACAACCAAGAATTGGCCGAGCTCTATCTGTCGATGGTCGCGCGGCGATGCGCGTGCGCGGGCTTGAACATGCCGCGTCTCACCGGCGCGTACCCAAGACGGCTGGCATGAGCCACAACCGGCGGCCGAGCCGCATCCGATGAAGGAGTTCGACGGCGTAGTCAAACTATGGAGCCAAAACAGCGTGTGGTGACGCTTTTGCCGAGCGCGACCGAGATCGTATGCGCGCTCGGGTTCGAAGCGCAGCTCGTCGGTAGGTCGCATGAGTGTGATTTCCCCGAATCGGTGCGACGCCTGCCCGCGTGCACGGCGCCGAAGTTCGATCCCGCAGGTTCTAGCGCGGAGATCGACCGGCGCGTAAAGGACGTCGCCGCGCGCGTGCCGTCGGTGTACGCGGTCAATGCCCAAGTCCTGCGAGACTTGGAACCGGACTTGATCGTGACCCAGTCGCAGTGCGAGGTCTGCGCCGTGAGCTTGGAGGAGATCGAACGAGTAGTGGGAGAATCCGTCGGCTCGCGCCCGCGCATCCTTTCGCTCGGTCCCGAAACGCTGGCCGATATATGGGAAGATATACAGCGCAGCGCCGACGCCCTGGGCGAGCCGCGGCGCGGCTTCGACCTGGTCGCCGCGCTGTGGAGCCGCGTCGAGGACGTGGCCCGAATCACCAAGGGCTTTTCCGAGCGCCCGAAGATGGCCTGCATCGAATGGATCGAGCCGTTGATGGCGGCGGGCAATTGGATGCCGGAGTTGATCGGTCTGGCGGGCGGCGAGAGCGTGTTCGGCGCGGTCGGCGGCCGCTCACCGCGCATCGAGTGGCAAGCCCTGAGAGAGAAAGACCCGGAAGTGGTCATGATCGCGCCGTGCGGATTTTCGATCCCGCGCTCGCTTGAAGAACTTGACGTGTTAACCCGTCGTCCCGACTGGCAGGCGCTCAAGGCGGTGCGCCAGGGCCGGGTCTATGTCGCCGACGGTAATCAGTACTTTAACCGGCCCGGACCGCGAATCGTCGATTCGCTCGAGATGCTTGCCGAAATGCTCCATCCGGACGCTTTCTCCTTCGGCTGGGAGGGACGCGGCTACCGGCGCATCGGGACAAAGCTTGGCGACGGCGCAGCGGCGCCCTAAAACCAAGCCCGGCGCGGCCTGACGGCCGGCGGCGGAAGCCGGTTTGCCGGCAGCGCGAGCCTAGGGCTTCGTCGCGAGATAGGCCAGCGCCTCGCGTGCCGGAGTGAGCTTGATGCCCAGCGCTTCGACCAAGGGTTTCGTATCACAGATGCTGTCAAGCATGAGAAAGCTCACCGCGTCGCGGGAAAGAAGCGGGCGCGGCAGCTTCTCCCCGATCGCGCCGGCCAGCCTCATCAGCGATTCGGGCGCATGAATAATGGGCCGACGATAGCCAGTGATGTTCATGATGAGGTTCAGCAGCTCGTCCAGAGTCATCCGCTCAGGCCCGCCCACCTCGAAGGTTTGGGCACGCACGCGCGCGCTCGCCGTCAGCGCCAGCGCGACGCAGGCGGCCACGTCTTCCACCCAGACCGGCTGTAGCTGCTGCCGGCCCGAGCCCGGCAACACCATCGCCGGCGCGAAGCGCAGGGCTTTGGTCAGCATGCTTACCACTCGGTCCCCTTGTCCGACGACCACGGATGGCCGGAAGATCGTGTAGTTCAGGCCCGATTGTCTGATTGCCGCTTCAGCCCGGCCTTTGGCGCGAAACGCCGGGTGGCTGCTGGTCTCGTCGGCGCCGACTCCGCTGAGGTATATAAAATGGCGCGCGCCGGCGGCCTTGGCCGCCTCGACCAACGCCGTGCACCCCAAATGGTCGATTCGCTCGAAGGTCAGTCCCAGGCGCGGGTTCTCCACCGGGTAGCCGTCGAACTGGGCGGCGTTCACAATCACGGCGGCGCCGCGCACCGCCGCCTCGAGCAGGCTCGGATCGGTGACGTCGGCGCGAACGAAGTCGGCGCGAATCGATGCCAGCCGGACGCGCGCCTGGCTCGGAGACCGGCTGAGCACCCGAACCCGGTACTCGGCCATCCGCGACAGACGGCGCGCGATTGCTCGGCCGATAAATCCGGAACCCCCTGCGATCGCAACGGTTGTCGTGTTTTCCGCCATGGCCGATAATCTCGCTTCTCCGCGACGCGGCGGCGTTTGGCCACGCGCGGTTTTTGAGGAATGGCCCGCGTCGAATCCGGGCAGTCAAGCCCCGGACTAGCGCTGCGCTAAGCCGGTGTCGCCGTTGTCGAAGGTTCGAAGGGCGTGAGCGTAAACGACGAAACCTCGGGCCGGCAATTTATTCGAATGCGAACGCAGAACGTGCCCAGGCCGCGGTTGGTGTAGACGTGAAAGTCCTCGAAGCGGTTGAGACCGGCGTAGTACTTGGGCCCCAGCTTAAGAATTGACCGCAGCGGACTGCCGAGCAGCGGAAACCGAATCGCGCCGCCGTGAGTATGCCCGCTCAGCACGACGCCGGGCCTTAGATGGCGCAGGTAGAGCGCCGTGTCCGGATTATGCGCCAGCACGATCGTGCATTCGTGGGGGCGAACTCCCCTGAAGGCCCCGTTGGGATCGGCGCGCCGCGTCATCAGATCGTCAACCCCGACCACGACCAACGGATGGCCGTCGAAGCTTATCCGGCGATGTTGGTTGCGCAGGGGGGCGATGCCGGCTTTTGCAAACTGCTCCGCGATCGGCGCGAAGGAGCACCAGTTGTCATGATTGCCGGGGATCGCGAACGCCGCAACCGCCGGGCTCAAGCGGGCAAGCGCGCGCGCCAACGGCGCCAGATAACGCCGCATCGCGGGGGGTTCGGAAAAATAATCGCCGGTCAAAAAGACCAGCGCCGGGCGCTCATGGTTGACCCGGCTGACTGCGCGTTCCAGGCGCTCGAGGTCTTCGTCGCGGTCGACGTGAAGGTCGCTGAGCTGGCACACCTTGAGCCCCCGATGCGCTGGGCTCAGCCCCCGCACCGGCAAATCCAGCCGCACCAGGTCTATCTCGTCCAGCATTTGGCGCCACAGACGGTAGACGGGATAAGCGAGGAAAAACGGCTCTGCCTTGCCCTGCGACGCGCCCTCGTCGCGCGCCATGTATTCAGCCTGGTTGGTGCTGGTTGAATTCACTATCGCCATTGGCAATCTCGCCCGAATCAAAAGATCTCGCGAAGCTCGGCGAAGCTCAAGAGCGTGGTCACTCGACCGTCGCTTGAATCAAGCTCCTCCTGCTCGTGTACCCAGGTCTGCGGATGGGGGATGTAGACCGCTCGAATACCCGCCCTGACGGCGGGATTGATGTCCGAGCGCGGGCTGTTGCCGATCATCACCGTCTCCTCGCGCGGGAGCGCGAGCAGACCGAGCAGCGCCCGGTAAGCGGCCAAATCCTTTTCCGCCGCGACCTCGACATGGGAGAAAAACCCATCTAGCTGCGAGGATTTGAGCTTCGCCGATTGCTCCTCCGGCTGACCCTTGGTGAACAGAATCAAGCGGTGGCGCGTGACAAGCTCGGCCAGTGTCTCTTGGACGCCGGGGCGAACCTCGCATCGGCGGCTGACAAGCCGCCGGCCGATCCGCTCAATCTCGGCGCTCATCCCGCGCAGACGGTCCATCTTCGCGCTCAGCATCTCGACTAAGTTCTTGAGGGCCACGACATAGGGCTGCCGGCCGTAACCGTGCCGCTTTATCACCTCGAGCTCGTGCTCGCGCACCAGCGCGCGCACCTGCCGCTCTTCCAGCGAACAGCCGGCCCTCCGCAAGGCTGCGACAAACTCGTCCTCGGCTTCAAGAAAATGGACGTTCGACTCCCACAGTGTGTCGTCGGCATCGAAGATAAGGTTAAGCGCCGCCATGCTTTATCGAGCTTAAAGCTTAACCGGCCTTCCCGGCTCGCGCAAACCGCCTATCAAGGCGTGTCGTAAAACTTCAATACCCTGATGACAGGGTCTCGCGGGCTGCTCGGCATAATTGGTTCGTTTGGTGGGTTGATATAAAACGCCTCGCGTTGGTTCGTAAAGTCCTCGTACAAGAACTTCCACTGTACGCCGGTTATCCCCGGATACGT
Source organism: Deltaproteobacteria bacterium (assembly GCA_021831785.1). Taxonomy (GTDB): domain Bacteria; phylum Desulfobacterota; class Binatia; order Binatales; family Binataceae; genus JAJYYI01. Next base: position 50,222 of record JAKBMB010000032.1, on the reverse strand, counting down.
CAAGCCGAAGTTCAAGAATCCAGCGGTATGCGCTTCGTTCTAGTCCTTCTTCCCGCGGGGCAGGTAAGCACTGGACCATTGGCGAGTCTAACGGTTCTCCGAGAAAAAGATGCGCTCGGCGCGCAGGTCCGCGATTTGGCTATCGGTACCGCCGAGATGTTCGCGCAAGAGCTCATCACCGTGCCGGCCAAGCATGAGGCCTGAATATCGGGGAGCTTGGGAAATTCCGATCCCGTCGGGGACGCCACGGCAAATCACGCCATCTCGGTACGCAGCTTTTAGGCTCTTGGGTGGTGCGGGCGCGGCGTTTGCTTCATCGCGCATTCGACGACGCATCGTCGCGCGCCGCCAGGGCTAAGGCGAAGCGGCCCTTCGAGTCGGTAAACCAGGCTTCAAGCCCCATCCCGGCGCAGCGCAGCATATCAACGCTCGACTCGCGCGTAAACTTGTAGGAGTTCTCGGTCAAGATGCTCTCGCCCGCCGAGATCCCAACCGCGACTTTCAGGGCGGCCAGAGAAACGGTCTGGGGATATCGCGGCACCAGGTGCATCTCGATGCGGCAGGCCGACGGCTCGTAAAAAGCTCGGTGAGCAAAAGCATCGGGGTTGAAATCCGCGCCGAGCCGCCGGTTGATTACGCGCAGGATGTTGCGGTTGAATTCCGCCGTGACTCCCTGGCGGTCGTTGTAGGCCGCCTCAAGCGTAGCGCGGTCCTTGACCAGGTCCAGGCCAAGCAGCAACCTATCGCCGGGGCGCAGCAAGCGGCGGACCTGAAGAAGAAAATCGTGACGGCTAGCTGGAGCTAGGTTTCCGATCGTGCTGCCGAAAAAGACCGCCAGCCGCCGGCCTTGCGCAGGAGGAACGCGCCCCAGATGCCGTTCGAAGTCGCCGATTATGGCGTGGACCCGAAGGTGGGGATAGGCCTCGGTCAGCGCATAGGCACTGCGCTCGGCCGTCTGTCCGTTGACGTCTAACGGCACGTAGCGCACGGGGGCGTTTTGTTCGGCGAGGGCGTCGAGAAAGTGACGAATCTTGGCCGAGCTGCCCGAACCGATTTCCACGATGTCTCGCGGTTTCAGGTCGCGCATCAAGGCCGGCGCGAGCGAGCGTAGCAACTCGCCCTCGGCGCGCGTGAGGTAATACTCCGGCAATTGGGTGATTTGCTCGAAGAGCGCGCAGCCCGCTTCGTCGTAAAAATACCTTGGCGCCAGAGACTTCGGCGTGTGTGTGAGGCCGCGCAGTACGTCGTCGGCCATTACTCGAACGAAGTTTTGCTCGTCGATGTATCGGTCGCAGCGATAGCGCAACGCCGGGCTGTCGGCGAGTGTCAGGATGGAATCACCCGGCGCGTGCCCCGGCTTGGCCCACACGGTGGTCAAACGTCCTCGGCGAGCCTAAGTCCTGAAAACTGCCAGCGCGCGTCAGGAGGAAAAAAATTGCGGTACGTGAGCCGGATATGCGAGGCCGGCGTTGCGCATGACCCCCCGCGCAGCACTATCTGGTTCACCATAAACTTTCCGTTGTATTCGCCGAGGATGTCCGGCCAGGGACGAAAGCCTGGATAGGGAACGTAGGGACTTCGGGTCCATTGCCAAACATCGCCGGTCATCTGCTCCGGACCGGTTTCGATACCCGCGGCGGGCAACGGCTCGAAAACGCCGGCCTCGTAGGCCGAGGCGGAGCAAACTCGCTGTGTTTGCGCCGCGTGTTCCCATTCCTGCTCGGTTGGCAAGCGTTGCCCCGCCCACCGCGCGTATGCGTCGGCCTCGTAATAACTCAGGTGCGCAACCGGCGCGTGCTCGTCGAGCGGCTGCATCCCGGCCAACGTGTACACCTGCCACAGCCCGTCGAGCATCTCCCAGTAAAGCGGCGCCTGCCATCGGCGCGCGCAAACTAACTTCCATCCTTCGGCGAGCCAGGGCCGCGAATCGCCGTATCCACCGGCCTTGACGAACTCGAGATACTCCCCGTTGGTCACCAATCGAGAGGCGAGGCGAAACGGCCGTAAAAATGTCTGATGGCGTGGACACTCGTTGTCGAAGGCGAACCCCGGGCCGCCATGGCCGATCCATTCCACGCCACCCTCGAACTCAAGCCAGCGGAGCCGCGGGGTGGCGGTCCCTCGCCTCATTGAAACTTTGTGATAGGGTGGCCGAAGCGGATTCACCCAGAGGTTGTACTTCACATCCGTCAGCATCAGCTCCTGATGCTGCTGCTCGTGGTGCATTCCGAGCACCACCAACGCGCTTATCGTAGGGAGGCTATCGCGACCGGCCTTTTCAATCAGCGCGGCCATAGCGCGGTCCACGTCCGCGCGGTAAGCGAAAACCTCGGCCACCGTTGGGCGCGACAGCATTCCGCGTTCGGGCCGCGAGTACTGCGGCCCGGCGCCATTGTAATAGGAATTAAAAAGGTAGCGATAGCGGTCATCCACCGCTTGGTAGCCCGACCAATAGGGCACGAGCACAAAGGTCTCGAAGAACCAGGAGACGTGCGCCAGATGCCACTTGGTCGGACTCACATCAGGCATCGCTTGTAACATGAAATCATCGAGCGCCAGCGGTTTACAAAGGCGCTCGGTAGTGCGGCGAACTTCTCTGAAGCTGTCGATGAGCGTTTGCCGGTCGATGGGAACTTCTGCAAACAGCGGTCGTGTGCTCATACGGCTCTCAGGGGACTATAATAACCGGCCGTTTCCCGGCACACGATTGGTCGGCTGCTCGGGGCGGCATGCGGTCGCCTCTGGCCCTCGCCATTATCTAATAGCGTGCCTGTATCACGGGCAGGCTGGCAATAGGCGCCAACGGGCGGTACGCTGTCCACCGAGAGCGATGGGTTAACGCGCCGGCTTTTTGTTGCTGCTGGCTCGTGGCCGATACGCCGCGGCTACTGTAAACATGAAGCTACCAAAGCCCGAGACATGAGCCGAAGTTAGTCTGGTCTGCGCGCAATCCTCGGTCCGTGGATAAAGGGGGGGTCTTCGGTTAACTGTGTCGCCCGGTTGGCGGTCTTCTGGCGTCTGTTTCGCCGACCCGGCCGCGCGGGTTAACGAGCCTTCGGTGTACGGCCTTCCCCACCGCGCGTGCACGACCGAAAGCGCGCGTCATTGGGGGCTGCGCTGGTACTACGCGCATTCGCCTGCAACCAACTTAACGCACGACCCCGACGCCCGAGGCGTACGCTCGCAGGAGTTTCTTATTGAGGATTGCAAAACATGGGGACCGTGCGAGATCGTGACGGAGACCCTCTCCCACCTCCCCCCGCGCGGCGAGGGGAGGAGCTAACAAAGGCGCCCCGCGTCGTCGGTCTGGTAAGGCTGAATTTCTGATTCCTTCCCCCTTTGAGGGGGAAGGTGAGGATGGGGAGTGGCTCAGGCTTCCAGCCTGAGATGACAGGCTAAAAGCCTGTCCCACGGTAGAAGGCGAAGCCGAGAGTGTGCCTGTGACGATTCCCAGTCCTCAGTAATCAGACTGCCGTCGGTGCGACCGAGCACGTCGGCAACGCTTCCGCCAGGGAAGGTGAGGAGACGGTTCAGGGGGGCGCTGCCGGTGGGCTTTGCGCGGTACGTCATCGGCCCGAAGCTTGCCCGCCAGGCCGCTGCGGGGCGGGCCCATGCTTTCACTGCGGCAGCGGGCGGGTGAACGGACTTGACGCGCCGGTTGATTTTGCTATGCTCGGGGTGAGAGTGATTATCACTTTCTCAAGCCCCGTGGCGAATCGAGCCCGGGCGAGCGGCCGAATCGGGGCCCTCGGTACGGCGCATTCAAGATACGCGGTTTAGCCGAGTTGCGGGGCGGCGAGCGCACGCACCCGGTTGCGGCGCCGCATGGCACGGTCCGCGGGACGTCAGGCGATGCATAGATTTGGCGACAGACTGGAGAAGCGGAGCGAGCATCCCGGCGAAATTTGCCTGGGCGTGCTCGACGGTGAAGCAGAGAACGAAAAGTTCGAAATCGTCGTTTGCCCGCGAGAGTCCAGTCGGGCGAGCATAGAGCTTCGTCTGGTTTACTGGGGAGAGGGCGTGGGATGGTACGTGCAGCGCACGATGCCGCTGCCTGCCGACCTTGCCGGTTTGCGGGCTTTGCTGCGGCGCGCGCAGCGGCTGGCGTCGGGCAACGGCGCTTACCGGCAGAGGGCGGCGGGGTCTAGACTGCTCACGCTGCCGCCCCCCGCCGGTAAGCGCCAACCAACCTAGGCCGGCCTTAGCTTGATCTCTTTGGTCGGCACGTTGAACGTCTTGGTTGCGAGCAGCCGTTCGAACTCGTCAATCTGCATAAACTCGTCGTACGCCATCTCTTCGAGGAAAAAGCGCAGCGGCGGGTTCTCGCCGGCGGCCTTAAGAGCCTCGACGTAAGTGTTGTAGGCCTCTCGCTCCAGTTCGATCGCGCAGCGCAGCATCTCGTTGAGATCGGTGGTTTGCTTTATCGCTCCCGGCTCGACGGTCGGGACGCTGCCCAGCAGCACGATCCATCGGCCGACCTTGCTTGCGTGAGTCAGGCATTCCTGGCTTAGCTTCTTGAACAATTCTTCGTAGAGCTCGCGATTCAGACCCTGTACAAGCTGAGCGTTTTGCAGATACTGAATTATGCCCGCGTACTCGACACTGAGCGCGCGGTTCAGCACTTTGACCGCAGCCTCTGTTTTCATTCCGAGACCTCCCTAGTAAAGCGACGATATAGCCGGAGTCCGCCATTAAATTTTAGCACAGCCTGGCCTCCGGTGACATTACGTGCCGTTCGATTCAAGCGAGTCCCTGCGATTACTGACGCGGACCGGCAATGCTTTACGTGATCGGCCCCCCGGCGCTCCGGTTTAACCGCGGGCGCTCGCGTCTGCCCGCGTCCGCAGCTACTGACGGCGAAAATGGTCAGCCAGGACGTGCGCCACGCTGCACGTGAGCCGCTTGGCGGTAGGGATGTGGAGAAATTCGTTGGGACCATGGGCATTCGAATGGGGTCCGAGCACTCCGGTCACCAGAAACTGGGAGCGCGCAAATCGCTCGCCCAGCATGCTGACGAACGGGATCGTACCGCCTTCGCCCATGAACCGGGCGGGCTTGCCAAAATAGGCGCGCGAGGCCGCCTCAAGCGACTGTGCGAGCCACGGCGCAAGCTCGGCGGCGTGCCAGCCGCCCGCCGCCCAATCGGACTCGAAACTCACCTTAGCGGCGCAAGGCGGGTCGCGCTCGAGCAGGCTCTTAAGCTTGTCGGCAGCTATCTTCGCGTTGCAGGTCGGCGGCAGGCGCAATGAAAGCTTGAGGGCGGTCATCGGGCGCAGCACATTGCCCGCGCCGGCAAGTGCGGGCAGGCCGTCGGCACCGATTACCGCGAGCGCTGGCCGCCAAGTCCGATTCATGATTACCTCGCAGGGATCGGTACTCAGCGGTCGAGCGCCCGAGGCGAAAGGAAATCGACCGTACACGCTCTCGCCGAGCGCCACGCCGGCGGCCGCCGCCTGTTCCCGTCGTGGGGCGGGAATCGGCACATGAAACTCGGGCGGCAACACCTCCCCTGTAGCCTCGTTCTCCAGCCGGCTGAGCAGTTGGCGCGCGATACGGAAGCTCTCCGGCACCACGCCGCCGGCGTCGCCTGAATGGACGCCCTCAGTGAGAACCTCGACCTTGAGCGTGCCGCCGGTCAAGCCGCGCAACGAGGTCGTGGACCAGAGCTGCTCGTAGTCGGCGCAGCCCGAGTCCAAGGCGATTACCAAGCTCGGCTCGCCGATGCTGCGCGCGAAATGGTCGATATAGTGCGGTAAGTCAAAGCTTCCGCTCTCTTCGCACGCCTCGATTATTACCACGCAGCGCGCGTGCGGGATGTCCTGGGCGCGCAGAGCGCCGATCGCCGCTAGAGCGGCGAACATCGCATAGCCGTCATCGGCGGCGCCGCGACCGTAAAGGCGGTCTTGCTTGCGCACCGGCAGCCACGGCCCGAGGCCTTCGGACCATCCGGTCATCTCCGGCTGCTTGTCCAGATGACCGTAGAGCAGCACGCAGTCTTGGGAGGCGCCGGGTACGTCGATAAATAGCAATGGCGTGCGTTCCTCAAGCCGCGCGACTTCCAGCCTCGTGCCGTCGGGCGCATTTTGCCGCGCCCATTCAGCAAAATGCGCCACCGCCCGCTCCATATGGCCATGCGCCCGCCAGTCGGGATCGAACGCCGGCGATTTGTTCGGAATGCGAACGTACTCGGCAAGCTCGGCAAGGATGGAGCGCTCCCACAGCCGCTCAACGTAATTCCGGATGGCGCTCGTATCCATGTAATCAAGCCTACGCAGATCATTCGGGCAGGGCAAAAGCACGGGCGCGGCAAAAGGGGTGGCAGGCGGAAAACGGCAAGGGATGCGCCGTCAAGCTATGGTCCATTCGGTGGAGCGAGCTTCGCTCTCGGCGCCGGCCGATAAAGCGCGTTTACTTAACTTATGGGGTCTGATAGAGCTTGCCTAAGTGTATGAGTCCGCGGCGAATTGCGAATATTCTGGCAGCGGCGGGGTTGGCGGCGCTGGTCACAGTCGTGGTGGTGGCGATGCGGGCCATCGGACATCGTTCCTCCGACCGCGCGCTGCAAAAGATACTGATCACCCTGCCGTCCTCCCTTCTGCACGCTAACGACTTTCGCTGGACGCAAGTGAAGAACGGCCAAAAGCAGTGGGAGCTAACCGCGCTGGAGGGCAGCTATTCGCAGGATCGCGGTCGTCTATTTTTGCGCGGCGCGGTGCTCCACGCGAGCGGCGAAGACGGCCACGAGGTGGTTTTGCGCGCCCCGCAAGCCGTGCTGGAGCTAGTCGGCAATCAGATCGCGCGGGCGGACATGAGCGGCGGGCTGACGATCAATTATTCCGGCTTCGAGCTCGATACCCCGAGCGCGGTCTTTTTCCCCGATCAGGACCGACTGCGCGCCGCCGGTGCGGTGCACGTTCGAGGCCAGGGGATAACTGCCGACGGCGTGGGCATGGAGGCTCATCTGCGCGGCCGGCTCTTTACCCTGGAGCACAGCGTGACGACAGAAATGACCCCGGTGAAGCCCACGACCACGGCGGCCAAGACGCTTTGAGGCTGTTTTGCCGACGGCACAACGCCTGCGCAGGTTGGTCTCCCCGATGAGAGCAGTGAGGTTGTCGGCCGCGGTGGTCGTCTTTTTACTCGTGTCATTCAACGGCTTGGCAGAAAACGGGGCCGGCCGCGCCAAGGGCGAACCGTCGCGCAAGACGAATCAAGGCGTGGGCGCGCAGTCAAGGGCGCAACTATCCACGCCCGAGCCGCGACCCCGAGCCACGGCTAGCGAAAACCCGTTCGATGTGATGAGGGCATCGCCTGAACGCGGGCCGATCCGCATCCGCTCCGACACGCTTGACCTCGACTACAAGGCCAAACAGGTGTTTTACCACGGCCACGTGCATGCGATGCAGGCGGACGCTGTGCTTGACAGCGACACTTTGCAGGTTATTTATGGAGCTAATTTTAACGATATTCAGCAGGTGATCGCGATTGGCAATGTCCGGATGACACGCGGGACCGACGTCGTCACCGGCAAGCGGGCGGTGCTGGATGAAGCCAAGCAGACCGTGGTCGTGACCGGCGATCCGGTGATTCAGAACGGACGTGACCGAGTGGCCGGAGATCGGATATTGGTATATCTTGAAAATCAAAGAAGCGTGGTCGAGAACGCCCACGCGGTTTTGTATCCGCGTCAGCCGCAGGAGGCTAATGGCAAGAAGACCGGCGCGGGAGCGAAAAAGACCGGGAGTAATTAGCGCTTAGGTCGCCGATGGCTTTCGAAACCAAGCTCGGACAAGAACTTCGCTTGCGCCAGCAACTGGTGATGACGCCGCAGTTGCAGCAGGCGATTAAGATCTTGCAGCTTCCGGTGGTCGAGCTGGAAGCGATGATTCAGAGCGAGGTCGAGCAGAATCCGATTCTCGAGATCGCCGAGCGCGGGCCTGAAGAGTCTATGAGCAACGGCGCCGGCGCGGAGGGCGCAAGCCTGCTCTCGGTCGAGCAGCAGAGCGAGGCGCCGCCCGCGGACAGCAGGAATTTCGACGGGGAAAACGCTAACGAGCCGGCCGAAGCCGCGCCGATTGCGACTGAGGTGAAAGAGAGCGTCTCCGAGCTGAGAGAGCTCGACCGAATCGATCGAATCGATTGGAGCGACTACCTGGAAAACTACTCGAACAACTGGTCAGGGGCAAACTACGCCGAGGACCAAGAAGAGCGCCGGCTTACCCTTGAAAATACGCTCACTCGCAGGGCGTCGCTCGAAGAGCATCTGATGTGGCAGCTCCGGCTGTCGGATCTGACCGAAGCGCAGCGACGGATCGGCGAGGCTATCATCTATAACCTCAACGACGACGGCTATTTGGAGGCGAGCCTTGATGAGCTCGCTGCGCAGATCGGCTGCGAGGCTGCGCAAGTCGAGGAGATGCTGGTGCGTATCCAGCGTTTTGATCCGCCGGGCGTGGCCAGCCGCAATCTCCAGGAATGTTTGCTCAACCAGCTCCGCGTCTATGGCATGGAGGAATCGCTGGCCGCGCGCATCATCCGCGACCATTTGAATCTGCTTGAAAAGCACCGTTATCCGGAGATCGCCAAGCTTCAGGGTGTAGACCTCGGTATCGCCAACCAGGCGATCCGCATCGTCTCCTTGCTCGAACCAAAACCGGGACGCGATTACGGCGACGCCAAGCCGGTGTATGTGGTCCCCGACGTGCTGATCAGAAAGCAGGCCGACGAGTACGTTGTGACGCTCAATGAAGACGCGCTGCCGCGCCTTCGTCTGTCTTCGTACTATCAGCGCGTGCTTCACGACCGCCAAGCCGGTGAAGAGACCCGGAAATATCTACAGGAGCGTTTGCGCTCAGCTCGCTGGCTGGTCAAGTCCATTTACCAGCGTCAGCAGACGATCTATCGCGTCGCGTCGTCGATCGTCAGGTTTCAACGCGACTTTTTCGAGCGCGGGATCGCCTTTCTCAAGCCGCTGGTGCTGCGCGATATCGCCAACGACATCAACATGCACGAGTCCACCATCAGCCGCGCGACGGCCAACAAATACGCCGACACGCCGCAGGGAATCTTCGAGCTCAAGTTCTTTTTCACCTCGAGCGTCAAGGCCACCTCCGGCGAAGACGTAAGCGCCGAGACCATCAAGGAGAGGATAAGGCAACTGGTGGCCGGCGAACCTCACGGCGAGCCGCTGTCCGACCAGGCGATCGTTGAGATCTTGCGTCGCGAACAGGTTAATATAGCCCGGCGCACGGTGGCCAAATACCGACAGGCCCTTTCTATTTTACCTTCGGCCAAACGTAGGCGGCCGGAGTAAACATCTCGACCGGGCCGGGAAAGGTGGCAGGCTTATGCCGAAGACGCAAAGACCCCAACCCTCCAGGGCAGACCAGGCAGGCGCTATCGAGGCAAAATCCAAGCGCGTAACGACAGCCAAAGGACGGCGTCAACGCCGCCCTCACGCCACGGCCGTACACGTCACCTTTCGTCATCTGGAACCTTCCGCGGCCATCCAGGGTTACGCCGAGCGCAAGCTGGGGCAGATTACGAAGTTTTTAAAAAAAGATGCGGCGGTGCACGTGGTCCTGTCCGTTGACAAGTACCGCCATTGCGGCGAAGCTACCGTTAAGGCGGGACGTCTGACCCTCAAGGCCGCTTATCAAGAAGGGCGGGACCTCTATGCGGTGATCGATGGGCTGGCGGACAAAGTCAAGCGCCAGATAACCGAACATCTCAACAAAATCAAACAGAGCAGGACACGCGCTCTGTCCGCCAGCACGCTGCTCGGCGGCCAGGAACCCGCTGCGCCCGAAGTGAAAAGTGGGCAATCATGACTTGCCGTGGTCTTTCCGCGCGCCTTCGCCACGTCAGTCTTAAAGCGCGGCGTTTCCGTGGACTGATTGGCAAGGCGCTTGGCCGCGCGGCCTGTTCGCGTCTCTTTGGCGGGGCGGAATTTAGCGCAGCGTGGGCCGCGGCGTAAAACCTATTGCGCGTCAATGAGCATCACCGACATTTTGACTCCCGACATGGTGCTGCCCGATCTGAGCTCCGACAGCAAAAATGGGGTGCTGCGCGAGCTCGCAGCCAAGCTCTGCGCCAGACATCCGGAAATCAAGCCCGAGCGGTTGGCCGCTATCCTGGTCGAACGGGAGCGTTTGGGCTCGACCGCGATCGGGGACGGGATCGCGATCCCTCACGGCAAAATCGAGGGCATTGATTCGATTCTCGGCGTCTTCGGGCGCAGCCTTAAGGGCGTCGAATTTGACTCCTTGGATGGTAAACCGACCCATCTCTTTTTTCTCCTGGTCGCGCCGGAAGAGGCCGCAAGTCTTCATCTCAAAGCGCTGGCGCGCGTCTCGCGGCTGCTGAAGAGCGCAACTTTTCGCGAGCAGTTGATGAGCGCCCGGGATAGCGCCGAAATTTACCGCTTGATCATAGACGAGGACGAGAAATATTAGCGGTTACTCACCGGCTCTGCGAATGGCGGATGAGGTTTGATATCGGCTTTCTCACGGCCGCGGCGATGGGTCGCTTGCAGGGTAGCCTAAGCAGCCATGACCGAAGAGGAGGTTAGTGCTTCGGCGCCGCGGCCGAGGCTGATAATCGTCACCGGCGTCTCCGGCTCGGGGCGCGCCTCAACCATGCGCGTCCTGGAGGACCTGGACTTCTATTGTGTGGACAATCTGCCGGTAGCGCTCGCGCCCGATATGCTGCGGTTAATTTGCGAACGAGATTCGGCTTTGCGCGGCGTGGCGCTGGGAGTCGACGCCCGCGAGCGGCTGTTCTTTCCCGAGTGGCCGAAGGTTTTCAGCGAGCTGGCGGTGCAGGGCTTTCGTCCTGAAATTCTTTTTCTCGACGCCTCCGACGCGGTGCTGGCGCGCCGTTATTCGGAGACGCGCCGGCCTCACCCTCTCGGGCAAGCCGGCGCCACGGTGGCCGAGAGCATCAGGCGCGAGCGCCTGGCGTTGGCTGAGATGCGCGAGCGCGCCAGCCGCGTGATCGACACCACCGCGTTGAGCGTGCATGAGTTGCGCGAAATTGTCACGGCCGCGGTTATCGCCGCCGACTACCGGGCCGACTTAGTGGTTACTCTGGTGTCGTTCGGCTTTAAATACGGCACGCCCGTTGGCCTCGACCTGATGTTCGATGTCCGCTTCCTGCCCAACCCCTTCTTCGTCGACGAACTGCGGCCGCGGGATGGTCACGACTTGAAGGTGCGCGAGTTCGTGATGAGCCAGGCCAAGGCGCAGCGCTTCCTCAACGAAATCGAAGCTTTGCTCGAGTTTCTGCTGCCGCTCTACAAGCAAGAAGGCAAGCGCCACCTCGCGATTGGGCTCGGATGCACCGGCGGCCGTCACCGCTCGCCGGTGCTCGTCGGAGAGTTGGCGCAGCGCTTGCGCGCAGCCGGATACGCCGTTCAAGCGCGTGATCACGACCTCGCTCGCGTACAAGGTTGAGGAGCGGTTTGCGGCGCTCTTGCGCGCCGCGCGACGAATAATATTTTCGCTCAGACCTAAGCCGTCACGAGCGTCTGCTCTGAGCCGGCGCGAAGGCGCGATTTGGGGCCTGGTTCGACTGTCCACGGACCCGGTTCACGTTCCGCGACGGACTGTCGAACGCAGGCTGATGCGGACCGGGCGGTTATCGTCTAAGGCGCCGTCGGGCGCGGCTCAAGGGGGATGAACTGTCGCGGCTTCGCAAACGCCGCAAAAAGGAACCATGCGGGCGACGAACGAATTGAGAATCGAAGGTGAGAACGGCGAGCGAAGCGAGCGGGCGGCCGACTATGAGCCGCGGCGCGGCGCGCGGCGAATCCTAAGCGGCGCGCTGAAGCTTTCGCTGCTGGGGCTTCTCACGCTGACGATAGTCTACGCCTTGGTCAGTCACAAAGAATGGTTTCACGACCCGGCCCGAGTAAGAGCCGCAGTCCTGTCCTGGGGGCCTTGGGCTCCGGTCGCCTATCTGCTGATGTACGCGGTAGGGCCGTCCTTGCTGTTGCCGGGAGCGGTGATGACGATCGCAGCCGGGCTGGCCTTTGGCGCCGTGCGCGGCGCAATTTACGCGGTGATCGGCGCGATTGCCGGCGCGCTCGCCGCGTTCGCCACCGGCAGGTTTCTGGGGCAAGGCTTCGTGCGCCGGATGGTCGGCGGCCGCTTTGAAGCGCTGTTCGCGCGGATGAACCGGCACGGCTTCCCGATAATCTTTTATCTGCGCATCTTCCCCATCATACCGTACAACGCGCTCAACCTTATCGCCGGAGCGTCGCCGATAAGTTTCCGCGACTACTTTTGGGCCACGATCCTGGGTATCATTCCCGGCACCGTGCTCTTTGCCTGTCTGGGCAACGAGCTATGGCATCCAACGTCGACGGGCTTCATGGTCACGCTGGCGCTGATCGGCCTTTGCTTCGCGTCCGCGGAGGTGTACCGCCGGCGGGCCGCCCTTCGGCTTTAGGCTGACTCCCAGCCGCGGATGCTTTCGCGCCGCATCGCCTTGAGCGGGGGCGGCGAGCGTGTCGCGCAGCCGGCGCCTTAATCAACGCCCTTATTTCACCCGCTGCCTGTCTATGGTGCGGCGCGTTGAGCTTCAGGCCGCCATCACCTTATGGTATAAGGAATGACGCGAGAGGAGCCGGGGGAACTGATTGCCTTTCGCGCTAGCCTAATCGAGTCGTTTGCCGTCGCAATCCGGGCGCGCAATGCGCGGCCCCGAAACAGAGGAGGGTTGTCATGCCCAAATACGTGATCGAACGAGAAATCCCGGGCGCGGGAAAGTTATCCGAGCAGGAGATCGAAGCTATCTCGGCCAAATCAAGCGGCATACTCCGCGAGATGGGGCCGCAGATCCAATGGGTGCAAAGCTACGTCACGGATGACAAGGTGTACTGCGTTTATATCGCCCCCAACCCGGAGGCCGTGCGGGAACATGCGCGCCGAGGAGGATTCCCGGCCAATAAAATCTCGGAGGTCAAGGAAATTATCGATCCCACCACCGGCGAACATTAGCCGTTGGTCTCCGTTTCGCGCAATGAGCCACGGACGCGGGGACGTGTGTGCGCCCTCGTGTCCGTGGGGCGCGAGGCAGAGCGGCGCGGTCTCTGCTGTGGGGAGGACATCTGCTCTGTCCCAGGCTGGCTAGAGCCGGTGCCCTTACCGATGTCTCCAAATTCTTTTGCCGCCGGGCGTTTGCCTTATTCAAGGCGTGACGTTGGTGTCTGCCGTTTTTCTGTTGCCGGACGGCCCCCTCGCTCCGCTAGACGCCTGCTAAAAGGTCGCATGGAGCAAAGGCGGAGCTGATGCGCGGCGAGCGGAACAGGCGCTTTTGCGGCAAGCCGGCAAATGATCCCACGCACGCGCCGCAAAGCTTAGGCCGGCGCGAACTGATTCGCGCCGGCATGTTCGCGGCGCTTGGGGTCACCCTGGGCCGCAATGTCTTCTTGGACGACGCGGCGGCGGAGCAGCAGTCCGCAAGATCGCTCTCTTTGCGTAATTTACACACCGGCGAGAGCGTCGATGCGGTTTACTGGGCCAACGGAAGATACATCGGCGCCGGGCTTCGGAAGATCGACTATATTCTTCGCGATTTCCGCGACAACCGGATTAAGTCTATCGACTTGTCCCTGCTCGATCTGATGTTTCGAATCCGCCAAGCTCTGGACCGCGCGGCGCCTTTCGACGTGATCTCGGGCTATCGCAGCCCGAAGACCAACGCGATGCTTGCGGCGCGCGGCCCGGGAGTCTCTGCGCATAGCATGCACATGAAGGGCAAGGCCGTCGATCTTCGCCTCGCAGGCTGCGCGCTTGAAACACTGTGGCGGACGGCGCTGGCGCAAAGCACCGGCGGTGTTGGTTACTATTCGGACTCCGGCTTTGTGCACCTGGACTTGGGGGGAGTCCGCCGCTGGGTTTTTCCGCTCGGCGCCGGTTAGTGACGAAGGCTCCTTGCCAGCTCGCGTTCCGCCTTGATTTTTGCCTGCGGCGGCGCAACCGGCGCGGACGAGATTGGCCGCGGCAACCTCACTGGGGCAGCACCGGATCCACAACCGCAACTTCCTCCATTTGATCCGGCTCGCCTGCGTATACCACTAAGCTGACCGACTCTTCGCCGACGAACGCACTATGCGGATGGCCCTTAGGGTTGAGCACGTAATCCCCAGGGAACCTGAGTTTCCTTCCCGTTCGATCGCAGTATCCGCCCTGCAAGAGGTAGACGTGCTCGTCGGACCCGGCTACCGCGATAAGCTTGATAAGCTTTCCGATGGGCGGGTTAAGCTTCATCAAATACGCCATTCCCCCGCCTTCTGCTCGCCGGTCACTAAGTACCTTGAGCTCAATCACCTCGCGCCCGTTATAAAGACATTTCTCCCCATAGAGCTCGCTGGCCGGCATCCACTGAAGCTCCGGCGTGCGCTGCATGATAGCCTTCATCGCTACGACCCTCCGCTATCGATTTTTGACCCACGACAGCAAAAGGGCAAGGCTTGGGCGGCGGCGCCGGATGCGCAAAGCCGGCTACAGCCCTTGCGCCAGTCGTTTTTCGGCCATCTCGCGCTCGAGCTTTAATTTGTGCTCGTCCCAGTTGAGCTCTTGCCTCAGCAGCTCGCTCACGCGCGGGACGGCTGCGCTCGCAGCCGCGTTGTCTAAAAAGGCCAACCGCGCGCGTCGCGCCAAGACATCCATCACCGTGCAAGCCATCTCCTCGCGGGCTGCCCACAGAACCTCCGCTTCGATATACGGATAACCTTCGGCAAGACGCGAAGCGTAGCCGCGGTCGGCGATTTCAGCAACGTGCGGCGCGCGGTCACCGTAGGTCGATCGCAGATGCCGCGCCAGGTCAGCCGGTAAATTACCATCTTTGGTCGACCGGCTCGGGCAGGCCGCGACGTCCTCGCCGTCGCGACGTAGCTCTTGCGCCCCGAGCAACAGAAGTCGCTCAGTGAGACAGCGCCAGCGGGGAGCGAAGCCGCCGAGCTCGATCGCGCGGTCCACCGCTTCCTTGGCCATAAGGCGATAAGTAGTCCACTTCCCTCCGACTACCGTGATCAACCCCGACGGACTTACATCTATTGCATGATCGCGCGGCAACGCGGCGGTTTTGGCGGCGTTGGCCGCGCCGACGAGGGGACGAAGCCCGCTCCACGCGGCCTTTATTTCGAAACGTTCGATGGGGCGCTCTAGATAGGCTGCCAGCTCTCGCAAAATGTAGTCGATATCCTGCTGAGCCGCCTGCGGATGAAAATCGACTCGCGCCGGATTGTCGGTAGTGCCGGCCAGCGCCATCCCCATCCATGGGAGCAGAAAGATCACCCTGCCGTCCGCCGTCCGCGGGATGAGCAATCCGAGGTCCGAGGGACAAAGCCGCCGATCCAGCACGATATGCGCGCCCGAGCTGAGACTTAGTATCGGACTCGCCTGCGGCTCGTCGAGCCTGCGCAGCAGATCGGCGAAAGGTCCGGCGGCGTTGATCACTATCCGGGCCTCGATTTCCCAGTCGTCGCCGGTTATCCGGTCGCGCACCACGGCGGCGCGAATTTGCGACGAGCGCTTGCCGAAGGCGCGAACTTCCAGATAGTTGGCGACCACCGCGCCATACTGGCGAGCGGTAAGCACCAGGCTTAGGTTCATGCGGGCGTCGTCGAACTGTCCGTCGTAATAGATCAATCCGGCCTTAAGCCCGGCTCGATTGATCGTCGGAAAGCGCGAGCGCACCTCCCGCGCGGTAATGAGGCTGCTGGACGGGAGACCGAAGCGCCCGGCCAACAGATCGTAGAGCTTAAGTCCGGCGTAGTAGTAGGGAAGCGAATGCCATCGGTAGACCGGCGTCAGAATGGCCAGTGGGCGCGCCAGATGGGGCGCGATGCGCAGCATGACCGCTCGCTCCTGCAGCGCCGCGTTGACCAAGCTGAGTCGGCTTGCGTCGAGATATTTGACTGCCTGCTCGAGGTAACGAACGCCGCCGTGGATGAGCTTGGTTGAGCGGCTGGAGGCGCCGCTGGCGAAATCGTCGCGTTCAACCAGCGCAACGCGCAAGCCTCGACTGGCAGCGTCGAGCGCGATGCCGGCGCCGGTCGCGCCGCCGCCGACCACCAGCACGTCAAATCGACCGTGCTTAAGCGCTTTGATTTCGCTTTCGCGGAGAAGCGCCACGGCCGGTCAGCTTGTTAATCCACTATGGCCGAGAAGCTGCGCCGCGCTGGCGCGCCTCACGCCGAGAGCCATCCCAAGGCTCGCGAGACGGCGCGCTGCCATCCGGCGTACAGCTCTTCGCGCCGGGCGGCGGGCATCCGCGGCTCGAACCGGCGTGCGACCGTCCAGCGATCC
Source organism: Deltaproteobacteria bacterium (assembly GCA_021831785.1). Lineage (GTDB taxonomy): Bacteria > Desulfobacterota > Binatia > Binatales > Binataceae > JAJYYI01. Next base: position 33,906 of record JAKBMB010000032.1, on the reverse strand, counting down.
TTGATTGCTTGCCGATCGAGCACGCCGGCGCCGATACCGGCCAGATACGCCGCCCCCAGCGCGGTGATCTCGGTGATCCTCGGCCGCAGCACGGGCACGCCAAGAATATCGGCCTGAAACTGCATCAGGAAGTCGTTGGCCGCGGCCCCGCCGTCCGCCCGCAGCTCCTTGAGCGCGATCCCCGAGGCGCGCTGCATCGCCTCCGTGGCGTCCCGGGTCTGGTACGCCATGGCCTCGCAGGCGGCGCGCGCCAGATGGGCCTTGGTCGTCCCGCGTGTCAAGCCGAATATCGCCCCGCGCGCGTACGGGTCCCAGTGGGGAGCGCCGAGACCGGCTAGAGCGGGAACGAAGTACACGCCGTCCGTGCCGTCCACGGTTCGGATCAGTCCCTCGACTTCGGCCGACGCGCTGATCAATCCGAGCCCGTCGCGCAGCCATTGTACGGCCGCGCCGGCGACGAAGATCGAGCCCTCCAGCGCGTACTGCGCAGCCTCTCCCGCAAGCCGCCAGGCGACGGTGCTCAACACCTCCCGCGCCGCGACCGCCCGGTAGCCGGTATGCATCACCGCGAAGGCCCCGGTGCCGTAAGTGTTTTTCGCCATCCCCGGCTCGAAGCACGCCTGGCCGAAGAGCGCGGCCTGCTGGTCGCCCGCCACGCCGCGAATCGGGAACGCGCGGCCGAACAGGGCCGGGTCGGTCGCCGCAAAGTCGCCGGCTGAATCGCGCACCTGCGGCAAAAGCGCCATCGGTACGTCGAGCAGGTTGGCCAGCTCCTCGTCCCAGCGCAGGCGATGGATGTCGAACAAAAGCGTGCGCGCGGCATTGCTCACGTCGGTCGCATGGATCCGCCCGCCGGTGAGCTTGTAAAGCAGCCACGAGTCCACCGTGCCGAAAGCGAGCTCACCGGCCTGCGCGCGCGGGCGAAGACCGGGCAGATTATCCAGCAGCCAGCGCACCTTGGTGCCGGAGAAATAAGGATCGATCAGCAGACCGCTCTTGCGCGAAAAAATCGGCTCCAGGTTGCGTCGTTTTAACTCTTCGCAGAACGCCGCCGTGCGTCGATCCTGCCATACGATCGCGCGATAGACCGGCGCCCCGGTGTCGCGCTCCCAGATAACCGTTGTTTCGCGCTGATTGGTGAGGCCGATTGCAACCACCGCGCCCGCATCCGCATGCGCCCGCTCAAGACACCCGCGCGCCGTCTTGAGCTGGGACTCCCAGATCTCCCGCGCGTCATGTTCGACCCATCCGGGCTTGGGGTAATATTGCTTGAGCTCTTGCTGAGCGGATGCCGCTATCTGACCCTCAAAGTCGAACAGCACGCTGCGACTGGAGGTCGTGCCCTGATCCAGGGCCAGGAGATATCGCTTCATTCTAGAGGCCTCTAAAGCGCCGCTGCGCGGCTCTCGCCACATCGGCGCGGGACCGGCTGTGTTGGGCGCAACCAACTCGCGCAAGCGCGCGGTTTCGCGTCCAGCGTTGATGCGCAGGGTTAACCAGCCCCTTCATAAATACAATGCTAAGGGCGCTGCGCGCCGTCTCGGCGCCGGGTGAAGACGAGCCTTGCTTTGAACCCGCATTGTTGCGGGGGGAAGTGCGCACGAGCCCGAAGCAATGGGGAATCGTATCGATGCGCGCTGTCCTTGCGTGTTGCCTCTGAAGCTTCTTATAGCTCCAAGGCGCTCGCCGAGCCGACCACGGTCTTGGTGCCGTCGCTCTTTTCGCACCAGACCTCCAGCTCGGCGCGGGTGCGTTTGCCCTCCGTGCGCCGCTCGACGATAAGCCCGCGCGCCGCGGTAATCTCATTGCACCAGAGCACGTTGACCAGACGCAGATCGAGCCGCCCGCCATAGTAGAAGCCCAATCCGAAGCGGCGGGTCATCATCTCGGCCACCAAGCAAACCGAGAGCATCCCTTGCACGACGATTTCGGGAAAACCGAGTTCGCGCGCTTTGTCGAGGTCGTTGTGGTAATTACGGTGCGGCCCGGAGAACGCCGAGCACATCGACTGGTCAATCCGCCGCGGCTCTATCGCGAGCGGCTCGCCGCCCCGTTCGCCGACCTTGAAAACGCGTCCAGGCGCCTTTTCGCGCGACCGGTCGACCGCGAAACCTTCGCTATGGCGTTTAGAGGGAAGAAAGCTCTGATGCGTGCGGCTGCGCGCAAGCAGGCGGCTGCCGGCGTCGAAGCTCTGCACTTCGGCAATCACGTACTCGCGGTCGCGCTTTTCGTAGCGGTCGACCACCATCAGGCGCGTCCGCAGCTTGTCCCCGACTTGAAACGCCGCGAACGATTCCCATTCCTGGCGCGCGTGAAGATTGCCGTAAAGATTCGGAAGATACCAGTCGCGATTGGCGAAGACCACCCAGTACAGCGACAAGACCGGCGCCAGCGGGCCACCCAGCGGCGACGAACCGCGATACCAGGGATTGTCGTCGCCGGTACCGTCGATATACTTGGCGACAAGCTCTGGCGAAATCACATAGTCCTGCCCACCGAGGTCGCGCCCCACATAAATCTCGTCAGGCGCAAAGGGGGTTCTCAGCACTGTTCTCTCGTTTCCCATCAACGTTTTACCTTTGCCAAAAGCCGCTGCTTGAATTTCGCCGGATCGATGACAGCGCGCTGGTGGGTTCCGGAGCCGATCACCTCATTTTCGTCGCGCGCGTCGACCTTGAACTCAAGCCGCCGGCCCTCCGCCTTGATGAACTCTGCCGTGGCGCGCACGAGATGCCCCGGGGGTGTGGCGGCAAGATGCTGAACGTTCATCGCCACGCCGACCGAAGTTTCCCCAGGCTCGAGAAACGGCCGCATCGCATCCATCGCCGCGCGCTCCATCATGATGATCATCCAGCCGGTTGCTAGAACCTCGGGCAGCGCGTCATCGACGGTGCTGGCCAAATGTTGAGGCGCGACGGTCATGGTGAAGCTGCCTTTGGTTCCCACTGGCATTTCGCGCATCGGTGATCCTCATCAACGTTGTCCCGCCCGGTAAGCCTCTAAGGCCCTGAAAGTGCCTGGCGGCGGCGCGCTTGGCTATAGCGGCTTTGGATTAGTTGTTTGGTTCCGCAATTACCTGCCGCCGTCACGAGCGTTGCTCTTTCGGCGGTCGGGAATGGCCCGACGAAATCTTCGAAACCATCGTTCGTGTGATTAAAATCAATCGTTAGACTATTTCGCGCCGTGGGCGCAAACCGTGCTGGCCGGGCTGTGACCGAGCATAGCATATTCTCGCGCTTAGTAGCAGCATTGGTCCCGCAAGCGGGCAATCTGCTATAGTACAGGTTTGGCTTGGCGACCCGGGATAACCGGGCTACATGCCGTATGCCACATACCGTATGGTTGAACAAAGCGATCAGCGCGAGCAGAGCACACCCGGCGCGGCTGCGCCATTGGCGGCTCCAGAACCGCTGGCTGCGCCGACCGGGCTCGTTTCCGGCGCTAACGGCGAGGCCCCATCCACAAACGAGCAAGCGGCGCTTGGCGTTACGTTGTCATCGTTGCCCATCGATCCGGCGCTTTCGTCGCCGGAGCTATTCCTCAACCGCGAGCTGACGTGGCTTGCCTTTAATCGCCGGGTTCTTAGCGAGGCGCAACGCGAAGATAATCCGCTGCTCGAACGGCTCAAGTTCCTCGCCATCACAGCGTCCAACCTGGACAGCTTCTTCATGACGCGGATCGGCGGCCTCAAGCAGCAGATCGCCGCCGGCATGCAGGACCTGACTCCCGACGGCCGCACGCCACGCCAGCAGGTCAGCGAGTGCTACGCGGTTATTCGGCGGATCGAGCAGGAGCAGCGCGAACTTTTGCCGCGGCTGCTCGAAGCACTAAGGGATCGCGGCATCTGCGTGGCTTCCTACGAGCAGCTTTCACCGGCCGAGAGACAAGGCTTGCGCGATTATTATCTGGCGAACATTTTCCCGCTGGTGACGCCCCAGGCGATGGACCCGGCGCATCCGTTTCCTTTTGTCTCCACCCTCTCGCTCAATTTGCTCGTTGCCTTGCGCGGCCGCGACGACTCGGACCCGGTGCTGGCGCGCGTCAAGGTGCCGCTCGGCTTTGGCATCTCGCGGTTTTTGCGGATAGGCCGGGACAACCGCTGGGTGGCGCTCGAAGACGTGATGGCGCACAATCTAGACCTGTTGTTCCCCGGCGTGGAAGTCGTTTCGTGCGAGTTCTTTCGCGTCACGCGCAACGCGAATACCGAACGTGACGAGGAGGGGGCGGACGACCTGGTCGTGCTTATCGAGTCTGAGCTGCGCGATCGCAGGTTCGCGCCGATCGTGCGCCTGGAGATCGCGAAAGGGATGGACCCGATACATCGCGGCATGCTGGCGGCGGAGCTCGGTCTTAACGAGCACGAGGACGTGTTCGAGACGGATTCGATGCTGGCGATGCGGGACTTGACGGAGCTCGCGGCGATAGAGATACCGGCCTTGCGCTACCCGCCGCACCGGCCGGTGGATCATCCTAGACTGCAAAGCCCCAGAAATATCTTCCATATAATTCGGGATGTCGGTTCGCTGTTTCTGTTCCATCCGTATGAATCATTCTCCACCTCGGTGGGGCGCTTTTTGCGCGAGGCCAGCGAAGACCCGAAGGTTCGCGCGATCAAAATGACGCTTTATCGCACCTCCAGCGACGCCGAGATCATCGGCCATTTGTGCAACGCGGCGAGCAACGGCAAGCAGGTCGCGGTGGTGGTGGAATTGAAGGCGCGCTTCGACGAGGCGGAGAACATCAAGTTTGCCAACCGCCTCGAAGAATTCGGCATCCACGTGACCTACGGCGTGCTCGGCCTCAAGACCCACTGCAAAGTGATTCTCGTCGTCCGTCAGGACTACAATGGCCTCAGGCGCTACGTCCATATCGGCACCGGCAACTATCATCCCGGTACGGCGAGGAATTACGCCGACTTCGGCATTCTGACCTGCGACGACTCGATCGGACAGGACGTTACCCAACTGTTCAACTACTTGACCACGGGCTACTTTCCCGAACGCGCGTACAAAAAGATTCTTCCCGCGCCGACGCTGCTGAAAAAGGCCCTGCTCGCCAAGATTGAGCGCGAGATCAAAGTTCACTCACCCGCCTCTCCGGGCCTGATTCAGCTCAAGATCAACGCGCTGGAGGACGTCGACATCACGCGCGCGTTATACCGCGCCTCGCAGGCCGGCGTGAGGGTGGACCTCCTCGCGCGCGACACCTGCCGCTTGCGGCCCGGGATACCCGGACTTTCGCACAACGTTCGGGTAGTCAGCATAGTTGGGCGCTTTTTGGAGCATGGGCGAATCTACTATTTCCGCAACGCGGGCGCGGAGGAGTATTTCATCGGCTCCGCGGACTGCATGAAACGCAACCTGGAAAGCCGCGTCGAGGTGATGGCGCCGGTCGAGGACCCGTCGCTGCGCGCGGAATTGCGCGCCGTGCTCGACTGTCAACTCGCGCCGAACTGCTGCGCGTGGACGATGCAGCCCGACGGCTCCTACGCGCCGCCCACGCCTGGTCCGAGCGCCGGCAACTGCCAGCAATTCTTGATCGATCTGATGGAGCAGCGCCAAAAGGAGGCGCGTCGGGTCAAACGAAGGCGGCCGAAAGGGTTCGCGCGGCGCGTCGCAGGCGCGGCTCAAGCGGCGCAGCCGCCGGCGCCGGCATCGTCCTAAAGCGTGGCGGTTCAGCACGCCGGCAAAGCAAGCTGGAACGGCGGCAGATGCTTCGCCAGCGTTCGGCGTGACCGAGCGGACCGCAAATTCCACCGGCCCGCCCCGAGCGAAGCTCGGCGCTCAGCGGCGGTCCGCCAGGATATCGCCCGCGCGGCCGGCGGCCGCCATGATGGTGCAGACCGGATGGGCCAGAACGATCGTCGGAATCAACGAGGCGTCAACCACGGCGACATTGGTGGTGCCGCGCACGATAAGTGATTGTGGGCCGGCGCGCTTGGCGCCGTCGCTCGGCGCCGCCGTGCGGCCGAAATGGTTGATGATGAGCCGGTTGAAGTACATGCCGTCGATCGGCGCCGGCCCGGTGACATACTGGCAGATTTCATCGATGTTGTCGGGATTCAGATCGGGATGGCTCGCGCCGCTAGTGGGACCGCCGGCCTCGACAATCAAGATACGCTTTCTTCCCCGGCTGGCTAGTCGAAGCTTCGCGGCGGCAATCGATCCCGCGGTGCTGTTGCCAACGACGATTATGTCGTAGCTGCCGGAGGCGTGATTGAGGGAGATGGTCTCGTCGAACCCGGGTAGTTCGCCGAACGGCGCGTGGAAGCCGGCAGCCAAGCCCGCGGTCCGCCGCTCGACGTAAGAATTAGCGGCGAGTGTCAACCATCGCCCGCGTCGGCCTCGGCGAGCCGTGAGATTGACTCGCCGAGGCTCTGGTCAATTCATTTTATAAAGTGCTGCAGAAATCGGCTGTCATGGGCGCTCGGTAACATTCTCCGGCAAGCTCCTTGTCGGCTTCTACCGGGGTAAAGTTCCAGTTCGCGTCCTTCGGGAAGCAACTCGTGAGCCCAGACATTGGCAGATTCTTCATCAACGTCTGATCCTCGGCCACGAAGGCCGCGGGCAGCGTGAAGGAGAAGCCGACGCAGCCGCCCGTCGGGCAATCCACATCCTTGCCGGCGTAACTGCAGGTAAGATGCCGCTCCGCAGGGGTCAGAGGCTCAAAGGGTGCGACGTTAAAGGCGGCTTGTTGCATCCCGGGGCCGCCGAAGCCTTCAGATGTTGCCGGTTGTGCGATGCATTTGCCATCCTCGAAGCGACACACCGTCTGGGGCAGACACAGGTCATGATGGGCTTGGTCGAATTCGCTTTTGTAGGCGCTCAGGTTGAGGGTGACCTCCAGGAGGTCGTCGCTCTGCTCTTTGGGGTTGCTTCTTTTGCATACTGCGGAAAGCGTTTTTCCGTCCGGGCCCGCGCCGCGGGTGACTACGAACGGAGCGTTGGCAACGTTTACTCGTATCGACTTCACCAGATCCGTGCTACATCCCGTTCCAACATAAATATCATAGGTCTGTTCGGTGTTCTCCGTGGCATAGACTAAGAAAACGTCGTAAGTCTGCCCGCCCCTGAAGATGTTCTTGCGAGTCCATGACTCTTGCTGTGCCTCGCTGGCGGTGGTGTCAATGTAGTAGTGCCCATGGTTAACTAACATGGTCTCGCGCTGGTAAATGTTCATTCCTGCCATTCTGATGAATTCAGGAAGGGGTGGTTGAGTCTTGTTTTCCGACCCGGTTACGTATTCTCGATAAAGCGGGACGCCGAAACAGTGCTCGTTGCTGCACTCGCTGTCCCAGGGGAGGTCGCTACAACTGTTGCTGCTCCCTACTTCTGCGCACTCTGGATAGACTACGCTTGTGACGTAACCGGTCTGTGGCGTGCCGTAAGGGCTGGTCAGGGCGGTGCCGCCTTCGGGCGTCGCGTTATCCGATGAGCATTGGATTCCGTCAATCGGTGCGGCAAAGAATGAATCCTCATTGACCGAGATGGTATCTGCATAGCCGGTAAGCGAGCCGTCATCGTCGGTCAATTCGGTTTGCCGATCTATCGCGCTGAAGTTGTTGAATATTGCGTCATTCTGGGTGCAGTAACGCTTTTCAGCCTCTGTGGGATTGGTTACGTAAGTCCCATGAAACCAATGCGGATCGATCACGTAGTGACGAATATCGACGTTGTCGAAGAAGAGGTTTCGCGAGTGGAAGGTCGGGGGATAGTAAAAGCCGTTCGGCTGCTTCCAAGCAATGGCCGCGTTTTGGATGTAGCAATCCCCTTCTGGGACATCGTTGGTGGGCTCTAGGGCCTTCGGGATGCCGTTGATAAGTTTGTAAACCGATTTGTTGGCGTTCGTACCGAGGTCGTACCTTTTAATATCGAGATAGGCGTTTGAATCTTCACTGGCCGGACCGTCGTAGATGTTGAACATGTGCTGACTGACGCCAAAAGCCGTAAATCCTCCGAGAGTGAAGCCGTTGTCTTTCGAGGTGCAGTGGTTGCCCTGCGCCCCGGGGTCGTCGCAGCGAAGCCCGGTATCGTCGTTGAAGGGGCTCAGCACCGAGGCGTAGGCATGAGCCTTGTCGCGAGGTTGGGTCTCGCCGACGAAGACGGTCTTCAGCGCCAACTCCCAGAGTCCGTTGATGGCTGAAGAATGGGTGTAGTCGCCCCCCGAGATGAAAGTGAGGCCCGCATTCTGCACGTCGGAAATGAAGCTGTTGCTGACCAGGTGCCAGCGACGCCTGAGCCATACCGCGGCGAAGTCGTACTTGGAGTAATTAAAGCTTGTGGTGTAGTCATTGATCACGGTAGGCACACAGTTTCTCTCGTCAGCATTCTGACAGAGTGGTGCATTGACCTGGTCGCACTTACCGGTGTCGGGGCATTTCGTGGCCTGGCTTAATTGGCCCGTATCAATCTGCGGGTAGTAGTCATCCGGGCAGATCGGATACTTCTTACCGGGGCCACAGTCACTGGTGCCTTGGGGAGGAGCGGCGGGATTCGATACCTGCGGCACTTCGGATGGGATCCCGGGGCAATTTTGCGTATAGCCCACGGTCTGGAACGAGGTCATCGCAGAGGTGCAATAGTTGCCGTCGAATCGCATCAAGGGCGACGTGCCTACGCGCCCTTCCGCTCGGGTCTGCTCGCCGGCATATGATTCCCAGGTCTCCCCTCGCGCGGGGCCGCTGATGGCGGCCGATAATTGCCAATAGCACACGCCGCACATCCCAGCCCCCGCCGCCATGTTGCCCTGGAAATCGTTCCAACCGTTGGTGATCCAGAAGGCCGTGGGCATGCTGATATCGCTGCCGTATCGAGGGGAACTCATGTTGGAGGTGCTGCTGGAATCAGCGAGGAGACCGGGTATGTTGCGCGGGTTCTGCGGGTTGGCAATCGCAGCGCGCGCGAAGATTCCCAGGTTGGAGTAGAGCCTATTGTTGGTCTCGACCGCGTCTTCGAGATAAAAACCGTGGCCGATCGATAGATAGCCTACGTTGCGCGCAAGCGTGACACCCTGCGTTGCGTGGACGACGATCCATCGGGTCATCGACTCGTTGATCGACGAATCTTTCACGAACGTGTCCGGCGGCGTCTGGCGGGCCATGTGGAAGTGAACGGGATAGTGGCCCAGACGTCCCCCTTGCCCCAACTGACGGAATTCGACTCCCGACACTTGAAACTTCAGGAAACCTTGGCGGGCGAGGACATGACCGCCAAAGGCGTAGTGAGGATTGGGCGGATAATCTGGCGGGTAGAAGGGGTCCAGATACCTGTTGCCACGGGAGTCGATCACGATACTGCGGGTGAGCAGGCCGACGGCGGCTCTGGTCTCCGCGGCGGTCTTGATGATACCCAAGCGGCTAGGAAGCCTGCTAAGCGGATACTTCTCTCCGTTGTGAGTCCACTGGACTCCGTCCTTTCCGCAGCGACCCTCCTTGTAGCAAACCGTTGTAAACGTTATCTCCTTTGTATTCCTGTCAATGGCCGTGATGATCAACTCCTCGGAGTGTCCAGCGAGGTAGTCGGTCGTGGTGACCACGATGTGGTCATCCACTTGCCAGTTGTTTTCGATGAGGTCTGGCCGGTCGACCTTGAGCTTTCTAGCAGTGGGGGGAATCGTCCCGGCAAGCCTGCGCCAGCTTCGCGCGGAGTCCTTGGGTTTGAAGGTCTGGTTGAGCTCTTCCTCTGCGGAAACGGCGCCCTTCTTGCCGAAAAGCTGCAACGTGCCTCCGTACGAAACGGCCAGGACTTTGTAGCCGAAGAACGCGTCTGGGTCGCCGCCATCCAGGGACAGCGGCCTATACTGGTACCAGTAATCCATAACGCCGTTGTCAAGCTTTATCTTCTGGCCGCTTTTGTCCCAGATCCCATCGGGTATGCCGCACGGAGCTTTTTGCTGGTCACCGGTCGGCGTTTTACACAATACGCCGGTGCCGATGAGACCCGTCGGCGGCGCCCCATACAGATGGATCTTGACGTAGCCGCCGTCGGCGCCAATCGGGCGAATGGTGGTGCCGTCTTCGTCCACTCCGGCGACCAGGCTGCCGTTGTTCTCGACCACGATGTTGGCGGCGTAGAAATCTATCTTCGCCCGCTTGTTGTTCTCGAACCAAAGCTTGCCCCCGCCGTAGATGTTGACGTTGCTGAAACGATAGGTCCCGGCGTCGACGGTGCATGTGCCGCTACGGACAACCAAGTCCTGCGGAACCGGCGGCGGCTTGAGCGCACCGTTCGTGCACTCAATTGCCTCCGACCGCGTAGTGTGGGCAACAAGTAAAGCGGCCGTGACGACGAATGCCGTAGCGAGCCGAAAGAAAATCTCGCGTGATTGGGAAGTTAAGCCCAGCCTCGGGGTGTGACTTAGCACCTTCACTCCTCCTTTTTTCGGCTTGAAGCCGAGGACTTAGAGGGACTGCGGACGACAGTGAGGTGCGCCAACCAAACTGGATGAACGGCCCTCAATTACACGCAACCTTTCCTAATAAAAAGCAAAACTTTGCAAACATAGTTAAATATGGTAGTTATGTCAAGCTTCACGCTATCTCGATCATTAAGTCGGCCTGGCACTCGCAGTGAACTAGTTCGGCGCGGAATGGACGAGCGCATTATGCTTAAGTTCCACACCGCAGGTTCTGCCAAAATGTAGGGCCTTGGCGGCAGGGGCGTCCCTGCCGCAAGTCGGGAAGATTTCCCGCGCAAATCGGGAATGCTCGCCGGTCTCGCGCGATGTCTCGCCGGCCGGGGTCTGTTAACTCATAAAATGCGCTCGCGGGCGCTGCCGGCTTCCACAGGAAATACGGCTTGGGGAGCCGTCCGCGGAGGTTTGTTTTGAGCAAAGGCGCGCCGCGACGCAAGTCGGATGATGGGGGCGCAATGGAACCGTCTCTTGCTCCTTATAGTGCTGGCGCTCGGCCTGCCGAGTGTCGCCACGGCGCAGGAGCGCAGCGCAAGCGCGCGCGGCGCGGCGATACAGGGTGTGGTCAACGACGCCTTGCGACGGCCGCTCGGCAATGCGAAATTGACGCTCAAAGGGCGCGACTCGCGGCTTCCCGTTCGACGCGCTCGGAGCGCAGCCGACGGCGCTTTTTCCTTTACTGACGTAGCTCCCGGCGCCTACGCCATCATTGCCGAAAAGAGCGGCTTTAAGCCCGCGACGGTAATCTTCACGGTCACGCGCGGAGCGCGCCTCAAACCTCTGACGTTATCGATGGAGTCTGAACAGGCGCTGAGCGTGGGCGTCAGCGCAAACAGGCTTAGCTCCGCGCCCAACCGCTTGTCGCCGACCGGCAACAGCGCCTACACCTTCACCAAGCAGGATATCGACAATCTTCCCCAGGGCCAGGACACCACGCTTGAGTCGCTGCTCACCCAGATGCCCGGCGTGAGCCAGAGCGTGGACGGCCGGCTCCATATCCGCGGCGCGCAAGCGAATTTTCAGTACGTGATAAACGGGGTCGTGCTGCCGTTTGATACCAACTCGGGGTTCGGCCAGTTTCTCACGCCGCGTTTTTTTGACAGCGTGAGCCTCCAGACCGGGATTCTCGCGCCCGAGTACGGCTTTCGCACCTCAGGCGTCATTGACATCAAGACCAAGGACGGATGCGCGGAGGAAGGCGGCAACGCCGAGATGTACGGCGGTCAGCGCGACACCTTCATGCCAAACTTCGAGCTGGGAGGATGTAGAGGAAATCTGAGCTATTACCTCACCGGCTTCTATCAGCACGACAATTTGGCCTTCAGCCAAGCTACCCCAGGGCCTAATCCAATTCACAACCTGCAGAACCAGGGCCAAGGCTTCGGCTATCTTTCGTACACGGTAAGCCCGGCGGTCCATCTAAGCCTGATCGCCGGCACTTGGGTCAGCAGCGCCGAGTTCCCCAACTGGCCCGGACAAACGCCCGCCTACGAGCTGCAGGGCGTGAACCCGGCCGACCATCCCTCGATCGGACTCAACAACACGCTTTTCCAGCAAGAATATTTCGCGGCGTTCTCCGTGCAGGGCGCTCTGTCGCCCAAGCTCAGCTATAACCTGGCTTACGCGACCCATTACGTGACGCTCGCCTACAGCCCCGATAACGCCGGCGATCTGCTCTACCAGGGCGTTGCCTCCAACGAGTTTCATAGCGACTTCGCCAACACGCTGCAGGGCGACGCAACCTATCAGGTCAACGAAGCGCATGCCGTCAAGACCGGCTTTTATATCGGCGAGTATGGGATCGAGCTTGACAACAGCTCACTGGTGTTTCCGGCCAACTCCGAAGGGCAGCAGACCAGCACGATCCCAATCAACGTGGTAGACAACCTTAACAAGATTAACTGGCTTTTCGGCGTCTACGTTCAGGACCTCTGGCAAATCAACAAAAAATTTACGCTGAGCTACGGTTTGCGATGGGATGCGATGGAGTCGTTCGTGAACGAAAGCCAGGTAAGCCCGCGGGTCAACCTCGCCTATACTCCGCAAGACGGCACCGTGTTTCACGCCGGCTACGCCCGCTACTTCGCCACTCCGGAGTTCGAGGCGATCACGACGCGCAGCGCCGAGGCGTTCGCGGGCACCACGCAGGCGATCACCGTGCCGACCAACTTCAATATCTACGCCGAACGCGACAATTACTTCGACGCGGGGGTGGTCAACCAGCCGCTGAAAAATCTGACCCTTTCGGAAGACGCCTACTTTATCCTCGCCAGCGACGCGCTGGGCGCCGGACAGTTCGGCGCGGTGCCGATAATCTCGCCGTACAATTACCAATCCGGCCGCACCTGGGGCGCGGACAGCAGCGTCAGTTACCGCTTCCACGGCGTTTTTCTCAACGCCAGCTTCACCTACCTTATCGCGCAAGCCAACAACCTCATCACCCAGCAGTACAACTTCCCGCCCGATCAGCTCGCCTATGTCGCCGGCCATTACATCCCCCGCAGCCAGGCGCAGGTCTACACCTCTTCGGGGCAGGTGGGCTATCGGTGGGGAAGCTGGCTTTTCACCGCCGATAGCTTTTACGGCAGCGGCCTCTGGGGCGGCTTCGCCAATACTCAAGAATTTCCTCCTACCTGGCAGGTTGACGCCGCCGTGGCGCACAGCCTGATGCTGCCCGAAGTGGGTCAGTCCGTGGCGCGTCTTATGGTCATCAACGTCTTCGACCGCACCAATCTTCTGCAAAACGGCACCGGGCTCGGAGTTTTTGCTCCGGCGTACCTGCCGCGCCTCGCCGTGTACCTTGCGCTCAAGGTGCCGCTCCCCTTCGGCAATCGCGGCACACCGCTCGCGCCGTGAGCACCCTGCCTCATCCGCGAAGGCCGCCGTCGAGCCGCGGGAACCCGGTGCCGTAGTAAGAGGCGAATTTGTCCCGCGCGCTCTATGCTCCTGCGCGCTTTGCGCGAGCGATGGGCGGATGCGATAATCCCGATAACTAGCGCCCACGCCCCGTCCGTCCGGCCTTTGGTCGAAGCGGAGGCGAGCAGCTAACGCGATAGTAGGCAAGGGACCCGCGCAAAGCGCGCCTGGGAGACTGTTTAACGATGGAGCTTCATTGGAAATCGGCGCTCGAACTGAGCGCTATGATCAGGCGGCGCGAGATCAAGCCGAGCGAGCTGATGACGGCAACGCTGGCGCGAATCGAGCAGCTCAACCCAAAGGTAAACGCCTTTTGCGCGCTGCGCGGCGAACAAGCTATGGAAGAAGCAAAGGCGCTCGACCGGCGCTTAGCGGGCGGCGAAACGCCGGGGCCCCTGGCCGGACTTCCGCTTGGCGTGAAGGACCTCGAGAACGCGGCCGGGATGGCGACGACGTACGGTTCCGTCCCGTTTAAGGATAACATCGCGAGCGCCGACTCGACTCAAGTGGCGCGGCTTAAAGCCGCCGGCGCTATCGTGGTCGGCAAGACCAACACGCCGGAGTTCGGCCACGTAGGCTTCACCAAGAACCTGCTCTTCGGAACTACGCGCAACCCTTGGAATCTGGAGCGCACACCCGGCGGGTCGTCCGGCGGCAGCTCGGCCGCGATTGCGTCCGGGATGGTACCGTTGACGACCGCCTCCGACGGCGGCGGGTCGATCCGAATTCCGGCCTGTTACACCGGCACCTTCGGGCTTAAGCCGTCCCAGGGCCGAATCCCCGTCGACCCCTGGCTCGGGGTTCACGACTGGACCGACCTTGGCGTGCTCGGCCCGATCACGCGCACGGTCAAGGATGCCGCGCTTTATTTAGACGTTGCCGCGGGCTATCACCCGGCCGATCCGTCCTCGCTGCCCCATCCCGGACTCTCTTACCTTCAAGTGCTCGAACGTTCGCCCAAAGAGCTGCGCGTCGCCTTCCATCCCGACTTCGGCCGCGCCAAGTTGCAGCCCGACGTGCGGCGCGAAGTGGAGCGCGCGGTCAAAGTTTTCAGCCAGCTTGGCCACAAAGTCGATGTCCTGAGCGAATCGGTGCCGGAAACCGGATTGGAGTGGGCGCGGCTTTTCTTCGCCCGTCGGCGGGTGCTGCTGCGCGATTGGATCGAGAAATACCGCGCCCAGTTCAACCGCACTTTTCTCGCCGCGCTGGAGATGGGAGACCGGCTTGGCTGGGAGGACGTGGTTGCCGCGGAGCGCAAACGCAACGACTTCAATGGGTGGCTGCAAAAGGTCTTTGCGCGCTACGACCTCTTGCTGACGCCTACTTTGCCGGCCGAGGCCTTCGCCGCCGACGGCCCGCCGGTTCAGGCCGAAGGACGCCCGATCGAAGAGGTGATGGCGCAAGCGCTCTCCGGCATCGTGTTTACGTATCCTTTCAATTTTAGCGGCCATCCCGCCGCCTCCGTGCGCGCCGGTTTTACCGACAGCGGTATGCCTTGCGGGCTGCAAATTGTGGCCGAGCGCCATCGCGAGGACCTCGTGCTCCAGGCGTCGTACGCTTACGAGCGGGCGCGGCCCTGGAACGACCGCTGGCCCGCGCTCTAACGCGCGAAGAGCCTCGTTCGTCCGGTCTTTAGCGCAGAACGCAAGGCACGCGAAGTCGGCTGCGCGCCGGCGGCGGGGCCTTGCTGACGGCGTTTGTGGCTAATGTCGGAAGCGGCCCGAAGGGTGGGTGTTGCCCGTATGCGGGAAATCCTCGCTAAAATGCCTCGGCTTACTCGAACAGGGGAGGATCAATTTGAGGGGAGCAAGAGCGGCTTTCGGGTGTTGATCATCGAGTCGAATGGTCCGAAGGACTTCTATGATGGGCAGCTCGATAGCATCGCTGCGCAAGGCTTCCTCGATATCTTGGGAATTCGAAATGTACTTCGGATGGTGCTTGATCTGGAACATTTCAAAAGAGCCCTCCGTGATGCGGCCCCTCGTGATGCGAAAAGAAGCGCGTTCGATGTCGTTCATTTGTCATGTCACGGTGACGAGAACGGCATTGCATTTGCCGATAACTCTCAGCTCGAGTGGGCCCAGTTCGCGAAGCTTTTCTCAGAAGCCAACTGTGTCCCTAGAGCCCTCGTTATGTCGTCGTGCTGTGGCGCCGCCAGCGGGATTGGCCATGCTTTCCAGAGCGTGTCGGGGCAAGTCCCGGAATTATTTTCGGCTCAAAAGACGAGCGCACTTACGGCGAATACGCAACCGCCTGGGCGTTGCTCTACCACAGGTTCCAGCTGGCTGGCGTGACGAAGGATGCGGCCAAGCACGCGCTCAAACAAATCAACGCTACAATTGGAAATACTTTCGTGTACCGCCGCTGGGATTCGGCTAAGAAGAAATTCCTGAGCTATCCCCCGGATACAGTGAAATATGCGGTAAGGAAAGTCAGTGTTCAATACGCTCCGCAACGCGGCAAGGAAAGCCCGGCGCGCTATTATTCTTAGCCTCAGAGCCGTCAATTCTTGTCAAGCTGCCGCATGCCGCCGTAGGCTGCCCCCGATATGTCTCTAGTGGGGCGGGCACGGCGGCCCGCCCCACTGCGCAAAAATTCACAAACTCTGGTTTCGAGCGAAGCCGGATCGCCTGTGCGCGCCGCTGCGGCATCCGGATCGGCGGGCCTGTTCGGGCTTGCGTCGAGCCCGTGGAGGCATGTCATCATAGGCTCGCGCGGTAGATTATTGCGCGGCGAGTCAGGCGGCTTTGCGCCAGAGTGAGCGGCGTGCCTTGCCTAGGGCGCCCGCCGAAGCGCGGCGGAACTTTCAGCGTTGGCAAAAGCGGTGACGGACGCAAGCACTTCGCCTAAGGAGTCGAGGACGCGAGCGAACTCCGTGCTGTGCGTTGATATGGACGGCACGCTGCTCGCGACCGACAGCGCGTGGGAGTTATTTCTGTCGCTGGTCAAGCGCGCGCCGCTGAGCGCGCTGCTACTTCCACTGTGGCTGCTGCGCGGCCGGGCCTGCTTTAAGCGCCGGCTTGCGCAACTGTCACGCATCGACGCGTCGCGCCTGCCCTACCACGCCGAAGTCCTGGCATTGCTGCGGCGCGAGCATGCGCGCGGCCGGCGGTTGGTGCTGACTACCGGGGCCGACGAGCTTATCGCGCGCGAGGTTGCCGCCCACGTCGGGCTCTTCAGCGAGGTCTTAGCCAGCGACGGCAGGCTCAACCTGAGCGGGCGCGAAAAGGCGAAGCAAATTTGCGAGCGCTTCGCGCCCCAGGGCTTCGACTATATCGGCAACAGCTTCGCCGATCTGCACGTATGGCGCCAAGCAGGCGAAGCGCTCGTCGTCGCGCCGGCGCCCGGGTTGGTAAGCCGGGTTCGGCGCGTCGCGACGGTGACGCAAATTTTTCAGCCGGCCGGCCAACGGCGACTCGGCCGGGTGCTGGCGACGGCGCGGGTCTATCAATGGGTCAAGAACCTGCTGGTCTTCGCGCCCCTCGTTTTGGCGCATGACGTCAATCAGTTCGGCCTCTGGCTCAAGGCTTGCGCCGCGTTCGCGAGTTTCTGCTTGTGCGCGAGCGCAGGGTACGCGGTGAACGATCTTTTGGACCTCGACAGCGACCGGGTTCATCCCATCAAGCGCAATCGGCCGCTGGCGGCGGCGCAGATTTCGATTCGGGTGGTGGGTCTACTCGCGTTGGTTCTTGCCTTGGCCGGCGTCGGCGTCGCTGCGGTCTTTCTGCCTGCGCGCTTTACCGCGCTGCTCGTCCTTTACCTGGCGGCGGCAGCGGCGTATTCGGCATACTTCAAGCGCTTGGTTCTGGTCGACGTTTTTCTGCTCGCCGGACTTTACACGCTGCGCATTCTGGCCGGCGGCGCGGCGGTTGGTGTGCCGATCTCGCGATGGCTCGCGGCGTTCTCGATGTTTTTCTTCTTAAGCCTCGCTTTTGCCAAGCGCTTTTCCGAGCTGCGCGTATCGAACCACGGCGAGCGCGGTGAGACCTTCGGGCGCGGCTACCTCGGCGTAGATGCGAGCTTTTTGCAGAGCGTCGGGGCGGCAAGCGGCTATCTCGCGGTGCTGGTGATGGCGTTTTACGTTGATAGCGCCGAAGTGAGACGCCTCTACGGCCATCCGCAATGGCTATGGCTGGTCTGTCCGCTTTTGCTGTACTGGATAAGCCGGCTTTGGCTTTTAGCGCAGCGCGGCGAGGTCAGGGAAGACCCGCTGGTCTTCGCGCTCACGGACAGAGCGAGCTACCTCGTCGCTCTGTGTCTGTTGGGCGTGATATGGTTGGCGCTCTAGGGCCGGGTCCGCCAAGGCCGCATGGCGCTGTGAACGGCGAGCTAGGCTGAGCGGCGGGCCGGGGTGAATGCGGCGGGCCGGGGTGAATGTTGGGATGGTTCAACCAGATGCGCCGGCGCCGCAAGCTGACCGGATGAGCTGGCGAGATGCATTGAATTAATTAAGAATGAGGTTTCGCTGGGTACGGGCCGAGGTGGCGAAACGGCAGACGCAGAGGACTCAAAATCCTCCGAGCGCAAGCTCATGCGGGTTCGAGTCCCGCCCTCGGCACCAATAATAGCCCGTAAAATCGAGATTTTTTCTGGATAGGCGGCGCGCCCGGCAGCCTCACGAACCGGTTTCTTGCCATTTTGTCACAATTTTGTCACACTGAAGGGCGTGGCAACGATACGACGGCGGGGCAAGAACTGGCAGGCGCAGGTGCGCAGGCGCGGCTTTGAGCCGCTCTCGGCAAGCTTCGATACCCGCCCCCAGGCTGAGCGCTGGGCGGCCCAGGTCGAAGGCCGGATGGCCGAGGGACGCTTCGTCAACCTGGGCGACGCCGAGCGCACGAGCCTGGCAGAAGCGCTCGACCGCTATGTCGCGGAGGTTTCAGTCCGCAAGCGCTGGGGCGAGAAGGAGCGCTATATCGCCAATGCGTTAAAACGGCATCCGCTCAAGGACCGGGCGCTGGCCTACATCCGAGGCGCGGACATCGCCAAGCTGATCGCCGAACTGGAAGGCGAGGGTCTGGGCCCGAACCGGATCCGGCTCTATCTGGCGCTGCTCTCTCATCTATTCACGGTTGCTCGCATCGAGTGGGGTATGGAGGGGCTGCATAACCCTATGAAGGGGGTGCGCCGGCCGAAACCGGCGCCGGGGCGCGAGCGCAGGCTTAAGCCCGGCGAGGAGCAGCGGCTGCTTGAAGCCTGCGACGTGCGGCTGAGCAAGGTGGTTGAGTTTGCGCTTGAGACGGCGATGCGCCAGGGCGAGATCGCAGCGTTGCGCTGGCAGTACGTGGATCTGGCCAGGCGCGTGGCTCATCTGCCACTGACCAAGAATGGGCTTGCGCGCGACGTACCGCTTTCGACCCGGGCGGTGGAGATTTTACAAAGCCTGCCGCGCCGTTTGGACGGCTTCGTCTTCGGCCCGGCAGGTTATAGTCACGCCTTTGCCCAGGCCTGCCGCAAAGCCGGCATCGAGGACCTGCATTTCCACGATCTGCGCCATGAAGCGACCTCGCGGCTTTTCGAGCGGGGGCTGGGCATCGAGACCGTGGCCAGCATCACTGGGCACAAGACCTGGGCTATGTTGCGCAGATATACGCATCTGCAGGCTGAAGATATCGCTCGGCAGCTAGGTTAGGCGGCAGGGGTACGACAGACGAAAAGACATCGAAGGCTCCCTTGGCCGCTGTGGCCAAATAGTGTAAATTGGCATCATGATTAGCGGTTGCGGCAGCTCGAGGAGAAGCCCTCTACAGACGTGGGCGTGCCTGTGTTTGCTTCTCGGCTTAGCCTGGCTCTGGCGGGGGCCGTGGTTTGTGCTCGGCGTCGGTATCGCGCTGGCGCTGGCGGAGGGCGTGATGGCGGCGGTTGGGCGGCTAATTGACGCGGTCATGAAGGATGGCGGCCAGAGCGTAGGTATTCTGCTTTACGGGGAAGAGCGCGTAACCGACAGCCTCGCGCAGCCGGTGCGCGCTATGTTTAGCCGGGTCTTAAGGAGACCGGCGCGACGCTCGCGCGCGCTTCGCGCACCGCGCAGCCCGCTTGCAACGCGTGTGGTTGCGGGCGTCGCCCATCGCAAGGGCACCTCGCGCGCCCATCGGCGCTCCCGTTGCGGAGGGGGTTCCCCTCAGCGGCGCTCGAGTAGTTCTGGCGGTTCATCCGAGGGTGGCAGTACCGACGGCGACCCGCCGTCGCCGTGTTTCTGTTTTCCACGACAATTAGCCGGTTCGCCTAAGGAGGCTGCGGCGCTTAAGCCGCAGGCGCGGGTATGAGCGCGCCGCTGCGCCCGGTCTTCGAGCCGTCCAGCGCCTTTGCGCTGCAAGCTGCGGCGCTGCCTTCCGGGCGTCTGCTCTTTAGCGCAAGTGAGGTTGCCCGTCTGCTCGGGCGCTCTCACCTAGGCGTGCTGCGCGCGCTTGAGCGGGGCGAGGCTGGGCGCGCGCTTCCTCCTGCGGTGCGCCTTGGCCGGCGCTGGGTCTTTCCTGCCGAGTCTTTGCATCGATGGGCAGCCAAGCTCGCCGCCGCGGCCGAGTCCAACACCCCGATTACCCCTCGGCGCGGTCGTCCGCGCGAGAGCGCTTCATTATGGAACCGTCCCGAGCCCGCACTGACCACGGCGTCTGCGGCACGAAGTGTCGAAGACCCCACACGGCCTCATTCCTCCACCGCAGATTCTCGCTCGCGGCGGCAGGCTTACCAGGTGCCGACGGTGAATCTGCCATGACGCAGGCGAGAACACGCGGTCCGCCCTGAGGAAAAACTTCACGGTTGTCAGCGGTGAGGGAAATTTCATACCCCGACCGCAGAGGTCCAGTAAATCAACGAAAGGAGACATGAAGATGAGCAGTGAACTTTTGGCCAACGAACCGAGCAAGAGCGTGACGATGACGCTTAAGCTCAAAGTCCCGGTCAACGTCTATGACGCCTACAAGGAGGCATCGAAGCTTGCGCGCGAGCTTGACAGGCGCTGGGCGCCGGAGGAGGCGGCAGCGCGATGGCTTGGGCAGCAGACGCTTGAGGCGCTCAAGGAGCTGCGCGCGGAGAAGGCGCGGCTTTCTGGCAATGGCGAGGGCTTAGGCAAGGCGCAGAGCCATCATGCCGGGAAGCCCGGCGCGCAGGCAGCTCAGGCGCAGTAGCGACATGCCCATTCCTTTCCGTAGCAGGCAAGGCGGGGTTCGGGGCTACGCCCCGAGCTGCGCAACATCGCCCCGCACGGGGCGATGTGTAATAGGTAATGCCCTGCCGAGAAATGATCCCCGGGTCGACCGCTGCTACGGAAAGGAAGCTTCGGACAAGGGCGAACTTTCGACACGGCTCAGGGCAGGGGTTTAGATGGCGTACGCGATTCTGCGGGTCGAGAAGGTCAAGATGAGCGGGCCGCGCGGGCTTGCGGCGGTTGCCGGGCATCTCGCCCGTACCCGTCCGACACCCAACGCCGATCCCGCAAGAGAGGTGCGCGCGCTGGTTGGACTTGACCCCGAGGCGGACGTGATGGCGCTTCTGCCCGAGAAGCGGCGCAGGGATGCCACCGTGGCAGTCGAGTTCCTGCTTACCGCAAGCCCCGAGTACTTCCGCCCGCATGACCCCAGCGCCGCCGGCACCTAGGATGATGCGCGCCTCGATGCCTGGGTAGCTACCAACGTCAAGTGGCTAAAAGAGCGCTACGGCGGGAACCTCGCCCACGCAAGCCTGCATCTGGATGAGAGCACGCCGCACATCCAGGCGCTGGTGGTGCCGCTGGATGAGCGCGGTCATCTAAACGCACGCGAGCTCTTCAGTCCGAGCAAGCTCCGTGAGCTCCAGACCGAATACGCGAGAGCGATGGCGCCGCTGGGGCTAAGACGCGGAGTTGCGGGCTCGAAGGCGCGCCACGAGCCGATACGGCAGTACTACACGAGAGTCAACCGGGAGCTTAGCGCCGTCATTCCGATACCTGCGGTATCCGGCGCGCCGCCGCCGGTGCCCGAGCCCACTATCACTGAGCGGCTTTCACCTAGGGCTTATGCCGAGCGAATAGCCAAACGCGCCTATGAAGCCGGCTTTCGCGAGGGCGCTCGGGCACAAGCCATGGCGCTTCGCTCGGCGCTGGCCAAGGCGCGCGAGCTAGACGCGGTAAGAAAGCGCCTTGCCCAGCGCGAAGGAAAACTCGACGAGCTTCGCCGGCGTGCCGACCTTTTGCGCGAGATACCGCTCAGTGAAGTCTTTATCGCTCTGGGCTGCATCCCCGATCCCAAGGACCCGAGGTTTAACTGGAGAACCCCGGCCGGGCGTGTCTCAACCAACCGCGAGAATCTCGCCCAGTGGTACAACCACGACCAGGGTATCGGCGGCGCAGGCGCTATCGACCTCGTGATGCACCTTGCGGGCTTTGACTTTAGGCGCGCGATAGCCTGGCTCGCAGCCCGCTTTGGCGAGGAGCTTGCCGTCTCCAGCGCCCGCGCCAATTTGGCTTACCGGGTCGAGCGCCTGGCGCGCGATGCTGCAAGGCTGCCCGAGCCCTCGATGCTGCCCAAGCCTTACCTCAAGGGCGAGGCTTTGGTGCGCGGCTACCTGGTCGGCGAGCGCTGTATTCCCGAGGAGCTCGTCAGCACAGCCTTGTCGCGCGGCGCCGTCTTTGCCGCCCGCTACGGCAAGTACGTCAATGCCGCCTTTAGACTCGTTGACGCGAACGACCTTGACGGCGAGCCGGTGGGTGTCGAGCTGCGCGGAATCGGCAAGGAGCCGTTTCACGGCGTACGCGGGAGCAAGGGTGTGTTCCGGGTAGGACGGGGTGAGGAGTGTTGCGAGCTTGCCGTATGCGAGAGCGCCATAGAAGCCCTCTCCTACTTCGCGCTCTACGATAGACCAGGTCTCTGGGTCGTAGGCACCGCCGGCGACTCAGGCGCAGCAATTGAGTTGGCGCAGCGGATGGCTGCCCAAGGTGTTAAGATAATCGCCGCTCAGAACGCGGACGAGGCTGGGGAGCGGCAAGCACGCCGACTAATCAGAGCCGTTCCCGATGCCGTCCGCCATCGCCCGCAGGAAGCCACGGACTGGAACGAGCTGCTCGGCATCGTGACCCGCGGCAGCATCATCGTGCCGGCATCCGGTGTACGTGCAGCACATGCGCCAGAGCCCGAGGACCCGCGCTTTATCAAGGTTCAAAACCACTGGGTATGGGCGAATGAACCCGAGCGCACGGCGATTACCGATCACCGCAACTTTCTTGCGCTAAACGACCCTCAGCCCGAGGCGATACGCTTTGCGCTTAGGCTTGCCGTTGCCCGCTGGGGCAGTGTCGAGGTGCATGGCTCGGAGGAGTTTCGCCGCACCGCGTGGCGCGAAGCGGTCATCCTCGGAATCGCGCTCTCCGGCTACACGCCCACACCCGAAGAGCGCGCCTGGGCCGAGCAGCACCGCGCCAAGCTGCTAAGCGCGCAGGGCGCCATAGACGAACCAGGCGCCGCTGCCGACCAACCGCTACTCCACGCGCCCGGACCATCCGATACGTAAGAACACCGGGCTCAATCAGTGCTTCGCGTTCGGCAGCGCGAGCCCACCGCTTCTTTGGCCGGCGGTTTTCGCGCGGCGCTCGCCTTTTGCGGGTGTCTTGCGTGGCACGTTCCAATAAGGGCTCTTACATTTAGGACAAACTCGCGGCTCCTGTCCCTTTTCGCGGGGCAGCCACTCGTGTCCGCACCTTTCGCACCGGTAGCCCCATAACCGCACTCTTGCCACGGCTAAAGAGATACCATCGCGGCAATAATAGTACAAGTCATATACCGGAAGGTATTAACGAGCCCACCTTGTAGTATATACTTATGAGGTATAGAGCAGGCCACAAAGCAAGGCCCCGCCGGCGGTTGGCGCCGCCAGCGGGGCCGATAACCCCGCGCGAAGCTGCGTTCGCGCAAGTGCCAGACGCCTTGACGATAGCAGGTTGCGCGCGGGCAAGCCACCAACAAGGAGGAGATGGCATGCATTGCGTAGACCTGGAAGCAGACCGCGGGCTGGGGGCGTACTGGGAGAATAAGTTCTGCGAGCTGGCGGCAGGCTTCCACCGTTACTTCACCGCCCATCAGCTAGGCCGCAGCAGCGCCGCGTGCGCCGGCGGACCCAATGGCCGCTACCTGCTGCTGCCCGACATCACGCTTTGGAGTTCTCTCGGCGAGCATCACGAGGTCAAGCACAAGGCGCCCACCCGCTACGGCTCCTTCGGGCTTGAGCGCTACCGCTTTAAGGCGCTGGTGCAGTTCGCCGAGCTCACCGGCCAGCCCGTCTACTACACCATCCACGACCACTCGCGCGCCGGCGGGCGCGATTCAACGCTCAATCGGCTCGAGGACTGGGTCGCCGCCGAGGTTTCGGTGCTCAAGGGGCAACAAGAAGAGCGCCCGGCGCCTTCCTGGGTCAACGGGCAGCACCGCTGCGTTCCGGTCTGCTACTGGCGTAAGGAGCTGTTCACGCCGCTTGCGGAGCACTTTGCCGCATCAGCGCTTTTCTCCGAGAACTCAACTTGGAGCGCGCTGTGAACGGCTTCGAGGAGCTTGTGGTAAGGCGCCAGGACGAGCCCGACCTGGTCTTCTGCGGCCGGCTCATCGCCGAGGTTTTCGAGCAGACACTTTGCCCGGATGACGACGATTTACCTTTCAGGGCTGCTCCGACCTGGACGCGGCTTAGGCTCTACCAGCTTACTGACGACCGCTGGGTGGTGGTCGCCGAGGACCTGCGCGCGCTACGACGGGTCCGCCGTCAGGTCGAGGTTTGCGCCGGCGTGGCGGAGCTTGTGGGCTTTCTCGGCTATACCGACCTAGCCAAGGCGCTCTACCAGCGTGCCGGTATCGACGCCCGCAAGCGTATCGGTGCTGAAGGTACACTCAAGACGTGCGATTCGCTCTCTCCAACAACGCAAGAAGCTCAAGCCCGGGCGCAGGCGGAGCGTTCTCAAGGCGATGACCTCGCAGATATGGACAGTATCCGCGACGATCCGGTGCAGGTTGCGATTGTCGACCGAGAGGCTGTCGAGCTACGGCTCAAGACTGCCGAGAAGGCTGGCTATCGACGGCAGGTGGCAGTGCTCGAACAATTAAGGGAGTCCGGCTTTGAGCGCGGGCTGGCGCAGGTGGAACCGGCGATGCTCTCCCGCCTGCGCGGGCTTGAGGCGCAGTTTCCCAACTTTGCCGAGGTCATCGCGTATCTCCACTGCCAGCTCGCCCTGTGTCTGCTCGCTGCGCGCCCGGCGCTGCGTCTTTTACCGCTGTTGCTCACCGGAGCGCCCGGCATCGGCAAGACCCGCTTCGTCAAGGAACTGGCAGAGCTGCTCGGCGCCGAGTTTCACGTGATTGCCTGCAACACCACCACGGCGAGCTTCGTGCTCTCCGGCGCCGACTCGCAGTGGCACGAAGCCAAACCGGGGCGCATCTTCCAGGCGCTGGTCAGAGGCCGGAGCGCCAACCCGGTGATGCTGCTCGACGAGGTGGACAAGATGTCCTCGGAGGCGCGCTACGACCCCTATGGACCGCTCTACTCCCTGCTCGAACCGCATACGGCAAAGCGCTTCATCGACGAGTACGTGGCGCTTGAGCTTGACGCCTCGCATATCGTATGGGTGGCGGCCGCCAACGATACCGCCCGGATTCCCGAGCCTATCTTGAGCCGCTTTAGGGTGCTTTCCGTGGCTGCGCCGACGCGGGCGCAGATGGCGGCGGTTGCGCGCTCGGTCTACCGCGACCTGCTCGCAACCGAGCCTTGGGGAAGTGCCTTTGCCGCCGAGCTGCCCGGTTGCGTGCTCGATAGGCTTATCAATCTTTCGCCCCGTCTTCTGCGCCTGGCGCTCCTCGACGCGCTCGGGCGCGCCGCGCTACGCGCCGGGATGAGCATTGCCGGCAGCGCGACTCTCGCGCCCTCCCCGGACGATATCGAGCGCGCGCTTGCGCTGCGCTTACCCGGTGGCCGCCGCCCGCTCGGCTTCACTTGGGAAGAAACACTTCGGTAATTCGCATGCTTCAGTGAAGCGCGTTACCCTGCTCCCCCGTTAGGAACGATGCTATGCTTCGGGCGGCGCGGGTGCTTGCGCGCAGCACGCTTGTGCGGCTTGTCGAACCGCTGCTAAAGGGGCAAAGGGCCGTCAAGGCATCCTTGGGCGCCTGAAGGGGATCGCCTCGATGTCCTGACGACGCTGGTAGAGGCCTACGAGGATAAGCATTTCCCGATGGACGCGCCTGACCCGATCGAGGCGATCAAGTTCCGGCTTGAGCAGCAGGGACTGGATCATCGGGCGCTTGTGGGCGTGATCGGCTGCCGGAGCCGGGTTTACGAGGTGATACACCGCAAGCGGCGGCTTTCGCTTGAGATGATCCGTCGGCTCAACGAGCGCTTCAGGATTCCGGCGGAGGTGCTGATTCGCCCGATGCGAGCGCAACGCCGCCGCCGACGCACCGGGTAGAAGCGCAGGTCCACTAACGAGAGTTGGTCAGTCCACGTTTAACGGCCCGATGCGGTTAGAGAAGCGACCTAAATGGATAATTGTGCTAGATTCACGGTGTTAAGCGAGGCGGGGCCTTGTCGAGCGATAACCAGCCGATAGCCGCGGGCGAAGTGCTGTCGGGTTCGCTCTTCAGCGAGCCGATGCGGGTGGTGACCGTTGCTCCGGTCAATTCGGACACGTGGGAGCTGGGGTTGGTTGGAATCCAGACCAACATCTTTCGAAGCGTTCCGCTAAGCCGCGCTGAAATCCAGAGCCTCAAAGTGGCACGAGCGGGATGCTCGTACGCCGGCGACTGCGAGCTGCTCCGGCTCGGTATCCAGGCGCACTCGCTCGGCATCGCCTACGAGTTCGATCCCTACTTCGGCCTCTCGATTTCCCGCGTCGATCCTCTGCCGCATCAGCTCGAAGCGGTCTACGACTATCTTCTGAAGCTTGCGCGGGTTCGGTTCCTGCTCGCCGACGATGCTGGGGCGGGCAAGACCATTATGGCTGGGCTGCTGCTGCGCGAGCTGAAGCTGCGCGGTTTGGGTCAGCGCACGCTGATCGTCTGTCCTGCGAATCTGACGTTCCAATGGCAACGAGAGCTACGCGAGAAATTCGACGAGCAGTTCATCGTGCTGAAGGGCGATGCGATCCGCGAGCAGTTCGGTATCAACCAGTGGCTGCAGAATCGGCAGGTCATCACATCGCTGGACCTGGCGAAGCGCGACACGATCCTGCCCGGCCTTCAGCAGGTTCACTGGGACGTGGTGATCGTTGATGAAGCCCATCGAATGTCATGGTCGCCCCCGGCCCGGAAGACGGCGCGCTACGCGCTCGGCGAATTGCTCCGCGACCATTGCGACCATCTGTTGATGCTCACCGCGACGCCGCATAAGGGCGATCCCGGAAATTTCAGTCTCTTCCTTCAGCTTCTCGACGAGGACGCCTACGCCGACGTGAAGTCGATCCGGCAAGCAATCGTGCAGCGCTCAGCGCCTTTCTACCTGCGCCGAACCAAAGAAGCGATGGTCTATTTTCCGGAGCGCCAGC
Organism: Deltaproteobacteria bacterium; assembly: GCA_021831785.1. Taxonomy (GTDB): domain Bacteria; phylum Desulfobacterota; class Binatia; order Binatales; family Binataceae; genus JAJYYI01. The sequence goes on along the minus strand of JAKBMB010000032.1, from coordinate 7,091 downwards.
CAGACGGCTCGTGGAAGGCGCGCAAGCTCTTCACCAAGCGCGACACGCGGACCGCAGATTTCACGATCGACAATGAAGAGTTGCGCCTGTACCGCGATGTGACGGCGTTCGTGAAGGAACAGTCGCGCAAGGCGGCTGCGAAGGGTGACGATCCGCGCGCCCGCGCCGTCGGCTTCCTGATGGCGCTGTATCAACGGCGGCTTGCGTCCAGCGCCTACGCGATCCGCCATTCGCTGGAGAACCGTGCGCGCCGTCTGATGGAGAATCTCAAGCGCGCCCAGGAGATCGCGCTCACCGCGCCGCGCGATCTTCCGACCGAGGAAGAGCTCGAGGAAATGGAAGAAGCGGAGCGCGAGCGGCTGGAAGGCGTCCTGGCCGCGATCACAGTGGCTCAGAACCCGGCTCAGGTCCGCGAGGAAATCGCGCGGCTCGAACAACTCGCCGAGCAGGCCAGGAACTTGGAGGAAGCTGAGGCGGAAGCGAAACTCGCAAAGCTTCGCACCGTGCTCCGCGAGCAGGGCTTCTTCGACAATCCCACCGAGCGGTTGCTCATCTTCACTGAGTTCAAGGACACGCTCGACTATCTCGTCGAAAAACTCACGACGTGGGGTTTCAAGGTTGGATTCATCCACGGGGGGATGCGCCCCGGTTCGCGCGACGAAAAGGGCACGCGACTTTACACCGAGCAGCAATTCCGCGAAGGCGCTATCCAGATACTCGTCGCCACCGAGGCCGCCGGCGAGGGCATCAACCTTCAGTGCTGCCACATCCTCTTCAATTACGATATTCCGTGGAACCCCAATCGCCTCGAGCAGCGGATGGGCCGAATCCACCGCTACGGCCAGACGTCTGACTGTTTGATCTTCAACTTTGTTGCCACCAACACCGTGGAAGGGCGCATCCTGGACAAGCTGCTTGAAAAGCTCGACGAGATCCGCAAGGCGCTCGACAACGACGCGGTCTTCAACGTGGTTGGTGAAATACTGCCCGCCGCTCACATCGAAAGAGTCCTTCGGGAATATTACGCCGGCAATCTCACGGCGGACGATCTGGAAGACCGCCTGCTCCGCGACGTCAGCGAGGATCACTTCCGCGCTATCTGCGAGAATGCGCTGGAGGGGCTGGCGTCCAAACGACTCAATTTGCGGATGCTCGTGGAGCGGCGCGCCCTCGCGCAGGAACGCCGTGTCGTCCCGGAAACTATCGCCCGCTTCGTCCGCGAAACCGCGCCGTTCGTCCCGCTGGCGCTAAAGCCGCTCGCGTCGCTCCCCCACACTTTCGATCCCGCTGCAACGCCTCCGGTCCTTCATCGCTACGAAAGCGACCCCGACTGGAGGCTGCAACCGCTGGCCAACCGTTACCCCCGTTTCTCGACGGAGCGCGAGACCGCCGAGAAGCACAACCTCGAATGGGTCACTCCGGGCCATCCTCTTTTCGAGGCGCTGCGCAGGCATACACTGGCCGAAGCGCGACCATCGCTCGCCGATGGCGCCTGCTTTTATTCTCTGGACGTGACGACGCCAGTGCGTCTAGACTTCTACCGCGCGCGCGTCGTCGATGGACTCGGCGACATCATTCACGAGCGGATGTTCGCCGTCGAAATCGACGACTCCGGGAGTACGCAACTCCGCGATCAGAACGCGCTCGGAAATCTGACCGCCGCGCCCGTGCCACAAGACCTGCCTGCCGTCGCGCAGGCGCCGGAGCCGCGCGGATGGCTCAACGATCGCGCACTGACACCCTTCCTCGAGGAAATCCGGGCCGAGCGCGTCGCGGAAATCGAGCGTATCGCGCGGCACGTCGAGCTTTCGCTCACCGCCCTTCTGGAAAAAGAGGACCAGCTTATCGGCCGCCTTGCCGAGGATGTTGACCGCGGCGTCGAGGGAGCCCCCGGAAATCTCAAGCAGGCCGAGGACCGCCACGCCGCGCTGATGGCTCGCCGGGAGCGGCGCCGCCAGGAGTTGGAACGCCAGCGCTCACTCACGCTTCAGGGCGTCGAAAGGATCGCCAGCGCCCTGGTCTTGCCTCACCCCGACCGCGACCAGCCCGAAATCCGCAACCTGCATCCGGACCCCGAGACCGAAGCCATCGCGATGCGGACCGCGATCGAGTATGAAGAGGCTCAAGGGCGGACGGTCACCGATATTCACGAGAAGAATTTGGGCTACGACATCACCAGCCTCGACTCCCGCTCCGGCGAGTTGCGCCTCATCGAGATCAAAGGGATCGCTGGCGCCGACGGGACTGTGGCGCTGACACCAAACGAGAAGCGCACCGCCGAGGACCGCCGCGACTGCTACTGGCTTTACGTGGTCACGCGCTGCAAGCACCCGGAGGGTCCGAAGCTAATGCGAATTACCGACCCTGCACAATTGGAATGGGACCAGATTCGGAAGATCGATCACTACGCCCTCAAGGTCGCGGCACTTGGCGGTGCTGAATGAAAGTACGTGAGGTTCTTGCTACGCTTGAAACAGACGGCTGGTATCTCATAGCGACGCGCGGCAGTCATCGGCAATTCAAGCATCCGACCAAGCCCGGACGCGTAACGGTCGCCGGCAAGCCGTCCGACGACCTCGCTCCCGGCACGCTGAACAGTATCTTCAAGCAGGCTCAAATCAAGCGAGGACAATAACATGCGCTACGCAGTCGTGATCGAAAAGGCCGACAGCAACTATTCGGCTTATGTGCCGGATCTGCCCGGATGCGTCGCCACGGGCGCGACGGTCGAGGAAGTCGAGCGCGAAATAAAAGGGGCGATTCGCTTCCACCTCGAAGGCATGCGCCAGGATGGCGCGCAAATTCCCCAACCGTCGGCCGTCTGCGAGTATGTGGAGGCGTGAAGGCGCCCTGCAGGATAAGGCCGAGGATCGGCGGGATTGCTATTGGCTATATGTGGTGACGTGCTGCAAACGCCCGGAGGGTCCGAAGCTCATGCGAATTACCGACCCTGCCCAGTTGCAATGGAACGAAATCCAGAAGATCGACCATTACGCGATCTCCGTTAGAGCGCTTTCCTCCTGCGGATGAACTGAACTTATCATCAGGTCCACCTATGGCGCAGATAGTCGGGCGATTTGCGAAGGACGCAGGGTCTACAGACCTTGTAGGTAACGTTCTTGGTTCTGGGCGCGCAGAGGCGGATTCCAAGATGTTGGCCAAAGCGTTTGTTGAAACCGCCGACTATCGCGCGCTCGCCTACACACGCGATTTCAATCATGTTGTAGGTCGAAGGGGTACCGGCAAAAGCGCTCTGTTTCAGAAGACAACCGACTTCTTTTCAAAGAACCACAACACGGTCCTCGTCGCATCCACCCCAAAGGAGCACGAGACGCTTGCGTTACAGACAGCCCTACACGAGATACGTGCGGATTATCGTTCGGGCCGCGCGATTCTGCGACTTGCTTGGAAAATCGACATACTGCTCGCTGTGTATGAAGCGACCCATCACTATAAGCTACCGAGACTTTCCGAGCATGCATATATCCAAACCTACAAAGACGCACACACGCTACTATCGGCTCCTGCCGGTGCCCAACGGTGCGCCGCGATACTAAACCAGTTCAGACGTGGCGCCGATTCATTGACTGAGATACCGGGGAAGATCGCGACGGAACTGCGAGTCAATTGGTTAGAGGCCAACGTTCGAGCGATGTTGACCGCAATTGGCCGATCGGGCGTTGTTCTCTGGGATGGCCTCGACGAAGGCTGGGTTCCTGATCAAGTTGCAACCGCCATATTGGGCGGACTAGCCGCGGCGGTAACAGACTTTGCCGATTCGAAAGTCGGAATCCATGGCATTCTCTTCGTCCGGGACAATATGTTCAGAGCCCTGGCACATTTCGATCGCGATTTTTCGAGGCACATAGAAGGAAACTCGCTTCGACTCAATTGGGACGAGCATTCCTTGCTCCATCTCATTGCCAACAGACTCCGTGCTACTTTCGACCTCGGCCGGGTTGAAAGCGATCTCAAGGTCTGGAATCGCTTCGCGGAGCGAGGCTTGCAGGATCGAGAGGGCTTTGAACTCTGTCTGAGACACACCCTATATCGACCCCGTGACTTGCTGGTGCTTCTAAACAGCGCGTACGTGCTGGCTGTGCGACAAGGCCGGCGCCAGATTATCGATGAAGATGTTCTTTCGTCCAGCAGAGGCATTTCGGCCGAGCGGTTGGACGATCTGCTCAAGGAGTACGACACCGTTTTTCCAGGTCTAAGACTCTTCGTTCGTGTCTTCGACAATCAGTCTGCTTTCAACAGCTATGGCGAAGTTATTGCTTTGCTAGAGGGCGCGATCAAAACGGAGCGATATGAGTCACCTGTCGCTGCTGACTTTGCGCTTTTTGGTTCGGCGCAGGAAGCTTTTCTGGCGCTTTACAGTGTGGGGTTTCTCGGACTGAAGGATGCTGCAAGTGACCATTACCACTTTTGTCACGACGGAGCGTCCGCAAACTTATTGACCATCGAAGAGCAGAGGAATGTGGCGGTTCATCCATGTTACTGGCGTGCCCTCAACGCAGAAGTCGCGGTCGGCCGCGAGAGCATCGTAATCGAAGCGGATGACGAAGCTGAAGAACCCGGTGTACTTCCGGAATCGGCTAAACGCGTCGCTCATGTCCAGGACGTTCGAACCAAGCGTCTTGGCCAAGTATTAGAGGAGCTGCCCAAAATTGAAATTGGCCAGGCCGGTTACTCAGCATTCGAAGACTGGGTGCTCCGCGCTGTCAAGATGCTCTTTGCGGGAAAGCTCGCGAACATCCAATTCAAGCCGAATGCTGGGAACGTGCAACAACGTGACATTGTGGCGAGGAACGTGGCACCAACCGGTTTCTGGCGCCGGGTATTCGAGGATTACGAGACCCGTCAAGTTACTGTCGAGGTCAAGAACTATGTAGAACTAGGTCGCGACGATTTCCGGCAGATGCTCAGCTATTCAAGCGGCCCCTACGGTCGGTTCGGCCTAATAGTATATAGGACCGAGAGCGAGGGAATGACCGAAAGAGAGCGAGCGTGGCTTCAAGAGATGTGGCACGAGCACAACCGAATGGTGTTTGCACTTCCGATTTCGATGGTGCGCCGGTGTGTGTCAAAGCTACGCACGGTCAGGAAACACGACTATACCGACGCTACTCTGAGTAAGCGCCTGGATGTCTTCGAGCGCTCGTACGTCGCGATTAGACACTCGAAATAATGGTTGTCCATGGGACTTCATCATGATTCCCAAGTCCTGTAAGCGGCTGGCGGAGGTGGATTTTCCGATTGCGGTGGTGAGCCGCCATTCGGCGCGCGAGAAGTCCATCCGGCACGGACACCCGAGCACAGTGCACCTGTGGTGGGCGCGCCGGCCCCTGGCCGCGTGCCGCGCGATGCTGCTGGCGCTGCTGCTTCCTGATCCGTGCGATCCGAAGTGCCCAGCCGATTTCAAGGACAAGGCGCGCGGGTTGTTGCCCCAAATCATGGGAAAAGTGGGACAGGCTTCCAGCCTGTCGGAAACTCAGGCGGGACGCCTGAGCCACGATCTGGAGCTTCGCAACGCGCTGCTCAGGTTCATCGGCGATTTTGCAAATTGGGATCTGGCCGCCAATCCCCGCTATCTCGAAGTCGGACGTGGACTGGTCAAGGCCGCGCACGGCGATTCCTCAGGCATGATGCCTGAGCCACCTTTGGTCGTCGATCCGTTCGCCGGCGGCGGCTCAATCCCGCTCGAAGCGCTCCGGCTCGGATGCGATGCCTTCGCGAGCGACCTCAATCCGGTCGCCTGCCTGATCCTCAAGGTGATGCTCGAAGATATCCCCAAGTATGGTGGCACAGGCTCCCAGCCTGTGGGGAAATCCTCAGGCAAGATGCCTGAGCCACAAATTTCGCTAGCGGATGAGCTGCGCAAGGTTGGCGCGGAGATAAAGAAGCAGGCTGAGAAGGAGCTATCGCAGTATTACCCGCCCGATCCCGACGGGGCGACGCCGATTGCGTATCTTTGGGAGCGGACCGTGCGATGCGAGTCGCCGAACTGCGGCGCGGAAATTCCGTTAATGCGGTCGTTCTGGCTCTGCAAAAAGGCAAGCCGATTGCGTGCGCTAAGGTACAGAGTGGTTGGGTCGGAAACCATAGGCAGGATGCCTGTGCCACAAAGCACAACTCGGGAAAGTGGCACAGGCTTCCAGCCTGTGAATCCCTGGAGATCCCCGGAGCTGGCCGCTCGCGCGCGAAATCTCACCCACCTCGAGGCGCCTCAGGCAACCTATTTCGTCACCTTCCGATGCCGCGACCGAAACTTCCTGGCGACCGATGCGGCCCGAGACGCCGCGATGTCAGCGATTCGGCATTGGGACGACCACCGCATTGATCTCGACGCCGCGGTAGTGATGCCCGACCACGCCCACATGATGTTCCGGATTATCGACGGTTCCGATCTCTCCTCCATTCTGCACAGCATCAAGAGCTTCTCCGCAAAACAAATCGGCAAGCTTACCGGCGCTCGTGGCTCTGTGTGGCAGGACGAGAGCTTCGATCACATCATCCGTCATGAGACCGAGTGGGAGGAAAAGCTCGAATATGTGCGTCTTAACCCGGCGACGCGGGGCTTGGTAGATTCGCAACAGGATTATCGATGGCTGTATGTGAAGGGTCACAGGCAAGATGCCTGTGCCACTGGGGAATCTGGTTCACAGTCGCAAATTGTTTTCGAGGTGTTCACACCGAAGAGCGAAAAGGAGGTTGCCGCAGGCACGGTCACCAGGGCGAAGGCGACGTGTCTCGCTTGCGAACGCGTCCTTGCGCCCGATCGCGTGCGCGCCGAGCTTCGCGAGCAACGCGGCGGCGCGGACACCATCTTCGAGGAGAGGAAACGTGGCACAGGCTTTCAGCCTGTGAGAGTCGGCGGCGCGCGCCTGCTCGCGGTCGTGACGCTGAAGGACGACAAGGCGGGCCGCCAATATCGCATCCCCATCGATCGCGATTACGAGGCGGCGTGGAAAGCGCAAAGGGCCGTCGCCAAGCTCGCGGAAGAGAAGCTGCCGAATGGGATCAGCGTAATCCCGGATGAGCCGCTGCCGCCGCAGGGGACCCTGGGCTTTCGCGTGCAGCTTTACGGG